>DASWZV010000144.1:0-287615 GCA_036407095.1 Vicinamibacterales bacterium | reverse complement strand
ACCCGCAATCCCCGCCATTGACAACACGCGGGTCACTCGTCGCACGGCGCGCTCCGCGATCTCTGCCCCTCTGCGATCTCTGCGTGAAACGCTCTTCTCCGCGCGCTCTGCCCCCTCCGCGTGCTCTAGAAATCGAATTGGCCGCTCACCTTGAACAGCCTCGCATCCATGATGCGCTGCGGCGTCCGCCACACGGCGTAACTGGGGTTCTCCTGCATCACGGGACTTCGGTTGAACACATTGTAGATGTCGAGATTCACCATCGCGCGTCGGGCACCGAATCTGATCGTCTTACCGAGGCGCATATCGAACTGGTTGACGCGATCGCCGTAGATATCGCCCGGCAGCAGCATGTTGATCGTCACGTTCTGCGCGCCTGCCGCGAGCGGACGGCCGAGCGAGCCTTGCACTTCCGCGTTGGGGAACACCCGGTTCGCGCTGATCACTGGACCGGGCGTGCTCTGCATCGTTGCCGCGACATTCAAGTCGATGACCGGCACGAGATACGTGCCGAGCAGCTTCAGCTGCGTGAGGAAGGCCGCCTGGACGTGACAGCCACGCTGACTCGGGCCCGCCCCCGGGGCGACCACGCCGAACACCGCTCCCTGCGAATTCGAAATGACATCGCAGTTGTCGGTCGTCGCGCGGCCGGTGCTGACGCCGCCCTGCAGCGTCACGCCACGCTGCAGACGGGCGTTCGCGCTGAAGTCGACGCCGTTCCAGTACTCGCTCTGATCGCCGAAGTCACGCGCCAGCGCGGTGTAGACCGTGCCGACACCCACCTTGGTGGTATTGATGTTGTAGAGATCGGTGATTTGATATCCGCCGCCGCCGGGCAGACGGCTGTCGAGCGGCGCCGTCACGCTGTACTTGTCGAAGTCCGCCGCCGTCAGTCCCCTGAGCTGCGAGACCTGGAAGTTGCCAAACCAGCGCCGGAAATAGCCGACGTCGACGCCTACCCGCGGCGCGAGCTGGTGCTGCACGCTGGTCGAGAACTCCCAGTTGTAGGCGCGGTTGCCCCATCCGAACCGCGTCTTCTCGTCGAACTGCGCGACCGACGTCAGCGTGCCGAACGCACTGAGGTACGCCGAGCATTCGCCGTTGGCGGCCGAATTGAGCATGTCGCAGTCGGGATTGAAGTTGCCTCGCCGCGGATCGCCAACCGGGAACGTGAAGTCATCCCAGTTCCGTGTGGTCGTCGTGCTGACACCGGCCGGATTACCAATCGTGAAGAGCGTCAGCATGTACTTGCCGAGGCTCGCCTTGACCGCGGTCTTGCCGTTGCCGAAGAGATCGTACGTGGCACCGAGACGCGGCGTGATGTCGTTCAGACTCATCGTCGTGACCGCGGGGAACGTGAAGTTGCGCGTCGGCTGCAGCGGCGCGGGTCCGCGAGACTGATCCGGGTAGCCGCCACGGAAGCCGTCGTAGCGGACGCCGGCATTGAGCGTCCAGCGCTGAATCGTCCAGCGATCCTGGGCGAACACCCCGACCTCACCCTTGACGAGCGATTCACCGCGCGTCGGTACGCCGTACAACGTCACCTGATTCGGGATGCCGTTGTTGAACCGGAACTGCATGTAACTCGAGTTCGAGTCCGATGTGCTCACGGTGCGCGCCCATGTGTCACTGAAGCCGACCTTGAGCGAGTGAGAGCCGGTCACATACGACATCGAGGTGACCGCAGTGTTGATCGTCTGGGCTGAGTAGCCAAAGAGCCCGCTGGTGCCGCCATCGCCGCCCTTGCCCCGGTAGAAGAAGGTGTTCGACTGCTCGAGCACCGGGATCATGTTGCGATAGACGGAGCCCTCGTCCGGCAACTGATTGCCGAACGCCTCACCGCGCTGCGCAAACCGCGCCTCGAACAGCAGCTTGTTCGTCAACGGGGCCGTGTAGCTCCCCTGCACCAGACTGAGCACCGGGAACCGATAGGCGACCGCCGATTCCGGCGAGACGCCCGCACGCGTGTCGTCCCAGACGCGCGATTGGTTGTCGATATACAGGGCCAGCTTGTGCTTCTGTGCCGCCTGCCACGTGAACCGTGTGTTGATGCCGTTCTGCTTCAGCGAGAAGAAGCCGCGACGCGACGTGTCGGCCTCATACAGCCACTTGGTCGGGTCGCCTTCGTTCTTGTTGTAGTAGAGGCCGGCGATGTAGTTCTGATTCGCCTGCCAGCGCGCCGACGTGTAGTTCCAGAGCCGCTCGCGAACGAGTGGACCGCCCACCGAGGGGTTTACGTCATACGCGAGCTTCATCTCGTTCGGGTCGGGAAGGCCCCGGTTCTTCAACTCCTCGGTGAGATTGTTGCCTTGCCACCCCGAGTTGACGCCGGTGGCAAAGACCGTCCCCTTGAACGAATTGCCACCTTCGCGCGGGATGATGTCGATGCGCAACCCACCGAAGGGCTGCTCGGCGGAAACGGCCGCGTAGTCCACCGTCACTTCTTGCGTCGAGCCGGTATCGGGCACGAAGTTCGAGAACTCGCCTCCCGAGAGCACGTTGCCGAGTCGCACGCCATCGAGCTGCAGCCGGGTGTCGCTGGTGCGGCCGCCGTGAATCTGGAACGTCGTGTTCTGCAGATTGTTGGTGCCGCCGACGTCTGCGAGTCCGCCGCGGCCGGGCTGTGCCGCCGCCAGGCCGGGGATCAGCACCACCATGTCGATGTGGCTACGGCCCGCAGGGATCGCTTCGATCGTGGCCGAATCGAAGACACGCTGCTGCGTGCTCCGCTGCACGTCGACGAGCGGGCTCTCACCTGTGACGGTGATCGTCTCCTGCAGCGCACCCACGCGCAGCTCGACATCGATGGTGGCCACGAACGACCCGGTCAGCTCGACGCCCTCGCGGCGGACGGTCGAAAACCCGCTCAGCGCGAACGTCACCGCATACGAGCCGGGTCTCAGCGCCTCGAAACGATACTGGCCGTTGCCATCGGTCACGACCGTACGCGACTTCTCGATCAGCACCGGGCTCGTAGTTTCGACCGTGACTCCCGGTAAAACGCCACCAGACGCATCGCGAACGACGCCGGTGATCGATGCCTGGGCGTACGCCATGATCGGGGCGAACGCGACCAACCCGAAGAGCATCAACGCGACACGTGTGAATCGCCACATACGGCACCCCTCCCATGGAGCTGCGGTGACTGCGCGGTCCGCCTGAAGGCGGACACGACGGCTGTTTGCTGCAAGGCGCGCTCAGCGAGCGGCGCCAGACGATGACGGCGTCGCGCCGCCGGCGGCGGGAGTGTCGGCGACATAGGCGCGCGACTTGAATCGCCATCCTCCCTCCGGTGTTCTCACATAGACGTCGTCGTAGTGGCCGCCGTTGCTTTTCAAGTAGGCCCGCCCGGTCACGCCCTCTTGAGACAACCCCAGCGCCACGCCCGACGCTCTGAACCGTTTCACGCCATCCGAGCCTGCGACGTACAGGTCATCGAACTGCCCGAGATCCGTTCCTGCCAGCCTTCTGATCGCCCTGACATCCTGCACACTCAACCCCGCCTTGAGTTCCTGCGAGGTCATCACGGTCCTGGACCTGAACCGCCATCCTTTCGGCGTCTTCACGTACTCGTCGTCGTACTGGCCCACATTGGCGCCGAGCTCCGCTCGCCCCGTCACCCCGCTCGACGACTCCGTGATCGTGACCGGCGGTACGGGCCTCGCAGCAGGTGCGGCGCCGCTTGTCGACGGCGGCGGGTTCGTACATTGACGTTCGCTGCGGACGAGCGCGATCAACCGGTCGCGCCCGACGACCTCGCCGCGAATGTTGCTTGCGAAGTACCCGGTCTCCGGCGCGAAGAGGTCGGCGTACTCCTCAGCGGCGCACGTGCCGAGCGTGCGCGCGTAGCGCGCGGTGAGATCCTGAATCTCCGCGCGATCCTGTGCGGTGAGTAGCTGCTGCCCGCGAACAGGCGCCGCACAAACGAGCGTCGCAGCCAGGAGTGACGTCACGCGTGTGATTCGCATGTGGACTCGCTTCGTCATTGCCGGCCTTGTCCACCCGTCGGGGGTGCACCGGCGCCGCGGCCAGCCGGGGTCCCCGGCACGTCGACCCGCGATGGCGTGAACGTGCGCATCTTGAACTTCCAGCCTTGTGGCGTCTTCACGTACTCGTCGTCATAACGACCGCCGAGAAAAATCCGGCCGGGGTTCCCGTTCTCGCCGATGTCGATGATGACGGCGTACTCTTTGCCAACGGCGCCGCCCGGTGCCGGCTCGATCACGTGGTTGGTGATGAAGTGACGGACGTAGTTCGCGCCGTGAGGTTCCCGGTTCGCGAGCGCCGCGAGGTTGTCGCGGCCTTCCGTTCTCGGGCGCCCGAAGACAGCACCGGGTGCGAACAGGTTGGCGTAGCTCGCACCGTTGTCGGTGTTGCCATCGAGCCCGTAGGGATAGCTCGAAACCAGCTGTTGAATATCGAGGTAGTCCTGCGGCGTCAGCGTGGAGATTGCCGTCGACGCCCCCGTGTTTCGTTGCTGTCCGCGGAGGGCGACGGCGGACAACAGCAGACCACCGACAGCACATACCGCCAAGGTCGCGATCAGGCGGCTGCGAACGGTCATGGCTTCACCCCATTCACATCGGCTTTCGATTCCCAATAAGTGCGCCGCTTGAACCGCCACCCGACTGACGTCTTGTCGTAGACGTCGTCGTAGTGGCCGCCGTGATTCACCGCGTTCGGCTGTCCGACGATGCCGACATCGATCATCACGACGTAGACGCGGCCGACGGCTCCCTCCGCCGTCGGAGTAATCACGTGGTTCATCGTGAAATGACTTTGCCTCGTCGCCCCGCGCACACCGCCGCGCGCGAGACTCGCAAGCTGATCTCGACCCTGATAAGAGCGGCCATCGGGCCCCTGGTTCATTCCGACGAATACGCCGTCGGGCGTGAACAGATCGGCGTAGGCGTATCCGTAGTCGTCACCGCTGTCGAGTGCCCACGCGTACTTGCGTACGAGCTGCTGAATCTCGATGCGGTCGCGATCCGACAGCGACCGGCCAGACGATTGAATCTGCTGCGCAGGAAGCACCGTCAGGGACAGCAACGCCAGGATGGTGATCCCGAGCGCCGTGGTCAGCGCAGTCCCTTTGGTCATGGGGCGCACAATCATCCACGTTCGGGGGTCGGCCCGACATACCCAGAATGGGGGGGGCTGCATGGTCCTTGGGCCTTGGTGCTTGGTCCTTAGTCCGTCCCGCGCGCGATGGACCAACGGACCCTGCCCAACGGACGGACCAAGGACCAAGCACCAAGCACGAAGGACCAAATTCACCGAAGGTGAATGATCCCCCGGCGCAGTGCTTCCGCCAGTGCCGCCGTGCGATCGTGCACGTTGAATTTCTGGAAGATGCTTTTGACGTGCGCGCTGGCGGTGTCGGCGCTGATGCCGAGCGAGGCGGCGATCTCCTTGTTTCGCTTGCCCGTTGCCAGCAGCTCCAGTACCTGGAATTCGCGCAGCGTCAGCGTGGGCTGGCTCGCGCGCTGCTCGAGGGCCGCAGCGATCTCGGGAGGAATCGCCCGCAGGCCTGAATGGACTTCCCGGATGACGCGAATCAGATCGTCGGGAAGGGTGTCCTTCAGGAGATATCCGACCGCCCCCGCGGCGACCGCGCGGTGGATGTCCTCGTCGCCGTGATACATCGTGAGGACGACGATCCGGGCGTCAGGCGCATGGCGGCGAATAGCGTGGATCGCCTGGACGCCGCGCATGGTGGGCATCTCCAGGTCCATCAGCGTGACATCGGGTCGAAACCGCAGGAACTGCTCGACCGCCTGCTCCCCATCGCTGGCTTGTGCCACCACGGTCATGTCGGGCTGCACGCCGACGATGCGTGCGATCCCCTCACGCATGAGCCGGTGATCGTCGACGCACAAGACGCGAATCGTGTTCGCCGTCGCGTTCGTCATCACTCGGCACCCACTGGTGCCGACGTCTCGATCGTCGTCCCTTGGCCGGGTCGGCTGATGATGGCAAGCTGCCCCCGAATCCTCGCCGCCCGCTCGCGCATCGTCAGCAGTCCGAGATGTTCCCCTGTCGAGGGCGCCGCCTCGCGATCGCCGGGCTCGAATCCACACCCGTCGTCCGAGACGGTCAGCACGACCCGGTCGTCGTCGAACGCCAGATTGATTCGCACGGTTCGGGCGCGTCCGTGGCGTATGGCGTTGTTGACCGACTCCTGGGCGATGCGAAGGAGCTGTCGATCGGCGTCGGCGAGGCCCGGTCGCGGGCGCCCGGTGACGGTGAACTCGGTCTGCACGCCTCTCGCCGACGTCGTGTTGACGGCAAGCTCCCGCAGCGAATCGACCAGAGCCATCGGCTTCAACGATTGATGGCGCAGCTCGAGGATCGATTCACGGGCTTCACGCAGACAGTGGCTGATCTGCCGACGAAGACGACGAAGGCCGTCGCGCGCGGGGGTCTGTGACGGACCGAGTTCGGTCGCGATCGTCTCGAGCTCGACCCCGATGGCCGCCAGGCTCTGAAGCAGCGTGTCATGGATCTCGCGGCTGACGCGGGCCCGCTCGGCAAACACCAGGGCGTACTGGTTGCGCACCGCGCGCAGGCGCAGCCACCAGGCCATCGCGACGATCATCGCCAGGCTCAACACGGAAGACGTGAGGAAGGTTGGCGTTCGAAAGAAGGGCGGCGCCACTGCGAACTCCCATCGCGCAGCCTCCGTCCACTCGCCGTTTGCGGTCGTGCTGACGCGAAACCGGTAGTTGCCGGACGGCACGTTGGCGTACATCGCCTCGCGCCCGCTTCCTGCATAGACCCAGTCTTCGTCGACTCCCTCGAGCAGGTACCTGAAACGCAGCTTCGAGGCCGACGACAGACTCACGGTGCCGAAGTCGATCCGCAGCGTCGAGGTGGATGAAGGCAGCGTGAGATCCCGTGTGGGCGTCACCCGCCGGCCATCCGCCGTCACACTCTCGATGCGCGGCGGAGGCGGCCGATGCGTGGTCGGAAGCTGACGCGGATCGATGAGCGTCATGCCAAGCCCGGTTGCGACCCACAAGCGACCGTCGGTGTCCCGTACGCCGCCGACGCCGCTCTGCCATGTCTGCGAGCCCTGCTGCATGCCATCGGTCTCGTCGTACAGGCTGTACTCGACCTGGTGCATGGGACTCCCTGCGACCTTGTCGACTTCGCTCGGGGGAAAGCGCATCATCGCGGCGCCGGAATTCACGCCGACCCAGATGTGGCCGTCGAGGTCTTCCACCAACACCGGTACGAGATCCGTCAACGGCGCGTTCACCGGCGTGAGCGTCGTGAATCGTCCGTGCTCATATCGGCTCACGCCACCAGTCGCGCTGAGCCAGATCGCGCCATGACGATCCTCGATGATCGCGAGCACGGTGCCGCGCGCGAGCCCGTCACGCTCGGTGAAGCTCCTGAAGGTGCCCTTGTCGTACAGGACAGCGCCACCGGATATCAGACCGATCCAGACGCGATCCTGACTGTCCGTGTAGATCGACTGACAACCTTTCCCGTTGAGCTCAGCCTGTTTCTCGAATCGGGAGAGCGCCTGCCCGTCCCACGACATCACGCCCTTCAGGGCGGTGCAGAACCACACGGAATCGTGCGCATCCGTGGTCAGCGCCATGACGCGGGCGGTGGGAACGGCGCCCGGAATCGTGACCAGATCGAATCGGCCGTCGCGGAAGCGCGAAATCCTCTGACCGCCGGCGATCCACATGACACCTTTCCGATCGCTGTGCAGCGCCATCGTCTGAGAGACGTCGTACGCCGTGCGGCGTCCGCCGCTGAATCGGTTGAGACCATGGCCGGTCGCCACCCACACGCTGCCGTCGCTGCCGACGGCCGACGTGCGGACGCCGTCGTTGTTCAATCCTTCGAGAGGCACGTTGGTAAACGAGCGCTCCGACAACCGGATCAACCCGCCGCGCATGCCGACCCAGATGTTGCCTTCGCGATCTTCGAAGACGGAGCGGGGAGACCCGGGAAGACGATGCTCGTATTCGAAGCGCTCGAGGCTTGGAGCCGGCGCCAGCGGATCGCGGACGCGCATCAGGCCGCCACCGAACGCGGCGGCCCAGATCTGATTCCGGCCGTCGCGCATCAAACGCCAGGCACCGGCGGGCAGGCGAATCTCGCGACCGTGACGGGGCGCCGCGTGTGTCGACAGCTTTTTCAGAATCTCGACCGAGTCGGACACCCAGATGCCGCCGGCCGCGTCCTCGGTGAGACTCTGCACGTTGGTCTCTCCCCGATCGACGAGCTCGAACTTCTCACGCTCACGGCGAAACACGCCGGAGGCAGTACCCGCCCACACGCGTCCGGCGCGATCCTCGTACAGGCTGAACGCCTCCGCGCCGTTGTAGCCCTCGGCGTCGCCGATGAGAGACCAGTGGTTGTTGAAGAATCGGTAGAGCCCGCGTCGCGCCGCAACCCAGATCGCGCCCTGCCGATCCTGAATCATCGCGGTGACACCTGGCGGCGCACCGTCGCCTGGAGAGTATCGAGTGACCCGTCCCCGCAGAATACGGACGACGCTGCCGCCACCGCCGAAGCCAATCCAGATACCGCCGTCGGGAGATCCAACGAGGGCGTGGATCGGACCGTTCGGAAGCGCGGTCTCCGGGTTCGAGGAGATCCATGGCTGGAAACGCGCACCGTCGAAGCGGTGCAGACCGTTCGGCGTACCGAGCCAGAGGTATCCCTCGGTATCCTGAGCGATCGCGAACACGTCCCCGGGGGGCTGGCCCTTGTCGGCAGCCCAGACGGCAAGCCCGTAGTCAGGGGCGGCTGCCGCCGGGCGAGACGAGGCTGTCGATTCAGCGCGAAGGACGTCGCTCGTGCCCCATGCGAAGAGCACGAACGCCGCCGCGACGAGCGACCTGACCGTCATGTAGGCGCGTCATTATTGCCAGTCGCTCACCCGGCGGCAAGTCACCCGTCTGGGTGGCCTGTTTCTACTTCTTCGCGGGGAATTCCTTCACGAGATCTCGCACCGCCTCGCGCAGCAGCGCCTCGCGCTGCTTGTCGTCGATGTCGAACTTGATCTTCGCTTCGGCCAGACCTCGCCACACCACGGCGTCGTTCGCGCTGGCGTCGAGCACGAGCGACCCCTTGTTCATCACTTTCATCGATTGCGTCGCGGGTGCGAACGGAGGCAGCCCCCACATGGTGGTGGCAGGGAGGAAGTCCCCAAGGCTCTGCGTCGACGCCGAGGTCGAGAGCAGCAGGTAGTACGTGAGGGAGATGTCCGACGCGCCAGTCGAAGGGCTCATGCCCCGATTCATCATCTCCGTCTTCACCGCATCGAGGATTATGGGCTCGGCCTTGGCTCGCGCGACGTCCGGGTCATCCTCCTGGGTCCGGGCCATGATGATTCGACCCTTCTCCGGACTCCATGACCAGGTCTGCACCTTCTTGAAGTCGAACATCTTGTCGAAGCTGGTCTTCACATCACTGCCGGCGACAGCGAAGTGCGCGGACAGAACGAACGCGGACGCGATGGCGAGCGCCATCGCCTTGGATGCAGGTTTCACGATGACCTCCTCAGGGCTCGCGGAGGGGGTCGCTTGGGGGGAGGCGAACTCCGATACCGCAGTCTCTAACTTAAACTAGGATTCCTCTTCAGCGGGCTCCAAAACAACCTCACCCGCATATTGCTGAATGATCGAGAGGAGACCGGTATACAGGAACCCGATCTGGAAGAGCACGAGGAACGGCAGCGTTCCGTAGATCCCATTCGCCAGCGCGTAGAACACGGTCGCCGTGAAGTAGAGGCCGAGCGCCAGCTCGATCATCGGCTGGACGACGAAGCTCTGCCGGTACTTCTTGCCCACCCATTCGTCAGCTTGTGCTTCGATCCGGTACTTCGGCGTGCGCGCGAATTCGGTCTGTTTGTTGAACAGCGCTTCGAACACCGCCTTGGTGTTGTTGATCGCGAGCCCGATCCCGATCGACATGAGGAACGGGAGATATCGAGCGCGGGTCAGCCAATCCACGTGCAGCTCGCGCTGGCAGACCATATAGAAATTGGCCACCGACGCCGTCGCCGCGAAGAAGAGCGGCACATCGATGAGCAGCATCTCGTACCAGCCCATGTTGTAACGGATGACCATCGACGGGGCCATCAGCACGGACAACACGCACATCAGCGGGTAGTTGAAGTTCGCGGTCAGATGGAAGAACGCTTCCGCCTTCACACCGAGCGGC
Organism: Vicinamibacterales bacterium; assembly: GCA_036407095.1. Lineage (GTDB taxonomy): Bacteria > Acidobacteriota > Vicinamibacteria > Vicinamibacterales > UBA2999 > Gp6-AA40. The sequence continues at coordinate 277,424 of DASWZV010000144.1, read as the reverse complement.
GCCTTGGATCGGAGGATGCGCGGCAGCAGCTTGCGACACGTCTGGATCGATCCCTTTGCCCAGCGGTGCTGCTGCGATTTGAATGCGTTCATCTCGACCGGCACTTCCGCGGGCGCCACGAGGTCGGAGAGGAACACGAACTTCCAGCCACGCAGCTGCGCGCGGTAGCTGAGATCGAGATCTTCGGTCAGCGTGTCGTGCTGCCAGCCACCGGCATCGATGATCGCCGAGCGGCGCCAGATGCCGGCCGTGCCGTTGAAGTTGAAGAAGAGTCCGGCGCGGTTGCGCCCGCCGTGCTCGAGCACGAAGTGCCCGTCGAGGAGCACGGCTTGAATCTTGGTCAGGAGCGAGTACTCCTGATTGATGTGACCCCATCGCGCCTGCACCATCGCGATCGCCGGGTCGACGAAGAATGGCACCGTGCGCCGGAGGAAATCGGTCGTCGGGATGAAGTCCGCATCGAAGATCGCGATGTACTCGCCTTTGGCGACCTTCATCGCCGATTCGAGCGCTCCCGCTTTGAAGCCGGTGCGATCGGTGCGATGGATGTACGTGATGTCCACACCGCGAGCGGCGTTGCGTCGAACGGCCTGCTCGGCAACGGCGCGCGTCTCATCGGTCGAATCGTCGAGGACCTGAATCTCGAGCAGCTCGCGCGGATAGTCGATCTGACACACGGCGTCGATCAGACGATCCGCGACATACATCTCGTTGTAGATCGGGAGTTGAATCGTGACCGGGGGAAGCACCTCGAAGGCGCCGGCAGGCTCGGGCTGCCGCCCCTTGTGCTTCATGTACAGATAGACGAGGTAGTAGCGGTGCCACCCGTACACGGCCAGGATGACCAGTACAAAGAAATACGTGGCAAGAATGAGCGTCTCTGACAGGGTCATGAGGGTGTTTGGCCCGCCGACACCGCATTGAGCGTCGAAGGCGGCATCCCGCGGGGAGCGCTGGGATGATTATAGTAGCGTCTGAGCTGGCCGCAAAGAGCCGGATCCGCATCTCTTCGACAGTTTTGTCACCAGATCAATGACCGAAACGGATCTGCAGCGCCTCCTCGACGATGTGCGCGCCGGGATCATCGATTCTGAGAGCGCATCGGCTCGCATCCGTGAGGCGCTCGCACGCGCACCGTTCGAGGACGTGGGGTTTGCCCGGGTCGACCTTCACCGAAATTTTCGCCAGGGTTTCCCTGAGGTGATCCTGGGAATGAGGAAGACTCCCGACCAGATCGCAACGATTGCCCAGCGGATCGTTGCGCGGGGGCAATCGCTTCTGGTCACCCGAACCACACCAGAAGCATGGGCCGTGGTGCGCGCCCTCGTCCCTGGTGCGATCTACCACCATGATGCGCGGGCCATCACCTTGAAACAAGGCGATGTGCCTCCCGGCACGGGCACCGTGCTCATCGCCTGCGCGGGGACGGCGGATCTCCCGGTGGCAGAAGAAGCCGCAGTGACGGCGGACATCATGGGCAACGCGGTGGACCGGTTGTACGACGTCGGCGTCGCCGGCTTGCACCGGCTGCTCCACGAGCATCAACGGCTTTACGACGCCCGCGTCGTGATCGTCGTGGCCGGCATGGAAGGCGCGCTCCCCAGCGTAATCGGTGGTCTCGTACGCGTGCCCGTGATCGCGGTGCCGACGAGCGTCGGCTATGGTGCCAGCTTCGAGGGGCTCGCGGCACTGCTGGGTATGTTGAACTCGTGCGCGAGCGGTGTCACCGTGGTGAACATCGACAACGGCTTCGGCGCCGCCTGCGTGGCGAGCCGTATCAATCATCTCTAGGAATCAGGAATCGGGAATCAGGAATAGGAATCAGAGAGAGTCAGCCGCCTTTCGCAGAGCGTCGAGCCGCTTCCAGTGGTCGTCGATTGCTCGACGTCCCTCGTCCGTAATCTGCGCCGTCGTCTGCGGATATTTGCCGTTGAATGCTTTCGACAGCGTGATCAGCCCCGCGTGTTCCAGTTTCACGAGATGCTGCGAGAGATTGCCCGCTTGAAGTGCCGTGAGGCGCTGCAGGAACACGAAGTCGGCCGACTTGCACGCTGAGAGTGCAGTCAGAACGGCGAGGCGCGCCGGTTCGTGAACGACCTTGTCGACGGCGACGACGTGCTCGAATGCGGGGGCGTGGTTCTTGGCCATGGGATGGTCGGCTCGGGCCGGACGCTACGTCCCAACCTGACGAATCGACCGACGAAGTACGCGGTAGTCCTGAATGGAGACATAGGCCCATCCGAGGCCGAAGGCGGTCGTGAAGATGGTCCATAACGCGCGCGACTGCCCGAGCCACGAGTCGTGGCTCCACGTCTGGCTGATGATGAGAGGGACGAACGCCACGGCGACACAGACTGCGCCGAGCACGTAGAGATGGGGTCGAAGACCTTTACTGGCGCGCGCCTGCCAGATAAACGAGGCCCCAAGGACAACAATGCCCGGCCTCACAGCGAGCTGAGTCGCCGTCGCGAGCAATTCCAGGCCAAAGATGGCCGCGACAAAGGCAACTCCGGCGGTCCCCCTCATTCTTAAAGTGAAGGAGTCAGCGGATGGCGTCACCACGCCATACGTCCGCTTGAACCACTGCGAAGCCAGTGCTGCCGTCAGCACAGCGGCGAGGAACGACGGGAATACCCAGAAGGGGCTCGCAAACCCTAATGCGTCGAGCGCCGGGACGATGCCGAACCACAGGGCCAACGGCAGCATCGGGGGATCCTTCATCGTCCCCACCCCCTGGGTGAACCGCCTGATTTGCTCAGGATCCTGCATGGTTTTGGCCTCTCAAGGCGTGCCAGGTCCGTCTGAAGCCGGACACTGCATCCGAGGGCTAACGCGGACAAACATCTGAGGGTGATCCTGCAGCGCAATCTAGTTGCTGTCAATAACTAGTTCGCGGATTGCCGTTCAGCGTACACTTACCAGGCTTTCATCCAAAGTCTCGAACCCCACCAGAGTTTCATCAGATGCAATCGGGCGCCCTCAGACCCCTCGAGTTCGATCGCATTCGCTCGGTTGTGAGCGGCCTTGCCGTCACGTCATTGGGACGGGACCGTCTGGCCGACATGGAGCCGCAATCCAATGCGTCAGCCGTGATTGCGGCACAGCGGAGTACGACGGAAGCGGTCCGCTTCCTGACCGACCATCCCGGCTTTCCGCTCCGGGCGCCGATCGATCTCGACCAGACGATCGACGCGCTCGGCGTCGAGGGCCGCCCGCTCGAACCGCTCCGGCTGCTCGGCCTCGCCGACTACCTCGAATCGATCGAGCTCACGCGACAGGCGGTGGCAAAAGTCGGTGCGGCTTTCCCGATCCTGCGTGCGCTGGTCGACCGCGTCGCGTCGTTCCGGCAGGAAGTCGCCGACGTCCGCAGGAAGGTAGAACCCTCGGGCGAGGTCGCCGACAACGCGAGCCCGGCGCTCGCGGGCATTCGCGAACGGCTGCGGCGTCAGAAGCAGCGGCTGCGAACCACGCTCGATGGTCTGCTCCGCGGGAAGGAAGCGGCGAAATACCTGCAGGAGCAGGTTGTCACCGATCGCAATGGCCGCCGTGTGCTCATGGTGCGCGCCGAGCATCGCCATTCGATTCCGGGCATCGTCCATGGCGGCTCGGCCAGCGGTGCCAGTCTCTTCGTGGAGCCGCTCGAGACCGTCGAGATCAACAACGACATCGTGGCGCTCGAGGAGCAGGAAGCAGAAGAAGTCCGCCGCATCCTCCTCGAGCTGACCGACGCCTTCCGTCGGCGCCCGGAGGAGCTCGAACAGACGATCGAGGTGGCGACCGAGATCGACGTCGTTCAGGCTCGCGCGCGTTTCTCGACGATGACCGGCTCGGTTGAACCGATCGTTGCTGCAGATGGAACGTTTCAGCTCAAAGGCGCGCGGCACCCGCTGCTGATGCAGACGGTTCGCGAGCGGATCGAACGGGGTCGGGAGTCATTAGGGGGTCGGGAGTCATTTTCTGAACTGTCAGGACAAGACGAGTCCCGACCCCCTGATGACTCCGGACCCCTTGATCCGGTACCGGTCGACATCCTGCTCACGCCACCAACACGCATCCTCGTGATCACGGGCCCGAATACCGGCGGAAAGACCGTTGCGCTCAAAACCGCCGGTCTGTTTGCGGCGATGGCGCAGGCCGGATTGCATATTCCCGCTGATGCAGGCTCCCGTCTACCGGTGTTCAAGTCGCTGTTCGCCGACATCGGCGACGAGCAATCGATCTCGGCGAGCCTGAGCACGTTCTCGGCGCACATCTCGAACATCGTGTCGATGAATCGCGATCTCGCGTTGCCCGCGCTCGTCCTGCTCGACGAGGTGGGCGCCGGCACCGATCCGGTCGAAGGCGGCGCGCTCGGCGTCGCCGTCATCGATCATTTCCGCGAGCGCGGCGCGCACCTGGTCGCGACGACGCATTACGACTCGCTCAAGTCGTACGCGTCGACGACCGCGGGCGTCGTCAGCGCGGCGTTCGGATTCAATCCCGAAACGTTCGCGCCGACGTATCGCCTGCAATACGGATCGCCGGGACGCAGTCTCGCGATCGAAATCGCGGCCCGGCTCGGGATGCCTCCGTCGGTGATCGCGAACGCGAGAGAGAACCTGAGCGAACGCGAGCAACAGCTTGCCGAACATCTCGCCCGCGTCGATCAGGAGCTTGGCAAGCTGGAACACGATCGCCGCGAGCTCTCCCGCCAGCGCATGCAGCTGTCTGAATCCGACAAGCAGCTGCGCGCGCGCGAAGACGCCGTGCGCGAGCGCGAGCAGGCCTACAAGCGGCGTCTCGACGCGAAGCTGGACGAGGAGTTGCGCGAAGGGCGGAAGGAAATCGAGACGATCATCGAAGGCCTGAAGGCGCGCACGGCCGAGATGAGCGAGCAGGCGTCGCGGCGCGCGGCCGCGTCGATTACGACCGGAGAAGCGGGCGCCGCACGTGCTGATGCCCGCGCGGCAATCGACAAGGTCGTCGGTCGCCTGAAGAAGACGGGCATGCCATCGCCGGCGTCCTCGCCCGCGCCCGCGGGCCCGGTCGAGCCTGGTGCGCGTGTGACCGTCGGTGCATTGGGGCTCGAGGGGACGGTCATCGACGTGCAGGGGTCGCACGCCGAGATCGACGTGCGAGGAAAACGACTGCGTGCGGCGCTCCGCGATATTCGAGTCACCGGCGCCGCGTCGAACGCTCGAAAGGCCGCCTCGGTCAAAGTACGCGTGGACCTGCAGCCTCGTGAGGGCTCGCTCTCCGAGCTGAACGTGATCGGATGCACGGTGGATGACGCGCTCGACCGGGTCGAGAAATTCCTCGACGAGTCGACGGTCAGCGATCAGCACGTCGTCCGGATCGTTCACGGTCACGGCACCGGACAACTTCGTCGCGGCATTCAGGCACTCCTCAAAGAGCACCCGCTCGTGGCACGATTCGACGCCGCACCGATGGATCAGGGTGGGGGTGGGGTGACGGTGGTGGAGTTAAAAGACTGAGACTGTGTAATGCAAAATGCAAGATGCAAAATGCAAAATGCAAAAGCAACACGCTGATTCGAGCCGTACGTCTATGTTTTGCATTGTGCATTTTGCATTTTGAATTTCATGGCTCTCTTCCCCCCTCATTTCATCGAGGACCTCAAACGCCAGGCCGACATCGTCGTCGTCATCCAGGACTACGTGACGCTGAAGAAGACGGGCGCCACCTACAAAGGCCTGTGCCCGTTTCATGGCGAGAAGACGCCCTCCTTCCACGTGTATCGCGACAAAGGCTTCTTCAATTGCTACGGATGCGGCGCCGGCGGCGATGTCATCAAGTTCCTCGAGGAGCACGAGAAGATCGGATTCCTCGATGCGGTGAAGCAGCTGGCGCAGCGCTTCGGCATCACGCTACCGGAGGTCGAGCCGCAGAACGAGGAGCAGCGCGTCAACACCGCCGAACGCGAATCGCTGCTCAAGATTCACGAGGCGGCGTCGGCCTGGTTTCGCGAACAGCTGCTCTCGCCTGCGGGTACACGGATCCGGAAACAGATTGCCGATCGCGGTCTGACCGATGCGACGGCGGCGGCCCAGATCCTCGGCTTTGCCCCGCCTGGACGTGACGGCTTGAGCCGCGCACTCCAGAAACAGGGGTTCTCGGCGGCGTTGCTGATGCGATCCGGCCTGATCGTCCAACGAGACGACGGCTCGATCGTCGATCGGTTTCGAAACCGCTTGATGATTCCGATCGCGCGCGACACCGGGTCGATCATCGCGTTCGGCGGCCGGGCGGTCGACGCCGATCAGCAGCCGAAGTACGTGAATTCCCCGGAAACGCCTATCTACTCGAAGAGCCGGACGCTCTATGGGCTCAACCTGACGAAAGCAGCCATCCGCCAAAGCGGGTTCGTCATCCTGGTCGAGGGCTACTTCGACTTCGGACAGGTTTTTCAGGCCGGATTTCCTACCGTTGCATCGTGCGGCACGGCGCTGACCGCGCAGCAGGCCCAGCAACTGCGGCGGTTCACGAGCAAGGTCGTTCTGAGCTTCGACCCTGATGCGGCCGGTCAGGGTGCGGCGGCCAAATCGAGCGAAATGCTCGTGGCGGAAGGCTTTGAGGTCGCTGTGGCGGTCCTGCCGGCAGGGGACGATCCCGACACCTTCGTCAAAAAGCACGGGGCCAAAGGATACGGTGAACGACTTCGGCAGTCGCGGCCGTATTTAGAGTACCTGCTTGACCGGGCAGCGGCCGGTCACAACCTGAACAGCGACGAGGGGCGGGTGAAGTTCTTGGCTGAAATGCTTCCCGTCGCCGGACGCATTCCCGATGACGCGATGCGTGATCGATTTGCGGACCGGCTCGCCCACAAAGCCCGCGTGACCGACGAGGTCGTGCGTGCACAGATTCGAAAGGCTGCCGTTCAGAAGAAGACGGTGGTCGATGCGGCGATGGTGCCACGGCTGGGGCAGGTCACCAACGCAGAAAAAGGCCTGATCTGGTGGCTTGTTCACGAGCCCGGCCCGGCGCTCGAGGCGCTCCAGAGCCTCGACCCCTCGGATTTCGAGGGTCTCGCCGCCAGATCCGTGCTGGATCTTGCGCGGAAGTTACATGAGAATAAGGGTTTCTCTCCTTCTGTGCTGCTCGAGCGTCTAACGCTGGTGGAGGCTCAACTCGTGACCGGGATAGCGAGCGAGCCAAAACCGCCTGCGCTGACGCCGTCCTCGTGTGTACGAGAGTTCCGCTTGGATCGCCTCGAGCGGGATCGCGCGGCCGTACAACGCGAGATCGAGCGCCTGCAGGCAGAAGGAGCCGCCAGCGGCGCCGAGATCGACGCGCTGCTCGCGCTGAAGGGTCAACTCGGTCGGCTCATACAGTCATTGGTGTTATCGGAGGAGTGATCTTGTCGATTGAAGAGAAATACGACGAAGTACGACAGCTGATCAATGTCGGCAAGGAAAAGGGCTACCTGCTGTACGACGAAGTGAACGAGCTGCTGCCCTCGGAGATCACCTCTTCGGAAGAACTCGACGACCTGTTCAACGCCTTCGGCAGCGCCGGCATCGAGGTCGTCGATTCGGACAAGGCGTATCGCGGCGACAAGGACTTCGATCGGGACGGGTCGGGCGACGAGCCCGAGCTCGACCTGACGCCCGGTGCCCTGGACAAGACCAACGATCCGGTGCGCATGTACCTCCGCGAGATGGGGACGGTGCCCCTGCTCACCCGCGAGGGCGAGGTGGCGATCGCCAAGCGCATCGAACGCGGCAAGCTCGCCGTCATCAAATCGATCTCCCGCACGCCCACGATCGCGAAGCGCATCCTCCTCATGGGCGATCAGCTCCGCGCCGGCGAACGCACCATCCGTGAGCTGGTGATCTTCAGCGACGAAGAGATCACCGACGAAGTGATCCAGGAGCGCGCGGTCGAAGTGCTCGATCAGATCGAAGCCGTGCGCAAAGCGCGAGGCAATTATCAGAAGCTGAACGAGAAGCTCGAGCTCGTGCCGAAGAAGGACAAGCGGAAGTTCCGGCGCGCGCGCATCAAGGCGATGCGCGGGTGGATCGAGGTCTCGCGCCGCATTCGTGACATCGAGTTCACCGAGACGGTCAAGCGCCGCCTCGTCGACGAGGTCAAGGACGCCGTCGACGCGGTGCAGCGGGTGCAGCGCGAGGCCGACGCCCTCGATCGCCATATCAATCCACGGGTGAAAACGAAGGCGCCCAGGCTGAAGGAAGACGAAAAGAAGGCGCTGCTGAAGAAGCTCAAGGATCTGCGCACCCACGTCAAGCAGATGATCGACGACCTGGAGGAAACGCCCGAGCGTCTCCGCCGGACGATCGAAGTCATTCAGCGCGGCGAAGCGCAGGCCGAGCAGGCGAAGAAGGAACTGGTCGAAGCCAACCTCCGCCTCGTCGTCTCGATCGCCAAGAAGTACACGAACCGCGGGCTGCAGTTCCTCGATCTCATTCAGGAAGGCAACATCGGCCTGATGAAGGCGGTCGACAAGTTCGAATACCGGCGCGGCTACAAGTTCTCGACCTACGCGACGTGGTGGATCCGACAGGCGATCACGCGAGCGATCGCGGATCAAGCGCGCACGATCCGCATCCCGGTGCACATGATCGAGACGATCAACAAGCTCATTCGCACCTCGCGCGCGCTGGTGCAGGAGCTCGGGCGCGAGCCGACCTCGGAAGAGATCGCCAAGCGCATGGACATCCCGGTGTCGAAGGTGCGCAAGGTCCTCAAGATCGCGCAGGAGCCGATCTCGCTCGAAACGCCGATCGGCGAGGAAGAGGATTCACATCTTGGCGACTTCATCGAGGACCGCAACATCGTGTCGCCGGCCGAAGCGGTCATCAATCTGAACCTCAAGGAACAGACCGAGGCGGTGCTCAAGACGCTGACGCCGCGCGAGGAGAAGGTCATCAAGATGCGCTTCGGCGTGGGCGACGGCAGCGAGCACACGCTCGAGGAGGTCGGCCAGAACTTCGCCGTGACCCGCGAGCGCATCCGTCAGATAGAAGCCAAGGCGCTGCGCAAGCTGCGGCACCCGTCGCGGTCGCGGAAGCTCAAGGCGTTCTTGGAGGGAAGGACGTAGGATCGAGATCGTCGGCGACGGGCTCGCCGTGCCAAGCCGCTAGCGAGTTCGATGTCGCGGCGAAGCGATCGTGAGCCTGCCTCGCCGAAGTCCGGCAGCGTGAAGCGATCACGAGCCTGCCTCGCCGAAGCCCGGCAAGGCAAGGCAGACCGGGCGAAGGCGGGGGCCCGTAGCTCAGCGGTTAGAGCGGCCGGCTCATAATCGGTTGGTCCCAGGTTCGAATCCTGGCGGGCCCACTCAATTGCGATCGCGTGTAATGCAAAATGCAGAATGCAAAATGCAAAAGGGCACGGTGACCATGCGTAGCGGGCCGGTGAACGCCGCAACGACGATCACCCCGGCTCCGCTGTGCACCGTCTGTTTTTTGCATTTTGAGTTTTGCATTTTGCATTTCCGCTGATGTCTCCAGATCTAGAGCGCCTCATCAAACTGCAGCACTTCGAATCGACGATCGCCGAGGCGAAAGCGGCGATTGCCGCGCATCCGCAGCGGTTGGCCGATGCCGACACCCGGCTGGAGGGCGCGACCCGCACGCTCGAGCACGCGAAAGAGCAGCTCAAAGCCAATCAGGAGGCGCGCCGCGCGCTCGAAAAGGATGTCGCCGTCTATCAGGGCCGGCTCACGAAATTCAAAGACCAGCTCATGACGGTGAAGACCAATCGTGAGTACCAGGCGATGCAGCACGAGATCGCCACGGCGCAAAGCGATCTTGGCGCCGTCGAGGAGAAGGTGCTCGAGCGGATGGTCGACGCCGACGGCCTCACCGCCGACGTGAAGAAGGCGGAAGCCGCCCTGGCTGCGCAGCAGAAGGAGATTGAGGCCGAGAAGAAGGCGCTCGCCGAAGACCTGACACTCGAGCAAGCAAGGCTCGCCAAAGCGACCGAAGGGCGTGCCGCGCTCGTGAAGGATGTGGAACCCAGGCTCATGGCGCTATTCGAGCAGGTCGCGCGCGCCCGCAAGGGCGTGGCCATCTCCAGCGCGACACGCGACGGGCTCTGTTCGCTCTGTCATGTGCGGCTGCGGCCGTCGGTCTTTCAGCAGGTGCGTCACAACGACAGCATCATCCAGTGCGAAAGCTGCCAGCGCGTTCTCTATTGGATCCCACCCCCTCCACCCGTCGAGCACGCGGTGGTCCACCGGTAACGTTGCAGGCCGAGGCGTGAATCAGCAGTCTCTCTTCGGCGGGAGGCGCGGCGGCTCCGCGACCGCGAACATCGACGGCGGCTCGCGCGGCAATCCCGGCCCGGCCGGATACGGCGTGCGGATCGAACAGCCTGACGGCTCGATCACCGAACTGAAGGAATTCCTTGGCAGCTGCACCAACAACGTGGCTGAATACCGCGGTCTGCTGGCAGCGCTGCGATGGGCGGCAGCGCACCGCGTCACCGAGCTCCGCCTACGATCGGACTCAGAGCTGCTGGTGAAACAGATGCGCGGCGAATATCGCGTGAAGAACCCGGGACTCCTGCCGCTCTACGAAGAGGCCCGTTCGCTGACGCGCAAGATCGGTCGCGTCACGTTCGAGCACGTTCGGCGGGAGTTCAATAAGGATGCGGATCGCCTGGCGAACGAAGCGATGGATCAGGGAACTTCGCTGTAATGCAAGATTCAAAAATGCAAAATGCGAAATGCAAAATGCAAAAACGTACGCTCGACTCGAGCGACTCCCATTTTGCATTTTGCATTTTGCATTACGTGCGTGCTCGTATCGCGCCGACGATCCTCCCGGCCTTTTCCCTTTCCACCCGATACGACGTGAACACCTCGAGGTGCATAGCCGTGCACAGACCCGAGAGGTGCACCTGCTCCTCCGGTACCCCGGCGAGCACGAGCTGATCTCGATTCGCGCCTGACACGTCCAGGCGCAGCGCCCGGTGCTCGCGTGAGCCGCGCGGCGGAGGCTCTGAGATGAACCAGCGATCCACGAGCCATCGTTCGTGCTTTGCGGCGGCGAACGCATCGACGAGCTCGCTCCCGACTTCATAACAGCACGGGCCGATGCTCGGCCCGATCGCCGCGACGACATCTGCCGGGCGAGTGCCGAATTCGCGCGCGAGCGCGTCGAGGGCCGCCACCGCCGTCCGTGCGGCCGTGCCGCGCCACCCGGCGTGCACCGCCGCGACGACACCGCGTGTCCGATCCGCCATCAGGAGCGGAACGCAGTCCGCAGCGCGGACGGCAACTGCCACATCGGCCGCGTCGGACACGAACGCATCGGCTTCGGGTCGATCGCCGGAGATCTGTCGACCCTTGCGAACCACGACGACAGCGCGGCCATGCACCTGCCTGGCCGACGCAATGCGCTCCACCCCGAGCGCCGCGGCGAGCTGATGCTCGTCGTCCGGGGTGGTTAACGACAGTTGTCGCGTCGTGAAGAGGTGGGGGGCGAGGCCCGCAAGGGGCAGACATCGCAGACCGGCGCCCCACGATTCATGCGTCCATTCGAAGGTATCAGGAAGCTGGGGCAGGCTCATGTAGGATGAAGATCGACCAGGCAAGGGCTCCGCTCGGAGATCCTGACAGAGCCCTTGCCTGATCGCCAGTAGCTCTTGGCGCGCTCTGCGCGCCTGGGACCGCTATGCGGGATACAACAGGTAAAAGACTCTTGCAACGAGGCGCACTAGCGGTCCCATGGACATTATAGGGACCGGCATGGATGCCACCGAGATCGATCGCATCACGCAAGCGATCGATCGATACGGCGACCACTTCGTGCGACGTGTGTTCACTGACGGAGAGATCGCGTACTGCAGGTCCAAACGCGATTTCGGAGCACGGTTTGCCGCGCGCTTCGCCGCCAAGGAGGCCGCGATGAAAGCGCTCGGCACCGGCTTCTCGCGCGGCGTCTACTGGAAGGGCATCGAGGTCGTGCGCCACCATGGACCTCCCATGCTGCGATTTCACGACGGCGCGGCCGAGCGCTTCTCCAAGATCGGCGCCACCGGCTCGCTGCTCACGTTGACGCACTCGCGGGATCTCGCCATCGCACACGTCCTGCTGCTGAGGAGCTGACAACCGCCGTAGTCACATCTGTCGCGCGAATCCGGCACGAGACGCGCGCCACTTCCTAATTCCTTTCGGCGTCGCGCTTACAGCCTCACCCCGTTCACGGCCCCGACGGCAGCCGCCTTGCCATCCTCATTCACCAACGATGGAGGACGCCGTGGTCGTGAAAATCACGCCGAACGAGAAGAACAACCCGCCCGGAAAGCTGGCTGAGGCCGAACTGCATTTCATCGACGGCACGCTGGCTGGATTGAAGCTGATTGGCTTCGCCGTCTGGGAGCGTCGCAGCGGAAACGGTCGTAACGTCACGTTCCCCGCGAGGACGTTCTCGGTCAATGGCGAGCGCCGGAGCTTTGCACTGCTCCGGCCAATCACGGGTGACGCCACCGCGCAGGAACGCATTCGCGAGCTCGTCCTGCAGGCGTATGCCGACTACGAGGAAAAAGCCGCCGTGACGACGTGAGGTCACGGCAGTGGATCTGCTCAGGATCAGCGCGGCGAGACAGAAGGCCGTGACGATCAACACGCGCATCTCGCCGCGCAGCATACGCATGCCGCAGTCGTAGATGTTCGCGCGGATGTCCATAGAGTCGCCACCGCATCGGCGCGACACATGCGATGCCGAGCGATGCGGTTATCGCGAAGACAAACCCGTCGTGTGGTGGTGCGAACGCAGACACTCTGAAGGCAGGGAGCGAATCATGAGTCCACGCAAAGAAGACGATGGCCGCAGAGGACGCGAGGGGAAACAGGTTCGGGCGGATCAGCAGGGCAAGGGCGGCGGTGACTCCGGCAGCCGCGGCCGCGCCGGTGGTCGCAGCAAGCAGCGCACACGTCCACAGCGCGGCAGCAGGAACATCGCTCATCGGCTGGACGATCTGAAACAGCCAGACCGGACTGCTCGCCAGGAACGCCGCGCCGACGAGACCAGTCGTCCGGTTGTGAATCCGGGCGCCGGGGAAGTACGTGGCGATCATGCCGAGGGCACCAAGTAGGGGCGCAACCAGGGCGCGAGCCCCACGTTGCAGGCACTTCAAGGTGTTTCGTGCAGGGTGGCCAGCAGGCGCGCGTTTTCCTTCTGCCGTTTGGGCGGCAGCGTCCATTCGGCGCGCATCGCCTTGTCGGCCTCGGCGCGGAAGAACGCGTCCTTCATCCCGCCATCGATGATGTCCCACGGCAGCACGCGGTCACGCGATCGATCGCGAAAGATGAAGAAGTCGGCGTCGACACCGGTTTCCGCCATCGCGGCACGCCAGTTGCCGCCGTTGCGTTCCGCCGCCTCGATCGCCGGAGCCACGCGCCGATCGCCGAGCGACAGCAGCGCCTGATACAGCGAATGGCGTTCCGATTTGATCGTGAAGTAGACGTTCTCGATTCCGGCCATGAGGCTGCGCATCCGGGCGATCTTGCGCTCGATGGATCGATCGTCCTCCATCGGCAGCCACTGATACGCGGTGCCCGGCTTGGGCACGAGCGGATTGACGCTGCCGACGATGCGTCCGATGTGGCCGCGCGACCGCGCGTGCTTCACCATGGCGTCGCGAAGTCGAAGCGTGAGATCGCGGACAGCGACGAGATCCTCGTCGGTCTCCGTCGGTATGCCCAGCATGAAGTACAGCTTGAGGTTCTCGATGCCGCTCTCGAAGATCAGATCCGCCGCCGCCAGAATCTCGTCGTTGGTCAGCGTCTTGTTGATCACGCGCCGGAGGCGATCCGATCCGGTCTCGGGGGCAATCGTCACCGTGCGCTCGCCGCTCTGCCGCAGCAGACGGAGGATGGTCGGCGTCAGATCGTCGAGTCGCAGCGAGGCAGGACTGATGCTGTAACCCATCTCGACGAGCGTGGTGAGGATCTCCTCGATGTCGGGGTGATCGCAGAGCGCGATCGAGACCAGCCCGATGCGCTGAGAATGAGGCCGGGCCCGAGCCGCGCGCTCGAGGATTCGCTCCTTGGGAAACGCCCGTACCGGCAGATAGTTGTAGCCCGCCCAGCAGAAGCGGCACAGGTTCGCGCACCCTCGTACGACTTCGACGAGCAGTCTCGAGCCGAACTCGGTTTCCGGCGTGAAGATGGTCGTGGCAGGCGGATCGACCGCCTCAGTCGTCTTCAGTGCGGCTTTGCGAATGACGGGTGGCGCCGTTGTTCCCTCGCGCGGCGAGAACGCGTCGATCGTCCCGTCGGCGGCGTACTTCACCTCGTAGAAGGCGGGCACGTAGAAGCCGCGCTCCGCAACGAGGCGACGCAGCAGGTCGTCTCGATCCTGCGCCGCTCGAAACGCGGACAGCAACGACGGAATGAGCGCTTCGCCCTCCCCGGCGGCCACGACGTCGGCAAACGGGGCCAGCGGCTCGGGGTTCACGAACGTGACCGCGCCGCCGATCATCACCAGTGGGTCGTGATGCGTGCGATCCGCGGCGCGCGCCGGGATTCCGGCCATCCGCAGGAGCGTGAGCACGTTGGTGTAGTCCCACTCGAACGACACCGAGAACGCGAAGATATCGAAATCGCGCACCGGCGTCTGCGACTCGATCGTGAGCAGCGGCGCACCGGAGGCCAGCTGCGCAGCGAGCTCGGTCTTCGGCGGCAGGAACACGCGCTCGCAGACGATGTCGTCCTGAGCGTTGAAGAGCGTGTAGACGGTCTGAAACCCGAGGTTCGACATCCCAACGAAGTAGGTGTTGGGAAACGCGAGGGCGACGCGCATCCGTCCGCCGTGCGGCTTGCGGACGTATCCCACTTCCTTCGAGAGAAGCTCGCGGGCACGCTCGCGCTGAGGCCAGGACTGCTTCATGAACCGTGTAATTGAGCCGGAGAGCAAACGAACAGTGGTGCGGGAACTCCGGCTCGTACGCCGCCGTTCCCGGATACCATGGGTCTACTCAGTGTACCACCGGCCCGCATACACGCACATCGTGTCCGGCTTCCCTGGCCCGCCGACTCGTCCACCGTAGCGCGTAGCGCGAAGGTGGAAGCGCTTGCGCGAAGGCGGAAACCGGACCCGCCCGCCGTTGCCTAATGCGGCCTTCGCAAAAACGCCGGCACATCGAACGGCGTCTGCAGATCGTTCTCCACTGCCGATGCCGACACGGCCGCGCTCGCGCTCGGCACCGTCATCTCGATTCCCTGGCGACGACTGACATTCAGCGCCGGCCCGCTTCCGTGCTCCATCGGCGGCGCCTGCAGCGGCAGGTCGGCCGGGGCGTTCATCCGCGCCTTCATCGTGGCGGCCGCTGCTGGAATCTCCGTCGCCCTGTTCAGGTGCTGCGTGTAGTTCGTCAGATCGACCGGCGTACGAGACGCAGACTCGGGCACGCTACGGCTGCTCATCTTCCGATCGAAGCCGGTGGCGATCACCGTGATCTTCACTTTGCCGACGAGCTGCGGATCGACGACCGCGCCGAAGATGATGTTGGCGTCTTCATGCGCCGCTTCCTGGATGACGCATGACGCTTCGTTCACCTCGACGAGCGACAGATCCGGCCCACCGGTGACATTGATGATCACGCCGCGCGCGCCATGTACCGAGCTGTCTTCGAGCAGCGGGCTCGAGATCGCCTTCTGCGCGGCCTGCATCGCCCGATCGGTCCCTTCGGCGGTGCCGGTGCCCATCATCGCCACGCCCATCCCCGACATGATCGTCTTCACGTCGGCGAAATCGAGATTGATCAACCCGGGCGTGAGGATCAGATCCGAGATGCCCTGGATCGCCTGACGCAGCACATCGTCGGCGAGCGAGAACGCATCGGTCAGCGGCGTCGTCCGATCGATGATCGACAGCAGGCGCTCGTTGGGAATCGTGATGACGGTATCGACGCACTCGCGCAGCGCCTCGAGGCCGGCCTCCGCCTGAATCGCGCGCTTGCGGCCCTCGAATCGGAATGGCTTGGTGACCACGGCGATCGTCAGCGCGCCCAGCTCGCTGGCGAGGCTGGCGATCACCGGCGCCGCGCCCGTGCCGGTGCCGCCGCCCAGACCGGCCGTCACGAAAATCATGTCCGCGCCCGAGAGCGCCTGGATGATCGTGTCGGTGTCCTCGAGCGCAGCCTGACGGCCGATATTCGGGTCGGCACCGGCCCCGAGCCCCTTCGTGAGTTTGCTGCCGATCTGCACCTTCTGACCGGCCTGGTTGTGATCGAGCGCCTGCACGTCGGTGTTGGCGACGATGAACTCGACGCCCCCGAGACCGACCTCCACCATGCGATCGACAGCGTTGCTGCCGCCACCGCCGACGCCGACGACTTTGATCCTGGCGCCGCTGCGACTGTCGGGCGCGAGCGTGAGACGCAGGTTTGCAAGCTCTCGCGCGTGACGTCCATCCTGTTTCATGTGTGCCTCCGTCGCCGTAACGCGCGTTCCTCTGAACGCGCCACCATCTCCGCCCTCACAAAAATTCCTTGAAGATGCTCCGCAACCGTCCCACCACCACTGCCAGCGCGCCCGAGCCGCTGCGAATCGGCTCGACGACGCGATTGCGATGCACGTAGAGCCCGATGCCGACCGGCGTCGCAAACACCGGACTGCTGATGTGATCCGAAAGTCCGCCGACCTCGCTCGGCATCGCGCGTCTGATCGGCAGATCGAAGATCTGCTCCGCGATCTCGGGCATGCCTTCGAGAATCGCGCCGCCGCCGGTGAGGACGATGCCGGAATTGAGCGACTTCTCGTATCCGGCGCGCCGGATCTCGTCCCACACGAGATGAAAGATCTCCTCCGCTCTCGGCTGGAGAATCTCCGAGAGGATGCGGCGGGCCATCAGCCTCGGCTTGCGGCCGCCGACGCTGGCCACTTCGATGGTCTCGTCTTCATCGACCATCGACGACAACGCACAGCCGTTCTTGCGCTTGATCTTCTCCGCCTCGGGCAGCGGCGTCCGGAGGCCGACCGCGATGTCGCTGGTGAAGTGATCGCCGCCCACCGCTATGACGCCGGTGTGCCACAGATTGCCGCGCTCGTAGATCGCCAGGTCGGTCGTGCCCCCGCCGATGTCCACCAGCGCCACGCCGAGCTCCTTCTCGTCCTGCGAGAGCACGGCCTCGGCCGCGGCCAGCTGATCGATCACGGTGTCGACCACATCGACGCCGGCCTTGTTGACGCACGCGATGATGTTCTGGGTCGACGACACCGCGCCGGTCACGACGTGGACGTTGACCTCGAGCCGCGCGCCGGTCATCCCGATCGGCACGCCAATCCCGTCCTGCTCGTCGACGACGAAGTCCTGCGGCAGGACGTGCAGGATTTCGCGTCCGGTCGGCAGCGGCACGCTCTTCGCCGCATCGATCGCGCGTCGAACGTCATCACGGGTGATCTCACGGTTCTTGCCCGCGACCGCAATGACCCCGCGGCTGTTGAAGCCCTTGATGTGCGGACCCGAGAGCGCGAGGTGGACGGCGCCGATCTCGATGCCGGCCATCAGCTCAGCGTCTTCGATCGCTTTCTTGATCGACTCGACCGCGGCCTCGAGGTTGACGACGACACCCCGCTTGATTCCCCGCGATTCGGCCACGCCGATCCCGACGACATGGAGGCTGCCGTCGTCCATGTCTTCGCACACGACGCAGGCGACCGTCGACGTGCCGACGTCGAGACCGACTAGGTATCGCTCTTTTCGAGCCACGTGCTCTCCTGTCTTCTAGCCACCGGTTCTGATCGGCCTCGCACGCGACGACTTCGGCGCCGGTCCCTGCGGCCGGACGTACACCCGCTCGTCGAACCTGAGATCGACGTAGTCGATGCTCGGCACGCGATCCCGCAGCGCGCCTTGCAGATCGACGTAGGACTGAATGCGATCGACGAATCGATCCTCGCCAATCCGGACGAGGGCGGTGTCCCCCTTGAGGATCACCACCGCGTCACGTGGATCGCTCACATCGATCTGCGAGAGTCGTCCCGCCAGATCGGGCCGATGACGGAGATCAGCCAGCACGCGGCCCGCCAGTCGGGCGCGTGCATCGTCGATCAGCGTGGTGCTAGCGCTGGGCACGGCGGCCAGGCCGTCGATGAGTGGGAGATCGAGGGCAGCGTAGTTCGGACCGTACTCGTCGATGATCGCGCCGTCCTCATCGACGAGATACAGAACGTCGTGAATGCGGCCGACGCCCATCGGTACGCGCTCGGAGATCGCGACCGTCAACGTACCCGGCAGCACGCGTCGGATCGCCGCGTCAGCGACCCACGGTGAATTCAGAAGCTTTCGGCGCCACGGCTCGAGATCGATCGTCACCAGGCTCCGGCCTTCGAGCCCGTGCAGGAGCGCTTTGATGTCGCCCGTCGGCACCCGCTCGTTGCCGTAGACCCGAATCTCCCCGACCCTGAGCGCGTCCGTCGAAAGTACGAGGTTCACCAGGCGATACATCCCGAACACCGCGACGGCACAGATCGCGGCGAGGCGGAGGAGCGTCCTCCACGACGGACGCCAGGAGCGCCGGCGCGTGGGCGTCACGTGGGAACGGCGGAAGCGACGATCGGACGGCGCAGACACCGGCATCAGTGCACGCCTCCCCGCTGCTCGAGTGCCTCGACCAGTCGACGCGGCAACGTGCCGATCGAGCCGGCGCCAAGCGTGATCACCACATCGCCCGGGCGAACGAGTCCGACGATGGCCGGCACGACGTCCGCAAGCGTCCTGACGACATGCACCGGGCGCCCCGATCCGCTGCGGATCGACTCGGCGAGTCGTTCGATCGTCACGCCCGGAAGCGGCTCTTCTCCGGCGGCATAGATGTCGGTCAGCACGATCTGATCGGCATCGGCGAGCGCGGGCCCGAAGTCGTTCAGCAGGTGTGCGGTTCGCGAGTAGCGGTGCGGCTGGAAGGCCACGACGATCCGTCGTCCGAGCGTCGCGCGCGCGGCGGCCATCACTGCGCGAATCTCGGTCGGGTGGTGTCCGTAGTCGTCGACCACCATCACGCCGGCAACCTCACCGTGACGCTCGAAGCGGCGTTCCGCTCCGTGAAAGCTCGCGAGCGCATCGGCGATACGCGGGAACTCCAGCCCGATGCGTTCGCCGACCGCGACCGCCGCGAGCGCGTTCTGCAGGTTGTGACGACCCGGTACCGCGAGCTCGATGGTGCCAACGCCCTCGACGCCGTCGGGCGTTCGGCGCTCGACACGACAACGTCCACCGAACGATCCGAGCTCGACGTGCACACCCCGGATGTGTGCCTCCGGATTGTCGAGCCCGTAGGTCACGACGTGACGGCGCACCGACGGCAGAATCGCGCCGAGGTTCGCATCGTCGACACACCCGACCGCGGCGCCGTAGAACGGCACCTTGTTCGCGAAATCGAGAAAGGCCTGCTGCAGGTCTGCCAACGATCCGTAGCTCTCCATGTGCTCGTTGTCGATGTTGGTCATCACCGCGATCGACGGCCATAACAAGAGGAACGAGCGATCACTTTCATCCGCCTCTGCCACCAGGTACTCGCCGCGCCCCAGACGCGCGTTGCTGCCGAAGGCGCTCAACCGTCCGCCGATCACCGCCGTCGGATCCAAACCGCCGCGTTCGAGCACGAGCGCGATCATCGACGTCGTGGTCGTCTTCCCGTGCGAGCCGGCCACCGCAATCGAGAAGCGGAGCCGCATCAGCTCCGCCAGCATCTCGGCGCGGGGAATCACCGGAATCCCTCGCCTGCGCGCTTCGACGATCTCCGGGTTCGCCGGCCGCACCGCCGACGACACCACCACGACGTCTGCGTCCCCGACGTTGCCCGCCGCGTGTCCCTCGAACACCGCGACGCCGAACACCTGCTCGAGCCTCGCGGTCACATCCGAACGTTTCGCGTCCGATCCGCTCACCGCGTACCCGAGATTCGCCAGCAGTTCGGCAATCCCGCTCATGCCGATCCCGCCGATGCCGACGAAGTGAATCCGCCGCGTCCGCCCGAGCATCATCGCGACGTCACCGCCTGCAGGGGCCGCCTTCAGGCGGCCCAGAACGAGCGAGCGACACGCCCCTCACCTCGCTCGCTCATCTCGCGAGCTCGAGCACCTTGTCGACGATCACTCGCGCCGCATCGGGCCGCGCGAGCTGCGACGCAGCCTCGCTGATTCCTCCGCGCGCCGCCGGATCGGCCGCGAGCGACAGAATCTCGTCAGCGAGTCGCGCGCCCGTCAGATCGCGCTGCTCGATCATCCGCGCCGCGCCACGCGCGACCAGCGCCTCGGCGTTCTTGCGCTGGTGGTCGTCGGTAGCTGCCGGAAACGGAATCAAGATCGATGGCCGACACGCCGCCGTCAGTTCGGCCAGCGTCGTCGCACCCGATCGGCAGACGACGAGGTCCGCCGATTTCATCTCCCGGTCCATCGTGAACAGGAACGGCTCGACCCGGGCTTCCAACCCGGCCCGCCGGTACCCGTCGCGGACCATTTCCAGATCGCGCTCCCCTGTCTGGTGCGTAATCGCCACACGAGGTGTGGCGGCAGCCAACCGCGGCGCTGCCTCCACCATGGCCATGTTGATCGCGTGCGCGCCCTGAGAGCCGCCAAAGACTAGAACCCGAGCCGCCCCTGGCGGCGAACCGTGGTTGCCATACGCCTCCCTTTGAAAGAACTCCGGCCGAACAGGATTTCCCGCGACGAATGCCTTGCGTCCGAAGAAGGCGAGGCTGGCGTCGTAGGTGACCGCCGCCGCGCTCACGGCACGCGCCAACAGACGGTTGGTCAGCCCTGGCATCGCGTTCTGCTCCATCAACAGCGTCGACACGCCGCGCATCGCCGCCAAAGCCATGACCGGTCCGGAGCTGTAGCCGCCGACGCCGATCACCACGCTCGGCCGATGCCGGCTGATCACCTGCCATGCATCGATCGCACTGAGCGGCAGCAGCGCGAGTCCGCGAACGAGCGATGACACCGATTTGCCTTTCAACCCCGCGCTCCGAATGAGCTCCAGCGCAAACCCTTCGCGCGGAATGACCCGCGCTTCGATCCCCGCGGCAGTGCCGACGAAGGTCACCTTCGCGTCCGGCACGCGCGCGACGAGCGCGCGCGCGACGGCAATCCCCGGATACAGGTGTCCACCAGTACCGCCGCCCGCGATCAACACCGACAGACTCAATGGCCCTCACCGCCCGCCTTCGCGCGCAGCGCCTCGGCGAGGCTCGCCATAGCCTTCGGCGGAGGCGCACATCTCAAACTCCCGACGCCTCGTGCTGCGAGATGTTCAGCAGTACGCCCATGCCAAGCAGGTTGATCAGCAGCGACGATCCCCCTGCGCTCACGAGCGGCAGGGGAATCCCTTTGGTCGGAAGCAAACCGAGCACGACGCTGATGTTGACGAACGCCTGCACCGCGATCATCGCGGTCAGGCCCAGCGCCACGAAGGATCCGAACGTGTCCTCGGCGCGCAGCGCGATCCGCGCGCCGCGCCATGCGATCACGCAGAAGCAGATGAGGACCGCGGTCGTGCCAATCAGTCCGAGCTCCTCGCCGATGACGGCGTAGATGAAATCGGTGTGCGGCTCGGGCAGATAAAAGAGCTTCTGGACGCCGCCCATCAACCCCTTGCCGAACACATGCCCGGTACCGACCGCGATCAGCGACTGAATCACCTGAAAGCCGTCACCGAGCGGATCCGCCCACGGATCCAGGAACGCGAGCAATCGTCGTCGTCGATACGGCGCGCTGATCAGCACGATGTAGAGCAGCGGCAGCGCCACGAGCACGGTGCCCACGAAATAGCGATAGTTGAGGCCTGCCGCAAACACCATCAGGCCGATGATGAGGAGCAGCGAGATCGCGGTGCCGTAGTCGGGCTCCAGCACGATGAGCGCGAACATCGCACCGACGACGATCGCGATCGGGAGCAATGAGTACTTCAGGTCGTCGATGCGGTGCATGCGACGCTCGAGGACGAGCGCCGTAAAGAGCACGGCCGCCACCTTTGCGAGCTCGGACGGTTGAATGCCAAGGCCCCCGACGTTGAACCAGCGGCGGGTGCCGTTCACCGGAGGGCTGAAGAACACCAGCACGAGCAGCAGCCCGACGACGCCGAGCGCGGCCCAGATGAACGTGTCGTTGCGGTAGGTGCGGTAGTCGATCCGCATGGCGACGGCGAGCACCGCCACCCCGAGAACGGCCCACATCGCCTGCTTGGTCAGGAACAGGTAGGGCTGGTCGAATCGCTCGAGCGCGACCACGGCCGAGGCGCTGTACACCATGACGATGCTGATGCACACGAGCAGCAGCGTCGTCGTGAAGAGCACCCGGTCAGACTTGAGCTTTCGCGCCACTCGTTTTCACCCGCATGCCCATAAAGGCACGACCCGTAACGTCCGAGAAGTTCTTTGCGGCACGGGATCGCATAAGATCCCGATCCCCGCCGCCGCCCTTCGGGCTCCGGCGAGGCAAGTTGCGGAGCAGTCAGCAGCCGTCAGTAGACACGTGGGATGGGACACCCACCTCGTCGACAGGGGTAGTCGACGTTCCCAGCGGTAGGCTCTCACCCGCGCCGGCCCACTGACGACTGCTCACTGCTCGCAGGCTCCACACGATTCCGCGCGTCCTGAAGGACGCGCTCTTCGATCACTCGTTCCCGCGCGCTCGCTCGTAGAGCGGCGGTTTCAACCGCCGCGATCCGCGCGCCCGGTCCGCGCGCCTTAAAGCGCGCGCTCTACGGTCTTGCGTAGCTTCTCGACCTCCTCTTTGAAGGCACGCCCGCGCTCCGCGTAATCGGCGAACCAGTCGAAACTCGCGCACGCCGGGGCCAGCAGCACGACGCCATCCGGCACCGCCTTCTCGTACCCACGTACGACCGCCTCGTGCATCGACGACGCGGTGACGATCGGCACCACACCATTGAGCGCCTCCTGGACGAGCGGCGCAGCCTCGCCGATGGCGATCACCGCGCGGCCTCGCGCCGCCAGCGGCTCACAGAGCTCCCGAAGATTCCCGCCCTTGAACCGCCCGCCGACGAGCGCAACGACCCCTCGCTCGAAGCTCTCGATCGATCGCCGCGCCGCTTCCACATTGGTGGCCTTCGAGTCGTTGACGAACCTGACGCCGCGCACTTCCCCGGCCGGTTCCATCACGTGCTCGAGCCCGCGGAACCCCGCAAGCGCGCGCGTCATCGCGGCCGGACTCACACCGGCCACATCCGCGACCGCCGCAGCGGCAACGACGTTCCCCAACATGTGGGTGCCGGTCAGCTCCACCGCCGAGACTGGAATGAGTGTCGACGTCGCCGTTTTCGTGCGACGCACGATCCAGTCGCCATCGACGACGAATCCCTCGTCCAGATCTCCCGACGGCGAGAACCGGACGCGCGTCGGCGCGATGCCCTCGCTGCGCGTCATCACGATCGGATCGCTCGCGTTGACCACGGCCCAGTCGTCGGATCGCTGGTTCGCGAAGATCCGGGCCTTGGCCGCGGCGTACTCATCGACGGTCGCGTGGCGATCGAGATGGTCGTCCGCGAAATTGAGCCACAGCGAAATCCATGGACGAAACGTCGCCGTGCTCTCCAACTGAAAGCTGCTGACTTCGACGACGTGCACTGTCTCCGGCGTCGAGGCGTCGATCTGCGCGCTGAGCGGCACGCCGATGTTGCCGCCAACGAGAACGGCTCTGCCCTCTGCCTGCACCATCCGCCCGATCAACGTGGTCGTCGTCGACTTCCCCTTGGTGCCGGTGATCGCGATGATCGGACCACTCACCCAGCGCGACGCGAGCTCGAGCTCGCCGATGACTTCGACACCCCGTCGACGCGCGGGTTCGAAGAGCGGCTGTCCGGTCACGACTCCGGGACTGGTGACGATCAAATCGGCATCCTCGAATGTCTTCGCCGTGTGTCCCCCGAGCTCCAGCGCGATCCCCGCGGCGCGCAGCCGGTCGGCGTCGGTGAACGTCGGTCGCGCTTCGGTCAGCGTCACGCGCGCTCCCCGTCGCACGAGCAGTTCCGCCGCCGCGATTCCGCTTCGCGCCGCACCGACCACCAGCACGCGGCGTCCGTCCACGCTGAACACTCCGGATCCCACGTCATCACCGCAGCTTCAGCGTCGTCAGACTGAACAACGCGAAAATCACCGCGACGATCAGAAAACGCGCGATCACCTTGGGCTCGCTCCAGCCAATGAGCTCGAAGTGATGATGAATGGGCGCCATCTTGAACACACGTTTGCCCGTGAGCCTGAACGAGACGACCTGGATGATCACGGAGAGCCCTTCGAGCACGAAGATTCCGCCGACGATCGGGAGCAGCAGTTCCTGCTTGATCAGGATGGCGACCGTGCCGAGCGCGCCGCCGAGGGCGAGTGAGCCGACATCGCCCATGAAGATCTCGGCGGGATAGCAGTTGTACCAGAGGAACCCGAGACTCGCTCCGACGAGCGCCCCGCAGAAGATGGTCAGCTCTCCAGCCGGAGGAAAGCGCACCAGCAACAGGTAATCGGCGAGCACGGCGTGCCCGGTGACGTAGGCAAGCGCCGTGAACGCGGCCGCCGCGACCGCGAAGGTGCTGATCGCGAGACCATCGAGCCCGTCGGTCATGTTGACGCCGTTGCTCGCAAACACGAGCACCAGCACGGCGAAGGGCACGTAGAAGTACTGGAGGTCGGGAATCAGGTTCTTGAAGAACGGAAAGATCAACCGGGTGTTGTAGACCGGGTTGGGCGGCTGCGACAACCACAACACGGCCAGGCCGACGCCCAGGCCGACGATGATCTGGCCCAGCATCTTGTAGCGGGGAATCAGCCCGTGATGCGAGCGGCGTGTGATCTTCAGGTAGTCGTCGAGGAAGCCGACGATCGCAAACCCCACGGTCGCGAGCACGGCGATCCAGATGTAGGGGTTGGACAGGTCCGCCCAGAGGATCGTGGGCACGACCGCGGCCGTCACGATGAGGAGACCTCCCATCGTGGGCGTCCCTGCCTTCGCACGATGCGACTGCGGGCCTTCCTGCCTGATGATCTGCCCGACCTGAAAGTCGCGCAGGACGCGGATCAGCCACGGGCCGAAGAGCATGCAGATCGCAAACGCGGTGATGCTGGCGGCCGCGGTCCGGAACGTGATGTAGCGCGTCACGTTCAACGCACCGAGAACGGATGCGGTGCCAGCGAGACGCGGCAGCACGTAATAGAGCATCAGCCAAGCTCCGCAACCAGTCGATCGACCACGACATCCGTTCGCGTAGCGCGCGAGCCCTTGACCAGCACGAGATCGCCGGGACCGATCGCCTGCACGATCGAGGGCGCAGCGTCGTCGCTCTTCTCGAAGTACCGCACCGACGCGGCCGGCATGCCGGCGGCGACCGCGGCATCCGCCAACGCGCGGGCCGGCTCGCCCCCGATGGCAAAGAGCAGCGTGATTCCCGACGATGCGGCGGCGCGGCCGCAGGCATCGTGGAGCGCACGTGCGTGATCCCCGAGCTCCAGCATCTCGCCCAGCACCGCCACCTTGCGTGCGGCGTGGGATTCCCTGGCGACCACATCGAGCGCGCGACGCAGTGCCGACGGGCTCGAGTTGTACGAATCGTCCACCAGCGTCACGCCATCGCGAAGGCGCCGGACCGCGCCGCGGCGACCGGTGGGCTGCAGACGCGCCGCAACCGCGGCGATCTCGTCGAGCGTGATCCCCGCATCGAGTGCAACGGCAGTGGCGGCGAGCACGTTCGAGAGGTTGCCCCGGCCGAGGAGCGGCGTCTCGAAGGTCCGTTCTCCCGCCGGTGTGGTGACTCGCGCACGCATCCCGTCGACGCCGCGATCGTCGATCTCCTGCGCGCGCACGGTTGCCGCGGCATCGGTTCCGAACGTCAGCGTGCGGCCGACGAAGTCTTTCGCGCGTGTCATCACCCGCACGTCGTCCGCGTTGCAGACGAGCACGGTGTCGGCAGAGGCGCGTTCGAGAATCTCGGCTTTCGCATCGGCAATGGCATCGGGAGACGCAAAGAACCCGAGGTGGGCGTCGCCCACGTTGGTCCAGACCCGGACATCGGGCTCCGCAATCTCGACGAGCGTGCTGATTTCCCCCGCGTGATTCATCCCCAGTTCCATCACCGCCACGTCCGGCCGTGCGCGCAGCTGCATCAACGACAGCGGCAGGCCGATGTGGTTGTTCAGATTCCCCTTGTTCTTCACCACGCGATTGCGGGTCGCGAGCATCTCCGCGATCGCCTCCTTGGTCGTGGTCTTCCCGGCACTGCCGGTCAGCACAATCACCCGCGTGCCGGCCGCTCGTCGTATCGCATGGGCCAGCGCCTGCAATGCCTTCAGCGTGTCGCCGACTTCGACGAGGCCGACGCCGCTCGCCCGGCCCGCTTCGACGATCGCGCCGGCCGCACCGCGCGACATCACGTCGTCGACGAACGCGTGCGCATCGAACCGTGGACCGCGCAGCGCGATGAAGAGATCCCCCTTCTGCAAGGCGCGGCTGTCGGTAACGACTTCACCCACCGGCCTGTCGGCGTCTCCCGCACGCATCGTGCCGCCGACCGCACGCGTGACCCAGCCAAGGGTCAGAGACAGATCGTTCACCCGGCCCCCGACTTCAGACGCCGCGTGTCCAGCGCCTCGCGCGCGACCTCGATGTCGTCGAACGGCATCGTGCGGCCGGCGATCTCCTGATACTTCTCGTGTCCCTTTCCAGCGATGAGCACGATGTCTCCGGATTCGGCAGTTTCGATGGCGCGCACGATCGCGTCCCGCCGATCGATGACGGTCAGCACTTCGGCGCCGCCCTGCCTGTTCTCCGGATCGGCACCGCGTCTGACTTCCTCGATGATGCGGGCGGGATCCTCGCCACGGGGGTTGTCAGAGGTGATCACGACCACATCGCTGAGCCGCGCCGCGACCATCCCCATGAGCGGACGCTTGGTTCGATCGCGATCGCCGCCCGCGCCGAACACCGTGATGAGGCGGTGCGTCGCCATCGGACGTGCGGTCTCGAGCAGATTCCTCAGCGCATCGTCGGTGTGCGCGTAGTCGACGACGACCGTGACATCATCTTCTGCTCGTGAGACCACTTCGAATCGGCCGGGCACACCGGCGAGACGGCGAAGGCCGTCCTCGATCGCCTCGGGCGGCACATCCAGTTCCAGAGCGGTGCCGACCGCTGCCAGGATGTTGTACACGTTCGGCTTTCCGACGAGCCGCGTGTCGACCTGTATCGGGCCATGCGTGGATCGAATGTCGAATCGCAATCCCTCGAGCGAATACGACAACGGGCCCGGTGACACATCCGCCGGCTTGCTGATCCCGTAGGTCACGGAACGTGTGCAGATGTCGGCGAGCGACGCGCCACGCGGATCGTCGATGTTGATCACCGCGGGAGCCGAGTCGGGCAGCAGCTCGAACAGGCGCCGCTTGGCGGCGAAGTAGTCGTCCATGCCGGCGTGAAAGTCGAGATGATCGCGGGTGAGATTCGTGAAGACGGCGGCGGCGAAGGTGATGCCATCCGCGCGTCGCAGCGCGAGCGCATGAGAGGACACTTCCATCACACACGCGCCGCAGCCGGCTGAGACCATCTCACGCATCATCGCCTGCAGCTCGGGTGCCTCAGGGGTGGTGCGGGTCGCGTCGAGGGCGCGGGTGCCGATGCGGTAGGTGACCGTGCCCATCAAGCCGGTCTTGATGCCCGCCGCATCGAAGATCGCGCTCACGAGATAGCTTGTCGTCGTCTTGCCGTTGGTGCCGGTGATGCCGATGACCTTCATCTGCCGGCTCGGGTGACCGAAGAACTCCGCCGCAAGATGCGCCAGCGCGAGCCGCGCGTCGTCGACGACGAACCACGGTGCGTCGATGCCGCCGGGCCGCGGCCCGGACGCCACGATCGCTGCGGCTCCCGCGGCGATCGCGTCGGGAGCGAATGCGACCCCATCGCTCTTGAGACCGCGCAGCGCCACGAACACCATCCCGCGCGCGGCCCGCCGGGAATCGTGCGTCACGCCGGTGCAGGCGATGTCCAGCCCGCGCGCGTCCGCGGCGGGTGGGTGATACCCGGCCATCGGTTCCAGCGTTCGAAGCAGCTCACGGACGGTCATGGCTTCTGGACGCGACTCTCGTCGTCAGTGGTCCGTCTCTCGAGCCGCAGCACCGCAGTAACCGCGGCGTCGATCGGCGTGCCGGGAGCCGGCAGCTGCTGCGCCACGACCCCCGCGCCGCGGATTTTCACGGCAAGACCCAGACGCCCCAGTACCCGCAGCGCGTCGCGCGCACTCATCCCGGTCAGGTCGGGGAACACTCGCGATCCATCCGAATCGCTCACCGTCTGAATCTGTGGACGAGTGACCGGGCCCGACGTTGGCTGTTGCGCCGTCTCGGCGTCCTCCTGATGGCGCGAGACCACAACTGTCGTCGGTGCGCCGATCGATTGCGGAATACCTTCGTGACGAAGAGCGGCCGACGCGATCTTCTGGAAGATCGGCGCCGCCACCACGCCCCCGTACGGCGACACCCGGTGCGGCGAATCGACGACGACGACGATCGCGTAGACCGGCTTGCGCGAAGGCACGAACCCGACAAACGACACGTTGTAGTCGGAATGCCCGCGGTAGTTGCCGTTCACCAGCTTCTTCGCGGTCCCGGTCTTTCCGGCAACAATGAACCCCGGAATCTGCGCTTTGGTGCCGGTGCCGCGCACCACCACTTCTTCCATGATCTCGGTCAGCGTCGCCGCCGTGCTTGCGTCGATGGCGCGACCGAGCACCTTTCGCGGGACGGCCAATCGCGTGCCGCCTCGAATCACCGCGCGGACCGCGCGCGGCTGCACCAGCTCGCCGCCGTTCGCGACGACGCTGACAGCCGCCGCCATCTGCAGCGGCGTCACGCCGATCTGGTAGCCCATCGCAACCGAGGCGAGCGCGCCGTCGGTGAGATTGGATGCGTTCCAGACGATTCCCGGGTTCTCGCCGCGAAAGTCCGGCGAGGTCGGACGGCCGAATCCGAATCGCTGGATGTAGTCGCCCATCTTTTCAGGGCCGACCTTCATCGCGACCTTGATCGCGCCGACGTTGCTCGACTTGACGATGACGTCGGTGAACGAGAGCACCCCGTAGTTGTGATCGTCCCTGATCACGCGCGAGCCGAAGCGGATGTTTCCGGCGCTCGCATCGATGATGGTGCTAGGAGTCACCGCCGTGGTTTCGAACGCAGCGCTCGCAGTGACGATCTTGAATGTCGATCCAGGCTCGTACAGATCCTGGATGGCGCGGTTGCGCCGCGAGTCGTCGCGCGCGTCGCGATAGGCGTTGGGGTTGAAATCGGGCGCGTTGGCGAGCGCCAGGATCTCGCCGGTGTACGGATCCATGATGACCGCGGATCCCCCCGATGCGCCGCTCTCGGTCACGCCTTCACGCAGTTCGCGCTCGGCGACGTGCTGCAGGAACTCGTCGATCGTCAGCTCGATCGACGCGCCGGCGGTCGGCGGCCGCTCGACCCGGCTGAACACGCGACGATGCGCGTCGGCCTGCACGAGCACCGTGCCAGGGTTGCCGCGGATGAACGAATCGTAGGTCGCCTCGATCCCGCCGAGGCCGCCATTGTCGACGCCGACATACCCGAGCAGATGCGAGGCGAGATCGCGGTTCGGGTAGGTGCGTCGGCTCTCCTTCATGAAGCCGATGCCCTCGAGCTGCAGATCGGCGACGCGCTTGGCCTGGTCGGTCCAGACCTGTCGGCGGACGTAGGCAAAGTACTTACCCTTGCGAATCTTCTCGGCGATCGACTGACGATCCGTGCTGTCGCAGTCGCCAAGCGCACCGCACAACGCCGCCGCGGTGCGATCGGCGTCGGCGATTTCACTTGGGTCCGCGTAGATCGTTTCGGCATCAACGCTGTAGGCGAGGATCCGCCCATGTCGATCGAGGATGTCGCCGCGTTTGGCGGGTGCTTTGATCGAATGCGACTGCTGACGTTCGGCACGGGAGGCGAGATCCGAGTAGCGCACGACCTGCAGGTACGTGAGTCGGGCTTCGATGCCGACCGCCCAGAGCAGGAGAAGCCCCAGGACAGTCACCATCCGGCGCTTCAGCGTCGGACGCCAATGGTTGGCTGAGGGGTCGGCCACCGACAACTCCGTTCCGTAATTAGCGGCGCGCGACAACTGACCGCGGCGGCGCCTGCGCCGGGATCACGCGCTCGATGACGGTGGCGTCATCGGGCTCGGGTGCGACCATGTGCAGCCGGCCCGTCGCCAGCCGCTCGATCCGGGCCGGTGCCTTCAACGTCTCGATTTCGAGCCGCAGGTGCCGGTTGATCTCGTCCTCGGCTGCGCGCTCCTTCTGCATCTGCTCGAGCCGGTATCCATGACGCAGCAGCTCGAAGTGCTGCCACGCCGAGAACAGCAGCACGACGACGAGAAACACGCCGATGAGCGTCGAGCGCCACATCTCGCGATGCCGCTCGCGATCGACTTCGCGGACGATCGGGTTGTTGCGGACGTCTTTCTTGATCGCGTATTCGAAGTTTTCCGCCGTCATGTCCGCACCGCCTGTGGCTGCCGCCCTGCTGCCCGCAACTTCGCGCTCCGCGCCCGCGGATTCCGCTCGACCTCGGCCTCGGCCGGCACGATCGGCCGCTTCGTCCGGATCGCGATCGCGCCCGAGGCCTGCAGCGCGCGCAGCGTGTGCTTCACGATCCGATCCTCGAGCGAGTGGAACGTGATCACCACGAGTCGTCCTCCCGGCCCGAGCCGGTCCACCGCGCGCCCCAGGAAGGCGTCGAGGCCCTCGAGCTCGCGGTTCACCCAGATCCGGATCGCCTGAAACGTCCGCGTGGCCGGATCGATCCGCGAGTAGCCTTTGCGCGGGATCGCCCGTCTCACGATCTCCGCCAGACGCGCCGTCGTCTCGATCCGGCCCGCCCGCCGCGCCTCCACGAGCGCGCGCGCGATGCGCCGCGCGTAGCGCTCTTCCCCGAACTCCACGATGAGGTCTGCCAACGTCCGCTCGTCGACCTCACTCAGCAGAGCGGCCGCCGACGGCCCGCTCGACGTGTCCATGCGCATATCGAGCGGTTCATCCCGCCGGAAGCTGAAACCGCGACCTGGTGCATCGAGCTGCATCGACGAGACACCGAGGTCCGCCAGCACGCCATCGACGGTGCGCACCCCGCGTGCGTCGAGCACCTCGCCGATGCTGCGGTAGTCGCCGTGCACCAGCTCAATCCGATCCCCGTACCCCTTCAGACCGTCAGCGGCTCGCGCGATCGCCTCACGATCGCGGTCGAGCCCGATCACTCGCGCGGCGCCGCCCTCGAGAATCGCCCGCGCGTGGCCGCCGAGTCCGACCGTGCAATCGACGAACACGCCGCCACGCGACGGCTCGAGGTGCTCGAGCACCTCCGCGACCATGACCGGCTCGTGCACAACTCAATGCTCAATGCTCAATGCTCGATGCCCAATGCTCAAACGCCCGCGGCTCAATGCTCGATGCTCGATGCTCGATGCTCGCCCCTGGATCCGTTGGGCATTGACCCTTGTGCCCTGGGCATTGATTCAAATCCCCAGCTCGGACAGCTGCAGGTCGTCTTTCTCGGTCCACCCGTCACGTCTGAGCTTCTGCACGAAGAGCTCTTCGTTCCATACTTCGAGGTATTCGATGCGACCGAATACACGAACGTCGCCAACAATTGAGGCGCTCTCGCGCAGATGTGCCGGAATCACGACCCGGCCCTGCACGTCGAGTTCGACGGTTTGACCGTAGTAATTCACGCGGTCCAGGAACTTGAGGCGCGCGGGATGATTC
This sequence comes from Vicinamibacterales bacterium, assembly GCA_036407095.1. Taxonomy (GTDB): domain Bacteria; phylum Acidobacteriota; class Vicinamibacteria; order Vicinamibacterales; family UBA2999; genus Gp6-AA40. The sequence continues at coordinate 245,691 of DASWZV010000144.1, read as the reverse complement.
GAAGGAGCCTGGGTCAGCTTCCGTTCGACCTCGAGCCACACCGGCATCGGGTAAATCCGGACACACTCCCCAGTCACGCTCGTGACGAAGACGTCCGGGCCGGGTTGGTCTTTGATGACCCCACGAAAAACCGTCGGCACCTTCAGCCGGCCCTTCTCGTCGATCCGGGCTGATGCGCTTCCTCTTAAACCCTTTTGCTCCACTGTAAGCCACAAAAGTCCACTGGATAGTAAGTCCCGGTTCTCGTGATGTCAAACGCAAACTATTCATGTGTAGTAAGTTGCGCCAAACTTTCGCCAGGACTTCGATGGCTGCTTGTGGGTCGTAGTCCTATCAACACGCTGTATGGGGGCCAGACCGGGGCCAGGTCAGGGACAGGCCAGGGACAGGTCAGGGACAGGTCCGGGCCTGACCCCACATGCTAGGCTGAACGGCTCATGCTCCACTCGGCGTTGATAGGTCTCCCCTCGAGCGGCAAGACAACCCTGTTTCAGCTCATGACGAGTGCCCGCGAGGCTCCGCGCGGCAAAGGCGACGTCAACATCGGCATCTCGAAAGTGCCCGATCCGCGGCTCGACGTCTTGACCGGGATGTACAACCCTCGCAAACGCGTGCCCGCGACCGTGGAGTTCACCGACATCATTCAGCCGGCACGCAGTGGCGCGCAGGCGCTGGTCGACGTGGCCGGTTATAAGAACGCCGACGCGCTCGCGCACGTGGTTCGAGCGTTCCGATCCGATTCGGTCCCGCATGCCTCGGGCTCGATCGCCCCGGCTCGCGATGCCCAGGCGATGGAAGACGAACTGATCCTCGCCGACCTCGGGATCGTCGAGCGACGGCTCGAACGCATCGAGAAGGAAGCGAAGAAAGGCCTCTCGGCAGAGCTCGGAAAGGAGCGCGAACTCGTGAACCGGTGCAAGGCCGCACTCGAGGACGGCACGCCGCTTCGCGCGCTGCAACTGGCGGGCGACGACGAGAGGCGACTGCGCGGCTTCCAGTTTCTCTCAGCCAAACCGCTCCTGCTCGTGATCAATCTCGACGAGGCCGACCTGCCTGCGGTTGGCGCCGACGTCGAGCGTGCGGCCGCATCGGTCGGCTTGAGCGGATTCCTCGCGAACGCGGCCACCAAGGCAGTGGCGCTCTGCGCCACGATCGAGCTCGAGATCTCGCAGCTCGGCGGCGACGATGCGAGCGCGTTTCTCGCGGACCTCGGGCTGAGCGAATCGGGCCTCGACCGCGTGATCCGCGCGAGCTACGACCTGCTCGGATACATCTCCTTCTTCACGGTCGGCGAAGACGAGTGCCGCGCCTGGTCGATCGCGCGGGGCACCCCGGCGCAGCTTGCGGCCGGCGAGATCCACAGCGACATTCAACGCGGATTCATACGCGCCGAGGTGGTGTCGTACGACGCGCTGATCGCGCGCGGTTCGATGTCTGCGTGCCGCGATCACGGCGAGGTCCGGCTCGAAGGCAAAGAGTACGTCGTGCAGGACGGCGACATCGTTAATTTTCGCTTCGCGACGTAATGCAATTGACTTCCGCTTCGCGGTGTAATGCAAAATTCAAAATGCAAAATGCAAAAGAAAAAGCGTCGCGCGCCAGCCGTCGTTGCATTTTGCATTGTGCATTTCGCATTTTGAATTACAGCCTCTGACTGACATCAAACGAATCCTCGTCGCCGACGCTCACGTGCCGTTCGTGCACGGCGGGGCGGAGCTTCACGTGCGTGCGCTGGTCGACGTGCTTCGCGGTCGCGGCTACGAGGCGGACATCGTCGCGCTCCCATTCCGTGCCCAGCCCAAGGACGAACTGCTCGCGCAGGCAGCAGCGTGGCGGCTGCTCGATCTCACGTCGAGCAACGCTCAGCCGATCGATCTGCTGATCGCCACGCGTTTTCCGACCTACTTCGCGCGGCATCCACGCAAGGTCGCCTGGGTCATTCATCAGCATCGCGCCGCCTACGAACTGTGCGGCACGCCGTTCAGCGACTTCGAGCACACGGAGCACGACGTCGGACTGCGGAAGCGGCTGTTCGAGCTCGACACGCGAATGCTCGGCGAGTGCCGGCGCGTGTTCGCGAACTCGCGCAACACCGCACAGCGGCTTCGGACCTTCAACGGCGTCGCCGCCGAAGGCTTGTACCATCCACCGCCGATGGCCGGTCGCTTACACAGCGGTCCGTACGGCGATTACGTGCTGGTGGTCGGCCGGCTCGAACGGGTCAAGCGCGCCGACCTCGTGATTCGGGCCATGACGCACGTGCCGCCCTCGATCTCGCTCGTCATCGCCGGTGACGGCTCCGAGCGCGCGGCCACCGAGCGCGCCGCCGTAGAATGCGGCGTGCACGATCGCGTCGTGTTCAAGGGACAGACCGACGGGGACGAACTGGTGCGTCTCTACGCCCGCGCCCTCGCCGTCGTCTACGCGCCCTTCGATGAAGACTATGGGTACGTGACGCTTGAAGCGTTTCTCAGCGGCAAGCCGGTGGTCACCTGCTCCGACTCGGGAGGCACGCTCGAATTCGTCGTCAACGGCGAGAACGGCTTCGTCTGCGCGCCGGAACCCGGGTCGCTCGGCGTCGCGATCTCGACGCTCGCGGCCGATCGCGCGCTGGCGTCACGATTCGGCGCGGCGGGTCTCGCACGCGCGCGCCAGATCACCTGGGATGGTGTGGTGGAGCAGCTGCTTGGCTGAGCCGTCCGCCGTGTCGATCGTGATCCCCGCCTTCAACGAAGAGGGGGCGATCGGCGAGGTGGTGACCCATCTTCGGGCTGCCGCACCCTGGCGCGAGATCCTCGTCGTCGATGACGGCTCGGCAGATGCCACCGCAACCCGTGCGGCCGAGGCCGGTGCGTGCGTCATCCGCCATCCGTACAACAAGGGCAACGGCGCCGCCGTCAAGACCGGCATCCGCCACGCGCAGGGCGAGTTCGTGCTCATCATCGACGCCGACGGACAACATCAACCGGCAGACGCCTGCCGCATCGTCGCACGGCTCGGCGAATACGATCTCGTCGTCGGCGCGCGGGACGCGACGACGCAGGCGACGGCGGTGCGGCGACGAGGCAACGCAGTACTGAACGCCCTCGCGGGTTATCTGACCGGTCGGCCGATCCCCGATCTCACGTCGGGGTTCCGCGGCGCTCGACGCCAACATCTGCGCGAATTCCTTCATCTGCTGCCGAACGGCTTTTCCACGCCGACGACGACCACCCTCGCCTTCATCCGGGCGGGCTACAACGTGATGTTCGAGCCGATCGCGGCGCGGCGGCGCGTCGGTCAGTCGAAGATCAAGCTGACGCGCGACGGCGCCAGTTTCTTTCTGATCCTCCTGAAGGTGATCACGATCTTCAGCCCGCTGCGCGTGTTCGTGCCGGTGAGCGCGTCCTCGTTCGTGGTCGGAACGCTGTACGGTATCGGCAACTTCGCATGGACCGGACGGATTCCCAACGGTGCCGTGATTCTGATCCTGTTTGCCGCGCTCGTCTTTCTCGTGGGCCTCGTCTCCGAGCAGGTCGCCTCGCTTCGCTTCGACGGACACTCGCGAGGCTGACCTCGAGGATGCGTCCGCTCGTGATCGTCCCGGACGGCTGCGCCTTTCACGTCGAGATGGCCTGGAGGCGAGCACAGCGGGCAATCGCATGGCTGACGTTCCCATCATCTTCGTCGAGCGGCGCGAGGGCCGTTCGAAACTGTCGACCCGCGTGATCGGAGAATCGGTCGTGCTGCGATGGAGCCTGGCAGCGCGGCCGGCAGCGCGACCCCGTCCCCGTCGGTGATATTTTCTTCCCCGGTGCCCAGGCCCTCGATCACCGCCTTCTTTCCCTGCTACAACGACGCGACCACGATCGGCGATCTGGTCGTGCAGGCGGACGAGACGCTCAAAGCGCTGACCGACGACCACGAGATCATCGTGGTGAACGACGGGTCGCGCGACAACAGCGCCGAGGTTCTTCGCGCGCTCTGCGTTCGCGTCCCGTGTCTCCGCATCGTCACGCACGAGACCAACCGCGGATACGGCGCCGCGCTGCGCAGCGGGTTCACCCACGCCACCAAGGAGCTGGTGTTCTACACCGACGGCGACGGACAGTACGACGTCAGCGAAATCCCGATTCTCCTGATGCTCCTCACCGACGACACGCATTTCGTGAACGGGATGAAGATGACACGGCGCGATCCGCCGTATCGCGTGTTCGTCGGGAACCTCCATCGCTTTGTGACCCGGTGGGCGTTCTGGCTGCCGATCACCGACGTCGACTGCGACTTCCGCTTGATCCGCCGCACGATTCTTCAGCGCCTGGTCCTGAAGAGCAGCAGCGGCTCGATCTGCGTGGAGCTGGTGAAGCAGGCGCAGCGCGCCGGGGCCCAGTTCCGGGAAGTGTCCGTTCACCATTACGCGCGCCGCTCGGGCGGATCGGAATTCTTCACGCCGACGCGGATTTTTCACACGTATCTCGACCTCGCCGTCATGTGGATCGAGCTGATGCTCGGGCCGCGGCTCAAGGGCGGAAGCGTCTGATAAGATGCCCCGCGTGAGCGTCTCGAGCCCGCTTGACATGGACGGCGTCCGCGCGTTCTACCGCGATCGCCCGGTGATGATCACCGGCGGTCTCGGGTTCATCGGGAGCAATCTCGCCCGCGAGCTCGCGGCCCTCGGCGCGCGCGTGCTGATCGTGGACTCGCTCATCTCCGAGTACGGCGGAAACCTGTTCAACATCAGCGGCATCGAAGACCGCGTGAGAGTGAACATCGCCGACATCCGCCAGCAGAGCACGATGAACTATCTCGTGCGCGGGCAGGAGGTCATCTTCAACCTCGCGGGTCAGGTCAGTCACATCGACAGCATGCAGGACCCGTACACCGATCTCGAGATCAACTGCCGCAGCCAGCTCACGCTGCTCGAAGCGTGCCGGCGCTACAACCCGTCGGTGAAAGTCATCTTCGCCGGGACGCGACAGGTGTACGGGCGGCCGGAGACCCTCCCGATCACCGAGGCACACCTCGTACGCCCGACCGACGTCAACGGCATCAACAAGGTGGCGGGCGAGTACTACCACCTGGTCTACAACTCGGTCTTCGGCGTGCGCGCCTGTTCGCTGCGCCTGACCAACGTGTATGGACCGCGCCAGCTGCTCAAGCACAATCGGCAGGGATTCATCGCCTGGTTCATCCGTCAGGTCGTCGAAGATCGCGAGATCCAGATCTACGGCGACGGCCGTCAGCTGCGGGACTTCGTGTATGTCGAGGACGCGGCGGAGGCGTTCCTCCGGGCCGGCGCCACCGACGTGAGCAACGGACAGGTCTTCAACGTCGGCGGCCCCGAGCCGATCTCGTTGAAGGATCTCGTCGAGATGATGATCTCGATCGCCGGGACCGGTCGTTACCGCTTCGTCGAGTGGCCGCCCGAGAAAAAGGCGATCGACATCGGCGACTTTCACGCCGACTCGTCGCTCATCCACCGCACGCTGGGCTGGCAGCCGACGGTCGATCTCGCCGACGGCCTCAGGCGGACGATCGAGTTCTACCGCGCGCACCTGCCGCACTACGTTTCGACGACGTCCGACGTCGCCGCGCTGTGAGCGCTCCCGCGCGCCTGCCTTTCGTCGACCTGCACCCGTTCGATGACGCCGCCGCGATTCGCAACGCCGTCGATCGCGTCGTCGCGAGCGGTCGGTACATCCTCGGCCCGGAGGTCGAGCAGTTCGAAACCGAGTTCGCCTCCGCATGCGGCACCAGCTTCGCGGTCGGCGTGGCGAACGGCACCGATGCGATCACGCTCGCACTTCGGGCACTCGATATCGGCGCTGGTGATGAAGTGCTCGTCCCGGCCCTGTCCGCCGCCTTCACCGGTCTCGCGGTGATCGCGGCAGGGGCCAGACCGGTCTTCGTCGACGTCGACGATCGCACGCTCACGATCGATCCCGAGTCGTGCGAGCAGGCGGTGACACCTCGCACGCGTGCCATCGTGCCGGTGCATCTCTACGGTCAAGCGGCGGAGATGAGCGGCGTGCGCCGTGTCGCCGAGAAGCATGCGCTCGCGATCGTCGAGGATTGCTGCCAGGCACACCTGGCAACGGCAAAGGGATTGCCGGTCGGCGCGGACGCGGATGCCGCCGCGTTCAGTTTCTACCCGACCAAGAATCTCGGCGCTCTTGGCGACGGCGGGGCGGTGACGACCCGCACCGCCGCGCTCGCCGCCAGAATCCGCCGCCTGCGCAACGGCGGTCAGTCCGATCGCTACCGGCACGTCGAGCCCGGTGGCAACAGCCGGCTCGATGAACTGCAGGCCGCGATCCTCCGCGCCCGACTTCCGCTGCTGGCACGCTGGACGGCTCGGCGCCGCGAGCTGGCCGCCGTGTACCGGCGCGCGCTGCCGTCATCGGTGAAGACGATCGAGGAGCGGGATACCGGCCACGTGTATCACCTGTTTCCGGTGCGCGTCCCGGATCGAGATCGACTGCAGGCGCATCTGAACGCCGCGGGAATCGAGACGTTGATTCATTACCCGATTCCGCTGACCGAGCAGCCGGCGTTTGCCGCCTATCCGTCATCACACTGCCCGGTGGCAGCCGACGCGTCGCGCACGCTGCTGTCGCTGCCGCTCTATCCCCGACTTGCCGACGCGGACGCGATGCACGTCGCAGACGAGGTCGGCGTTTTCATGAAAGGAACACAACCGGCGTGAAAGCTCTGATCACAGGAGGCGCGGGCTTCATCGGCTCGCATCTGGCGGAACGCCTGCTGCAAGACGGCCATGATGTCGCGATCATCGACGACCTGTCGACCGGGTCGATCGACAACATCACCCATCTCAAGGCCGACAAGCGGTTCTCGTATGTCATCGACTCGATCACGAACGAGCCGCTGCTGGCGGAGCTCATCGATCAGAGCGACGTCGTCTTTCATCTCGCCGCCGCGGTCGGCGTGAAATTGATCGTCGAGCAGCCGGTCCACACGATCGAGACCAACGTCCATGGCACCGAGGTCGTGCTGAAGCACGCGAACAAAAAGAAGAAGCTCGTGTTCATCGCGTCGACGTCGGAGGTCTACGGGAAGAGCACCGCGGTGCCGTTCCGCGAGGGAGCGGAACTGGTCCTCGGTGCCACCGTCAAGCATCGCTGGGCGTACGCCTGCAGCAAGCTCATCGACGAGTTCCTCGCGCTCGCCTACTGGAAGGAGCGCAAGCTTCCGATCGTCATCGTGCGTCTGTTCAACACGGTGGGTCCGCGTCAGACTGGGCAATACGGAATGGTGCTGCCGACCTTCGTGCGGCAGGCGCTGGCGGGTCAGCCGATTACGGTCTTCGGCGACGGCAAACAGTCGCGAAGCTTCACCTACGTCGGCGACGTCGTCGAGGCGCTGGTTGTGCTCGCATCAGAGCCACGCGCGATTGGAGAGGTGTTCAACATCGGGAACACAGGGGAAGTCACGATCGCGAACCTCGCGGCGCGCGTCAAGACCCTGACGGGCAGCAGCTCACCAATTCATTACGTCCCCTACGACGAGGCCTACGAGGCCGGATTCGAAGACATGCCACGACGTGTGCCTGATATCTCCAAGCTCTGCGCACTCATCGGATATCGCCCGAAGCTCGAATTGGATGAGATTATCCAGACGGTCATCGAGCACATCAGGCAGAAGTGAGGTCCGGGACGTATACTGACGGGATACTGAACGAGGGCACCATGAAGGTTTCACGATTGGTCGTTGGCATCGGTCTCGTGCTGGCATGGGCAGGGTCAGCCGCGGCCCAGTCGGTCACACTCGAATTCAAGGACGACGGCCACGTGAAGCTGGTGACGCAGAACGCACCGATCGGCGCCATCCTCGCCGAGTGGGCGCGCCGTGGCCACACCACCATCATGAACGGCGAGCGGGTCCCGGGACCACCATTGACACTCGAACTCGAGGACGTGCCTGAGCGGCAGGCGCTGGCAATCCTGCTCCGCGACGCGAGTGGCTATCTCTCGGCCCTTCGTGACACACCGATGCCGGGCGCGTCGGCCTACGATCGCATCCTGATTGTGCCCACGAGTCGGGTGACGACAGGTGCGACGGCGCAGCCGTCTCCGGCCGCGCAGGCCGCGGCACAAGCGCTGCGGAACAACATCATCGACGATGATGACGATGCTCCGCCACCGCCGCCTCCCGGTCAGCGCGTTCCTCCTGTGAACCTGCCGCCGGGCGTCCGCCTCCCGCAGCAGCAGCCGCCGCAGCAGCAACAGCAGGAACCGAATCGTCTGCCGCCGACCGACGAACCCGAGCAGCAGCGTCCCGCACCAGCACCGAGCAATCCATTCGGCGTGGCACCAGGTTCAGCCACGCCTGGCGTGATCACGCCGGCGCCGCGGCCGAACAGCAGGTGATCGGCCATGCAGAAGTCGGCATGCCGAATGGAGACACGACGTAGCTTCTGAATTCCGCATTCGAACTGCGGCATTCGATTGCTGCCGTGCGGTGCCGCATTCCTGAATTCTGCATTCTCCATTACAGCTCTCGTACAATACGTTCATCCATGTCAGACATCGATCGCTTTCGGCCCGAGGACCGTCGCGGCGTCGAGACGCTCTACCGACGTGCGCATGGTGCCGACGCCGCCGAAGCCAATCGATTCCGCTGGGACTGGCAGCATCGCCGCAATCCGCACAACGCGACCGGTCAGCCTGGCATCTGGGTCGCGCGTGAAGGACCGACCGTCGTCGGCCACTACCAGACGCTGCCGGCCCGCATTTCGCTCAAAGGTCTCGAGGTGGAGGGAGCCTGGGGAACAGGAGCGCTGATCACGCCGGAGCGCGATCAGCAAGGGCTCGACGAGGCGCTCGTGCGCGCATGGGACCGCAACAGCGGGGCCGTGTTGGTGCTGGGACTCCCGGGACAGTCACGTCAGGTGCTCGACCGCCTGCACTGGCCCGAGTCGCACATCGTTCCGAGCCTGGTGAAGCCGTTGACGCGGCGCGCCGTTCGCACGCCTCATCTGCCGACTCCGTTCAACCGGTTGATCTCCGCGGTCACACATCCCGTGGTGCAGATCGTCTCGCGCTCGCGGCCGCTCCGGGCCGAATGCGAGCCGATTCGACGCTTCGACTCGACCTTCACCGCCTTATGGGATCGCCTCGCCGCCAAGTTCGACCTCGCCGTGCGCCGCGACTCGCCGTACTTGAACTGGCGATACATCGAGCCGCCACATGTCCGGTACTCCGTAGTCGCGCTCAAGCGACAGGGAGAACTGCACGGCTATGCGGTGTACCGTCACAAGCATGAACCATTGGGGCGCGTCACGATGCTCGTCGACTTCCTCGTCGATCCCGACGACGTCTCGGGACTCAAGACGCTGCTGCGTTGGGTGGACCGCGTCGCACGCGCCGAGGATTCCGACAAGGTGCGCTGTTCCGTGATGCACGCCGCGTTTCGACGGGTGCTGAAACGCAACGGGTATTTCAACGTGAAGTCGACGCTCGACGTCTGCGTGAAAGTCAACGCCGTCCAGGTGCCAAAGGGGTTTTACGACGAGACCGACGGGTGGCACATCACCAGCGGCGATTCCGTGATGGATCACTGATGCTGCTCCGCGACAAAGTCAATGCCGATATGACGGCGGCCATGAAGGCAAAGGACGCCGCGCGCCTCTCGGCGCTGCGGATGCTGAAGGCCGCGATCATGAACAAGGGCGTCGAAAAAGGACACGATCTCGACGACGCCGAAGTCCTCCAGGTCGTCGCGTCGCTGGTGAAGCAGCGGCGCGATTCCGTCGAGCAGTTCTCGAAGGCCGGCCGCACCGATCTCGTCGCCAAGGAAACCGGTGAAATCACGGTGCTCGAGCAGTACCTGCCGCCAGCGGCGAGCGCCGAGGAGATCGAGGCCGCGGTGAGCGCGGCCATCACGGAAACCGGCGCGACATCCGCGAAGGACATGGGCAAGGTGATGAAATCGGTCATGACGATGCTGGCCGGGAAAAATGCCGACGGGAAGGCCGTCAACGAGATTGTCCGCCGCAAGCTTGGCGCCTGAGTCGGGCTCGGCCTCCAGGCTGGCGCGTTCGGCCGCGTCGGCGGCCGCCGCCACCATCACCAGCCGCATCCTCGGAGTCGTCCGCGAACTGGTCATCGCCGCGTACTTCGGTGCCAGCGGCATGACCGACGCCTACCAGGTCGCGTTCCGGATTCCCAACCTGCTCCGCGATCTGTTCGCTGAAGGGGCGATGAGCGCGGCGTTCATCCCGACGTTCACGCGTTACCTCACGGTCTCAGGCAAAGAGCCCGCCTGGCGTCTCGGCAACCACGTGATCAACGCGCTCATCGTCGTGACCGGCGCGCTCGTGGTCCTGGGCATCATCTTCGCGCAGCCGCTCATCTTCGCGTTCGCGGCCGACAAGTTCACGTCCGATCCGGTCAGGCTCGCAGTCACGGTGCAGATGGCGCGAATCATGGTGCCGACGCTGACGCTGATCGCCGTCGCGGCCGCATTCATGGGGATGTTGAACTCGCTGCATCACTACTTCATCCCCTCGCTCTCGCCGGCGATGTTCAACGTGATGACCGTCGTCTGCGCCTTCACGCTCGTGCCGCTGATGCCGATGCTCGGGCTGCAGCCGATCGTCGCGATCGCCATCGGCACACTGCTCGGCGGCGTCGCACAGCTCGCGCTGCAGTGGCCAGCTCTCCACAAGGAGGGGTTTCGCTATCACGTCGAGATCGATTGGCGTGACGAGGGGCTGCGGCGCATGCTCACGCTGATGGGCCCGGGCGCCGTCGGCATGGCGGCGACGCAGGTGAATGTATTCGTCAACACATTGCTCGCGACAGGTACCGTCGTCGGCGCGGTGTCGTGGCTGAATTATGCGTTCCGTCTGATGTACCTGCCGATTGGACTGTTCGGCGTGTCGATCGGCACCGCGACGTTGCCGACCGTCTCCCGCCAGAGCACCGAGCGGGATTTCGTCGCAGTTCGGGAAACGGTCACCAACGGCCTCTCGCTGATGTTGATGCTCAACATCCCGTCGATGGTCGGATTGATCGTGCTCGCGCAGCCGATCGTGCGCCTGATCCTCGAGCGGGGCAGGTTCACGCCGGCCGACACCGTGGCAACCGCCGCGGCACTGCAGTTCTACGCGATCGGTCTGATCGGTTACTCGGTCGTCCGGATCCTGTCCCCAGTGTTCTATGCACTGGGACGGAATCGAACTCCGGTGATCGTCAGCGTGGTCGCCGTGCTCGTCAACGCATCGCTCAACTACCTGTTCGTGCGGGAGCTCGGCTACGGCTATGAGGCGCTCGCGCTCGGGACGTCGCTCGCCGCGCTCTTCAATGCCGCCGCGCTCGCGTATCTCCTTCGCGCGCATCTGCACGGACTCAACGAAGCACGATTGCTCGGCGCCATCGTCCGCATCGCCGTCGCCTCGGTGCTCATGGGGGCTGTGGCGTTCTATGCGAACGAACTGTTCACGCGGTGGCTGCCGAGCCGAGCGTTCATCGTCCAAGCTCTCCGTCTGAGCGCAACGATCGGCCTGGCCGTCGTGGTGCTCGCGGGGTCGGCGTGGCTTCTCCGGATTCGTGAATTCAACGAAGGCGTGGCCATGGTCTCCCGACGACTCCGCCGGTCGTCTCGATGAAACGGCCGTTCGGGCTGCACCGCACCGTCCTCCTGCTCGCCGGCACACACTTCATCGTCGACGGCTACGGCAACATCCTCGCGCCCCTTCTTCCGCTCCTGATCACGCGTCTCGGCCTGTCATTGGCGGCTGCCGGCACCTTGCAAATGTGCTTTCAACTGGCCAACTCCGTCTCGCAGCTCGGGTTCGGCCACATTGCCGATCGATGGCGGCCTCGACTGCTGCTGCTGAGCGGCCCTCTCATCTGTGTGTCGGTGCTCCCGCTCGTCGGCCGCGCTCCGGGCGCGGTCGGGCTTGCGATGGTTCTGATCCTCGGCGGTCTTGGTGGCGCGGCGTTTCATCCGCCGGCCGCAGCGCTCGTGCACCGCTATTCGGGCAATCAGCGCGGCCTGGCGATGTCGTTCCACATCACGAGCGGCGGGCTGGGGCAAGCGGTCGCCCCGCTCCTCTTTGCTCCGTTCGTCCAGGCGTATGGCCTCCGGGCGACACCGATTCTGATTGCGCCGGCGGTCGCCGTCCTGCTGCTCGTGTTCTTGAGACGCATTCCTGCGATCGAACGGCTGCAGGATTCGCATCAAGCCGGCGGCATCCGTGCGCTTCGCCCGTACGCGAAGCCGTTGACGCTTCTATATCTGATCGTGGTCCTGCGTACGCTGACGTCGATGAGCTTCTCGACCTTCGTGCCCATTCTGCTCACACAACGCGGGATGACGCTCGCGCAAGCGGGAACCGCGGCGTCGGTGTATCTGTTTGCCGTGGGGCTCGGCGGGTTCTTCGGCGGACCCACGGCGGATCGCTTCGGGCCACGGCGCGTGATCATCGTGTCGCTGGTGTCCGCAGTCCCTCTGCTCGCACTCGCACCGCAGTTCACCGGCTGGATGTTTGTCGTGATCCTCGCGATCGGCGGGTTCCTGCTTCAGTCGACGCTTCCGGTCAACGTCACATTCGGGCAGACAATCGCGCCGATCAGTGCAGCAACAGTCTCATCGCTGATGATGGGGTTCGCATGGGGCATGGGCGGTCTGAGCGTTCCGTTCGTCGGAATGCTCGCCGATCGCATCGGCATCGATCACACGTTGACCGCAATGGCCGCGGTGCCGCTGGTTGCGGCTGCGCTCGCGCTTCCACTTCCGGCGGGAAAAGGTGTGCCGCGATCCGTCTCTGCCGATATCGTCACACCCGAGCATGTGCGCATGGATATTGCCGACTAGGTATCAATTGCGCGAGACTGTGAGAATGCGAGGGCGCTTCCCAGCTCCGTCGGGCATATCGTACGCGTTCGGTCCGGGTCCGCTCACGCCCGCCATCAAGGCGCTGATCATCGCAAACGTCGTCGCGTTCATCGCGACGTCGATTTGGCCGGCCCTCGAGATCCCCTTCAGATTGCAGCCGTACGCCGTGTTTTCCACGGGCGCTGTCTGGCAGCTCGTGACGTACATGTTCTTGCATGGCGGCCCGATGCACCTGATCTTCAACATGCTCATGCTCTGGATGTTCGGGGTGGAAATCGAGCGCATGTGGGGGACAGCGTATTTCACCAAGTACTATTTCGCGTGCGGCATCGGAGCGGGCCTGACGCAAGTGCTGCTCGGGCTCCTGCCGTTCTCGTTCGCAACGTCGTTCTGGCTGCAGGCCACCATCGGCGCATCCGGCGCAATCTTTGGCGTGCTCCTGGCTTACGCGCTCTATTTCCCGACGCGACCGATTCTTTTCGCGTTCATCTTTCCGGTGCAGGCCAGGTACCTGGTGATGATCCTCGTAGGCATATCGCTGTGGTCTGCGGTGTTCGCCGGGGGCGGGGTCGCCCACACCGCGCACCTCGGAGGGCTGGCGACCGGCTACCTCTATCTGAAGGGGAAGCGGGTCAATCTCCTGTCGGAGATTCAGTACCGCTATCTCAAGTGGCGCATCAATCGCATGCGCAAGAAGTTCGACGTCTACTCTGGCGGCAAGGGCGACGACGTCAATCGACGCGTCCACTAAGCACGGCCGGCGGATCGACAAAGAGCAAGACTCGCTCTACGTCACTCAACGCTCGGATCGATCCAGTCTTCCCGGATCGGGCTGAACACATCCAACTCGAATGTGTCTTCGAGCGCTTCTGCCTGATGTGGGGCGCCCGACGGAATGTGAATGACCTCGCCCTCGCGCACGATCACCTCTTCGCCATCGACGAGAAACCGCAACGCTCCCTGCAGGACGTAGGTCATTTGCTCGCTGGGATGCGAATGGAGCGGCACCAGCGCGCCGCGTTTCAGATAGGTCTGCGCCAGCATCTCGCGATCGCCGCTGACGATCTTTCGCGAGACCATCTCCGTGATCTTCTCGAGTGCAATCTCATCCCAACGATGCAACGGTGCTGCCATGCGCGAACGCTCTCAGGACAATGCCAAAGGCTCGAGGCTCAATGCCCAAGGCGGTGGTTGCCATTTTGAGCATCGGGGGTCGAGCATAGAGCATCGCTTGTTGAACACAGACCGACAGGATAGTGACATAATTTCTTATTGATGAAGGGCCCGGGCCTGGCCAACGGCGCGGACGCGCGCGCCTCGGGAGCCCACGCACGCCGCCGCGATCACGAAGGGTTGACTCGCGATGAGCTGCTCGGCGCCTACCGTCTCATGCTCCTGTCGCGCGCGATGGACGACAAGGAGATACAGCTCAAGAACCAGAGCAAAGCCTTCTTCCAGATCAGCGGTGCTGGCCACGAGGCGATCCTCGTCGCGGCCGGTCAGCACCTGCGCGCGGGATACGACTGGCTCTTTCCCTACTATCGCGATCGCGCGTTGTGTCTGACGCTGGGGTTCACACCGTACGAGATGTTTCTCGCGTCGGTCGGCGCCAAAGACGATCCCGCCAACGGCGGACGCCAGATGCCATCGCATTGGGGACATCGGCGCCTCAACATTCCTTCGCAGAGCAGCTGCGTCGGCACGCATTGCCTGCACGCAGTCGGTTGTGCCGAAGCCGCGTTGATCTACAGCCGCGTGCCGCAGATCCCCGATCGCGAAACGCTCTACCATCCCGACGAAATCACCTACATCTCGATCGGCGAAGGCGGCACCAGCGAAGGCGAGTTCTGGGAGTCGCTGAACACGGCCTGCGCCAGAAAGCTTCCGCTGCTCTATCTCGTAGAGGACAACGGCTACGCGATCTCGGTGCCGGTCGACGTGCAGACGCCGGGCGGCGACATCTCTCGGCTGGTGGAGAACTTCCCGAATCTCCGCGTGCTGCGATGCGACGGCACCGACTACCTGACGAGCTATCGCACGATGCGCGACGCGACGTCACATGCCCGCGAGCGCAAGGGTCCGGTGCTCGTTCACGCCACGGTGATCCGCCCGTACTCGCACTCGTTGTCCGACGATGAGCGGCTGTACAAGACCGCAGGCGAGCGGGAGGCCGAAGCGCGGCGCGACCCGCTGTCCCGGATGCGGCAGTTCCTCAAGAGCGAGGGCATTGCCAACGACGACGACCTCGCCGACATCCTCGCCTCGGTCGAACGCGAGGTGAAACAGGCCGCCGAGGAGGCCCTCCGCGCGCCGAAGCCGGAACCGGAGACCGCCACCGCGTACGTCTTCTCGCCCACGGTCGATCCCTCGTCGGACGATTTCTCGACCGAGCCGAAGCCGCAGGGCAAGCCCGACACGATGGTCGCGGCGATCAACGCCACGCTCAAGGACGAAATGGCGCGGAACCCGCGCATCGTCGTCTTCGGCCAGGACGTCGCCGACGTGAGCCACGACGAAGCGATGAAGCTCGTCACCGGGAAAGGCGGCGTCTTCAAGGTCACGCACGGCTTACAGCGTCTCTACGGAGGCGACCGCGTCTTCAATTCGCCGCTCGCCGAGGCGAACATCGTCGGGCGGGCGGTCGGCATGGCGCTGCGCGGTCTCAAGCCGGTGGTCGAGATTCAGTTCTTCGACTACATCTGGCCCGCGTTCATGCAGATTCGCGACGAGCTCGCGATGATGCGATACCGCTCGGCCAACCACTGGTCGTGTCCGGTCGTCATCCGCGTGCCGATCGGCGGGTATCTCCGTGGAGGTGCCCCGTATCACAGCCAGTCGGCCGTGGCGATCTTCGCGCACACGCCAGGCATCCGGATCGTGCTGGCTTCGAACGCACAGGACGCGGCAGGCCTGCTGCGCACCGCTATCAGATGCGATGACCCGGTGCTCTTCTGCGAGCACAAGCACCTGTATCGACAGACCTACAACAAGGGGATGTACCCCGGCCCCGACTACATGATTCCGTTCGGCAAGGCGTCGGTGCTGCGGGACGGCACCGACATGGTGATCTTCACCTGGGGCGCGATGGTGCAGCGTTCACTGCTCGCGGCACAGCAGATCGAGCGTGAACACCTCAGCGTCGCAGTCGTCGACCTGCGCACGATCATTCCGTACGACTGGGACACGATCGCAGCGTTCACGAAGAAGACGAGCCGCGTGATTGTCGCGCACGAGGATCAGCTCACGTGCGGCTTCGGTGCCGAGATCGCCGCGCGGATCTCCGACGAGCTCTTCGAAGACCTCGACGCGCCGGTCAAGCGCGTCGCCTCGCTCGACTGCCCCGTCGCCTACGCGCCGGTCCTCGAAGAAAAGATCCTGCCAGGAACGAGAGACGTTCTTCAGGCCATTCGCGCGCTGGCCGCGTACTAGTGTCCCGCCTCGCGACGGTCTACACGCTCCTCGTCGCGGCGTCGATCGCACGAACCGATGCCGCACTTCGCGTCGAGGTGCTGCGCTCGGTGGCCGCACTGCCTCCGCACATCGTCGGGTCGTTCGAGGAGCCGCTCGACTTTCAGCAGGCCGCCAACGGCACCTACTACGTGTTCGATCGGCGCGGCCACACCGTCTACACCATCGACGAAACGCGCTCGACGTCCAGGAAGCTGCTCGAGATCGGCCAGGAAGACGGTCGCGTCATTCAGCCAACCGGCTTCGACCTGCTGCCTGATGGCCGGTTCGTCGTCGTCGACGTCCCGCGCGCACAGCAGCGGGTACAGACGTTCGATCCAACCGGCAGGCTGCTCACAGGATTCTTTCTCCCCGGCACCCCCGCTGCGCGCGTCGTTCTCGGAAACGTCATGTTGAATGGCGCATCATCCGTACAGCATGCCGGAGACAGACTCCTCATCAGCCATCCGGAAAGCGGATCGCTGTTCACGGAATACTCGCCGGGAGGCTCGGCGTTTCACAGCATCGGACGAATGCGCGCAACCGGATTCGAAGACGACCGCGATCTTCACGTGGCGCTCAACACCGGGCTCCCGCTGGTCGATCCCACGGGTGGCTATTTCTACGTGTTCATCACCGGCCGTCCCCTGTTCCGCAAGTACGATCACGACGGCACGCTCGTGTTCGAGCGGCACATCGAGGGTCGCGAGATCGATGCGCTGCTCGATACCCAGCCCACTCGCTGGCCAAAGCGCCGCGCGCAGGATCGAGAGTTCCCGCTGGTGACGCCGGTCGTCCGTGCCGCGGAAGTCGATCCCGGTGGAAACCTGTGGATCTCGTTGGTCGTGCCGTTCACCTACGTGTACGACGCGTCTGGTGACAAGACGCGAACCGTCCAATTCAGCGGTGCCGGCATCCTCAGCCCCACCAGCCTGTCGTTCGGTCGAGACGGGCACCTGCTCGTCACACCGGGTTGTTACGAGTTCGATCCACGTTGATCAGGCCTTCGCTGTTGATACTGTACGTCTGTGCTGACCGCGTCCCACCTCACCCGCCGATTCGGCGATCGCGTCGCACTCGACGATGTGTCGCTGGAGCTGAAAAACGGCGAGATCTTCGCGCTCCTGGGTCCCAACGGAGCCGGCAAGACGACGACGCTGCGCGTGCTCGCGGGTCTCATCGCGCCTTCGTCTGGCACCGTGCACCTGGATGGCGTGCCGATGACGTCTGCGACGTCATCGCAGTTGCGAGCGCACATCGGCTTTCTCACCGAGGCGCCGGGACTGTGGGACAGCCTGACCGTCCGTCAGAACCTCGAGGTGTACGCGCGACTCTACGATCTGAACTCGCCGCGCAAAGCGGTCGATGAGGCGCTCGCGCTTTTTGAGATTCCAGACCGAGCGCACGACCGGCCCGCCGAGTTGTCGAAGGGACTGCGACAGCGCGTGGCGCTCGCGCGGAGCCTGCTTCACAAGCCGCGCCTCGTCCTGCTCGACGAGCCGACCGCCAACCTCGACCCGGAGAGCGCGCGCGAGGTTCGTGATCTCGTACTGGGCCTGCGTCACCAGGGTCGCACGGTGCTGCTCTGCACCCACAATCTCGACGAAGTCGAGCGCGTCGCCGATCGCGTCGCCGTGCTGCGGACGCGGCTCATCGCAGTGGGCTCGCCCGAGGCGCTTCGACAACGGCTCTTTGCGCCGCGCGTTCGGGTGACAGTGCGGCGCCAGGCGTCGACATACGAACCGCTCCTTCGCGCCGCCGGTCTCACCGACGTCCGCAGCGATGGCACACAGATGTCTGTCGCCCTCAACGGAACGCCGCTCACCACTCCCGATCTCGTCACGCGGCTGGTGCAGGCGGGGGCCGAGATCGAGGCGGTCGTTCCGGAGGAGCCGCCGCTCGAAGAGGTCTACTTGAAGCTGCTGCATCCGGAAAGCGGCGTTCAATGAGACGGGTGTGGGCGCTTGTCGGCAAGGAGTTCGCGGACCAGCGTCAGAACCTGGCGCTGTTTCTTCCGGTGCTGATTGTCGGGATCGTCGCGATTGCGATGCCGGTCGTCGTGGCCATCGTCGTCCCCGCCGTGGCCGGCGAGAAGTTGGCTGACTCGAGTGATTTCGAGGTCGCGCTCGAGATGTATCGTGACCAGCCCGCGCTTCGCGGCCTCAATCCCGAAGCCGCCGTCCAGGCATTCATCTTTCAGTACTTCTCGCTGATGTTCATGCTCATCCCGATCACCTGCGCGATGTCGATCGCGGCATACAGCATCGTGGGCGAGAAGCAGGCGCGGTCCCTCGAGCCGCTGCTGGCGACTCCGCTGACGACGATGGAGCTGCTGGGCGCGAAGGTGCTGAGCTCGCTGCTGCCGGCGTTGTTGATGACCGTGGCGTGCATGGCGATCTACATGTTGACGATCCTCGCCTTCGCCCAACCAGGTGTGATCTGGGCCGTGCTTGCCCCTCGAACCCTTGGCATCGTCTTCGTACTGGGACCGCTGGCCAGCCTGGCGGCATTGCAGATGGCGGTGTGCGTGTCGTCGCGGGTCAACGACGCGCGCACGGCGCAGCAGATCGGGGTGACGATCATTCTGCCCGTCGTCGGGCTCTTCATCGGCCAGCTGATGGGCGCCTTTCGGCTCACCACTCCGCTGATGATCGTGATTGCGATCGTGCTCGTCGGTCTCAACGCCGTTCTGATGGCCGTGGCGATCAGGATCTTCGATCGCGAGACAATCCTGACCAGGTGGAAGTGAGGGCTGACCGTCGTGCTGTCCGAAGTCGATCTCCTCACCCAGGTGATCGTGAAACATCCACGCGATGCGTTTGTCGGGCCGGAGACGATCGCCACGCAGTGGGCCGCACTCAACTTCGCGGCGCCGCCCGATCTCGGTCGCGCGGAACGCGAATACGACCGGTTCCTCGAGCTGCTGCAGTCGGCCGGCGCCACGCTGATGACACTGCCGCGCGACGATCACACGACGCTCGACTCGATCTACGTGCGGGACACCTCGATCGTCAGCCCTCGGGGCCTGATTTTCTGTCGCATGGGGAAGCCGTCCCGCTCGGGAGAGCCGCCGGCACTGGAGGCGGTCCTGCGCGAACTCGGATCGGTGCCGATCGGCGGTCGCATCGAGCCGCCGGGAACGCTCGAAGGCGGCGACGTCGTCTGGCTCGATTCGCGGACGCTGGCGGTCGGGCGGGGTTATCGCACGAATGCGGACGGCATCCGCCAGCTGCGGGCGCTTCTCGAGGACACCACCGTCGTCGAAGTTCCGTTACCACACTGGCGCGGGGCGGGGGGCGTCATGCACCTGATGTCGCTCATCAGCCCAGTCGACCACGACCTCGCGCTCGTCTACTCGCCGCTGCTGCCCGTGCCGTTTCGGGAGTGGCTGCTCGAGCGAGGTGTGCGCCTCGTCGAAGTGCCCGATGAGGAGTTCGGAAGCATGGGACCGAACGTGCTGGCGCTTGCGCCCCGCCGTTGTCTGATGCTCGCCGGCAACCCGCGCACCCGCGCGGTCCTCGAACACGCGGGCTGTGAGGTGCTGGAATACGAGGGCAACGAGATCAGCGTCAAGGGCTTCGGGGGACCAACGTGTCTGACGCGGCCGCTCGGCCGAGCGTAGGAGAAAAGCTCGTTATCGAACTTGGACGATCGATCCGACGATGTGCGATGAAGTCACTCGTACCGATAGAACGTCACAGTAGAGGCTCTCATCGTGACGACCGCGCGCCAACAGCACACAGACATCTACAGTTGACGCGATCCGCGCGAGATCCCAACGTACACGACGGTCGAAGCGGCTCACTACCTGCGCGTACCTCAACAGACCATCCGAAATTGGTGCTTCGGCAGGTCGTGGTCAACGAATGGCAGGATAGTCACCGTACGAGCAGTCATACACGCCGCGGACCCGCGGCAGGGAATGCTTTCATTCGTCAATCTGGTCGAACTCCACGTCCTCGATTCGATTCGACGGCAGCATCAGGTCGAATTGACCACAGTCCGTAGTGCCGTCGCCTTTCTGCAACGTGAATTCAAGACCGAGCATCCCCTCGCCGATGTCCAAATGGAGACCGATCGCAGGGATCTGTTCGTCGAGAAGGTCGGAAAGCTGATCAACGTGTCGCGAGATGGACGGTTGGCGATGCGTGAAGTGCTAGCCAAGTTTCTCAAACGTATCGATCGCGATCCACACGGAGTGGCGATTCGGTTGTTCGCGTTTACGCGCAGTCCTCGCGTGCCAGAGGAATCGGTCTCGACTGAGGCGCCGCGGATCGTCTCCATCGAACCGACCGTAGCTTTCGGCCGACCAGTTATCGCCGGATCGCGGATTCCCACCGTGGAGATCGCAGAGCGGTTTACGGCGGACGACTCGTCCGCGTTGCTAGCCAAAGAGTACGGGCGTCCGATTGACGAGATCGAAGAAGCGATCCGCTGCGAACTCGCCTCCGACGCCGCCTGATCTCGTCTTCTTCATCGATGAGTGTCTCGGAACGGGCCGCGTCCCAGAAGCGCTCATTCGGGCCGGGGCGACTGTCGTCATCCACTAAGTCCATTTCGCGGGCCGCCAAGGTATCAAGGACGACGAGTGGCCCCACCAGATTGGAGAACGTGGATGGGTGGTGCTGACGAAAGACAAGAACTTCAAACGTCGACCCCTGGAGCGTGAGGCACGCGCCGGCGATAGAACTTGAATCGACCCGGATAAAACCGGACACTACGTCCGAGATCCATATGGCCGACGATCGCGAAGAGTCTCTGTTCTCGGTGTCACGTCGAGACGTTCTTAAACGAGTTGGGCTGGCCGGCGCCGCCGTTGCCGTGCCCGGCGATGTGCTCGCGCAAGTGGTATCAACTCGCGGGCCGCTCGAGACGTTGACGTCTCAAGAAGCTGACACGCTCGATGCAATCGTTGCGCGGCTCATCCCTACCGACGCCAATGGCCCTGGCGCCGCCGAAGCCCGCGCGGCGCGATACATCGATCGAGGACTCGGCGGCGCGCTCGCGGCTTTCCGCGAGGTCTACCGCGCTGGTCTGACCGCCATCGACGCCTACGCGCGTTCTTCCAAGGGTGCGACGTTCGCGCACCTCTCCCCGCAGAATCAGGACGCCGTGCTGTCCGACATGGAGAAAGACGCTGCGACAGGTTTCGCGATCGGACCGGCAGCGTTCTTCAACCTGCTGCTCACGCACACGATGCAAGGCACGTTCTGTGATCCCTTCTACGGAGGCAACGACCGCTTCGTCGGCTGGGATCTGATCGGGTATCCAGGCGTCCGGCTCATCGCCACCGCCAACGATCAGCGCATGCAGACGCCGTCAGCCGCGACGCACATGTCGGCGTACGACTACACGATGTTCTCGAAGAAGAAACCGGCGCGGGCCAGGGCCACGGAGGACACTGGGGAGTTTGGCCACGGAGATCACAGAGTGAATGGCCACGGAGATCACGGAGAACACGAAGTGGCTGGCCACGGAGATCACGAAGATCACGGAGTCACTGGTCGCGGAGGTCGCGGAGCTCAAGAAACGTGAGGCCAGGCACTCTCCGTGTTCTTCGTGATCTCCGTGGCCGGTGCCTTCGTGATCTTCGTGGCCTATGACACAGGTTCATCATGGCGGTTGATTTGAAGAAGACCGACGTCGTGATCGTCGGGCTCGGGGCGGTCGGAGGCGTCGCCGCGCTGCCGCTTGCGCAGGCCGGGCTCGAGGTCATCGGACTCGAGGCCGGAACGTGGCTCAGGCCTGACGACTTCGCGCCTGACGAACTCCGCAACAACGTACGAGGGTGGCCGCAAGCGATCCAGAAAGCGAATCGCGAGGTTCCCACACATCGCTCGAATCCGTCGGCCCCGTACTCGCCACGTCCCGCCATTCACCCGATGATGAATGCGGTCGGCGGCACGTCGCTTCACTACTGGGCGCAAAGCTGGCGGTTGAATCCGTGGGACTTCACGGTCGTCAGCGAGACCAGGCGCCGATACGGCGCATCGCGAATCCCCAGGGGATCGACGGTCGAAGACTGGCCCTTTGGGCTCGACGAGCTCGAGCCGTATTACGACAAGGTCGAATACGAGATCGGTGTGTCGGGCAAGGCCGGCAACATCAAGGGCAACGTCGATCGCGCCGGCAACATCTTCGAGGGTCCGCGCGCGCGTGAGTATCCGATGCCGCCGTTGCGGGGCACGGACTTCACCGAGATGATGGCAAAAGCCGCGCGGGGCCTCGGATGGCATGCATTCCCGGGCCCCGCAGCGATCAACACGCGAGCCTATCAAGGCCGCACCGGCTGCGCGTACCACGGCTTCTGCGCGCGCGGGGGATGTCACATCAACGCCAAGGGCTCGACCGCGGTCACGACGATCCCGAAGGCGCAAGCCACCAAACGTCTCACAGTCGTGCCCGAGGCACACGTCACGACGATCAACGTCGGCGCGGATGGACGAGCGAGCGGAGTGACCTACATCAAGGGCGGGACCGAATACTTTCAACCAGCGTCCGTCGTGCTGCTCGCGAGCTACGTCTACGAGAATGTGCGCCTGCTGCTGCTCTCCAAGTCGAAAGCATTTCCCAACGGGCTTTCGAACAATCACGGCCAGGTTGGCAGACACTACTTCAGTCACAACCAGATCGGCGGCGTCATCGCGCTCTTTCCGATGCGCGTGAACAACTGGTACGGTCTGCCGGCACAGGGCGTCGCCGTCGACAACTGGGCCGACGACAACTTCGATCACGCCGGCCACGACTTCATCGGCGGCGGCAACCTGTGGGTCTACTCCGATCGACGCCCGATCGCGGCGGCGAGCATGAGCACGTTCGGCCGGGCACCGCGTTGGGGGGCTGCGTGGAAGGCCTTCATCAAGCAGAACGCCGACTGCTCGAACACGTCGTACTTGCAGAAGACGACGCTGCCGTATGAGGTCAACTACCTCGATCTGGATCCGACGGTCAAGGATCCGCTTGGCTTTCCCGTCTGCCGGATCACGGCCGACTATCAGGAGAACGAGCGCAAGCTGACGACCTTCGTGCAGGACAAGATGGTCGAGTGGTACATGGCCGCCGGCGCCATCGCCACCGAGAAAACGCCGATGGGAACGATGGGGCCGACCACACACGCCTACGGCGGCACCCGCATGGGCGACAACGCCGAAACGAATGTCGTCGATCGATGGGGCTTCTCACACGAGGTGCCGAACCTTGGCGTGCTGGGTGCATCGGTCATGGGCACGAGCGGTGCGCGAAACCCGACACTCACCGCGCAGGCACTTGGATGGAGGACGGCCGAACACCTCGCGAAGTCGTGGAAGGAGATCGCAAAATGAAGTGGTTGGCCATCGCAGCAGTGGTCGTAGGGACCGTCCTTCTGCACACGCCGGCCGCTGCGCAGGACCCGGGCACGTCGAGTCCTCGAGCGTACACCGTCGAGATCGACAACCAGTGGGTGCGCGTGCTGCGGCTGAAGCTCGGGCCGCATGAGTCGTCTGCGGTGCACGAACATCCGAATATCGTCGCAGTCCCGCTGACAGATGCGCGGGTCAGGATCACCAACGCCGACGGAACCATGCAGGACTTCGTCCGGAGTGCCGGGCAAGTGATTTTTCAACCCGCCGGCGGACCGCCGCACTCGGAACAGAATGTTTCAGACCAGCCCCTCGAGGTCGTAGTGGTCGAACTGAAGCCGGGCGCAGCGGGAGGAGCCGCCCCTGTGACACTCGACCCGGTGAAGCTCGATCCAGATCATCATCCGATCCTGCTAGAGAATCAGCGTGTGCGCGTGATCCGTACCATCCTCGAGCCGCACCTCAAGAGCCCGATGCACGAGCATCCCCACTACGTCGTCGTCTATCTCACGGAGCTGCACACCACGATGAAGATGGCTGACGGCAAAGAAGTGGACAACCCGCGGCAACCGGGTGATATCGCGTGGCGCGATGCCCTGAAGCATGAAACCGAGAACATCGGGGAGAAGACCGCAGTCGAAATTCAGATTGAGTTGAAGTGAGGTTCGGAGCCGGGTCCGGCTCCCGCCTTCGCGCTTCGCGGCTACGGCGGGCAAGAAAACCGGCCCCACGACCGCATGACGTAGACTTGATCGCGATGATTCGCTCCGTCGCGGTGCTGGGCGCCGGCGTCATGGGCGCGCAGATTGCCGCGCACTTCGCCAACGCGGGCGTGCCCGCCCTGTTGCTCGACGTCACACCGGAAGCGGCGGCCGAGGGGCTGAAACGGGCACGGTCGCTCAAACCCGATCCGTTCTTCACGCCGGACACCGCGGGCCTCATCACGACCGGCAGCTTCGATGCCGCGCTCGCGCGCGTGAAAGAAGCGGACTGGATTATCGAGGCGGTCGTCGAGCGGCTCGACATCAAGCAGGCGCTTCTGGCGCGTGTCGACGCGGTGCGCCGCAAGGGCACGATCGTCAGCTCGAATACATCGGGCATCCCGCTTGCGGCGCTGGCCGAGGGGCGCAGCGACGACTTCCGCTATCACTGGCTGGGCACGCACTTCTTCAATCCGCCGCGCTATCTCCACCTGCTCGAGTTGATTGCGATCGCCGAGACGAAGCCGGCGGTCATCGATGCGGTTGCGCAGTTCGCCGATCACCATCTTGGCAAAGGTGTCGTCGTCGCGAAGGACTCGCCCGGCTTCATCGGCAATCACCTCGCGCTCTTCGGTGTCGCGCGCATCCTGTCCCGGTGGCTCGCGGGTGGCTGTACGATCGAGGAGATCGACGAGATGACGGGGCCGGCGATCGGCCGTCCCCGCAGCGCGACGTTCCGCACGCTCGATCTCGCGGGTCTCGACATCCTCGGTCATGTGATTCGCGACCTGCACAATCGCCTGCCCGACCGGGTCGCCCGAGAGGCGTTCGTCCTTCCACAAGTGGTCGAAGAGATGCTCTCGCGCGGACTGACCGGCGAGAAAGCGGGCCAGGGCTTCTACAAGCGCGTCAAAGGCAAGGACGGCGAATCGCAGATCCTGACGCTCGATCCATCGACGCTCGAGTACCGTCCCCGGCAATCCCCGCGCCTGGGCGCGCTCGACTCGGCAGCGTCGATTGCCGATACCGGCGAGCGCATCCGCCGGCTGTTCGACGGCAAAGACAAAGTCGGGCAGTTCCTTCGCGAGACGATGACGCCGGCGCTCGTGTACACGGCGCGCGTCGCTCCGGAGATCTCCCACTCGGCCGACGATGTCGATCGCGTGCTGCGATGGGGGTTCGGGTGGGAGCTGGGGCCGTTCGAGACCGCCGATGCGATCGGCATCGATCGAGTGCTCGGAGTCGCACGCGAGGTCAGTCCGGAGCTGCTTGCCAATGGCGTGCCTCCGATCTGGGACCGTGCGATCGCTGCCGGCCGCAAACGGCTGCGCGATGGCGAGGTCGCCCCTGCCGCGCCCGATCTGCAGATCCTGCGGTCGGCCCACGAGCGATCGAAGGTCGTCAGGAAGAATGCCGGCGCAAGTCTCGTCGATCTCGGCGACGGCGTCCTGTGCGTCGAGTTCCACTCCAAGATGAACACCATCGGCGGCGACACCGTGCAGATGCTGCAGGCGGGCGTCAGCGAAGCCTCGCGCAACTTCGCCGCCCTCGTGGTCGGCAACGATGCGCCGAACTTTTCAGCCGGGGCCAACCTGATGCTCGTCCTGCTCGAAGCGCAGGAGGAGAACTGGGACGACATCAATCTGATGGTGCGGCAGTTTCAGCAGACCACGATGGCGCTGCGCTACGCGGACGTGCCGGTCGTGGTTGCACCGGCGGGGCTCGCGCTCGGAGGCGGGTGCGAGATCTCGATGCACGGCGATCGCGTGCAGGCGGCAGGCGATACGTTCATGGGACTGGTCGAGGTCGGCGTTGGACTGATTCCCGCCGGGGGTGGCACGAAGGAACTGATCGCGCGCGCCGCCGAGCAGCTGGAGCCGGGCAGCAACGATTATCTGCCGCCCGTTCAACGGGCATTCGAGGCGATCGGTTTTGCGAAGACGTCGACCAGCGGCCCCGATGCGCAGCGCATCGGATATCTCCGTGCGGTCGATGCGATCACGATGAATCGAGAGCGGCTCCTCGCCGACGCCAAGGCGCGCGCGCTGCAGCGCGTGCGCGACGGGTACCAGCCGCCGCCGCCGAGACACGCCATCCCGGTCGGAGGCGAGTCGGTCTCGGCCACCCTCAAGCTCGGTGTGCACCTCGCCTCGCGGGCCGGCCGCATCAGCGACCACGACGCCTTGATCGGGCGAAAGCTGGCGACGATCATGGGTGGAGGCGCGTCGTTGCGGCACGCGACCACAGTGACCGAGCAGCATCTGCTCGACCTCGAACGGGAGGCGTTCCTCAGCCTGATCGCCGAGCGGAAAACGCAGGAGCGGATTCAGTTCACGCTGAAAACCGGCAAACCTCTGAGGAATTAGGATCACGAAGATCGTGGAGATGAAGATCGTCGATCGCGGCTCCGGCACTCCGGTCATCCTCGTTCCCGGCATTCAGGGCCGCTGGGAGTGGATGAGCCCGACCGTCGACGCGCTGGCGAAGCGCTGCCGCGTGATCACGTTCTCGCTGGCCGACGAGCCGACGTGCGGGGGGCACTTCGACGAGACCAGCGGCTTTGGGTGCTACGTGCAGCAGGTCGCTGATGCCATGGACGCGGCCGGCCTCGAGCGCGCGACGGTCTGCGGCATCTCGTATGGAGGGCTGATCGCGGCCGCGTTCGCGGCCCGGCATCCAGACCGGGTGTCGGCGCTCGTGTTGATGTCGGCGTTGCCACCTTCATGGGGCCCCGACTCGAGGGCACGATTCCTGATGCGCGCGCCACGGCTGCTCACGCCGCTCTTCTGCGTCCTCTCGCTGCGGATGTGCCGCGAGATCGTGGCTGCGCGCGGGGGACTGATATCGGGCCTCGCCTTCAGCGTGAAGCAGGCGGTGAACGCGCTGCGGCACATCTTCTCGCCGACGCTCATGGCTCGACGCGTGACGCTCGTCGACGGGCTCGATCTCGAACGGGACATCCGTCAGATCCAGTGTCCAACGCTGGTTGCTACCGGCGACGCCGATCTCGACCGCGTCGTTCCCGTCCACCAGACACGCGAATACCTGCGGCTGCTGCCCCACGCGACGAGCGCCACGATCCCGCGGACGGGGCATCTCGGGCCGATCACGCGTGCGGAGGCATTTGCGGATCTGATCCTCGACTTTGCGGGTCATACAGTACATGAGGGCGATCGAAGGAGACGTGTTGGCTGAGCCCATCCGTGAGATTGCGGGCCCGCTCGGACCACTGGAAGCGATGATCGATCTGCCCGCTGGAACGCCTCGTGTCGCCGCGGTGTTCGCTCATCCGTTGCCCATCCAGGGCGGTACGATGCACACCAAGGTGGTCTTTCAGGGGACCAAGGCGTTGACGCGGATCGGCTGCGCGGTGCTGCGTTTCAACTTCCGTGGCGTCGGCCGAAGCGCGGGGACGTGGGACGAGGGCCGCGGCGAGCTCGATGATTTCCGTGCCGCCGTCGACTTCATGGCCGCGCGGTATCCTGGTCTGGAGCTGTGGGCGGCGGGGTTCTCCTTCGGCTCGTACATCGCAATGACAAGCGGCGCTACCGACGACAGAATCTGTACGCTCATTGGCGTGGCCCCACCCGTCGACCGCTACGACTACGCGCCGGTCACCGGGTCGACGAAGCCCAAGTTCATCATTCACGGCGAGCGCGACGAGATCATCTCCCTCAAGGCGGTGCGCGAATTCTATGCACGTCTGGAGGAGCCGAAAGAGCTCGTCGAGATCGATCGCGCAAACCATCTCTTCGACGGTCAGGCCAGCGAAGTCGGCGATGCGCTCGAAGAGCTTCTCTCTGATTTCTCATGCAGGACGCA
This sequence comes from Vicinamibacterales bacterium, assembly GCA_036407095.1. Classification (GTDB taxonomy): domain Bacteria; phylum Acidobacteriota; class Vicinamibacteria; order Vicinamibacterales; family UBA2999; genus Gp6-AA40. The sequence continues at coordinate 217,541 of DASWZV010000144.1, read as the reverse complement.
GTAGTCGTTTCCGCCACGCGTACCGCTGTTGGCAAGGCTCCCAACGGCGCACTCAAGACCGTGAGGCCCGACGACATGGCCGCCGCCGTCATCGAGAGCGCATTGCGCCTCGCACCCGGTGTGACGCCCGCTGAAGTCGACGATGTGATCGTCGGCTGTGCGATGCCGGAGGCGGAGCAGGGCCTGAACGTCGCGCGGATCGCAAGCCTGCGCGCCGGCGTACCGGTGGACGCGTCTGCAGTGACGATGAACCGTTTCTGCGCGTCGGGTCTGCAGGCGATTGCATCGGCGGCCGAGCACATCATGTGCGGCTTCGCGAACGTCGTCGTCGCCGGCGGAACCGAGTCGATGAGCCTGGTGCCGATGGGCGGCAACAAAGTCTGTCCCAACCCGACGCTCGTCGATCGGTATCCGGATGTGTATCTGAGCACCGGCCTCGTCGCGGAGAATCACGCGCGCGACTACTCGATTACGCGAGAGGAGCAGGACGCCTTCGCCTTGACCAGCCATCAGCGTGCGGTTGCGGCCATCGACGCCGGCCGCTTTGCCGGCGAGATCACGCCGCTGACGTTCTCCGTTGCGGTACCGCAGAACGGAGGGCACGACGTTCGTCAGGTCACGTTCGATCGCGACGAAGGGCCGCGGCGCGACACCTCGGCACAGGCGCTCGGCAAACTGCGACCGGCGTTCCATGCGTCGGGCACCGTGACCGCCGGCAACTCCTCGCAGACGAGCGACGGCGCCGCTGCGCTCGTCCTGACCTCCGACACGATCGCCCGCGAGCGCGGATTGACACCGCTGGCACGGTTCGTGGCATTCGCGACCGCCGGCGTGCCGCCGGAGCGCTTCGGCATCGGGCCGGTGCCGGCGATCAAGAAGGTCCTGGAGCGCGCCGGTCTGACGCTCGATCAGATCGATCTGATCGAGCTCAATGAAGCGTTCGCCGCACAGGTGATCGCCTGCCTTCGCGAACTGCCACTCGATCCGGGTAAGCTGAACGTCAACGGCGGTGCGATCGCGCTGGGACATCCGCTCGGCTGCACCGGCGCGAAACTGACTACGACGTTGCTTCACGAGATGCAGCGCCGGCAGGCGCGCTACGGACTGGTCACGATGTGCGTCGGCGGCGGCATGGGCGCCGCCGGCATTTTCGAACGCCTATGACTACAACATCTAAGGGTTCGGCTAAAGCCGGACACTACGAACAACCGGCCGAAACCGGAACCCACGTCCCCACGCGCAAGGGCGGATCCTGGCTGCTCGAAGAGACGCCATCTTCCGAGGTCTTCACCCCCGGGCGACTGACCGATGAGCACCGGATGATGGCCAGGACGACCGCGGAGTTCGTCGAGGCGGAGGTGCTGCCGAATCTCGATCGTCTCGAAACCAAAGACTGGGAGCTGGCGCGCAAGCTCGTACGTCGATGCGGTGAGCTGGGCCTGCTCGGGATTCAAGTCCCGGAGGAATACGGCGGGCTCGACCTCGACAAGACCTCCTCGCTCGTCGTCGTCGAGCAGATCGGCCCGTCGGCGTCGTTTGCGACGACGTTCGGAGGACAGGCCAATCTGTGTGTGCTGCCGCTCGTGCTGTTCGGGACCCCGGAGCAGAAAGAGAAGTACCTGCCGCGTCTCGTGTCGGGAGAAATGGTCGGCGCCTACGCGCTCAGCGAATCGGGGTCGGGCAGCGATGCGCTCGCCGCGAAGACGCGCGCGACGAAGCAGCCCGACGGCAGCTGGATGCTCAACGGCGAGAAGATGTGGATCAGCAACGGCGGCTTCGCGGACGTCATCATCGTGTTCGCGAAGGTCGACGGCGAGCAGTTCACTGCCTTCATCGTCGAGCGCGCGTTTCCCGGTGTCAGCTCGGGGAAGGAAGAGCACAAGATGGGCCTGCACGGCTCCTCGACGACGCCGATCATCCTCCAGGATGCGAAGGTGCCTGCAGGCAACGTGCTCGGCGAGATCGGCAAGGGCCACAAGGTGGCGCTGAACACGCTGAACTACGGCCGCTTCAGTCTTGGCGCGATGTGCAACGGTGGCGCGCGTGCGGCGCTCGCCGATGCGGCGTCCTACGCCTCCTCGCGGCGGCAGTTCGGCCAGCCGATCGCGAATTTCGGCGCGATCAAACACAAGCTCGGCGAAATGTACGCGCGCATCTACGCGGTGGAAAGCCTCGTCTACCGGAGCGCTGGACTGATCGACGCGCTCCTGTCACAGGGACCTCGGAGCGGCGCGGCGGTTGCCGCGGCGTTCGAGGAGTTCGCCATCGAGGCATCGATCTCGAAAGTCGCCGGCAGCGAGACGCTCAATTACGTGCTCGACGAGAACATCCAGATTCACGGCGGCAATGGTTTCGTCAAGGACTACCAGGCCGAACGGTTCTATCGCGACGCACGCGTGAATCGCATTTTCGAGGGGACCAACGAGATCAATCGATTGCTGATCCCGGGCATGCTGATCCGGCGCGCGCTCAAGGGAGACCTGCCGCTCATCGCGGCAGCGAAGCGTCTGCAGGACGAGGTGCTCTCACCTTCTGTCAGTGGTGGCGTCGGTAGCGGTGACGAACTGGACGAGGAACTGCGCGCAGTGGCCGCGTTCAAGAAGGTTGCGCTGATGGTGCTGGGCACCGCGATGCAGACCTATGGCGAGGGCCTGACCGATCAGCAGGAGGTTCTGAGCTACGCGGCCGACATCCTGATCGACATCTACTCGGCTGAAAGCGCCGTGCTTCGCGCACGCGAGGCGCTGGCACAGCAGCAGCCGAAGTCCGAGCTCCATGTCGCCGCGGCACGTGTATTCGTCAACGACGCGGCGCAGCGCGTCGACAATGCGGCTCGCAGCGCGCTGGCGGCGATGGCCGAAGGCGATACGCTGCGGACGCTGCTGGCCGCGCTGCGGCGCGTGCTCAAAGTCACGCCGATCAACACCGTGGCTCTTCGGCGCACACTTGCCGACGCCGCAACCGAGAACCGAGGATATGTGGTCGCTTAGCACTCGCTTGCTCGCGGGGTGTTGCCTTGCGAGCCTGCTCGTCGCGTGCACGTCCGGCCCCGGCGCTCCCGAGACGGGCAACTACGCCGCCGACCTGACGGCCTTCCGCACGGCCCGCGATGAGCAGTTCCGCACCGAGAAGGATCCGATCCCCGCCAACCGGAAGGACACGCTGCTGCCGCTGCGCTATTTCCCGCCGGACGAGAGCTACGTGGTGCCGGCGCAGTTGAAGCTCGCCGACGCCGACAACCGGCCCAGGGTCACGATGCCGACATCGACGGGCACCCAGCGGCGCTATCAGACAGTCGGCGTGCTCGAGTTCACGCTCCAGAACCAGAACATGAGCCTGGGTGCATTCGTAGAAGACGGGCAGCCGATCGTCGATCTGTTCGTGCCGTTCGTCGACACGACATCGGGCGCCGAGTCCTATCCTGCCGGACGCTATCTCGATCTCCACCCTACCGGCACCGGCCTCTACACCATCGACTTCAACAAGGCCTACAACCCGTACTGCGCGTACAACGACACCTACGAGTGCCCCTACCCGCCGCCGTCGAACCGGCTGAAGGTCGCCATCCGCGCCGGGGAGAAGAAGCCCGGCGCATGAGCCGTCCACTCCAGGCGGTCATCTTCGACTTCGACGGCGTCATCGCGAACAGCGAGCCGCTTCACCTGACGGCGTTTCAGCAGGCGCTCGAGCGCGAGGGCGTCGAGCTGACGACGCATGAGTACTACTCGCGCTATCTTGGCTACGATGACGCCGGCGTGTTCGAAGCGCTGGCACGCGATCGCCGGCTGCGGATGAACGCGACCGATGTGGCGACGCTGGTCGCGCGCAAAGGCGAGCACATGGAAGCCCTGCTCCAGTCCGACGCCGTACTCTTTCCAGGGGCCGCGGAATTCATCCGCGAGACCGCGGCAGCCGTTCCGATTGCAATCGCATCCGGCGCGCAGCGGCACGAGATCGTGGCGATCGTCGAAGCGGCCGGCCTGGCCCACCTCTTCGCTGCGATCGTGGCATCGGGTGATACGCCGGAGAGCAAGCCGTCACCGGCGCCGTATCGGCTGGCGTTCGATCGCCTCCGCGAAGGTGCTGGAGACACCCTCGATCCACGGCGAACCGTCGCGATCGAAGATTCGCGCTGGGGGCTCGAGTCGGCTCACGGCGCCGGCCTGCGCCGGGTGGGCGTGACATCGAGCTATCCCGCTCACGAGCTGGTCGGCGCCGAGCTCGTTGTCGACGGGTTGAACGCGCTGACGCTGGCGGCGCTGGATCGATTGTGCGCACACTGAGACAATAGATCGCACGTGAAGAAAGACCTGCTCTCGGCACTCATCACTGCGTCCAATGCCCCCGGGACCAGCCTCGCGAGAGCCACGCTGCTCATCGCCCGCATCGAGTACCCCCGCCTCGACCCAGAGCCGTACGTGTCGCGGCTCGACGCCATGGGCGACGCCGCGCGCCGGGCGATCGAGCGGCACGCGACGGCGACCGGCGATTCGACGACGTCGTCCGGGGTCAAGGCGCTCAACGACTACCTCTTCGAAGAGCTGCAGTTCGTCGGCAACCGCGACCACTACGAGGACCCTCGCAACAGCTGTCTCAACGAGGTGCTCGACCGGCGGACCGGTATTCCGATCACGCTGTCGGTCGTCTACATGGAAGTGGCGCGGCGCGCCGGACTTCAGGTGGACGGCGTCAACTTCCCGGGCCACTTCCTGGTGCGCTGCCCCGAGCGCCGTGGCAGCGATCTCATCATCGACCCGTTTCACGCGGGTGCGCTGCTCTCAGAGCACAAATGCCGGCTGCTGCTGCAGAAGCACGTCGGCAACGAGGTCGCATTCAGCAGATCGCTGCTCGCGCCGGCTACGCGCCATCAGATCATCGTCCGCATGCTGCTCAACCTGAAGCGCATCTACGTCAACATGCGCTCGTTCCCGCAGGCGCGCGATGTGACCGAGCTGCTGCTGGCGATCACGCCATCGGCGCTCAGCGAGCTGCGCGATCGGGGCCTGCTCGCCTACCACTTGAACGACGTCACCGCCGCACTGCGCGATCTGCAGACCTACCTCAAGCTCTCGAGCATGGGCGAGCTGGACAAGGACGCACGCGAAGAGCATCAGCAGATCTGGGAGCACGTCAAGACGTTGCGTAGGCGTGTCGCCTCCTTGAATTAGCCACGAAGAACACGGAGTTCCATGGCCGCGCCGTCGTCATGAGCGCAGCTCACCCCGCACAATAAGAACTGAGAAACGAATTGCGGAGAGAACGGAGGATTTTCACACGGAGTCGCCCATGAACGCGGCTCACCCCGTTCCATGAAAGTCGGCGAGCGACTTTGAGAGCAGACAACGGGGGAGACGGGGGGAACGGGATGGTCACACGGGGATAACGGTCCAACGGCGGCAACGGGAATTGTCGATCTTGATCACGTCGACGCATGTCCCGTTTCTCCTGTTTTCTCCGGTGTCCCCGTGTTGATGCTTTTCTCCGTTTCCTCCGCAGGCTCCGTTTCCGGTGGCAATGGCGGAGCACATTTTCTGAGCAGATCACGAAGATCACAGAGTCTTCCGCTTTTTGATTCCGCTTCGTGACCTCCGTGATCTCCGTGGCCAAGATCTCCGTGATCTTTGTGGCCCTAGATGAGCGAAAACACCCGCTCCGCATTCGTCTGAAAGAATTTCTTCCGGTCCTCGGCTGTCATCGGCGTCTCGTCGCTCGCGATCACTTCATTGATCTCGAACTGATACGGATAGTCCATCGCGTAAAGCACCCGATCGACGCCGAGCACCGACTGGATGAACGTGATCACCGGCGCCCATGCCATGCCGCTCGTGGTGACGTAGAAGTTCTCCTTCATGTATTCACTGATCTGCCTGGCGAGCGAAGAGGCATCCGTTCGTATGGCAGGGCGCGCCGTCCGGTTCATGTAGTCCAGACGAAACAGCCAGAACGGCAGCGCCTCGCCGCCGTGGCCGATCACGATCCGCAGCCTGGGAAATCGATCGAGTGCGCCGCTCCGGATGATGGCGAGCGCATGAAGTCCCGTCTCGGCGCCGAACCCCCAGAGTGCACCCTCGAGTCCGCGCTCGACGTACGGACCGATCATCGCGGGGGGCGGCGCCTGCGGGTGAATGTAGATCGGCACGTTGAGCGCTTCGGCGGCTTCGAAGATCTCCCAGAACTTCGGATCGTCGAGGAACTCGCCGCGTGTGTGGGAGTTGATGATGACGCCCTTCAGGCCGAGCGTGCGGACGGCGCGGTCGATCTCCCGGGCGGCGGTCCGGGGATCCTGGGGGGCGACGGCGGCCAGCGCGGCGAACCGGCTGGGATACGTGCGCACCGCCTGTGCAACCTGGTCGTTGGTATCGACGGCGATTGCGTTTGCGGTGGCGGCATCGAACACCTGCACGCCCGGCGAGGTCAACGACAGGATCTGCATGTCGATGCCCGACGCGTCCATGTCGGCGACGCGGCCCGCTCCGATGTTCGCGAGACGATCGCTCAACTGCGTGCGAGAACCCAGCCGCGTCCACAGCGCGATGAATCCGGGATCGTCCAGGCTCCTGTCCGCCGCCATGCTTCGATAGCGCGATAAGAGCTCGGCTGGCGCCCACGCCTCTTCGGTAGCGATTCGTTTGTACTCGACGCGACGCGGCGTGCTCGATGCAGTGTGCTCGGTCATGAACTCATAGCGCCTTTCTCAGGAATTGACCCGAGGGGGTACCCGCAACCCGTCGATTAGATTATCTATGCGGTGCGCGACGGAAGGCGGCGAAGACGACATGACCCGTCGAGCGGGGTTGCATGGGGTGGTGTCTTTCCTGGCAGCGTTGACGATGAGCACTGTGGCAATTGGCAGTGCGGCCGCGCAGGAGGGGCTGACCGTCGGGACGCACGACGATCGCCAGGGCGCGGATATTTTCGGCGCCATCGGCGACTCGTTCAAGCTGCTCCTCATCGAGCACGGCACCCGCATCGCGATCCAGGAAAAGACCCGACGTGAGCTCGGTGGCAACTTCTGGCGCGACTACGCCCGATCGGTCCGCATGCCGCAGCAATGGACGGATACCGATGCCTGGACGATGAACTACATCGGCCATCCCATCCACGGGGCGGCAGCCGGTTACATCTGGCTCGACCACAAGCCCGGGGCGCCGTTGGAATTCAGCACTGACCGCGGCTATTTCCTGTCTCGCATCGGCGCGATGGCCTGGATCATGAGTTACAGCATCCAGTTCGAGATCGGTCCGTTGAGCGAGGCCTCGATCGGCAACGTCGGGATGAATCCCAAGACGGCAGGCTGGGTCGATCACGTGGTGACGCCGATCGGCGGTGTCGGCTTCATGGTTGCCGAGGACGCGCTCGACCGCTACGTCGTGAAGTGGGCCGAGCAGCGCGTGCGCAGCCCGTTCATTCGTATCCCGCTTCGGTTTGCCGCCAATCCCGGACGCACGCTCGCGAACGCTGCCAGCGGTCGGGCGCCGTGGTATCGGGCCGGCCGGCCGCTCGACTGGAAATAGATACTACGCGGCCTTGGCGCGCACAACTGCTTCTCCGCGCACGAGCAGACGCTCCCACGCCGGCAGCCTGCGAACGGAATCGAGCGCGAGCGGTTCATGCGGCACCGCTTCGTGCGATCGAAGTATCAGCTGCCACCAGCCGACGTCGCGCCACTCGCCCAGCTTGAATCCGACGTTGTGATAGACACCCAGCTTCTCGAATCCCATCGCCTCGTGGAGCGCGACGCTCCCGGGATTCGGCAACGCGATGCCGGCAAACGCGTTGAAATAGCCTTGCGCCGCGAGGATGGCGAAGAGCGACAGGTATAGCCCGCGCCCGACACCCGAACGCCTGTCGGCGTCATCGATGTAGACCGAGGTGTCGACCGACCACTGATACGCGGCACGCACGCGGTGGCGCGTCGCGTAAGCGTAGCCGGCGATCCTGCCGTCGCGCTCGCACACGAGCCAGGGGTAGCTGGAGAGCGTCTCAGCAACGCGGCGCGCCATCTCCTCTCGGCCGGGTGCAGTGGTCTCGAACGAGATCGCCGTGTCTTCAACGACCGGCCGATAGATCGCGGCAATGGCATCCGCGTCCTGCTCGCTCGCAAGTCTGATTCGAACTGACATCGCGTCCCCCCGGCGTCGGGTCCGGCAGCGTTCAGGACTCCAATCCGGAGTATCCCACGTCGGCGCGAGCCAGCGGACCGGCGCGAGAGGGACCTGGCGGTAGTACCCACAGCACGCCTGAGAAGGAACGGAGCTGACGGAGGAAACGGATGAACAGGAGAAACGGAGGAACGGAGAGACTTTGAAAATGTTTTCCGTTTCTCCGTTTCTCCTGTTAATTCCGTTTTCTCCGTCGCGCTCCGTTGCCTACACAGCGAATCGGCCCCGCGGAGGCCAGTAGCCACGATGCACCTCACGGGCCTCATCGATCAGGAGAGGACCGATGATCGTGACCGGGTCAGCCGCTCGCGCGAAGAGGTCGGCGCACGGCACGAGAAGGTCGCCACCGGCAAGGAGCGCCAACTCCGACGAGGGAAGGGCGAAGACGATCGATCGAATCCCGGCCCAGTACATCGTGCCGACACACATCGCGCACGGCTCGCAGCTGGTGTAGAGCACGCTGCGTCGAATCTCATCCGACGGCAGGCGTCGAATCGCCTCGGCGACGAGATTCGTTTCCGCATGCGCGGTCGGATCGCGGTCGGTGATGACGGTGTTCTGAGCGGTCAGCAGCACTCGATCACCAATGGCCAGAAGCGCACCGAATGGATGATTCCCGGCAGCCCTTGCCCGTCTCGCCAATTCGATCACCTGCCGGACGTGGAGTTCGTGAACGTCCATGTGAAACTCGGTCCGATATCTGGCGAGACCGGCGACGCCGTGCATTTTTCGCTCGTCGAGCACGAGCGCCATGAAGACCTCGTCCGGCACGCTCCACTCGCAGGTGATTCCGAACCTTCGAGCGGGCTGGAAGTCGAAGCGCGGATAGAACGACACGTGCCCGACGACGACGATGAAAGGGGAACCCGCCTGTGCAATCTTCTCGTTCCCCGATCTCACCAGAGCGCTTCCGATCCCGTGATTCTGATGTTCGGGGAGCACGGCCATCGGTCCCAGCCCCGCGCCTGAGACGTCGCCGATGGAAACGGGGCTGTACATGATGTGACCGACCACTCGATCGTCGAGTGTCGCCACGAGCGAGAGCATCGCCGCCCGGTTCGCCCTCAAGGCATCGACGATGCGGCCCTCCTGGTCCTGACCGAACGCGCGATCGTTGACTTCACGAATCGCCGCAGCGTCGTCGGGGCGTTCCTCGCGAATCTGAACCAAAGGTCTCAGTCGAGTAATTCACACGATCTCGTGCCTCGCTACGGCTCGGTGTTGACCGCGTAGTACGCGATCGTCTGCGTCGGCACTTCCTTGAACCAGTGCGGCGTCTTCGCAGGAATGGTGATCACATCGCCCTTGCTCAGGTGATGAACCTCTCCACCCTTCACACTTGGCGCGCGACGTTGACCTGGCGCCGTGTCCCTCGCATCGACCAGCGTGCCACCGGTCACGAACGTCGCCTCGCCCTCGACGATGATGAACACGTGGTTGGTCTTCTCGTGCACTTCGACCTCGCCTGCCCCGCGTCGCTGCGCCAGCACGATGAGACCGTGATCCCCGATGATTTGCCCACCCTTCACCATCGTCGCCGCGACCTTCTCATGCGGCACGTAGGTGACGACGGTGGGAACGCCATCGGCAGCGACGACAACGGCCATCGAGGTCAACAGCGCCGAGAGGCAGATGAACTTCATGGCTCCTCCTTTCATGTAGGGTCCGGCTTGAGCCGGACTTCCGTGTCGGTGCGATCCCACTATCGTCTGCCGGTGCGATCCGGCTGACGACAGTCGGTGCGATCTTTCTGTCGTATGTCGGTGCGATCTTTCTGTCGTATGTCGGTGCGATCTGATTCGCTTCGTACGGGTTGCGGCGCGGGGCGCAGTGTACGCGAAATGGCTCAGACGTTGACAGCAAGATCGCACCGACACGCGAAAGCAGGATCGCACCGACGAACAAAAGAGGATCGCACCGACGCACGACAGTGGGATCGCACCGACGAACGTCAGCCGGATCGCACCGACAATCGACAGAGGGATCGCACCGACGATAGTCAGTGAGCGTCAGTTATCTGCGCGATTTCCTGGTAGAGGTACGCCGCTGCGATGATCCCGTTATGGAAGTTACCGAGGTCGAGCCGCTCGTCGGGTGCATGCGCGTTCTCATCGGGAAGGCCGACGCCGAAGAGCACGCTCGGCAAGCCGAGTTCCTCCTGGAACGTCGAGACCACCGGAATCGAGCCGCCTTCGCGGGTGAACACCGGGGCCTGACCGAATCCCTGCTCGATCGCGCGGCCGGCTGCGCGTACGTACTTGTTGTCGAACTCAGTCATCCAGGCTTTGCCGCTCTGCATGCGCGTAACCGTCAGCTCGACGGTCTTGGGACAGATCTTCTTCACGTACTCTTCGAAGAGATCGCCGATCTTCTGCGGATTCTGATCGGGCACGAGGCGCATGCTGACCTTGGCCATCGCCTTCGCGGGAAGCACCGTCTTCGCGCCGCTGCCCGTGAAGCCCGAGAGCAGACCGTTGACCTCGAGGGTCGGCCGGGCCCACACGCGCTCGAGCGTCGAGTAGCCGGTTTCGCCGAAGAGTTTCGGCGCGCCGAGCTCCTTCCGGTATTTCGTCTCGCTGAACGGCAGCTTCTTCCACTCCGCGCGTTCGGCCTCGCTCAACGCGCGCACATCGTCGTAGAAGCCGGGAATCTTGATGCGGCCGCTGCGATCCTTCATCTGCGCCAATACCTGCGCCAGCACGAACGCCGGGTTGGCGACCGCGCCGCCGAACGATCCCGAGTGGAGATCGCTTTTCGAACCCTTCATGTCGAGCTGGAAGTAGGTCAGCCCGCGCAGCCCATAGCAGATTGACGGAATGCCCCGGTCGAACATCGGCGAATCCGAAATCACGACGACATCCGCGGCCAGATCCTGCTTGTGCGCGCGCACGAACTCGTCGAGGTGCTCGCTGCCGACTTCTTCCTCGCCCTCGATGAAGAACTTCATGTTGATCGGCAGGTTCCCCGCCTGTTTGAGGTGAGCCTCGACCGCCTTGATGTGCATGAAGACCTGCCCCTTGTCATCGGCGGCGCCGCGCGCGTAGATCTCGCCGTCGCGCACGGTCGCTTCGAATGGAGGGCTCGTCCACAGGTCGATCGGATCGACCGGCTGCACATCGTAGTGGCCGTAGAAGAGAATCGTCGGTTTGCCCGGCGCGTTCATCCAATCGCCGTAGACGACTGGGTTGCCCGGCGTGTCAAACAACCGCACGTTCTGCATCCCCACGGTTCGCAGCGCGTCGCCCGTCCACTCCGCGGCGCGGCGCACATCGGCCGCGTGCTCGGGCAGCGCGCTGATGCTCGGGATCGCCAGATACTGTTTCAGTTCCTCGATGTATCGATCCCGGTTGACGTTGATGAAATCGACGATCTGATTCATGGCTCAATGATATGCCACGCGTCACCGCGTCGACCGGCGCGTCCCTCGCGTGCGAGCTTCACGAGATGCGCCTCGACGCTCTCGCGCGCCATCATCAGGAGCGCGTCGTTGAGGGTGCGATAGATCCGCGACACCAGCTCGTCCGGCGTCAGCGGACCTTCTTCCAGCGCCGCGACGATCTGACGTTCGCGCTCGTGACGATGGTCGATGTAGCCGCGAAGCACGGTGCAGGGATCGTCGATGACCGGGCCATGCGCGGGCAGCAGTCGCATCGGCTGCAGTGCGATGACGCGTTCGAGCGAAGCCAGGTAGTCCGAGAGATCGCCGCGATGGTTCGATGGAATGAAGACCGTGGTCCCTTTCACTGCAAGGTCTCCGCTGAAGAGCGTCCGCGTGGCGTCGTGCCAGAAGCACAGATGATCGGGTGCGTGACCCGGCGTGTGGACGGCCGCCAGCGTGACGTCGCCGGCAGCGATCTGCTGACCGGCCGCGATCGGCTCCCATGTCACCGGCCATTTGCCGTCGCGCTCCGTCCACGGCATCTTCAGAAACCGCGCACCGGGGAACCGCTGCGCCAGCGCGGGTGCACCGGAGGCATGGTCGCCGTGCGCATGCGTGACCAGCACTTGCGCGAGCGGCACACCGTCGAGCGCGTCGGCGACCGCGTCGAGATGAGCCTGCTCACCGGTTCCGGCATCGATGAGAGTCGTCACGTCGCCGCGAATCAGCCACGTCCAGTTGCCGTCACCCGTATAGGGGCTCGGGTTGTGGGCGTGAATGGCGATCGGGTTCATGGTTCAGGGGGTTCCTGCGGCATGGGGTCTACGACCCCCGTGCAGCACCAACGATAGCGCAACGTAGTAGATCGGATACACCAGCGATATCCAGAACATCACCCGCGACACTGCAGGATAGTCCCGAAGCATCAAAAGCAGGAGCAGGCCCCAGGTCACGCCCACCATGACTGTCGCCGGGCGCCACACCGGAGTCCGCGACGGGTAGATGTAGCGAATCGGCACGAACACGAGCGCTGCGAACGCCAGGAGGAACGCCGCGTTCACCGCCTGGGCCCATCCAGCCACCAGCAGGTAGAAGGCGACGATGTTCCAGTAGGAGGGGAAACCGGTGAAGAAGTGATCGCCCGTCTTGGCGTCGGCGCGATTGAAGCCGTAGGCGCTCGACAGCATCATGGCGCTCACGACAACGAGCGTCCACGTCTCGGGCACGAGCGCCGCGCGCCAGACGATCAGCGCGGGAATGAAGACGTACGTCAGGTAGTCGATGATGTCATCGAGCTTCGCGCCATTGAACCACGGAAGCCGCTCCGACACACGCGCCCGGCGCGCCAGGATACCGTCGGTCGCGTCGACGACGACCTGGACGTAGAGCCAGAAAAACGCGGCGCGATAGTTTTCGGCGATGACGGCGCGCGTCGCGAGGAACGCGAGCACGACGCCACTGGCGGTGTAGAAGTGCACCAGCCAGGCCGCGATCATCAGAGTCGTCGGATGGCGTTCGGAAAGTCGCGCCACACCGGCACACCGCAGAAGTGGGAGCCCTCGGTGCAGCGCGGCGAGATCAGGCCGTTGCGGATCACACACGGCGGACCGATGTGGCGGCCGATCCGCGGATGCGCGGACCGGACCTGCGCGATTTCGTCCATCGATGCGAGATAAATCTCTTCCTGCGCGTTGAAGCAGGTGCGCTGGGTCCATTTGTGCAGCAGGGAGAGCAGCGATCCCGATTCGATGAAGCGCAGCGTCTTCGCATTCGGCAGGACGTAGATCGCGAACTCGACCGGAACGCCCAGCGCCAGCAGCTGGTTCTTGGCTGCCCACGCCTCGCGCATCGCCTCGTCGTAGACCGCCTTCGCACGCGGGTTCGCGCCGATCAGCCGCGGCGTGATGTAGTCGGGCGTCCCGGTGTCGGCGAACGTCATCAGCGGCCGCGAGGCCGGGACCATCCGATGCCGCTGATCCTGCGAGTCGGCGGTGTGACTGAGCCGCTTCTCGAACACGTAGCTCACATGGTGCAGCGCGCGCATCAGCGGCGAGTGATGCGAGACATTGAGCACCTCGAGCCGATAGCGATTGCGCGCGGGATTCATCACGCGGTCGAGCGCCTCATCGTCGGACAGCTCGGACGCCGTCAGGCCGAAGACCGACCGTACTGCTTCAGCCAGGATCTCCTCGGCATCGGGCGAGACGTCGCGCAACCGCGACCATCGACCGTTCAAGCGTCGGTCGAACGCCGCAGCGAAGCGCTCACCGCGGTCTGCGGCGACCGGAATCTGCGTTTCGGGCACGTCCTCCGCCCGCAGCGGCCCGGCGCCCACCTTCTCGAAGAAGTTCGGGTCCCACTCTCTGACCAGTCGCACCATCTCGGACACGACCTCGCGCGACTCGTGCGGCGCGTCGCCGGTGTTCATCATCCGGTAGAGGCGGTGCAGCACGATGCCGGAGACGGTGTGCACCATCGAGGTGAAGGCCGCAATCGGAATCACGTAGCGCGCCGTTTCAATCGCGCGCTTCTCGGCGTCCTTCTCGATCTGTTTCAACCGCTCGGGATTGGTGTTGGGGCGGACGTACCGCAGCTCCTTGAGGATCGCGAACGCGTCGTCTTTGAGAAGCGCCGAGAGCTCCGCGTAGCGATCCCAGGCACGGACGACCGCGTCTTCGAAGAGGTCGCGCGCGGCGCCGGCGATCGGCGGCACGTATGCACGCGGCTCCTTCAACTTGACGTAGCGCTGGCTCGACTGCTCGGAGTTGTAGAACGGATACGAATGCAGAAACGTCCAGACGAACTGCCGTGAGATGTTCTCCAGCCCGAACTCGAAGTTCGCGTGCTGATACACGGTGTGATGACCGGCATCGAAGGTCAGCGAGCCAATCGAGTTGCGCTGCGCATCGGTAATCTCGGACGCGCCGATGACACGCGGCGAGTAACAGGTTCGCGCGGCGGCGATCGCGCCGTCGAACGGCACCATCGGCGCGGTGCGAAGGGTAACGATCGGAGATCCTGAGGAAAGCACGGGAAATTATAGAGCAATGACCACTCGAGATCAGTCGTTGTCCTTGGTGTGGTATCTCGAGTACTCGTCCAGGTACGTCAACGACTGCATCGACGTCATGCGATCGAAGAAGAGCACGCCGTCGAGGTGATCGGTTTCGTGCTGCGCGACCCGCGCAGGAAATCCTTTGAGCTGGAGCTCCACCGCCTTGCCCTCGCGATCGAGGCCCCTGAGGATGATATCGGTGAACCGCGGCACCATCCCGCGGATGTCGGGAATGCTGAGGCATCCCTCCCAGCCTTCCTCCTTCATCTGCGCGTTCGGAACGAGTTCGGGGTTGATGATCGCCACCGCGTCGCTTTCCGGGCCGGGCTCGTCATCGAGCAGCGCCACGAATACCCGACGCCCCTCATGGACCTGTGGACCTGCCAGACCGACGCCGTGGTACTCGTGCATGGTTTCGATCATGTCGTCGATCAGTTTCTGCACCAGAGGATTCCGCAGATCGGACTTCTCGAACGGCCGTGCGCGCTCGCGGAGGACGGGATGACCCATGCGAGCGACTTTCAAGATGGACATCACTGTAAATTATAGGGGCCCCAGGGCCCGGGCCTCAGCCCTATGCATCCTCACGACGAAGTCCCGTACAGCTTCTGTCCGCTTTGCGGCGCAGATCTCGAGCTGCGCTCGGTCAAGCCGACGGAACCGGATCGGCTCGTCTGCGTCCGGTGCGGGTTCATCTTCTACCAGGATCCGAAGGTGGCAGTCGGAACGATCCTGCAGAACGACGAGCACCATATCCTGCTGTTGAAGCGCGCGATCGAACCGGGCTACGGCAAGTGGGTCTTCCCCGGCGGCTACGTCGATCGCGGCGAGCAGGTGCCGGTGGCCGCAATCCGCGAAGCGCGCGAGGAAGCAGGTCTCGACGTCCGCATCGATCGCCTGCTGAACGTCTATTCCTACCCCGGTCGGGCGCCGGTCATCATCGTCTACGTCGCCACCATCATGGGTGGATCCGTCGCGATCGACGACGAGAGCTCCGAGGCGCGGTTCTTCCCGCCCGACACGATTCCATGGGACGAGCTCGCGTTCCGGAGTACCTACGAGGCGCTCCGCGAGTTTCTTGGCAGAAGCTGATTCGCGGACCGCCGTAATGCGTCGAACCTCGCTCACTTGGGTTACGAAGCTGGTTGCCGCGCCGAACGGGTGGCGGCGGGAGGGGCATCCCGCTCGCCGCGCAGGCGCCCTCTCCGTGGTCAGGTCTTTTGGTACGCGTGATCGTTCTTTTGGCGCCGAGGACGAGCGGGGAGACCCGCCGACAGGACCCGTGAGCCCGATGCGCATGTCGAACCCAAGTGAGCGTCACTTGTCGGTGGCCGGAGCTCAGTTTTGTGTGGAACGCCGGCCAGCCCGATCGGCGCCGCGGAAAAAACGTGCCTTCGGATCCATCCCGATAGCCGACGTTTATCTTCCGAGCTACCTGCGACGGCGTCGCCGTGTGGGCTCCCTTCGGCACGTTTTTAGGTTCTTCGGCGATCGCGTCGCCTTTAGGGCTCGCCGCCGTTCCACACAAAACTGAACTCCGGTGTGCCGACGTCCGAACTTAGACCCGATCAGGCGATCGTCACCTGCGGCGAACGGTAGACGTCCTGGATCGCGTTGAGCAGTGCGACGCCTTCTTTCATCGGCCGCTGAAACGCCTTGCGACCGGAGATGAGGCCCATGCCGCCAGCGCGCTTGTTGATCACCGCGGTCTTGACCGCTTCCTTCAGGTCGCCCTCACCCGACGAAGCGCCGCCCGAGTTGATCAGACCGGCGCGGCCCATATAGCAGTTGGCGAGCTGATAGCGTGTCAGATCGATCGGGTTGTCGGTCGTGAGCTGCGAGTAGACCAGCTTGCTCGTCTTGCCGAAGTTGATGGCGTTGTAACCGCCGTTGTTCTCGGGCAGCTTCTGCTTGATGATGTCGGCCTCGATCGTCACGCCGAGATGGTTCGCCTGGCCGGTGAGATCCGCGGCGAGGTGATAGTCGACGTCCTTGGTCTTGAACGCCGGGTTGCGGAGATAGCACCAGAGCACGGTGAACATGCCCATCTCGTGGGCGCGCTGGAACATCTCGGTCACTTCCTGCAGCTGCCGCTTCGATTCCTCCGACCCGAAGTAGATCGTGGCGCCGACGGCCATCGCGCCCATGTCGAACGCCTGCTTGATGCTCGCGAAGCGAATCTGGTCGTACGAGTTCGGATAGGAGATGAACTCGTTGTGATTGAACTTCATGATGAACGGAATCTTGTGTGCGTACTTGCGCGAGACCGACCCGAGTACCCCGAGCGTCGACGCGACCGCGTTGCAGCCTCCTTCGACTGCCAGCTTGACGATGTTCTCGGGATCGAAGTACGCCGGATTGGGCGCGAACGACGCGCCCGCCGAATGCTCGATGCCCTGATCGACCGGAAGGATCGACACGTAGCCGGTCCTGGCGAGATTCCCGGTGTTGAGCACCGCCTGCAGCGCGGCCAGCACGCGCGGCGAGCGATCCGAGAGCCCGTAGGCGCGGTCGACGTAGTCGGGACCCGGCAGCAGCAGGCTCGACTTGGGAATCGTCTTGCACTCGTGCTCGAGCAGCCTGGCATCGTCGCCGAGGATCGAAGCGATTCCGGTGGTTACGCTTCCTGCAGTTGCCACGTGGCCCTCTCTTTGTCAGGTCGATGCGAGACCTCGATCCTACCTCTCTGCCTTCGCGCCTGCCAAACTACGGCGCGACGGCATCGATGCCGCAGCGGACGCGTGACGGAACGGGAAACTCACAGAACTCGACGACGGACTCGTTGACGGCTCGAGCGACAAGGTCGTCGATCGGGAGGGACTGCTCTGCTGCCTGGATATCGCCGAGACGCGCACGGGTGAGCGGGTTACGCGGAGTGAACAACGTGCAGCAGTCCTGGTCGGGAATGATCGAGATCGGGTAACTGCCGATCTGCTCCGCCTCGGCCATGATCTCGCTCTTGTCCATGCCGACGAGCGGACGAAAGATGGGCAGGGTGGCGACCTGCCCCACGACCGAGAGATTCTCGAGCGTCTGCGACGCGACCTGACCGATCGAGTCGCCGGTGACGAGCGCGAGCGCGCCGCGCTGCCGCGCGATCGATTCGGCGATGCGAAGCATGAGTCGCCGGTAGACGACGACGCGCATCGGGGCGGGAACGCTGAGCACCACCTGCTGCTGCACATCACCGAACGGTACGAGGTAGAGCTTCGATCGCTGCTGCCACCTGGTCAGCAGCTGCACGAGCTCCCTGGCCTTTTCCTGCGATGCGCGCGACAGGATCGGATAGCTGTGGAAGTGCACGAACGTGACAGTGCAGCCGCGCTTCATGATCCGATGCGCAGCCACCGGCGAGTCGAAACCGCCCGAGAGCAGACAGACCACTCGGCCGGCTGTGCCTGTCGGAAGCCCGCCTGGTCCGCGTTCCTTGCCAAAGAAGTAAAAGGCTTGATCGGTCAGCATCTCGACGTGGATGTCGAGATCGGGTTCTTCCAGATTCACCCGCCATCCCCTGGCCTGCTTGATCCGACCGCCGACTTCACGTTCCACCTGGGGCGAGGTCAAGGGAAAACGCTTGTCGGCACGACGCACCGACATGCGGAAACTCTCGCAGGTGCGGTCGCCAAGATCCTGGAGGATCGAGGCAGTCAACGCGTCGATGTCGAGCGCTGTCCGCCTCGCGTACGAAAAGTTCGCAATACCGAACGTCCGTCTGATGCGATCGCCGACTTCCTCTCGAACGGCTGACGGCCCGAGAACCACCTCGATTCGTCCCATCAGCGCTCGGACACTCTGCACGTCGAGATCAGAGAGCGCGCGCCGCAAGTTGCGCACGAGGCGGCCGAGGAACCAGGGACGGTTCTTTCCCTTGAGGGCGAGCTCCTGATAGTGGACGACGATCGAGTTCATACGTACGTAGGGTCCGGCTTTAGCCGGACTCACTCGTAGGGTCCGGCTTTAGCCGGACCTGCAAGGCTTTCAAGAAAATCCAACGCCGCGGCCGCGGCCGCATGCCCGCTGACAACCGCGCTTTCGATCGTAGCGGGGAGGCCAGTATCGATCCAGTCACCGGCGAGAAACAGGCCCGGCACCGCTGTGCACGTCGACGGGCGGGACGGCTGCCCAGGTGCCACCGAAAACGTCGCGCGCTTTTCACGGACGACCACCGCGCGGCGCACGACCGCATCGCGCGCGGCCGGCAGCGCCTGTCTGAGTTCTCCCAGCGCGAGATCGATGATCTCCTGATTCTCCCTGCCTACGAGAGCCACCGCGCCGCTCGACACGAGTGACAGGTGCGAGCTTTCCTCTCCGAAGAGCGCACGCTTGTCGAAGACCCATTGCATGGCGCGACCGGGTAATCCGACGAACATGGCTGCGGTCACGGGACGATCGAACCACAGATTGACGGTCACGATCGGCGATGCCTGGGTCGCGTCGGCAGCATCGAGCACACCGGCCAGCGGCGCAGGGCGATCGACGAACACCGACGACAGCGAGTACCACGCCGTCGCGCAGATGACGGCGTGCGCCCGGAGCACCTCGTCGCGCACGTGCACCATCGGACGCCCTTCGGCTCGCCCCGTGGGCTCGCTCAGAGCAAGCGCACCGCAGCTGACCCTGGCTTGCGCGCCGAGCCTGACCTGGCCGCCGGCCCTTTCGATATAGCGGCGGGCCGGACCTGCATAGAGTTCATCGAGCGCTTTGCGCGGCAGTCCAAGCGCGCAGTCGCGTCGGTCGCGCGTGAACATCCGGCTCACGACGCCGCCGAACTCGGCGCCTGCAGCCTCGTCGATCGATTGATTCAACGCGGCCACTGCAAGCGGCTCCCACAGCAGCTCGATCAATCGCGACGTCTGGCCATGACGGACGAGCCACTGACGCACGGTCTCGCCGTCGCCGCGTTCATGAGATCGCTCGCGCCGGCGGCCGGCCATCGCGCGCCGCATGCCTGCAACGGCGACACGATCGCGCCAACCGATCGCATCCCATCGCATCACGCCGGCAATCAGATGCAAGGGCGAGGGAAGCGGCGGGCACGCGAGCCGCGAGCAGCGGCCGGTGCGATCGATGACGTCGATTGCGAGGTCGGGCTGAAGACAGACATCGCGATCGGTGCCGAGTCGCCGCAGGAACGCGAACGTCTCGTGATACGCGCCGACGAGCACATGCTGCCCGTTGTCGACGCGCTCTCCGGTCGCCGGGTCGGTGAACGCCGTCGCGCGGCCGCCGAGCGACGGCCTCGCTTCGAGCACGAGCACTCGCACGCCACGCTCGGCCAGGGCGGTGGCGGCGCTCAGGCCGGCGAAGCCGCCGCCGATGACGATGATGGGGTCAGGAGTCATTTTCCCAGTTACCAACAGAAAATGACTCCCGACCCCATTACCGAATCGTCAGTGGCTTGAAGCCGAGCAGCGCACGTATCCAGATATGGAGGGCGATCACGGCTCGCTGTGGCCGAGGCACGCGAATCCGCGCGCTGAACACGTCGTAGCGCTTTCGCTCGATCCGCCGGAGGATGCCGTAGTAGATGCCGCCCATGATCTCTGCCGCGACGAGACTCTGCGCATCGACCTGTGGCAGCTCCGACGCGGCTCGACGATAGAACTCGCGGGCACGATTGCACTCGAAGCGGAGCAGCGCCGTCACCTTCTCGTTCACCAGGGCGGTCCTCGCCGTGCGACTCAGGTCGGCTTCGGTCACGCCGAACCGTACGAGATCCTCGATCGGGAAGTAGATGCGTCCCCGTCGCAGATCGGCGGCGACATCGCGGATGATGTTCGTGAGCTGCAGCGCCATCCCGAGGCTCCCGGCGTACGCGCGCGCGCGCGCGTCCTGGTAGCCGAAGATCTCGACGCAGATGAGTCCAACTGCCGACGCCACCCGGCGGCAGTATTCCGACAGCGCGTCGAACGAGTCGTAGCGCGCGCAGGCCAGATCCATCTCGACGCCTTCGATGAGCTCCTCGAAATGCACGCGCGGCAGATTGAACTCACGCACGTGCGGTTGAAGCGCCACGCCTTGCGGCATCATTGGAGTACCGCTGTAGACCGCGTCGAGCTCCGAACGCCATCCCGCGATCTGGAGCGCGGCACGCGCGCGCGCATCCGCGGTCAATCCGCCCGCCCACTGATGCTCCGGAATCACTTCATCGACCGCATCATCGACGGCCCGGCAGAAGTCCCAGACCGCGATGATGGCGCGACGCTTGTTCGGCGGCAGGACCAGGAACGAATAGTAGAAGCTGGTGTCGCGACTCATGGCCTGACCGACGGCCCCCGGGCGAGGGCGTCGGACCCACGCGAGTCGAGTAGCCACGTCATCATGCGCCAGACGAGCCACGGGCCATCACTGGCGCCCAGGCTGGGCCGCTCGCGAACGACGTCGAACCGGGCGCGTTCGAGCCGCGCCAGCACCCGCATGCCCCCCAGCCACGTGGCTCGAAGCTCGTACTTCAATCGACCGTCGACCGCATCGCACAGCGGACGCCCGGCATCGAAGAGGGCGCGCGTGCGTCGTGCCGCCGACGCCAGCGCGAGCGCCCAGGGCTCGTCGATCCGTCCGCTGCCGACCGCATCGACCGCGGCGCGAAATGCGCGAAGTTCCTCTTGAGGCATGTAGACGCGTCCGCGATCGTAGTCACGGCTGACATCCTGCCAGAAATTCGTGAGCTGCAGCGCCGTGCAGATGCAATCAGACCACCGGTCGAGTTCGTCATCACGGTAGTCCGCGATGCGGAGCACGAGACGGCCGACCGGATTCGCCGACCGTCTGCAGTAGTCGAGCAGATCGATCCACGTGGCATAGCGGGACACGGTGACGTCCTGACGGAATGCGCTCAGGAGATCCTCGAAGAGCGGCAGCGGCAGCGCCTTCGCCCGAATCGTCGCGCCCAGCGCCGCAAAGATTGCCTGCGTGTGCGGCGGCTCCCCGGATTCCACAGGGCGAACGGATTGGCCTGTCGACGCCGCGTCGTGCACGCGGCGCAGCCAGAGGTCGAGCAGACGATGGCGCTCGGCCACGGGGCGCTCGCCCTCGTCGGCAAAGTCGTCCGCGGCGCGCGCGAACGCGTACACCGCCGCAATGTGCGGACGCTGCGCCTTCGGCACGAGGACCGACGCCACCGGGAAATTCTCGTAGTGGCGTCGCGCGTCGTTCAGGCACGCTGCGTACGCATCACGCAGTTCTACCATTCCACCTCGACGGTGCCAGCGCGATGGTTGGCGACGCGTGCCATCACGAACAACAGATCCGACAGTCGATTCAAATAGACGATGAGCACCGGATCGACCGCACCGGGGCCGAGACTGACGACCCTGCGCTCGGCGCGACGGCAGACCGTCCGCGCGAGATGAAGCAGCGCACCCGCCGTCGATCCTCCGGGCAGAATGAACTTGCGCAACGGAGGCAAGCTCTCCTCGAGCCGATCGATCAGCAGTTCCAGTTGTGTGACTTCGGCGTCGGTCACCTTCACCTTCTCGACGCGTGGCGCGATCCGCGACGAGGGATCGGCGAGACGCGCGCCGATGGCGAAAAGCTCGGTTTGAATCTGTTCGAGCACCCCGGTCAGGTCCGCGTCGAGCCTCGCCGCGCGTGCAGCGCCGAGGCAGGCATTCAGTTCATCGACCTCTCCGTAGGCCTCGACTCGGGCGTCGGCCTTCGAGACGCGCGTCTTGTCGAAGAGCGACGTTTGGCCTGAGTCACCGGTCTTGGTGTAAATCTTCACTGGTAGATTGTAGAACCTCGTGTGGCACCATCGCGCTCCAGCCGCGACGCTTGGTCGTCGACTTGCGTAGAATGCTCGGATGATCGTGCGACCGATCGTCATCCTGGCCTGGGCGCTCCCGCTCTGGACGACGCCGCTCGCCGCGCAATCGTCTCCGCCCGTTCAGTTCGGTCGCGACATCCAACCGATCCTCCGCGAACGGTGCTACGCCTGCCACGGCCCTGCGCAACAGATGCAGGGTCTGCGGCTGGATCAACGTCGCGTCGCGATGCCGAACCGAGTGGGCGCCAACAGAGCCAGCGTCGTGCCGGGCAGCAGCAACGCGAGCCCCTTATATCTCAAGATCGTCGGTAAGGCCGGCCTGCAGATGCCGCCCGACGGTCCTCTCAGTACAGAACAGATCGAACTGATCAAGCGATGGATAGACGAGGGTGCCGACTGGCCCGATGCCCTCGCAGGCGAAACGCCGGCGTCGACGCCGAATCCGAGGGCCGTCGATCTGGCGCACGCCATCCGTCGAGGCGACAGCCAGGAGGTTGCTCGACTGCTCCGCGAGCATCCCGAGACCGTCAAGTCGAAGGGTAACGGCGGGACGACTCCACTGATGTACGCGACGCTTTACGGAAGTGCGAGCGTCGTGGGGCAGTTGCTCGACCTGGGAGCCGATCCGAACGCACGCAATGATGCGAACGCCGCGGCTTTGATGTTCGCCGTCGACGACGAGACGAAGACGCGGCTGCTGCTCGATCGCGGCGCTGACGCCAACGCTCGCTCCGATGACGGTCAGACACCACTCTTAATCGCAGCATCCCGCCCCGGTGCAGCGCCGGTAGTGAAACTGCTGCTTGATCACGGCGCGGACCCATCTGCGCGCGCGCCACGCGGCGTCACCGCTCTGTCGATCGCGGCCAACGCCGGCGATGCCGATCTCATCACCCTGCTGCTCGCCCGAGGTGCGGACAGAAAGCCGTTACCGATCGCGCAAGCCGTGCGATCGACGTGCGGCCCTTGCGCCGACGCGCTGATTGGACTGGCCGACAGGAACGAGTTGAGCAACGCCTTGCCATCGGCAGCGACCGTCGCTGACGTGGCAACGATGAGGCGTCTGTTGGAACGCGGGATCACGCCGGGAGCCGATGTGTTGACCTCGATGGCGCTGACGCCGGAAGCATTCCCGGACGATCTCGTCGCGTCGGTGATCGCGCATGGCGCGGACATCAACTCGAAGACACGTCTGGGCGGAACGGTGCTCGACCTGGCCAGACGTCAAGGCAACACTTCTTTAGTTGCTGCGTTGGTCAAGGCCGGGGCCACTCAGAGCGCAAGCGATGGCGATCGTGCAGCGCCGAGCCCAAATCCTGCGCCGTCTCATCGTACCGCCGTCGAACGAAGCCTCCCGCTGCTCGACCGGGCAGACGTGGCTTTTATCGAAAGAGCCGGATGCGTCTCGTGCCACAACAACTCCCTCGCCCCCCTCACGCGCGCCGCTGCGCGGAAGGCCGGCATCCCCGTCAACGAACCGCTTGCATCGTCGCAACGCGATTCGATCGTCAAGATTCTCGCGGCCAATCGTGAACGCGCGATCCAGGGAATCGGATTGCCAGGCGGGCTCGACACAGCGGGATACATCCTGCTTGGCCTTGCCGTTGATGGCTACGCGGCCGACGAAACGACCGACGCGTGGGCGCGATATCTGAAGAACCTGCAGCAGCAAGACGGGCGCTGGCGCATTCAAGCGCAGCGTCCGCCGATTGAGTCCAGCGACATCGAGGCGACGTCCGCGGCGATCAGAGCACTCCAGGTATACGCCCCCTCCTCGAAGCGAGTGGAATACGAGAACGCCATCAGGCTCGCAGTCCGCTGGCTCGAAACGGCGAAGCCGAAAACGACCGAGGATCGAGCGTTCCTGATCCTTGGTTTGCGTTGGGCGCGCGGAAGCAAAGCCGCGATCGCCCGCGTCACCAGAGAGCTCCTCGCCGATCAGCGTCCCGACGGCGGATGGTCCCAATTGCCCACGCTACCGAGCGACGCCTACGCAACCGGCCAGGCGCTGGTCGCGCTCGGCGAGTCGGGTCGCGTCGCGACGAGCGCCACGGCGTATCGGCGCGGGGCGGCGTTTCTTCAGGGCTCTCAGCTCGGCGACGGCTCGTGGTACGTGAGAACGCGCACGCTTCCCATACAGCCCTATTTCGACAGCGGCTTCCCGTACGGCAGCGATCAATTCATCTCCACGGCCGCGACCCACTGGGCGACGATGGCGCTGGCGCGCGCGGCTCGATGACGCGCCGATCGGCCTCAACGGCTCCGTTGCCGAAGCCGGCCGCCAGGCAGCGCTTTCGCCGCGCGCTGCTCGCCTGGTATCGCGCCAACGGGCGTGACCTTCCATGGCGTCGCACCGACGATCCGTACCACATCCTCGTCTCCGAGATCATGCTGCAGCAGACGCAGGTCGACCGCGTGCTGCCGAAGTACCACGAGTGGCTCGATAAGTACCCCTCACTCGAGGCGCTCGCGTCTGCCGACGAAGGCGACGTCAGCGACACGTGGCGACCGCTCGGCTACAACATCCGCCCTCGTCGCCTGCAGTCGATTGCACGAGAGTCGGTCGCACGATTCGGCGGCAAGCTGCCTTCCGACAAAGACACGCTGCTGTCTTTCAAAGGCATCGGTGCCTACACTGCGGGCGCGATCCGAAGTTTTGCATTCGGTCAACGCGCCGCGATCCTCGACACCAACGTCGCGCGCGTGCTCCACCGGGTCTTCGTCGGCCGCGGCGACATCAAGTCGCACGCGATGCGCAAGCATCTCTGGAACGTCTCGGAGGTGCTCGTCCCCTACAAGCACGTCTTCGATTTCAATCAGGCGCTCATGGACTTCGGCGCCACGGTCTGCACCGCCCGACAACCGAAGTGCGAGAGCTGTCCGATGACCGGTCAATGCAAGTCGGTGAAGAAACTCAAGGCCCCCGTCACCGCGTGATCCTCGTCGTCGCGGCGATCATCGAACACGACGATGCGTTTCTGCTGACGCGGAGGCAGAAGGGCGTGCACCTCGAGGGACTGTGGGAGTTCCCAGGCGGGAAGGTGGACGAGGGAGAGACGCACGGGCAGGCCCTGAAGCGGGAGCTGCGTGAGGAGCTCGGCGTCGACGTCGATGTGCAGGAACTGAGATTCCACACGACGCACGACTACGACGAGCGTTCGGTTTCCTTATATTTCTATCAGTGCCGATTGCGAGGGACGCCGCAGCCGCTCCTTGGGCAGCAGATGCGATGGGTGCCTCGTCGGGAATTGCCGACGCTCGGGTTCCCGCCCGCGGACACGGAGTTGATCAGGATGCTCGCTGAGAGCGGGCTTGGGGAAACGGGGAAGACGGGGGAAACGGAATGAACACGGGGATAACGGAGGAAACGGGGTAACGTGTCACCCAGTCAACCGGTGCTTGGAGAATCATGCACGGATCGATAACCTCCCGGGACGTCATCAAAGGCGCAAGGTTCCTGCCGCTGATTCTCTGCCTGCTGCTGTCAGTCGTACCCGTTTCGTCCAGTCAGGTTAAGAAAGAACCCGGTTCATCCGTTCGCGTGATTCGCGGCATCGTCGTCGCGAACGACGGCGATTCGACGCGCGTGCGAGGCGCCCGCATCGTCGTTTCCTTTGCAGATGGCTCCACAACTTCGGCGCTGAGTGACGAGAACGGCCAATTCGAATTCGACGCCCCTTCGGGCATATCGGGAACAGTGACGGCGAAGAAGGCGGGCTTCGCACCATCCACAACTGCACTTCCATTGGGAGCGTCGACTGGCGTCCGACTCGTGCTCGATCAGGGCGCGGCGATCTCAGGGCGAATCGTCGATCAAATCGGCGCCCCGATCGCTGGAATGCGCGTTCAGGTTCAACGCGTGGAACCGACTGTCGCCGGCGACGGCACGATAGAGGTTGCGGAGACAAACGATCTTGGTGAGTTTCGGATCGGTGGTCTCTCAGCTGGCGGCTATAAGCTCGCTATCGACTCGATGTCGACCTTCGCTCCGGCGTTTACTTTGTTGAGGCGGCCCCCTGAGAGCAAACCTAATCATGATCGCGTCGTCGAGAGATCTCTGCAGCTTGGACGTGGTGAGCAGAGGTGGATGGATATCTCATTCGACGACTTCCGAATCGATCTCGTGGGCGGCGCCGCTGAACATGCCCAGGGTCTCAATGACGAAAATAGATTTGACCGAGTATCTACACGTCCGACAAGCATTCAGGGCCGTATTGTGAGCCCCGATGGGCTTCCGATCGCCGGTGCCGTTGTTCAGGCGCTGCCGGTCCCAAGTGGGGCCGATGCGCAGCACCGGCCGGTTGCCGCACGGCGTTACGCCTCGTCCGACATCGACGGCCGCTACGTGGTTCGCGACCTCAAGGCTTGGGACTGGAAAATAACCGTCGCAAGATCTGGATTCGTCGACACGTCGTATGGCCAGAGGCGATCGACAGACTGGGGAGAGCTCGTCCATGTTCGCGACGGTGACCATCTCCAGGGAATCGACGTCATGCTCTTACGCGGGGGCATCGTGAGTGGCACGGTCGTCGACAGATTCGGAGAGCCTCTTGAAGGACTTACCGTGCGGTTGCTTCAGAACCTCGGTGGCGTGGTCTCGCTCTCGAATGGGGTCG
Organism: Vicinamibacterales bacterium; assembly: GCA_036407095.1. Lineage (GTDB taxonomy): Bacteria > Acidobacteriota > Vicinamibacteria > Vicinamibacterales > UBA2999 > Gp6-AA40. Next base: position 190,564 of record DASWZV010000144.1, on the reverse strand, counting down.
CCGGGCAGCGTACCGATGATCGTGGGCAATATCGTTTGTTCGATATCCCTCCCGGGTCCTACTACGTCGTCGTCACGGATGACCCGTCTGTTGGCCCCTCGATCGCCGGTGGCCAACAAGTGTTCTACCCAGGTAGCGATACGTTGACCGGCGCACTGCCGCTTCGCGTCGAGATCGGATCCACGCTGTTAGGAATCGGCTTGCCGTTCGTGCCGGGCCGACTGAGTCGAGTGTTTGGTAGCGCGATCGCCGCAGATGGCCAATCCTTCAAGGGAGAGGTGACGCTCGCGGTCACGGCTCGATCGGGTGCGCCGATTCCGCCGGCGCGCAGAGCGGCGGTCACCGATGGAGTCTTTGAATTCACAGGCGTGCCGCAAGGAGATTACGTCCTCCAGGCAACGAGCGGCGGCCGTGTGGTGCAGGAATTCGGTATGGCATTCGTCACAGTGAATGACGACGCTGTCGGTCCTATCTCTGTGACGACTCTGGGCGGAACGAGTATCCGAGGGCGCGTCACGCTCGAAGACACCAGCGTGGCGGTTCCACGGGGTCTCGGGCTTCTGGCCGTGTCTGCGGATCGGGACTACGCACCCATCGGCACCTTTGCCCCTCAAGCACAAATCTCAACTGATCGGACGTTTGAGATGGACGATCTCGTAGGTTTTCGTCGATTGATGCTGTCAGGAGCACCGCAGGGCTGGTGGATCAAAAGCGCACTCGTTGATGGCGTCGACGCATCGACAACGCCTGTGAGGTTCGTTCCAGGGACACCGCCTCACGAGAATGTCGAAATTGTCCTGTCCAACAAGAGCGCCTCGATTGTCGGCGAAGTCACGAATGTGCAGCCGCCGCTGCGCTCAGTGGTTGGGGTACTGGTGTTTCCGACCGATTCCAATCGATGGCAGGGACCGTTCATCGTGACCGCCGGCCTCGACCAGGATGGGCATTTCAAGGTGCTCGGCATTCCACCCGGAGACTATTGGGTAGCGGCGAGAACGGTGGCAAGCCAGGAATACTCTCAAGACATGGCCACGTTGCTCGCGAGTCTCGTGCCGAGTGCCCGACGAATAACGCTCCGGGAAAGCGCGGTCGTCAGTATTCAACTGACTGTGGTCGAACGCGCGCAATGAGGTCAACAGCCCCTCATCCGCGACAGTACAACCTTTTCATACCGCCCTTCCCCCGTTTCCCCCGTTATCTCCGTTACCCCCGTTATCTGCTCAGAAAATGTGCTCCGCCATTGCCACCGGAAACGGAGCCTGCGGAGGAAACGGAGAAAGGCATCAACACGGGACAACGGAGAAAACAGGGGAAACGGGACATGACGTCGACGTGATCAAGATCGACAATTCCCGTTGCCCCCGTTGCCACCGTTATCCCCGTGTGACCATCCCGTTCCCCCCGTCTCCCCCGTTGTCTGCTCTCAAAGTCGCTCGCCGACTTTCATGGAACGGGGTGAGCCGCGCTCATGGGCGACTCCGTGTTTACCTGTTTCCCCCGTTCTCCCCCGTTATCCCCGTGTGATCACCGCAGCACAGCGCCCCGCCGGCGTATCGACATCAACGCGGGTCCCACCCTCAACGAAATCCCGATGCACATAACCCATCGCAATCACCCCGAGCCGCGGTGAGCTGGCAGCGCTCGTGATCGATCCGATCTCGCGATCGCCCGCCAGCAGACGCGCGCCGCGGAGCGGGACGGCATCGGCTTGCTCGAATCGAAGGCCAACGAGTTTCCTGACCACGCGTCCGTGCCCTCGGTGGAGCACGCGGACGATGACTTCCTGCCCGACGTAGCACCCCTTCGTCATCGAGATGGCGCGATCCTCGATACCGGCCTCGAGCGGGATCGTGTCGTCGGTCATGTCGATGCCGAACACTGGGTACCCCGCCTCGATGCGCGCCGCCTCGAGCGCTGCGGGGAGCACGACAACGGCTCCAGCCGCCTCGAGCGCGGCGAGGAATGCCGTTTCACGCTCGCGGGCGAGATACACGCAGTAACCGGGCACACCGATTTGATCGATGCGGACGATGGAGATCGGTGCATCACCAAAAGTGAATCGTGCATGCTGGTACTGCGACCAGCCAGCGAGATCCCCAACCCCACCAGCCCCATCAACCCCACCCGCCCTATCAGCCCCACCCGCGCCACCAGCCTTCCCAATGACTTCCGCCGCGCGAGGCCCATGGACCCAGACGGCAGCGAGGGTCTCGGCCAGCGATTCGACGCGGACGTCCTCGGTGAAGATGAACTGGTCGAGGCGCGCAACGGTCGCATCCACCGTCTCGGCCGGCACATCGAGCAGGATCATCTCCTCGGACTGCAGCACATACATGTCGGTCAGCATGCGCCCCTGGGGCGTGAGCCACGCCGCGTAGCACCCGGTGCCAGGCGTCAGCACCTGGATGTCGTTGGTCAGCAACCCGTGGAGATACGACCCACGGTCCTTCCCGGCCACGGCGATTTGACGCCGTGGAGCGATGGCGCCGATGGCGGCGCCAGTGCGAATAATTGCGTCGTGGTCCTGAAGAGTCATTGCATCGTGGACCTGATACGATCGAGTGGAATGCGCTTTTTTCATTCTACTTGGGTGCTCCTTCTGTGCCTGGCCGTTCCAGCAGCGGCTCAACAGGCCTCTCCTTCCAAGCCCACCGGATACACCGTGTTCCTCCGCGGCACGCAGATCGGGCGGGAGGAAGTGTCGGTCGAAAAGAATGCCGGTGGCCTGACGATCACGTCGCAAGGCCGTCTCCTGGCGCCGCTCAACGCTGTCATCAAGAAGGCCGAGTTCAAGTACCGGCCCGACGGCTCGCCGGAACTCTTCACGCTTGAAGGAAACGCGAACAACGCCGAGGTCGCGCTTCGCACGTCGTTCACCGACACCACGGCGGTCACAGAAGGCACACAAGGCGGCAAGCCGCTCAAGGTTTCGCAGTCGATCTCGCCCCAGGCGATCGTGATGCCCAACGGCATCTTCAGCGCATACGCGGCGCTGGCACTTCGGCTGGCAGGCACGACCGGTCCCGTCGCGTTGCGCGCATACGTCCTCCCCGAGCTCATGGTCGGCGTGCGTACGACCGGCTCCACGAGCGAACGGATGCAAGTGGGGACGACGTTCCTCAACGTGCGCCGCTACGATCTGATCTTCGGGAATCCAACCGGCGATCTCGCCGTGACGCTGACCACGGCTGAAGACGGATCGCTCGTGCGTGTCGCCATTCCCGCACAAGGACTGGATTTCGTTCGAGAGGATGTGGCGTCGCCGACCGCGCGGACGCAGGTCTACTCGAATCCCGGCGATGAAGCGGTGATCATCCCCACGGTTGGCTTCAATATCGGCGCCACGATCACGAGGCCGAAAGGGGCGGGCGGGCCAGGCAGGGCGAGTGGGGCTGGTGGGGCAGGTGGGGCAAACGCAGGGCGTCTTCCAGCGGTCATCCTGCTCGCGGGTTCAGGTATTGGCGATCGCGACGGGTTCGCCTTCGGTGTTCCAACCATCGGCCAGCTCGCCGGCGCGCTTGCCGACGCAGGCTTCCTCGTGGTGCGCTACGACAAACGTGGATACGGCCAGAGCGGTGGTCGCGCTGAATCAGCCACGATCAGCGACTACGCCGACGACACGCGAGCGATAGTGCGATGGCTCCTGGATCGGAAAGACGTGGACCCGAAGCGCATTGCGATCGTCGGCCACAGCGAGGGGGCGTGGGTTGGACTGCTGACGGCTGCGCGGGAGAAACGGGTCGCCGCGCTCGCAACGATCGATGGAGCGGCATCAACCGGTGCCCAGCTGAACCTCGAGCAACAGCAGTACGCGCTCGATCAACTGTCGTTGAAGCCGGAGGAACGGGCGCAGAAGATTGCCCTGCAGAAGCAGATTCAGTCCGCCGTCGTGACCGGCAGCGGCTGGGAGGGGATCCCGGCCAACGAGCGGAAGCAGGCTGACACGCCGTGGTTCCAGAGCTTTCTGACCTACGATCCCGCCAAGGTCATCAAGGATGTGCGGCAACCGCTGCTCATCGTGCACGGCGCTCTCGACAAACAGATCCCGGTCGCGCACGCCGATCGGCTGACCGATCTTGCGCGCAAGCAGAGCGACTCGAAGTCGGTCGAGGTCGTCATCGTGCGCAACGTGAACCATCTCCTGATCCCGGCGACGACGGGCGATGTCAGCGAGTATCCGGCGCTCGCCGATCGAAATGTCAGCAAGGATGTGTCGGCCGCGGTCAGCGCCTGGTTGACGAAAACCTTCGCGGCGATCCGCTGATCCCGGCCCGGGAGCCTTTATGAACGTCCACCCCGTTCGCGTTCCCGACCTGAAACTGAAGAAAGCGCACGGCGAGAAGATCGCCGCGCTCACCGCCTACGACGCCACGATGGCGCGTCTCCTGGACCGCGCAGGCGTCGACATGATCCTCGTCGGCGACTCGGTGGGAATGGTCGTACTCGGGTACGCAGACACGGTATCCGTGACGCTCGACGACATGCTGCACCACACACGCGCAGTGGTTCGCGGCGTCGAGCGCGCGCTCGTCGTCGTCGACATGCCGTTCCTGTCGTATCAGGTGAGCGTCCCGGAGGCGGTACGCAACGCCGGCCGTCTGCTGCAGGAAGGCGGCGCCGGCGGGGTCAAGCTCGAAGGCGGGCGCCCGGTGCTCGACGTGGTCAAGCGATTCGTCGACGTCGGCATCCCGGTCATGGGCCACCTCGGCCTGCAGCCGCAGTCGGTGCGCCAGATCGGCGGATACGCCAAGAGCGCGACGCGTCCTGACGCGGCCGATCGGCTCGTTGAGGATGCGATAGCGCTCAGAGATGCGGGAGCGTTCGGCCTCGTGCTGGAATCGATACCCGCCGAGCTCGCGCGAATGGTCACGAGCAGCATCGACATACCGACGATTGGTATCGGCGCGGGTCCCGACTGCGACGGACAGATCCTCGTCAGCTCCGACATGCTGGGTCTTTTCGATCAGTTCGTCCCATCCTTCGTTCAGCAGTACGCGAAGCTGTCGGAGACGATCGTCACCGCCACCAGAGCCTACGTGACCGACGTACACGAAGGCCGCTATCCGCGAACGCTGTCGAAGGTCGAGGGCGTGTCTCGATAGTGACACCCGACGTCATTGAGACGATTCGCGGCACGCGCGCCGCGATCGCGATCAGACGCAGCGCAGGAGAGGTCGGCCTGGTTCCGACGATGGGCGCTCTGCATGCGGGACACGCGAGCCTCATTGAGACGGCGCGCCGTGACTGCGCCACCGTCGTCGTCAGCATCTTCGTGAACCCGATTCAATTCGATCGGCCGGACGATCTCGCGCGGTATCCGCGATCGCTCGACGCCGACGTCGCGCTCTGCCAGTCGCATGGCGTGGACCTGGTGTTCGCGCCGTCGGCCGAGGAGATGTATCCAACGCCGCTCGAGTGTGGGATCGACGTCGGCCGGCTCGCCGATCACCTGTGCGGCCGGTTCAGGCCGGGGCACTTCAGGGGAGTGGCGACGGTCGTTCTCAAGCTCCTGGAGATCGTCGGTGCCGATCGCGCGTACTTCGGCGAGAAAGATGCGCAGCAGCTTGCAGTCGTTCGCCGAGTCGTCAGCGACTTCAACGTCCCCGTCCGGATCGTCGGCGTGCCCACGGTTCGCGAACCCGACGGCCTGGCGCTCAGCTCTCGCAACCAGCGACTCGATCCGGCAGAGCGCGCGCTCGCGCCGGCGCTTTATCACGCGCTGCAACGGATTCAGGCCGACGTGGCATCGGGCAGTACGGATGCGGGGGCGCTCACGCTCGCCGGTGCCAGCCGGATTCCGGTCGACGATCGATTGCGACTCGAATACCTCGAGATCGTCGATCCCGACTATTTCCAACCGGTCTCGACCGTCGACCGTCCGGTGATCGCAGCCGGCGCTTTGTGGGTGGGAAACACCCGTCTGATCGACAACGTGAAATGCGAGCCTCGCGGGAGGAACCCGATTCCTGATTCCTTCGTTTATCGCGATAGACTCGAAGGCAGATGAAAAACGCGGCTCGGGTCCTCGGGTTCGCGGCGGTTGGACTTGGACTCACCATCTTCCTGCACGCCCAATCGGGAACGACCGTGAAGCACAACGGCATCACTGACGTCGCAGGCATCAGAGTCGGCCATCACACACTCACCGAGCGCCCGACTGGATGCACCGTCGTGCTCGTCGACGGCGCCGGGGCGATGGGCGGCATTTCGCAGCGCGGCGCTGCACCAGGCACGCGCGAGACCGATCTCCTCGATCCGCTGAACATGGTCGAGACGGTCAACGCCGTCGTCCTGACCGGCGGCAGCGCCTACGGCATCAGCGTGGCCGACGGCGTGATGCGATACCTCGAAGAGAAGAAGACCGGATATCCGATCGCAGGCACTGTTGTACCGATCGTGCCGACAGCGGTGCTGATGGATCTCGGGTTCGGGGGAAGCTCGACGATCAGACCGGGGGCCGACTGCGGCTATCGCGCCGCCACGACTGCAAGCGCGGGCGCAGTGGCCGAAGGCAACGTCGGCGCGGGCGCCGGCGCAACGGTCGGCAAGATCCTCGGCGATCGCGCGCGCGCGATGAAAGCGGGCATCGGCACCGCGTCGATCGCGCTCCCGAATGGACTCGTCGTCGGCGCGATTGTTGCCGTCAATGCAGTTGGTGACGTGGTCGATCCAACGACCGGCGCGCTCGTCGCGGGCGTCCGCACCGAGGATGGCAAACGCCTCGCAGACGCACGCAAGGTACTGCGATCGCTCGCGGGCGGAGGCAGCTCCGGGCCGAAGACGGCCGAGAATACGACGATCGCGGTCGTCGCCACCAACGCCAGGCTCACGAAGGCCGACACCAACCGCATGGCACTGATGGCTGACGATGGCCTCGCCCGCGCGATCAATCCGGCACACACCAGTGCCGACGGCGACACCGTGTTCGCGCTGGCAACCGGCAGTTTCCCCGGTCGGGTCGATGTCACGACGATCGGATCGCTCGCCGCCGACGCGCTCGCTGAAGCGATCGTGCGGGCCGCGGTTCAAGCCACTTCATCGGGAGGACTGCCCTCGGCACGCGATCTCGGTACGGTGCCTTCTAGATTCAAGTAATGCAAAATGCGAAATGCGAAATGCAAAATGGGATGCAGACTGACGATTTATTCCGATCGGTTTTGCATTTTGCATTTTGAATGTTGCATTTTGCATTTTGCATTACCCGCGTGAGCCTGCATCTCACTCTCCTCGTCATCTACTCCTTCGGCGTCGTCGGCCTCGGAATCTGGAGCGCACGATACGTCCGGACGAGCAGCGCGTTCTTCGTCGCAGGACGCAGCCTCGGCCCTGGACTGATCTTCGCGTCGATGCTCGCTGCGAACATCGGCGCGGGTGCGACGGTCAACGTCGCAGGCATCGCCTACCGGGAGGGGCTCAGCGCGTGGTGGTGGAGCGGTTCAGCGGGGCTTGCCTCGTTCCTGCTGGCGTTTTTCGTCGGGCCGCGCATCTGGAGACTCGCGAAGGAACACGGCTTCTACACCACCGGCGACTTTCTCGAGTATCGCTATGGCTCCGCCGTGCGAGCGATCATCACGAGCCTGGTGGCGTTCGGATCGCTGTGGATTCTGGCCGCACAACTGATCGCTGGCGCATCGATCATCAACGTGCTCACGGGAGCGCCGAGGTGGGTCGGCTCGGTGGTCGGCGGCGCGATCATGACCGTGTACTTCACCGCGGGGGGTCTGCTGGGAACGGCCTGGATCAACAGCGTGCAGCTCGGCGTGATGCTCGTCGGCTTCATCCTGGCGCTCCCATTCGCGCTCGATGTCGTCGGCGGCATCGGCGCCTTCACATCGCCGGCATTGCCAACCGGGTTCATCGACATCGCCTACTCCTCAGGCCCGGGGTCCGGCTGGACGCTGCTCGCCCTCACCGGTCCGGCATTCGTGATATCGCCCGGTCTGATTCAGAAATCGTTCGGTGCCGCGAACGAGCACGCGCTGCGGCGTGGCATCGCCGCCAATGCGATCGGTTTGATGGTCTTCGCATTCTTCCCCGTACTGCTCGGCATGACCGCTCGCGTCGGGCTCCCGGAGATCACCGCGCCGGACACCGTGCTGCCGAGACTGCTCGCCGAGCTCCTGCCGCCGTGGCTCGGCGCACTCGCGATGGCCTCGGTGTTCTCGACCGAAGTGGACACCTGCGATGCGATCCTCTTCATGATCTCGACCTCGGTGTCGAAGGACCTGTTCAAGCGGTACTTCAAACCCGCGGCCACGGATGACGAACTGCTCGTCGTGGCTCGTATCGCAGCGGTCGCGGGCGGCGTGCTCGGCGTGCTGCTGTCGATCTATCTCAGCACGATCGTGCAGGCGATGACCGTGTTCTATTCGCTGCTCGGCGTCAGCCTCTTCGCGCCAGTCGTCGGCGGCTTGTACTCCCGTCGTGCCGGCTCTCGCGAAGCGCTCGCCGCCATCGGCGGAGGCGTCATCACGCTCCTCGTGGTACGCTACGGGTTTGCCGCGTCGCACCCGTGGCTGGACCCGACGTTGTGTGGTCTCGTCGCCGCGGCGATCGCGTTCATTGCGGTGTTGTTGTCACGGGGGAAGCTCGTCACCGCAAACGTTGGCCCATGAGCCTTGGGCATTCAGCATTGGGCATTGAGCACATGAAGAGCTATCGCATCGCAGTCATCGCCGGCGACGGGATCGGGAAGGAAGTCGTCCCCGCCGGGATCGAGATCATGAAGCTGGCCGCCGAGCAGGGCAGCTTCCGTTGTGAGTTCACCGACATCCCGTGGGGCTGCGACTACTACCTGCAGACGGGCCGGATGATGGACGCCGACGGCGTCGATCGACTGATGAAGTTCGACGCGATCTATCTCGGCGCGATCGGCGATCCCCGTGTCGCCGACCACATCTCCGCCCGCGAGCTGATCCTGCCGCTTCGACAGAAGCTCGGGCAGTGGGTCAACCTGCGTCCGATGCGACTGATGCCCGGCATCGCGTCGCCGCTCGCCGGCCGCGGTGCGAAGGACATCGACATGGTCTGCGTGCGCGAGAACTCGGAGGGCGAGTACTGCGGCATGGGCGGACGCCTTCACGCCGGCACGCCGTTCGAGCTGGCCGAGCAGACCGGTGTGTTCACCAGAAACGGCATCGAGCGGATCGCGCGCTACGCGTTCCGCCTGGCGCAGTCGCGGCCGCGCAAGCTTCTGGCGAGCGCCACCAAATCGAACGCGCTGCAGCATGCGATGGTGCTCTGGGATGAAGTGGTGGCCGGCGTCGCGAAAGAGTTCCCGGATGTCGAGCTGAAGAAGTATCACGTCGACGCGCTCTGCGCCCGCATGGTGACGCATCCGCAGACGCTCGACGTGATCGTCGCGTCGAACCTGTTCGGCGACATCCTTACCGACATCGGCTCCGCGATCTCGGGAAGCCTGGGAGTCGCGCCCGGGGGCAACATCAACCCCGACCGGACGACTCCGTCGATGTTCGAGCCGATTCACGGCTCGGCCCCCGACATTGCCGGCAAGGGGATCGCCAACCCGATCGCCGCGATCTGGGCCGGGGCGATGATGCTCGATCATCTCGGCGAGCGCGCCTCTCACGATCGCATCCTGGCATCGATCGAGGCCGTGCTGTCAGACGAACGGGTGAAGACGCCGGACCTCGGCGGCCGTGCCACCACCGGCGACATGACGCAGGCAGTCGCCGCCGCGATGACAGCGAGCCGGCAGCCGGCGTAGCTCGTCGGGCCTAAATGGTCCTTGGCCCTTGGTGCTTGGTTCTTAGTCCGTCCTTGGGACGTACCGAGGAGTCGCCATGTATCGATACGCGATTGCCATGCTGGTCGCAGGCACGTTCGTCGCTGTGACCTCCACTCAGGCGCAGCAGAAAGAGTTTACGTTCCGCTACGTCAAGCAGAACGGCCGCGCGACGCCCGAGTATTACCATCAAGGGCTCCACGTCGTCGTCAACTTCGACTACTCGCAGCGCAATCACAAATCCGCCTGGCTGCTCGTCGACATGGCCGCCGCATCAACGCGCCGGTTCGTGCTGCACAAAGGCGATGTCAAGCTGCTCACGCCAGGCGGCCGTGAACTAATGGTCGCGCCGCAGCAGACGGTGATCGCCGACGCCGCCGCCATCACCATGCTGCTGCAGAACGCGCGCATCTGGAGACGGGATCTCCGGTCGTATTTCCCTCAACGCTCGACGTTGGAACCGATCAAGTTTCAGATCGCACCGCCAGGCACCGGGACAACGTCCGACGAGTCGGTCGTGGACAACGATCGCGTGGCGACCGGCGCCGTCCTGTTCAAAACACCGGAAGGCAGCTGGGACGCGGGAACGTATCGCTTCGAGGTCAGCACGGAGGTCGGGATCGCGGCGCTGCCAATCAGGCTCGAGTGAGAAGTGGCAGACGTGGATTCGACTTCCTCCACATGCCTATCGGGCAGCACAAGCCGACGGAGTCCACTTGCTCGTATCCGTCTCCTTCTTGAAGTTGGACGAGGTCACCCACGGACCGTTCAGATACTGCGGGTCGCGCACGATCGTCGTCACGACGAACCACTCGGCGCCGCCGGGTTCCTTGAAGAGATCGAAGTACTCGGTGACGGTCGTGTCTGCGCTGTAGGGAATCCCGTTCTTGCGCAGGTACCCCGGGCGCAGTCGTGCCGTCGTCACCTCGAGCGAACGGCCGCGGGCTCCCGCTCGTGGCGACAGGCCGAGCGCAAACCCGGCTGGTGGGATGACGCCCGCGGCGGGCGCCTCCCATCGTGCGGTGGAGTACCCCTGCCACTGTGGTTCACCGGCCGGCTTCGAGCGGGGATTGAATTGCAGCAGTCTCGTCTGCGATCCGGCGTCAGTCTCGATCTTCAGCGTGTCCTCGTCCTGCCACGAGATGCGAACCCGCCCGGGCACGCGCATGATCGCGGGCGCGCCGTACCCTTTGCACGCCTCACCAGCCGCTTCGTCCTTTGCCGGGTCCCAGGCACGACCGACCTTGCGGGCCTCGTCGTTGACGGGGATGCTCGCGAAATCGCCCTTGAGCGGCGTCACCATGCGCCATCGCCAGTCTTCGCTGATCACTGACACCCATTGCCCCGTGAGATCGACGGGCGCTCCGGCTCTCGCCGATCGAGGCGGCCCGGCCGCGGCGGGCGGGCCCTGGGCGTCAATGACCGCGGGCGCCCATGCGATGACAGACACGATGATCGCGCGCAGCGCCGCTTTCACTTGCGTGCTCCTCCGGACCGCGCTGGAACCGGCTTCGAGATCGTCGATGGGCCGAGGCTGGCAAACACGGACTCCACGAACATGTCTGCGGTCACCGATGGTGAGTCGTACTCGGCGTCGTAGTCGCGTGCCGGCTTCGCCGCTTTGATCTGCGCGAGCGTCATCCCTTTCTTCATCAGATCAACGATGCGGTCACGGACGATCCACACCATGTCGCGATACTCGACGACATCGGATTCGTCACAGAGACGACCGTGACCGGGGATGACCTTCGTGCCGCCTTCCTGGAAGGCTTCCGGCACAGTGAGCTGGAGGATCAGGTTCAATCCCTCGATCACGCCGGAAACGCTGCCGCCTCTCTTCACGTCGATCATGGGGTAGCGATCGACCGCGAAGATGTCGCCGGTGCTCACCACGTCCGACCCACGGAACATCACGATGCTGTCGCCATCGCTGTGTGCGGCAGGCACGTGGTAGACGATGATCGCTTCGCCGTTGAGCGAGAAGTCCTTCGTCGGCTGATCGTAGGTCAGCGTTGGCAGACCCGCCTGCGCGACAGAGGCGCTCATGCGATCGAGCACACGCTCGTGAGCAAGTATCGACATCCCCTGTGCCGAGCCAACGGCGACCAGTCGATTGGGCGCGTTCGGCCCACCACCGCCTGCGCCAGTGGCAGCGACGGCAGCGATGCCACCCGCATGATCCGTGTCATCGCTCGTGTTGATGACGTAGCGAATCGGCGCAGGAGACAGCTTCCGAATCTCGGCGAGCACCTGCGGCGCAACCGTCTGCGTCGGAGTATCCACGAGCAGCACACCGTGCTTCCCGGTCTGAACGGTGATGTTGCCGCCGGCGCCCGATAGCATGTGGATGTTGCGGCGCACCTCGAGCACGCGTACGGCCGTAGCCTGCGCATGTGTCGACTCGAGCGACGCAGCGGCGAGCAACGTGAACGCGATCGGGGCGCACCAGGCGGATCGGATCGGCCCGGTCATGGCTGTCGTGCAGGCGGTGGGCCTTGCACAGGAATCAGCGGGCCGCGCAGTCCACAATCGGCAAGGGTGGTGCAGCCGCAGAACCGCGTGCAGTTCTCCTGAATGCTCGAAGGCAGTCCCATCTTCGAGCGGTACTCGGGATACATCGTCTCGGCGCCTCCACGCGTCGCGTCGTACGGCAGCCCGTAATGCTGGGCGAACTCCTTCAGCCAGGGATTCGTGCCGGGCAGGTGATGAGGAACGGCGTTGTCGCCGACCGGCACCTCGACCGCGTAGTCGCAGGGGTTGGAGCCCATGCGCTGACCAGGATCGATGTACCAGCTCTGACTTCGCACCAGCGGCTCGGTCAGGAAGACCGGGTCGTTGATCACCGTGACGACGGTCAGGAACTCGCCGTGGCGCATCCAATGCTCGGTGAACGTGCGCTTCGCGCTCGCGGGCAGGCCGTTGCGTCGCAGGTAGTTCTCCTTGAGGTGCGTCGTCGTGATCGTGAGCATGTTGCCTTCCCATTCGCCGGTGGAAAAGCCCTGCCACGAATGCGCCGCTTCTTCAGGCGGGTGCGGACGCCCGTCGAGCCAGATCGTGCGCTCCATGTCGTCGAAGCCGATGCGCGTGTGGAACGCGATCGCGCGCTGCGACTGCGGGTCGAGCTCGCGCGTGATGCGCAGGTTGGCCAGGCCGCGCATCGAATAGTCGGCGCCATGCTGACGGCATTGATACTCCGACACAACCGAGATGCGATCGGCATCGTAGCTGTCGGCGCGCAGCCGCGCTGCATCGTTTACTGGAATGCCGGTATAGTCGCCGAGCTCCGGGCCGGGCAGACGCTCGGGACCGTCCTCGTGATAGAGCGGAGCCCACTCGCCGCTGAAGTCCACTTCCTGCGCGTCCGCGGCGCGCGCGGCGCCGAGGAACACGACCATCGCTATGGCGACCGCGCCGATCGACTGACTCGTTCGCATCGTCATCCTCGAGAGCGTCGTTCGCTCACCGCTGCGGCGCTTGTATCAGGACGAGATACAGGCCGTTCGGATCCGGCATGATCGCCGCGTGAACGCCGCCTTGTAATGTTGCAGGCACACCACCGGCCGAGACCACCGTTGAACCGGCTGTCTTCAACTTCGCGATCGTCGCGTCGAGATCCTTGAGCCGGAGCTGAAGCCGCGCAGCGCCGGGATCCTGAAGCCGCGGGTGGACTGGCGTTACGGCCGCGCCCTTCGGTTCGACGAACTCGAGGCGGAGCGTGGACCCGGGCACTTGCGCATTCGTCAGGCGAAGCTGCGCGTCCTTCAGACCCATGAGGTCGAGCAGCGGGTTCGATCCGAACGATCCCACCTGCGGTGAAAAGTGCAGGAGATCCTTGTAGACGCGTACGGTCGCATCCGTATCTGCGACGGTCACGCGCACGCGTGCGCCGACGATGTTGCTCTCGGCAGGTGCCGTCGTCTCCGGCGGCGGACTCGGTTGGAGCAGCTCGACGAAGTGCCCGTCGGGATCCGCGACGATAATGCCGCGCGCGGCGTTGTTCTGACCGAACGCGACCGGCGCGCCTCCGGGCGTAACGACCGGTACACCGGCCTTCTTCAGCGGCGCGAACGCGGCGTCGATGTCGCGCACCAGAAGGATCAGCGTCGTCCCGCCAGGGTCCTGCGGCCGCGGCCGCACGGGATTGCGGTCGATGTCCTTCGCTTCGACCATCTCGATCCCAAGCGGCGACCCCGGCACACGCGCAACTACCCATCGAAGCTGCGCATTCGGCATCCCGAACATGCTGCGGATCGCGGGATCAGTGCTGAACGGACGAGGGCCCGGGGTCTGTGCCGGAGGCACTGCCAGGCCAAGCAGCGTTCCGTAGAACTCGATCGCCTTGTCGAGGTCCTGAACGATCGGACTGTAGTTGCCCGAGCCGACGACGACGTCTCCGGGCGGCGCGGCACCAGGCTGAGCCGCGGGCGCTTGCGCGGCCAGCACGATGCTCGTCATAACGAGCACGGCTGCAAGAGCGGAGACCGATGTGCGGCGTGACATTCTGCGCGTCCTTTGCTGAGGGGCGATGGCGGTTGGCGATGCTGGCCGAATGAGGGGGGATTGTCAATCTGCTCGGAACAGATTAACGGAGGCACGGTTTCGCACGGAGATACGGAGTGACGGAGGTCGGACGGAGGCAACAACCTTTATCCAGAATTTGCGCGGGTGGGGGCGCCGGCCTCCGGCCGGCGCACGCGCGTAGCGCGAGACCCACCTGCTCCACCGTTCGGCACGTGGTAGCCTCCGTCCGACCTTCGTGGCTTCGTGTCTCCGTGCGAAGACCGTGTCTCCGAAATCTCCGTTTCTCAATGTGCAACGAAGCACGGCCACCCAGTCGCTTCATCGATTCCAGCGGGATGTCGCCCTCGCTCGACGTAGAGTTGCAGGCCGCGTGTGTCGGGGACTGGAACCAGAGCCAGCTTGTCGTAATGCTCACCGAAGTACGACGCGATCGCGGGCATCGTGCGCAAGAAGTCGGCCTCCTCGTCCAAAGCGACGATCACGAAGGGCACGGACTGCGCGCGCAACCGTGTCAGAGCTCGCTGTTGATCGGTTGGTGACGTGTAGAACGACGGCCTGAACGCCATCTGGCCACCCGCGAACCCCCGGTTGGCCAGCACGAAGACGTCCGGCGAGAGCCCAGTCATGACGAGCCGATCGGTGGGGGCTGAACAGCGATCGACATACGCGTAGAAGGGCATCAGCGCTTCCGAGTTGCGGCTCGGGATGTGATTGCCCTCGGGCATCGGCTTCGACAGTCGGACGCGCAGCTCCGCGATGCGGTCCCTCATCGCGCCTCGGCGATTGAGGATGCCTGCGGTGTTCAACTCGTTGCGCACGTCGGCGACGACGACAACGGCCCACGCACTTGAAATGAAAACGATGAGGACGACGATGGGGATCGCCCACTCCAGCCGTGACCAGCTCACGCGGCGTGCCCACACGTGTCCGAGTAACCACGATCCCAACACGGCAGCGGGCACGACCGCATCGGGCAGGCGTGCCGCGAGCGGCGTCCGGATGAAGCCCAGGTTCATCGCGATCGCCATCACGCTCACCGCCGCGACCGCTGCTGACTCAGCGCTCCATCGATGTGGGCCGCGCAGCGATTTGAACAACACGATCGCGAGGCAGGCAAAGGGAATCGTCTCGAAGAGATAGAAGAGCCAGACCTCGAAGTTCGCCTGTCCGAGCAGTGGACCGGTGAAGCCGAATCGAGGCCACGCGCGAAGCAAGGTCGCATCCGCTTCCGCCCGGGAGAATTCCAGACCGGGACGGAAGTACGCAACGAGCCCGACGTAGTACTGCACGTACAGCGCCCAAGGCATCAGGAGCACTGCGAGCGCACCCACGAACACTCCGACTCGCGACCCGAGCACGTAGAGCCCGCCCTGCCAGCTCGCGAGCACGACGAGAGCGAGCGAGCCGGCACCGATGTAGAGACCATGGTCGTGGCGGAAGAGAAACGCGACAACCGTGAGCGCCGCGAGCATCACGGTGCGTCGTGTGGTGAGATGATCTGCCCACGCGACGAACATCCAGGCGGCCACTGCGTAGAGCGCGATCTTCGGATATCCGAACGAACGGGGGCTGATTGCGATCTCGAACAATGTGACAATCGTCGCAACGACGAGGGATTTCGACAGACGTGATGCCGTCGCAAAGGTGAACCCCGCGCCAATCGCGAACGCAGACGACACGACCATCAGCTCGACGCCGAGCGCGCGCCCGAACATCGCGCGCGCAACAGCGGACACCGCATACATCAGCGGCCAGCCCGGATCGACGAAGTCGCGAACCGGCCACTCGCCGAGCAGTATCGCCTGTGCGCCAGCGAGGTAGATGTAGTGATCGTTGTTGAATCCCGAGAACGTGAGCACACGCCATGCCACGGTGACGAGTGACGCTGCGAGTGCGGCGGTTAGGATCGCCGCGGGCGACGGGTAAACCTCTGGCGTTTCGACGCCGTGCCCATGCTCCAACGATAGGGACAAAGGGTTGAAGTCCACGGCGGCAGAGTATAGCCGCGAACGGCCGGGGCTCGCAGCCGGGGCGGCCGATCAATCCTTATAGGGGTCGACCTGATCGGCTCCGGCCATCACCACCACGAGCGGCCGCAGGGTGTGCAGCACCTCAACCGTGCCCCCCTGCGCTTCGAGGACATCGGGCAGGCGACGGTAGACGTGTGGACTTTCGTCCAGGCCTCCGCCGCGCAGAATGACACGCTTCTGCTTCACCCAGTCTTCCATCATCCGCGGTGACACCGCTCCCGGCTTGATCACCTTGCCGGTCCGACGGTTCAGTTTCCCCGCAGCTGCTGCGCGCGACATCACCCGGCCGGCGCCGTGGACGGTCGAATACAGCGCCTTCCTCTGAAGATCGGTCGTGCGCTCGTCGGATGACGCGGCGCCCTGCACGATTACCGCATCGTCTCCCATCGACCCGCCGATGAAGCCTTTCTGGCCTGGGAAGGCCGGCGTCGCCCCCTTGCGTACGACCACGACCGTGTCGCCGTCGTGCTGTTCGCGCCATGCGAAGTTGTGGTGGTTGTGGACCAGCTCCAGCTCGCGTCCGCCCAGAATCGCGACCACCTTGCGCGCCACCCATTCGCGTCCCGCGTACGCGTACTCGCCTGCGAGGGTCATCAGCGTCCAGTAGTCCTGCCCCATCGGCTGATCCAGTGAGAGCAGCGCCTCGCGTTCGGGCACCCGAGTGCCCCATTTCTCGCCCTGCGAGAGCGCGAGAAATCCAGACGCGATCGTGTGGCCGAGTCCGCGGCTGCCGAAGTGCACGCCTACCCAGATCGCATCCGACTCGTCGACGAAGACGTCGACGTAGTGATTGCCGCTGCCGACTGTCCCGAGCTGCGTCCGCGCCTTGTCGCGCAATCCCATTCGCGCGTGATTGGGAAGCGCCTGCCACGCTGGCGATTCGAACAACCGGTGATCGACAGGAGCATCGTCGGCTCGATTCTTTCGACCGATGCCGAACGAGATCTCATCCTGAATCACGTCAGCGACCTCTTCGAGCCGATCGACGAGATCGCGGGAGCCCGACATCGTCAGATCGGTTCGAATTGCCGCGTTGCCGCATGCGATGTCGAAGCCGACGCCGACCACCGACACCTGTTCCTTGTACGCGGCGACGCCGCCAATCGGCATGACGTACCCGAGGTGACCGTCCGCCATCAGCGCTGCTCGCGTGGCCCGGCTGGCCACATCGTTCAACTGGGCGAGCGTTCCCGCTTCGTGTTCGCCGAAGACTGCGATTCTCTCCACGATGTCCCTGGGACCATTGTGCGCCGGTCGCGCCTCGAAGACCATCACGGCGGAAACCCGACCGCAAGCTTGGTCGCCGCGTACTCCGCGCTGACGCTGCCGTCGGCAGCGCGAATGACGAGCGGCGGCTCCACCCAGGTGCAGTGCTGCATGCGCTCGGGCAGGTCGATCGATCGCATCATCAGGAACAGCGCGACGAGCGGCGGCTCCCCTTCCTTGAACACGATCGGCCGGCGCCGGACGATCGCGAGCGCGGCCTCGCGGGCCGCCGCTTCGACCCGCGACCGCTGCTCCTCGGGAAACACGCACGCGAACACGCCGCCCGGCTCGAGATGATTCGCCGCCACCCGCGCGTAATCGCCGATCGTCCCGCGTAGTTCGAATCGAGCAGCCACCGCCTGCGGATGATCGCCTGCCATGCCCGTGCCGAGCGGAAAGTATGGCGGACTGCCGAGAACGAGATCGAATCGTTCGTCGGCACCGAGCGCGCGATCGTCGCGGAAATCGGCGCACCGGATGTCGTAGCGTGACTCGAGTCCGTTGTACTCCGCCGACTTGCGCGCCAGCCTGACGCTCTCCTCCTGTACCTCGATGGTAACGACCTGCGCGCCCCGCAGTCGCCACGCCGCAATCATTCCGACCGAGCCGATCCCCGAACCGAGATCCAGCACCCGAGCGGCCGACGCTGCCCAGGTCGTCCCGTACCAGGCGGTCAACAGATCGTCGGTCGAGAAACGATGCCCGCTGCGCAACTGATAGATGCGGAAGTGTCCGCTGATCGCGTCGAGCGTCTCGCTCTCGGGCACGGCAGGGGTCGTCAGCGCGCCGGGTGGAATCGGGCCGGGCTTTGCCCAGCCTTTGAAGTGCGAGTCTATCGCCACGGCTGAAACTCCAGGCGTGTAATACAGAAGTTGAAACCCAGGCGTGTAATGCAAAATGCAAGATGCAAAATGCAAAAGCATTGCTGGAATCGTCGGTTTGCATTTTGCATTCTGCATTTTGCATTTCGTACCGCAGATGTCGTCGCTCAATCTTCGCCTGTTGTCGTTCGTGATCGAACGATACCCGTTTGCGCTGCCGATCGTTGAGCGCGCGCTCGAGTCGTGCCCGGCCCCGGACAATACCTCAGATGCCACGATCGAGAAGTTTCGGCAGTCGTTCCGCAAGGCGCTCGCGAACCACTCGGCCGCAATCGATCCCGGCGGCATTCCAGACCCGACGCCCGGCGTGGCGGCCAAGCTGCGACTGAGTCAGGCACGACAGGAGCTGCTGGACGGCTGCGACGGGTTTCTTGCCCGCGAGGCGATTGCGACGTCGCTCAGTGCCGACGAGCGCCGCGAGATCCTGCGCGGCATGGTGCTGACGCGCGCGGTCGACAATGGTCTCAAGCTGTTCTTCACGGGTAACGACGTTCGCTACAACGACGTCCCGTTTCAGGGCAAGGGCTTCCGGTCGCTCGGTCAGGAAGCGATCTACGCGGCCGGGATCCGCCTGAAGCGCGGGCCCTCCTGGCGTGATTCCGAGCGCGGATGGCAGGGCGACATCGTCGGTCCGATCATCCGCGATCTCGGTGTGGCGTTGGCCATGCGGTCCGATGGCGAGGCGGTGCGGATGGTCCTCAACGCGCAGATGGGCAAGGCCGGGCCGCCGATGGACGGCAGGGATCTGCACATCGGCGACTTCGAGTGGGGGGTTCTTCCGGCCACTGCGCCGCTCTCGATCAGCACCATGTCGATCGCCGGCGTCGCGCTGGCGCTGTCACGCGAGGCCAAGGGTCGCGTCGCGGTGTCGTTCATCGGCGAAGGCGGATCCTCGCTGGGCGAATGGCACGAAGCGATCAACCTGTGCGCGGCCCGGCGTCTGCCGGCGGTCTTCTGCATCGAGAACAATCAGACGGCGCTCTCGACGCCGGTGCGCGAACAATCGGCGGTTCGCGTGTTCGCCGACAAGGCCGGCGGCTACGGGGTGCCGGGCATCACGATCGATGGCACCGATCCAGATTCGGTCGCCGCAGCGTTTACCTGGGCCGCCGACCGCGCGAGGGACGGCGGCGGCCCCACCCTCATCGAACTCGTGGCGATGCGGATGAGCGGGCATGCGCACCACGACGACATGCTGTATCTGGGGAAGGAACCGACGCCGGGATGGACGTACCCGCCGCTCTCGTCAGGCGCGTATGCCGACCCCGAACGCTACGCGTTCTGGTCGGCGAAGGATCCGATCGCGACGTACGCGGCACGTCTCGAATCGGCGGGCGTGATCGCAGCCGGCGATCTGGATCAGATGAAGCGCGATGCAGAGCAGGTCGTCGAGGCGGAAGCCCGCGCCGTCATCAGCGCACCATGGCCGTCATCCGCTGACACCGGGCGCAACGTCGTTGCGGGCGAGTCACCGCGCGTGCGATTCGAGCCGCTCACACCCGAGACGCGTCTTGGCGTGGACTTCGATCCACCGCTTCCCGCAGTCGACGCGGGACTGCCATTCGACCGTCGTGGCCGTACGTTTCTCGAGGCGGTCGCGATCGGCGTCGCCGATGCGCTGCGCGCCGATCAGCGAGTGTTCGTGTACGGGGAGGACGTTGGCGGACAGTACGGAAATTCGTTCCTCATGCTGAAGCCGCTGCTTCGGGAGTTCGGCGATCGCATCCTCAACGCGCCGATCGCCGAGGCCGGTGTGCTCGGCGTCTGCGTCGGCGCGGCGCTCGCCGGTCAGCGCCCGATCGGCGAGATGCAGTTCAACGATTTCGTCGCCAGCGGCTTCAATCAACTCGTCAACAACGCGGCGAAGATTCGCTATCGGTGGGGCGGATCGGTGCCGATGGTCGTGCGCATGCCGTGGGGAGGGCTGCGGCACGCGGGGCCGTATCACTCGCAGAATACCGAGGCGTGGTTCTATCGGACACCAGGGCTGAAGATCGTCGCGCCCTCGACGCCGCAGGACGCGCGCGCGCTGATGGCATCGGCCGTCGCCGATCCCGATCCGGTGCTCTACTACGAGCACATCGCCCTCTACCGCGACCCGCGCATCAAGCAGGCGCTCTCGGCACAACCACCCGCCGCCCTGCCGCTCGGGAAAGCGGCGCTTCGACGCGCTGGCAGCGACCTCGCGATCATCTCGTATGGTGCCTACGTGCACGTGGCGATGCGCGTTGCCGAGCGCCTCGCCGCCGATCGCATCGAAGCCAGCGTGCTCGACCTCCGAACGCTTGCGCCGCTCGATAAAGAGACCATCCTCACGCTCGCGCGCCACTGCAGCCGCGTGCTCATTGTCCACGAGGACACGCGCACGGGAGGCATCGGCGAGAGCATTGCCGCCATCATTCAAGAGGAAGCGTTCGAGTCACTCGACGCGCCCATCAGGATCGTCGGCTCACTCGACACTCCTGTGCCGTACTCACCGCCGCTCGAAGAAGCGTTCCTGCCTTCGGAGCAGGAGATTGAGCGCGCGGCACGGCTCCTGGTCAGTTTCTAGTCGGTGCGAGATCGCTGACGGTGGTCGGTGCGAGCCACTTGACGCGGTCGGTGCGATCTCGCTGACGCGGGTCGGTGCGATCCTGCCGGCGTCCGTCGGTGCGATCTCGCTGACGCGGGTCGGTGCGATCCTGAAGACTGTCGGTGCGATCTTGCTCCGGACGCTTGATGCAAGATCGCACCGACAGTCTCAGGATCGCACCGACCGGGAGGTCCGGCTCAAGCCGTACACGACGTCCGTCACAGGATCGCACCGATACGAATCACGATCGCACCGACAGTCTTCAGGATCGCACCGACCGGTTATTCGTATCGGAGGGCTTCGATCGGATCGAGCCGTGATGCCCGCATCGCCGGGACGAACGAGCTGACCAGACCGACCACGACGAGGATCGCCGTGCAGATGCCGACGAGCTCGAGCGACAGCACGAGGTGGATGTCGCCGCTGCCGGTGGTGTCGTCGAGCAGCTCCGAGAGGAACGGCCGCGGGCTGGTCAGCCACACCAGCACGTAGGACACGAGCACGCCGGCGATGCCGCCGGCAAACGTCGTCGCGAGCCCTTCGAGCAGGAACTGCCAGAGGATCGCGCTCCGCCGCGCGCCGAGCGACTTGCGGAGGCCGATCTCGCGCGTGCGCTCGGTCACCGAGACGAACATGATGTTCATCACGCCGACGCCGCCGATCGCGAGCGTCAGCACGCCGATGAACGAGAGCACGAGCTTGAGCCCGAGCACGATGCCCTCGGTGATCTTCTGTGACGCCACCGAGCCGAAGATATGGACCGCGCGATCGTCGTTGGGGTTGAACCGCAGACGTTTGCCGAGCAGCTCCTTGACCTGCGTCGTCGTCTTCGCATCGAGCGACGGATCCATCGCCTGATAGACGAACACGCTCAGGAACTCGGTGTTGTACAACTGCCCGGCGGTCGTGTAGGGAA
Organism: Vicinamibacterales bacterium; assembly: GCA_036407095.1. Classification (GTDB taxonomy): domain Bacteria; phylum Acidobacteriota; class Vicinamibacteria; order Vicinamibacterales; family UBA2999; genus Gp6-AA40. Next base: position 168,633 of record DASWZV010000144.1, on the reverse strand, counting down.
TGAACACGCTCTCCTTGTCCGGACGGCCGTAATTGGACAGCTGCACCTTCTCCTTGCCGACACCGACCACCGTGAACGCCATGCCGTTGACGCGAACGGTCTCGCCAACGGCCGGCGTAGTGCCAAACAGCTTCAGCGCGACTTCGCTGCCGAGAAACACGGCGTGACGCTGCAGCCGCAAATCCTCGGCATCGAGGAAGCGGCCCGCGGCTGGAATCTCCGACCGCATGACGCCGTACGACTGGGCGACGCCGCGCGCACGGTAGGTCGCCTGCTTCGTTCCGTACGCGACGTTGACGTCGGTCATGAACTCGGGGCTCCACGCCTTCACGAGTGGAAGCTGACCCACGGCCTCGGCGTCGGCAATCCGCAGACGCACGGCCTTGCCCGCGCGCTCGCCGCCCGCCTGCATGCTCGTCTGCCCAGAGAACATGATCGACACGCCGTCGCCGAACGCACCCTTGAAACCGCGAAGGAGCGCCTGATTGAAGCCTTCGCCGTAGGCAAGCAGCATGACGACCGACACGATGCCCCACGAAATTCCGAGCATCGACAACCCGGCACGCATGCGATTGCGCAGCAGCCCGGTCGACGCCTCGCGCACGATGTCGACTGCAACCTGCCAGGAACGCGAGACGCCCCAACTCCTGCGACGCCGTGTGGCGAGACGTGGTGTGCCGTGAATGGCAACGTCGGGCGCCGACTGCGTGCTCATGCCTCGAACCGCAGGGCTTCAACCGGCGGCAGCATGGCCGCGCGTCGCGCGGGGTAGGTGGACGTGAGGACACCGATGAACGTCAGCACCGCGACAGCAGCAGCGCCAGCCTGCCACGTCAGGATCATTCCCTGAAAGCGTGTCGGCATCGGCAGCATGTTGACCGCCGCGCACAGCAGCAGCGCCACGACGAACCCGATGGCACCGCTGATCATCGTCAGCAGAAAGCCCTCGAGGAAGAACTGCTTCTGAATCTGGCGGGTGGTCGCGCCGAGCGCCTTGCGCACGCCGATCTCCCGCGTCCGCTCGCGCACCGCGACGAGCATGATGTTCATCACACCCAGGCCGCCGAGGGCGAGCGTGACCAGGCCGACGACGCTGAAGAAGTCCTTCATGGTTTGCACCATGCGTCCGAACATCAGCGACTGGAGCGACGTGTCCCACATCGCCACAGCGTTGCGATCGTCGGGATCGAAGCGGTGGCGCGGCGCGAGGATCCGACGGACTTCACGTTCGAGCGGCCAGTCGATGTCCTCGATCCGTCCGGTGCGGTGGTCGATGATCCCGGGCAGACGATCGACGACCCACGGCTGGGGCGACACGATGATGTTCGAGAGCACGCCGGGCGCCACCCCTGGCCGCGGGAAGTCGCGCGCCATCGACGAATACGGAATGAAGAGCTTGTCGTTGTCGGGCCCGCTGTAGTTGCTGTCCTGATCCTTCCGGCGAATCTGCCCGATCACGACGTACGGAAGCCCGTTGAGCGACACGGTCTGGCCGATGCTGTCGCGCGTGCCGAACAGCTGTTTATTGGTATCGGCTCCGAGGATCGCCACGCGCCGGGCCTCCTCCTCGTCGCTGAAGCGGAAGGCGCGCCCGTGTTCGATGTCGATCGTTCTGATCTGCTGGTATTGCGGTTCGATGCCGCTCACCGATGGGCGCGCCGAGTTGTAGTCGCTCTTGGCCGTAATGCCGCCGCGCTGCAGCTCGGGGCTCACGACCGCGATCATCTTGGAGTCGCGCTGGAGCGCGCGAACGTCATCGAGGGTCAGGTACACCACGCGGCCGGCGCGCTCACCACCGGCCTGCAGCGACGTGCGTCCGCCCCAGACGATGCCGATGTTCTTCCCGAGCTCCTCGAGCACGTGCTGATTGCCGCGCTGAAAGCCTTCACCCGTCGCCGAGAGCACGACGACCGAGATCACACCCCAGAGGATCCCGAACATCGTCAGAAAGCTGCGGAGCTTGTTGGCGCGCAGGTTGGCGAAGACCTGCGCGAGGACGTCTCGCATGGCTCGTGTCTATCCGGGGAGTACGACTTTGGCGCCGGCCTTCACACCGCTGACGATCTGAATCTTCGTGCCGTTGCCGACGCCGACCTTCACCGGCACGCGACGTCGGCCGGTCTTCGCGGTCGGATCGGCGAGATCGACGAACGCGTGCCGCTGCGGGTCGTAGACGATGGCCGCCTCGGGAACGAGGATCGAATCAGGCAGCTGCTCGAGGATGATTTCGGCATTGGCCGTCATGTTGGCCTTGAGCTCCTTGCCCGGGTTCTCGATCGAGACCTTCACCTCGAACGTGGTGACGTTGTCCTTGTCGACGCCGATCGGCGAGATCTGCGTGACGCGCCCCTCGAACACGCGATCGGGAAATGACTCCGTCGTTATCTTCGCGGTCTGGTCGACCCGCACCCGACCGATGTCCGCTTCGTCGACCTTGCCGCGGACGAACACTTTCTCGATATCGCCCAGGGTCATGACCAGCGTGGCGTTGGCCCCGAGATTGAGGATCGACGACACCGGGCTCCCTACCTCCACATCGCGTGTGAGCACGGTGGCTTTGATCGGGGCCTTGATCGTCGAGTTGGCGAGCTCTTCTTCAGCGCGCTCGACGTTGGCTCGTGCCTGCGCGACGTTGGCGGTCGCTTCGGCGACCTTGGCCTTGGCGATGACGAGCTGTCCGCCCGCCGCGCGTTGGCGATTCTCGGCCTGTTCGAGCCCGCTCGTCGCTTCGTCGAGTTGAGATTGCGCGACGAGCTTCTGCTCGAACAGCTGCTTCGCGCGCGTCGAGTTCCGGCGTGCGAGCTCGAGGTCCGGCGTCTCCGCTTCGATCTCGTTCTTCTTCAGTTGCGCGACGGCCGCTTCACGCGCGGCCTCGGCGGCCTGGAGATTGGCGCGAGCCTCGCGAAGCCGTGCGGTAAGATTCTCCTTGTCGAGCTCGGCGAGCACCTGACCTGCTTGGACCACCTGATCGACGTCGGTCAGCAGGTGCTCGATGATGCCGTTGGCCTTCGACTTGATCTCGACTTTGGTGATCGGCTCGACCTTGCCGGTCGCAACGACCGACCGTACCATCGTGCCGCGCTCCACTGTGGCCAGCTTCGAGGGATCGATCGTGGTCGACGCGCCACTCAGGGTCGAAAAGCCCCAGGCGCCCACGAGCAGCACCCCGGCGCCAGCGCCGGCCAAACTGAGTTTTCTTGATGTTTTCATCTGTAACCCTTCGGCTCGCTTCGCTCGCTCAGGGCACGCCCTCTCAACTGGGTTCGCGTCCTGGTGGTCGACTGTGGTGTTGACGAAGAGCCCTGCCCAAAAGTTGCCTGTGCCCCTCCCATGTGGATTCTGAGAACGATCACTGACGGCATGCCCGAGAAGGTGTTCCGGCTGCTGCCAGGCGCACCGAGGACCATCGGTCGCGCCATCGGCGCCGACTTCATCGTCGACGCCGCGCTCGTGTCGCGCGTGCACTGCCGGCTGACGGTCGTGCAGGGTGGCGACCTCGAAGTCACGGATCTGCAGAGCACGAACGGCACATTCGTGAACGGCGCGCGCATCGAAGCCGCCCGACTCAGTCCGGGCGACACCCTGCAGGTGGGCAGGGTGGAGATTATTGTGATGAGGGAAGAATAGAGGCGTCGGTGCGATCCCAGCTGACGCGGTCGGGGCGAACTTGCTGGCGGTGGCTCGCCTGGTAGTTCACGCGCTCGTAAGAATCTCTCCGAGCTGAGTGGCGAACGCCGATCTCGCGAGCACCTGATCGATGCCTGCGGTGCGCGCGGCCTCGATCGTCGCCGAGTCGACATGCGAGACGTAGCCGAGTGTCTTCACGTTCGCCAACTCGGGATCGGCTTTCATCGTCGTAATCGCGGCGAGCGGCGCGAGCTTTGCGCTGTTGAGATCGAAGATGACCAGCGACGGCTTCTTGTCGCGGACCGTCTTGACGATCTGTTCGCCTGATCGTTCGAAGTGCAACTCGACGCCGAGCTGCTTGGCCGCCGCTTTGATCTTGATCGAGAACAGGAGGTCGTCAATGGCACAGACGATCATAGGAATCAGGAATCAGGACGCGCGAGTCAGGAATCAGCAGTGGTTGGGGACAGGACACAGTTCAATAGAATACATTGCATGATCATTGAAGTCCGCGCCGTGCCGCCGTTCGACAAGAACGGCTTCGTCCTCGGATGCGAGCGCACGCGAGAAGCGGTGCTCATCGATCCGGGCGATGAGGTGGACGAGCTCATTGGCGTCGTCCGGGACTACGAGGTCGAGGTGCAGCACATCCTCCTCACCCACGCGCACATCGATCACATCTCTGGCGTCGCTGCCGCAAAGGACGCGTACGACGCGCCGGTGTATCTCCACAAGGACGATCTCTTCCTGTACGAGGGCGTCGTGCAGCAGGGCGCGATGTTCGGCTTCAAAGTCCGGCCGCAGCCACCGATCGACGTCTTCTACGACGGCTCGACGATCTTCTTCGGCGACTACGAAGTGCGCGTGCATCACACGCCTGGCCATTGCCCCGGCGGCGTCTGCCTGCAGATCGGGAGGACGGGCGCCCCCGGCGCGGACCTCTTCGTCGGTGACACCCTGTTCGCCGGCTCGATCGGGAGAACCGATCTACCGGGCGGCGATCACAGCGTGCTGATGCATTCGATCACGAAGGTGCTGTTCCCGCTCGGCGATGAAGCGACTGTGCATCCCGGACACGGGCCCGACACGACAATCAAGCGGGAGCGGACAACCAACCCGTTCGTGCTCGACTATCTGGCGACTCGCTGAATGCCTTCTGACGATAGTCGGTGCGATCCTGCCTGACGGGGGTCGGTGCGATCCCTTCTGACGATGGTCGGTGCGATCCCGGCTAACGCGGTCGGTGCGATCTTGCTGGCGGTGGTCGGTGCGATCCCGTTAGCGCGAGTCGGTGCGATCTTCGCTGACGAGCGTTCCGTGCGAGGTGTCCGGCAGCACGTGAGCGAGTCGCACCGACTATCGGTAGAACGGATCGCACCGACAAGTGTCAGAAAGGATCGCACCGACCGCGTCAGAAAGGATCGCACCGACACCCGTCAGAAAGGATCGCACCGGCCGGCGTCACTCGCCCTCGATCACGCTCTGCAGCAGTTCCTTGGCGTCGCCGATCTGCTCCAGTACCAGCGCGATGTCCATGGTGGGTCTGCCCGGCGTGCGTGCGCTCTGACAGTACACGCCGTGCTGGCCGACCATCGCAAGCGCATCGGTGAGCAGGTCGAGCGCGACCGCCAGCCGGCCTCGCGATCGACCCATCATCAGCTCGTGCTTCTCGAGTTCGTCGTGGTGTTTCTCGAAGACCGACATCACGATTTGCGTTGCGGCTGGGCGGGGCGTATCTCGACCCGACTCGGGAGGCTGCGCGGGGGATGCGCGAGCAGATCGACGATCGCTTCGGCGACGTCGGCGGGCTGGAGCGCCCATTCCGACTTCGTATTCTCGCGACCGCCGAATCCGGTGTTCACGGAGCCTGGCAGCACGCAGGCGACGCGGACGCCGTCATACCGCACCTCCTGCATCAGCGCATCGCTGAAGGTGTTCACGGCCGACTTCGATGCGCAGTACGCCGCGCCGTTGGCAAAGGGCCCGGTGCTCGACAGGCTGCTGATGTTGATGATCCAGCCGCCCGCTTTCTTCAGATGCGGGAGCGCCGCGTGACAGCAGTAGAACATGCCGCTCACATTCGTCTCGAGCGTCCGGTTCCACTCGTCGACCGTCATCTCGGCAACGGGTCGATACACACCGATACCCGCATTGTTCACGAGCACGTCGAGACGGCCGAAGCGCGACACGGCAGCTCCAACCGCACGTTCGACATCCTCATAGCGACGCACATCGGCCCTGATCGGCAGCACTGACGGCCCGAGCTCGCCCGCGGATGCATCGAGGCGCCGCTCGTCGGTGCCCACGATCACGACCGACGCGCCGCGCTCGACCAGGGCCTTCGACGTCGCCAGCCCGATGCCGCGCGAACCTCCCGTGACGAATGCAACTTTTCCTGTGAGCGTCATCCGCGATCGACCGTCTGCGATTGCCTCGTGGGGGCCGCTTTCAAGCGGCGGCCCATTCCCTGGGCCGGCTGAAGCCGGCCCCTACGAAGAAGCCGGCCCCTACGAGGCGCTTTGACGCCAGTAGAATACCGCACCAGATGGCAGCGACCGTGTGCATCATCGGCGCAGGCGAGCTTGGCGGGGCGGTAGCCGATGCGCTCGCACGAGGCGAGCGCGTGTCGCGTGTGGTGATCGTCGACGACGCCGCTCAGATCGCGTCGGGCAAAGCGCTCGACATTCAGCAGTCGGGCGCGATCGCCGGGTTTCACACCAGGCTCGAGGGGACGAGCGATGCCACTCGCGTTACCGGCTCCTCTGTGTGTGTGCTCGCCGACCGCGTCGGACGGCCCTCGTCCGAGTGGCAGGGGGACGAGGCGCTCGCCCTGATCACACGATTGGCGCCGTATCTGGGAAAGACCCCGATCGTCTGCGCCGGGAGCGCACAGGCAAGCGTGCTCCAGCTGGCGGCGCGCGAGGCGGGCGTGAAACGCGAGCGTCTGATCGGTTCATCTCCCGAAGCGCTCGCCGTGGCGGCGCGCGCCATCGTGGCAATGGAAGCCGGCTGCTCGCCATCTGAAGTCGGCCTCACGATACTGGGCACGCCGCCCTCAGGGTTTTTCGTGCCATGGAGCGAGGCCTCGATTGGCGGCTACGCCCTCGAGCGTGTGCTCTCGCAAGTGCAGCTCACACGGGTCGAGGCTCGCGTCGATCGGCTCTGGCCTCCTGGTCCGTTCGCGCTCGGCGCCGCCGCGGCGCGAGTCACCGAGGCCATCGTCCGCTCGTCGCGTCGGGCATGCAGCGTACTCACCGTGTTCGGCGGAGAGTTTGGCGTACGCGGCCGCGTCGGGACCCTTCCGGCCGTGCTGTCACAGAATGGCATCGCCCACACCCGCGTGCCGACGCTCAATACGCGGGAGCGTGTCCGCCTCGAGTCCGCGCTGGGCGTGTAGCGGATCGCGATAGGATCGATTGATGCGGAAGCTTGGAATTGCCCTGCTGTTGTCGCTCGGCCTCGTCACCGTCTCCTTCGGAGAGACCGGCATCGAGGCAAATGCCCTGCTGGGACACATCAAGTTCCTCGCTTCCGACGACCTCAAGGGGCGCGCCAACGGATCAGAGGGCCTCGAGCGGGCCGGCGATTATGTCGCGCAGCAGTTCAAGGCCGCCGGGCTCACGCCCGGTGAAGGCGCCGAGGGCTGGTTCCAGCCGTTCGAGCTCATCGCCGGCTTGACGGTGGGGCGCGGTAACTCGCTCTCGTTCGAATACCAGGGGAAGAAGGCGACGTTCGTCCTCGGCACGAGCTACTACCCGCTGACGGCGCCCGGCGACGGCTCGCCTTCAGCACAACTGCAGCACCTGCCCCTCGTGTTCGCGGGCTATGGGATTGCGGTACGCGATGTCGGCTACGACGACTACGCGGGCATCGACGTCAACGGCAAGGCGGTGTTGATTTTCAGTCACGAGCCGCAGGAGCACGATACCAACAGCCGCTTGAACGGCGTACGTCCGATGCCGCAGACGTCGCTGATTGCCAAGGCAACGCTGGCGCGCAGTAAAGGCGCACGCGCGCTGTTCATCGTCTCGGATCCGTCACACCGCGTCGATGAAGGGCAATTCAGCGTGTTCAACGGCGACCCCGACGCCGAGGACGTCGGCTTCCCCTTTCCCGTGGTGCGGGTGCGGCGCACGGAACTGCAGCCGCTCCTCGACGCGTGGCGGCTCGATGCCATGGCCCGTCAGATCGACGTCGATCTGGTGCCACGCTCAGAGGTGCTGCGGGGCGCGACCGTCGATTACGTGGAGCAGTTGTCGAAGAATCGCAGGACCGTGCGCAACGTCATCGGCATCCTGACCGGCAGCGATCCCGCGCGAGCGAAGGAAGCGATCGTGATTGGCGCGCACTACGATCACGTCGGCCTTGGCGGCCATCTGTCGATGTCACCCGAGCGGACGGGCGAGATCCACAACGGCGCCGACGACAACGCGTCAGGCACCGCATCCATCATCGAGATCGCACGCGTCGCCCATGACCAGCGCGCACGGTTCCCTCGCACGCTGGTGTTCGTCGCGTTTGCGGGGGAAGAGCGCGGGCTTCTGGGATCCGCGTATTACGCGGACCATCCGGTGGTGCCGATCGCCAACACCGTCGCCATGCTGAACCTGGATATGGTGGGCCGGGCCCGAGGCGCAGTGGACATCAGCGGCCTCGAGGTCTCGCCGTCAATGGAGGCAGATTTGAAGGCCGCGGTTCAAGCGCTCGGCGAAGGGCTGACGATCGAGCGACAGGGTCCGGGGGCCGGGAGAAGCGACGACTACAACTTCATCGCGCACCGTGTTCCGGCGATCAACTTCTTCACCGGCTTCCACGCGGACTATCATCGCCCCACTGACGACTGGGACAAGATCGATGCGATCGGAACCAAGCGCGTCGCCACGCTCGCGCTCGAGCTCGCGGCTCACATCGCGGAACGGCCGGCGCGCCCCGAGTTCGTACAGAAGTAGAAACAGGAATCAGGATGCAGGAATCAGTACTGGGCCAGGCTCGAGGGTTCAGGCCTGATTCCTGGCCCAGGGCTGCATCCTGATTCCTGCTTCCTGATTCCTATTTCTCTTACCCGAACGCCGGCGTCGGGCGATGGAGCGCGATACCGTCCCTGAACGCCTGCAGCTTCTCCCTCAACAGCAACCGTCCTCGATGCAGTCGCGACTTGAGCGTCTGATCTTTCAGCTTCAACCGACTGCTCGCTTCCTCGGTGGTCAGCCCTTGGATATCCCGAAGCACGACCGGCTGTCGATAAATCTCAGGCAGGTCCGCGACCGCCCTGTCGAACGCGACCCTCAGCTGCGCGCGGAGCAATTCTTCGTCCGGCATGTGGGACCAGTCAGCCGTTTCACGCGGCTGACGGAGCTCGTTCGCAGCGTCCTCTCGCGCCAACGCACGATCGCGCTCTTCAGCGGCCAGTCGAGCCGACCGGTTCTGACGAAGCCTGGACATCGCGGTATTGAACGTGATCCTGTAAATCCACGATGACAACGCCGCGTCTCCACGAAACAAACCGATCTTCTGATGCACCTTGAGCAACACGTCCTGAGTCACCTCTTCGGCGTCCTCGCGGTTTCTCATGTGCCGAACGGCCAGCTGAAGAATTCGCGGGCCATACTTGTCGGCTAACTCCTGGACTGCCAATTGGTCGCCTGCCTGCAGGCGGCTTACGAGCAGCTCATCCTGGGTCCTTTCCATGTCCGTCCTCTGCAGGAGAGAACACCGACCAATTCGGTCTTATTCCCGCTGCCAAGCTCAGCTGGCGAAGTACCTCAGCCCGAACCACTTGTGTCCTGACCCGAAAACGATGCTAAGTATTTGAGCCTCAATGGTCCTTGCGGCCATCCTCATCGTCATCGCTCTCATCCTGGTTAACGCGCTCTACGTCGCCGCTGAATTCGCGGCGGTGAGCGTCCGGCGCAGCCGGGTCCAGCAGCTCGCGTCGGACGGAAACCCCCTGGCCGCCTGGCTGATGCCGGTGCTCGAATCCCCGAAGGCGCTCGATCGCTACATCGGGGCCTGCCAGATTGGCATCACGCTCTCGAGCCTCGTGCTTGGTGCGTACGCGCAGGCGACGTTTGCGGTGTGGCTCACGCCGTTCTTCGCCGAGCTCGGCGGCCTTCAACAGCTCGCTGCGCAATCGACATCAGCGGCCGCGGTCCTGCTCGCGCTGACCGTCGCGCAGACGGTGTTCGGAGAGCTCGTTCCGAAGACGCTCGCGTTGCAGTTTCCGACGCAGGCTTCGTTGTACACGCTGATTCCGATGCTGGGATCGCTCTGGATCTACCGGCCCTTCATCACGTTTCTGAACGGCACGGGACTGATCCTGCTGCGGCTGCTCGGCGCGCCGCTCCCGGCACATCGCCACATCCACTCGCCCGAGGAAATCGAGCTGCTGATTGCCGAGAGCCGCGACGGCGGGCTGCTCGAGCCCGACGAGCATCGACGGCTGCAGCGCGCGCTGCGGCTGAACATGAAGCAGGCGAAGCAGCTGATGGTGCCGCGCACGAGGATCACCGCCCTCGACATCCGTACGCCTTTGCACGAAGCGATCGGCCTGATGGCGCAGAGCCCGTACTCACGATTGCCCATCTATCGCGACAGCCTCGACAACATCCTCGGCGTCCTCCACACCAAGGATCTCGTCTGGTGGTTCGTGTCGAACGGCCAGAGCGCCACGCTTGCGAAGCTGGTACGTCCGGTTCCCAGCGTGCACGAGAGCGTGACGGCCGACCGGATCGTGCGTGAGCTCCGCGAACGCCGATCGCACCAGGCGCTGGTCGTCGACGAGTTCGGCGGCACCGCTGGACTGCTCACGCTCGAAGACGTGCTTTCGGATCTGCTCGGCGAAGTCGGCGACGAGTTCAAAGGCGGCGAAGCGATCGTCGAACGCCTCGCCGACGGACGCACGCGTCTGCCCGGCGATATGGCGGTCGACGATGCGGCGGCGGCGCTCAATACGACGTTGGACACGGATGCGGCGACGGTCGGCGGGATGGTCACCGCGGCGCTCGGCCATCTTCCATTGAGCGGGGAGAAGGTCGCGATTGGCGGCCACGAGTTCGAGGTCGAACGCGTGGCCGATCGCGTGCTCGAATCGGTGCTCGCGGTGCCGATCGAGGCCGCTCCGCGCGAGGCGGATGCGTGATGGAGTTTCTGATCCCGGTCCTCATCATCGCGCTGTTCGTCCTCGCCAACGGGCTGTTCGTCGCTGCCGAGTTCGCCATCGTCGGCGCGCCGCGAGCCAACATCGAGCATCAGGCCAGTCAAGGCAGCTGGCTGGCGATGCGCGTCCTTCGGATTCTCGAAAACCCTCAGCTTCAGGATCGCTACATCGCGACGACGCAGGTCGGCATCTCGCTGGCGAGCCTGGGCCTCGGAATGTACGGCGAACACTGGCTGGCGGGACGGATCGTCACTGTGCTCGAACCGCTCGGCGCAGGGCGATGGATCGCCGCGCACACCTTGGCGAGCATCGTGGCGGTCGCACTCCTGACCTATCTCCACATCGTCGTCGGTGAGATGGTCCCGAAAGCGCTCGCGCTCCGGAGCGCACAGACCACGGTGCTCTTTCTCTCGCCGTTCATCCAAGCCATTCAAAAGGTCATATCGCCGCTCGTCGTTCCGTTGAACGCGCTGTCGAACGGGCTGCTCGCGGCATTCGGCGTCAGGCGGCAGACCCCCGAGGAAGGCGAGCGCTACCACACGGCCGAGGAGCTTCAGTACATCGTGCAGGAGAGTCAGGAAGGCGGCCTGCTGCGCGGCGAGGCGGGACAGATTCTCCGCGACCTGTTCGAGTTCGGCGACCGCACGGCCGGGGAAGCGATGGTGCCGCGCGTCCTCCTCACCGGCATACCGGTCGGCTGCGAGACCGACGAGCTGCGGGCGATCGTGCGCGCACAGGCGCACACACGATATCCGGTCTACAGCGGCGATCTCGACCACATCGTCGGCAGCATTCACATCAAGGACGTGCTGCGGCACCTGATTTCGAATCAGCCGGTGAGCGCACGCGATGCACGTGAACTGCCTTACGTGCCCGGCCCGACGCCCGTCGACCAGGTCCTCGCCGCGATGCGACGCTATCGCGCGCAGATGGCGGTGGTCATGGATCAACACGGCGGCACGGCCGGTCTCGTCACGATGGAGGATCTCTTCGAAGAGGTCGTCGGCGACATCGAGGAAGGACGCAGCAGGGCGGCGATCGTGAAAGAACCCGATGGTCGCGTGCGCGTGCGCGGCACGGTGCGGCTCGATGAGATCAGCAAGACATTGGACTGGCGGCTCGAGTACGAGAACGTGACGACCGTGAGTGGCCTCGTGCTGCTGCTGCTCGGCCGTCCCGCGGTGCAGGGCGACGTCGTCACGTGGAAGGACGTCAGAATCGAAGTCTCGAAAGTCGCCGGTCGCGGCGTCGGCGAAGCGGTGCTCGATCGCCTCACGCCCGCGCCGCCAGAGTGAGGCTCACTTGGGTTCGACACAGGCGTCGGGGCTCACGGGTCCTGTCGGCGGGTCTCCCCGCTCGTCCTCGCCGCCAAGAACACTGTCACGGCTTCCAAGAACAGAATCACGGAGAAGGCGGCTGCGCGGCGAGCGGGGATGCCCCTCCCGCCGCCACCCGTTCGTCGCGCAACCAGCCTCGTGATCCAAGTGAGCTTACGTACACTCAGCGGAGCTCAGTTGCGTGTGGGACGGCGGCCAGCCCTAAAGGCGACGCGATCAGCGAAGAAACAAAAAACGCGCTGAAGGGGGCCCTCACGGCGAGATCCTCAAAACAAGCTCGGTAGATAAACGTGGGCCTCCGGGATGGATCCGGAAGCGCGTTTTTTCAGCGGCGCCGATCGGGCTGGCCGCCGTTCCACACGCAACTGAGCTCCGACGACCCGGTCAATACGAGCGTGAGCCCCTATGCTGTCAGAGAACCCAGGTGAGCGGCACGGCTCGCTGGACCTCGTTCGAACGTCTTCGCAAAGTGGCGAATGAACGCGTCTTCCACGTCATCGATCGGAATGCGAGTGCCGGTCGCTCTCTCGAGCGACGTGACGCCTCGATCGACGATGCCGCAAGGGACGATCAGGCGGAAATGATCGAGGTTGGTGTTCACGTTGAACGCGAAGCCGTGGCTCGTGATCCAGCGTGAGATGCGGACGCCGATCGCGCCGATTTTGTCGGCGCCGACCCATGCGCCTGTGAGCCTGTCGATTCGCCCCGCCGTCACGCCGTAGTCGGCGCACACGCGGATCATCACTTCTTCGACATCGCGCACATAGCGATGGACGTCGCACCGGTCTGGCCGCAGATCGAGAATCGGGTAGCCGACGATCTGCCCCGGCCCGTGATAGGTCACGTCGCCGCCGCGGCCGGTCTCATGAATCGTGATGCCGAGTGCTCGGAGGAGATCGTCAGCCGCGACGATGTTCGCGCGCGCCCCGTCGCCCTTGACGCCAAGCGTGATGACGGGCGGATGCTGCAGCAACAGGAGCAGATCCGGCACCCGATCGGCGCGGCGCTCTTCGACGAGCGCCCGCTGCATCGCGAGCGCCTCGTCATAGCCGACCATGCCAAGGCGCCGGATTTCGAGGGGTCTCGTCACACGTCAGACCTGGTTGGCGTCGAACTGCTCGATCTGCCGCTTGACCTCGGCCATGAACTGATCGCCGGTCGCACCGTCGATGAGCCGATGGTCGTAGCCCAGGGTGAGATACGACATCGTGCGGATCGCAATCGCCTCATCGACGACGATCGGGCGCTTCTCGATCGTGCCGACACCGAGAATGGCGACCTGCGGCTGATTGATGATCGGCAGACCGAACTGCGAGCCGAACTGACCCGGATTGGTGATCGTGAACGTGCCGCCCTGCACTTCATCGGGCTTGAGCTGCTTCGTACGCGCCCGCTCGGCGAGATCGGCGATCGCGCGGCTGAGGCCGAGCAGGTTCTTCTCGTCGGCGTGCTTGATCACCGGCACGATGAGCCCGCTCTCGAGCGCCACCGCAATCCCGATGTTGATGCTCTTCTTGTAGACGATGTTGTCGCCGTCGAGCGATGCGTTCACCACTGGAAAGCGACGCAGCGCGGCGATCACCGCGTGCGCGATGAACGCCATGTAGGTCAGCTTCGTTCCGCGCTGCTCGTATTCCGCCTTCTTCTGTTGCCGGATCCGTTCGACCGTCGAGAAGTTCACGTGAAAAACCGAGTGCACGTGCGCGGACGTCCGCCGGCTCAGGATCATGTGCTCGGCGATCTTCCGGCGCATGACGGACAGCGTCTCGACGCGGTCCCCGGGCGAGATCGGCGCAGCAGGCCCCGGAATCGGGATGCGGGAATCAGGAAGCGGCCCTGCCGGGGATGCCGGCTTCACGGAACCTGGCTGAACAGCTGGAATCGGCGACTCGGCACCATCGGGTGCGGCGCCCGGCGCCGGCGGGGCGGGCGCTGCCTCGCGATTGCCGATGTAGCCGAGAATGTCGTGTTTCGTGACTCGACCGCCGAGCCCTGAGCCGTGGATTGCGGCGACATCAACGTTGTGTTCGCGCGCGATTCGGCGGACGAGCGGAGACGATCGCACGTGACGCTCTTCATCGTGACCCCTCGACTCGCTTCGATCGCTCGGGGCAGGAGGCGCCTGTGCTGCCGGTCTCGCGTTCGCCGGTGGCCGGCTTGCGCTCGATCGCTTCTGTGCATCGCTGATGGCGACGACTGTCGGCGTCGACGCCTGGGCGCGCGGCGGCGGCGCGGGCGGGGTCTGTGGCGGCGTCGCGGCAGCCGCTCCCGCTTCACCGATCATCGCGACGACTTCGTTGACCGGGACCGTTTCGCCTTCCTTGACCTTGATCTCGGTGAGCACGCCGGCGGCCGGCGACGGGATCTCCGCGTCGACTTTGTCGGTGGAGATCTCGAAGAGCGGCTCGTCGCGATCGACCTCGTCGCCGACCTTCTTGATCCAGCGGACGATCGTGCCTTCCGCGATCGACTCGCCCATTTGCGGCATCACGACTTCTGTAGGCATCTGCCTCGCCGTAGAGCGCGGACTTCAGTCCGCACGTCGACGCGGCGTCCCGCCGAAGCCTCGGCAGAGGCGGACGCCGCTCTACAAATGAATCGCCGCTCCATGCGCCGCATGCGCGGCTTCACCCACCGCCTCGGAAAACGTCGGGTGCGCGTGGATCGTTTTGATCAGCTCCTCGACCGTACACTCGAGCCGGAGTGCGACCACCGCCTCGGCAATGAGCTCGGTCGATCGCGGGCCGATCATGTGCACGCCCAACACCTCATCGTACCTCCGGTCGGCCACGATCTTCACGAACCCCTCTGTTTCACCGGCCATTTTTGCCCGTCCCAGCACGCCAAACGGAAACGTCCCGATGATGACATCGTGCCCGCGCCGCCGCGCCGCCGCCTCGGTCAGACCGACACTGCCGATCTCGGGATCGCAGTACGTGCACGACGGCACCTGGTCGTAGTTGAGCGGATGCACCTCCAGCCCCGCCAGACGTTCGGCGACAATCACGCCTTCCATCGACGACACGTGCGCAAGCTGAGGATGAACGCCCTGACCCAGCGTGATGACGTCGCCGATGGCCGACATGTGCGGTACTGAGGTTCGATACATCTCGTCGACTTTGATGTAACCACGCTCGATCGCGAGACCGAGATCGTCTGCCCCCAGCCCCGTCGTCACCGGACCGCGGCCGGTCGCCACGAGCAGTAGCTCCGAGGTGATCCGCTGCGTCGCCCCATCCGGTGTCTGCGCCTCGATCTCCACGCCGTCGGACGCAGCGGTCGCCTTCACGACCTTGGTGCCGGTCATCGTCGTGATGCCCTGCTTCTTGAAAGACTTCTCGAGTTCGGCGGAGACAGCGTCGTCTTCGGCGGGCACCAGTCTCGGCAGCAGCTCGATCAGCGTCACCTGACTGCCAAAGCGCCGATAGATCGACGCGAACTCGACGCCGACGGCGCCGCTGCCCAGGATCGCGAGCGACCGTGGTACCTGTTTCAGATGAATGGCCTCGTCACTGGTGATGATGCGTTTGTGATCGATCTCAACGCCAGGGACGCTCCGTGGAGATGATCCGGTCGCGACGATGATCTCCTTCGCCTGGAGCTTCTGCGTGTCGCCGACGAAGACATCAACCTTGCCGCCGGCAGCCAGTCGGGCGGTGCCTTTGATCCATTCGATCTTGTTCTTCTTGAAGAGGAACTCGACGCCCTTGGTCAGGCTGGTCACGATCTTGTCCTTCCGCGCCTGGACCTGATTCATGTCGAGCGCCGGCGCCCCATAGGGCAGCATGACGCCCCATTCGGTCGCGTTCTGCACCACCTTGAACGCGTGCGCGTGCTCGAGGAGCGCCTTGGTCGGAATGCAGCCCCAGATGAGACAGGTGCCGCCGAGCGCTTTCTGCTTCTCGACCACGGCCACTTTCAGTCCGAGCTGCGCGGCGCGGATCGCGGCGACATATCCGCCGGTCCCAGCGCCGATCACGACGACATCGAATGCGGTGAGCATTGGCAATTTGAGGGCTCAGGGCTCAGGGCTCAGGGCTCAGGCCCCAGGCCTCAGTGGGGGCCGGGGCTTCGGTCTCAGGGCTGCAGATCGCAGAAGCCTGGGCCCTGGGGCCTTTCGAAGAACGCGATTATACTCGCGTCTTCCGATGTCAGACCGACGCAAGACCCTTCTCGTCGTCGACGACGACGAGCGGATGCGCGAGACGTTGACGGCACTGCTGCGCCGCGAGCTCCGCGTGCTCCGCGCCGCGAGTGGCGAGGCCGCCCTGCAGATGATGGAGAAAGAGGACGTCGATCTGATGATCCTCGACGCGCATCTGCCGGGGATCAGCGGCTTCGAAGTGCTGAAGATCTCGAAGGAGAACTACCCCAACGTCGAAGTGATTGCGATCTCCGAGGTCCGTGAACTGGACATCGCGATCGAAGCGATGCGGCTCGGCGCGTACCACTACATCTCGAAGGACGTCGATCTCGACAGCCTGCCGCGCCTCGTCGCCAACGCGAGCGAGCGGCAGGATCTGAATCGCGATGTTGTTCGCCTGCGCGAGGAAGTCGCCGAGACCAACGACCGCGAGTTCGTGGTCGGCCCCAGCCAGAGCACGAGGGGAATTCTCGATCTCGTGCAGAAGGTGGCGAAGCTCTCGGCGACGGTGCTGATCCTCGGCGAGAGCGGAACCGGCAAGGAGCTGCTGGCGCGCCTCATTCACCGCGAAGCGGGAAAGCCGATTGCCCCGTTTGTCCCCGTCAATCTCGCCGCGATTCCGAAGGAGCTCGTCGAGAGCACGCTGTTCGGACACGAGAAGGGCGCGTTCACCGGCGCCATCCGCCAGCAGCTCGGAAAATTCGAGCTGGCCGGGGGCGGCACGCTGTTCCTCGACGAGATCGGCGATCTGCGATACGAGCTGCAGGCGAAGTTGCTGCGCGCGATCCAGGAAGGCGAGATCGAACGCGTCGGCGGGACGCATCCGATCAAGACCGACCTCAGGCTGATCGCAGCGACCAACGTCGATCTCGACAAGGCGGTCAAAGAGGGGCGTTTCCGCGAGGACCTGTACTACCGCTTGAACGTCATCCCGATCCGCATGCCTGCGCTGCGCGATCGGCTCGACGACCTCCCCGAGCTCGCGCGCTTCTTCCTGCGGCGCTACAACGTGAAGTTCCGGAAGCACATTCAGGGGATCGCCGACTCGACGCTGCAGATCCTTGGTGCGTACTGGTGGCCCGGCAACATCCGTGAGCTGGAGAACCTGATCGAGCGCCTGGTCGCGGTGTCGGACAAGGACTGGATCACCGACGAAGATCTCCCCTACGAGCTGCACGTCGCGCAGCTCGACGCGCAGGGGCCGACATCAGAGAACCTGCTCGAGCGCGCGGTCTCGACGTTCGAGCGCAACTTCATCATCCGCGCGCTCGAGAAGTCGGGGTGGAACGTCACGGGCACGGCGCGTGCCCTGGGCATTCCGCTCAGCACGCTGAAGTTCAAGATGGATCGGTTGGAGATACGCGAACTGGCCAGGAAGATACGCGGCAATTAGGTTCAGAGGGTGCGCGCAAAAAAAGATAACCCGGCGCACCAAATCCGCGCCGGGTCAAACCAAGCAAGGGGGGAAGGCCGTTGCGGTGTTGCGCCGCAGGCGGCAGTTACTTCTTCGGAAGCACCGCGTCTTTGAGTTGTTTGGCGATACGGGCCTTGACGACCGTCTTGGCCGGGATCTTGATAGCCTCGCCCGTCGCGGGGTTGCGGCCCATGCGCGCCTTCCGCTTCTGAACAACCAGCTTCACCATGCCTGGCAGCACGAACTCACCGGAGCGCTTGAGCTCCTTCTCTGACAGCGTCGTCAGCTCGTCGAAGAACTCACGTGCCTGAGTCCGCTTCACCTCGAAGCGTTCGGCGAAGTGCGAGAACAATTCCGATTTGCCCATTCTGCGGGCCTCTGCCATCTCGTTCCCCCTCTGCTGGTGCGCGCCGATGCTCGGCCGCGGTGCAGTTGCGCGCGCGCGTCACTGCTGCGGAAACACGTGGAAAAGCGTGGTAATGCTAGCTCGCGCTCGTGATCGTGTCAACGAACCACCGGGCAAAATCCAGCGTTTTCGGCCCAAAGTGCTAGAATTTTCCCTCTATGTCAAGCGAGGTCGCGATCGAGACGTTTCCCAATCCTCGTCCGGAGCGGGACTTCGAGATCGTGATCAGCTGTCCTGAATTCACCTCCGTCTGCCCCAAAACAGGCCTGCCCGACTTCGGCGAAATTCGCATCAGCTACGTGCCAAGCGACCGATGCATCGAGCTGAAATCGCTGAAGTACTACATGTTTGGCTACAGGAATCGTGGGGTGTTCTTCGAGGCGGCGACCAATCAGATCCTCGACGATCTCGTCGCGGCGTGTCAGCCGCGGCGCATGACGGTCGTCGGCGATTTCGCGGTGCGCGGCGGGATGAAGACGGTGGTCACTGCGACGTACGGACGCTGAACCAACCCGAGAGTCGAGACTCAACCTCGAGAAACCCCGGTTGCGGATTCCGATCGAAGACTCGCTCGATCTCCACGCCTTCGCACCGCGCGACATTCCCTCGGTCGTCGCCGAGTACGTGACCGCTGCGCATGAGGCAGGCTTCAGCGAAGTGCGGCTGATTCACGGCCGCGGAAAAGGTGTGCAACGAGGGATCGTGCAGCAGGCCCTGGAGCGCCACCCTCTCGTCATCGAATTCTGGGACGCTACCGAGACACACCTCGGTGCAACGGTGGCCCGCCTCCGCTAAAGCTGCGGCGAGGCACGCTCCGACTTCGCGCGCCGTAGAGAGCCGCCTTCAGGCGGCCCGTCATGACGAAGTGTGGTGACATTTCCACGAGGGTGTGATGAAAGAAAGCCACACGGCCGCCGGCACCACCGTCAATCACGCGATTGCCTCTCAATGCGTCTTGGCCTGGCCCTTGCCTGTCGGGGCGATGGATGATCGTCGCAGTCTTTTCCCGACCCGCGCACACATTTCTCCTGACGACCGTCGTCGTCTGCAGCGCCTTTGTGACGGGCTGCGGAAGCGACCACCCGTCTGGCCCAACTCCAACACCGGGATCGAACTCGCCGGCGACGTTCGTCGTGTCAGGCGTCGTGCGCGATGCCAGCACGAACGCACCGATCGCCGGTGCGCGGGCGGAGATCGGAACCGGAGAAGTCGCTCAGACCACGAATGACAGCGGTCAGTTCTCGCTTGCGAATGTCCCGGCAGGCGAGGTTGTGCTTCGCATCACGAAAGAAGGTTACGTCCAGTCCGAGCAGAGGCTCGCCGTCACTGCGAACACGAACGTGGTGACGATGCTGTCACCGGCAGCTTCAACGCCTTCACCAACGTTCGTGATGTCGGGCTACATTCGCAACCAACTGACCGGTGCCACCATTGCGAACGCGCGGCTCGACGTCATCTCGGGCGCCAACGCAGGAAGGACGGCGTTCAGCGACTCGGGCGGTCTGTATCGGTTCGAGCAGTTGAAGGCGGGCTCGATGCGTGTGCGCATCACGGCCCCCGACTTCAACGCGCAGGAAGCCGACGTCTCGATCAGCGGCGATGTGACGACCAACTTCCAGCTCGCGCCGCTGACGCCGTACGTGTACTCGGGTTACGTCACCGATTCGCAGGGCCGACCGGTTGCTAACGCGACCGTCGAAGCCGGCCCCAACCATGGATCCACGGATGCCAACGGCCACTATGAGTTCAGCAGTCCGTACAGCAGCGCCCCTGGACGAGTGCGTCCACCGGCTGGTTACGAGCCGAAACCCGTCCGGTCGACCGACAGCGGCTTCAACCTGAACTCGGGGGGACAGAACATCACCATCCGGCGAATCACCGGTGTGAGCATCTCGCCGCCAGCGACGTTGACAGCGGGAGCCGGACGCACGTCGTTCGCTGTGCAGATTTCCTTCGACAGCGGGCAGGTTGAAAGTCCCCACCTGGACCTGCTGATGACGGCATCGAGCAACACCGCGATTCTCAAAGCCGACAGCGGCAACGGCGTGTTCCCGAATCCCTACGTCGAGGGCATCGCGCCAGGTACAGCGTCGGTGGTCAGCACCTACTTCGGTGTGTCATCGCCCGCCGCGCAAGTGCAGGTGGTGCCGTGAAGTACGCAATTCCTCTCGATCGCCGTACTCCTCCGCGCGAGGATTCTTCGTACTTCTAAACGGCCAGAAGGCATTTCAGGCCGGATTTCGCTTGGAATAGTGCCTGCAGTGCAGGCCGGCGTGGCTGCCATCGCGCTGCGCCCCGGGGATATCGTTCGCATCCGAGACGAACGATGGAGCGTCAGCCGCTACGTCGAGGGATCGAGTGGTGCATGGCTCGACGTCCGCGGACACGATCGCAACAATCGCGGCGAGCACGCGTGCTTCCTCCTCCCGCATGAACCGTGGGAGCGGCTGCCGCAATCGGCCGCGCCGCGAATCGTGCGGCCGCGAACGTGGTGCCGCCGGCTGCGGGCGGCGCTCGCCGACGCAACGCCCTCACCCGACACGCTTCGGACAAGACCTCGCTCGACCCTCGCCGTCCTACCCTTTCAGCTCGAGCCAGTTCTTGCAATCACGCGCGGTCTCGCGTCACGGGTTCTCATCGCTGACGAGGTCGGCCTTGGGAAGACAGTGCAGGCCGGCCTCGTCATCAACGAGACGCTCCTCCGCACACCAGACGCGCACGTACTCATCGTCACGCCGGCGGGTCTCAGGGGGCAGTGGCGTGACGAACTGCACGAGCGTCTCGTACTCGACGCGTCGATCCTCGATTCGAGCGCGCTCGCGCGACACAGCTGGGCGCTCCGCAACCCCTGGTCGGCGCATCCGCTGATTATCACGTCGCTCGATTTCGTGAAGCGCGCGGAAGTGCTGCGTTCGCTCGAAGCCCTGGTCTGGGATCTCGTCGTCTTCGACGAAGCGCACGCGCTTGCGGGACGCTCCGATCGCGCGACCGCCGCGCTCGCACTCGCCGAGCGTGCGAGAACCGTCGTTCTCCTCACCGCCACCCCGCACTCGGGCGACGACCAGGCGTTCGAGCGTCTCTGCGGCACGGGAGATCTCGGGCGGACGTTTCCATTGCTGGTCTTTCGTCGAACACGCCGCGACATCGGCATGTCTTCGTCGCGACGGGTGGTGTCGTTGCGGGTGCGGCCCTCAATCGCCGAAGCCGAGATGCACCGTGCGCTCACGATCTACGTTCGTCTGATCTGGACGCAGAAGGGCGTCTCATCGGCCGGCGCACGCCTGGCCGCAGGCGTTCTCTCCCGTCGCGCGTGCAGCAGCCCCGCGTCGCTCGCGCGATCGATCGAACGCCGGCTCGCACTCCTGGCTCGAACCGACGACGATCCGTTCCAGACGAGGCTTCCATTCGACGACAGCGCCGATGACGATGAGCCCGCGGGGGCACTGGCAACGCCTGGGCTTCACAACGAACGGGATGAGCGAGTGTGGCTGCAACGGTTGCTGGAGCTGGCCAGACGCGCCTCACACGACGAATCGAAACTGAACGCGATCGCGCGATGTCTTCGCCGCGCGCGCCAGCCGGCGATCGTCTTCACCGAGTATCGCGACACGCTCGCAACCCTGGCGTCGGCACTCGCGACGTCTTCGCCGCTGCTGCTTCACGGCGGGTTGTCGACTGCGGAGCGCGACGAGGTGGCGCGCCAGTTCAGTCGCGGTGAGGCTCCACTGCTGCTGGCTACCGATGCGGCAAGTGAGGGGTTGAATCTCCACCAGCGATGCCGGCTCGTGATCAACCTCGAGCTGCCGTGGACACCCGTACGACTCGAACAACGGATCGGCCGCGTCGACCGCATCGGGCAGACGCGGCGAGTACACGCGATCCATCTGCTAGCCGCCGGGTCGAGCGAAGAGGAGTCGGTCGCACGGCTGCTGTTGCGAACGGCGCGAGTCGCCGACGCGCTCCACGACCTCCGTCCCATGACCGACTCGGAGATTGCCGACGTGGTGATCGGCGGGCGGCGAGCTGCACCCGGAAGAGGCGAGGCCCAGCTGCGTTCGCCAATAGCCGTGCCCATCAACGTGATCACCGCAAACCTGGGCCCGGACGCCGAGGCGGAAGCGGCTCGGCTCGAGCTCGCCCGTGCGCTCGCGCCCGGTGTCGAGGGCGCGCCAGACTCGCGACCCTGCGTGACCGTCCTGCGACGGCGACACGACGTCGGCATCAGCGGTCAGGTCGCCGGCAGCTACTTCGTATACCGGCAGCTCTTCCTCGACCTCGACCTCCACGTCGTCTGGGACACATTGACAGCGCTCGCCGCGACCCTGCATGTCGAATCGCGTCGCGCACCTGAGGTTCGAGCGTGGGTGGCTCGCTCGATCGAATCGCTTGGCCCCATTCTCGAACGAGAGGGCGATCGCGCACGCACGACCATCGCGGAGGCGTTGCGCCCTCACCGAGAGCTCGCAACCCGACGCGAACACGCGATCGCCGACGCACTCACCGCACGACGCGCGCGGCTCTCGGCGGCACTCGTCCAACCGGGGCTGTTCGATCGCCGTCATGAGCGCGCGGCAGCCTCGCAGAATGCCGTCATCGAAGAAGCACTGTCGCGATGCGCCGCCCGGCTCGGAGAGCTCGATCGGCGAGGCCAGGTTATTGCGGACGCGGCGGCGCTCGCGTTTGCCGTTCTCCTACGATGATTCCCGGCGTCCGCGGACGGCTGATTACTGCGTCGTTCGCTCGAGATGTTCTTCCCTCGATGCCGGGTTTCGCGAGCCCACCCCCATCGATGTCGCCGCGGCTTGGCCGATGGGCCGTTCGTCTCGAGGCATCACTTGGCACGACGGCGAGCGTTCGCGCCATTGCAGACGTCGCCCTGATGCCGCTGCTCGATCTCCTCGGGCTGACCGGAGTTGAGCGGATCGACTCGGAGCACACCTGCGCGCTGCGGCTCACCGCAGGCGGGAGCGCGTGCCTGAGCGCGCTGACGATCGGTTGGGGCGAGCCGATCGATCGCGTGTGGCGATCGGCCGTCACCGACGCGATCGGGTCGGACGCTCGGTGGTGCCTGTGCTGCAATGGACAGGTGTTGCGTCTCGTCGATGCGCGACGCACCTGGTCGCGCGAGTATCTGGAGTTCGATCTCGCGCAACTCGGTCACGAACGTGAGTCGCAGGCGGTCTTCTGGGCGCTGCTCCACGCCGGCGCGCTGACCGGCGCGACGCCGTTGCTCGATCGCGCCGTCGAGCTTTCGAGCCGTCACGGCCTCGAGGTCTGCAAGGCCCTCGGGGCTGGTGTTCTCGAAGCACTCGCCGTCCTGCTCGGCGCTCTGGCGACACGGCGGCCCCGGCGCGGCCGGACGCTGCTCTTCGAACAGTCGCTCACGGTTCTGTACCGCGTGTTGTTCTTGTTGTTCGCCGAGGCGCGGGGGCTCGTGCCGATCTGGCATCCGGTGTATCGCGACCGGTACAGCCTCGATGCCATCGTTGCGACGCTGCTGACCGGCCGCGCCTACCGCGGACTGTGGTTCGCGGTTCGAGCGATCTCGAAGCTTGCTCACACCGGCTTTGCCGCGGGCGAGCTGCGCGTCACCGCTTTCAACGGACGGCTCTTTGCGCCGGTGCAGGCCGAGGCGTTCGAGGACACACCGATCAGCGATGCGGCGATGACTCGCGCCCTGATGGCGGTGAGCACGACAGCGATCAATCGTCACGGCCGCCGCGCCCGGATCGTCTACGGCGATCTCGATGTCGAGCAATTGGGCGCCGTCTACGAGCGGGTCCTCGAGTACGAGCCGGCTTCGTCCGAAGACGAGCAGCTCACGCGGACGCGAGAGCTCCGCAAGGCGAGCGGCACTTTCTACACGCCGCGATCGATGACCGCCTTCCTCGTGCGACGAACGCTCGAGCCGTTAATCGATGGCAGGAGCGCGGACGAGATTCTCGCGATCCGCGTCCTCGATCCGGCGATGGGCAGCGGCGCGTTCCTCGTGGCCGCATGCCGGTATCTCAGCGCCGCGCTCGAAGACGCATTGATCCGCGAAGGCCGCTGGCACGCCCACGACATCACGCCTGCCGACCGCGCCGCCCTGCGTCGCGATGTCGCCTCGCGGTGCCTGTTCGGGGTCGATCTGAACCCGATGGCAGTACAGCTGGCGCGATTGTCGCTGTGGCTCGCCACGCTCGCTGCGGACAAGCCACTGTCGTTTCTCGACCACCATCTTCTTGCCGGCAACAGCCTGGTCGGCGCGTCCCCCGACGATGTGTGGCGCTATCGGGGGAGGCATGGGGCGCGGAGCCGGGATCGGCAGGAGCTGCCACTGTTCGATCGCGCCGGACTCACGAACGCAATCGAGCACGCCGTTCGTCTCCGATTGCGCGTCGCTTCCGAGCCTGACGACACGGCCGCGATCGTCCGCGCCAAGGAGCAGACGCTCGCGTCGCTCCATGCGGACCATTCGCTCCGCTCGTGGCAGCGCGTGCTCGATCTCTGGTGCGCGGCGTGGTTCTGGAACGATGGCCTCGCACCCGCTCGAGGAGTCTTTCACGATCTGGCAAGGCATCTCCTCACGGATCGCTCGGCGCTTCCTCGACACGTCTCGTCGGCGTTGGTCGAGCAGGGTGACGCCATCGCCGGGCGGCAGCGCTTTCTCCATTGGCCGCTGGCGTTTCCCGAGGTCTTCGTGGACGACCGCGGGGCGCCCCGGGCCGCCGCCGGCTTCGATGCGATCGTCGCCAATCCACCGTGGGACATGGTGCGCGGCGACAGCGGCGATGGCGAACGACGCCAGGGGCGACAGCTCGACGCCCGCCGCCTCACCGCGTTCGTGCGCGAGTCAGGGATCTACCACGTCGACGCGCGCGTCCACGCCAACCTCTATCAATGGTTCCTCGAGCGCGCGCTCCAGCTCGTGCGACCGGGCGGCCGAATCGGTTTCGTGCTGCCGTCTGGCCTGGCGAGCGACACCGGTGCGGCACCGCTGCGGCGATTCCTGTTCGATCGCGCCGACGTTGACAGTCTTACCGGCCTCGATAACCGCGATGCGATCTTTCCGATCCATCGGAGCGTCCGTTTCATCCTGCTCACGTGCACCGCCGGACGGCCCACATCGTCGATTGCCTGCCGGTTTGGCATCACACGCCCCGAAGAGCTCGATCGAGACGATCGCGCCACGATCGCATTGTCTCGCGCATTCCTCGCGCGGCTGTCCGGCGAGGATGATCTCGGCATTCCCGATCTGCACTCGGCGCAGGACCTGCGGATCGTCGAGCGCATCAGCGCAACGATCCCCCGGCTCGGACACCAAGACGGCTGGCACGTGCAGTTCGGGCGGGAATTGAATGCGAGCGACGATCGCGACTCGTTCACGGCGTCCACGGGCGACGTCGATGCGCGACCAATCGTCGAGGGCAAGCAGGTCGAACCGTTCCGCGTGTCGCTCGATGCGTGCCGTTTGGAGCTTCGCCGCGACGCGTCCGTCGCCGTGCCCCGCCGCGCCAGGCTCGCCTATCGCGACGTCGCCAGCGCAACCAACCGCCTCACCCTCATCGCTGCGATCGTCCCGGCGCGTGCCGTCACCACCCACACGCTCTTCTGCCTGAAGACGAGGCTGGCCATCGGCGAACAGCAGGTGCTGTGCGCGCTGCTCAACAGCTTCGTCGCGAACTATCTGATTCGGATGCGGGTGAACACGCACGTCACCGTCGCACTCGTCTCGAAGCTGCCGGTACCGATCATCCGAGACGGCCATCCACTATTCGAACGTGTGCGGACGCTGTCGGACTCGCTCGTTCGTTCGAGGTCAGTTGAAGACGCGCCGGAGTACGCAGAACTCCAGGCGCTGGCGGCTGTCGCCTACGAACTCACGCCTGACGAGTTCGGGCACATCCTCGAGACATTCCCGCTGATCCCGGCAGCGGTCAGGGAGGTTTCGAAGGAAAGATTCGATCTCATGCGGTCGGCATGCGGCGCGTCTGCTTCAGATACCTCGCCGCTTTCTCCAGCGCCGCGGACTCGGCGGCTTCGCGCGTTGGGCCCTCGGCGCGCGCGAAGCGTGCGCCGGGGCTGACGTTGTCGATGGTGCAGTAGTAGGTCGCGCCCACGCGGTACGACATGATGTTGATGGGCCATCCCTCGAGTTCCTGCTTCGTCTCGCGGAACTCCTCGCTTCTCAACGTGTCGGCCACGGGTCTCTCCTCTGGAAGGCCGCCTGAAGGCGGCCTCTACGTTCCGCCTGAAGGCGGCTTCTACCTCTCGACCGGGGCGCCCACGAGATTGCCCCATTCGGTCCACGAGCCATCGTAGTTCTTCACATTCTGGAAACCGAGCAGGTACTTCAGCACGAACCAGGTGTGACTGGAACGCTCACCGATGCGGCAGTACGCGACCACGTTCTTGTCCGGTGTGACACCCTGTCCCCCATACAACGCAACCAGTTCCTCTGTGCTCTTGAACGTGCCGTCGTCGTTGCACGCTTTGCCCCAGGGAATGCTCTTCGCGCCAGGAATGTGACCACCGCGCTGGCAGGTCTCGGGCAGTCCGGGCGGGGCGAGGATCTCGCCCGTGAACTCCTGGGGACTGCGGACGTCCACGAGCACCGTATCAGATCGCTTGTAGACCGACTGCACGTCGGGGAGGTACGCGCGAATGGAGAAATCGGGGTTCTTCGCGGCGTAGGTCGCTGCGGCCGGCGCCGCTTTGGTGGTTTCGAGCTCCCGTCCCTCGGCCAGCCACTTCTTGCGGCCGCCGTTCATGATGCGTACATCCTGGTGCCCGTACACCTTGAGTTGCCAGAACGCCCACGCCGCAAACCAGTTGTTGTTGTCGCCATACAGCACGATGGTCGTCGGCGGAGCGATCCCTGATCGTCCGAGCAGACTTTCCAGCTTGGCTTTCGGCACGATGTCGCGGACGAGGGTATCGCACAGCTCGGTCGACCAGTTCCACCCCACTGATGCCGGGACGTGCCCCTGATCGTAGGCGGTGGTGTCGACGTCGACCTCCACGACACGCACATTGGGATCCGTTCGATGTTGCGCCACCCAGTCGGTGGATACGAGCACGTCAGGAGCGCTCACAGTAGTCGGCATCTTCGCGACCTCCGAAACCGTTACCTTACCACTTCACTCTGGCACTTAACACGACGACACACATGACGTAGGCTCTCTGCATGAGACGCCTGATCTACGGCCTGTCTGCCGGCCTCGCGCTCGTCTGTGGCGCCGGCGAGGCACACGGGCAGGCACGTACCGTAAGACTCCAAAGCACGACGCTTGGTGGCGAGCGGATCTTTGCCGTGCTGCTGCCGTCCCACTACGACGAGACGGAGCGGCGCTATCCCGTCCTTTACCTCTTTCATGGCGGTGGGCAGGATCACACGGCGTTCATGGCGCGCACCGGGTTCGCGCCCCTCGCACGCCAGCACGAGATGATCGTCATCATGCCGGCGGCCGACCGCAACTACACCGCCCGCCCACGCGAGGCGCAGGCGCGTTACCACGAGTTCGTAGCGATCGAGCTGGTCGACTACGTCGACTCGCACTACCGCACCATCCCGACGCAGCAGGGGCGCGCGATCGGAGGCATCTCGATGGGCGGCCGCATCGCGATCATGACCGCGCTGCAGTACCCAGCGCGGTTCGGCGCTGTCGGCGCGCTGAGTCCTGCCGTGGGGATGGATGCCGACGAAGCGGTCCCGAGCGCGGAAGGATCGGTGACCTACTTTTACGTCTCGTGCGGCACGCGTGACGCGCTGCTACCGGCCAATCGCGGTTTCGTCGCGCAGTTGAACGCACACCACCTCGCGCACGACTTCAAAGAGATCCCGGGCGGCGAACACTCGTGGTCGGTCTGGGATCCGGAGCTCGCGGCGTTTTTCGATTTACTCGAGACGCGAGGGCGGTGGAGGGAGAAGCAACGGTAATGCGTAATGCCAAATGCCAAATGCCAAATGCAAAAAGCAAAAAGACGTGGCCAGGTCGCCAGGTTTCGTCTTTTGCATTTTGCATTTTGCATTTTGAATTCTTGCATTTGCATTACACGAACCTTCTAATCGCCTGCGCCACTCCGCCGTCGTTCTGATGCCCCGTCACGTGCCAGCCTCTCGTCTTCAACTCGTCGACGGCATTACTCATCACCACGGGCATCCCGGCGAACTCGAGCATCTCGAGATCGTTGAAGTTGTCGCCGATCGCCATGACCTCGTCGCGCACGAGACCGAGCTGCTCAGCGCGCCAGGCAAGTGCGCGACCTTTCGTCGCTTCAGGCGCGGTGACGTCGACGAGCGAGAAATCGCGACGTTCGTACTCGGTCATCAGCACCGAGTACGTCCGTGTGCCGTCGCTCGTCGCCATCGACCTCCTCAGTGCGTCGGCAAGCGGACGCATGGCGTCGACCGATCCGTTGAACATCACCTGAATCGGATCTTCGGTAAGCGCGTCCTCGAGCGGGATCGACTGCGCGATGTGTGAGTGATTGCGCGACCAGTAGCGCTTCCGCCCCGGATGCTCCCAGTCCATCGTCTCGAAGATGACCTGCCGTTCTTCGTCGCGATCGAAGATCAGCGCCGCCGCATCGCGGTGTGGAAGCGTGGCGGTCAGCACCGTTCGCGCCACCGCGCGATTCAGCAGACGGCGTGCGAGCGTGGCGCCATCGACCGAGCGTTCGACCGCCCCGTTGCTCACGATCAACGAGAGTGACGGAGGCAGGCCGTCGGCGACGGGGCGCGCAAAGGGGTAACTCCGTCCGGTGACGAGCGCCACATGGACACCCGCGGCAACCGCGTCGTGGATGGCGACACGATTGTCGGCCGGCATGCGTCCCAAGGAATCGAGGAGCGTGCCGTCCACATCAATACCAATGAGCCGAATCATTGCAAATACACGCGACAGGGTAGGATAGAAAGGTTATGACATTGGGACCGTTCGGGGGAGTGAATGCCGGGTACGTCGTAGAGCTCTACGAGCGCTACCGGCAGAACCCCGAGTCGGTCGACCCCGCGACCCGCGAGGTGTTCGAGCAGTGGACGCCGACCGACGCGATCGCGTCGGATCGAGGCCGCGGCGTGCAGGCCGACGTGCATCAGATCGTCGGCGCGGCAAACCTTGCTGACTCCATCCGCCGATATGGTCATCTCGCCGCACGGGTCGATCCACTCGGATCGGAACCGATCGGCGATCCCTCGCTCTCACCGCGGGCACACGGCATCAGCGACGACGACCTCAAGGCGCTCCCCGCTGCGCTGGTCGGCGGTCCGGTCGCGGAGTCGTCATCGAACGCCTATGACGCGATCGAAAAGCTGCGTCGCGTCTACTGTTCGACGACCGGCTTCGACTACGCGCATATCTTCGTGCCCGAAGAGCGCGAATGGCTGCGCCACGCCGCCGAGTCCGGGCGCTTCCTCCCACCGATGGATCCCGAAGGTATGGAGATGCTGCTCGACCGCATCACCGAAGTGGAGGTCTTCGAGCGATTTCTGCATCGGACGTTTCCGGGCAAGACGCGGTTCTCGATCGAAGGCGTCGACATGCTCGTCCCGATCCTCGACGAGCTGATCTCCGGCGCGGCCAACCAGGGCGCCCGCCACACGATCATCGGGATGGCGCACCGCGGCCGTCTCAACGTCCTCGCCCACATTCTCGAGAAGCCGTACGCGCAGATCCTGGCCGAGTTCAAAGACCCGGTCGCGGCGCGAACGTTGCGCATCGATCTCGGTTGGATGGGCGATGTGAAGTATCACGCCGGCGCCCGCACGTCCGTGCCGGTCGGTCAAACCTACGTCACGATGCCGCCCAACCCGAGTCACCTGGAGGCGGTCAATCCGGTGGTCGCCGGCATGGCGCGAGCCTCGGGCACGATTGCCACGAGGCCGGGAGCACCGGCGTTCGAAGGCGCCAGCACGCTGCCGGTGTTGATTCACGGTGACGCCGCGTTCCCGGGACAGGGGATCGTGGCCGAAACGCTCAACCTCTCGCGACTGGCCGGCTACGACACGGCGGGCACGATTCACATCATCGCCAACAATCAGCTCGGCTTCACGGCGACGCCAGACGAGTCGTACAGCACGAGCTACGCCAGCGGCCTGGCCCGCGGCTTCAAGATTCCGATCGTGCACGTCAACGCAGACGATCCAATCGCCTGCCTCGAGGCGGCGCGTCTGGCGTGGGAGTACCGCGCGCGCTTCGGCCTGGATTTCCTGATCGATCTGATCGGCTACCGCCGCTACGGGCACAACGAAGGCGACGAACCGGCGTTCACCCAGCCGCTGATCTACAAGAAGGTCGGGTCGCATCCGACCGTTCGCGAGCTGTTTGCACGCGTGCTGATCGACAAGGGCACGATCACCGCTGCGGCTGCCGACGCGCTCGTGAAGAAACGCTTCACCGTGCTCGAACAGGCGTTCGCCTCGCTCAAACCCGAAGAGGATTTTCGTCCGCCTGTTTCCGAGCCCGCGCCGCCTGGCGTGGCGGCGAGAACCGAGACCGGTGTGCCGCTCGACACGCTGCGTTCGATCAACAACGCGCTGATGACGCCGCCGCCGGGGTTCACATTCCACAAGAAACTGGAACGCGGACGTGAGCGGCGCGCTGCGCTGCTCAGGAATCCGGACGAACGCAACATCGACTGGTCGGCCGCCGAAGAACTCGCGTTTGCCACGATTCTGACCGACGGCATTCCGATCAGGCTGACCGGTGAGGACGTCGAGCGCGGTACGTTCAGCCAGCGTCACGCCGTCTTCCACGACGCCGAGAACGGCAAGCGATACGTGCCGCTGCAGGCGTTTCCTCAGGCGCGCGCATCGTTCGAGATCCACAACAGTCCACTCAGCGAGGCGGGCTGCGTCGGATTCGAGTTCGGCTACAACATCCAGGAGCCGGATCGGCTCGTGATCTGGGAAGCGCAGTACGGCGACTTCATCAACGGCGCGCAGGTCATCCTCGACCAGTTCGTCACGTCCGGCCGCTCGAAGTGGGGACTGCAGCCGTCGCTCGTCTTCCTGCTGCCGCACGGTTACGAAGGTCAGGGCCCGGAGCACTCGAACGCGCGGCCCGAACGCCTGCTTCAGGCGGCCGCGGGGATCAACCTGCGTCTGGTCAACTGCACGACCACCGCGCAGTACTTCCACCTGCTCCGGCGGCAGGCGGCTCTGCTGCGTAGCGATCCCCTGCCGCTCTTCGTCCTGACGCCGAAGAGCCTCCTGCGCAACCCCGCGATCGCATCGACGGCGCAGGAGTTGGCGGAAGGCCGCTTCAGCTCGGTGATCGACGACGGCGAAGCAAGCATCCGCGCCACGGGCGTCAAACGCGTCGTCCTGTGCAGCGGCAAGGTCTACGTCGATCTGATGACAAGCGAGCGGCGCCACGCGGCATCCGAAGTCGCGGTCGTTCGCGTCGAGCAGCTGGCGCCGTTTCCGGTCGTCGCCCTACAGGAGGTCCTGGACGGTTATCCCTCGCTGCGCGACGTCGTCTGGCTGCAGGAAGAACCCGAGAACATGGGCGCCTGGGAGTTCATGCGCCCGCTGCTCGAAGAGCTGATCGCCGATCGCTGCCCGCTGCGCTACATCGGTCGCGCGCGCAGCGCGAGCCCGTCGGAAGGATCGTCGGCGTGGCATCAGCTCAATCAGCGTGCGATCGTCGAGCGGGCGTTCGATCTCGACAGCCATCCGGCCGAATCGCCGAAGGTGCTCTCGAAGCCCGCCCGCAGCCTGACCGGCTCCAAGCGCTGAAAGCTCGCTATGTCGAACATCGTCGTTCCGGAACTGGGTGAGTCGGTCGTCGAAGCGCGCATCTCGCGCTGGCTGAAGAAAGCGGGCGACCGCGTCGAAGTCGGCGAACCGGTCGTCCATCTCGAAACCGAAAAGGTCGATCTCGAGGTCAACGCCGACAAGCCCGGCGTCATCGCCAGCATCGCGCGCAAGGAAGGCGACGACGTCAAGATCGGCGAAGTGCTGGGCGTCATCGATGAAAGCGGTGGTACAGCCACCGCAACGCCACCGAGTGGAAACGGTTCAAAGAAATCCGCCGCTGCGCCAGTTCCAGCACCCGCACCGACAGCCGAAAGCAGGATCGCACCGACCAGCGACACCAGAATCGCACCGACAACCGACAGCAGGATCGCACCAACGAGCGACAGCAGGATCGCACCGGCGAGCGAGGCCACGATCGCACCGACAGTCGAAAGCAGGATCGCACCAACACGCGTCAGGTCCCCCGGCGACAGGTCTGAGGAGCGTGTGCGCATGTCGAAGCGTCGTCAGACGATCGCGCGGCGTCTGGTCGAAGCCCAGCACGCCGCCGCGATGTTGACGACCTTCAACGAGGTCGACATGTCGGCGGTGATGGCGCTTCGCGAGCGGCAGAAGGAGTCCTTCAAGAAGGGCTTCGGCGTCGGGCTCGGCATCGCATCGTTCTTCGTCAAAGCGTCGATTGCGGCGCTGCGGTCGTTTCCCGCGCTCAACGCGGAAATCCAGGGCGATGAGATCCTCTATAAGCACTACTACGACATCGGTATGGCGGTCGGCGCCGAAGGCGGTCTCGTCGTCCCGGTGCTCCGCGACGCGGATCGGATGACGTTCCCGCAGGTCGAGATCGCGATACGCGACTACGCCGCGAAAGCAAAGGACGGCACGTTGACGCTGGAGGACCTGCGCGGGGGCACGTTCACAATCACCAACGGCGGCGTCTTCGGATCGCTCATGAGCACGCCGATTCTGAACCCGCCGCAGGTCGGCATCCTGGGGCTGCACAAGATCCAGGACCGCGTGGTTCCCGTGAACGGGCAACCGGCGATCCGCCCGATGATGTACATCGCGTTGTCCTACGACCACCGCATCGTCGACGGGCGCGAGGCGGTGCAGTTCCTGGTCAGAATCAGGCACTACATCGAAGATCCCGGCAACCTCCTGCTCGAAGGGTAGACTACGGACCGAAGACGCAGGGGCCGGCCATCAGCCGGACCTCGAGCGTCACAAAGATATGCGCTCACTTGTCCTCACGCTTCTGCTGCTCGCTCCGGCGGCCACTGCGTTCGCCCAGTCCCCGGCCATCGTTCCTCCACCGTCCGACCTTGGCGCGCCGCCAAACGACGCCGTGAAGAGCCCGACCGGACTCATCTCGAAGATCGTGAGGACCGGATCCAGCCAGGAGAAGCCGGCGGCGACCGACGTCGTCACGGTGGACTACACGGGATGGCGCAGCGACGGCCTCATGTTCGACAGCTCGGTCGTCCGCGGCAAGCCGTCGACCTTCCCGCTCGACAAGGTGATGGCGGGATGGAAAGAGTGTGTGCTGCTCATGACCATCGGCGAGATCCGCCGATGCTGGGTCCCGCAGGAGCTCGCGTACAAAGGGCAGTCCGGGCGACCCACGGGCACGGTGGTCTTCGACATCGAGCTGATCGACACGCGTCCGTCGCCGCTGATCCCGCCCCCCGACGTGAAGGCACCGCCCGCCGACGCCAAGAAGACCGCCAGCGGCCTCGCCTACAAGGAGCTGCGTCCAGGCAGCGGCAGCACGCGGCGTCCGAGCCCGTTCTCACAAGTGCTCGTGCACTACACCGGATGGACGACCGACGGCCGCATGTTCGACAGCTCGGTGACACGCGGGCAGCCGGTAGAGATGCGCCTCGACGAAGTGATCAAGGGATGGACCGAGGGCGTCGGCATGATGTCGGAAGGCCAGCGAATGCGCTTCTGGATCCCGGAGAACCTCGCGTATCAGGGCAGAGGCGACGGCCCGCGCGGGATGCTCGTGTTTGATGTCGAGCTAGTGAAGATTCAATAGACGCCCGAGGGCGGATCAAAGAGAAATCTGGAACGACAAGTGACGGACGGCGCCTCTTTCAGCTACCAGCACCCGACTGGCTGACGCATTCCTCCGTGCCGCGATCCGCTCGCCGGCCAACGGGCTCTCCGGCGCGTGCCTAACGGTCCTTCGCGGCTCCCCCGTCGCAAGAGTCTGACGCTGTTGCTCCTCCGCCGCCGCTCGCGTCGCCTGCGAGTCCGTTGGCGACTCTCGCGTACGCGGCTCGCTCCACGCGGCGCTCCGGAATGCATCAGCCAGTCGGGTGCTGCTGATTCGTGCTCCTGCGCCACTGTCGGCGACAGTTCCCTCGCGTGGGATGGAACTGTCACTCGCGGGCTGTTGCGCCAGCCAGATTGATGCATCCTGGAGCGCGGCGTGGAGCGAGCCGCACACGCGACAGTCGCCAATGGCTTCGAAGGCGACGCGAGCGGCGGAGGGAGGAGCAAGAGCGTCAGACTCTTGCGACGGGGGAGCCGCAAGGAAACGGAAGCGCACACGCCGGAGATGCCATTGGCCGGCAAGCGGATCGCCGCGCGGAAGGATGCGTCAACCTGGTTGGCGCAATCGGAGTCGCGCGACAGAGATCAGGAACGACGAGCGACGGACTCCGCTGCTAACGCTACCAGCACCCGACTGACTGACGCATTCCTCCGTGCCGCGATCCGCTCGCCGGCCAACGGGCTCTCCGGCGCGTGCCTAACGGTCCTTCGCGGCTCCCCCGTCGCAAGAGTCTGACGCTGTTGCTTCTCCTCCGCCGCTCGCATCGCCTGCGAGTCCGTTGGCGACTCTCGCGTACGCGGCTCGCTCCACGCGGCGCTCCGGAATGCATCAGCCAGTCGGGTGCTGCTGACTCGTGACAGTGCATGTGCTCTCGCGCTACGGACGACGACGACTTCGAACGCGTCACTCCTCAGACATGTAACCGTAGCGATAATCCCGCGGCGGCGAGAACGTCTCCTTGATCGTCCGCGCGCTCACCCAGCGCGTGAGATTCAGCTTCGATCCCGCCTTGTCGTTCGTGCCCGACGCACGCGCGCCGCCGAATGGTTGTTGGCCGACCACCGCACCGGTGGGCTTGTCGTTGATGTAGAAGTTGCCGGCGGCGTTCCGCAGCGCGGTTGTGGCCTGCTGAATCGCTGCACGGTCGCGGGCGAACACGGCGCCGGTGAGCGCGTACGGCGATGTTCGATCGACGATGTCGAGCGTTTCGATCCACCGCTCGTCCGAGTACGCGTAGGCGGTCAACACCGGGCCGAAGATCTCCTCGCACATCAGGCGATACGCCGGGTCCTTCGTCTCGACGAGCGTCGGCTCGACGAAGTACCCGACATCGTCTTTGGCGCCGCCCCCTTGAACGATCGTCGCGGTTCTGCGTGCGTCTTCGAGGTAGCTCGAGATCTTCGTGAACGACTTCCTGTCGATGACGGCGCCCATGAACGTGCGGAAATCGGCGATGTCGCCGACCTTCATCTCACGCATCATCGCGACGACGCGTTCCTTGACGTCGGCCCACATCGACTTCGGCACGTAGACCCGGCTGGCGGCCGAACACTTCTGCCCCTGATACTCGAACGCGCCCCGCGCCATCGCGACCGCGAGCTCCTGCGGATCGGCGGAGGGGTGCGCGATGATGAAGTCCTTGCCGCCGGTCTCGCCGACCAGTCGTGGATAGCCGGTGTACTTCCCCGCGTTGTCGCCGACACGCTTCCACATCGAGTTGAACACGGCGGTGCTGCCGGTGAAGTGCACGCCCGCCAGGTGAGGCGAGTCGAGCAGCAGCGCCGAGATCTGTGCGGCGTCGCCCGGCACGAAGTTGATCACGCCAGGCGGAAGTCCGGCCGCCTCCAGCAGGCGCACGATGTAGTAGGCGCTCAGCATCGCGCTCGACGCCGGCTTCCACACGACGGTGTTCCCCATCAGCGCCGGTGCGGTCGGAAGATTGCCGGCGATCGACGTGAAGTTGAACGGCGTCACCGCGTAGACGAACCCCTCGAGCGGCCGGTACTCCGAGCGGTTCCACATCACCTGGCTGCTGAGCGGCTGCTCGCCGTACAGCTCCTGGGCGTAGTGCGGGTTGAACCGCCAGAAGTCGATCAGCTCCGATGCCGAATCGATCTCCGCCTGAATCACCGTCTTCGACTGCCCGAGCATCGTCGCGGCATTGAGCGTCGAGCGCCATGTGGTGGTCAGCAGTTCTGCGGCGCGGAGGAAGACCGCGGCGCGATCCTGAAACGACCACGTCGCCCAGTCCCGGGACGCTTTCA
Source organism: Vicinamibacterales bacterium (assembly GCA_036407095.1). GTDB lineage: Bacteria > Acidobacteriota > Vicinamibacteria > Vicinamibacterales > UBA2999 > Gp6-AA40. The sequence continues at coordinate 132,485 of DASWZV010000144.1, read as the reverse complement.
TCGCCGCATCGATCGCCTGTTGCACGTGCGCCGCATCGGCAACGTGCCACTCGCCGAGCACGTGCCGATGGTCGTGCGGCATGACGGAATGTTCGACACGACTCGTACGCACTTCGCAACCACCGATGACAATCGGGATCTCGGCGCGCTCGGACGACATCTGAGCCAGACGTGCCTTCAGCTCGCTGCGCTCCGGGGAGCCAGGGAGATATCCCTTGTTGATGTCGTTACTGGGTGGCGGAATCCGGGCAGCAGTCGACATGAATTCGATTCTACGCCGGGCCTGCTTTTCAGGCCCGGCGTTAACAATTCCCGCTCACAATCGCAGTATCCTCTGTCCATGAAACGGCATGCACGGCTGTTTCTGACTTGGTTGCTCGCTGCCCTCGCGATTGCCACAAGCGTCGCTGAAGCGCAGATCTGGCGCGGCGGATACGGACTCACTGCCCCGCCTCGACATCCAACCGCACACACCTTCGCCGGCGAGTTCAACTTCTGCCGCCTCATGTTCAGGAGCAACCGTCGCGAGAAGCGCGGCTGGAGCACCGACTATCCGGGCGCCGATATCAATTTCAGCGTTCGCCTCTCTGAGCTGACGAAGACCCGCGTCACCAAACAACCGCAGGGCGACCCTGAATACATCACAGTCGAACCGACCGATCCAGCTCTCTTCCAGTGTCCCTACGTGCTGATCGAGGACGGCGGCACCGCGGACTTCTCGGACGAAGACGTGCTTCGCCTGCGCGAGTATCTGCAGAAGGGCGGCTTCTTCTTCGTGTCGGACTACTGGGGTACCCTCGCGGGCGAACAGTGGGATGAGGAGATCGGACGCGTCCTTCCGCCCGAGACCTATCCGATCATCGATCTCGGGCCCGAGCATCCGATCTGGCACTCGATCTTCGAGGTGAAGAAAGTGCCGCAGATGGCGTCGATTCAGTACTGGCGTCGCAGCGGCGGCGGCACCAACGAACGCGGGACCGACAGTCCGATCGTCGAAGTCCGCGGCATCGCCGACGCGCACGGACGGCTGATGGTCGTCATGGTCCACAACAGCGACATTCCGGACGGCTGGGAACGCGAAGGCGAGGACGCGGAGTACTTCTACAAATTCTCACCCGATGCGTATGCTGTTGGAATCGATGTTGCGTTGTATGCACTGACGCACTGAATTCCTGCTACGCAGTAATTCAAAATGCAAGATTCAAAATGCAAAAGGCAAAGCCTGCCCAGAACACACTCGTACGCAGCATCATGCGCCGTTTCGTGTTCGAAGCGATCGCCCCCACAATTCGCGCGATCTGATCGCCTTCACTCCTGAGTGATTCCAACTCGTCGACGGATCCGAGCTTGAGTGCCAGGCAGATCCGGAGCCAATAGACCGTTTCACGAGCCTCGCGGAGTGATATTTCTACGTACTTCCGGAAGTCGCGTTTCGAAGAGCCTGCCTTTGCTTCCTCGAGATTAGCCCCAATCGACGTACCGGACTTCAGGACTTGGTCAACAATGCATCGAATGCCGGGGAGTGGCGCCAAGCTCAGAGCCAGACGCGCGACTCGACATCCGAACTCGAAAGTGCGGTCTCGAATATCTTGGGATCGATCTGTCATGCACGGGTAAGAGTGCATGGCGCGGGCCGTCGTAGAAACCCGCGAGTTCAGGCCTGAACTACGAATAGTGACCTACGAAGTACGCGAAAAACGCGTCCGGCAAGTCAGCGCGTCTTTTCGCATTTTGCATTTTGCATTCTGCATTCTGCATTTGCCTTTCGCCTTACGGCCTCGCCGGTTCTATATCCACCGCAATGGCCCTCCACTTCCCCTGTCGGAACCGCAAGACACTCAATGACGCGCGCGTGATGTGGCCGACGAGGATGGCGGTCCAGATGTGGAAGGGGTCGAGGCCGTAAGCGGCCTGGAAGATCGAGCAGAGGCCGAGCGGCACGATCACCTGCGAGATGATCGAGATCCACAGCGGGCTTCGGGTGTCGCCCGTACCCTGCAGGCCGCCGGTGTAACTGAGCGCCACGGTGATGAACAGGCCAGAGACGCTCAGGAAGCGCAGCAGCAGCTGTGCGATCGAGAGCACCACCGGATCCTTCATGCCGAAGATCGCGAGCAGGTACGACGGAATCAGGATGAACAGCAGACCGATTCCGGCGGCGACCGCGAGCCCGATGCGCGAGGCCATCCTCACGCCGTCGACCGCGCGCTCCGGGTTCCCTGCGCCCAGATTCTGACCGGCGATCGTCGCCGATGCGCCCATCAGGCCGACTGACGTCCACGTGATCAGCGAGAACAGCTCCGTGTACCCCACGGCGTAGGCGGCCTGAGCGGCGGCGCTCTCCTCGAGCGAGCCGATGAAGCGCAGCATGAGCACGCCGCCGATGTTCATCGCGATGCCCTGCACGCCAGCGGGCAGGCCGAAGCGGAAGAGCGATCGGATGATCCCGAAGTCGGGACCCTTGGCCATGCTTCGATCGAAATGGATCACCGATCCCGATCGCATGATGCGCCAGATGCCGTAGCACGACACGGTCGTGCTGCTGGCGATGGTGCCGTACGCGGCGCCGATGGTGCCGAACGCCGGAATCAGCAGGACGTTGAAGACGATCGTCAGGATCGTCATGGTGACGCCGAGACGCAGCGGCGTCTGCGGATCGCCGGCGGCGCGGAACGCGCCGCTCAGCATGAAGAACATCATCATGCCGAACACGCCCATGAACATCGCCCGAAGGAACGGCAGCGCCTCCGCCCGGACGTCGGGCGCGGCGTTGACGAGCCGCAGCAGCGCCGGCGACGCGAAGTACCCGATCGCGGCCAGGATGAGCGACAGACCGAAGGCCGTCAGGAATGCCTGATAGACGACGCGGTTCACTTTGTCGGGCTGGTTGGCACCCGCAAAGCGCGCGACCAGCACGGCCATGCCGGTGAACGTCGAGCTGATGAAGACGATGACGACGAGGATGATCTGCCAGCTGACGCCGATCGCCGCGTTCGCAACGTAGCCGACGAAGTGGCCGACCATCGCGTGGTCGATGATGCCCTGCAGCCCCGCAATGGCGTTCTGCAGCATCGTCGGCCAGGCGAGCTTCCAAACCGCCGCGCCGATCGGACCTTCGACGATGGATCGGTCGAACTTTCGTGCTGAACTGGTTGAAACCCCGGCGTCGGCCACTGAGTAGTATGTCCTTGGGAGCGGTGTATGAAGATCGCAGTGTACTACGCTGAAAGGGGGGTAAGATTGCGACCCAGGAGGGGCTACTCATGACGTCCCGACCTTGGGTGTTATTGGTCGCAATCGCGCTCGCGACGGCGATGTTCAGCGTTGATGCGCGCGCGCAGTCAGCGTCGAAGCCCGCAGCCACCACGGCCGCCGCGTCTGCGGCGACCCACTGGACTCCAACCCGTACGCCGGATGGTCAGCCCGACATCCAAGGCATCTGGCTCAACTTCGACAGCACGCCGTTTGAGGCGCCGGTCGCGCAGCCCGCGCCGCCAACCCCACAGGCCGCGGCCGCCGCAGCGGCAGCGGCCAACGTCGGCCCCGCATCGGAGTTCGCCGATCACAATCACAAGGTCAGCGCGCGGCGCCGTGCGATGGTCGTCGATCCACCGGACGGCCGCGTACCGGTGATGAAGTGGGCCGAAGACAAGCGCGACTACGATCTCGCGCATCTTCCCGACGCGCCAGAACACGAGACGCCGTGGGTGCGCTGCATCACTCGCGGCTATCCCGCCGGGATGTTCCCAGCCGGCTACAACAACGCATACCAGATCATCCAGATTCCCGGAGCCGTCGTGATGGTGTTCGAGATGATCCATGAAACGCGGATCATTCCGATCGATGGCCGTCCGCGCCTGGGCGAAGGGATCCGGCAGTGGAACGGCGAGCCGCGCGGCCGCTGGGAGGGCGAGACGCTGGTCGTCGAGAGCACCAACTACAACAACAAGGGGTCGATCGCAACCAGCGCGGCGACTGGACGCATTCGTGGCATCCCGCAGTCGGAGGCGATGCACGTGGTCGAGCGCTTCACCCGCGTCGACGCGAACACGATCGAGTACACGGTGACGATCGAGGATCCGAAGGTCTACTCGAAGCCGTGGACGGTCGCGCTCCCGCTCAATCGCGACGACACTTATCAGATGTTCGAATACTCGTGCAACGAAGGAAACTACGCGATGAGGAACTCGCTGAGTTTCGGTCGGAAGCGCGATGCCGAAGGGGCCGACAAGTAGTCTGATGTAGTGTCCGGCTTCAGCCGGGCCCGTGAGGAGGCTGGTGATGTTGCGCTACGGCCTGGCGGCCTGTGTCATCGGGATCGTCTCCGTCGCGGCATGGAACACTCGAACATCGGCGGCGGACACGCCGGTGACGTTCAATAAAGACGTCCTTCCCATCCTCCAGAAGAACTGTCAGTCGTGTCATCGACCAGGGCAGATCGCGCCGATGTCGCTGCTCACCTTCCGCGACGCGCGCCCGTGGGCGCGCGCGATGAAGACGAAAGTCGAGAGCCGGCAGATGCCCCCCTGGTTTGCCGATCCGAAGCACGGACAGTTCGCCAACGACCGATCGCTCTCGCAGCGCGACATCGAGGTGATCTCGAAGTGGGCCGACAACGGCGCCCTCGAAGGCGATCCGAAAGACGCGCCTCCCGCGATCGCGTGGCCGGCCGACGGCTGGCAGATCACACCGGACATCATCGTCCGCGGACCGGAGTTCCGTGTGCCCGCGCACACGAAGAACGATGTCGTCGAGTGGATCACGTACACGATCCCGAGCGGCTTCACGAAGGACACGTGGATCACGTCGCTCGAGATCAAGCCGAGCGCGATCGCGGTCACGCATCACATCTGCTTCACCTTTCAGGCGCATCGCCCGACCACGAAGTACTACGTCGCGAACTGGTCCGAGTCGCAGCGCGACGACGAAGGCACGGCGCTCAACAACTCGACGCCGGGAATCCGCCCTGCGCCTGGCGCTGCGAGCGGCAGACAGGCGGGCACCGACGTCGGCGGCGGATTCAACTGCTACGTGCCCGGCCGGGTCGCGGACGACTATCGCCCATTCGGCGCCGGCAAGCTGATTCCAGCCGGCAGCGATATCTCGTTTCAGGTTCACTACACCCCGATTGGCAAGGAGGTGGTCGACCGCCCCCTCATCGGCTTCACGGTCGCCGAGCAGGCGCCCGCAAAACGCTGGATGTCGTACGGAATCGTCGGCGGAGGTCCGGACTTCGCGATTCCGCCGAACGAGCCGAACTACAAGAGCCCGCCTTTCGATCTCGAGTTCACCGCCGACGCGGAGCTCGTTGAGCTCATGCCGCACATGCACGTGCGCGGCAAGGACATGACGTATCACCTGGTGTATCCCGACGGCCGCGACGAGATCGTGTTGAGCGTGCCGAAGTACGATTTCAACTGGCAGCTCCTGTATCAACCGACGAAGCCGCTTCGCGTGCCCAAGGGCACGAAGATGTACGTCGACGCGCACTACGACAACTCCGCTTCGAACCGCGCCAATCCCAATCCGAATCGCACCGTTCATCTGGGGCGGATGACATGGGAAGAAATGATGGCGCCGTTCTTCGGCGTTCTCATCGACGCCACCACCGATCCGAACAGCGTGATCAAGCTCGGTCGCTTCACCCGGCAAGGCGATGGTGCGTAAGGGAATGCCGTTCGTCGCCGCGTTGATCGCTGGGTCGACGCTCGGTGCCGCGGCACAAATCGGCGGCAAGCTGGTGGTGGGAGGCAATCCCACGCCGGGAACGGAGCAACCGGCACCACCGGCTCTCAGCGATCGGATTGCGTTGAGCGGCTGCCTGCGGGCCGCGCCGAAGAGCGCAGGCGCAACGGAGACTCCGGATCCGAATGTGCCCTCGGACTCTCGATTTGTCCTGATCGGCGCGGCGCGCGTCGACAGACTGCCTCCAGGAACGGGGGGCTCCCCGCTCGCGGCCGCGACGTCGAGTTCGACGTATCACCTCGAGGGCATTGATAGTCAGTTTTCGCCCTTTGTCGACGCCAGGGTCGAGATCTCGGGCGAGATCAAGCCGCGTGCGTCAGAGGCTCCCGCGAGCAGCCCGCCGACGTTGATCGCCGAGTTCGTGCAGAAGCTCGCATCAACCTGCAAGTAGCGACGCGTCCCTTCACCATCATCGCGTGCTGGACCCTGTCCGCCGCGATCTCGACGTCGAAGCCCTAGTACGGAACATCGATCAAGCGATCACCCGTGCGCATGTCCTGCTCGATCAACTGAAGCAGCGCTTTCGAAGCCGGTCCCGGTTTGCCATCTCCGATCGGTTTTCCGTCCCATTCGACGATGGGCGCGATTCTGACCGAGCTGCCGATGAGGAACATCTCGCGCGCCGCGCGCGCATCGGCCACGGGGACGTCGCCGACCTCGACGCCCGTGATCACACCTTTCCCGACGAGCGAGGGAGCGAGATCCAGCAAGCGCAGCGACGTGCAACCAGCCAGCACACGCTCGAATCTGGGGTGGCGCAGGACGCCGTCCTTCATGACGAACGCCACGTTCATGTTCGAGCTCTCGCCGACGTACCCGGCCTCGTCGATGAACACGCCGTTGTCGAGGCCGCGTTCTTTTGCCTCCATCTGCATCAGCACGTTCGGGAGGTAGTTGGTCGCCTTCGTGATCGCATAGAGCGGGGGCTTGATCGGGTAGGTCGTCGTCATCACTCGCAGGCCCTCGGTGTACCACCGCTCCGGATACGACAGGCCTCCGAAGATCATCACGAAGAAGCCGGGCGTCGCGCCCGCGGCAGGACTCAGTTCGAGGCTGCCGGGTCCTGATGACAACCAGTAGCGGATGGCACCATCCCGCAACCCGCTCGCCGCGGTGGTGCTGACGATGATGCGGCGCATCTCGTCACGCGAGCCGGGCAGCGTGAGCTTGGAGCGCTCCGCAGACCCAAGGAAGCGATCGAGGTGTGCCTCGAGATCGTAGATGCGTCCGTTCACGAGGCCGGCCGTGTCGAAAATCCCGTGTCCGCGATGGACGATGTGATCGTCGAACGGGATCACCATCAGGGCCGGATCCGTGACGATGCCACCCAACTGACTCGAATAGAACGCCGAGTACTTCACCGGCTGTCGCGCGCGGATGTCATGCAGGCTGGAAAGCACGTCATCGGCAGACAACAGCCGAAGATTCATCTGTGAGACTGGCATAAGGCACACTCTACCACCCGATCCGCTCGCCGAGCGTCGGCGCGCGAATGCTCCCGCAAGTTACCGGAACATCGAACGGCCGATACCAAAACATCGAACGGGGGACACACCGTCTCAATATCGCCCTGCTAGCCTCCCCCGTCATATGCACAACACTGATCGCCGCACATTCTTGAAGTTGATCGGCTCGTCATCACTGGCAGCAGCGATGCCTGCCGATCTGAATCGAGCGCTTGCGATCCCCGCGCACAACCGGACGGGTTCGATCGCCGACGTCGAACACATCGTCTTCCTGATGCAGGAGAACCGGTCGTTCGATCATTATTTCGGCATGCTGAGAGGCGTTCGTGGCTTCTCCGATCCGCGCGCGGTCAAGCTCCCGTCGGGAGATCCTGTGTGGCATCAGCCCGATGGCAGCGGCAAAGTGATCCTGCCGTTCCGTCCCGATGTGCAGGATCTCGGGCAGACGTTCCTTCCCGATCCCCCGCACGGATGGAACGACACCCATGGCGCCTGGAACGGCGGACGGTACGACCAGTGGATTCCGCAGAAGCTGGTCGCGAGCATGACGTATCACACTCGGAAGGACCTGCCGTGGCAATACGGGCTCGCTGACGCCTTCACGATCTGCGACAACTACCACTGCTCGCTCCTGGGGCCGACCGATCCGAATCGCTATCACATGTGGACGGGATGGGTGGGTAACGACGGGCAACGTGGCGGGCCGGTCATCACGAACGCCGAACTCGGTTACGACTGGTCGACCTATCCCGAGCGCCTCGAACGGGCTGGCATCTCCTGGAAGATCTATCAGGACCAGGGTGTCGGCCTCGATGCGCCCGGCTTCTGGGGATGGACCAGCGACTCGTACATCGGGAATTACGGCGACAACTCGCTTCTCTACTTCCACCAGTATCAGAACGCGCTTCCGCACACTCCGCTGGCCGACAAAGCCAAAACCGGAACGAACATCCAGTCATTCGGTCGCGACCCGAACCACTTGATGGACATCTTCCGCGAGGATGTGAAGAACGGCACGCTTCCGCAGGTGTCGTGGATCGTCGCACCCGAGGCCTACACCGAGCACCCGAACTGGGAGCCGGACTTCGGCACGTGGTACGTGTCGCAGGTCGTCAATATCCTGGCGTCGAATCCAGAGGTGTGGAGCAAGATGGTCCTCTTCATCACGTACGACGAGGAGGGCGGCTTCTTCGACCACCTCGTCCCGCCGACACCGCCGCAGACGCCAGCCGAGGGATTGTCGACGGTCGCGATCACCAACGAGATCTTCGAGGGAGATGCGGTACATCCCGCTGGCCCGTACGGACTCGGGATCCGCGTGCCGATGCTGATCGTGTCGCCCTGGAGCAGAGGTGGATGGGTGAACTCGCAGCTCTTCGACCACACCTCGCTGATCCGGTTCCTCGAGACCCGGTTCGCGCATCACAAACCCGACTTGATCGAGAGCAACATCACACCATGGCGGCGCGCGGTGGTTGGCGACCTCACGAGTGCGTTCGACTTCAAGACGCCCAACTCCTCACTGCGCTTCACACTGCCGAACACCGACGACCTGAAGCCGATCGACCTCGTGTTCCACGACGACGAGGTCCCCGTGCCGCCGACCAATCCGCATGTGCCGAAGCAGGAACCAGGCGTGCGGCCGGCCCGCGCGCTCCCCTATGAGCTGCGCTCGCACGGTCTCCTCGACGAAGCGGACCGCTCGCTCCAGATCCACTTCCACAACTCCGGCGAGGCGACGGCTGTCTTCCAGGTCCGTTCGGGCAATGCTGCGCAGGCACCACGGACCTACACCGTCGAGTCCCACAAGCAGCTCGCCGACTCGTGGTCAATCGGGGCCTCGGACTACGACCTGTCAGTGTACGGACCGAATGGATTCTTCCGCGCCTTCAAAGGGGGCGTCTCGGGCCCGCGCCGGGCGAATCTCGATATCCGTGAGCGGTACGACGGGAACACCATCGAGCTGACGATCGTCAATCGGGCCTCGCAGATCGCCATCGTCCACGTCGTGAACAGATACTCGTCGCGGAGCACGCAGATCGTGCTTGGTCCCGGCGAGTCCGACTCGGGGCGCTGGTCGCTGGTTCGCACGAGCGGCTGGTACGATCTTGCGATCAGCGTCCAGGGCGACCCACCGTTCGCGTGTCAGTTCGCAGGGCATGTGGAGGACGGGCAGGACAGCATCAGCGATCCGCTCATGGGCGGACTGCTGTAACCGGCCGTCCCGCGGGTCCCCGGGACGGCAAAGCTCGGCTTCTTTCGATCTGCGGTGTCAGGTAAAACCAGTATTCCCTCGCTGCGCGGGGCACACCACAATGCCCGGCAGTCTTGTCCTCGATGTCTCGACGCAGCCGCTCAGCCGGTTCGAATCGTTCCATCTCGACGCATGAGCTGCTCGAAGCGGTTTTTCCGGGAAACAGCGAGATGGCAGCCCGTATGCGCCAGCTCGACTGGTCCACGACGGCGCTTGGTGCGGTCGATCGCTGGCCGCAGTCGCTGCGCACGTCCGTCAGTACGTGTCTGAACTGCGCGTTTCCGATCGTGCTCTGGTGGGGACCCGAGCTCGCAATCCTGTACAACGACGAGTACCGTCAGATTCTCGGGCCCGAGAAACATCCGGCCGCACTTGGCCAGCCTGGAGCCACCGTCTGGGCCGAGATCTGGGATGTCATCGGTCCGATGCTCTCGCAGGTGTTTGCGGAGGCAGAGCCGACTCGATCGCGCGATCTCCTGCTGCATATCGATCGCGGCTATAAGGAGGAGGCGTACTTCTCGTTTTCCTACAGCCCAATCCACGACGAAGAGGGCAAGGTCGCGGGAATCTTCTGCCCGGTCATCGAAACGACTGAGAACGTGATTGGCGAGCGGCGTCTGCGAACGCTGCGCGATCTGGCCGCCAGGTGCAAAGGGGCCGATAGCGAAGACGCCACACTCGGCGCAGCGGCGACGATCCTCGCGGCGAATCCGTACGACGTTCCGTTTGCGATGCTCTACCAGGTCGAAGAGCGTCGACCTGCCGCCGTCCTGAAGGTTGCGTCCGGCATTGCGCCCGGCACTGCGGCGGCGCCCGAAAAGATCAGACTGGACGAGGATGGTCCAGGCATCTGGGCCCTGAGCACGGTCGCGCACACCGGCCGGATCGAAATGCTGACCGATCTCGCGCAACGCCTTCCCGATCTGCCCACGGGCGCGTGGAAGACTCCACCGACCAGCGCGGAGGTGATTCCCATACTGATGCCCGGGCAGCATCACCCGCGGGCGATCCTGATTGCCGCGATCAGCCCGATGCGTGCCCTCGATGACGACTACCGCACGTTCTTCAGGCTCGTCGCCGCGCAGATCGCCTCGGGCCTGGCCGACGCGCAGGCGCGCGAAGACGAGCGCCACAGAACCGAAGCGCTCGCAGAGCTCGATCGCGCAAAGACCGCCTTCTTCTCGAACGTGTCTCATGAATTCCGCACGCCGCTGACGCTCATGATCGGACCGCTCGAAGATCTGCTCACGAGCACGACAGGAGTGCCGGGAGAGATCACCGAGGCGGCAAGGGTGGCACATCGCAATGCGCTCAGACTGTTGAAGCTGGTCAACACGCTGCTCGACTTCTCGCGCATCGAGGCCGGTCGTATCGAAGCGAGCTACGAACCGACCGATCTGACCGCGTACACCGCGGAGCTCGCGAGCGTCTTCCGCTCTGCGATCGAAAAGGCCGGACTCCGGCTCGTCATCGCGTGCGATCCGCTCCCAGAGCCGATCTACGTCGATCGCGACATGTGGGAGAAGATCGTGCTCAATCTCCTGTCGAACGCGCTCAAGTTCACGTTCGATGGCGAGATCAGCGTTCGCCTTCGCTCATTCGGCCAACACGTCGAACTCACCGTCGCCGACACGGGCATCGGCATTCCCGAGTCGGATCTGCCACTGGTCTTTCAACGGTTCCACCGCGGCAAGAACGCGAAGGGCCGTACCCACGAAGGAACGGGCATCGGCCTGGCACTCGTGCAGGAGCTGGCCCGGCTTCACGGCGGCCACGTCGCAGTCACGAGCCTCGAGGGACGAGGGACTTCATTCGTCGTAAGCATTCCCACTGGGATGGTGCACCTGTCACCTGCGCGGATCTCCGCTGCGCGACAGTTGGCCTCAACCAGCGTTGGCGCCGTTCCGTTTGTCGAGGAGGCGCTGCGATGGCTGCCAACGACAGACGACGAACCGCTGCATGTTGATACAGCCGCCGTTGATGGCATCCCCGGCACCGGACCGATCGCGGCGGATACGGCAACGCGATCGCGCGTGCTCGTGGCCGATGACAACGCCGACATGCGCGAGTATTTGGGTCGCCTGCTCTCGCCGAGTTACGAGGTTCAATCGGTCGCCGATGGAAAGGCGGCCCTCGACCGCATCCGCGAGAACCCTCCGGATCTAGTCCTGACCGATGTGATGATGCCGAACGTGGACGGCTTCGGCCTGTTGAGCGCGCTCCGCGCCGACGAACATCTTCGATCGCTGCCGGTGATCATGCTATCGGCGCGCGCAGGCGAGGACGCGCGTATCGAAGGCCTCAACGCCAGCGCCGACGACTACCTGGTCAAACCGTTCAGCGCCCGTGAGCTGCTGGCACGCATCGGATCACAACTTGCGCTCGCGAAGCTCCGCAAGGAATCGGACGATGCGCTCAGGCATCGAAGCGAGCAGCTCGAACAGTCGGAGCACAAACTTCGTGAAGCCGACGCGCGCAAGGACGAGTTCCTGGCGCTGCTCGCCCACGAACTGCGCAACCCGCTGGCGCCGATCCGAACCGGCCTGGAGCTGATACGTCTCGCGGGCGACTCGCAGGAGTCGGTCAAGAAAACGCGGGAGCTGATGGACCGCCAGGTCTCTCACATGGTGCGACTCATCGACGACCTGCTCGACATCTCGCGGATCGCGTCTGGCAAGATCGTCCTGCAGCGAATCCCCACCGCACTCAACGCACTCGTGCAAGGCGCCATCGACGCGCAGCGTCTGGCGATCGACGCGAACAGGATCGATCTCAGCCTCGAGCTCCCGCAGCGTCCGTGCACCGTCAACGTCGACCCGACGCGCTTCGTGCAGGTCCTGTCGAACGTCATCCACAACGCGTTGAAGTTCACGCCGTCACACGGGCGGATACGCGTGGCAGCCGAAACGCTTGCGGTCGGCAGCGTGCCGGACGCACAGCTGGCAATCAGCGTGACCGACAGCGGGATGGGCATCTCGAAGGACGTGCTGCCGCGCGTGTTCGATCTCTTCGCCCAGGGGGACCGCGGCGGCGGGCACGGTGGCCTCGGCATCGGCCTCGCGCTGGCCAGGCGACTGATCGAACTGCACGGCGGCACGATCGAGGCGCACAGCGACGGGCCTGGTCATGGCAGCACGTTCGTCATGAAGCTGCCGCTGTCGCGCGCGAAGCCGGTCGCTCCGCCCGCGCGCACCGAGGTCCAGCGCATCAGATGCCGTGCGGTCATCATCGACGACAACGAAGACGCGGCTGAGACCTTGTCGATGGTGATCGAGCAGCTCGGAGGCGTCGCACGAACGGCGCAGAATGCGGTCGACGGGCTCGACGTGATCAGAGAATTCCAGCCCGACTTCGTGTTCCTCGACATCGACATGCCGGGCATCGACGGCTATCGCGCGTGCCGTCAAATCCGCAGCCACAAGTTCGATCACGCGATGGTGATCGTGGCGTTGACCGGCTGGGGGCAGGACCACGACAAGGAGCTTGCGCGCGAAGCCGGTTTCGATGCGCACCTGACCAAGCCGGTCGACCCGGCGGCGTTCGAGGATCTGCTCGCGAGCGCTGCACCTGCGGTCACGCCCTGAAGCGCACCTGACGCGCACCGTGTGCGCCATCTTCAGACATCACGTCTTCGGCCAACGACTTTCGAGGCCGTGACCGCATATGATTGTGCGCGTCACTTCCGTTCCGTAATGGAGATGCGCCGTTGAAGAAGCATTCAGGATCTGTCATCGCCTGCCTCGCTCTCGGACTTGTGGTGTTCCTCGCACTCGGTGCCGCGAGCTCGGCACAACAAGCGCCGTCGAGAGGCACGGGCGCACCTACAGGACAGGGCGCCCGCGGTCGCGGTCCGGCGCCGACCGACACGCTCGGCGCAGGGCCGTGGGACCTTCCCGCCGGGCGCGGCCGCGTGCATGTCTCGGTGGTCACGAAAGGCGTCGACCATCCATGGGGCATCGCGTTCGTGCCCGACGGCAGCCTGCTGATTACCGAGCGGCCGGGACGTTTGCGCGTCTTCCGCAATGGTGCACTCGATCCGGCGCCGATCGGTCCGCTGCCTCAGATGCTTGCGACCGGTCTCGGCGGACTGCTCGACGTCTCGCTGCATCCGAACTTCGCGCAGAACCGGCTGATCTATCTCACCTATTCGAAACCCGGTGAGGGTCAGGGCAATGCCACCACCGCCGTCTATCGTGCGAAATGGGACGGCAGTTCGGCGCTGACCGAAGGCAAGGACGTCCTCGTCGCGAAGGCGTATCACGGCGGGCCCGGCACCGATCAAAGCGTGGGTCCCGCGAGCGGCAGTTACGGATCGCGTCTCGCGTGGGACAAGAGCGGGCTCCTGTACGTCTCGCTGGGCGATCGCAACATACCGAAGATGGCGCAGGATCCCGGCTCGCACATCGGCAAGATTCTTCGCATTCGCGACGACGGCTCGGTGCCGCCCGACAATCCCTTCATCGGAAAGCCCGGCTACCTTCCTGAGATCTACACGCTCGGCCATCGCAACCCGCTCGGCCTTGCGTTCCACCCGACGACCAACGCGTTGTGGTCGACAGAAGAAGGGCCGCAGGGAGGCGACGAGCTGAACATCATTCAGGCCGGCAAGAACTACGGCTGGCCGCGGGTCTCGCTCGGCAGAAACTACGACGGCACGCGCGTCGGCGAAGGCTTCACCGCGCCGGGCCTCGAGGAGCCGTACGTCTTCTGGGTCCCAGCGATCGCGATTTCCGGGCTGTCGTTCTACGACGGCGACAAGTTCCCGCAGTGGAAAGGCAGCGCGTTGGTCGGGGCGATGCGAAACAACACTGGTCAGCACATTCAACGTGTCGTCTTCAACGACAAAGGACTCCCGACGAACCGCGAGATCATGATCGCGGAATTGAAGCAGCGGATTCGAGAGGTGAAGCCCGGACCGGACGGGTTCATCTATGCACTGACCGACGAGACGTTCGGTGCTGTGATTCGGATCGAGCCTGCGCAGTAAACCAATTCGTGTGAGCGGGCAGCGATTCGTCTATCTCACCGTCACCGTCGTCTCTGCCACGTGACCCTCGCGATCGCGGGCAATGATGCGATGCTCGCCCGGTGCGAGCGGCCAGTCGATGGCGGACGCAGCGTCCGCGGAGCCGAGGCTGCGTCCCGACACGCTCCAGTCGATCGATCCGCCGGTCGTGGCGACGACACGCAGCGGCAGCGTCTGGAAATCGCGGCGCAGTGTGGGATCGATGAGGTACGTCGCACCCGCCGGGGGACTGACGATGGTCAGAGGCGATGACGATGGCGCACGCGGCATGGCAACCGCGCTCGCGGTGCTCGAGATCGCGAGTGCCTTCCTTCGCGGGTGGACTGCCTCATCGACCCCGTTTTGACGCGCCCATTGTTGATACTCACGAGGCCAGATCGTCAGCAGTTCTCCGTCGCCCAGATGATGCCAGCGACAAGGCACCTCCGGCTCATCGGCGGGCATCCACTCACGACGCCGGACAGGACACCACGCATTTGCACGCTCGCCCGAGAGCGCGCAGATGTCTCGCTGCACCAAGCCTGGCGGAACCGGAAGAATCGGGTCGTGTGAAAACTCGGTCGACGATCCGCTCAGACGACGTTCGGCGGCGACCATCACGGCGTTGAAGATGGGGCCGGCTCCGGTGACGCCGCTCGAATTGCGAAGCGGCGTGCGATCGAAGTTCCCGACCCACACACCCACGGTGACGCGCGTCGAGTAACCGATCGTCCAGTTGTCGTGGTACGCCTGTGAGGTGCCGGTCTTCACTGCGACAGGAAACGGCAGATCGAGACTTCCGCCACGGCCGAAGACGAATTCCCGGGCTTCTGAGTCGGAGAGGATGTCGGTGATCCAGAACGCCGTGCGAGGCGAGACCAGGCGCTGCGTGCGGGCGACCTGGTTACCGTCACGGCGCACGAATGTCGGCTCGATCCACTCACCTCCCCGCGCAAAGGCCGCGTACGCCGCAACGAGCTGATCGAGTCTGACCTCCGCGTTACCAAGCGTCACGCCCAGGCCATAGTACGAAGCGGTCTTATCCAAGGTGTCCATCCCCGCGCGCTGATAAAAACGCAGCAGGGCAGGGACGCCGATCTCCGACGCGAGCGCGACAGCCGGCACGTTCTCCGATCCGGCAAGCGCTCGGCGGGCGAGCAGCGGACCACGGTAACGGTTGTCGTAGTTCCGTGGGACGTACACCACTCCAGATTCCGCAGTCGGAAAACTCGATGGCAGGTCAGCGAGTAAGGTCGCCGGATTCGCACCGCGCTCGAACGCCAGCGCGTAGGTGAACGGCTTCAGCGCCGAGCCCGGCTGACGCGGCGTCGTCGGGCCGTTGATCGTCCCGCCGTGTGCGGCGTCGAAGTAATCCCCCGATCCTTCCCACGCAAGCCACTCACCGTGGTCGTTGTCGAGGACCACGACCGCAACGTTCGTCGCGCCATGCCGCCGCAACAGATCACGCTGACTATCGATGATGCCGGCAACGTCGGCTTGAAGGACCGCATCGAGCGTCGTCTCGATGCGTGCCGGCCGCTCCCGGCCCGACGCGTTCAACACCATCTCGACGAAGTGGGGCGCGGCAAAGGGCGCCTCGCGCGGCGCGAAGGTCAGGCGCTCGTCGAGCGCGATGCGGAGCTGCTCGCTGCTGAGCGATCCGGCAGCGCGCATGCGTCGAAGCACCGCACGCTGACGTCTGATCGCGGAATCTCTGTTGCGATAGGGGTTGAATCCCGATGGGCGCTGGGGAAGCCCGGCAAGAAACGCCGCCTGCGCGGGCGTCAGCAATGCCGCCGGAACGCCGAAGTATCCGCGGCTGGCGCGTTCAGCGCCGACGTACTGGTTCCCGTAGGCCGCGATGTTCAGATACATCGCCAGCAGTTCTGCTTTCGTGAACCGATGCTCGAGCCGCAGGGCGATGAGCGCTTCGTCGATCTTCGCGCCCACACCACGCTGACGCGGGGCAGGCGACCGGCGATTCAGCAGCAGCTTCGCGACCTGCTGCGAGATCGTGGAACCGCCTTCGACGATGTGACCTTCGGCCAGGTTGATACGCATGGCGCGCATCAACGCGATCGGATCGACTCCGGGATGTTGCCAGAAGCGGCGATCCTCGGCGGCCAGTGTCGCGGCAACGAGCGAAGGCGGAAGCGTCGCGACCGTCAATCGCATGCCACGCGTCTGATCGCTGGAGAGCGCCTCGCGAAGCGGCACGCCGTGGCGGTCGACCACGACCGTCGACGGATGCATTGGCTCGTCGAGCAGACCGGCGGGCAGCGGGCCGGTGCGGACCCAGATCGCGATCGTCACCAACGCTCCGACCACGAGGAGCCCCGCGCGAACCCGGGAGTATCGACGCAGGAACGCGAGCGTCTTCACCGCTCCCCCTTGACCTCGATCACGTGCGTGCCCGTTCGGCCGAAGACTTCGGGTTCGTACATTTCCTCGGCGCGCGCCGGCGCGGTCCGGAACGAACCGGCCGTGGTGGCGCGCACGATGTAGGTAAACGTGTGTGTCCCTTCGGCGAGGCGTGTGGCAAACAACTGTACGCGGTCGTCGAACCGTTCGACGCGATCGAATCCGCTGAATCGCCACCAGTTGCGCCAATCGTACGCGTCGCCGCCGCTGTTCCCCTGACGATCCTGCTGGGCAGCCAGGTCACGCGCCGTCGTCGCGAACCAGGTCTCGACTGCCTCGAACCCCGCCGGCAGCGGATCGGTGACGGCGACAAAGCGTCGTTCCTTGGTCAACCGGAACGTCAATGTCACGCGAACGAGATCGCCCGCGACATAGGTGGTCGATGCCGGCCTGTTGGCGCCCGCCGCGAGCGAAGTCGACGTCGCCTCGACGTCGGGCTCGTAGCGGCGCTCGATGTTGAAGCCGGAATCCATGCCGTCCTGAAACAGGTTGTCGACGGCATATCGAAACCGCGTGGTGTAGAACAACGTTCCACTGCCTTCACGGCTGAACGTCAATGGCACATCAGCACCTGAAGGAGCTGCGGCGAGCACTTGCGTCATCGGAATGCTCTTGGTCGACGCTTCAGTGGAGCGTCCCTTGAAGTCGTCGCGCGTCAGCTCCTTCGCACCGAGGCGTACGACGGCGCGGAAGTCTGGCGCCGTCGACTCGAACCGGCGATAGTAGGCGACCAGCGCTTCCATCGCGTGCGCGTTCTCCTGCGTATTGCCCCAGCGGCCGTCCTTGCGCGCAGCCATCATCCAGGCCACGAGCTGACGAACGGGCGCGTCGGTCACGTTGCCGTTGACGAGGGAGCGCAACACGATCGAGGTCGAGCGCACGTTCGAATTCCAGAACCACAGCAGATACGGATCGGCGAGCTCTTCGACGTGCGCACGTCCACCTTCCGGCAGGATCGCGTTCGACATCCGTCGGCGAAGTTCGGCGATGCGGTCGCCGGTCGCCTCGCCCTTCGCGATCAACGCGTCGTGGAGATAGGCGATGGCGAACACCGGCATGCGATCGCGATACCCGTAGAGCCGGGTGATCGCCGAATCCTGGTTGCGGCCGCCTTCAACGAGCACCTTGACCGCGAATGATTGCCACGCGGTGTAGGCAGGCCACCATCCCTCGTTGACATCAGGCGGGAGCGCCGCGAGCTCGCGTTCGAGGTAGTCGTATGCACGGTCGCGAACGCTGCGGTCGACGTCGTACTTGAGGTCCGCGGCCGTCTTCATCACGTGAAGGACATAGGCCGTCAAGTACGGCGACACCGTCGAGCAGGCGCCGGGCCAATAGGCGAAGCCGCCGCTCTGGCACTGGAACTTCTCCAGCTCCTTGAGGGTGCGCTGCGCCACCGCCCGCATCCGCGACGGATCCATGGCTGGCAGTGAGAAGGCGTCGCCGAGATCACCGCCGAGAACGAGCGCAAGCGACGCGGACGCCTTCTGCTCTGCGCACCCATAAGGGTATTCGACGAGATAGCGAGCGCCTTCGCCAAGACCAACCATCGCGGTCGACGACAGCTGGACCTCGAGGCCGCCGAAGCCCGGCACCACGCCCGAGGGAACCGTGACCGTCTCCTTCGCTGCGGTGTTGGCATCCGCGGTCTCACCGTACGCCGCCACCGTCTCCGGCGATGCGAGCACCTCGACGGGGACCACATCCTCGAACGCGTCGCTCTCGTTCCCGATCCGCACCCGCATCTGAATGCGCGCGCGGCCGACCGACCTGGCCGCCCCGTCGAATCGAACTTCTACTGATCCGCCCGCGGCGACGTTCACCCGTTGCTCGGAGTTGGCGGGCACGTCGAGCACACGCGGATCGAGTGACTTCATCGAAACGATCGCGGTACCGTTCGAGGTCAACTGGCTGCCGACGACCGCTCCGAAGTGCGCAGTGTCGCCAACGGCGAGGAACCGGGGGAACGCCGGCTTGAGCGTGACCGGCTTGTTGGTGCGGACCTCGATGTCTCCTGAGCCAAAGCGCGACGCGCGATCACCCGCGACCGCCATGATGCGATAGGTCGTGAGCGACTCGGGCAGCGTGACGTCGACGCTGGCTCGTCCATCACTGCCGGTCGTCACCGATCCAAGCCAGAACGCGAGCACGCGGAAGTCTTTGCGCAGCGTTCCAGCACCGGAGTCGTCGCCACCGCCCCCACCATTCGTGTCGCCCTTCGGCGTCAGCACCCGGCGCGAGACGATGCGCTGACGGCTGTCCTCGTTGAGGACCTGCAGCGCCTTGCGCACGTAGACCGAACCCGCGACGTCGGGTGCGCGATAGTTCGTCAGCGAGAGCACGCCGTAGTCGACCGCCCAGAGCGTCACCTCGCTCGCCGCGCCGCTGCCAGCCATGTCGCTCACGTTCAGTTGCAGCCTTGCTTTCGATGCGGGACGGTACTCCTGTCGGTC
Organism: Vicinamibacterales bacterium; assembly: GCA_036407095.1. Lineage (GTDB taxonomy): Bacteria > Acidobacteriota > Vicinamibacteria > Vicinamibacterales > UBA2999 > Gp6-AA40. The sequence goes on along the minus strand of DASWZV010000144.1, from coordinate 113,141 downwards.
GGCATTCACCCTGACCTGAAGACGCTTCGTCTGATCCTCGACCTTGAGCTCGATGTAGCCAAGCCTGAAGGACGGCTTGCCGGGATCGCTCGTGTCCTCGCTCCCCGCTGCCGCCGCTGCATCACTCGGCGCGGCGTTGGTGCGCCCCTTCACGAGCAGCACCGACACGAACACATTGGGGATGTCGCTCTCGGAAATCGGGATCGAGACCGACTGCTGCGTTGACGTCAGCGTGAACGGCTGGTAAGTACGAATTCCTTCCCGTTCCGTCGTGACGAGCGCGGTGGCCTGCTCCCACGGCGACTGAATCATGATGCGAGCGGTATCGCCAGGCTTGTAGGTCCGCCGCTCCGGGACGAGCTCGATGCGATTGTGATCGAAACGGGCCCAGGCTGTGTACCCCACGCCAAGCACGTAGAACGACGTCCGCGTCACCGCGAAGCGGCCCTGCTCCGCGCGCGAACGCGCCTCGAGGATGAAATAGCCACCGCTCGTGAGCGGGATGTCGAGCGGCACCGGATCCGCAGCGGTGGTCACGGTCCACGTCCCTGCCGGAATCTCTTTTCGCTCACTGTCCCAGGTGTAGAAGCCGTTGCCTTCGGCGCGTCGAACACTGGTCCACTGCACTTGCGTCAGCGTTACATCCACCGCCACGCCACTCGCCGTCGTGCCGTCGATGTTGACAGCGATGACCTCGGTCTTGAGCCCCTCTTTCTGCTCGCGGAAATACGGCGGTCGGCGCACGCCAACGTAGTACCGGGCGGGATGGACAGTCGCGCTCGCGCGATTGGCAATGTGCTGTCGCGAGACATCTTCGACATCGCCTTCGAGCGAGTAGACGTACGGGATGCCGGCGTCGCGACGAGTGTCGAGCGTGAGCGGCAGATCGCCGCTGGCCTGCAGTGTCGTCTCGTCGCGGCGAATGTCGTTCGGCTGATTCTGAAGCTCGGGCTCGCCGACGAAGACCCAGCGGTTGTCGCCGAACTTCTCGGTAATCGCGCTGGGCGCGACATAGACCGGCGATTTCGAATATCGCCACGTCACCGGACGCGCGCCCATCGACGGGCCAAAGAGATAGCGGGCGGCAACGACGCCCTTCAACGGATCGCCGGCGATTGCGTTGCCGCCGGTCAGCGAGACGTCGACGCGAAAGTCCGGACGCTTGTAGGCCGCGACCAGGAACGAGCTGCTCACCATCTTCTGGTAGGGCACGAAGTCATCGTCACGTGGGCCTGGCACCACGCCCGGCTGGCGCTGATCGGGCGTCTTGGGGGTTGGACGATCTGCCTCGAGGATCGCTCGCAGCGAGTAGTTGCCAAGCGCACCGTCGCCTGGCAGCGTCATCGTCCACTCGGTGCTGCTCCAGGCACCCAGGCGTACGACGCGCTCATCGATCAGTCGTGACTGCGTATCGCGCACGCTGATGATCACGCGCGTGCCTTCTGGAAACAGTCGAACGCCGGCGGCCGTGTTCTGCCGGAGCACCGCCTTGAAATGAATCTCTTCGCCCAGTCGATACACCCCACGATCGGTGAAGACGCTTCCGCGCAACAGCGCATCGCTTTCGAGCAGATTGAGTCCGGTGCCGAACTCCCATGGAGAGATGCCTTCGTTCCAGTCGCTGCCGACGTAGGCGGTATCGCCGTCTTTCTCGGCGATGACGATGAAGGAGAGCGGCTCGTACCAGTTCTGCGGATTGCGCAGCGGCGTCTGCGGTGCCATCGCGACGCCGTCACTACCAGTCGTGCCACGCCAGAACGTCGTGTTGTCCATCCGCACGATCGAGACGCTGGCGCCCGGTACGGGCTGGCCGGTATCCAACCGCGTAACGAACACCAGCGTGTTCTGCGGACTGTCCTTCACGCTGATACCAAGGTTCGTTACTTGCACGACCGACGCGCGAACCCGGGCCTCGTCTCCGTAGCGGCGCGTCCGCGGCAGCAGGTCGCCCTCGCGAACGGCGGCCCAGAACACACCGGTCCCTCCGGGTTTGAGCGCACTGGAGATATTGAGGCCGTGCGATTGCACCAGGTCAGGGATCACACCGAGCCGGCGGTTCACGCCCTCACCCGCCGGCGCCCTCATGAAGCCGTCCTTCTGCAACTCGAGGAGACGCGGCATCAACTCACCAGGACTCAGCGCAGAAACCCACTGCGTGACATTGGTCAGGTTGCGCGCGTAGAACGGCAGCTGCGGCCCGCCGCTTTTTTCCCAGACACCATGACCATCGCCGAAGCTGGTAAACGCACGCTTGTGCCAGTTCTCGACGATGCCGAGCCAGGTGTAGTCGAGCGTCTGACCATCAGCCGCTCTGAACGTCGCCGGCAACATCATCGCGAAGCGGCGATCAGGCGGCTGCACGTTGAACCCCGCATCTTCGAGTGTCAGATGGGCGTCCACCTCGGGTGCATATTCCGGCCGCTGACGCGGCGTCGCCGGTTTACGAACCGTTTGATCACTGGATGTGATGTCGGTGACGCGAAGCGCCGTCGCGAAGTCTGTGACCTTGACCGGTGTGCGCATCTCGAGCGGATTCCACGCGTCGCCATCGCATTGAGCGCTGCAGTTGAAACCGGATACGAAGAACGCTGGTTCGACCTGGATGGTGAAGGTCTGGATCTGGCTCGGTGTTGCAGGACCGGCGGGCGACGGAACCGCGCCGTCGAGCGCCAACTGCACCCAGCTCTCCGGTCTCACGATGGTCGTGGTTTCGAACGCGACCAGATCCGGCGACCGCGGAAACCGCTTGAGATCCCACTCGTTCGTCAGCCGCAACGCGACTGCTCCTCCGCCGGCGGCAATGCGACGGGTCGCCTCGACTTTGCTCGCGAACGCATTCGCACCCGCTGGATCGATTGCACGCAGACGCGCCTGCTCCTGAGGCGTGAACACCGTCGGCGGAGACCAGTCATGACCTTCGAGCGACGCGGTGAGATGCGCCGCGACCTGCTGCGGCCGCACTGGCTGATTGAAGCGAAGCAGCGCCACGATCGGACTGTTGATCGTTCCGTCGCGCCGATACCAGACGGTCCGCATCAATCTGACCGTCGGAGTCGTGAATCGAAACGTCAACGCTCGCGCGAGCCGTCGTCCACTGACTGCGGTCGCAGTCGTATCGACTGCAACCTCGTAGGACGTCGCGTAGGGCAGCGGGCGTTTTGGATCAGGTGTGAAGATCAGGATCGTCGTGCCGGACCAACGGAACGTTCCCTCGATCGCCGGCGTGATGCGGACGAACGGCGCCGTGACGGGTGCGGGGATCTGTCCGAGCGTGACCATCGGCTCCGAGAACACGATTCGGATCTCGTTGGCCTGCGCCAGGCTGGCCAGCTCGTCTCGGGGCCCGGTATTGACGATGGTGAGCGTCGTGTCCTGGGCGGTCGCGGCGGCGGCGCCGAGAAAGGAGATCAGGCAGAACCAGAGCAAACGAGCGCGCATTGCGACTCCTCGTGAATTCCCGTTTCTGATTTCGGCTCATGCCGGTCAGGACTTTCGGACGATCGAGATGAGCACGGGCCGTGCCGAGCGTCGTCAGTCTGGAATCGGCGCGAACGCGCCAAAACTCGAAGGGCTTCTGCGAGGGCCGCGACCAGCCGGCGGGACCGCCGGTCCTACCGACCACAACGTGTCTCTACAGACACGTCGTGGGTCACCTCAAAAGCGTTCGGTGCAGGATGGCGTGACGGTTGGACGACTTTCTCGAATGCATCGCGTGACCCCGGCAGCCGCCGTATCGGCGAAGGACGATCTCAGAGATCCAGTTCTTGCGCGTCCTCGGCTCGGTCCATGATGAACCGGAAACGCGCTGACGCATCTTTTCCCATCAGCTCGTTGATCACTCGATCGGTCACGAGCTGATCGGCGATCTCGACACGCAGCAGGCGGCGGCTCTTGGGGTTGAGCGTCGTCTCCCACAGCACCTTCGGCATCATCTCGCCCAGCCCTTTGAAGCGGGTGATCTCGGGGTTGCCGCGGCCGTTGGTGTGCTGTTTCAGCAGACGATCGCGGTGCTGATCGTCGAGCGCCCAGAACGTGTCCTTGCCGATGTCGATGCGATAGAGCGGCGGCTGCGCGAGGAACACTTTGCCGTTCGCGATGAGCTGCGGCAGATGGCGATAGATGAACGTCAGCAGCAGCGTGGCGATGTGGTGACCGTCCGAGTCGGCGTCCGCGAGGATGATGACGCGGCCGTAGCGCAGACGCGAGAGCTCGAAGCTCTTCCCCATCCCGCAGCCGAGCGCGGTGACGAGATCGGCGAGCTCCTTGTTCTCGAGCACCTTTCCGAGCGCCATGCCCTCGGTGTTCATCACCTTGCCGCGCAGCGGCAGGATCGCCTGCTTGGCGCGGTCGCGTCCCTGCTTGGCGGATCCGCCCGCCGAATCGCCCTCGACGATGAAGAGCTCGCTGTCGTCGCGATCGGCGCTGGAGCAGTCGCTCAACTTGCCGGGCAGATTGAGCCGACCCGTCGTCGCGGTCTTCCGCGTGACCTCGGCCTGCGCCGCGCGGCTGGCCTCACGCGCGCGCGCCGCGAGGATGATGCGCGCGACGATCGATTCGGCCACCGTGCGATTGTGATTGAGCCAATGCTCGAGCGCCGGGCGCACTGCTGAATCGATCGCCGACAGCATTTCGGGGTTGTTGAGACGATCCTTGGTCTGGCCCTGGAACTGCGGCTCCTCGATGAACAAGCTCAAGACGCCGGTGAGGCCCTCGCGGATGTCTTCCGAGGTCAGCGTGATCCCTTTGGGCGAGAGGTTGTGCGTGTCGATGTAATTGCGGACGGCTTTTCCCAGCCCCGCGCGCAGTCCGTTGTCGTGCGTGCCACCGGATCCGGTCGGGATGCCGTTGACGTAGCTGCGGATGTGCTCGTCGGTCGCTTCGGTCCACTGGAGCACGAGGTCGAGACGCGGACCGCCCTCGCGTTCGAGCACGAACGGCGCTTCGTGCACCGGTTTCGAACCGCGCGCCGTCACGATCGTCTTCAGAAAATCCGACAGGCCTTCCTGATGCTGGAAGACGTCCTTCGCGCCATCGGCCTCGTTTTCGAAGGTGACTCGAACGCCTTTGTGGATGTAGCTGATGACCTCGAGGCGCTCGCGGATCACCGCCGCATCGAATTCCACCTTCGGAAAGATCGTCGTGTCAGGGTGGAAGTAGATCGTCGTTCCAGTGCCACGCGCCGCGCCGAGCTTCTTCAGCGGTCCGGCCGGCTTGCCGCGCTTGAACGACATCTCCCAGCTGGCGCCGTCCCGCTTCACCGTCGCGCGCAGCACGGTCGACAACGCATTGACGACGCTCGCGCCGACGCCGTGGAGGCCGCCCGCAGTCTTGTAGTTGCCCTGCTCGAACTTGCCTCCGGCGTGGAGCATCGTGAAGATCACTTCAAGCGCGCTCTTCTTCGTCTTCGGGTGCTTGTCGACGGGGATGCCACGGCCGTCGTCGGTCACGGTGATCGAGCTGCCGTCTTTGTGGAGCGTCAGAGTGATGTTCGACGCATAGCCGTTCATCGCCTCGTCGACGGCGTTGTCGAGGATCTCCCAGACGAGATGATGGAGTCCGGCGGTGCCGACACCGCCGATGTACATGCCAGGGCGCTTGCGAACCGGCTCGAGCCCCTCGAGGACGGTAATGTCTTTTGCTGTGTAGTTGGCCACGTATCGATGCTCTAGTCGCCGGACTCCGGGGGCGGCGTCCGGCGCTTGCGCGCGCGCGGCACTCGTGACTCCTTCTGCGTGCGCGTCGACGACGATTCGCGCGAAGAGCGGGTCGCGGTCGTCTTGCGGCTGCGACTGCTTCGGCGTCCGCGCGGCATGTGCAGCGGCGCCGACTCGTTCGACACGTTCGGAGGTTGGGCGTCGGCGGGATCTTCATCGATGATCACCGCTTCTTCAATCGGCGGCGCCTCCTCGATGACGTCGACGATGTCGGGGGGCGCCACGATCGACTCGGCCGGCACCTCGACGTCGACGGTTTCATCCAGGTCGACCGGCGGCGGTGGCGGGACCTCGGCACGCGCGTTCACGTTCGGGCCGGGGAACACACGCACTGCGCCCTGCCGATCGCGCTCGATGCGCAGCACGCCTTCCTTGCCTGCGGCTCGCAGGAGATCGACCACCGACATGAAGCCGTACTTCCGCTCGTCGAACCCCTCGATTGCGCTGCGCAGGAACTGCTTGGCCTGGCGCACGTACATCGGCCAGCGGGGAGGCGTCGGCGCCTGACTGATCGCCTGCTGCAGGGCGCGGACGCCGTCCTGCATGCTCAGGGACGAAGGCGGCATCGATTCGTCATGGTCGTCGCCATCAGCGCTGACGGCGGCCGGTGCCCTCGACTCGGAGGGAGCCGACGGCCGGTCGCTGTCGGCGACCACCTCGATATCGGCCGGACCGTCCTCGCGCGACTCCACCATCATGCTTCGGCCCGCGTGCTTCAGCGTGACCGCGCCGGTCTGCGCGATCTTCTCCATGAAGTCTCGGAAGCTGCCGGCGCCGTATTCGCGCTCGGAGAAGGTCGAGTCGAGTTGCAGGAGCGTGCTCTTGAGGAGACCGAGCTGCGGCGCGACTTCGCGCTCGCTCAACACCTTCAGCGCGCGCTTGACGATCGGCAGCGCCTTGGAGACGTCGCTCGTGCCGACCGGACGACCGCCGCGCTCGGAGGAACGGCCCCGGCTGCCCACGAGGTTTTCGTAGGCGATGAACTCATGACAGTTGCGCTGCATCGTCACGCTGGTGAACTGGCGTCCGCCCACGACGATCACCTTGCGTCCGTACTGTTTGAGCTTCTCGACGAGCGAGATGAAGTCGCTGTCGCCGCCGACGATCACGAAGGCGTTGATGTGATCGTGGGTGAACGCCATCTCGAGGGCATCGAGTGCCATGGTGATGTCGGCGCCGTTCTTGTCGCCGCCGGGCGTCAGGTTGCGCTGCACCATGCGGATGGCATGCTGCGTGAGCAGCCGACTGTAGTCGCCGGCGCGTTTCCAGTCGCTGTAGGCGATCTTGGTGACGATTTCGCCGCGTTCCTTGATGGCTTCAAGGACGAGGCCGATGTCGAATTGCTGGCCGATGGTGGACTTGACGCCGATCTCGACGTTGTCGAAATCGATGAAAACCGCGATGCGGGTCGTGCGTGGATCGGTAAGGGTCATGTACTGCCGTGTGTAGTGGACTCGACGCGTCCAGGTCGGACTCAAGCAAGAAATCCTAACGATTTCCGCAGCGTTTCGATGAGTTCGTGCACCTGAAGTCGAAGGGTGTACCCGGCTGCCCACCGGCAGCCGTCTCTGAGATTATACGCGCATCGCTATAATTCCGACCCATTCTGGAGGAGGTGCTGTGTTCCGCCGACTGCTGATCGTTCAGTTGCTGCCGACGGCGATCGTCGTGGCGCTCTCGGCACAGGCACCCACCCGCATCGCGATTCGCGCGGGCAGGCTGATCGATGGCCGGACCGATCGGCTCATCAGCAACGCCCTCATCGTGGTCGAAGGCAGTCGCATCATGTCGGTGACCCCGGGTGGTGCACCGCCGGCAGGTGCAAGCGTGCTGGATCTCTCGCGGGCGACCGTCCTGCCGGGCTTGATCGACGCCCACACCCACCTGTTGCTGCAAGGCGACGTGACCGCGGCCGACTACGACAAGCAGCTGCTCGCCCAGTCGATTCCGTATCGCGCCATCCTCGCCGCACGGAACGCGCGTCTGGCGCTGGAGCACGGGTTCACGACGCTGCGTGATCTGGAAACCGAAGGGGCGATGTATGCAGACGTCGATGTGAAGACGGCGATCGACCGCGGTGAGATTCCCGGCCCTCATCTGCTGGTGGCGACCCGCGCGATGGCGCCGACTGGCATGTATCCGCTGCTCGGGTACTCGTGGGAGCTCGCACTGCCGCACGGGGTGCAGGTCGTCGACGGCGTCGACGGAGCCCGCCTCGCCGTCCGCGATCAGATCGCTCATGGGGCCGACTGGATCAAGTACTACTCCGACCGCGGGTACTTCTACGCTGCTGATGGAACGCTGCACAGCCGTGTGAATTTCACTGACGAGGAGGCGCGCGCGATCGTCGATGAAACGCATCGTCTGGGCCATCCGGTCGCCGCGCACGCGATCGGGTCGGATGGGATCGCCGCGGCGCTGCGTGCAGGCGTCGACTCGATTGAACATGGCAACGGACTCACCGACGAGACATTGAAGGAGATGGAACGTCGTGGTGTGTATTGGGTGCCCACGATCACCGTCACCATCTATGTGGCGCCCGGGCGCGCCGGCGACTGGCCGAAGATGGTCGCGTCGGAACGCCGCGCGTTCGCGCGTGCGCTGCAGACCCGCGTGAAGATCGCGTTCGGCACCGACGTCGGCGGCTTCCCGTGGACCTCGCTCAACCAGGCGCGCGAGTTGCGGTACTACGTCGAGTACGGCATGACGCCGACGCAGGCGATTCACAGTGCAACGATGACGGCAGCGGAACTGCTCGGCTGGAGCGATCGCATAGGCTCGATCGAGCCGGGCAAGCACGCGGATCTGATCGCGGTCAGAGGAGATCCGCTCGCGGACATCACCGAGCTCGAACGAGTGACCTTCGTGATGAAAGACGGCGTGGTCGTCAGGAACGAGTGAATTGGGGTCGTCAATTTCGTTGTGACAGCGTGGAAAACTACGCGTGCCGGCGCCTGCTGGTCAGCATGCGGTCGAGCGACACGCTCGCACGCTTGAGGATTTCCGTCCGATCGACGTACGAGAGCGAGGGCAGCCACTCCTCGAGATCGGCGATGGCGTCGGCGACCTCGCTTCGAATCGATCGCGTGAGCCGCGAGCGTCTCACCTCGAGCACGATGTAGTGACCGGGCCACGACAGGCTGCGAAGCGGCTTCTGCCACTCGTATTCATTGTTGACGCCGACGATCATCCAGCCGTCGCCCGCCTGGAGGGGATGCCGCACTGACGGGTGCGCCTCGACCACGCTGGACGCGAGACTCTCGAGCATCGTCAGCACAAACCATCGCCGAAGCGATTCTCCGCCGGGAAGACCGGTGAACGCCGGCTGCACATGCAGCTGCCGCTGTATCCGCCGGCACGCCTCGGCGCTGACCATCACACGCGGTATCACGATCAGACGACGAAGATCGATCGTGAGCGAGGGCAGACCCTCCGCGTAGACCAGCGGGTCGATGCGGACGAGGTAGGAGTCCACCTCCCGCTGGAGCACCGTGGCCACGTCGTCAGCGCGCGCGACGTGATTGAGCTGGCGCCAGAAAAGGCGATCGGCCGCGCGTTTTCTGCCGAAGAGCGTGAAGCGTCCCTGAGCGGCGGCGAGCCGGTCGAGCAAGGCAGTGCCGGCGCGCGAGCCCGCCCAGACAGCGTACGCTTCGCGGGAAAAGTGGCCGGTGTATTTCAAATGTCCGTGCAAAGAACGTACTGGCGTTTTCATATCTGTAACGCCTTGGAACCAAATGTGCCCGGCTCTTTTGAGATCTGCGCGGCTTGTCGCGTCGGCTAGCGAATTTTGTGCCGGGAGCAAGCGCGAGAGCCAGGCACCGATGTCCCAGGCCCTGATAGCGGGGCATGGGATGAGCGCTGAGGCTTTGACAAGCCCTGGCCCTGAGGCCTGCAGTCGCGAGTAGAATCCGCTGATCACGAGAAGGAGTGTGCGGTACCGGGAATGAGCACGATTCTCTCAGGCAGGAAGGCACTCGTCACCGGCGGCGGCCGGGGGATCGGGAAAGCCATCGCGCTCGCGCTGGCGACTGCAGGCTGCGACGTCGCGGTGAATTACGTCAACCGGGACGCTGACGCCATGGCCACCGCGGAAGACATCCGTCGAATGGGCCGACACGCGGTCGCGCTGCAGGGGGACGTGTCGAAAAGCGCTGACGTGAACAGGCTGGTCGACGCCGCTGAATCCGATCTCGGCTCGATCGATGTCCTCGTGAACAACGCCGGCCGCGTCATGGTCGAGCGCATCGACCAGATGACGGAAGCCAGCTGGAACGACATCATCCAAGTGAATCTGACCTCCGTGTTCCTGATGACGCAAGCCGTCCTGCCATCGATGCGTGAGCGGAAGTGGGGACGCATCATCAACCTGACCTCTGTCGCCGCGCAAGCCGGCAGCATGCTCGGCGTGCATTACTCGGCAGCCAAAGCGGGCGTCATCGCAGCCACAAAGAGCTACGCGCGGCTCCTCGCCAAGGAAGGCGTCACCGTCAACGCCATCTCGCCGGCGCTCATCGCCACCGAGATGGTGGTCGCCAACCCGCACGTCAAGCCGGACATGATTCCGATCGGCCGCTTCGGGCAGGTCGAGGAATGCGCGGAGGTGGCGGTCATGCTCGCGTCCAACGCGTACATGACGGGCCAGACGATTGCCGTCAACGGCGGAATGTACATGTAGAGGCCGCGCGTAGAGGCCGCATTCAGGCGGCCGTCCGGAGGGCCGCCTGAATGCGGCCCCTACGTACGCGACCCTACGTACCGTTCAATGGCTGTGGATTCTCGACGTCCTGCGGGATCACGCGCGTGAACTGCCCGCGCTGCAGCAGCTCGCGACCCTTGCCGCCGCGGCCCGTGACCTCGTACTTCGCCGTGCTGATCGTCTGTTCGGCGCCGCGGGTCGTCTCGACCCGCATGATGTCGCGGTCGCCCGACGAGGCGATGAATCCGAGCACGCGATCTTTGTCGGCCAGCTTGATCAGGATCACGCCCTTGCCCGGGCCCGAGAGGAAATTCACTTCGTCGGCGCGGCACAGGATCGCCCGCGCCTCTGCGGTCGCCGCGATGATGATCTCCGCGCCCGTGACCCTGGCCACTCCGACGACCTCGACGCCCTTCGCCGGGCGGGCGTAACGGCGCCCCGCGCGCGTGCTCGGCTCGATGAACGCGTCGAGTCCGAAGCGCAGGCTGTATCCGTCGCTCGTCACCGCCACAGCATGAACTCGAGGAACATCGCCCTGTTTCTTCGCAGTGATTGCGCCCGACACGCGCGGATCGAGGCTGACCGCCGCGATCACCCGCTCGCCATCGCGCAGCTTGAACAGCTTCTGCACCGGCTCGCCGTACCCGGTCGAGGCCGGCACGTCGATGATCCGCGACGTGTAGGCCGCGCCGAAGTTCGTGAAGAACGCAACCGTCGCACGCGTGCTGCCCTGCAGCACGGCTAGCACCGAGTCGCCCTCACGCAGGCGCGTGGTCGAGAGATCGCGCACTTCCTTCTGGCGCTTCAGCCACCCATCGCGCGAGACGATGACGACGTTGTCCTCTTCGACGATGAAGTCGTCTTCGGTGAAGGCAACCTCTTCGGCCGCTTCGATGATCGTGTGGCGCTTGTCGCTCTTGGCATACTGCGCCTGAATCGACTCGATCTCGCCGCGGACAACCTGCCATCGGCCATCTTCATCCTTGAGCAGGCCCGAGATCTGGCGCGCGCGTTTCCGTTTGTCGGCGAGCTCGTTCTGAATGACGAGAATCTCGAGGCGGGCGAGCCGATACAGCTTCAGCTCGAGGATCGCATCGGTCTGCTCGGCATCGAGATCGAACCGCTTCATGATCTTCGCCGCCGAATCGGCCTTGCCATCGGACTTGCGGATGATCTTGATGATCTCGTCGAGGGCGTCGAACACCTTCTCGAAGCCTTCGAGCACGTGCATCCGCTTCTTCAACGCCTCGAGCTCGTGCTCGAGACGGTTGGTGACGACCTCGAGACGGAAGTGCAGGAAGTGCCACAGGATCGCCTTCAGATCGAGCCGCTCGGGCCGGCCGACTTCGGCGTTCTCGGTCGGAATCAGACACGTCAGGTTGACGATGACGTTGGTCTGGAGCGGCGTGTTCTTGAAGAGATACGCCATCACCATCTTCGGATCGGCGTCGCGTTTCAGTTCGAGGGCGATCCGCACATCATCGGTGGACACATCCTTGACGTCGACCAGCGGCGGAAGCTTCCGCGACAGGACGACCTCGGCGATCCGCTCGACGAGCGCCGCTTTGTTCACCGCATACGGAATGCTCGTGACGTAGATCGTCTGGCTCCCGCGGGTCGTCTGTCCTTCCTCCCACGTCGATCGCAAACGCACCGTGCCGGACCCGGTCTTGTAGATTCCCTTCAGCTCCTCGGCAGAGTTCAGAATCTGGCCGCCGGTTGGAAAGTCGGGCCCTTTGACGTAGCGGCACAGCTGCACGCTGCTCAAGTCCGGGTTGTCGAGCAGCTTGACGAGCGCGGTGCAGACTTCGCCCAGGTTGTGCGGCGGCACGTTGGTGGCCATGCCGACCGCGATGCCCGTGGTGCCGTTGATGAGCAGATTCGGGATCCGCGCCGGCAGGACGACCGGTTCGGTCTTCGTCCCGTCGTAGTTCGGGCGGAAGTGCACCGTACGCTGCTCGATCTCGGTGAGCATCTCGTCGGAGATGCGCGCGAGGCGGCACTCGGTGTAGCGCATCGCCGCCGCGCTGTCACCGTCGAGAGAACCGAAGTTGCCCGACCCGTCGATGAGCGGATAGCGCAGCGAGAACGACTGCGCCATGCGCACGAGCGTTTCGTACAACGCGGCGTCACCGTGCGGGTGGTAGCTCCCCATCACGTCGCCGACGACCTTCGCACACTTGCGATGTTTGGCGTCGGCCGTCAGGTTCTGCTGCCACATGGTGTAGAGGATGCGTCTCTGCACCGGCTTGAGCCCGTCGCGCACGTCCGGCAGCGCGCGCGCGGTGATGACCGAGAGCGCGTAATTCAGATAGCGGGTCTGGGCCGCTTCGTGAAGGGCGACGCCATCGGTAGAACCGCCGGGTGGGGGCGCTGCCGATTCTTCGAGATCGAACAGGGACGGAGTGGATTTCCGGGACTTCTTCTTTGCGCTCACGTCAGGTCAAAGGGCAAAGGTCAAAAGTGAGGTCAAACGTGTAAGTTCGAGGTCCAGGGTACCAAGTGCGAAGTTAAAGGTATCAGGTTCGTCGCGTACCTGAAACCTTCAACGTCGGACCTACCATCTTGACCTGGCCCTACCCCTTCACCTACACCTAGACTTTGCCCTCACCTTTGACTTTTGCCCTTTGCCCTTTGACCTACATGTTCACCAAAAAGACCCTCTCTTTCCTCCGCGCCCTCAAGCGCAACAACCGACGCGAGTGGTTCCTCCCGCGGAAAGACGACTACGAGCAGCACGTCAAGGCGCCCATGATCGCGCTCGTCGAGCGATTGGCCGGCGACATGCGGACCTTCGCGCCGGAGCTCGTCGCCGATCCGAAGGTGTCGTTGTTTCGCGTCTATCGGGACACGAGATTCAGCAGCGACAAGACGCCGTACAAGACGCATGTCGCGGCGCGTTTTCCGCGGCGGGGCTTTCCACGCGGCGAAGGCGCCGGGCTCTACATGGAAATTGCGCCGGGATGGGTGTGGATGGGAGGAGGGATGTACATGCCGACGACCGCCGACCTGCACGACATCCGCGCGCAGATCGCGTCGAGCCACCCGCGCTTTCATCGTCTCGTGACTGCGCCGGCGTTCACGCGAACGGTCGGTGCATTGACGGGCGAACGATTGACACGCGTCCCATTGGGCTACACCAAGGATCATCCTGCCGCGCACTATCTGCAGTTCAAGCAATTCCTCGGCGCTTGCGAGTATGAGGCCTCGCTCGCGACCAGCCCGCGCTTCTATCGAGCGTTGCTGAATGTCTTCAAGGGCGTCGCACCGCTCGTGCAATTTCTCAATGCGGCGCTCGAGCCCCGGCTCATGCAGACGTCACCGCCGGCGGATGAAGCACGGCCGCGAGATCGAAGGCCAGCCGCTGCCCCTCGTCAGGTGCCAGAGCCGATGTGGTGATGCGAATCGCGGGAGCGCTCCGCAATCGGAAGCGCTCGCCGGCCGCAACGGACCACCCGCGCGCAGCAAGTCCACTGACGGTGGCGCTCTCCTCGCGCACCGGAACCCACACGTGCAGACCCGAGCGCCCCTGCGAATGGATCCCGTGCGACGCGAGCGCTTCAATCAACGAGACGCGGCGCTGTCGATAAACGTCGGCCGCACGCGCCAGACGACGGCCGCTCGACGGGTCGGACCAGAGCGACAGCGTCAGCGCCTGCAGCAGGTGGCTCACCCAGCGCACGCCGAGCGCCTGCCTCCGCAGCACGCGTCCCGCAGTGAGCGGATCGGAAGCGATTGCGGCGACGCGCAGGTCAGGCCCGAGGAACTTCGACGTCGATCGCACGACCGCCCAGTGCTGACGCGCCGGATCGATCAATGTGACAGCCGGCGCCCCCGATACCGGCCCTGCCGAGTCGATTTCGACGAGCAGCGTCCGCGGGTGACGATGCAGGACTCGCGCGAGGTCCGAGGCACGACGGGTTGTGATGGCCGCTCCCGTCGGATTCTGCGCACGCGGCGAGAGAATCACCGCGCCTGCGGGACCGCGCAGCGCGCGCTCGAGTGCGTCAGGCTGCGGCCCTTCGTCATCGATGGGAGCGGGGTGAGGCGTGAGACCAAGCGACGCGATCAACGCCAACAACGACGGCAGAGTCGGATCTTCCACCACCACCCGACCGCCTGGGCGCACGTGCTCGCGCAGTACACGCTCGATCGCGTCGAGCGAACCACTCGCGATCACGACATGCCCCGCCGGGATTCCGTCGACCTCGAACTCGGAAGCCGCGAACGCGACGAGCGGCCGAAACGCGAGCGGATCGCCATACAGATGCGTCGTATGACTGAGCCCCTGAAGATGCGGGCCAATCGGCGGGAGGAGATCGGGATCCGGATTGCCCATGGCCAGATCGATGAGACCGTCCGCCTCTCGAACGGCGGGGGCCCGAGTGTGGGTGTGTGCGGGTTGGTGGTGCAGTGACTGTCGGACTCGGGTGCCGCGGCGACCGCTGCCCTCGACCAGTCCCCGCGATTGGAGGGCTCGATACGCGGCCGCCACGGTGACAGGACTCACTTTGAGCGTCGCGGCCAGAGCCCGGATGGTCGGCAACCGAGCACCGCTGACTAGGGCGCCTGCTTCGACAGCCCTTTCAACTGAATCTGCGATTTCTTCCGCATTTGAGCCCTGTAGTCGAATTTGAGACATTGCGTAGATATTTTTGTACTGTAACATAAATGGCACATAACATCCGTGGCCCTGAAGCCCTGGCCCATCCTCAGGCTGGAGGCCTGGGTTACTCAACCCCTTCCTGGCTGAGTCAGAATCAGACGTGTCTTCACCGTCGGCCGAATACACACACCGCCTCGGGCAGCGCCGGGCAAGGCATGGCCAGCTTTCGAGGCTCGAGCTTCGTTACAGCAACGCGCGGCTCGCGGCGGTCGGCCTCTTCGTCTTCCTGCTCGTTCTCGTATGGAACGGTCTGGCCTCGTCGTGGCTTCTCCTCATCCCGGTTGTCGGGTTCGGTGTGCTGGTGCAGCGTCACGACACAGTGATCCGGGCGCGAGACGCTGCCGCGCGAGCGGTGGCGTTCTACGAGCGGGGCCTCGCGCGCATCGAGGATCGCTGGCACGGCACGGGTGAGCCGGGCGAACGGTTCCTGGACGAGGGCCATCCATACGCCAACGACCTCGACCTGTTCGGGCGAGGGTCGCTGTTCGAGCTCCTGTCGATCGCGCGAACACGAACGGGAGAGGAGACGCTGGCCCGCTGGCTGAAGGCGCCTGCGACACCGAGTGAGATCGCCGAACGGCAGCAGGGCGTGGCGGAGATGACCTCGTTGCTCGATCTCCGGGAGAACCTCTCGCTGGCCGGCACCGATGTGAGAGCCGGCGTCAACGGCGACGCGGTCGTCGCATGGGCGGAGTCGCCGCCCTTGCTCTCACCTCCGTGGCTGCGTTGGGTCGCCGCATCGATGACACTCGTCGTGGTTACGACGATCGTCATCTGGCTCACGACCCACATCGAATGGCCGCTGCAGATTGCGCTTGCGGTGCAGGTCGCGTTCACCTTGCCCCAGCAGAAACGCGTCGATCAGGCGCTCCGGCGAGCCGATGCGGCGGCACATGATCTCGACGTCCTCGGCCACCTGCTCGAGCAGCTCGAGCCGCAGCGCTTCTCCTCTCCCCGTCTCGCCACCCTTCATCGCGCGCTCGAAGGCCGCAGCGGCGCCGCCTCGCGTGCGATCCGCGTCCTGCATCGCCTCGTCGAGCTCCACGACTGGCAGGACAATCTCTTCTTCCTGCTGCTCTCGATTCCGGTGATGTGGGGCACGCACGTGGCGTGGGCGATGGAAGCCTGGCGGATCGAGCACGGCCGTCACATCCGTCGATGGCTCGACACCGCCGCGGAGTTCGAGGCGTTCTCGTCGCTCTCGGCCTATCGCTTCGAGCATCCGGCCGATCCCTTCGCCGAGATCGTTCCTCCGTCAGCCGCCGGTCAGACCACCGCGGTGTTCGAGGGTATCGAGCTTGGTCATCCGCTGCTCTCGGCGGAGCGCATGGTTCGCAACGACATCCGGCTTGGCAGCCAACCCGCCCTGCTCATCGTGAGCGGTTCGAACATGTCCGGTAAGAGCACGATGCTGCGCACTGTCGGTGTGAATGCGGTATTGGCCCTGGCCGGCGCGACGGTGCGGGCCTCGTCGCTGCGCGTCTCGTCGCTTGCCATCGGGGCGACGCTGCGCATTCAGGATTCACTGCTCGAAGGGCGTTCCCGCTTCTACGCCGAGATCACACGAATCCGCGAGCTCGCCGACGTCGCCGCGGGGCCGTCGCCGCTGTTGTTTCTGCTCGATGAGCTGTTTCACGGAACGAACTCGCAGGACCGACTCGTGGGATCATCCGGCGTGCTGCGCGGTCTGCTCGACCGCGGCGCGATTGGCCTCATCACCACGCACGATCTCGCGCTCACCGCGATCGCCGGCGCGCTGGCGCCGCGCGCGGCCAACGTGCACTTCGACGACTGGTTCGAGGGGAACGACATCCGGTTCGACTATCGACTCAAACAGGGGCCGGTCACGCGCAGCAACGCCATCGCGCTGATGAGAGCAGTCGGACTGGACATCCCTGAATCACCGTAGCGCCGGTCCTTCCGGACCGGCCGGAGTGAATCCATGAGCAACGCTTCACATCCAGCGGTCACCTACACGAGTTATCTGAAGCTGGACGAGCTCCTCTCGCTGCAGCAGCCGCGCTCGACGGGTCCGGAACACGACGAGACGCTGTTCATCGTGATCCATCAGGTGTACGAGCTCTGGTTCAAGGAGCTGCTGCACGAGCTCGATCACGTGCGGCGGCTGTTCGAACGCGACGAGCCGCATCGCGCGCAGCACACGTTGAAGCGGATCCTCACGATCCTCAAAGTGCTCGTCGCGCAACTCGATATCCTCGAGACGATGACGCCGCTCGAATTCCAGTCGTTCCGAGCACGTCTCGAAGCGGCCAGCGGATTTCAGTCCGATCAATTCCGCCAGATCGAATTCGTCCTCGGCGCCAAGAGCGCGGCGGCCATCGAACGTTTCCCGGCGGGCAGTCGGGGACGACTGGCCCTGGAGCGACGCTACAGCGAGCCCACGGTCTGGGACGCCTTCCTCCACTACCTTGCACGCGAGGGATATCCGATTCCGGAATCGCAGCTGACGCGCGATCACACGAAGGGGGTCGAGGCCTCGTCCGACGTGCAGCAGGTGCTGCTCGGCGTCTATCGTCGCGACACGAAGACGACCGAGATCTGTGAGCGGCTGGTCGATCTGGACGAAGGATTCGAAGAGTGGCGCTACCGCCACGTCCGAATGGTCGAACGCACGATCGGCGTGAAGCCCGGCACGGGAGGTTCGAGCGGCGCGGCATACCTCCGCACGACGATGGGGCGAAACCTGTTTCCCGATTTGTGGGAGATTCGTTCGAAGTTTTAGTGGGATCTATCGGCGACGTCTACAGCCACTAATGCTTGCCGAGAGAGGCGGCGAGGTAGTCGGCGAGCACTTCGACCTGCTTCGAGTCCACCGGGGCGCCGTACTCCATCATCGTCACCACGATGTCGCGCCACTGATCGCGGTTGTAGTAGCCGCGAAACTTCGTGACCTCGGTGAGCTCATGGCAGCTCGTGCACGACGACAGGAGGATCTTCTTGCCTTCGCCGTCAGGCAGCTCGTCTTCCGGGCCCGCAGTCGGCCCCATGAATGTGGCCCCTGCGAATGCTGAGCCGGCAGGTGATCCCGTCATCGCGATCGTCGTGATCAGCACGGACGCGCCGATCGCGATCAGCGCACGCACTACTTCGCGACCATTGTGATGTTTCGCTTCGGTGACTTGCCGACTTTGATCCGCGCCACTTCCTTGCGCGCCGTCACGTCGATCGCATGCACCGTGTCGGTGTTTTCGGTGGCGATGTAAATCAGCTTGCTGTCCGGGGTGAACGTCACCCAGTCGGGCCTTCCGCCGAGATCGATGGGGCCGGGCAACAGTGTCAGGTCAGGCAGCGAGTAGACGTAGACGCGGGCGTTGGGCCGGCTCGTCACCCAGAGCGTCTTGCCATCGGGCGCCACGCCGATCCCGTGCGACGGCGATCCGTTGAACGGCCCCTTGTCCACCTTCTCCGCTGGGATGTCGTTGGGCAGCATGATGCGCGCGACTTCCTTGCGCTGCTGGAAGTCGACCACCGCGAAACCGTGAACCTCCGACAACTGCACGAACAGGCGCCTGGTCGATCGGTCCGGCCCCACCTCGAACGCAATCGGGCGCACGCCTTCGGAGAAGAGCGTCCACGCCGGCTCGTCGGTCTTCGCATCGATCACCGTCATCAGCCTGCCGGCAATCGATCCGGCGACGAGGTGCGTGCCGTCGGGCGTGACGTAGACGTTGTGAATGCCGCCCTTGGTCGCGATGCTCTTCACACGTTCCATCGATGTCGTGTCGATCACGTCCACTGCGCCCGGGGCGGAGACGATGCCCACGTACACGCGACGGCCATCTGGACTGATCGAGATGTTGTTCGGCCGGCCCGACAGCGGAATCGACTTGACGGTCTTCAGCGTCTTGCCGTCGACCACGTGGAGGGTCTGCTCGGCTTCACTGCTGAAATACAGCCGGCTGCCATCGGGCGCGGCCGCGGCCCCGTGATTGATCGGCACCCCGGTGACCTCGCCGACGATCGCGTTGGTCGCAGGATCGATCAGATGGATGTTGTCGCCGCCCGAGTTGGTCTGAACGATGCGGACCTGTGCGGTCGCGGTCGACGCACAGCACGCCAACCCGGCGAGCAGAAGAGTTCGACCGATGGCTCGAATCATGAACCGTCTCCCCGGCGCGCGAGGGTAGCATGTTCCGACTGTGACCGAAAACCCGATCGCGCGGCACTACTCGCGCTTCCGTGTTGGCGAACGGCTGCTGCTCACCGGCCACTCGCACCAGGCCTGGCCCGACGTCGGCTTCGACGGCCAGCAGCGTGCGTGGCTCGACGCCGCGGAATTCGTCGACGACAAGTGGGAGAAAGCAGCCGTTCAAGCGGGGCGTGTGCGAGATGGCTTTGCCCGGTTGCTCGGAGACACGGCATCGAACGTTGCGCTCGGTCAGAACACACACGAGCTCGTCACACGCTGGTTGTCGGCGCTGCCTCTGGCGAACCGGCCGCGCATCGTGACGACCGACGGCGAGTTCCACACGATCCATCGCCAGGTGGATCGACTTGCGGAAGCGGGGTTCGACGTGGCGAAGGTCTCGGCACGTCCGGTCGACACGCTCGCCGAGCGCCTGGCCGCGTCGATCGATTCGCGCACGTCCGCGGTGATGGTGTCGTCGGTACTGTTCGAGACCGCCGAGATCGTTCCCGGCCTCGATCGCGTGGCCGCTGCGTGTCATCGGCACGGCGCGAGTCTGCTCGTCGACGCCTATCACCATCTCAACGTCATCCCGTTCGACCTTCGTGCGATCGGCCTCGAGGACGCGTTCGTGACCGGCGGCGGCTACAAGTACTGTCAGCTCGGCGAGGGCAACTGTTTTCTTCGTGTGCCCGGGGATTCTCGTCTGAGACCGGTGCTGACCGGATGGTTTGCTGCCTTCGAAGCGATCGAGGACCGCAGTGAAGGCGTGGAGTACGGCCGGGGCGCCGCGGCGTTCGCGGGTGCGACGTACGACCCGACCTCACAGTACCGCGCGGCCGCCGTCTTCGCGTTTCATCGTGAACAGGATCTGACGGCACACGCGCTGCGCGCGATCAACGCGCGGCAGGTCGACCTGTTGAAGTCGGGGTTCGAGGCACTCGACGTGTCGCCGGAGATCGCACGGGTCGAGCCAATGCCGGTCGAGCGACGAGGTGGATTCCTCGCGATTCGGTCAGCGGACGCGCGGCGTCTCTCGCACGCGCTGCGCGCGCGTGGCGTCTACACCGATGCGCGCGGCGACATCCTGCGCGTCGGTCCGGCGCCGTACTTGCGCGACGATCAACTGCGGGATGCGATCGTGGCGTTGGGGGAGGTCGTCCGCGCGAGGTGAAGCGCGATCGGGCCGCCTGACCTGTCCGCCGTAGCGTCAGCGGAGGTGGAAGGCGGCCCCGACGTACGCCGCTACGGCACCACTACCTTCCCGGGGTTCATCCGGTTGTCGGGATCGAGCGCCTTCTTGATCGATCGCATGACCTCGACTGCCTCTCCGTGTTCTTTCGCGAGGTAGCCCATCTTCCCCATCCCGATCCCGTGCTCGCCGGTGCACGTGCCGCCCATCGCGAGCGCGCGTTCGACCAGCCGCGCGTTGAGCGCCTTGATCTCGTCGAACTGTCGGGGATCATCGGGATCGAACACGAAGTTGAGATGGAAGTTCCCGTCGCCGGCATGGCCGACGAGCGGTCCGAACGCAGATGAGGCCGCGAGATCGCGCTTGGTCTCGAGGATGCACTCGGCAAGCCGCGAGATCGGGACGCAGACATCGGTGACCCACGACTTGCCTCCGGGCCGCATCGCTCGCGCCGCATACAACGTGTTGTGCCGCGCCTGCCACAGGCGCGCACGGTCCTCGGTGGTCGTCGCCCATCGGAAGTCGCCACCTCCGTGCTCGGCCGCGATCTCGTGAACGGCGGTGGCGTTCTCAGTGACGCCCGCTTCACTCGTGCCGTGAAACTCGAAGAGCAGCGTCGGTTTCACCGCGTGCGACAGGCGCGAGTACCGGTTGACGGCATCGATCATCACCTCGTCCAGCAGTTCGATTCGCGCCACCGGGATGCCGAGCTGCATCGTCGTGATCACGGTTCGAACCGCCCCCTCCATCGAGTCGAACGCGCACACCGCTGCCGACACCGCTTCGGGCAGGCCGTAGAGACGGACGGTGATCTCGGTGATGACGCCGAGCGTCCCCTCTGACCCGACGAAAATCCGTGTGAGGTCGTATCCGGCCGACGACTTTCGCGCCCGGCTCCCAGTCCTGATGACACGCCCGTCGGCGAGCACGACGGTGAGCCCGCGTACCGTTTCGCGCATCGTGCCGTAGCGGACCGTGGTCGTGCCCGACGCGCCGGTCGCCGTCATGCCGCCGATCGTCGCGTCGGCACCGGGGTCGACCCAGAACGCCACGCCCGTATTCGCCAGGGCCTTGTTCAATTGACGATGGGTCACGCCGGCTTCGACCGTGGCATCGAGGTCGTCCACGCTGACGCGCAGCACCCGATTCATCCGCGAGAGATCGATCGAGACGCCTCCCTCGACGGCGTTGACGTGTCCCTCGAGTGACGACCCGGCGCCGAACGGCACGATCGCTGCGCCCGCCTTCGCCGCTGCGCGGACGACGGCGCTGACTTCTTCGGTCGACAGTGGAAACACGACGACATCGGGAGCGGCCGGCGTGTGCCACGACTCACTGTGACTGTGCTGCTCGATCTGCGTCGCGTTGGTGGTGCTGCGATCGCCGAATAGATCCCTTAGCTCAGCGGCGAGCACCATTCGCGCGTGAGGAGTGAGTCGAGAGCTTGTGGTCATAGGTGGGCGGCGTCGAAGCGTAGCCCGCGAAAACGGGCCGCCCAAAGGCGGCCCCACGTTCTATTTCTTGGACCCGACGCTCCAGATGCCGGCGCCGCGCGAACAGATGTAGAGGAACGCGAAGCAGAACATCGTCGCCCGTTCGCCCATATTCACCAGCGGCGCGATGCCCATCAGGCGCGCGTGGATGTAGAAGTAGGCGACCGCCATCTCGCCACTGGCAATGAGCGCCGCCGGCCGCGTGAACAGACCGATCATGATCAGAAAGCCGCAGGTGGTCTCGATGATGCCGGCCATCCCCATCATGCTCGTGAACGGCCGGGCGAGCGGGCCGCCAAGAATGCCAACCGTCTTCTGCAGCCCGAACAGAAAGAACAGAAGCCCGAACACGATTCGGAACAGGGCATATGTCATCGGCGCGTAGCGTGCTGGAATCATTCGTCTCCTTTCTGATAGACGCCGGATTCTATACCGGCGGCGTGGCCGTCTTGCGGCCCGGGTTGAAGAAAGGTGTCGGGACCACCTGTGCTCCAACGAAGTGGCGCACACCGTCGATCGTGATCTCGAATTCGATGCTCGTACCTGCGTCGACGTAGGCGGCGTCGATCGTCGCGAGCGCGATCAACCGTTTCAACGTCGGCGACCACGTCGTCGTCGTGGCGCGTCCAATCTGCCGGCCGTCCTTGCGCACGGGCACTGCGACCCGCGACGCCGTTGCGGGAACGGCTGGCGCGAGGCCCGCCTTTTCGTACACCGTTTCAACATCAGTCCAGTCGATCTCCAGGCCCACCACGCGCCGACGGAGGCCGCGGTTGCGCTCGGCCACGATCGCGGCACGTCCGACGAACGGGGGCTTGTCGATCTGCACCAGACGCTCCAACCCGAGCTCGTCCGGGGTCCATCGCTGATCGGCTGTCACCGCTTTCCGGCTGCTGATGAAGTCGACATCGATG
The DNA here is from genome assembly GCA_036407095.1 of Vicinamibacterales bacterium. Classification (GTDB taxonomy): domain Bacteria; phylum Acidobacteriota; class Vicinamibacteria; order Vicinamibacterales; family UBA2999; genus Gp6-AA40. The sequence goes on along the minus strand of DASWZV010000144.1, from coordinate 90,319 downwards.
AGCAGCAATCCGGCTTCCACGCGTGCGACATCGAGCGCCAGCATCCCGGCGGGCGTCATACCGAAGACGCGACCGGCGCGCATGAGCGCGTCCCAGACCGCGATGGCGTCTTCCCGCGGCATCCAGATTTCGTAGCCGAGGTCGCCGGTGTATCCCGTTCGCGAGATATCGACGCGAACACCGTCGATACGTCCACTCGTGCATCGGAAGTATCTGAGGGCGTCGATCGCGACGTCGGCGCACGCCCGGAGCACGCCGGCCGCCAGCGGACCCTGCAGTGCAAGCGCGGCCGTCTGCTCGGAGATGTCGTCGATTCGGACGTCAAGTCCAAAGGCGTTCTGCGACAGCCAGCGAAGGTTCGGTTCGGCGGCCGTCCACCTGAATCGTTCTTCGGCCAATCGCGTCACCGTGCCATCGTCGATGACGGCACCCTGCTCGTCACACCACGGCGTGTAATACACCTGGCCGACAGCCATCCGTTCGACGTCGCGAGTGATGACGCGATTGACCAGGCGTGCGGAATCGGCTCCTTCGACGTTGTATTTGAACAGCGGAGAGATGTCGATGAGCGCGACGGCGTTGCGGATGGCGTTGTACTCGTGCTCGTGATGGTTCTCGTACGAACTGACGGTGTAGTACCCCGACCAGTCACGATAGCTGAGCGACGTGCACAGCGCGAACGTGCGCTCGTGAAAGGGCGTCGGGATTGGCACGGCCTCGAAATTATATTGGGTGGGTGGGGTTGATGCGGCTGGTGGTGTTGATGGGGCTGGTAGGGGCCGGTCCTTTCTGGACCGGCCGTGAGCAACTGTCATGAAGCGAATGCCCGTCGTCTCGCGCGAGTACAAGGTGATGCTGCTGCCGGCGAAGTTCCGCGGCCACGAACCGGCTCTGCTCGAGGCGGCCGCGCAGTTCTGGCAGGACTTCTCACGCACGATCGCCGAGACGGCGCTCGATGCGACCGGTGCTCTCGATCGGATCAAAAAGCGGCGGCTGATCCAGTTCTTTGATACGGACGGCGGTGAGCTGAACGAAGCCGGGTACATCTTCAGGGTCCGACGCGACGTGAACGGCGGGCGGGCGGAGGCCACGCTCAAGTTCCGTCACGAGGACCGGTATGTGTCGGAGAGCCGGCGCGTAAAGACGCGCCAAACCGGCGCGGAGGTGAAGTTCGAGGAGGACATCAAGGCGCCATTCGTCTCCTTGTACAGCTGCTCGGCGTCGATTGCGCTTGGCACCTCAGAAACGCCGGCGGATCGCGACGGCCTCGTGAAGATATTTCCAGGGCTCAATCGCCGACTGACAGAAGAACACGGTCTTCAGACGCTCTCGCCCGTCGGCCACTTCACTGCGCGCGAGCTCGTGATCACTGGAGCACAGTTTCGGATCGGCCGCAACACTGGCGTCGAGGCCGAGTGCGCGCTGATCGTGTGGTACGACGAGATGGGGAAGAACGATCAGCCGGTCGCAGCCGAATTCAGCTTCCGCTATGGCGACGAGGCTGAAGGATACGGAGGCGGCGCCGCCCGGCGCGCGTTCGCGAGCTTTCACGCGTTACAGGCGATGGAAGAATGGATCGACACTGACCCTCGTACCAAGACACGGTTCGTGATGGAGAAGGCGCTTACTCCTGTCGCAGCGCTGTAACCGGATCGACCGAGGTGACGCGCATCGCCGGAATCGCACACGAGACGAGAGCGACGGCGATGAGCAGGGCGCCGATCGCCGTGAACGTGGCCGGATTGGGGCTGCCGCCGACCGGAAGCGCGTTGAGCGAGAGCGTGAGGTTCGCCGACACGATGGCACCGACGACCAGGCCGATTGCGGCGAGCCTCAGACCGCGTCCCATCACGACCTGAATCAGCGATGACGGCCGCGATCCCAGCGCCAGCCGAATCGCGAACTCCCTCCGGCGCGCGTTGACGTTGTATGTCATCACTCCGTACAAGCCGATCGCGGCGAGCGCCACCACCAACAGCGCGAAGAGCCCGATGATCCACCGATAGAGATCGACCTCCCACAGCGAATCGCCGAGCACCTGACTCATCGTCTTCACGTTGAAGACGGCCAGAGACGGATTCACCGCTCGTACCGACTCCCGCACCGCGCCGGCGAGCGCTTCGGGCGGACCTGCCGTCCTCACGATCAGCGACATCCCGATGTCGGATGCCATCGTCACGTTCTGCGCGGCGGGGTAGAAGATCTCCGGCGTCACCGGTCGATCGAGGCCCGACTGCCGCACATCGCCGACGACTCCGACGATGCGACCTCTATCGAGATCGCGGCCGATCGGATCTTCACCAGCGAAGTACTGTTGTGCGAGCGCGTCGTTGACAACGATCACCCGCGGCGAGCCGCCGTTGTCGCGCTCGGTGAATGTGCGGCCGCGCCGCACGGGAATGCCCATCGCTCGAAAATACCCAGGAGTCACATAGCGCAGCCCAGCGATGGGTCGGCCCTCACGAGGGCGGCCGACCACAGAAAAATCGGCTTCCCATCCCCAGTTCTGAAACGGGACGAGTTGAGTGAAACCGGCCGCGCGCACGCCCGGCTGCTGAGCGACGCGCGCTTCGATCGCGTAGTAGTCGTCGGCCGTCGTGCGCGGCGTGAGATGCACCGTCAGCACGTTGTCGGTCACGACGCCCGACGGCACATGCCGCAACCGGGACACCTCGCCAATCATCAGCGCAGCGCCGAACGCGAGGACGACCGCCAGCACCACCTCGATTACGACGAGCGCATCGCGCACGCGGCCGTATCCGGCCGTCATCCGCGCAACGTCGCCGTGTGCGTGCAGGCTCCCGCGCGCGGCCCACAGCGCCGGGACGAAGCCGAACACCAGCGCGGCAGCGACGGATACGGCGACGAGGAACAGGAACGACTGCCAGTCGAGCGTCACTTCGTGCGTGCGCGGAATCCTGGCCGACCCGATCGCCACGAGCAGATCGATCCCCCATTTCGCAACCAGCAATCCGAGCAGGCCCGCGATCAGCGACAAGGTCAGGCTCTCGGCGATGAACTGGCGTGTCAGGCGCAGGCGACCCGCGCCGACGGCGGCGCGCGTGGCGACTTCGTTGGCCCGCACGGTCAGACGCGCCAGCAGCAGGTTCGCGACGTTGGTCCAGGTCGCGATGAGCACGACGCCAACGGCAGCGAAGAGCACCCAGAGCGAGCGGCTCACCGGCTCGAGGACCTCCTGCGTCAGCGGCACGAGGCGCACGCCACCACGAATGCCGGTGCCTTGATAGAGCGCCTGTTCGACCCGCGACGCGACGCTGCGCAACTCTGCAGCCGCGGCTTCCACGCTCACACCCGGCTCGAGACGTCCCGTCACGGAGTATCGCGGACCTCGCAACGGCGAGGATTGATAGGGTCCGATGGGAACCCACACATCGGTCCTCGACTCGGGAAGCGCACCAGGCATCAACGACGCGGCCTTGTAGGGAAATTGAAACGCATCGGGCATCACGCCCACGATCGTGAAGGGCCGTCCATCCAGCGACACCTTCTTTCCGGGCAGCGACATGTCCCGACCGAAACGCCGCGCCCACAGCCGCTCGCTGATCACCGCGACATCCGCCGCGTCGCCGGAGCGAAAGGTTCGGCCGATCAACGGCGACACGCCGAGAAGGGAGAAAAAACGGAGGTCGGCGGTCACGGCCATCAGCCGCTCAGGCCCCCCGGTGCCGGCCATGTGCTTGGTGGCAAGCCCGTACGCGGTGAATCCCGTGAACGTCGTGTTCTGCTTCTCGAACTCGGCAAGGTCGAGCGCCGCAACCGGCCCTTCCAGCGGGTCGGGTCTATTGAGTCCCAGGTCTCCGCTCCACGATCGACCGTACACCTGGACGAGGCGATCGGGCTGCGCGAACGGCAATGGTCTCAGCAGGACTCCATTGACGATGCTGAAGATGGCTGTCGTCGCTCCCGTCGCGAGCGCCAACGTGAGCACGATGGTCGCCGTGAACCCCGGACTCTTCACGAGTGTACGCACGCCGAACCGAAAATCCTGCGCGATCTGTTCGAACCAGAGCCATCCCCATGCAGCCATGCCGTCTTCCCGAATCCGTAGCTGATTGCCAAACCGCCGTCGCGCCGCCGCAGCTGCATCGGCGACGCTCAGACCGTCGCGTTCCAGTTGCTCGCGCCTGAGCGCGAGATGGAGATGAATCTCCTCCTCGAGCTCATCGTGCCGCTGCGATGTGCTCACAAGCGCGCGAAGACGACGCAGCAATGTGTGGGCCATGTTCGCGATCAGACCGCCTGCAGCACGCGGGCGATGGCGTCGGTCACGCGCTCGAACTGCTGCTGCTCGACGTCGAGCTGTTTACGTCCGGCCTTGGTCAGCTGGTAGTAGCGAGCGCGTCGGTTCCCGCCCGTCGTTCCCCATTCGGCCGACACCCAGCCATTGGCGAGCATGCGCTGAAGCGCGGGATAGAGCGAGCCCTCTTCGACAGTCAGCACTCCGGTTGAGAGCCGCTCGATCGATTCGGCGATTTCGAAGCCATGCATCTCCCCGTCCCGGGCAAGGGTGCGAAGAATGAGCATCTGCAGTGTTCCTGGCGGAATCGCGTCTCGTGACATCGTCCAGCTCGCTCCCGATCATCTGACATAGACTGACTATGCAAGCGAGACGCCGTCACGTGTGGCCGGGAAATCACGCGATCCTAAGTCGGCGGCGCCCGTACGGTGTCCGCATGCGAACCGGGATGTTCGCGAGCGGACACCGTGATACCCTTCGCCTCATGAGCGCACCCACCAAAGGCGGACCGCCGATAAAAATCGACCCACGCGAGGTGATTGCCACCTCCCCGATGGGCGCCCTGCAGATCACTGTCATCGGGGTCACGATCGCGCTGAACGCGCTCGATGGATACGACATCCTCTCGATCAGCTTCGCATCGAACGGCATTGCCCATGAGTGGGGCCTCGATAGCCAGGCCGCCGCGGGCGCACTCGGAATCGTCCTATCGATGGAGCTGATCGGGATGATGATCGGCTCGATCGCGCTCGGCGGCGTGAGCGACAAGATCGGGCGCCGCCCGACGACACTGGGATGCCTGGTCGTGATGGCGTCGGGGATGTTCATGGCGACGACGGCGACGAGTCCCATCACGCTGTCGATCTGGCGCGTCGTCACCGGCCTGGGCATCGGAGGGATGCTGGCCTCGATGAATGCCGTGGCCGCGGAGTTCTCGAATACGCGCCGACGCAATCTGAGCGTGTCGCTGATGTCGATTGGATATCCGCTCGGCGCCACGTTCGGCGGGATGGTCGCCGCGCAGCTGCTGAAGACGCACGACTGGCGCTCGGTGTTTTACTTCGGCGCCAGCGTGACGGCGGTGTTGATTCCGGTCGTGTTCTTCGTAGTCCCGGAATCCGTCCATTGGCTTGCGCGAAAGCAGCCGGCCGGTGCGCTGGAGAAGATCAATCGTGCGCTGGCCCGGATGGGGCACACGGTAGTCAATGCGCTGCCTGAGATCGGCAGTGACGTGCGCCAAGGATGGTCGGGCATCTTCGGGTCCGCGATGATCGCGCTCACGATGATCGTCACGGTCGCGTATTTCTTTCACATCACCACGTTCTACTTCATCATGAAGTGGGTACCGAAGATCGTCGCCGACTTCGGCTTCCCGGCGTCATCGGCGGCCGGCGTCGTGGTGTGGGCCAACGCGGGCGGAGCGACGGGCGGCGCAGTGTTCGGACTGCTGGCCATGCGCTTCGGGTTGAAGCCGCTCACGATCATTGTGATGGTGCTCTCGACGGTCATGGTCACCATGTTCGGTCAGAGTCCGCACGTTCTGCAGACGCTGTCGCTCATCTGCTTCGGTGCCGGCTTCTGCACCAATGCGGCGATCGTGGGGATGTACGCGATCATCGCGCAAGCGTTCCCCACGCAACTGCGCGCGTCAGGTACCGGCTTCGCGGTTGGCGTCGGGCGCGGCGGCTCGGTGCTCGCGCCGATCATCGCGGGGTTCCTTTTTCAAGCGGGTTACGCACTGCCCACCGTTGCGTTCCTCATGGCGCTGGGTTCGCTCGTCGCGGCCGGCGTGCTGATGCTGCTGAAGCTCGAAGGCGACCGCGCCGTGACCGAGCGCGCCAAGCGTGTCGTCGCTACGCGCGTCCCGGCGACGCAATGACGAGGAATCGGGAGATTCCTTGCGACCTGCGGTCAGGCGCGCCCGGCAAACTCGCGAGTCTCGGTGTGGACCTTCACCTTCTCGCCTTCTTTGATGAAAAGTGGAACACGGATCTGGAGACCGGTCTCCAACGTGGCCGTCTTTGTGACACCGCCGGACGCAGTGTCGCCCCGCACGCCTGGCTCGGTGTGCGCAACGGCCAGCTCCACGTGGGGCGGGAACTGGATGCCGATTGGGTTGCCGTTGTACTTGTGAATCTGCACGGCGAGGTTGTCGACGAGCAGCTCCTTGTCGTCGCCCACCGTGCCTGCGCCCAGCGTCAGCGTCTCGAAGCTTTCCTGGTCCATGAAGTGATAGCCGTCGCCATCTGAATAGAGAAACGACGCCGGCACCTGCGCCAGATCAGGCTCTCCGAACTTCTCACCAGCCTTGAAGGTCTTGTCGAACACGGCTCGCGTCAGCAGGTTCCGCATCTTGATGCGCACGAGCGTCTGACCGCCGCGAGCGGTTGGCCGCGAGACCTCGACGTCAAGGCACACATAGGGCGCGTTGTCGAGCTCGAAGAACATCTTGCGTTTGACATCGATCGCTTCGATGAGGCTGGGCACTCGCTAAGGATATCCCGGCAGTGCCGGTCGCACGACGGCTGGTCTTCGAGACGGCGGGTCTGACACGCAAGACGGCGGGTCCAAAAGGCAGGACCCGCCCTACACTGTCTCTTGGTGACATACGACGTCATCGTCATCGGCGGCGGGCACAACGGGCTGACGACGGCGGCCTATCTTGCGCGTGCGGGCCAGAGCGTGCTGGTCCTCGAACGTCGTCATGTACTGGGCGGTGCGGCGGTCACGGAAGAGGTTTTCAAAGGCTTCCGCTTCTCGGTCTGCTCGTACGTCGTCTCGCTGCTCCGCCCCGAGATCATCCGTGAGCTCGATCTGCCAAGCCACGGGCTGGAGATCCTGCCGCTCGACGGCACGTTCACGCCGATGCCGAACGGCAACTATCTCTGGCGGGTCAACGATCACGACATCACGCGACGCGAGATTGCGCGGCACTCGCGCCTCGATGCCGATGCCTACGACGAGTACGGTCGCGCGATGGTCGAGATGGGCCGTTTCGTCAAGCCGATCCTCGGCTTGCTGCCACCCGACCCGACCTCGCTCGATCCGCGAGGATTGAAGCAGCTCCTTTTCCTGCTGCAACGTTTTCGCAGGCTGTCGCGGTACGACCAGTACAACCAGATACAGCTGATGACGCTCAGCGCGGTCGATTTTCTCGATCAATGGTTCGAGACCGACGTGCTGAAAGCGACGATGTCGGCATCGGGCATCATCGGCACGTTCCTGGGCGTGCGTTCGCCCGGAACCGCCTACGTGCTCCTCCATCACTACATGGGGGAGATCGACGGGGCGTTTCGTTCGTGGGGACTTGCGCGCGGCGGCACTGGTGCGATCTCCAACGCGATCGCCGGCGCAGCGCGCGCGGCGGGCGTCGAGATTCGCACCGGCGTAGAGGTCTCGAGGATTCTCGTCGATGGCAACCGCGCGACCGGCATCGTGTTGAGCAACGGCGACGAGATTCACGCGCGAATCGTCGCCTCGAGCGTCGACCCGCGACTGACGTTTCTTCGCTTTCTCGACGAGGGCCTGCTTCCGGATGAATTCCTGGACGACCTCGGACACTACAAGTTTCGCGGTTCGTCAGCGAAAGTGAATCTCGCGCTCGACGCGCTCCCGAACTTCACATGCAAGCCCGGATCCGGTCCCCACCTTCGGGGCGCGATTTCGATCTCGCCGAGCGTCGACTACATGGAGCGCGCCTACGACGATGCGAAATACGGGCGATTCTCGCGAAAGCCGTACATGGACATCGTGATCCCCTCGCTGACCGATCCCAGCGTGGCACCGCCAGGCAAGCACGTGATGTCGTGTTTCGTCCAATACGCGCCCTACCGTCTGATCGAAGGGACCTGGGATCAGCAGCGCGAAGCGTTTGGTGATGCCGTCATCGACACGCTCGCGGAGTACGCGCCCAACATCCGCCAGATCATGCTCCATCGGCAGGTCGTGACTCCGCTCGACCTCGAGCGCGAGTGGAGTCTGTCGGAAGGGAATATTTTTCAGGGTGAGCTGACCCTGGAGCAGTTGTTCTTCCTGCGGCCCGCGCCGGGTTGGGCACAATACCGAACGCCGATCGCCAACCTCTATCTGTGTGGATCCGCAACGCATCCGGGCGGCGGCATCATGGGGGCACCTGGCAGAAACGCGGCACGATCGATCCTGGCAAGTCCGCCCCGCTAACCGTTGAGTATTCGCTCCTTACTCAACACTGCAACTTCCGCATTCTCTCTCGATGCAAACGACGAACGCGCGATGTCGCGACATCGGAAGTGCACGCGGCGCGGCACCCACCGCAAGGTACGACGGTTGCCTACGGCACCGCGGCTCCGAAGACGATTCCGATAGATCCTCACGCATGCACGGTGCGCGCGTTTCGTTTGAACGTGCGCGTGAGGTGTTCGGTCGTTTCTTCGGTTTCTCACGAACAGCTACCCAAGGAGGCAGACATGGGCGGAGCACTACAAGGAACTGGACTGTCGAGCATCTATCCTGCGCAGCAGGTCCCCTGGGGATGGAACCCGCTACTGAGCGGACAGGCCGGCGCCATACCTCCATTTGGAACGCACGTACCACAGCAGCTGCAATCGGTGCAGTTCACGCTCCAACAGCTGATGCAGTTGGGTGTCGTGCAGCAGCAGCAGATACAGCAGCTCTTGCAGATCGTGCCGCAGCAGCTTCAGCAGATTCAGTATCTGATCCAGTTCATCGCGCAACAACCGTATCAGCAGACCTATCAGACACCGCTGATGCCCTCTCAGCCATCGTTCTTCCCGAACGCTGGATTCGGCGTATCGCTGCCACAGATCTTCAGCGGGCAGGGAGGCGTCGGGCAGACCGGTTACGTGATGTAGGCACGAGGAAGGATCGATCAGGAGGGCGCGTCCGATCGACGCGTCCTCTCTGACGGGAAGGAGAAAGAACATGAATCAGGCACTTTTTGGATCGACGACGCCGGGCTGGCCAGCTCTGTCGCCTGTGTTTGCATGGCCTCAGGCATCGATGCCGATGACGTCCGCACCGCTCGCGCCGCAGCGACCTGCCACGCCAGAACCGCTGTCGGCACAGGCGTTCGACTGGACAGGGCTGGGCGCGGCATTGCCGCTGGCTGCCGGTGCCGTCACCGCGCCACTCATGGTGCCGCACACCGTGACGGCTTCAGCGCTCATGGCGAGCGTCGCCGCGCGACGCGGTCTGCCGCATGGGCCCACCAACGACCACGATGTCGAGGAACTGCTTTACGACGCGATCGAGTTGTTGCCCGGCGCCAGCGATGTCGAGGTCCGATGCGAAGGGGGCCGTGTGACGTTGACGGGCTCGGTTCCGCACAAGCGCGTCAAGCACGATCTCGGCGAGTTCGCGTGGGTGATTCCCGCGATCACCGACGTCCAGAACTCTCTGACGATCACCGGCCGGCGCCGATCGCGAGCGTTCGGCCGTGAGTCGGAGCAGCAGCCGAGCGGACAAAGTCGGAAGCAGTCATAACCCACGTGCTCGATGCTCGAGTCTCGGCCACGGGCCGCCTGAAGGCGGCCCTACGTACGCGTGTGTTCGTCGTTACGCGTGCGTTCTCGTCGTCGTAGGGGCCGCCGTCAGGCGGCCCGGCCATAGATGTCGTCGAAGGGCCGCCTCCGGGCGGAACGGCCGTCGTAGGGGCCGCCTTCAGGCGGCCCGGCACATTGGCGCGATGGTCGAGCATTGGGCATTGAGCATTTCGCGGTGCACGTGTATATGTCAGCACGATGCACGACGCGATCATCGTGGGGGCCGGACACAACGCCCTGACCGCCGCCTTCTATCTCGCGAAGGCCGGTCTCAAGACACTGGTGCTCGAGCGCCGCGCTGAGGTTGGCGGTGGAGCGCTGACGACGGAGATCCATCCCCGGTTTCGTTGCCCGACGCTCTCGCACGAGATCCTGCTGCATGAGCGCGTGGCGACCGAGATGGACCTCCGTCGTCACGGGGTCGAGTTCCTCACGCCAGCAGTGCGCGTGTGCGCGCCCTCGCGGAAGGGCCCCGCGCTCGTCATCTCGGACGACCTCTCGCAGACGGCGCAGAGCCTCGAAGCCCGAAGCCCGAAGGATGCGGACGCCTACCCGCGCTTCCGGCAGGCACTCGACCGCATGGCATCCGTGCTGGCGACGACATTCAGCGAGCCCCCGCCCGATATCGACCATCCGAGCGCGCGCGACGTCTGGGGCCTGCTGAAGACGGGACGGGCGTTCCGTGCGCTCGGACGCCGCGATGAATACCGTCTGCTTCGATGGCTGCCGATGCCGGTTGCCGATCTGACCGGCGAATGGTTCGAAAGCGATCTGCTGCGGGCCACGATTGCGGGCCCTGCGGTCTCCGGCACGATGCTCGGTCCGCGGTCGTCGGGCAGTTCGCTGGTGCTGCTGATGCGTGAAGCGCATCGGCACCTTGCCGGTCGCGCGACGATCTCGGTGCAGGGCGGACCCGGAGCGTTGACGCAGGCGATGGCACGCGCCGCCATCGCAGCGGGAGCGGAAGTGCGAACGAGCGCGCCGGTCGAGCGAATCCTGACGCGAGACGAACGAGTCGCCGCGGTAGTCTCGAACGGAGAGGAGATCGCGACCAGGACCGTGGTCTCCGGCGCCGACCCGAAGACGACCTTCCTCGATCTGCTCGATCCGCTGGCTCTGCCGCCGGACTTCGCCGCGCGCGTGCGGCACTATCGCGTCGCCGGCACCGTCGCGAAAGTGAATCTCGCGGTGTCATCGCTGCCCTCGTTCGTGGGCGTGAGCGACGCCGCGATGCTCACGGGACGAGTGCATCTGGGGCCCGACCTCGACTATCTCGAGCGTGCGTTCGACCACGCAAAGTACGGCGAGTACTCGAGACGGCCGTGGCTCGACCTGACGATCCCGTCGCTGCTCGATCAATCGCTCGCGCCCGAGGGCGCACATGTGATCTCGATCTACGTGCACTATGCCCCGTACGCGCTGCGAAACGTGCAGTGGCGGGCGTCGAGGAACGCGTTCCTCACCGCCGTCCTCCGCGTGCTCGAGGATCACGCGCCCGGTATCGGCCTGCTCGTCGTCGGGAGCAGCGTGATCACACCGGTCGATCTCCACGTCGACTATGGGTTCGCGGGAGGACACATATTCCACGGCGAGCTCGCGATCGATCAGTTGTATTCGATGCGGCCGGTTCTCGGCTTCGCGCGCTACGATTCACCGATCGCCGGCCTCTATCTCTGTGGGGCGGGGACGCATCCGGGTGGATTCCTCAGCGGCGCGAGTGGTCGACTTGCGGCACAGCGCGTGCTCTCGTCGAGCGACGATCGTTGAAGCCCTTGAAGATCGGGGCGATACTTGTCGGCGAATTCGAGGCATGAGATACAGGTTCGTCGCGGGACTCTCTGTGGTCGTCCTCGCTGCCGCTCTGTCTGCAGATGCCGGACAGCGCGCCGGAGGCCCCGGCCTGCGCCGCGCCCCGTCACGTCCTTCAACAAACGGTGGTGTCATCGTCGGCCGCGTCGTCGATGCGAACACGAACGCACCGGTCCGCCGCGCGCAGATTCAGGCCACGAACGACGAAGCCTACGTCGACGCGACGTCGGACGATGAGGGCCGCTTCACGCTCACGGGACTGTCACCCGGCGAGTGGCAGGTGACCGTTCAGAAGGGCGGGTACTTTCCGTGGCGGATCGGCCAGCGGCGGCCCTTCGAGATCCCGCCGCCTGTGAAGATCGCGCCGCGGCAGCGGCTGACCGCCGAGATTCCTTTGTCGCGTGGCGGCGTCATCGCCGGGCGTGTCTTCGACGAGAACGGCGAGCCGATCGCGGGCCTGCAGGTCAAGGTGTATCGCGCCCGAATGGCGCAGGGCCATCGACGGCTCGAGTCGGTCGGCGTCGCCGATCGCACTGACGACAGGGGCGCGTACCGCATCTACGCGCTGCCGCCGGGTGACTACTACGTCGCTGCGAGCCTGCGCATGGCACCTGCCGACTCGATCGTCGAAACGACGTACTCACCAACCTACTATCCCGGTACCGGCAATCTCGGCGAGGCGCAGCGCATCCGGATCGATCTCGGCACTGAAGCCACCGCGATCTTTCCGCTCCTGCCGATCCGTCACGTCCGCGTGTCGGGTACGCTCCTCTCTTCGTCGGGCGCTCCAGCCGACGCGTTCCTCAATCTGGCGTCCGAGAACAGCGAACTCGGCATGCCGCTCGGTATCGGAGCCGTGACGAGAGCGGACGGCGGATTCACCATCGCCGACGTTCCGCCGGGACGGTACACCCTCACCGCGTCTTCCCGCGGCGACGGCCCGTATGAGACCGCCGACATGCCGCTCGTCGTGGGCAACGACGACATCACCGGGCTCTCGCTCGTGACTCAACGCTCAGCCGGGATGCGAGGGCGGTTCGTCGCAGATGCCGGCGTCGCGCGTGCATTGCCGCAGAGCGTCGAGGTCACGGCCATGGCGGCGCGTGTGAACGGCACCGTGCTTTCCCACGCATCAGGGCAGACGTTCACACTCGGCGACCTTGCCGAACCGTTTTATCTGCGAGTCTCGTTGCCGGAGGGGTGGGCGGTCACAACGGTCTCGGTCGGCGGCATTGACGTGACCGATGGCACGATCACGCTTCCAGCAGGACAACAGGCTGATGCGCGCATCGTGATCACCGACCGCGTCGCGCAGGTCAGCGGCACGGTGACGGCGGCAGGTCGACCCGCGAGGGCCGCCATCGTGATCTTCGCAGCGGATCCGTCGAAGTGGGCGTTCCCGACTCGGTACGTGCGCGAGGTGCGCACCGACGATCAGGGTCGCTACTCGATCGCCGGTCTGCCGCCGAACGAGCGATACCTCGCAATCGCCGCCGACTATCTCGAAGACGGCGAGCACCTCGACCCGGACTTCCTGGAGCGGATCCGCGAGATGGCGTTTCCATTTCCCCTTCGCGAAGCTGAAGCGCGCACGATCGACCTCGCGCTGTTTGCACGATGACCACGATCGCGCGTCTCATCGTGCTCGCGCTCGTGGCCTCGCTGCTGCCGCGTGGGGCGGGCGCTCAGGTGCAGCGGCGCACGCAGCGGATCGATTCGCTGACGGCAAGCATCACCGGCAAGGTCACGACCGCCGATACCGGCGCGCCGATTCGCGGCGCCGAGGTGCGCCTGTCGGATGACCGCTACAGTCGTCTCAGCACCACCAACGGAGACGGCCGCTTCGAACTGAGAGATCTCCCCGCCGGCGTGTACAGGCTGACGGTGTCTCGAACCGGATTCATCACGCTGCAGTTCGGACAGCGTCGTCCGTTCGAAGCGTCGACGCCGATTACCCTGGCCGAGGGCACGAACGCCGAAGCGAACATCGTGCTCATTCGCGCCGGGGTGATCTACGGGCGTGTCGTCGATCAGTCCGGCGACCCGCTCGCGGGTACGCGAGTGCAGGCACTGCGATCGCGGGTCGTTCAGGGAAAACGCCGCCTGCAGAGCGTCGGCGCGGCCGATCAGACGGACGACACAGGCGCGTTTCGAATCTACGGTCTCCCCGCCGGTGACTACTACGTGGCGGCAGCCGCCGGTCTCGGTGATCAGGTCAAACGGGATCCCCCCACCTACTACCCGGGCACGGCGAATCTTGCCGAAGCGCAGCCCATCACGATCGCGGCGGGCGCAGAAGCTTCTGCGGACTTTCAGATCGGCGACGTCCGCAACGCACGTGTCAGCGGCATCGTGGTGAATTCGGCAGGCAATCCGATTCCGGCCATGGTGAATCTCGTGTCAGAGACTGTCAGCACTGGTCCTGCGCTCGAAGGTACGGTCGCGGCGCTTCAAGTGCATGCCGACGCGGGACCTGACGGCAGGTTCACCCTCGAGAACGTCCCGCCGGGACCATACACGTTGACCGCGATGCTCATGCCGGGACCGGTAGGTCCGGATGTGTTCGAGGCACCTCGCACCAACACACCTTCGGTCGCCGACATGGTCAGGCGCATTCCGGAACAGGCGATGATGCCGCTGGTCGTCAGTGGCTCCGACGTCAACAGCCTCACCCTTGTCACACAACGGGCGGCGGTGTTGAGTGGTTCGATCGTCGCCGACTCGGGCGTCACGAGGCCGCTGCCACGGGGCATTCGAGTGACGCCGCACAACGTGAGCTTCGGCACGATGATGACGATCGGAAACGCAAACAACACCGGGTTTGAGCTAATCGGCCTGGCAAGTCCGTTCACTATCGGCGTCCAAGGCGTGCCGGAGGGATGGACGGTCAAATCGATCCTGTTGGACGGCCGCGAGGTGATCGATGAGACGGTCGATTTGCGCGGTGCGAACGCGTCGCTTCGTATCGTCCTGTCCGACCGTCCCTCGTCGGTGGTCGGGAGCGTGCAGTCGCGAAACGAGTCGATCGACTACAACATCGTCATCTTCCCTGAGGACTCGACGAAGTGGAACTTCGAGTCGCGGTACGTCAAGACAACGCGGACCGACGCCCAGGGGCAGTTCCGAATTCCGGATCTTCCGGCCGGAGAGCGTTATCTGGCAGCCGCCGTCGACTACCTGGAGGACGGCGAGCAGAACGATCCGCAGTTCCTCGAGCGGCTGAGAATTCGCGCGACCAGCTTCTCGATCGGCGAAGGCGAGCAGCGTTCGCTCAGGCTCGAACCCACATCCCGCTGAGAGCGCTGAAGGACCTGTCTCGCCGAAGCCGAAGGCGAAGGCGGATTCTTTTACAATTCGCTAACAACACGCCATCGCGCGGCGACGTCAAATAGCAGGTGGTGAGACGCGCAGCGACCGCTCTTGTCGTGGTACTCGTGGCAGTGCTGCCGCTCGATCCGCTGTTCGCACAACGCGACGGCGGCGCGAATCCTCGTCAAGGTGGCGCGGGTCCGCGCGGCGGCGGCGGCTTCGGCGGCCCAGGCGGCGGTCCGCAGGGACGCGGCGGCCAGGGCGGCGTCGGACGAGGGCGTGGCAATCAGGTCCAGGGCACGTCGGCCATCCGCGGCCTCGTCACCGCGGCCGACTCGAGCACACCGCTGCGGCGCGCGCAGGTCAGCGCCGTGGCTGCCGACATCCGCGCATCGCGTGCAGCCACGACCGACGGGAACGGTCGGTTCGAACTGCTCGACCTTCCTGCAGGCCGCTGGACGCTCACGGCGTCGAAAGGCGGCTTCGTCTCGCAGCAGTACGGACAGCGTCGATCGTTTGAATCAGTTGAACCAATCGACCTCGGAGAAGGGGCACGATTCACGGCCAACTTCAGACTGGCTCGCGGCGGCGTCATCACGGGACGCATTTCCGATGAGTATGGCGACGCGTTGACCGGTGCGCGCGTCGAGGTCCTGCGCTCACAGATGACACAAGGACGACGACGGCTGACTCCCGTATCGATGACGAGCCAGACCGACGACACCGGTGCGTTTCGCGTGTTCGGACTCGCGCCCGGCGAATACTATGTCGCCGCGCGCATGCAGCCGACGCCGCCAGATTCCCGAGATGCGGGCCCCGTCACGTTCGCGCCGACGTACTTCCCCGGCACCGGGAACGTTGCAGAGGCACAACCGATCAAGATCGAGGCGGCCACCGAACAATCGGGGATCAACTTCACTCTCGTACCGGTTCGCTCCGTGCGCGTGTCGGGTACGGCCGTCGACTCGAGCGGCGCTCCCGTTCAAGCGATGGTGTCGCTGACGACCACATCGCCGACGCAGGGGTCGTTTGGTATCAGCGCCAACGGCCGGGCGCGTCCCGACGGCACCTTCACGATCTCGAATGTATCGCCGGGCGATTACACGCTCGACGCCACCACCGCGCGAGGCGGCGCCGCGAACGCCGCACCGGAGGTCGCGTCGTTGCCGCTCACCGTCGGCAGCGAGGACGTGAACGGCATTTCTGTCGTCACCTCAAAGGGCGCCACGATTCGAGGGGCCGTGAGCACCGACGGCGGGGCCCGTCTGGCCGTGGGCATACAGGCTTCGGTTCAGTCAGTGGGAGGAGGCGGCCTCCGAGGGAACGGGTTCGTCGCGCAGGTCAGCAACACCGGCACGTTCGAGGTGGCAGGCCTGGCAGGATCGTACGTGCTTCGCATCGATCGCGTGCCTGATGGCTGGACGGTCAAGTCGATCACGCTGAACGGCCGCGACGCGATGGATGTTCCGTTCGACGTGCGAGGTTCCGATCAACTGGTCGCACGCGTCGTCCTCACCGATCGCATCAACGAAGTGACCGGTACCGTACGATCCGGCGACCAGGCGGTCACATCTGCGAGCGTCGTCGTCTTCCCAGAAAATCCGGCGCTCTGGCCATTCCCTTCGCGCCGTGTGCGGACGACGCGGGTCGATTCGACCGGTTTGTTTCGAATCCGCGGCCTGCCGGCAGGCGAGCGCTATCTCGCCGTCGCAGTCGACTATCTCGAACAGGGAGAGTTTCAGGATCCCGATTTCCTGCAAAGCATGAAAGCACGGGCGACCGCAATCACCCTCGGCGATGCTGAGACGAAGAACATCGAACTGCCGCTGGTGGAGAGATAGATGTAATGCAAAATGCAAAATGCAAAATGCAAAATGCAAAATGCAAAATAGGCGCCGCAATTCGGCCGCCCTTTGCGTTTTGCTTGAATTTTGAATTACACGCGATCAGAAGAAATCACTTCTCCAGTAAAACACTTCGTCCGCGCTGCGCGGCATCGCGACATCCGCAAGCGGCCGCACCATGAACACGTCCCGCGCATCGATGCGGTCGCGCAGTTCGAGCTGTGGCGGTACGACGAAACCTCGGGGCCACCATGCCCTGATGAGCGGCGGGGCCTTGTGCGGCTCGCGTGCCACGAGCGACTGCAGGATCGCGCCGACGCGCGCCCCGGCAGGATCGCGATCGCCGGCTTCTTCGAGCGTCCATCCGTTCGCGGTCTCGTGAATGACGACATAGGCCACTGCGGACGCGCCTTCTTCCGCGACGAAGAACTCGATCTGACGAAGGCCGGGCTGGCCCAGGCCAGCGAGCAGTCGCTTCTTCGAGAGCGCGTACTGAACGAGCGAGGGGCTGCGCCGCAGGGCAAACCGCGCGGATGCCGACCGCGCCTCGTGCAAGGCGGCAACGGCCGGCAGATCGCGCTCCTCGCCGGCGCGGACAAGGATCGCCGGCGCGCCATCCTTGCGTGTCACGACGACCGTCACCTCGTCGAGGGGCACGGGCGCGAAGCCGAGCCGCTCGTAGAACGCGGTGCCGATCTCGGAGAAGAGCGCGGCCAGCAGCGCGCCGTCTCTGCGCTCCTGCTCGAGCAGCATGTCGATCATGCGCGAGGCGTATCCCTGGCCGCGACGATGGTCAGGCGTGAAGACCGCGCCAATGCCGCACATCCAGCCGATGCGCCCGTCGAGCGTCACGTCGTAGCGATACCGTTTGGCGCTCGCGAGCAGGTCACCGCGGTCGTCCAGGAGCGCAAACCGACCCAGATGGTCGCGTCCCCACACTGTGCGCAGTTGCGCCTCGTTCCAGCGTACGTAGGCGTCATGCGAGAGCCCCTCGTTCCAGATCGTCCAGGTGTGATCGAGAATCCGCTTTCGCAAGGCCGCATCGGCCGTCATCAATCTCATGCAAGTCCGGCATCGATTGTAACGGTCCCACTCATGAACGCCTTTGGTGTAGAAAGGGTCATGACGACGACCGTCTCCGACGATCTCCGTTATCCGATCGGACGCTTCAAGGCGGTGACGCCGGTCACGCAGGAACTGCGCGAAGCGGCGATCGACGCTATCGCCGGACTGCCGGCGCGCATGCGCGAAGCAGTCGCAGGACTCGACGACCGTCAGCTCGACTCGCCTTACCGACCCGGCGGCTGGACCGTTCGACAGGTGGTCCATCACGTGGCGGACAGCCACATGAACGGATTCATCCGGATCAAGCTCGCGCTGACGGAGGACACGCCGGCGATCAAGCCGTATGACGAGAACGCGTGGTCGACGCTGCCCGACATGCGTCTGCCGATTGCCGTCTCGCTCGGACTGCTGGACGGCATTCACGAACGGTGGGTAACCGTCTATCGCGCGCTTTCCGTCGATCAGTTCGCGCGGTCGTTCGTGCATCCGGAGATCGGGGCGGAGATGACGCTCGACTACCATCTTCAGAACTACGCATGGCACTCGCATCATCACCTCGCGCACATCACGGAGTTGCGGCGGCGCGAGCGATGGTAAGATGTCGTCCGCTCGAAGCGGAGTCACGTGGCCAACAACAAGGAAGACATCGGCGATGCGCTCGGCATGATCGAGACCCGCGGTCTCGTCGGCATGATCGAAGCCGCCGATGCCATGCTCAAGACCGCGAACGTCGTGCTCGTGAGCTGGCAGAAAGTGGACGCCGGGCTCGTCACCGCGCTGATTCGCGGCGACGTCGGATCGGTGAAGGCGGCCACCGACGCGGGCGCGGCAGCGGCGCGGCGCGTCGGTGAGCTGATCGGCGTGCACGTGATCGCGCGCCCCGCCGACGATCTCGAGAAGATCTTTCCAATTCGGTAATGGGCTCGGGAGTCATTTTTCGGCGTGACAACTCGGAAAATGACTCCCGACGCCATTACGTTTCTCGGAACATCGCGTTCAGCTCCGTCCCTGGGCGCGTGCCTCCCAGACGCTCGAACGTGCCTTTGCTCGCAATCTCCTGAGCCGCGTCAAGCAACCCCGTCCACGCCACGCGCGCGAGCGCTCCACCGACGCTGATTCGGCGGACGCCAGCGTCGGCGAGCTGCGCGACGGTGGCAAACGGCGCGTGCACCAGCACGTTGACCGGCTTCGGCGCCACGGCTGCGACGACGGCCGCGATATCTGACATCGACTTGAGCCCGGGTGCGTACAGACAATCGGCGCCCGCCTCGGCGTACGCCACGAGGCGTTTGGTCGTCTCGGCCAGGTCGGGGCGGCCGGCGATGAAGCCTTCGGATCGTCCCGTCAGCAGCACGCCGGCGCCGCTCTCATCGATGGCGCGGCGGGCCGCGCGAATGCGCGCAACGGCCGACGAGAATTCGAACAGCGGATCGGCCGCGTTGCCGGTCGAATCTTCGATCGAGAGCCCCGCGATGCCGGTCTTGACCGCGCGTGCGACGTGTGCCGCCACCCCCTCGGGCTCGATTGCAAAGCCGCCTTCGAAGTCGGCGTTAATCGGAAGATCGACCGCCGCGCTCATCGCTTGCAGATGCGCGAGCGCCTCGTCCAGCGAGACGGCCTGATCGCGGCGCCCGATCGACCACGCGAACCCGGCGCTGGTCGTCGCCAGCGCCTTGAACCCGAGGCTGGCAAGCGCACGCGCACTCCCGACGTCCCAGGGATTGGGCATCACGAAACAACCGGATTGATGTAGCTGGTGAAACGTACGGCGACGCGATTCGACGGTCATTCCGCAATGGTACGGGCCCAACCGACGCGATTTGTATGGGTGACGATTGGATGGTCAGGTTCAGAAGGTGCGGAGGTTCAGTGTGTTCAGCCCTAAAATAAGCAGATATATGCTTATTGACAATGAGCATATATCTGCCCATAATCCGTGCCCATGCGTCGCAAGCCCGGTGGCCTGGTCCCGCTCGAGATCGCAATCTGCACCTGCGCCGCGGATCTGCTGGTTCGCGGCACGCGCGAGTTTCATGGCTATGAAATCGCCAAGCGTCTCAGCGACGTCGCCGATCACAAACTGCTGACGGCCTATGGGACGCTCTATCGCGCGCTCGGGCGGCTCGAAAGCATGGGCCTGCTCGAGAGTCGTTGGGAGGACCCCGAAGTCCCGGCTCGTGAAAACCGGCCCGGCCGCCGGCTGTACTCGCTCACCGCGGCGGGCGAGTCCGTACTCGACGACGCGCGCAAGGCCGAGGCCGCCACATCACGCAGACGTGTGCGCAGACGAAAGCCGGCCACCGCATGACGCCGCTCGGAGCCGCCAACGCGATCGTGCGCGCGTGGACGCGCCTCTACACGTGGCGGCTGCCCGCATTCCCGCGCGATCTCCGTCGCGGCGAGATCGACTCGGATCTCTGGGAATTCGAGCATGACAGCGAGCGCGATCGCGGTACGGCCCACGCGATTCACGTGCTCACCCGGCTCGTGCGCGGCATCCCCGACGATGTGAGCTGGCGCGCGGCGCAGATCACGGTCGGCATCATCGGGCTTCGGGCGGTCGTCAGCATTGCCGCCGCAGCGGTCGCGGTGGGCCTCGTCTGGATCTACACCACCACGCGTGTCGTCGACCTTCCCACACCGGCACCACTCGTTCGCGTCGACCTCTACGCCGTGCCGCCCCCTCCTCCGCCACCCCCACCACCGCCGCGGCGATTCATCCGGAGAACGCCATGATCAATCGAACGTCTCGCGCCGCAGCGTTGATCGTCGTCGGCCTCGCGTGGGAATCGACACAGGTGTTGCGTGCGCAGGCACCAGCAGTGCCCGCGTTCGAAGCGGCGTCGATCCGGCGGAACCAGTCGGGCAACGGCCTGCATATTCAGATGGTCCGCGGCGAGCGTTTCATCTCACCGAACGCCACCGTGCGCGAGCTGATCCGGGTGGCATACCTCGTCGAGGACGTGCAGATCGCAGGCGGGCCCGGCTGGACCGACTCGGACCGTTTCGCGATCGAGGCGAAGACCGGACCCGGCGTCACGGCGGACACCGCGCGATTGATGCTGCGTAGGCTTCTCACGGATCGTTTCAAGCTCGCGACCCACACCGAGCAGCGAGACCTGCCAGGGTTCATGCTCATATCGAGCGGACGTGCAGAGACCGGCGACCTTCGTCCCTCAGGCGCGCAGTGTGCGCCCATCCGATCGCCCCGCGACGTCGCCCTACCGCCTCCTCCACCACCGCCGCCCCCAGGCGACACGACGGTTCCATTGACGGCCGGAACGATGCTGTCGAAGTGCGGCTCGCTTCTGGCGCCGGGCTATCTGTCGGCGCGTATGGTCACGATCGAGCAATTCGCGATCTACTTCTCCCGAATCCTCCGGCGGCCGATCGTCGACCGAACGAATCTCGAGGGACTCTTCGACATCGACCTGGTGTACCAGATGGAATTCCAGGGGCCGGTGCCGCTCCCTCTTTCTCCCGATGCACCGTCCCTGTTCACCGCGCTGCAGGAACAACTCGGGCTCAAGCTCGAGTCGCAGCGTGTCACGACAGATGTGATCGTCATCGATCGCGTGGAACGACCGGGTGAGAACTGAGCGGACTGCTTTCTGTTTCTTTTCCTGATTCCTGATTCCTGATTCCCGATTCCTTATAATTCCGTTAGTGTCCCCATGTCGTTCATCAGCCGTGTCATCGCACTAGGCGCGGCCGTCATTCTCGCGACCGCCTGCAACGAGAAGCCCGTGGCCATTCCAGCGCCCGCGTCGATCCCCCACGATCCCTCGAGCTACGCGAACACCGACGCGTTCGTGATCACGCATCTGGTGCTCGACCTGACGGCGGATTTCGATGCACGCACGCTGTCGGGCACCGCAGAGCTGCGCCTTGATCGGCGGGACGCCAACGCGACCGAGCTCGTACTCGACACGCGCGATCTCACGATTCGCGGTATCGAGGCAGGCGCGGGTGACAGCGGTTGGAAGAGCGCCTCGTATCGACTCGATCCTGCGACACCGGCATTCGGCAGCGCGCTTCGAATCGCGATGCCGAAAGGCGCCGATCACGTGCGCATCACGTACTCGTCGTCACCATCGGCGAAAGGACTGCAGTGGCTCACGCCCGCGCAGACCGCCGGCAGGAAGCACCCGTTCCTCTTCAGCCAGGCAGAGGCGATCCAGGCGCGCTCGTTCATCCCGCTTCAAGATCTGCCGGGTGTGCGGGCGACCTACGACGCCACCATTCATACGCCGAAGGATCTGGTCGCCGTGATGGCCGCCGAGATGACGTCCGGCGAGACCGGGAGCGGCCGGTTCCACTTCCGGATGCCGCAGCCGATCCCGTCGTATCTAATCGCGCTCGCCGTCGGCGATCTCGCGTTCAAGTCCATGAGCGACCGTACGGGCGTCTGGGCCGAGCCATCGGTCGTCGACGCGGCGGCGCGCGAGTTCGAAGACACCGAGAAGATGATGAAGACGACCGAGGCGCTCTACGGTCGATACCAATGGGGCCGGTACGATCTCCTCGTGCTGCCGCCCTCGTTCCCGTTCGGCGGCATGGAAAACCCCCGTCTCACGTTTGCGACGCCGACCGTCATCGTCGGCGACAAGTCGCTGGTGTCGCTCGTCGCGCACGAACTGGCTCACTCCTGGTCAGGCAACCTCGTCACCAACGCGACGTGGACCGACTTCTGGCTGAACGAAGGGTTCACGACCTATCTCGAACGCCGCATCGTCGAGGTGCTGTACGGAAAGGCGTTCGCGCAGATGGAGGCGGCGATCGGTGTCAGCGATCTCAAGGAAGATCGCGCAGTCGCCGAGCATCCCCGCGACCGTACCCTGCAGCCCGACCTTACCGGACGCGATCCTGACGACGCAACATCGAGAGTGCCGTACGAGCAGGGCGCCCTCTTCCTGACCTTCCTCGAGTCGAAGGTCGGCCGCGACGCATTCGATCGGTTCCTTCGCCAGTGGTTCGACGAGCACGCGTTCAAGAGCGCGACGACGCAGCAGTTTCTCAAGTTCCTGCGCGAACACCTGCTCGCGACACGGCCCGGCGTCGTCACCGACGCGCAGATCCAGGAATGGCTGCACACCGAGAGCATCCCTGCGTTCGCCGTGCTTCCGCAGTCGGATGCCTTCATGAAGGTCGAGCAGGCGCGGGACGCGTGGCTGGCTGGCGGATCGATCGACGCGCTCGCGCAGAACGCCTCGAAGTGGTCGACGCAGGAGTGGATTCACTTCATCGACTCGCTGCCGCGGCGCATGGAACCAGCACGGTTGTCGGCCCTCGACCGCAGGTTCACGCTCACTGAATCGCAGAACGCCGAGATCGCGCACGTCTGGTATCGCCTCGCGATCGCCAATCACTACACCGCGGCGTACCCCGCGATGGAGCGCTACATGATCCGCATCGGCCGGCGAAAGCTGATCGTGCCGCTCTATCGCGATCTCGCGGCGACGGCGGACGGCAAAGTGCTGGCCTCGGAGATCTACGCGAAGGCGCGAGACGGGTATCACCCGATGACGAAAGACGGCGTCGAGGGAGTATTGCGTCGTACGGCTCAACCCACCCCCTGACGGTGGCAAGCCAGGGGCTTGCACTTCTTTGACGACGATGGCATCGTCGTCGTGCAAGTGAGGAAGAACAAACCGATGGCTCCCGCACGACCATTGATGACGGTCGATGAGTACTTGAGGACGCCCGAGACGGTGCTGCCGGCGGAACTGGTGTACGGGATCCTGCATGTTGCGGAGGCTCCGACGCCGCGCCATCAGTCTGCAGTCGCCCAACTCTTCATGGCACTGCGAGCGCATGTCATCGAGCGGAGGCTCGGAGAGGTCTGGCTCTCGCCTCTGGACGTGGTGCTCGACCCGGTCAAGGCTCTCGTGGTGCAGCCGGATCTGATGTTCATCTCGAATGCTCGCGAGTGGATCGTTCAGGATCGCGTCCGCGGTGCGCCCGATCTCGTCGTGGAAGTGTTGTCTCCACACCCTCGAATTGGACGCACGGAAGAACATCTGCAGTGGTTTGCCGAGTATGGCGTCCGGGAGTGCTGGCTGGTCCACCAGGATCAGAAGCGGCTCGTCGTCGTCACGTTCGATGAACAGCAAATCCACGAACGGCGGCTCACAGGCAAGACGGAACCGATCACTTCAAGCGTGCTGCCGGATTTCTCGTTGAGCCTCCAGCAGATTCTCGATCTCTGAGCGATGACGTCCGCGGCCCCGAATAACGCCAATCCGGGCGCTTAGACAAAAAGCGACCGTTCGGACGTTTATACGTTAATACGTAGCGTCCGCCTTCAGGCGGACCAACAGACGTAGCGTCCGCCTTCCTTGCCTGCCGTCGCGTGAAGCGGGAGGCGGACCGAGTAGCGTAGTGTCCGGCGTTCCGTGCTGCCCAACGACACCATCGCTGCACTGTATGCCGCTCACGGGCCGCGGCTCTATCGCTACGCCGTGCTGCTGCTGGCCGATCGCACCGCGGCTGAAGATGCGGTGCAGGATGTGTTCGTGCAACTCGCCCGTGCATTCAGGGACCGATCGATGTCGGACGTCACGTTCGCCTATCTGGCCACGACGCTTCGCAACACCTGCTACAGCATGCTGCGGCGACGGCGGGGCGGTCCATTCCGACCGGCCGGACAGGTCGGGCTGATCGAACCTGCCACCGGGGACGCGAGCGAAGAAGAACGTCTGTTGATTGAGCAGGTCCTCCGACGATTGCCGGCCGAACAACGCGAGGTCGTGTATCTGAAAGTGTTCGAGGGGATGACGTTCCAGGAAATCGCCGATCGCTGCGGCATCGGCATCAACACCGCCGGCAGTCGCTACCGCTACGGCATCGAGGCACTTCGGCGCGCGCTCGCGCCGGGCGAACAGTCATGCTGAGCGATCGCGATATCGAAGACGTCCTTCGTCGGTACCGCGTCGTCGATCCGCCGAGCGGACTTGGATCAGCGATCGACGCAGCGATCGATGCGTCCGGGCGATTCGAGTGGATATGGGGGCCCGCTGCTGCGATCGGCATACTGGCGGCATGGATCGGGCTTCAGGCCGGCAGCGTTGATACCCACTCCGATCCCAATCGAGCGAGCGAGATCGCGGTGGTCACCGAGATGCTTGGTGGCGATGAATACGCAGCCGCGCGTGCGGAGTTGATCGTGCCGCGCACGACCCAACTCGACCCGCTCGTCGCGCTCGCGGAGGACCGGTGGCAGACCAACTGACACCTCCTCGCGTCCGGCGCCGCATCCGGCGCATGGCGACGTGGGTCGTGCCCGTGTTGCTGCTGATGGCTGCGTGGCAGATCTGGGACGCGAACGAAGCGCGTCGGGTCGAGCAGGCGCTGGCGCCCATCCTCGGCGCTCCGGTTCCCACCGAGATCCGCGGCCCCGGCACCGACGATGGAGCAGGGAGGTACTACGCTGCGGCGTCCATCATCGCCGTGTCGCTGTCGCCAAGAGAGCGCATTCAAGCCACGCCTGGAGGACCGATCGTCGATGCAGCCACCTCGATTCGCGACACGCTCCAGCGCGGTGAAGTCCCGACGCGTGAAGCGCTCGACATCGCGTCGGATCAGATCGAGCAGGGACGCGGAGTCTTCGATCTCGTCGCTCGTGCCAGCGGATTGCCCTTCAAGGGGTTCTCTCCTGGAACGGAGTTCAACTATCGCTTCTCAGGTCTGATCGACATCAATCGTCTAGCCGGTCTCATGACAATGAGCCTGGCCTTGCGAGGGGAAGGCGATTCGGCTGCTCGTATGCTGGTCGATAGGCTGCGTTCGCTGCGGGCCTTCGATGAGCAGCGGTCCATCGATCACACGGTGCGAGCGCGACTGGCGCAGGAGATCGCCACCGATGTTGGCATCCTCGTCGCGCGTGCACGTGCGGCTGACGAGCGCCTCTCCGAACTCGATCGTGCGCTTTCGGAGGTGCAGACATCCGACGTTGTCGAGCGAGCGGTACAGGGAGAGGCGTTGTGGTGGCATCAGGCGCTTCGCTCGATGTGGGAGGGTCGGGGGCACCAAGGCATCGTCATCATCGGTCCCCTGTTGCGTCCTCTGCTCCGGCATCACGCTGTCCTGCGATTGCAGACGGCATCAGACGCTCTTGCTGCCGCCAGACTGCCGTGGCCCGATCGCATCAGCGCAATGAACAAGATCACGGAGCGACGAACGATCGTGCCGGAAATCCTTCCCTACGTCGCAGCATGGAGAGCGGTGCCTGTGGCGCGTGACCAGACTGTTCGCCTCGCTGAAGCCGTTGCCGCCGTCCGCTGCGCGCGGCTGGTCATCGGCATCGAGCGCTATCGCCGCGCTCGCGGCAGGCTTCCCTCTGCGCTCAGCGACATCACGGGTCCAGTCGGAGAACAGGCGCTCGATCCCTTTACAGGGAAGTCGCTTCTGTACTCGCACACGGGAGCGGGCTATGTCATCTACAGCGTCGGGCGCAACGGACACGATGATGGCGGAACGCTCGCGCCCGATCTTCCGAGAGGTCGCCTTTCTGGCACGCTCTCAACTCCCGATGTCGGCGTTCGTGTGATGCGCAGTCCCGCTCGCTGAACACGGAGGACTCACCGAAGCTCTTTCCGGACCACAAGCTTCAGCCCCGACCAGACATCGTCCACCGCGCAGACCTTCACGTCGACGAAGCCGAGCGGAAGCGCGATCTCGCGCACAGTGTCTTCGGTGATATCGGTCGGCACGTTCGACGCCTTCTTCGGCCACGACACCCAGACGACCGCATCGGGCGCGAGCGATTGACGATAGCCGGCAAGCGCATGCGCGAGCTGCGCGCGTCTGGTCGAAAAGACTTGCGCGAGATTCACGGCGCTCGACACCTTGGTGACGAAGCGAACCGATCGAGGTGCATCGAGAACCGTGCGGTAGCCATCGGGTGCTCCACTGAGGAGAACGATGTAGTCGTCCTTCAGCCCGAGCTTCTTTGCGAGCGGAGTGCCGGAGTAGCCAGCCACGCGCTTGATCCTACTATCGGCCACGGGGATCACGGGGTGTTTGGGCCACGGAGATCACGAAGATCACGGAGCGTCAAGGCCACGGGGATCACCAAGATCATAGAGTCTGGAGGCTCGCGAAACACGAAGACCAGGCATTAGACCTCCGTGATCTTCGTGATCTCCGTGGCCTAACGACTCACGTGATCTCCGTGTTCGCGAGGCATGGTAGCGTATCGACTCGGCACGAGTTGCAATCTCGCGTCACATACGAGGAGCACGTCTTCATGGGTATGTTCGGCACGGCGGCAGCTACCGTGGCCCTGGTGGGCTGTGTGGCCATCGGCATTGCGTTCAGCGATCGCGTCGTCGCACAGCAGGGTGGTGGGGGTCGCGGCGGCGGGCGCGGACGCGCCGCGGCACCCACATCGACAACGCCGCCTGCCGGCGTCACGCCGCTCAAGGTGGATCTCTTCACGACGAAGAACTTCTACTTCGATCGCGCGTCGTGGACCGACAAGCGCTATGCGCGCTGCAACACGCCGCGTCAGCTCACCGACATGTGGTCGCGCGACGACCGCGTCGCTCACTGGGGCGACTGCAATCTCGACTATCCGGTCGAGAAGATCGTGAGCCCGTACCCCTACAAGACGGCCGCCGAACATTACCAGGCGCTGATGGCCGAAGCGAAGAAGGCCGGCGGTCCGACCGTCCATACGCGGCAGACGCTGCCGGAGTGGGACGGGTGGTATCAGCGGCGCGGTCAGGCGGACCAATGGCTCTACGGACGCAACCTCCAGACTGCGACGATGCTGTCGCTGCTGACGCCCGAGTATCAGACGCGCATGGTGCAGATGAACTACCACGAGGCGGTGAGCAACGCGCCACAGTGGATGGCGGCGTTCTGCTACCCCGAAGGGTTCATGCGGTGGTGGGGAGAGTTCACGCTCGGCGGCCCGATCGAGATCATGATGACGCCGCATCAGGTGCAGTTCCTCTCGGGCATCGCCGACAACCTGATGCGCCGCGTGCTGATCGGCCGCACGCACGTGCAGAAAGTACCGCAGTGGTACGGCGAAACAGTCGGCTTCTGGAACGGCAACACGCTCGTGGCATGGACCTCGAACGTCCAGGGATGGACGCTCTCACACTCGATGTTCGAGTTCAGCAACAAGATGGAAACGATCGAGGTGTTCAGGCCGAGCGCGGACGGCAAGACGATCACTGTGGATGCCACCTTCTACGATCCCGAGGCGTTCACGCGACCGCTCCACACGGTCACGCCATGGGAACGGGTTGCGGCGCCGGACGATCAGCAGACCCGCTTCTCGTTCGTCGAGTGCCGCGTGCAGAGCACGATCGTCAACGGGCCCGACGGCCGCCCCACGCAGACAACGTTCGTCGATGATGGGTATATCGATTACTTCGGCCGCCCGTGGGCACAGAACTGGGAGAAGCATTTCGAGAAAGGCTGGAAGAAACCGGAGAACTGAAATGACCACGACACGACACGCCCGGCTCGCGGGCACGCTCTCGGTCATCGCCGCATGCGCGATGATGGCGGCGCCCGCGCTCTCGCATCACTCGTTCGCGATGTACAACATGACCGTCACCAAGGTCATGACCGGCAAGCTCACGCGATTCATCCCTGGCAGCAATCATGCGCAGTTGATTTTCGAAGTGCTGAATCCCGACGGGACCCCGGTGATCGAGAACGGCAAACCGCTGGTCTGGGGAATGGAAACCGGATCGGCCGCGGCAATGGCGCGCAACGGCGTGACGGTCGAGAGCTTCCCGCCGGGCACGATCATGACGGTGACACTCCATCCCCTGCGCGACGGCCGCCCGATGGGCGCGGTAGGCGGACCAATCATTCACTGCGGCACGCACATGCCGACAGGTGGATGCAACGAGAAGACGGGGAAGGTGCTGGGCGCGCCCGCCAACTAGCAGGAATCAGGAAGACGTAGGGGCCGCCTTCGGGCGGCCCGAATCAGGAAACGAGCCTGAAGCAAAAACGCCCGACATGAGGATGTTCCTCTTTGTCGGGCGTTTCGCGTGCCGGAGCACGCATTCTGGCGAGAGCCAGAATTCAGGTCTTTCAATTCCTTTCAATTTTCACTCGACCTTCGTTTCGCGCCTCGGCAGCGACCGTGATCAGGGGTCAGCCGTCGACGCGCCTCATCAGCCCGGCGGTTCCTCCATACGAACCTCCACGTCTCGAGTGATGTGGCTGACGGTACGAATACGCCTGTCGGGGAGAGGTGTCAAGGCCAAGTGGAAAGTGGCTCGTTCCACTTCTTCCACTTTCACAAGTGCGTCACGTAAGATACGCGCACCAAGGAGCAGATGCATGCGAAGCAGATGGTTGTTGTCGATGGTGGCGCTCGTCCTGTGTACGGCGCTCGGCGCGGGCATGTCGGCGCAACAGCAGGAGCGCGGCGGTGGTGCAGGGCGCGGCGCCGGTGGCGGACGCGGAGGATTCAATCTGCCGCCGCTCCTCATGCAGACCGATGCGTTCCCTGACGGCGGCATCGTCCCGGCAAAGTACACCGGACGCGGCGGCGTCCAGCCGGCATTCAAGTTCACCGGCGCGCCAGAGGGAACAGTCAGCTACGCGATCATCTTCCACGACATCGACGTCGCACTGCAGGGTGGCACTGGCGACGTGCTGCACTGGATGGCGTGGAACATTCCGGCGTCAGCCGGTGGAATTCCCGAAGGCAAGCTGCCGGAAGGTTCGGTGCAGGGGAACAACATCACAGGTATGCCCGGGTACATGGGGCCGGGCGCGCCGGCAGGTCCGCGATATCACCACTACGTCTTCGAACTCTACGCGCTCAACGCGAAGCTCGATCTTCCTGCCAACGCGAGTCGCGACGATCTGCTGAAAGCGATGGCCGGGAAGACCGTTGCAAAGTCCGCCTACGTCGGCCGCTTCAGAAGCGAGCCCGCGAAATAACCCAGGCCGGCGCGAACGGGAACCAGAACCGGAACTCTGAACCCTGAACCTTCTCAGGGTTCCGGTGTCTCATCTACCAAGCCCGCCGGCGAGGCCTTCACTTGAAGGGCGCGTCCTTTCGCACGCGCCACGAGGAGGGCTATGCGGACCTATACGCTCATCGCCTCGGTAATCGCGCACGTCGCCGTGATCGCCGCGGCGTACATCGCGCCGGCGTTTGCCACCGACGAACTTCCGACACCGCCGCACACCACGGCGTTCATCATCGTGCGTCCGGAGTTTCCCGAGCTTCCGGCTGTAGGCGCACCCCAGCGCACTGCGACAGTACCAACGCCGAGCCAGATACCAATCGAGCCGCCCGATGGCGTACAACAGGAGCCTCCGATCGAACCAGCCGCTGCGCTCGGCGTCGACGACGTCCCCGGTCCGACGGGCATTCCGTCTGGCATCGGCTCGAACGGTGGCGACCCGATTCCCCCGCCGCCACTGACGCCGCAGGGATTGAAGGAGCCCGTGCGTGTCGACAGCATCATTCAAGCGCCGAGGAAGCTCGTGCACGTCACGCCGATCTATCCAGCCATTCCACTCGCCGCGCGCAAGGGAGGACTGGTCATCCTGCAAACGGTCATCGCTGAGGACGGATCGGTTCGAGAGGTCAGCGTGCTCCGTTCCGATCCGCTGTTCGATCGAGCGGCTGTGGAGGCGGTGAAGCAGTGGCGCTTCACGCCGACGCTGCTCAACGGTCACCCCGTCCCTATCGTCATGACCGTCACGGTCGGGTTTACCCCGAGCAACTAGTGATGAACGGGTGTATGGTGGAGGGCTCAACACAAGGTGCGCACGGAGGAAGCCATGGTGCGCCATCTCGCACTCGCCATCGGACAGGCCGCGATGCTGGCCCTGTTCACACCTGCGTCAGTCCAGACAGCGCAAGCCCAATTTGGTTCTGAAAAGGATGCCAGGGCGATGCTCGACAGAGCCGTGACTGCGTTGAAGCAGAACAAAGAGAAAGCCCTCGAGATGTTCAACAAGGGAGATGGGGGCTTCAAGGATCGCGACCTCTACGTCTTCTGCGCCAACGCCTCGGACGGCGTGATCACAGCGCATCCGTACTTGAAGGGGGAACAGCTGCAGGACATCGTCGGCAAGAAAGGCTATCCGGTCGGGAAAGAGATCATGCAGTCGGCCGCTGAAGGAAAGATCAACGAGGTGACTTATTTCTGGCCTCGTCCCGGCTCGGACAAGCCGCTCGAGAAACGCACCTTCTATACGAAGGTCGTTGGGCAGAACTGCGGAGTCGGCTACTACAAGGGCTGACCGCCCGTCAGCCTGAATCTGTACAATGCGCGCATGACCGCAACCCTGCGCGCGATCATCCTCGGACTGCTGGTCGCAAGCGGACCGGCAGTCCTCGCCCACCACTCGTTCTCGGCTGAATACGACAGCAATCAGCCGGTGAAGCTCACGGGCACGGTGACGAAGGTCGAGTGGACCAACCCGCACATCTGGTTCTTCGTCGACGTCAAAGACGATCAAGGTCGGGTCACGAACTGGGGATTCTCGGGTGGACCGCCAGGTGTGCTGCAGCGGCGAGGGATCACGAAGACCGCGCTGAAGACCGGTGACGTCGTGGTCGTCGAAGGCTTCCGCGCTCGGGATGGATCGAACAACGCGTCGGGCGGCAAGGTGACGTTCGCCGACGGACGCAGCGTGTTCACGGCGTCGAACGAAGACAGGGCTCCACGCTGAGAGGAGACCGTGATGTCATTCATGGATGCTGCGGTGCGGACTCGGCTTGCCTTTCTGGCCGCCTGCGTGGCGATGGTGGCCGTTGCCTCGATCGCGGTCACGCCGATCACCGGCGCACAATCGCCGGCGGCGTCGAATCAGAATCAGATTCCGCGACTCGCCGATGGCAAGCCCGACTTCACCGGCATGTGGGACAACCCGAAGGAACCCGGCGCGCGTGGCGCCGCCACGGTCTTCGACCGGGCGAAGATGGCGCCCTTCGTGCCCGGCGGTGAAGCGCTCTTCTACGAACCGCGCACCGGCGATCCACGACACGACGAGCCGCGTGCGTTCTGCATGCCGTCGGGGTTTCCTTCGGCGTTCCTCGGTCCGTATCCCGTCCAGTTCATTCAGACGCCGCAGCATCTTGTGATGTCGACCGAGTTCATGAACGTCACGCGCATCATCCCGCTCGACGGGCGGCCCCACAAGACCGACATCGAGCCGACGTTCTACGGCGAGCCGGTCGGTCACTGGGAAGGGGACACGCTGGTCATCGACGGACGCAACTACAAGCGCTGGTCGCTGGACGATTGGTACTACACGAACCCGAAGGAATACCGGATGCACAGCGAGGCGTTCCACACGATCGAGCGCCTTCGCCGCGTCGACGCGAACACGATCGCCTATCAGTTCACAGTGGACGATCCCAGAATCTTCACGAAGCCCTGGTCGGTCGACTGGGAGATGAAGCGGCATCCCGAGTGGGACAAGACCGGTTTGTACGAAATGATCTGCAACGAGAACAACCGCTGCGAAGGCGGCAAATGCCGGGACTCGAAGTAACTCGTGACGTCCCGGTTCGCCGGGCCTGACGAACAGGCCCGGCCTACACCGTCCGTAACTGCTTCCGTCGTTTTCGCCGCTCACGAGCGGCCAGCGGCCTCATCGGCAGGTCTCCTCCCACCATCAGCAGCGGCTCCATCGGCCGATCCATATCGAACAACTGGCCATCCTTTGCGCGCGCATACAACTGGTCGCCGCCGATGAACAGGGCCATCGGGCCGTCATCGCCGATCGCCTCGTAGAGACGAATGCCAAAGACCTCGCGCAGCGTCGACAGCAGACGGCGGATCTGGGGAACCGAAAACCCTCGATGACGCAAGTCGGCGAGCACCTGCAGTTCGATCACATCGATCGGCGTGTAGCGGCGCTCGGTGAAGCCGCCCGCTTCGGTGCGATGCGAGGCGATTGCCGGCATGAAGAGACGGCGGGAATCCCACCATTGCAGCTGTCGCGCCGTGAGCCCGGTCATGACCGCGACTTCGCGCGATGAGTAGAGCTTCTTCAGTCTCACCGCTCGACTCCAGGCTCGGGGCGACCCTGAGCGACACTCCGGCTCTCGAAGAGTCGAAGGGTCACAGGCCGAGTCGGTCGGGGCGCACCATCGCCAGCTCGTCGTGCTCGCGCCCCTCGAGGACGAGATCCGCCACGAGCATCGCGGTGAGCGGCGCGAGCAGCACGCCGTTGCGATAGAGGCCGGTGGCGTAAAACACGTGGGGCATTGTCGACGAACGGCCGATCGCCGGCAACTCGTCTTCGGTCTTCGGTCGCAGCCCGACCCGCGCCTGCTGCCATTGCGCGCGGTCGAGTGCGGGCACGAGCTCCGCCGCCGCATCGAGCAGCATTCGCACACCTTCGACCGTCGTACGTTCATCGAAACCGACGTCTTCGACGGTCGCGCCCACGAGCACGGTCAGGTCGCGCCACTGGACGATGTAACACCGGGGGCCCCACACTACCTGCGAGGCGATCGATTCAGTCACGCGCAGATGCAACAGCTGACCGCGAATCGGTTTGATCGGGACGCGCTCGATCGCGCCGATCGGAATCGACCAGCTGCCCGACGCGACGACCACGGCGTCGGCTTCAAATGTCTGATGCGCAACCTGCACTGACACCCCGCGAGGGCCTTCGTCGATGCGCTCGACCCGGGCACTGGTCACGGAGATGCCGTACTTTGCCGCGCCCTGAACAAGAGCATCGACGAGCTGCTCGGCGCTGACGTACCCCTGCCTGGGCAACCGCAGCGCCGATACGATCGAGGTCGACAGCGCCGGTTCCATCGCGATCGCCGCTCGCGCGTCGAGCAACGTATGCTCGACGCCGATCGATTCGAGGCGTCGCGCGCTGTCCTTCAGCGCTGCAGACTGGTCTTCAGTAAAGGCCACCTGCATCGTGCCGTTGCGCGCGTAGTCGACCTGGAAGCCGGCATCCTCACACACCCGCCGGATGAACTCGTCGTAGAGACCGAGACTGCACGACGTGAGACGAAGGAGCTCGGGGTTGTGTCCCTCGATTGCTGGCGTCAGGATGCCGGCCGACGCGAACGTTGCGCCCCGGCCGGGTGCGCGTGCGTCGATGAGATGCACCCGCGCGCCGCGCCTGGCCATCTCGTAGGCAATGGCAGACCCGGCGACACCGGCGCCCACGATGATCACGTTCACACGTTGATTTTATTCGCGAGCTGGGCGCCGGGCCTGAAGAACAGGCCCGGCCTTCACTGCCCGCTCAAAAACGGAATGCTGTGCCGACGGTCAAACGCCGCGGCTGCTGGGCGCTCGTCGGCTGGCCGAAGAAGCGCGACATCTGGTTGCCGCTGAAGCCGCCGTAGTTGACGTGATTGAGCACGTTGTCGGCGCGGATGAACAGCTCCATGGTGTAGCGCGACGTGTTGGCCTGCGCATCGCCGTTGCCGCCATTGCCTTGACGACGCCCGCCCTGGCCACCGCGCTGCGAACCGCCGCCCAGCCCCTGCGCGAAGTTCTGCTGGTTGTTCGCCGGTGCTCCCGCGGGACCTCCGGGTCCAACCCGTCCGGGCGGTCGCGGGACACTGCCACCGCCCTGGCCGCCGCGCACGCCGCCGAGCGCAAACTGCTTGTTGATGTTCACGTTCATCGTCCACGTCGATCGTCCGCGTTCGGTGTTGCGGCCGACGCCGGCGGGGCGATCGTTGACGACGCCGTCGTGATTGTCATCGTTCCCGGTGGTGATCGTGTAAGGGGCGGCCGACTGCGCGCTGACATTCACGCTCGTGCGCACGCCGAGCAGCAGCGGCACGTTCACCTGCCCCTGGATGCGGTGACGAATGTCCTGGCGCGCCGGCCCCCACTCGGCTTCGGGATCGAGATTGTTAGCCGGCAGCGAGGTCGCGCTGTCGGTGTGGTTCTTCACCTGACTCAGCGCGTAGTTGAGGTTTACGAAAATGTTGCGGCGGGGGAATCGATACGTGCTGCGCAGCTCCATGCGGTCGCTTTGCGACCGTCCGGTCGATTCGAACTGGGTTACCGTGCCGATCGCCGGATCCGGCCGCACGCCGAACGCATCGGGCGCGTTGATGTTGATCGATCGCAGCTGATGGCGGGCGCGCAGCATCTGGTAGCTCGCCTGCACGGTGAGGTTCTGCGTCAACTGGCGCTCGACGCCGATCGACGCCTGATGCACCTTCGGCATCTCGAGCGTCGGACTCGCCTGTACGCGTCCGCCCTGCTGCACCTCCTTCGGGTCGCCGTTCTCAGAAAAGAGAATCAGGACATCACGCTGCGCGATGCCGTTCACGCGCAGTGTCTGGTCGAAGAGGCTCGATTCGTACCAGTCGTAGAAGAGACCGTATCCGCCGCGAATGCTCGTGCGGTTTCCCCACGGCGTCCACGTGAAGCCGGCCCGCGGCATGAGGTTCACGCGCTCGTCGATGTGCGACTGCATCTCGTTGCGGATGCCGACGCCGAACGAGAATTTGTTGCTCAACCGTACGTCGTCCGACCAGTAGAACCCGAGCTCGTATTGATTGAAGGTCGTGTTCACCTCGCCCAGTCGCTGCGTGAAGGTGATTGGCGTATTGGCCTGGAAAGCCTCGATCGTGGCGAACGTGTACGTCCCTGCCGCGTTCCGAGCGTCGAAGTTCTTGTACTGGCCGCCCTCGAGGAGGTAGCCGACGCGCATCTGCTGTTTACGCCCGATGTTCACATCGAGGTTCTCGGCCAGCTCGAAGGTTCGCGACGAGCCCTGGTTCGCCAGGCCTGCGCCCCCGCTCGTGAACGCGTCGAGCACTACGATCGTGGGCTCCTTCGAATACGAGGTCTGCGCGCTCTCCTGCGCGTTCAGCTGCAGCCGCACCTCGTGCAGCATCGACTTTCGGAGGACGCCCTGCAGCTGCGCTCGAACCTGCTGCGTGTTGCCCTTGTTGTCGTACGCGCGCTCGGCAAGGTTGAACCCGCCGACGCCTGCGTTGGTGGTCGCATTCTCGCTGCTGCGGAATTCGAGCCGCAGCGTCTGATCCTTCGTCAGCGCCTGCTCGACTCCGACGGTGACGTTGGTCGACTCGGACGGCCGACGGACGTAGTCGCCGAGGCGGGTGCCGTTCACGTCGAGCGCGACGATCGTGTCGGCCTGGAAGTCGCGGCGCCCGTCGAGGCCGAGACGGATCGACGTCTTGCCAGGAACGATTGGCCCGCGCGCGCCGAAATTGAAGGTGCGGTTCTCTTCTGGTGTCTTGGCGGTCGCGAACGCGTTCCTCGCGTTCATCGCATCACTGCGATAGTTGAAGGACCCGTTGCCGCTCCATTCGCGTACGTTCGGACGCGTGATGATCTCGACCTGCGTCCGGCCGGCATCGTGGTTGTCAGCCGAAAACGAGTTGGTGCGAAAGCGAATCTGCCGGATTTCGTCGCGCGACGGGAGACGCCCACCTCGAAAGCCGTTCACCTGAAACACGGCGCCCGAAGCGCCGGCCATCGCCGTCAGCACATCGGCGAGTTCGTCGGGATCCTCCGGAAGCTCGTCGATCTCCGCCTGTTCGAGCGTCGTGCTGAGGGAGTTGCCGCGACGATCGTCGGTGGCGGTCGTGTCGTTGACAACGACCTGTTCCTGGAAGCCGGCGATCTTCAGCGTCACGTTTTGATTCATCGCTCCACGCCGCAACGTGATCGGGGCGTCATAGGGCTCGAAGCCCTCGAACTCCACGCGCAGCGTCGCATTGCCCGGCGGGAGTCCCGGCGACGTCGCGAGGCCGCGTTCATCGGCGCTGAAGGTCACCGCCGCGCCGGAGGCCGGTGTGATGACAATCGTGGCCGACGGGATGCCCGCGCCGGTTTCGTCGACGACGATCACACGGAGCTGCGACTGATTGGGATTCTGCTGCGCCGCAAGGGGCGCAACAGCGGCGAGCACGAAGAGAGCAACGATAAGCCGGTTCATTTAGTGCGGTTCATCTGGTGAAAGTGTTGCCCTTGACGGTCGGATTTGTTTTATGGCTCTTCACGGTCCATACCTCGCTCGTTTCGCCATTGGTGCTGCGCGTGATCAGGTGAGGGTTTGAGCCCGCCGACAGTCCTGTAATCGGAAAGATGCATTTCAAGAGTGGCCGCGGCGCGACCCTGAGGGCGGGGCACCGCCGTTCCTTGCACGGGTGATGCCGCCGGTGCCCCTTGCGCACCTGGTGCGAACACGCGAGCTGCGACGGCTGCGCACACGACGACCGCGGAGCACTTCAAGGGGGGACCTGGACATGGGCCTCAAATTATTCCCGGCCGTTCTGACAGGCGTCGTTAAGCACGGGCTAAGTGTTTGTTAAGATTGTAAAAGCTTGTTTATCAGTGTGTTACAGCAATTTCTTTGGTGCTAGACTGCGCCCGTGGCGCTGAGAAGACCATCGGGACCGACGCTCGTCACGAGCGCGTTGCTGGTCCTCCTGCCGGCCGTCGCGGTGCTGCAGTACCGTTGGGTCGGCCAGGTGAGCACCGCCGAACGCGAGCGCATGCAGCGCAACATCCGCACCGCAGCCGCACAGTTCCGTGAAGGCTTCGACGGCGAGATCATGCGCGCCGTCGTCAGCCTGCAAGTCGGTCCTCAAACAGCGCAGGAAGGAGCCTCCGATCGCTACACCGATCGGTACGACACCTGGCTCAATACGGCGGCGCACCCGCAAATCGTGGCCGAGATCTTCCTGCTCGATGAGGAACACGGGCTCCGGCTTCGTCGATGGAACGCGGACACGCACACGTTCGATTCGTCGGAGTGGCCCGCAGTCCTCTCGCGCTGGCGTCCGCAGTTCGAACAGGAACTGACGGAATTCAAGGCAGGCCGGGGAATCAGTCGACGGCAATCTTTCCGCGACGAGGACTCGCTGATCGTCACACCGTTGAGAAATCGCATCGTCCAGACGTCGCCTGCGCCCGGACCTCAGATGATCACCCCCGTCTTCGGCTTCACGATCATCCAGCTGAACATGCCGTACATCCGGGACCAGCTGCTCCCCGAGTTGACGCAGCGTCACTTCACGCACACCGAGGGCGATCCATATCGCGTCGCAGTGATCTCCGCTGAGAACCCTTTGAACGTGCTGTTCAAATCCGACCCGAATGCGCCGACCGTTCCGGCGCGCGCCGACGCGACATCGGCGTTGCTCGGGCGCGCTGATCCCGCCTTCTTCTTCGGGCGCCCGCCACGGCCGCCCGACGCAGACGATCAGCCGGGTGTCGCACGCCGCAGGCCTGGCGATGCGACTCCGAGCGCGCCCTCACCGCGACAGCCTGACGACGCACAAGGCCGATGGCTCCTGCTCGTTCAGCATCAAAGCGGATCGCTCGAAGCGGCCGTCACCGGCGCGCGACGACGGAACCTGGCCGCCAGCTTCGGCATCCTGCTCCTGCTGACGGTGAGCGTCGCCCTGCTCGCGGCGACGTCACGACGCGCGCATCGCCTTGCGCGTCAGCAGATGGAGTTCGTCGCAGGCGTCTCGCACGAACTGCGCACGCCGGTCGCGGTGATCCGATCGGCGGCCGAGAATCTTTCACAAGGGGTCGTGTCAGGTGACCGCGTGAGGCGGTACGGCCAGCTGCTCGAAACCGAGGCCAAGCGTCTCGGAGAGATGGTCGAGCAGGTGCTGCAATACGCCGGCATCGAAACTGGACTCGGTTTCGGGTCGCGCATCCCCCTGTCGCCGGCCGAGATCATCGAGAGCGCAGTGGATGGATCGCTGTCGGCGCTCGATGGCGGCGATGTCACATTCCATCGCGAGATCGCGCCGGATCTGCCCCAGGTACTGGGCGACGCCGCAGCATTGCGATCAGCGGTGCAGAATCTGATCGCGAACGCGGTGAAGTACGGCGGCAGCGATCGCTGGGTCGGCATCAAAGCCGATCAATCAGCCAATCTGCGGAACGAGGTGCGGATCACGATCAGCGATCATGGTCCGGGCATTCCGGATGAGGAGATGCCACACATTTTCGATCCGTTCTACCGTGGTGCCGACGCCGTGTCTCGCCAGGTGCACGGAAACGGACTCGGCCTGTCGCTGGTCCGGCGCATCATCGTCGCGCACGGCGGCCGGGTGACGGTGACCACGCACGCCGGGTCCGGCAGCGCATTCACCATTGTCCTCCCCGCCGCACCTCCCGATACGCAATCGCGCCCGCTTACGCACGAGCTCCAGACAACGCATTCGTAGCCGCGCTACACTCGGCTGGTGCAAGCCCGGCGATTGCTCCTGATCGAAGACGAACCAGGACTCGTACTGACCTTGACCGATCGCCTGGCGGCTGAAGGGTACGACGTCGACCACGAAGGTGACGCAGTTCGTGGTCTTGCGCGCGCGAGTACGAGCACGTTCGACGCGATTCTGCTCGACGTGATGCTGCCAGGCGGCAACGGCTTCGACGTTTGCCGCACGCTCCGTCAGCGCGGTGTGCAGACCCCCATCCTGATGTTGACCGCTCGTGGACAGGTCGTCGATCGCGTAGTGGGACTCAAGCTCGGCGCTGACGACTACCTAGTCAAGCCCTTCGAGATGGCCGAACTCCTCGCGCGAATAGAGGCGCTGCTGCGTCGCGGTGCCGTGCACGGATCGGCGGGTTCGCTCGGAGACACGTTCCGTTTCGGCGAGATCGACGTCGATTTCCGCAAGGCGGAAGTGAAGAAGAGCGGCCACTTGCTGGATCTGTCGGCGCGTGAGTTCAAGCTGCTCAAGTATTTCGTCGAACATCGGGGAGCGGCGCTGTCGCGCGACGAGCTCCTCAATGAAGTCTGGGGTTACAACGCGATGCCCTCCACACGGACGGTCGACGTCCATGTCGCCTGGCTCCGGCAGAAGATCGAGGACAACCCGCGCCACCCCCAGCACATCCTGACGGTGCACGGTCTGGGGTACAAGTTCGTCGCCTGAAGCACGCGGAGGCTGAAGCCTCCGCTCTACGGGGTGCGGTAACACAGCGTAGAGCGGAGGCTTCAGCCTCCGCGCCAGGGTCGGTAACACTGATTTCCCAAGAGGACAGATCCGAAAAACAGGTCGATCTCGAGGGTCCAAATCAAACAGATTGCTCCAGTTTTCGAGGTCTTCACAGGCACAGCCCTTGCTCGTCCGGGGGCTGAGAGGATTGAGCCATGATGAGCAAGGCGTTGCTCGCGTTTGTTTGCCTCGCGGCTGGCGCAAGTGGGACCTACCTGGCCGTCCGGGCAACAACTCCCGCGCCGGCAACCGCTCAGGCCGCTGTCAGCCGCGAGCCGACGCCAACCGCAACGGTCGATCAGTCGGAAGCCGTTGTGACCGAGTCACCCGTTCCACCCGCACCGGTGGCTCCGGCTCGCCCGGCGACCGTCGCACCGGCCGCGCCCCGACCGGCAGCCCAAGCACCGCGCGCGCCAACCAGGACGACGCGCCGAAGCGAGGTGGCAACCTTCAAACCGGCGACAGCGCCTGCTCCTAGAGAAGAGGCACCAGTCGCCATTGCCCCGACGCCAATCTCCGACAACCAGGCCTCGCGATCGATCGACCCGCCTGGACCGGTGCTCGAAGAACTGGTCGTCGCAGCGCAATCGGTCATCGGTCTCCAGATGGAGTCGAGCGTGTCGAGCGACCGTGCGCGCGTGGAAGACCAGGTTGTTGCGCGTGTGACGCGCGACGTGAAAGTGGGAGACCGCGTCGCGATTCCCGCCGGCGCGAAAGCGAACGGCGAAGTGACGGTCGTTGAACGCGGCGGCAAGGTCCGGGATCGCGCGAGGCTCGGTGTTCGATTCACCTCGATCGTCCTGGCCGACGGAACGCGGCTGCCGATCGAGACCGAGACGATCTACCGAGAGGGCGATTCTCCGGGACGCGAGAGTTCGGCGAAAATCGGGGGCGGCGCGATTGGCGGCGCGATCATCGGCGGAATCCTCGGCGGTGCCAAAGGCGCGGCGCTCGGTGGATCGGTGGGCG
This sequence comes from Vicinamibacterales bacterium, assembly GCA_036407095.1. GTDB lineage: Bacteria > Acidobacteriota > Vicinamibacteria > Vicinamibacterales > UBA2999 > Gp6-AA40. The sequence goes on along the minus strand of DASWZV010000144.1, from coordinate 49,591 downwards.
CTGGTGCAGGCACGGCAGCCGTAATGGCTGGCGGACGCAACAATGCGACGTTGGCATCGGGTTCACCTGTGACGGTTCGGTTGGAAGGACCGGTCACCGTGACGGTCGAGAAGTAATTGCAGGAATCAGGAATCCGGAATCAGGATGCGGGTCTGGTCCAGGAATCAGAGCGCAGGGCCGAGACCTTTGGCTGATTCCTCGAGCCTTGCCCAGCACTGATTCCTGGTTCCCGATTCCTGATCACCTACACAATTCCAGCATCGGCACTCGCCGGCCCTTCGTTCGTACGGGTAAGATTGCGGCTCGCTGGAGGTTCTGATGCACGCTCGACTTCTCGTGATAACAGCATTCGCGGTGGCTCTCGCCATTCCATCTGCGGCTCAGGTGAAGAAGCAGGAGATGCCCGGCATACGCAACTACTCGCGCGTCGACGCGACGGTGGGTTGCGGTGGGCAGACCGATCCCAGCGCGATGGCCGCGCTGAAAAAGGAAGGGTACGTCTCCGTGATCAACCTTCGGTTGCCCACCGAAGAAGGCGCAAACGTCGACGCCGGCCGCGCCGCGGCGCAGGCGGCGGGACTCAAGTACATTCATCTGCCGTTCAATGCGGCATCGCCGGATCCAAAGGTCGTCAGCGAATTCCTCGGGGCAGTGGCGGACAAGACCAACCAGCCTGTGTTCATTCATTGCGGCTCGGCAAACCGGGTCGGCGCGATGTGGATGATCAAACGAGCCCTGCAGGACGGCTGGACAGTGGAACGCGCGCAGGCCGAAGGCGAAGCGATCGGACTGACGAGCCCGCAGCTGAAGGAGTTCGCAGCCAACTACATCAAGGAGCATCCGGCCAAACGCTGACTTTCGCCAGACGAACGCGCCGTTTTGGGAGACGGCGTGGGAAAGTGATCTATACTGGTCCGTTTCGTGCGCGCGGCGATTTCACCGACTTGATGGGCCGCGGCATAACTGGTCTCGCTGAAGCCGCCGAAGGCGGCGGATGCGGACGCTCTATCTAAGTCGCGAACCCGGGCCCGCGACGATGTCGGCGGGCCTTTTTGTTTTTGAGGAGCAACATGTCGCGTTTTACGTTCACGTCTGAATCAGTGTCTGAAGGTCATCCCGACAAGGTCTGTGATTACATCTCCGACTCGGTGCTCGACGCCTGCTTCGAACAGGATCCCAAGAGCCGCGTCGCGTGCGAGACACTGGTGAAAAGTGACCATGTTGTCCTCGCGGGTGAAATCACGACCAACGCCACACTCGACTTCGACAAAATTGTGCGCCAGGCCGTCAAGGAGATCGGCTACACGGATACGTCTGAGCCCTTCTGCGACACGACGCTGAAGATCGTGCAGCTCATCACGAAGCAGTCGAACGAGATCTCGCAGGGCGTCACCGAGGCCACGAGCCAGAGCGGCGATCAGGGCGCAGGCGACCAGGGCATCATGTTCGGCTACGCCACCGATGAATCGCCCGAGATGATGCCGCTGCCGATCCTGCTCGCGCACAAGCTGATGAAAGCGATGGCCGATGATCGCCACGCAGGAAAGATCTCGTGGCTCCGCCCCGACAGCAAGTCGCAGGTTTCACTCAATTACGATGGCAACCAGCCGCTCGATGTGACCGCCGTCGTCGTCTCGACGCAGCACACCCCTGCCGCCGATCAGAAGAAGATCACCGAATACGTCCGCGAAGAGCTCGGCCCGCGTGCGCTCGGCAACTGGTGGAACAAGAACCTCACCCTGTTTGTGAATCCGACCGGCAGCTTCATCCACGGTGGACCGTCGGCCGACGCCGGCGTCACGGGCCGCAAGATCATCGTCGACAGCTACGGCGGCTGGGGCCGTCACGGCGGCGGCGCGTTCAGCGGCAAGGATCCGTCGAAGGTCGATCGCAGCAGCGCATACTTCTGCCGCTACGTCGCCAAGCAGGTCGTATCGGCCGGCTTCGCGAAGAAGGCTGAAATTCAGGTCGGCTATGCGATCGGTATGGCCAAGCCGGTGTCGGTGAAGGTCGATACCTTCGGCACCGGCGACGAGCGAGCGGCAGCGGACTTCGTCATGAACAACTTCGACTTCCGTCCGCGCGCGATTATCGAGAAGCTGAACCTGCTTCGCCCGATCTATCGTCAGTCAACCAACTACGGGCACTTCGGACGTCCCGGGCTTCCTTGGGAGACTGTCGAGAAAGCCGCTGCCGCGGTCGCCCGCTAGATCGCAAGGCCGGTAGGACTCTTGGAAGGCAGGTAGGGCTGGTAAGGCAGGTGGGGCAGGTGGAACAGCCTCCCCCCATCAACCCAACCGGCCCCATCAACCCTACCGGCCCTATTCACCCCACCCGGCCCTATCAACCCTACCAGCCCTATCCACCCCACCGGCCTTATCAACCGCACCAGCCCTTAGTACCGTTCGTACCAGTTCCGCTTTCGTTTCGTCACTGCTTTCTGCGTCTGGCCGACGCGGTCGGCGACGGCATTCGAGTCGGCCTGTGAGACACCGATCGAAATCAGGGTGCCACGCATGTCGTCCTTCAACCCGTCGACTTGACGCTCGCTCAACTCGCGGGATGCGACTGTTTTCCAGAGAACGGTAGTCAGCTGCTGCAGCGCCTCTTCGTTGAGCATCCGCTTGACGAGCACCACGCTGGTACTGCCGGCGAGGGTTCGGGCCGCGTTCACCCCTTCGGTTCCGTCCGCGAAGACCGCGAGATCGTCGGCGAGGTCCTTGGGTGCATCTGACTCGCCGGCGGCGACGCTCTCGAGATCACGCTGCAGATCGTGCAGCCGGTTCGGCACTTCCCCATTCTCCGCGGGCAGGGCGCCATCAGGCTGACGGCATCCGGCAGCGACGCACGCCACCGACATCACGACGACGCAAATGGCACAACGAAGTCTCATCGTCAGAGAGTGACCGACGTCATGCGTAGTGTCAACGGCTCGGATCGTTGTGAGGAATCGATGGCCCGATTCCGGGAACTGTCCGACCTTGCTACCTGCGACAGGACCGCTTCCTGCTTCTCCTGCTTCCTGATTCCTGCTTCCTGATTCCTATCCCTGTTGCATATGCCGCGCCCTTTCAGATAGTCTGATCGGGACATGTTCGCCGTTCTCCATCACGCGCATCACCATCGCCACGGCCATTGCGGCCGTCCGGCCGGACTGCGCGCGCGAGAGAACTGAACGCCCAGGCAGCAAGACCTGAGCTCGCGACCGAAGCAGCCCCGCCGGACACCAGGCGGGGTTTTTCTTGTACGGCGCCGCAGGCGCCGAACTCTGAACCGGAACTCGTGAACGTTGAACCGTCTATGGACTTTTCAAAACTCGACGGCCTCATCCCCGCGGTCGTGCAGGACCACACGACCGGCGAAGTGCTGATGGTCGGCTTCATGAACGAAGACGCCTGGGACGTCACTCGCCGTACCGGCTACGTCACGTTCTACAGCCGGACGCGACAGAAGCTCTGGACGAAAGGGGAGACGTCCGGCAATCGGCTGGCGGTGCGCGACATCTTCATCGACTGCGATGACGACACGGTGCTCGTCAAAGCGGAGCGCCTCGGCGACGGCAACGTCTGTCACACCGGCGAGCGCACGTGTTTCTTTCAACGCGCCGAAGGGATCACGATTCCATGACGCTCAAGCTCGGTCTGCCGAAAGGCTCACTGCAGGACGCGACGATTCAGCTGTTCGCACGGGCGGGCTTCAACATCTACGTGAACACGCGCTCGTATTTCCCCTCGATCGACGACCCCGAGATCGAATGCATGCTGATCCGCGCACAGGAGATGACGCGCTATGTGTGCGAAGGCGTGCTCGATGCCGGGTTGACCGGGCTCGACTGGGTCGCCGAGCATCGGCACGGCCGCGATGCCCACACGTGTGTCACGAGCCTCGCCGATCTCGTGTACTCGAAGCAAAGCTTCGGGAAGGTGCGGTGGGTGCTGGCGGCGCCCGAGGACTCGCGCTTCAAGACGCCGCAGGACTTCGCCGGAGCGGTCGTGGCGACCGAGCTGGTACAGGTCACGCGACACTACTTCGATCGCCTCGGCGTCAAGGTGAAGCGCGTCGAGTTTTCGTGGGGAGCCACCGAGGTCAAGCCGCCGGTGCTCGCGGACGGGATCGTGGAAGCGACTGAGACTGGATCCACGCTGCGCGCGAATCGGCTGCGCATCCTCGACACGGTGATGGAATCGAACACGCAGCTCATTGCCAATGAGTCGGCACTCGGAGTTGCATCGAAGCGGACGAAGATCGAGAACATCGCGCTGCTGCTGCGTGCGGCGATCGAGGCGCAGGGGCGTGTCGGGCTGATGCTGAACGTGCAGCGGGCCGACCTCGACAACGTGCTGGCGCTGCTGCCTGCACTGCAGCGCCCGACCATCTCCTCGCTCAGCGAGGGCGAATGGGTCGCCGTGAACACCATCATCGAAGAGCGAACCGTGCGCGACCTGATCCCCAGGCTGAAAGCGGCCGGCGGCCAGGGGATCGTCGAGTATCCGCTCAACAAGATTGTGGTTTGAGCATGATCAGGACTGTTGAAGCCAGCGATGACGTCGCCGTCACGGCGCTGCTGTGGCCCGCGCGCGACCAGAATGACGAGACCGATCGGCGTGTCGCCGAGATCGTGTCCAACGTCCGCAAGGATGGGGAGCCTGCTCTGCTTCGCTACGCGCGGGAGTTCGATCGACTCGACGGCCCACTCGAGGTCACGCGCAAAGAGATGCAAGCCGCCGCGAAGACCGTGGACTCGGACGTGCGCGAGGCGATTCGGGTGGCGGCGCGGAACATCCGTGTCGTGGCCAGCCGTCAGGTGCCGCGTGGCTGGCGAGTCAAGGTCGGTTCGGGTATCACGGTCGAACAACGGGTCGTCGCGCTCGATCGCGTCGGCTGCTACGTCCCTGGTGGCCGCTATCCGCTTCCGTCGACGCTGCTGATGACGGCGATTCCTGCAAATGTCGCCGGCGTGAAAGACATCATCGTCGCGTGTCCGAAGCCGGACGCGGTGGTCATGGCAGCGGCGCTCGAGGCGGGTGTCTCACGGCTGTTTCGCGTCGGTGGTGCGCACGCCGTCGCGGCACTCGCGTACGGCACGCAGTCGGTCCCGCGCGTCGACAAGATCGTCGGCCCCGGCAACCGCTATGTTGCCGCAGCGAAGGCGCTCGTTGCGGCCTACTGCGGCATCGATTTCTATGCCGGGCCGACCGAGATCGTGATCGTTGCCGCCAGAGGGCCGGCCGAGTGGATCGCCGCAGACCTCATCGCGCAGGCGGAACACGATCCGGATGCGCGTGCCGTCCTCATCACACCGAGTCGGGCGCTGGCATCGCAGGTCGCCAGCGTCATCGACAAGACGATGCCGGCGAGTGGCCCGGCGGCCGAGTCGATACGCCTGCACGGTGGCATCATCGTCACGAAGTCGATCAAGGAAGCGATGGCGCTGGCCAACGATGCCGCGGCGGAGCACCTCGTCGTCGATGATGAGACGCTCGCGTCGCAGGTTCGGAGCGCAGGCTCGGTCTTCGTTGGCAGCTGGTCGGCGCAGGTTGCCGGCGATTACGCGATCGGATCGAATCACGTGCTGCCGACCGCGGGGGCAGCGCGGGTGCGCGGGGGTCTGTCGGCCGCCGACTTCGTGAAGCAGATCACCGTCCAGCGGCTGTCGCGCCGCGGCCTGTCCGCGATCGGTCCGAGCGTGATCGCGCTCGCGCGCGCCGAAGGATTGACCGCGCACGCCGCTTCGATCGCCACCCGATTGGCCAGGACATCCGGTCCGGCCAAAGCCGGACACTACGTGTGAAACGATGATGCCGATTCAAGGTTACCCGGATCCGGGCGAGGGACTGCGGCTGCACCTCAACGAAAACACCGGCGGCTGCTCGGCGCGGGTGCTCGACGCGATCCGCCGGGTGCAGACGGCCGACGTCTCGACCTACCCGTCCTATCCGGCGGTCGTCCGTGCCTGTGCTCGGCACTTCGACGTCGATCCCGACTGGGTGTTGCTGACCAACGGCCTCGACGAGGGCATCCTGATGGCCGCGGTCGGACACATTGCGCGCGCCCGGGCCTTCGACGCCGAAACGATCATTCCGCTTCCCGCCTTCGACCCGTACCCGAACTCGACCGCTGCGGTCGGGGCGACGGCAATCCGCATTCCGCCCGAGCCTGGCTTCGTGTTTCAGACCGAGGCGGTCATCCGCGCAATCACGCCGCGCACGCGGATGATCTTCCTGAACACACCGAACAATCCGACCGGGCAGCTCATCTCGATCGCCGATCTGAAGCGGATCGCCGGCGCGGCGCCACACGCGATTGTGCTGATCGACGAAGCCTACATCGAGTTCGGCGGCGAGACGTTCCTGCCCGAGTTGTCGAAGTCCCCCAACGTGCTCGTCGGCCGGACCTTCTCCAAGGCGTACGGGCTGGCGGGGATGCGCGTCGGCATCGTGATCGGGCAGCCGACAGCGCTCGACGCGGTACGTGCGGTGACGCTTCCCTTCAACGTCAACGCGGTCGCGATGGCCGCCACCCACGCCGCACTCGAGGACCACGACTTTCTTCCGCGCTATGCGGCGCAGGTCGTCGAGTCGCGCGGACGTTTGTACGCCGCATGCCGCGGGCTTGGCCTCGAGTTCTGGGAAAGCGCCGCCAATTTCGTGCTCGTGCGAGTGGGTGATGCGGTGCCGCTCTTCGTCGAGGCGCTGGCATCCCGGCGCGTGCACGTTCGCGATCGGTCGAAAGACCAGTCGACGCCCGGCTGCATCCGGATCACCGCCGGCATCACGGAGCACACCGATGCTGCCATCGACGCGCTCGAGTCGGTGGTGGCGGGAAGGCGCCTGCGATGAGCCGTTCGACGAGGTTCGATCGACGGACGACCGAGACGCAGATCAGCGGGCGGCTCACGATCGAAGGACACGGGCGCTACGACGTGCGCACCGGCATCCGTTTCTTCGATCACATGCTCGAGCTGTTCACCCGGCACGGTGGCTTCGATCTCACGCTGCACGCCAAGGGTGATCTCGACGTCGACCAGCATCACACCGTCGAAGACGTCGGCATCGTGCTCGGCGAGTCGGTGCTCAAGGCGCTGGGCGACCGCAAAGGGATCAATCGCGCCGGATACTTCGTGATGCCGATGGACGAGACGCTCGCCGTCGTCGCGATCGATTTGAGCGGGCGGCCTCACGCGGTGGTCGACCTCAAGGTGCGCGCCCGGCTCGTCGGCGATCTGCAGAGCGAGCTCGTGCACGATTTCTTCGACGGCTTCGCGTCGGGCGCACGGGCGAACGTGCACGCCAAAGTGCTCTACGGACGATCGAGCCATCACCACGTCGAGGCGGTGTTCAAAGCGTTCGCGCGTGCGCTGCGTGTCGCGTGCGCCAGGGATGCGCGCATGGCGAGGATGCTGCCGAGCACGAAGGGACTGCTGTGATCGCGCTGGTGGACTACGGTGCGGGCAATCTGACATCGGTGAAGAAAGCGCTGTCGTCGCTGGGGGCGGCCTTCACGGTGCCGTCCGCTCCCGACGAGTGCCGGCGCGCCAACGCGGTGATCGTGCCGGGCGTCGGCCACTTCGGCGCGACGGCGAGGCTCGACGCCCGATGGCGAGAGGCCATCGCCGACGCGACGCGGGCGGGCACACCGCTCTTCGGCATCTGCGTCGGCATGCAGTGGCTCTTCGAGGGCAGCGACGAAGCACCGGGCGTCGACGGTCTTGGCGTGATGTCCGGGCGCATCACACGGCTTGCCGGCAACACCGGCGAGCGGCTCAAAGTGCCGCATGTCGGCTGGAATGCGTTGACGCTGACCGGCTCCGCGCGGCTGCTGGCCGGGCTCACGAACGGCTCGCAGGTGTACTTCACCCACTCGTACGCTGCGCCCGTCACGACGGATTGCGTCGCGTCGACGACGCACGCGAATACGTTTGCGTCGGCGGTCGAGCGCGACAACATTTTCGGCGTGCAGTTTCACCCCGAGAAATCGGGTGACGCCGGGCTGCACATCCTCCGCAACTTCCTCGAGATCTGCCGCTAATGGACAGCATCAACCCAAAGCGGACCGTCGACGACCGGCGTAGACCGCGGACGATCGGCCGCGACAACGGAGCGGCCGGCGGTAACGACGGACGCGCGTACCGGTAATGTTGTCGCGACGAATCATCGCGTGTCTCGACGTGCGCGACGGCCAGGTCGTCAAGGGCGTGCAGTTCCAGCAGCTCCGGCACGCGGGCGATCCCGGCGAGCTCGCCCGGCGCTACAACGTCGAAGGGATCGACGAGGTCGTCGTGCTCGACATCACCGCGACGATCGAAACGCGTCAGGCGCTGGCGCGCACGATCCGCGCAGTCGCGCGCGAGATCTTCCTGCCGCTCACCGTCGGCGGCGGCATCCGATCGGAAGCCGATGCCGAGGCGGTGATCGAAGCCGGTGCCGACAAGGTCAGCCTCAACACCGCCGCGCTCCGCCAGCCGGATCTGATCACGACGCTCGCGGGTCGGTACGGCAGCCAGGCGGTGATCGTCGCGATCGATGCCAAGCGCAGCACTGACGGCTTCGCCGTGTTCGTGCGCAGCGGCACGACCGACGCCGCACGCGACGCGGTCGCCTGGGCGCGCGAGGCCGAGCGCCGCGGCGCCGGCGAGATCCTCCTGACGTCGATGGATCGAGACGGCACCAAGGCCGGCTTCGATTGCGAGATGACGGCGGCGGTATCCGACGCTGTCGATATTCCGGTCATCGCCTCTGGCGGGGCGGGGACGTTCGACCATTTCGTCGACGTCTTCACCCGCGGCCACGCCGACGCGGCGCTGGCCGCCTCGATCTTTCATTACGCCGAATCGAGCGTGAGCGATTTGAAGCAGCACCTGCGCACGCGGGGCATTCCGGTCCGGCTCTGACATGCTGATTCCATCGATCGATCTGCAGGATGGCCACGTCGTGCAGCTGATTCAGGGCGAGCGGCTGGCGATCGAGGCGCCGAGTCCCGAACCCTGGATCGCGCGCTTCTCGGGCTTTCCTCGCGTGCAGCTCATCGACCTCGACGCCGCGCGTGGCCGCGGTGACAACGCCACCCTTGTGACCGAGATCTGTAGCCGCCTGCCCTGTCGCGTCGGCGGCGGCATTCGAAGCATCGACCGCGCACGCGCCGTGCTGTCGAGCGGTGCGCATGCGGTCATCGCCAGCTCGGCGCTCTTCCGCGAGGGTGCGGTCGACGTCGTATTCGCGCGCGCCCTGGCCGACGCGATCGGCGCCGATCGCGTGATCGCAGCCGTCGACAGCCGCGGCGGACAGGTCGCGATTCACGGATGGAAGACGCTGCTGCCGATCACCGCCGGCGACGCGGTGCGCGCACTCGAGCCGTACTGCGCGGAATTCCTGTACACCCACGTCGACACCGAAGGCCTGATGCAGGGCACCGACATGAACGCGATCCTGGCGGTGAAACACGCGACCACCCGTCGCGTGACCGCCGCCGGCGGCATCACGACCTGGGCCGAGATCGACACCCTCGACGCCGCCGGTGTCGACGCGGTCGTCGGCATGGCCATCTACACAGGGCAGTTGCCCCTGGTAAGGCCGCAGGGCCCAGGGCTCAGGCCTCAGGGCTGAGAATGGCGAGCGATCGAGTCCGCACTGCCCTTCTGGGCCCTGCGGCCTGGATCGACGCCCCTTGCTTTTTACGCTAATCAACGTAACCATTACGCCGACCAACGTAACGTGCAGAATCCCTTCGTGTACGGCGAGGTGGTACCCGGCGAGGCCTTCGTGGACCGCGAGACGGAGCTCGATCGGCTGATCGACGACCTGGCCGAAACGCAGAAGATCTTTCTGATCTCCCCGAGGCGGTACGGCAAGTCCTCGCTGATTCGTCAGGCGCTGGCCACGCTCAACCGGCGCGGCGCGCTGACGATCGATGTCACCGTCAGCAGCTACAGCTCCTATCTGGCGTTTCTCGAGGGATACGCGCGCGCCCTGGCGACGGTCGAGACCCGGTGGGAGCGCGCCCGCAGCTGGCTCATGAGCGTCATCTCGTCGACGCGTCCCGAGGTGCGCTACGAGCGCGAGCAGTCGGGACCGGGCCGGCTGACGGTCGCCTTCCCGCTCGTGCAGTCCGACCGCGACGTGAATCGGGTCGCCAACGAGGTGTTTTCGCTGCCGGGACGACTGGCCGCCGAGCGCAAGCGATCGGTCATTGTCGCCCTCGACGAGTTCCAGGCGATCGAAGGCTTCAATGGCGGCAGCGTCGAGCACGCACTCCGCGCCGCGGTGCAGCACCAGCGCCGTGTCGGGTACGTGTTCGCGGGTTCGGAACCCAGCCTGATGGAGAAGATGATCGGGCCGAAGCGGCCGTTCTACAAAGCCGGCCCGGTGATGCGGCTCGACAAGATCCCGCCTGATATCTTCGCCGACTTCATCGAATCCCGCTTCGTACGCACCGGCATCCGCGCCGACGCCGGCGTCGGCGCCGCAATCGTGGACCTCGCCGGCAATCTGCCCTACGACGTGCAACGCCTTGCGCACGAGACGTGGGATGACATCAAGAGCGCCGGAGGCCGCCGAGTCACGCTCGAGCACCTGCACGCCACGCTGGCGCGTTTGCTCTCGGAACAGGAAACGATATTCGAGACGGTCTGGCAGCGCCTGACTCTCCCGCAGCGCGCCGTGCTGCGCGCCGTCGTCCTGCAGGACGGGCGCGAACTGCTGTCTGTCGACGCGCGCGGACGGCATCGGCTTCGTGGGCCGTCGAGCGTACAGACCTCGCTGACGGCCCTCGGCAAGCAGGACCTCGTCGTGAAAGAGGGTCAGAGGTACGTGGTGGTCGATTCGCTGTTTCGCGAATGGGTCGCGCGCAGGACGTTCTGATGACGTCGCTTCTGGAGCGCATCGGGTTGGGACGCCCCGAGCTTCGGGCGTGGGCGATGTACGACTGGGCGAACTCGGCGTTCTGGACCACGGTGATCGTCGCGGTGTTCCCCCCCTTCTTCAGCGAGTACGCCGCACAGGGCCTGCCCGGAGTGGACGCCACCTCGCGATTTGCATGGGCGACAACGATTGCCGTCACGATCGTGGCGGTCATCGCGCCGATCCTCGGCGCGATCGCCGATCAACGGGCGATGAAGAAGCGACTGCTCGGCGTGTTCCTCATCATCGGCGTCGCCGCGACGCTGCTGATGGGCACGATCGGTCGCGGTGAGTGGCGATATGCGCTCGTCCTCTTCGTCGTCGCCAACGTCGGCGTGGCGGCGACGCTCGTCTTCTACGACTCGCTGCTGCCCCACATCGCGGCGCCCGACGAGCTCGATCGCGTCTCGACGGCAGGCTTTGCAGTCGGGTTCGTCGGTGGCGGCGTACTCCTGCTCGTCAATCTCGCGTGGATTCTCAGCCCGGCCACCTTCGGCATCCCTGACACGGTCGCCGCCATCAAGTTGTCACTCATGAGCGTCGGCGTCTGGTGGCTGGTCTTTTCGATCCCGCTCTTCCGCCGAGTGCCCGAGCCTGTGGCGCGCCTCAGTAGCGAGCGCGGATCCCCCCGACGGGCCGTGGACTTCCGTTCGACCCTCGACGCGACCTGGGCCACCTTCCAAGAGCTTCGTCGCAACCGCAACGCCTTCTTACTGTTGATTGCCTTCCTGCTCTACAACGACGGCATTCAGACGATCATCCGCATGTCCTCGATTTACGGCGCGGAGATCGGCATCGACCGCAACGCCCAGATTGCGGCGTTCGTGATGGTTCAGTTCGTGGGCGTGCCCTGCTCGTTCCTGTTCGGGACGGCGGCCGGCCGGGTCGGTGCCAAAAAGGCTCTTTTCTTTGCGTTGGCTGTTTACGCCTTCATCACGGTATTGGGGTATTTCCTGATGACGGCGTGGCAGTTTTTTGCGTTAGCCTTTCTGGTTGGCACCGTACAGGGTGGCAGTCAGGCGCTCAGCCGCTCGCTCTTCGCGCGGATGATTCCCAAGGAGAAGTCCTCGGAGTGCTTTGGCTTTTTTGCCGTCTTCGAGAAGTTTGCAGGCATCGCCGGCCCGGCGGTGTTTGCCGCGTCGATCGGTCTCTTTCAATCGAGCCGGGTCGCAGTGCTGTCCATCCTGTTGTTCTTCGTGCTTGGGGCGATCGTGCTGACGCAGGTCGACGTCGCCGCCGGTGAGGCCGAGGCCGCACGCGGCGCGTCTCTTTGAGATGATGCGAACCTTTGCGCCATTCTCGGCGTTCTGGCCTTGGTTGACGGCTGTACGTCGTCGACGCTGAACATGATAGGCCGTGCTATCTCGCATTACCGTGTCCTGAGCGCCCTGGGTTCGGGTGGGATGGGCATTGTCTATCTTGCCGAGGACGAGCGGCTCGGCCGTCAGGTCGCGCTGAAGTTCCTCCCGGCCGACTCCGCGAAGAATCGTCAGGCGCTCGATCGCTTTCGCGTCGAGGCGCGCGCCGCCAGTTCGCTGAGCCATCCCGGGATCTGCGCCATCTTCGACATCGGCGACGACGAGGGGACACCCTTCATCGTCATGGAGGCGCTCAAGGGCGAGAACCTCCGCGACCGCATCAACAAGGGACCGTTGAAGATCGGCGACATCGTCGAGATCGGCATCCAGCTCGCCGACGCGCTCGAGGCGGCGCACACACAGGGCATCATTCATCGCGACATCAAGCCGTCGAACATCTTCGTCGGCGACAAGAACCGCACGAAGATCCTCGACTTCGGCCTGGCCAAGCTGGCTTCGGGTCCGGGCGGCTCATCGGGCGACAAGGCGCGCAGTGTCGATGCCAGCACACAGCAGACGATCGTCAAGCAGCTCACGCTCCCGGGGTCGGCACTGGGAACAGTGTCGTATATGTCTCCGGAGCAGGCGCGTGGTGAGGAGGTCGACTCACGTACCGACCTTTTCTCATTGGGCGCAGTGTTGTACGAGATGGCCACCGGCACGCAGGCGTTCGGCGGGAGCACGCCTGCGGTCATCTTCGACGCCATCCTCAACCACACGCCGCCAGTGATGCTCAGCCTGAATCCGCTCGTGCCTCCGCGGCTCGAGGCGATCATCACCACACTGCTCGAGAAGGATCGCGACCTGCGCTATCAGCATTCGTCGGATCTGCAGGCGGAGCTCAAACGGCTCAAGCGAGATCTCGACTCGGGCACGATGATGGGTGTGTCCGCCGCACGCGCCGGTGTGAGTGCGGGTTCACAGTCATCGCAGCGGCCACCGTCGTCGGCTCAAGCCACACCTGCCCCTCCCACGTCTGCGGGGATGTGGCGCTACGCGGTCGCACTGCTTGCGCTGCTCATCGCGGGCGCGGTCGGATTCACGATCTGGTCCGGCCGATCACAACCGACCACCTCGATCGCGCAGCGAGTCGAGGTGCCACAACCGTCTACGACGATTCCTGGCGCGCCACAACCGCCGCAGGCCGATCAGGTACCGCCATCGCCGACACCGGCACCGGCGATTCCTCCTCCGCCCACGACGACTGCGCCTGCTGCCCCTCCGAAGGACGCAACGACGTCTCAAACGGAGAGCTCGGGACGATCGAATGCGCCACCGCGATCGACGCCGGAGCCGCGACCTCCAGCGCCGACACCCCGGGGCGCGACGCCTCCTGCGCCGGTGACAATCGCGCCGCCTCCGCCGCCGGCACAGCCGTCACCAACACCACAGCCATCGCCGGCGCAAACGTCGCCGCAGACACAAACACCTGCGCCGACTCCAACGCCTCCGCCGCCGGCGCCGACGACTGCGCCCGCCGGACCGGAGGTCGTGGCTCCGCCGCCGGCACAACCTGGGCCCGCCCGTGCTGCGGATACGACGGCCCCGGTGCAGCCAGCACCACAGCCGACGCCACGAGCCGCAGCGCCACCACCCGACACACCGACAGCGTCTCCCGTCGAATCGGACGACGCCGCCATTCGTCGCGTGATCAATACCTATAAGGCCGCCATCGAGAAGAAGAACGTCGAACTCTTTCGATCGGTACGCCCGGGCCTGACGTCGGCAGAAGAAGCTCGCCTGCGCGACAGCTTCCGGCAGGTCGACAATCAGCAGATCACGCTCGTCGTCGAAGAAATCCGCGTGGAGGGACGAACCGCGACGGCGCGGCTTTCACGCCAGGATGTGATCGTGAATGGCGGACGCCGGGAAACGCAGGCTCGCCGGCAGCAGACGATGCGCCTCGAGAAGTCTGCGGCGGGATGGATCATCACGGCGATCGGCGGCTGATAACTGGAGGCATTCATGCGGCTCGGAGTGGTCAGCGCAACGATTGCGCTGATGGCAATGACGTCACCTGCGTACGCGCAGGAGCCCATCAATATCGCGGTGCAGGTCACCGAGCTGTCGCGCATCTTCACGCAGCTCTTCGGCCCCAACGGACTCATCGTCAACAGCAACACGCCGCTGCCGAGCGGCGCGACGCATTCGGCGCACTTCAACAGCGGCTTCGAGAGTGAGTTCTCGCAGTTCGGCACTGCGCTGACGAGCCAGATCGTGTCGCTGCCGCTCCCGCCTCCAGCGTCGGGGTTCACGTATCAGTTCGATCCGGCGCTCGGCGTGTTCACGAGAACAACGACGAGCTTCGGTCCGATCATGTCGGAGCGCGCCGATACGCTTGGTGCGCACCGCGTCTCGATCGGCTTCGCGTATCAACGCCTGAAGTTCGACTCGATCGAAGGCATCGATCTCAACACCGTGCCTGCGGTGTTCACCCACGATGACGCCGAACTGCTCGGCGGCCGGCAGGACGTCGTGACGACAACCAACACGATCGATGCGACCGTCTCGCGATCGGCGGCCTTCGTCAGTTACGGCGCCACCAACAGTCTCGATATCTCGGTCGTGTTCCCGTTCGTCACGACCGATATGGTCGTCACGTCCGATGCCACGATTCAGCGACTCGGCACGACCAATCCGGAAACACATTTCTTCCGCGCGCTCGACGACAGCGTCGGCTCGCGCCGCATCTTCACGGCGTTCGGACATGCCAACGGGCCAGGCGACATCACGGTGCGCCTCAAGCAAAGCTTCGGGAGGTCCGGCCGCCGCGGCTTTGCCCTCGGCGTCGATCTGCGGCTCCCGACCGGCGATGAGAAGAACCTGCTCGGCACCGGAGCCACAGGCGTGCAGCCGTTTGCGGTCTGGTCCGCCAGCTACGGCGCCGTATCTCCGCACATCAATCTTGGCTACCAGTACAACGGATCCAGCGTCCTCGGCGGCGATCCAGGAACGGGTGTCTCACAGGACCTGCCGGATGTCGGAACGTATTCTCTGGGTGCTGTCGTCGAGATCCATCCGCGTGTGACTGCGGCCGTCGATGTCATCGGGCGGTACGTGATCGACTCTCCCCGCCTGCAGCGTACGGACTTCCACGCGCTCGACGGCGTGTCGGTCTTTCCAAACATCACGTTCACGTCGGGATCGTTCAACGAGTTGAGCGCCGCCGCGGGCCTCAAAATCAACGCGTTCGGGCGCATGCTGATCACGACCAACCTGCTCGTGACGTTGAACGACGTGGGTCTCCGTGACAAGGTGTCGCCGTTGATCGGCATCGAGTACGCGTTCTGATTTCGCGTCACACATTTGAACACGCAAGCTCGGCCAAATGTTTTTGTTTTGGCTGAGCTCGCTGTTCAGGCGGTTATGCATGAACTTTCATGGCATGATCGCGTTGTGTGGACAGCCGTCAGCAGTGGCGTACTGGTCCTCGCGCTCGTGACGCAAACCGTGACGACGCGCGCGTGCGACAACAACTCGACCACTACTCCTCCCCCATCAACAGGGGGCGATTCGTTCACGACCCGCGACGGTGCGCGCTTCCGTGTCGAGACCGTCTTCAACAATGTCGAAGTGCCGTGGGCGATGGAATTCGCACCGGACGGCCGCCTCTTCGTGACCGAGCGCCCTGGGCGTGTGCTGGCCATCAACCTCACGACCGGGGCGTTCGATACCTCGCCCATCGAGGGGGTGTTCGCATCCGGCGAGGCAGGGCTGCTCGGCCTTGCGCTCGATCCGCAGTTCGCGCAGACGCATTTCGTCTATCTGTATTACTCGGCGCAGGTCGCCAATAACAGCGGCGTCAATCGGATCGTGCGCTACCGCGAGGTCAACGGCAAGCTTGGAGAGCGGGCGGTCCTGGTGGACAACATCCCAGCCTCGTCCATTCACGACGGTGGCCGGCTGAAGTTCGGGCCCGACGGGCTGCTGTATGCGACCACCGGCGACGCGTCGACGCAGGGTCTCGCGCAGGACATCTCGTCGCTCGCGGGAAAGATTCTCCGCCTCAATCGAGACGGCTCGGCAGCGGCGGGAAATCAATTCAGCTCGCTGGTGTTCACGTACGGGCATCGCAATCCGCAAGGGATCGCGTGGCATCCCTCAACCGGCGCCATCTGGGAAGACGAGCACGGGAACATCGGCAACGACGAGATCAACCGTCTCCAGTCCGGTCAGAACTTCGGGTGGCCACGCATCGAAGGCAACGACACGATGCCCGGCATGGAGATTCCGATTACGTTCTTCAACCCTGCGATCGCCCCGTCCGGCTCAGCGTTCTATCGCGGCTCGCGGATCCCACAGTTCGAGAACAACCTCTTCATCGCCACGTTGCGCGGCACTCACTTGTTGCGCGTGACGCTCGACAGCGCTGGACAGCGCATTGCTTCGCAGGAGCGACTGCTCGACGGGACGTTCGGTCGACTGCGCGATGTGATCATGGGACCCGACGGGAACATGTACATCTCCACGAACAACCGCGATGGACGCGGCACACCGGCCATGGGCGACGATCGGATTCTGAGGATCTCTCCAGGGTCCTGAGTGCCTGGACCTTGTCGGTCAAAGGTCAAAGGCCTTTTGACCTTCGGAGTCCCGACGTCCAGCTACTGTGACGGCTTCCGTTCGCGATCGACTGCTGCCGCACCAGGTTCATAGTGCGTGAGCTCCAGTCGAATGCGCCCAAACGCCGCATCGACGTCGATCGCGAGCGGCACATGCGAGGCCGCCGCGTCGAGCCACAGCGTCGCCGACGGCGCCGTGCGCCGTTCGACCCGGTGCTCGATCCGCGGATCGATTCGAAGGGCCTGTCTCGATTGCCCCTGCACGACGATGGTCTCGGGACCGTTCACGGCGAACTCGACGATGCTGTTGCGCCCACCGTCGTTGACCGGCATGCGATACCGTCCGCCGACAGTCAGTGGCAGGGTGCGGGCATAGAAGAGCGCCGCGAGTGAGTCGCGGGCATGCGCCGCGAGCGGGAGCACGACGGCCTGAGGCGACCGCGCGTCCTCCTCAGACTGTCCAATCCGGACGACGCCTCGTGTGCTGTCGAAGTCGTAGATCCGATTCACCGACCGTGAACCTTCGCGCAGACGGCGATCGTGCCGCTCTGTCATCAGGGCATCGTCCGTTGTCGTTGTCAGCACTGCATGGACCTCATAGAAACGCGCGATCCAGGCGGCAGTGTCGGCCGTGACAACGAAGCGATACGGCGGGCCTTCGACCTTCATGACCACCGTGCCCGCGGTGACGTTGCCCGCGCCGCTCCAGACAACCGTATAAGAGGCCGTCTCACCACTATGAAACGGCACGGGCCCCGGCGCCGGAGGCTCGAACGCCGCGAGCCCTCGGAGCCGCGCCTCAATCTCGGGCGACCATCGCAGTTCGTAGATCGTTCCATCTGCGAAGCGGGCACGCTCGACGAGCGGACCATCGGCTAGGGACACAGGCCGTGGAACGACCACGAAACGTACGTCGCTCTCGAGCAGCGCGAGCAGCGCCTCCTGCGATGGAAAGGCGCTCAGGGCGTCGACGAGCGACGGATAGAACGCGGGCCGCTGGCCGCTGTATCCGTTCAGCAGTGGACGACGATGCTCCAGCGATTGCACCATGGCCGGAGTGTTCTCGACGTCGATCGTCAAGGGCAGCACGGCGACCGCTCCAGGCCCGGGCTCGCGCTGCAGCCAACGACCGACGTCGGTGCGCAGGGGCGGCGCCGATGCCAGCGTGACAGGCAGGTGAAGAAACTCGAGTGAAGCGATGGCGATCAACGCCACAGGCACGGAGCGCAAGGCGAGCGACGGTCCTTGCGCCAGACGGACCTGAAGCTCGCGCCAGCCAAGAGCTGCCAGCGTCGAGAGCCCGAAGAAGACGAGCACGGCGAACCGTGCCGGCGCACGAATCGCCTGAAAGCCGAACACATATCGATGCAGTGTCGCGTAGATCGTACGAAGACCGTCCGGCCCCAGTGAGAGCAGGAATCCGACGATCGCGAGAACGCTCATCGCGATCACGAGTGGACGCGCCTCACCCCGTCGTCCCCACCACAGGCCGCATGCGGCGAGCAGCACGATGGTGAATCCGGGAAAGAGCTCGCGTTCGGGTCCCGTGCGGGGAGGACCGCCGCTCGCGGGCTCGCGATGATCCCGCAGGAGTTCAGTGCGACCGTAAATCAGGTTGCCTGGCGGCACCTGCAGATAGCTCGTCGCATACGCGGCGCTCCGGCTGGCCTCATACAAACTGCGGCCGAATCCTTCCGATTGCTGCACTCGCAGGTAGACGGCGGCAAGCGGCAGGACCAGTACGCCCGCAACGGCACCAGCCACGAGCAGGCGCTTGACGAGGAGGCCGTCCCATCGACGCCCAGTTGCGACGACGAGCACCAGCCCCGCACAGAGCAGTCCGAGGCCGCCAATCACACCGTAGTAGGCCGACGAGACGGTCTGGAGTCCGAGAGACAGTCCCAGAGCGATGGCGGTTCGCAAGCGACGGCCCGCAATCAGCCGATGCAGAAAGAGAAACGTCAGGGGCAGAAAGTAGAGCGCCTGCAGCTGCACGTGCAGCAGGTGCGCGAAGCGGAACGATCCAAATCCCCACGCAAGCCCCGCGAGATAGGCGCCGCCGGACGAACCGACGACCTCGCGCACGAAGGCATGCATCGCGAGCGCGCTTGCGACGAGCGAGCCGACGAGCAGCACGTTGTAGCACAGCGTCACATCGCCGGTGACGGCGTACAACGGCGAGAGCACGAGGCTTTGAAGCAACAGATGGTCGGAGTAGGTCAGCGTCCCGACGGCTGGATGAAAGATGTTGGCGTTGAAGACCTCCCCCGTCAGCAGGGTGAGCGGATCGTGCAGGATCGCGTGCATGCCCCACCCCAGCACCCAGAGATAGAGAAACGGATCTCCAGGGCCGACGGGTGCGCCGATGAGCGACGATGGGTGGAGTACGAGCGGCCACGTCGTGACCACGGCAACAGCCGAATACACGAGGAACGGCCGAACCATCCAGCGCACGCGTCTACTATGCACCAGGCTGAGGTGAGGGACGTAGAGCGCGGGCTTCGGCGACCAGGTCGTAGAGCGCGGGCTTGAGCCCGCGCGCTACACGTCAGGCCGACCGCTTCGACGATCGCAGCGTCGCAAGCGTCAGGATGCCGACACCCCAGGCGGTCAGCGCCAGGGCCTCGCGCCAGAACGTCTCGAGCCCGACGCCCTTGAGAAAGATCCCGCGCAGGATGATCAGGAAATACCGAAGCGGTATCAGATACGTCACCGGCTGCACGATCGCCGGCATGTTTTCGATTGGGAACACGAATCCCGAGAGGAACACCATCGGGATCAGGAAGAAGAACGACGCGGTCATCATCGCCTGCTGCTGCGTCGATGAAATCGTCGACACGAACAGCCCCAGCCCCAGCGTCGTCATCAGGTAGATGAGGCACATCACGATCAGCAGCGGAAAACTGCCGCGCAAGGGCACGTTGAACCAGAACAGCGCGACGACGACCACCAGCAGGACGTCAATGAGGCCGATGAGCGCGTACGGCAGCATCTTGCCGAGAATCAGCTCCCACCGTGCGATCGGCGTGACGTTCAACTGCTCCAGGGTGCCGAGCTCGCGCTCGCGCACGATCGCCATCGATGACAGGTTGGTGGTGATGACGAGCAGCAGCAGCGCGATGATCCCCGGGATCATGAAGTCTTTGCTTTCGAGCTGCGGGTTGAACCACACGCGCACGTCGGCCGAGATGAGCGGCGTCGCCGGTCCGTGACCGGACTGTGCGGCGAGCTCGCGGGCGAACGACGCGATCAGCGTGCCGGTGTAGCCCAGCGCGACGTTCGTCGAGTTGGCATCGGTTCCGTCGGCCACCACTTGCACGACAGTCGGCTCACCGGCTCGTACCTGATCGCCGTACTTCCCCGGAATCTGCAGCACCATCCAGGCGCGGCCGCTGTCGAGATACTGATCGATCCGATCTGACGTGGCCATGCGATCGACGACGACGAAGTTGCCCGAGGCTTCGAAGCGGGAGACCAGATCGCGGCTTTCCGACGTCGCGTCCTGGTCGATGACCAGCATCGGAACATTCCGGACATCGGTCGTGGCGGCGTAACCCAGCATGGTCAGCTGCACGAGCGGCGCGATGATGACGATGCTGAAAAGACGCGGGTCCTGTCGCAGCTCGAGAAACTCTTTGCGGATGACGTGCAGCAGTCGTGTCATCGGGTCAGGCCCACTGCCGGCGCAACCGCAAAGACGCCAACCCGAGAATCGCGACTGCGAACACGCCGAGCGCGACAAGGTCCTGCCAGAACACCAACGGTCCGGTCCCCTTCAGCACGATGCCTCTGAGCGCTGACAGGAAATAGCGGGCCGGTACAACCCGCGTCACGATTTGCAGAAACGTCGGCATGCTTGCGATCGGAAAGATGAACCCCGACAGCATGAGCGTGGGCAGAAACGAGGTCAGCAGCGCGACCTGGAAGGCCACCTGCTGTGTCTCGGCGATGCTCGAAATCAACAGACCCAATCCGAGCGCGCCGACCAGAAACAGCGAGATCACCCCGAGGAGCACGAGCCACGACCCCCGCATGGGCATGTCGAACATGATCATCGCGGCGGCAACGATGCCCATCGCCGAGACGAGTGAGATCACGAAGTACGGCGCGGTCTTCCCCAGGATGTACGGCACCGGGCCGATCGGCGCCATCCTGACCTGCTCCATCGTCCCGGCCTCCTTTTCGCGCACGATCGAGAGCGCGGTGGAGACCACGGCCGTCAGCATCGCGATGTACGCGATCAGGCCGGGGACGAGAAAGAGGGTGCTGCGGAGCTCCGAGTTGTAGAACACGCGCGGTTCGACACTGAGCAGCGGCCCCCCAGGCGACCCGACGCGCGCCTGCAGCTCGTAGTGCGCCGACAGCGAGCCGATCAGGCCGATGGCATAGCCGACGACCGTCGTCGCGGTGTTGGCGTTGTCGCCGTTGACGATGAACTGCACGCTCGTCGGCCGCCCGGCCGCGACATCGGCGCCGAAGCGGGTCGGAATCACGAGCACTCCGCGAACGAGGTTCCGGTCGATGATGCGTGAGATGGTGTCGTTATCCGGGGCTTCGGCGTAGAGATCGAAGTAGCCCGAGTTGACGAACGCGGAGATGACCTCACGGCTGGCGGTGCTGCGATCGTTGTCCTGCACGGCGATGCTGACGTGGCGGATGTCGAAGTTCAGTGCGTAGCCGTACACCAGCAGAAAGAATGCGGGCACGAAGAGCAGGATGAGGAGCGTCCGTCGATCGCGGACGATCTGACGCATCTCCTTGCGCGCCACGGCAAGCGTCTTCCACACCGACGTCATGCGGCCGCCTTCTCGGCGACGTCGAGGAACACATCCTCGAGCGACGGCTCGACCCGCCCGCACGAGGTGATCACGAGGCCGGCATCGGTCAATCGTTTTTCGATCGACTCGGGTGTCGTCTCCATCGATGTGAGCACCGCGTGCACCGCGGTGCCGAAGATGCTCGTCTTCTCGACGTCGGGCATCGCGTCGAGCGCGCGCATCACCTGCACCGCTTCGGGCGCGCGGATTTCGAGGATCGGTCGAGAGGCGAACGCGGACTTCAACTCGTCGACGGTGCCATGCGCGGCGAGGCGGCCGGCCTGGATGATCGCGATGCGATGGCAGTGCTCGGCCTCGTCGAGGTAGTGTGTCGTGACCAGGACCGCGACGCCGCTTCGCGAGAGCCCATCGATCAGGCGCCAGAACTGGCGGCGTGACAACGGGTCGACGCCTCCTGTCGGCTCATCGAGAAAGACAATGGGCGGCTCGTGAAGGATCGCGCAGCCGAGGGCGAGGCGCTGCCGCCACCCTCCCGACAGCGCTCCCGTCAACGTGCGCTCCCGTCCGCGAAGGCCGGCCATGTCGAGAACGAAGTCGCGGCGTGCAGCAAGCCGGTCCGCGCTCAGTCCGTAGATCCCGCCAAAGAACGTGATGTTCTGATCGACGGTGAGCTTTTCGTAGAGCGAGAACTTCTGCGACATGTAGCCGATGCGCCGCTTGACGCCTTCGGGATTGCTGCCGACGTCGATCCCGCCGACGATCGCGGTGCCCGATGTCGGCTGCAGCAGACCGCAGAGCATGCGGATCGTCGTCGATTTGCCGGCGCCGTTGCTTCCGAGGAAGCCGAATACTTCCCCCGTGCGCACTTCGAAGGACACGTCGTTGACCGCGACGAACGCACCGAAGCGGCGCGTCAGGTGACGAGCCTCGATGGCGTTATCGCTCATCCCCGGCCGTCCTGCGCCGCCGACAGGCGCGCGATGAACACGTCCTCGAGAGACGGCGGCACCCGGCGCATCGGCACGCCTGCCAGCGCCGTGTCCTTCAGGGCGCGCGAGAAACGTTCTTCGATCTCCGTCGAATCTCCGTCGAGAGTGACGTGCACGCGCTCGCCGAAGACCTGCGCGTCGGTGACGCCGGGCAGCCGCCGCACGATGTCGGCCGCACCGGTACTGCGTGTCACGAGCTCCAGCATCCGGCCATGAATGAGCGTGCGCAGGCGTGCCGGCTCGTCGATGGCGAGCGCCCGCCCTTCATGGAGCAGCGCCACGCGTGTGCACCGTTCGGCTTCGTCGAGATACGGCGTCGACATCAGGATCGTGATGCCCTCGGCGAGAAACTCGGACAGCAGCTTCCAGAACTCGCGACGCGACACCGGGTCGACGCCGGTCGTCGGTTCATCGAGCAGAATGAGTGCCGGCTCGTGAACGAGGGTGCAGGCGAGGGCGAGCTTCTGCTTCATGCCGCCCGAGAGCCGGTCGGCGAGCCGGCCTCGGAACGGCGTCAACTGCGTCATCGACAGCAGCTGATCGCGGCGTTGTACGTACTCACGTACGCCATGCACTTCGGCGAAGAACGCGATGTTCTCGTCGATGGTGAGGTCGCCGTACAAGCTGAATCGCTGCGAGAGATAGCCGACGCGCTCTGTGAGCCGGCCGTGATCGCGATGGGGATCGAGACCGAGCACGGTAATCCGACCCGCCTCGGGATGCAGCAAGCCGCACATCAGTCTGATCGCGGTCGTCTTCCCGGCACCGTCGGGACCGATCAGGCCGAACATCTCTCCCGCCCGCACCTCGAGGTCGAGGCCTGCAATCGCCTCGACGTCGGCGTAGCGCTTGACGACCGCGCGAAAGTCGATCGCGAGCTCGGTGGTCATCGCAATGCGAGCTCCGCATCGACCGGCATGCCCGACTTCAGCACGCCCGATCGGTTGTCGACCGTCACTTTGATTCGATAGACCAGCTTCGATCGCTCCTCGGCCGTCTGCACGTTGCGAGGTGTGAACTCGGCCTTCGGAGAGATGAAGGTGACCGTCCCAGACAGCGACTGACCGCCCGCGTCCGTGCTCACCGTCGCCGATTGACCGAGCTTCACGCGCGGGATCGCCGGCTCGGGGACGAACAGGTTGGCCCACGCATGATCGAGGTCGGTGATGACGACGAGCGGCGTACCGCGCATGACGACCTCTCCTGCGTCGACCAGCTTCTGCGTCACGACTCCCGACACCGGCGCAACGACCGCGGCATCCTTGAGGGACTTCTCGAGAATCGCGATCTGCGCATCGGCGCCCTCCACGCGCGCGCGTCCTGCCTCGATCTCCTCGGGGCGCGACCCTTTCTGGAGGCGGGCAAGCGTTTCCTGCGCGGCGCGCTCCCGCTCCTTCGCCGCGCGCTGACGTTCGCGGGCGCCATCGACCCGCGCCTTGGCATCGTCGCGCTGCTGCACGGACACGGCAGAGGCCTTGAGCAAGGCCTCGATGCGATCGAGATCGAGCTGCGCCGCTTTGAGATCGGTCTCGACCGTCATCGCGTCGGCGCGCGCCGCCTCCACTTGGGCCTGCGCCTGGCGGATGTCTTCAGCACGCGATCCCGCTTCGAGCAGACGCAGCTGCGCCAGCGCCGCCGCGCGATCGGCCTTCGCGCGCTGAATCTGCAGTTCGGTGTCGCGCGGGTCGAGCGTTGCGATCACGTCGCCGATCACCAGGCGCGACCCCTCGTCGACCTTCAGTTCGAGGATGCGGCCACCGACTTCGGCGGAGACCTGCACTTCAGTCGCCTCGACATGGCCCGAGACGCGAATCGCGTTGTCGGGTGTCGACGTCTTACACGCGGCCAGCACGAGCGGTGCCGCGACCACGGCGCGCAGGTATCGCGTCATGATGGCTTCCGAAGCATGCCCCGTACCGAGGCCTGCATGTGCGTGATGAACTGATCGATCGGCCGTGGCGCCGCGAGGCCCTTGGTGACTTTCGAGGTGGCCATCACGCGCTGCCGGGCGAAGTAGATGAGGATGGGCGGCATGATCGTCAAGTGCGAGAGGAGTGGATCGACGTCTCGAAACACGCCATCGCGCTGCCCCTGCACGATGATGTCCTTGACGGCGTCGAACACCGCGTTCATCAGGTTGAAAATCTGGGTGTCGAAGTGAGGAGCGCCCGCGGCCAGCTCACGCAGCATGATCGGCGGAAACCACGGCCGCGCCGCGGCTTCCTCGACGATCGCGACAATCCAGCGATCGAGCTTCTGCTCGGCGGTGCCCGGTCCGTCGGCAATGGCGCGCGCGCGCGTGTTGACGGTGGCCACCATCTCGCGCACCACTTCGAGGTAGAGATCGCGCTTGCTGCCGAAGTGGTAGTAGAGCATCGCCTTGTTGAGGCGGGCGCGCGCGGCGATGCGATCGATGCCCGCCGCCTCGTAGCCGCGTTCGGAGAACTCGAGCGCCGCGGCTCGGAACACGGAGGCCTTCGAATCACGGGCGGAGCGTCGTCTCTTAGTCACGAAGGACCCAAGGCGACGCACGGAGGCACGGAGCACAAGAGCCACAAAGATCACGAAGATCACAAAGGTGAGGCACGGAGATTTCTCCGTTTCTCAGATCGCGATCTTTGTGTCCTTTGTGGCCCACTTTTGCTCCGCTGCTCTTCGTGGCGGCGTTCGAGTTCTAACCAACTAGTTAGTTAATAACGCCGCAACCAGCCCGGTGTCAAGTTCCACGGGGGTAGGATCGGCGCATGCTCATCCTCGTCGCAGGGGGCACCGGATTTCTCGGCACAGCGCTGACACGCGCGCTGCGTGCCGACGGCCATCAGGTCCGAGTCCTGACGCGCCGCCCGCGGCACGTCGACGATCTCTCGTGGGCGCCCGAGGCCGCGACGACCCAACCCTGGATGCGCGCGCTCGACGACGCCGACGCGATCGTCAACCTCGCGGGCGAATCGATCGGGGGCCGTCGCTGGAGTGCGGCGCGGAAGGACGCGATCCTGACGAGCCGTCTCCATGCGACTCGTGCGCTCGTTACCGCGCTGGCCGCGCACGCAACGCGCCCGCGTGTGCTCATCAGCGCATCGGCCGTGGGCGTCTATGGAAGTCGGGGAGACGAAACGCTCACCGAAGCGAGCGCGCCCGGTTCCGGCTTTCTCGCTGACGTGTGCCACGAGTGGGAACGCCTCGCGCTCCAAGCGGCAGCGACGTCACGCATTGTGCTTCTCCGAACCGGACTCGTCCTGAGCCGTCAAGGCGGAGCGCTCTCCCAGCTCGCGCTCCCCTTTCGATGTTTTGTCGGCGGCCCCGCCGGCGGGGGACGGCAATACATGTCGTGGATTCACATCGATGACTGGGTCGCCATGGTGCGATGGGCGCTGACGACGACCGCCGTGTCGGGTCCGCTCAACCTCACTGCGCCATCGCCGGTGACGAACAACGAGTTCGCACGAACGCTCGGACGCGTCCTCGGACGGCCGGCGTTCATACGAGCGCCAGCGTTCGCGCTGAAGCTCGTGCTCGGCGAGATGGCGGATGGATTGATCCTCGAGGGTCAGCGTGTGCTGCCTGCGCGCGCCGAGGCACTCAGCTACGGGTTCAAGTACTCGACGCTCGAACCGGCATTACAAGCCATCTACTCAAACCGATGACCCGCGCTCAGACGATCGCCGGTCCGTTCGTGAAGTTGCCACCGAGGATCGCGGTCGAGCTCGCCCCGAGCCAGTTGTCGAGCACCCGTGCGTACACCGACCGGAAGTCGGTCTCGTAGGTGACGTCGCCGCCATTGTTCTCGAGCGTCGGGTTGCCGGGAAACGGATTGAGATCCGGAGCCGTACCGTAGAGGCCGCCCCTGACCGCGCCACCGATCGCCATCATCACCGCAGCCGCGCCGTGGTCGGTCCCGCCAGTACCGTTCTCGGTGATTCGACGGCCGAACTCCGAAAACTGAATAATCAAGGTGTCACCGAGCAGTCCCTGGTTCTTGAGATCCGTGTAGAACGCGATGAGCCCGTCGTTGTACGTCCCCATCAGGTTTGCGTACGCACCGGCGCCCTGGTTGCCTTGATTCGCGTGCGTGTCGAAGCCGCCCGTCTGCACCCAATAGACGCGCGTGCCGAGACCGCGTGAGATCGATCCCGCTACTGTTCGAAGCGCGAGGGCGAACCCGTTGTTGGCCGGATACGCAGCCGTGCCGATGTAGTCGGACACCGAGCCCACGCGATCGAGCGTCTCGAACGCGGCCGTCGTCGAGCCGTTGATGAAGGCGAGATGCGGCCGATCGACCGGCACGTGAGACGAGATTCGTGTCGCCGCCACGCGCTCGTACGTGCGTTCGGGTTCTGGGTTGGGGCTGGTGAAGCTGTACGTGCGCGGATCGGGAATGCCGGGCACGCTGACTTTCTTCGACAACAGCGCTCGCGGCACTTCGCGAACGGTGCTCCATCCCGAGAGCGGATCGAGCGGTACGGTTTCGAGGTACCGGCCAAGCCATCCCATCGACGAAGGCGACGAGGGGTCGGCGGTACCCCAGATGTCAGATCCCTGAAAGTGTGATCGGCTCGAGTTCTGATAGCCGGTGCGCTGAACGATCGCGAGGCGGCCCTCGTTGAAGATCGTCTGCAGCCCGGTCAGCCGCGGGTGAAGGCCGAGGGGCCGGCCCGCCGCGTCGCTGCCGATCTGCAGCACCTGGGCGGACGGCACGAAGATGGTAGGCCGTCTGATCTGATACTGCGGATCGGTGTACGGGATGACGGTGTTCAACGAATCGTTGCCGCCGGCGAGATACACGACGACGAGGCTGCGCGAGCGTGCACCCTGTGCGCGCGCAATGTCGCTCAGAAACGAGGGCGCGACGAAGGTGACCGTGAACGCCGCAACGCCGCCACTGATGAATTCTCGACGCGTAACTGACATGGCGTTCTCCGCACTAGTGGACTGTTTGGGTCACTTCTCTAGCGGTCGCTCCGTTGTCGCGACCGCGAATCCGCGGGCCAACCAACGGGCGGCCCGCTCGAGAAATCGCTGTTACATCCCCACTAAACGATTTGGTATTCCGACGAACCGACAATCAGTCGGGTCAACCCCGCGGCCTTCGTCTGCACTTGCGCATCCGAACCGGTCCAGGCGGCGACGGTCTGCGCGTACGTCAGCAGATCGCCGCGCGGATCTTTGTCGTACGGAGCGACTGACAATCGGTCGAGAAGGAAGTTCATGAGCGACTCCGGAGAGTCTTTTGCTCCGGCGGCAGCACGCGCGAGATTGAATCGCTGATTCGCAGCCAGCGTGGCGGCGTAGTTCATGCGGGCGACCATCGCGCCGGTCGAGAACCATCCCTGACCGAGCTCCCACCCGGCGACGTCGGGCGGTTCGAAGAGCGTCTGGCCCATGGCCGTCAGCGGCGCGCGCACCGCATCAACCGTGAATCCAGTCCATCCCACTTCCTTGATCGCGCGAACCGCGAACTCGACTGGCCACGAGTATCGCGTGAAATACGTGCTCGGATTCAGGAAGTCGCGCGAGCGAAGCAAAAAGGTCACGAGCGGTGCGATCCGTGTGCCGTTCGAGAGGTACACACTCACCGCGGCGTTGAGCGTCGCCTCGTCGGGAGGCACGACCTCGCTGACGAAGAAGTTCCACAGCTTGCGTGCGAGACGGCGGGCGGTGGCGGGATGATGCGCGAGCGCGGTGATGAAATCGATGCCGTCCTGCTCGCCGTCGGCCGCCGGACGAGCCGGGATCGTCGTATCGCCGTTGCCGTAGATCGGGAACGTGAACGTCTTGGCCGTGGGTTCGTGGTTGGCGGGAATATACGCGTACTCGTAATACGACTGCGTGTCATCCCCTC
Source organism: Vicinamibacterales bacterium (assembly GCA_036407095.1). Classification (GTDB taxonomy): domain Bacteria; phylum Acidobacteriota; class Vicinamibacteria; order Vicinamibacterales; family UBA2999; genus Gp6-AA40. Next base: position 21,170 of record DASWZV010000144.1, on the reverse strand, counting down.
GATTCACGAAGCGCAGATTCCATCCCGTGAAGACGCGGGCAGCGGCGTACACGTCCTGCTCCGTGTAGTTTCCGACGCCCATCGTGAAGAGCTCCATGATCTCGCGGCCGAAGTTCTCCTGCGGAAGGCGGCGGGTGTTGTTGCGCCCATCCAGCCAGACCAGCATCGCGGGATCTCGCGCCACCTCGATCAACAGATCGCGGAAGCTGCCCATGCCTTCGGCCCGGAACATCTCGTACTGCCCGCGCGGGCCTGGCAGGTCACCGGGCTTGAGCGCGAGCACCTTTGTCGCTGTCGCCGCCGGGATCGCGCCGGAGATCTTGCTGTAGGCAGTGGCGAAGTGGTTGTGCCAGAAGAGCGCCATCTTCTCCTGGAGCGGACGGCGCGAGTGCACCATTCGAAACAGCCAACGCTGGCGCGCGTCTTCGATGTTCGTGTTGGGAGAAAACGCGCCGCCCCGTCCGACGACGCCGATGTACGCGGGATTGCCGATGTTCGTGTCGACGTCGTCGGGTTGTGCTTCGAAGTCGATGAGAAAATCGAGCAACTCGAAGGTCGACATGTCCTCGAACGATTTCAGATCGTCGGGGCTCGCGCCGAATGCCGCCCGCCGGAGCACGTGTTCTATCCCCGTTCGTCCAAGTGCCATCGCAGGTCTCTCCAGGAAAAGCGCCCGATCATACCGCCGCCACCTGGTCGCCGCACGAACGAGTTTTGATTGGGGAACTTACACTCCCGTCATCGATCGTTCACGTGACGGCGTCACCAAGCTCGGCGATGCAAAGTTTCGGCCTTCCCGCTACTATCGGTCAAGCGCTGATGAGCAAACGACGCACGCGCGCGACGCGCACCGGGCGACCACGTCGATCGAAGAAGAAACGAACCGCAACCCGCCGTAAGCTGGCGGTATCCGCGCCGGCACGTCCGGCCGCGCCCTCTGACGCGTCGAGCGGGCTCGCGCCAGGGATGTTTCCAATCAGCACCTACCTCGCGGTCGCGAATGTCGCCGCGACAATGGCTTTCCTGGAGCGCGCATTCGGATTTACACGCGGTGTCGTTCTGCCTGACGCCGACGGTCAGATGCGTTATGCCGAAATGCGGCATCAGGATTCTGTGGTGATGCTGGTTCGCAAGGGCGATGTCGCGACGGCCACGGGAGGCGCCGCGGCCCTCTACACGTACGTGAGTGATGTCGACACGGCAGCCGCGCAGGCGCGGCAGGCTGGGGCAGGCGTCACTGACGCCCAGGATATGCCCTGGGGAGACCGGACCGCCGTCGTGATCGACCCTGATGGCTATCGGTGGGTGCTCGCCACCTTCAAGAAGCTCGCGCCGTTTTCGTAGGGCTGCCCTTCGAGAACTGACGGCACCAGGCCGGCGTCAAAACCGGGCATGGATCTCAATGACAAAGTCGTGGTGATCACCGGTGGCAAGCGCATCGGCCGGGTCGTCGCACAAGAGGTGGCTGCCCGCGGTGCGGATCTGGTGCTCTCGTATCGCGGGTCGAAGCGGGAAGCCGACGACACCGTTCAAGACGTCAAGGACCGGAAACGAAAGGGTATCGCCGTCATGGCGGACGTGTCGAAAGCCGCCGACTGCGCCGCGCTCATGTCGGCGGCACGCGAAGCATTCGGCCGCATCGACGTGCTGGTCAACATGGCGTCGGTCTACGGGAGCACGCCGTTCGATGACCTCACGGAAGCGGCGTGGGACCGCGACATCACCATCAACCTCAAAGCGGCGTTTCTTTGCGTCAAAGCCGCAATCCCCGCGATGCGCGCCGTGGGCGGCGGCCGGATCATCAACTTCGCCGACTGGCTGGCGCGATCCGGCCGGCCCGCCTATCGCGGGTTCACGTCGTATTTCGTGGCCAAGGCTGGGGTCATCGCCCTGACGGAAAGCCTCGCGCTCGAGTTGGCCGGCGATCAGATTCTCGTCAATGCAATCGCTCCCGGACCGATCCTGCCACCACCGGACTTGGATCCCGAAGAAGTCGCAGCGGTCGCACGCGCCACCCCGGTCGGTCGATGGGGAGGCGAGATGGCAATCGCGAAGGCGGTCCTGAGTCTCATCGAGACCGATTTCATGACCGGCGAGACGATCCGGGTCGATGGAGGACGCCATCTGATCTGAGAGAAGGCGGTTTCCGACATGTCAGTTGTGGCACAATGTGCCGCGACTCATCCATACAGCACCGCCTCATACCCGTACCTGTTCCGGCACTATGCGGGGTCGTCGGTTTTTGGTACTCGCGTGCGCCGTTCTCGGCCTGGCGGCATTCAACCTCACGTATCGGTTGGGGAACGAAAGCCTCACCGAATGGGATGAGTCGTTGTACGCCACGAGCGCGTTCGAAATGCTCGCGAGCGGCGACTGGGTCGTCACCACATTCAACGGTACGACCGACTACTACAACTCCAAGCCTCCGCTGAACGTCTGGCTGATCGCGCTCTCGATCAAGGCGTTCGGCCCCAGCCTCACCGCGATGCGAATCCCGTCGATCCTCGCGGCATGGCTGACCGTCCTCGTGCTGCTTTGGTGGTCGCATCGACGCTTCGGACCACATGTCGCCCTCTTCTCGTGCATGGTGCTGGCCACCTGTTTCGGGTTCCTGCACGTGCACTCCGGACGCACGGACAACCCCGACGCATTGCTGGCGCTCTTCTTCCTGCTGATCGCGGTCACGCTCGACCTCTCGTCCGAGCGCCCGTGGCGGCGCGTCTGGCTCGGTCCACTCTTTGCCGGCGTCTTCCTGCTCAAAGGCATGGCCATCCTGATGCCGCTGCTCCTCGTCGTCATCGTCGAGGCGCGGAGGAAGGTCAATGCGCGCGAGCGGTGGCAACCGTTGGCCGCCGCGTTCGTGCTCGCACTGATTCCCTCGCTCTTGTGGGCCATTCCCCGCTGGCGAGCCGACGGCTTGGCCTTTTTCGATCGGATGTTCTTCCAGGACTTCATCACGCTCTCGACGACGGCGGTCGAGGGACAGAAGCAGTCTGAGCTGTTCTATCTGAACATCCTGGTCAAACATCACTACGACTGGATCGTCGCCGCCTTCACCGTCGTGATCCTGTTCCCGCCGACTTCGTGGTCGCAGGTGCGCGCGTCGTTGAAATTCTGGAAGAGCGACGACGATCGCCAACGCATACTGGGCTTCTGGCCCGCCATCGCTTTGCTGGTACCGATGGCCATGCGTACGAATCTTCCGTGGTACATCAATCCGATCTACCCGATGTTCGCGCTCGGCGTCGGTTGGCTGCTGGCCTACGGCTTCTCAGGGCGTCCGGCGCCCTCGCATCATCGTGCACTTCTGATCGCGATGGTCGTGATGGCTGGCGTACTCGCCGAAGGCAAGCTGATTTGGTACTCGTACAACTATCGCGCGCTCGAACGATCGGTCCAGGGACTGCTGCTCGCCGAAGCCGGCCGGGTCAGGGGTGCACGCGTGTTCGGTCAGTGGGATCGCGCGGATGCCATCGTCCTGAAGGAACTCGTCGGCGCCCAGATTGCCGACGCCTTGAACCTCGACGACTTCATGACGCAGAGCATGCCGGGCGACTACCTGGTACTGCCGACGAATTTGGAGCACGAAGGCCTCGTCCAGCTGACGACCTACGGCGGCCATACGCTCTATCGCCGCACCGATTGACCGACGGTCATCGACTCAGTGCGGGGTAGCGCCTCACGGGCATGGTCAATGCAGGTCCCTCTCCTGCTACTCTTTTTCATTACGATTATCGCGAGGTTGAGGTAGTGCACTGGTGCGCAAGGAGGCCGCGTAATGGCAGTCGATCGATATCTGAAGGTTGTTCTGACAGTGATCGCCCTGGAGCTTGGCTGGCTCGTGATCAAGGACGCCACCGTGACCGTCTCGGCTCAGCGAGGCCAGCCGGCGCCGATGCCGGTTGTGATCAGCGGCGTCGAGCTGCCGCAGAGAGAAGCGCTGCCAGTGACCCTGACGGGAAACAATGCCGTCGTCCGCGTCGTGTCCGAGCGTCCGCTGCAACTCGAGCAGCCGATCATCATCCAGAACGATCGGCCGCTGCTGGTCGAGACCGCGTCGCGCCCGTTGCTCATTCAGTCGGTCCCCGCCTCATCGTCGCCGCTGCCCGGTCCAGGTCGATGAGCGGACCGTACCGTCACGAGAGGAGCTTCTGGTAACAGCTCTCGTACATCGGCACCACACGCTCGACCGAGAAGTGCTCTCGCACGCGTCGACATGCTGCCTGGGCGATCCGGTCGTGACGGGCCTGATCGGTCAGCAGCGCGATTGCGCTCGCGGCCATGCCATCCTCGTCGTCGAGCGGATGGAGAAACCCGGTCACGTCGTGCTCGATGACCTCGGGCAGCCCGCCGACCTCGGAAGCGACGACCGGCACTTCGCAGGCCATCGCTTCGAGCGCGGCAAGACCAAAGCTCTCCTGTGCTGAGGGCAGGAGGAAAACATCGGCGATCGACAGCAGCGGAACCACTTCTTCCTGCGCACCGATCGCGTGCACGAGCCCGTCGATGCCGAGCTTGCGGGCACGCCGCTGCGCGATCGGCAGATCGGGGCCGTCGCCAACCAGGAGCAGGCGTGCAGGTACCTTCTCCCTGATGCGATCGAACAGATCGATCACCACCTCGACCCGCTTCACCGGGCGGAAGTTCGACACGTGGATCACGATTCGGGTTCTCTCGTCGCCGCCGGTGAAGTGCTTGCGGAGATCCGGGCGCGGGCGCCGTCGATGGATCGCGAGGTCGAGAAAATTCGGGATGACCGCAATGTCGCGCGTGACCCCGAGCTCGGCATAGGTCGAGGAGCGCAGGCTGTTGGACACGGCCGTCACCGCATCGGACTGCTCGATCGAGAACGCGACGATTCTCGAATACGACGGATCGTTTCCGATCAGGGTGATGTCCGTGCCGTGGAGCGTCGTCACCACTCTCGGCGCCTTGCCTGACGCGGAGAGTACTTGTCGCGACAGGAATGCCGCGGTTGCATGCGGAACCGCGTAGTGCGCGTGGATGATGTCGAGGTTCGAGTCGCGCGCGACCTGCACGATTCGATTGGCGAGCGACAGCAAGTACTGAGGCTCGCGGAAGAGCGGATAGGTCGGCGTCGCGACCTGATGGAAGAACAGACCCTCCTGGAAATCACCGAGTCGGAACGGCGTCTCCGTGCTGATGAAGTGCGCCTGGTGTCCGCGGAGCGCGAGCGCCTTCCCGAGTTCCGTGGCGACAACGCCGCTGCCGCCGACCGATGCATAACAGACGATGCCGATATTCACGGGCCAATCACAATCGGAGAAGGTGCGGCCGAAGGGGTAGTTGTTTCGTCACGATACCTTCAGCGAAGGCGACGCCGGCAAGCGCCCCGAAGTGCGCATCTCGGCTTTCTATCAGCTGTGTGAAACGGACGGATGTCAATCGCGTTGCGACCGCGTCAGACTGGGACGGCCGGAATTGACTGACGTGGCAGGCGAGCGCACGCCGCTTGGTCTCGTACTGATCGCTCACGTCGACCACGAACGACGGCGTTGCCGCATCGTTGATGAAGTAGTAGCAGATCGACTCGGGCCTCCATGCCTCGCCGTCGGCCGGATAACGCCGCAGCCCCGCATTGAACGCACCCTCTGTGACCAGGTGACTCGCTGCCTCGTGATCGGGATGCCGATCGGACCAATAGGGAGCGGCGACCACCGTCGGCTTTGCCCGCCGGATCAGGCTCGCGACCGATCGCGCGTGATCCGCATCGCTACCGATCGCACGATCGGGCAGGCGCAGGTTCACCCGCCACGCCGCGCCTAGCACCGCCCTCGCAGCCTCGGCCTCGGCGAGCCGTTCGTCGATCGTCCCGTTGCTGCCCATCTCACCCGCGGTGAGGTCGCACAGCCCGACGCGAAAACCGAGCGTCACGTGCTTGGCGACGATGCCCCCGATGCCGATTTCGATGTCGTCGGGATGCGGGCCGATTGCGAGGAGATCGACCTGAGGCAGGTGATCGGTCATCGCGTCCAGCCGAACACCGCGTCGCTCTTGTCGGGCTTGGCGAGCGCGGCACGCGACAGGATGCGTGACGCGAGAAACGCACCGGTGACCGAATCGCCGCTGCGGCCGAGCGCGAACAGATGGCGCGGATAGTTGCGATGCGGCCCGATGTACATCAGCCCGTCTGCGGTGTCGCCGCACGAGGCATCCCACCCGTATTCGGGCTGCAGCCCCGCGATTGCCGGGTTCATCGTCAGCAGTTCGTACATCAACTGTCCGGTTCGCTGAATCAGCGCCGCACTCTTCTGACGCGCGGGCGTTTCGCTGCGATCCGCGCCGGCAATGAGCAGGCGGCCGTCCTTGGTACGACGGATCCTGTGTCGCGGCGTTGCGGTATCCGCAACCGTGAGGTCGGCACGACCGAGTTGCTTCCGCATGGCGGCCGGCAGGGGCTCGGTGAGCACGAGGTAGGTCTCGGAGCGGTTGAAGTGACGCCGCAGCGGTTTGAACTCGGCGGTCGCACTTCCCGTCGTCACGATGACGGTGTTGGCGTGCACGAGTCCGCCGTCGACGACAGCGGTGACATCTTTCCTGCCGACCAATACCTTCTTGACGGGCGTTCGCTCGAACAACATCGCCCCGCGCGATCGCGCCGCCGACGCCAGCCCGAGGCACGCGCGATACGGATCGAGGGTGAACGCGCCGCTCAGTTTGATCGCGCCGCTGGCCTCGTACGACGTGGCCTGTCTCGCCGCGTTCGGGATCATCCACCTGGCATCGAGTCCCGCTGCCGATCTCGCTTCCTGTTCGCGACGAAGATCTTTCTCTCCATCACGCACCGCTACGATGAGATCGTCGGCGGCCTCGAGATCGCATCGGATGTTGAGACGGCGGAGCAGCGCCGCGGCCTCGAGCGAGGCGCGACGCCACGACTCGAACACCTGCCGCGCGGCGCGCAACCCATGCGCTCCGACGACATCGCGAAAGGCAGGACCGGGATCCGAGAGGAGGAGCCCGGTGCTCCGGCCGGCCCCGCCATGGCCGAGGCGATCCGCTTCGATGAGAACTGGTTTCAGGCCCGCTGCCGCACAGGCGTAGGCCGTGGCGCATCCGGTGAGGCCGCCGCCGACGATGACGAGGTCGGCGGTGTGTTCACCACGAAGTCGCGGGAGGTCCGGGCGACGCGATCGAGGAAAAAGATCGATCCAGGGCGAGATTCCGTAACGTGTGCGCATGCAAGTCGAAATTCAAAATGCAAATGCAAAATGCAAAGAATCGTTCGCATTTGCGGTTTCGCATGTCGCACTTTGCATTTCGCATTTTGCATTTTGCATTATTTCTGCTGTTTCTTGTGCGCCGCCTTCTTTTCTGCGTCGAGCAAGGTCCGCTTCCGATCGATGCCCCAGCGATAGCCGGCCAGCCCACCGTCCTTCTGCACGACACGGTGGCAGGGTACGACCAGACAGACCGGATTGGTGGCACACGCTCGCGCCACGGCGCGTGTCGCGCTGGGCGCCCCGATGGCCCGGGCCACCTGGCTGTAGGCGCGCGTCTCGCCGTAAGGGATGGATTGCAGATAGCGCCAGACCTTCCACTGAAACGCAGTGGCCTGGACGTCGATCGGAAGATCGAGGTGCGGTCGACGGCCAACGAGATAGGCGAGGATCGCCTTGATCCAGCGGCCCAGATCGCTCCGATCCGGCGAAATCGACGCCGCTGGATATTCGCGTCGCAGATCCTCGGTCAACCGTTCATCGGTGTCGCCGAGCTTCACAGCGCAGATACCCCGCGCCGTCGCGGCCACGAGGAGACGTCCGAGCGGCGAATCGGCCATGGCATACCGCACGTCGACGCCCTCGGCGCCGCGTTTGTAGACCGCGGGCGTCATCCCCTTGCCCGTTGGCTGCCGTTCGTACACGCGGCTGCTGGACCCATAGCCGGCGTCGTAGATCGCGCCGGTCACCGGGACGCCCTCGCGCAGGCCACGGCGGAAACGTTTCGCGCGAAGGGCATCCTGATATGCCCGCGGTGAGATGCCCACGATCCGCGTGAACGTGCGCTGAAAGTGGTAGGGGCTGGCATCGACGTGAGCCGCGATGCGCGCCAGGGTGATGGGCGCCTCGGCGTGTTGTTCGATGTACGCGCACGCCCGCCGGACTTGATCGAGGTGGCTCGAAGCCTTCATCGAGAGGATCGCAGTAGACATGACCGCACGATACAAGGGCGTGCCCCGCGCGATCTATCCGATGCTTGCTATTCCCAGAGGCTCAGGGCTCAGGGCCCTGAGGCCTTAAGATTGTCTCTTTGATTATGCGACGGGTTGTGCGCGCCATTCTCGTGATCGCCGCCCTTGTGGCAGTGGCCGGCGGGGCATCCGGGCTGTGGGTCTACAGCCGCCTGCGCGCCAGCCTGCCTCAGCTGGACGAATCGCGGCCGCTGAAAGGCCTGTCCGCGCCGGTGCTGATCACGCGCGATGGACTCGGAGTGCCGACGATCCGTGGTGCGTCGCGCGAAGACGTCGCGCGCGCGACCGGTTTCCTGCACGCACAGGATCGCTTTTTTCAAATGGACCTCGCGCGGCGCCGGGCCGCAGGCGAGCTGTCGGCCCTCGTCGGCGCCCGCGGGCTGGCGATCGATCGAGAGATCCGCGTGCACAGGTTTCGCGCCGAAGCTCAACGGGCGGTCGCGGCGCTCGGCACCGAAGATCGTGCGCTGCTCGATGCCTACACCGCGGGCGTCAACGCCGGCCTCTCGAGCCTGGGCGCCGCGCCATTCGAGTATCTCCTGCTGCGTGCGCAACCGCGGCCATGGCTCCCGGAAGACAGCGTGCTCGTGGTCCTCTCGATGTTCATCACGCTGCAGGACTACCAGGGCGCGTACGAGTCGACGCTCGGCACGATGAATGACGTGCTGCCGCGGCAGCTCTACGAATTTCTGGCGCCCGTCGGCACCGAGTGGGATTCTCCGATCGTCGGCGATGCGATTCCAACGCCCCCGATCCCTGGGCCCGACGTCTACGACCTTCGCGCTCGGCGCTCAGGACGACCCGTGTCACCGCTCGGCCCACGCAGGGAGGACATCCGGTTTCCAACGTCCGACTCTCGAGCTCCGGGGTTGGTTGCATCGGCACTGCAACTCGGACGCTGGAGCCTCGGCATTCCTGCTGCGATGGGCTTCGAGAGTTCGGATGTGGGAGCCGATCGTGATGGCGCAACCGGCAGCAACAACTGGGCGGTCTCGGGCCGGCTCGCCGCGGACGGCGGCGCGCTGCTCGCCAACGACATGCATCTGCTCGTGCGCGTGCCGAACACCTGGTATCGCGCCGCATTCGAGTGGCCCGACCGATCCGACCTCTCGCATCCGCATCGTCTGATTGGCATCACGCTGCCGGGGGTGCCGGCGATGGTCGTCGGCAGCAATACGCATATCGCGTGGGGATTCACCAACAGTCAGGCCGACTGGAGCGACCTCGTCGTCCTCGAACTCGACCCACAGAATCATGTTCGCTACAAGACGCCCGACGGCTGGCGTTCGTTCGACCGTTTCGACGAAGCAATCGAGGTCGCCGGCTCACGCACCGAGCACGAGAACGTCGCGTGGACGATCTGGGGGCCGGTCATCGGCACCGATCACGCAGGACGATTGCGCGCGCTGCGATGGGTGGCGCACGACACGGACCGGCTCGGTGTGGCCTCCAGGGCGCTCGAGGATGCACGCACGGTGGACGCGGCGTTCACCGCGGTGAATGGGCTCGGTGCGCCCGGCCAGAACTTCGTGGTCGCCGACGAGGGCGGACACATCGGATGGACGGTGTATGGCGCAATCCCCCGCCGTGTCGGTCTCGACGGACGGTTGCCGTCGTCGTGGTCCGACGGTTCACACGGGTGGAGCGGCTGGCTGGCGCGCACGGATTATCCGCGCATCAAGGACCCCGCAGATGGGCGCATCTGGACCGCGAATGCGCGGGTCGTCGACGGCGACATGCTGGCGCGTCTGGGTGACGGCAACTACGAGGTCGGCTCGAGGGCGCACCTGATTCGCGAACGCTTGATGGCACGCGAGCGGTTCACGCCACGCGACCTGCTCGATATTCAGCTCGAGACCGGCGCTGAATTCCTGAATCGATGGCGCGATCTGATTCTGAAGACGCTCACGCCGTCGGCCGTCCGCAACAACGCCAACCGCGCCCGGTTCCGCGATCTCGTGGAGCACACATGGAACGGCAGGGCCGCAGCCGCGTCCGCCGGGTATCGACTCACGCGTCTATTCCGCGAGCAGGCGTCGGAAATGATCATCGCGTTCGTGCTCGTGGAATGCTACGAGGCCGACGGCTCGTTCGACTATCGCACCGTGCGTCGACGAGAAGGCCCGATCTGGGCGTTGGTCTCGCAAAAGCCGATGCACCTGCTCGATCCGCGATTCGCCAGCTGGGATGCGCTGCTGATGGAAGCGATCGACCGCGTGATCGAACGCGCGAACGCTGACGGCGGGCTGGCGGCTCCATGGTCGCAGGCCAACGTCACGCTCTATCGGCATCCGCTGTCGTCAGGGCTGCCGTTCCTTGGCGCGTGGCTCGACATGCCCCAGCGGCCGCTCGATGGTGATCTGTATACGCCGAGGATGCACTGGGGCGCGAACGCCGCATCCGAGCGGATGATCGTCTCGCCCGGCCGCGAGGCCGACGGCATCATGCACATGCCGACGGGACAGAGCGGGCACCCGCTCTCACCTTTCTATGGGAACTCGCACGAGGCGTGGATCGAAGGACGGCCCACTCCGTTTCTACCGGGGAAGACGGAACACACGCTGACGTTGACGCCGTAATGCAAAATGCAAAATGCAAAACGAAGGCGAACTCTCTCCTCGCTTCTTGCCTTTTGCCTTTTGCATTTTGCATTTCGCATTTTGAATTACCGTCCGGGCGTGATCCTACTCAGAACCCTATGCGCCACGCCAGCGACGACGACGCTCCTTTCTTGTAGATCGTCGGGTTGTTTCCCTGCGCAGCGTCGATGACGCCGCCCAGGACGGCGTACCCGAGCGTGATTCGCAGGACCGGTTCCGCGCCTCCGCAATTCGGCGCACACAGCGCGAGGAAGAGGAGGCCGGCGCCCGCGCCCTTGAGCACGCCGTCGATCACGCCGTCGCGCGGTTTGGCGATTCGGGTAATCGAGTCAAGCGGGACGGTACCACCCGACGCGAGGACCACAGAGTCGCGACTCATGCAGAGCAGCGTGTCCTTCACGCTGCTCCCATCCGGTCGCGTCACTACGACCTGTCCTTTGGTGCCGAGCGGCCAGCACGATGCCGTCGGTGTATCGAGCGCCTGCGCGTAAGCGCTGGCGCTCGACACGATGATCGTCAAAGCCATCAACACGATTCGCATGGCCGCTCCGGTCACCGTTTCTGGCGGAAGTTGAAGCCAGTGAGCATGCTCACGCGCATGCCGTCCTTCGACGGGACCACCGCGAAGGTCATCGGCACGTTGAGCGCGCCCGATCGAAACGTCACGCCGCCGGCCAGCGCCAGCGCCACTCCCGCGGGTGTGATGTTCGGGCCGATCCCGAACTCGACGCCGGTCGGCGAGCGCAGACCGACCATCCAGCTCACACTGGGCAGGAATTCACCCTGCTCGAGTCCACCCGCGAGCACGACCAGCTCGTTCAGAGCGGCGAGCCCGCCCGCTTTGCTGAAGAACTCCTTTTCGAACTGCCACCCGAACTGCGAGATGGCCGGACGGACATCGATCTCCCGTTCGTGCAGCTTCTGCACAATCCCATCGCTGAGTGCAGTGAAGCCGAATCGTGGACCTGAGAGATTGACGAACCTCACTGGTGGGGGCGGGTTCGTGACATCGACCGTTGACTGGGCAAGCGCCGGGGCGGCAACCCCCGCGAAGAGCATCAGCAAAACAGCAGCGCGCATAGGCACCTCCATGGAGGTCATGGTGCCCGCCCGTGGTCGGCGATGTCTTGAGGCGAGTGCTGAAAAGATCTGATCGTTGCGAGTCCGAACGCTACGTACTACGCCGCGCGCGTTCGAAGACGGGCCAGAGCCGGCGCCCAGATGTCTGGATGCGCCGTCACCTGCAGAAGCGGTTCAATCGGGAGCAACCATCCCGCATTTCCTGGAGGCGCGGCCGTCAACGCATCGCCGATCACGCGCGCCGCATCAGCATGTCGGCCGGCGCGGACGAGAGCCGCAGCCATTGCGATCGCCGAGTCGATCGATATCGGACCCGCAGGCCGAGTGGAATCGAAGAATCCGTGATCGACCGCGTCACACCCGATATGCGCGAGCAGATGTTTTTGCACGCGCTGAATCGCCTGCCCGAACGCGTTCCGCGCGTCGTCCGAACGGCCCTGCCGCAGTCTGAGCGCACCGATTGCGTACCACGTGTTGGCACAGCACTCACGCGCGTACAACTGCCCGCTCGACTCGAGCGCGAGCTCCTGCTCGAACGATCGCAGCGCCTCGTCGTCCTCACCACGCGCCAGGTGGATGAGACCGCGGAGCCAATGCAGCGCAACGCTGCTGAACCGTGACGACGACCCGCTCACCCCCACCCGCCCCACTTGCCCCACCTGCCCCACCTGCCCTGCTTGCACCTGCCCCGCGATCCCCGCGTTCAGTTCGCGCTCGGCTTCGAAGAAGGCCTGACGCGCGACGTGCACCGTCGCCGCGAGCCAATGCGCGAGCGGAAAACCAGGCATCAACGCGAGCGTTCGATGCGACTCGCGCAACCGCTCTTCCCCCCAGCTCACGTACGCGAGGCGGAAGTGATGCCGCCAGTTGTCAGGTTCAAGGGTCGTCGCGCGTCGCGATGCGGCCAACGCATCGACGTGATGGCCTGTGCGATCGAGCACGAAGCCAAGAGTGGCCCACGCTTCGCCGTAGTCCGGCGCGAGCCGGCACGCTTCGCGCGCATGTCGCGCCGCGGCCTCGAGCGCCGCGATATCCGGTTGCGCGTCAGCACGCGTCATCTCGAACTGCATGACGCACGCGTTCGCGAGACCGACGTGCGCGGAGGCCTGGTCGGGTGCGCTGGCGAGCACACCTTCGAACACCCGGCGCGCGTGCACGATCTGATCGCGCTCGAGCGTTTCGAGTGCCGCGCGCCCCTCGATCCATGCGCGATGCGGCGCGAGCAGCGCGTCGAGCGCGTCATCGGTGGCGCGCGAGGCGGTGCGCGTCACCGTGCCGGTGAAGCGGTATCCCTGACGCGCGACCGTCTGGATGCAGGGCGTACCGTCGGCCGTGTCGCCGAGTACGCGGCGCAGGGCGGAGATCGCCTGTTCGAGGCTGTTGTCGGTCACGGCCACATCGCGCCAGACCGCCTCGATGAGGGCGTCTTTGGACAGGATGGTTCCGGGGTGTGAAAGCAGTTCGAGCAGGACACCAACGTGACGATCGGGGATCGTCACGAGCTCACCCGAGCGGGTCAACCGTCGAGCGGTGGCGTCCAGCTCGAAGCAGCCGAATGTGTATCGAGTCCGTGCGGACAACGCGTCCGATTGTAAGCGGCGACGACGCTCATCGGCGGGCTTTCATTCGACCGCGCCCGGTCGCTGGCCGCCGCGTACGACGACGTCTTTTCTCGACCGGCGCGGCGCAATCGGCTCGTGCCAGACGAAGCTCGGGCGAGTCGCCGGGTTGCCCCGCGACCCCTGCATGCCTCGTCATCTCGCTGAAACTCCGAAAGGTTGTCGGGACGGAACGGCGCGTCCGGCTTCAATCCAATCTCCAGCTTGTCCTTCAGCGACATGGCCCTCCTCGCTCTATTTGCTGACAGGTGCAAGAGCGAGACCGACCGGGGGCACATCGCTTGCACTGGGAGTCGCAGCACTTCAGTTCTTCAATTCGTTCCGCAGGTGACCACCGCACCGGTCTCGAACACCAGGAGGATGTAACTATGGCCGCGGGGACTTCGTCGCTTCGTAGCGCAACTGCGGCTGCCGCACTCGACCGCGATCTCAAGCGGACGACCGGCGTCAATCGAACGCTCAAACCGGTGCCCAACCGCCAGAGCTTGCGCATTGCGCAAGTGGCACCGCTGAGCGAGAGCGTTCCACCAAAGCTGTACGGCGGAACCGAACGCGTTGTCGCCACGTTGTGCGACGAGCTCGTCCGCCAGGGACATGAGGTCACGTTGTTCGCGAGCGGCGATTCGCGCACCAGCGCGACGCTCGTCGCGTCGTGTCCGACTGCGCTCCGACTGAGCGCCTCTCCCGATCCGCTCGCCGTGCACCTGCACATGATCGAACAGGTCGCCCAACGTTCGGCGGAGTTCGACATCGTGCACTTCCATATCGCGCCGCTTCATTTTTCGGTCGCCCGTCGACTGGAGGTGCCCCACGTGACGACGGTACACGGCCGTCTCGATCTACCCGTCGTCGCTCCGCTGTATTCCGAGTTCTCGGACATTCCGCTCGTGTCGGTCTCGGACGTGCAGCGCGACCCGCTGCCGGGTCTCAAGTGGGTGAGCACCATCTATCACGGACTCCCGGGACGCGACTTGCCGTTTCATCCTGAGCCGGGATCGTATCTGGCGTTTCTCGGGCGTATCGCTCGCGAAAAACGGCCGGACCGGGCGATCGCGATCGCGAAGGCATGCGGCTCCCCGCTCAAAATCGCGGCAAAGGTCGACCCTGCTGATGTCGGCTACTTCGAAAGCGAGATCAAACCGCTGCTGGACGACCCGCTCATCGAGTTCATCGGTGAGATCAGCGAAACGGAAAAGGGCGCGTTCCTCGGGCGCGCCCGCGCCCTTCTCTTTCCGATCGACTGGCCAGAACCGTTCGGTCTTGTCATGATCGAAGCGCTTGCCTGCGGCACGCCGGTGGTGGCATTCCGAGGCGGGTCGGTCGGCGAAGTGATCGAGCACGGCGTCACCGGTTTCGTGGTCGACGATCTCGATCAGGCGATCACAGCTGCGAGGCAAGTCGATGCGCTCGACCGGGGCGTCTGCCGGGAAGCGTTCGACGATCGTTTCTCCGCGACACGGATGACCGACGATTACATTCAGATTTATTCACGGCTGGTTGCCGGCTTGGCCAATGTCCGAGAGTGATCACACACAGTTAACGGATTCGGCGCCCATTCTCGACGAGCAGTTCCCGGTCATCGCCGGCCCCGAACGGCCGGTGGTGGCCCTCCGTGTGTTGAAACATGGAGACTGTTTCGGTGTGTTCGATCCAAGAGGCAACGTCGTGCCGGGGGAGTCGGGCGAGGGCGGTCTCTACTACGACGGCACGCGGTTCCTCTCCTGGTTCGAGCTGCTGATGTTCGGTCATCCCCCGCTCCTTCTGAGCTCGACGCTCGGCGTCGACGATGCGGTGTTCGAGGCCGACCTGACGAATCCAGACGTGCTGCGCGACGGTCACATTGCCATCGCGCGGGGCGAAGTCAACGTGCATCGGTCGCGTGTGCTGTGGAGTCCGTCCTGCGTCGAGCGGATTCGCGTCACCAACTTCAGCCTCTCGCGCATCGACGTGCCGCTCGCGATCCGCTTCGACGCTGATTTCGCCGACGTCTTCGAGGTCCGCGGGACGCACCGCGCGAAACGGGGTGAACGACTGCCGGACGTCCGCGGACGCGACTACGTCATGCGCTATCGCGGCCTCGACAATGTCGAGCGCCGCGCCCGCATCCGGTGGGGACGCCCTCCCGACAAGATCGAAAACGGACGCAGCTTGTTCCTCCTGGCACTCGAGCCCCGCGAGACCGCCGCGCTCGAACTGACCGTGTCGTACGAAAGCGACGGCGATGGCGGACCCGCGACGACCCCGCCCGGCTCGCTGGCCGATGTCGTATCACGCACACGGACGTGGCGGGCGCACCAGAGCGGCGCCGCCAGCCGGGTGGTCAGCTCGAGTGCGATGTTCAATCGATGGCTGAATCGATCAGAGGCGGATCTGCAGATCATGCAGACCGACACGCGATACGGCGTCTACCCCTACGCTGGCATCCCGTGGTACAGCACGCCGTTCGGGCGCGACGGTCTCATCACCGCGTTCGAACTGCTCTGGATCAATCCGTCGATCGCGCGAGGCGTACTGGCGTTTCTCGCAGAGACACAGGCGACGTCGGTCAACGACGCACAGGAGGCGCAGCCGGGAAAGATCCTGCACGAGATGCGCGGCGGCGAGATGGCGGCGCTCGGCGAAGTGCCGTTCGGCCGCTACTACGGCAGCTGCGATGCCACGCCGCTGTTCGTGATGCTCGCGTACGCCTACTACCAGCGCTCTGGCGATCGGGCGTTCATCGATCTGCTCTGGCCTCACATCGTGGCCGCACTCGACTGGATGAGCGGCAACGGCGATCCCGATCGCGACGGCTTCATCGACTACGTCCGGCGCAGCGATACGGGCCTCATCAACCAGGGGTGGAAAGATTCGCACGATGCGATCTTTCACCAGGACGGCTCGCTCGCCGAGGGGCCGATCGCGTTGTGTGAAGTGCAGGCGTACGCCTACGCCGCATGGAAGGGCGCCGCCGCGCTCGCCGCATTGCGCGGCGATCACACGTCTGCCGCCGACTGGAAAGGACGCGCCGAACAGCTGCGCGAGCAGTTCGAGCTGGCGTTCTGGTGCGAAGACCTCAATACCTACGCCCTCGCGCTCGACGGCCACCGTCGGCCATGCCGCGTGCGCACGTCCAATCCTGGCCACGCGCTCTTTGCCGGACTGGTCGCCGACGATCGCGCCAAACGCGTGTGCGATCTCTTCATGACCGAATCATTCTTCGCCGGCTGGGGCGTCCGCACCGTCGCGGCTGGAGAACAGCGGTACAACCCGCAGTCCTATCACAACGGGTCGATCTGGCCGCACGACAACGCCATCGTCGCGGCCGGTCTCGCGCGCTACGGCTTCACCGGCGCCGCCACGCGTATCTTCACGGGCACGCTCGACCTGAGCGAAGCGGTCGATCTGCATCGGCTGCCGGAACTGATTTGCGGATTTCGACGACGCGGTCGACAGCCGACGCTCTATCCCGTCGCCTGCGCCCCGCAGGCCTGGGCCGCAGGCGCAGTGTTCATGCTGCTCGGCGCTGCCCTCGGCGTCCACATCGACGCGCCCGCCCGTCGCATTTCGTTTTCGCGAGGACAGCTCCCGGAATCGATCGACTGGGTGCGATTGAGCGATCTCAGCATCGGCGACGCGCACGTCGATCTGCAGCTCGAGCGGCACCCGCACGACCTCGGCGTGACGGTGATTCGCCGCGAAGGACAGGTCGAGGTCGTCACGGTCAAGTGAGCCACCGCGACCGCTCGCCCGTCTCCTCGGGTTCCTCCCGCCGCGCTTTCTCCAGGTAACTCCTGCATCCGCCTTGCACACTTCAGGTGTGGAGGTGCGATGCAATGCTCGAGACACTCATTATCGTGCTCGTCGTCTTGTGGCTGCTCGGCATGGTGAGCTCTTACACCATCGGCGGCCTGATTCACCTGCTACTTGTCCTTGCCGTCATCGTGCTCATCGTCCGTCTTCTGCAGGGACGGCGTGTGGTGTGAGGCGAGGTGAGGGCACACTCATTGCTCCGGTAGGTGAGGAGCAGAGAGAGGAGGACAGGTCATGAATAAATTGCTCACTCTTCCGGTGGCGATGCTGGGCTTCGTACTGGCCACGAGCATCGCGTGCGCTGAGCGAGCAGGGGCCACGAGCAATCCGCCCAGGTCGCCGCAGCAGGTCGCCACTCAGGCGCCGACGCAACCGGAGACCGTCAACAGCGGCAATCCCGGCGCGATTCCTGTGGGCCAGGAAATGGACGTACGGCTGAGGACCGGACTCAGCTCTGACTCAGCGAAGGTGGAACAGCGATTCGAAACCACGACGGTGGTCGACTTGATACAGAACGGGCGCGTGCTCGTGCCCGCGGGATCGGTGGTCGAGGGCGTCGTGAGCGGCGTCGACAACGCAACCCGCACGGATCGGAAGGGCTCACTCACACTGTCCTTCGATCGCATGCGAGTGAACGGAAGAAATCATCGCATCCGTGCAAGCGCCACTGAGGTGTTCGAGGCCGGCGGCGTCCGCGCCGAGGCGCCAACAGCCGGCGTTGGCGCCGGTGTTGGCGGCATCGTTGGCGGCATCATCGGCGGCGTGAAGGGAGCGGTGATCGGCGCTGCGATCGGCGCGGGAGGCGCAATCGCGGCGACCGAGGGGAAGGACGTCAACCTGCCGGCCGGTTCGATCGTCCGCATTCGAATGGACTCGCCCCTGCAAGTCGGCTAAGCGAGACAGCACGCGTCGCCACATGGCGACGCGTGCTGCTGCGCTCAGTACGACCTGCATCTATACACCGGGCGATAGAAACCACCCAGCTCAGAGACGCGTCACACTCGAGCCTGAGCCGTACTAGCGAGTCGGTTTGGCTTCGACCCGCCAGGCTTCGAACTGGCGCTGCGCTTCGTCACGCTGGATGCCGTAGCGTGTCTGCAGCTTTCCTATCAGCTGCTCCGCGCGTCCCTGAATCTGATCGACGTCGTCCTGCGTGAGCTTGCCCCACTGCTCACGAACCCGACCCTTCAGCTGCATCCACTGTCCTTTCAACATGTCTTCGTTCATGATGGGTCTCCTTGCTGGGGTCCGATGCGCATCGAGCAAGCGATGTACCCGTTCACGACTCATGTCTCACGTGGTTCAGGAGTTCAGAGCGTTCGCGCGCCCACAGTACATGCGCTGGCTTCTGACTTGCACGATCTGCGCACATGGCTCGAGCAATCTGGACTGGCGCGCTCTCATTCGGTCTCGTGAACATTCCCGTCGAGGTGCACACAGCCGTACGGGAACATCGGCCGCGCTTTCGCATGCTGCACGCAAAGGACAAATCGCCGATCAATTTCCAGCGTGTCTGCCAGAAAGACGGCGAGGAGGTCGCGTGGGAGGATCTCGTTCGCGGGTACGAGTACGAACGCGGGCGGTTCGTCGTGCTGACGAAGGAAGACATCGCCACCGCCGCGCTCGAGAAGACACGCCGGATCGATATCCTCGACTTCGTCGAGGGATCGGCCATCGACGATCGGTTCTTCGACAAGCCGTACTATCTGCTTCCAGGAAAGGGCGGCGACATGGCCTACGCGCTCCTGCGCGAGGCGGTCCGCGAGTCGAAACGCATCGGGATTGCGAAGTTCGTTCTGCGTGAGACACAGCATCTCGCGGCGGTCGAAGTGGTGGGCGAGGCGCTCGTGCTGTCGACGCTTCGCTTCGCAGACGAGCTCGTCGACGTCGAGTCGCTCCGCCTGCCACGCGCGCCTACTCTCAAGAAGAAGGAACTGCAGATGGCGACCACGCTGGTGGAGAACCTCGCGGACGAGTGGCAGCCCGAAAAGTACACCGACGATTACAACGACAACCTGATGAAGGTGATCAAAGCGAAGATGAAGGGCAAGCAGGCGCATCTCATCCCAGAGGAGCGGCCCCGCGATGCCAACGTCGTCGACCTGATGGAGCGCCTGCGACAGAGTCTCGACGCCTCGAAGGGCAAACGCACCGGGGCCAAGAAGCAGACCCAGGCAGCCAGACATCGAAAGACCGCCAAAGCGACCAAGCGTTCGACGTCGCGCCGCCGTCACGTGGCGTAACGCTCGCAGTCATCGTCCGCCGTGGCGCGCAGCGCCACGTCTCGCCGAAGCCTTGGCGGAGGCGGACCGTCTCGCCGAAGCTTTGGCGGAGGCGGACAGCCAACCGTTCCGACATTCCCCTCGTCCAAGGTCTCGGTAACCGAGACTATGAGTAAACCTCCCGATCTGCTGCAGGGCACGCTCGACCTGCTCCTCCTGAAGATCCTGGCGCTCGAACCGCTTCATGGCTGGGCGATCAGCCAACGGCTGAAGCAGGTCTCAGACGACGACCTGCAGGTCAGCGACGGCTCGCTGTACCCGGCGCTCCACAAGCTCGAACTGGCCGGATGGATCACCGCCGAGTGGAAGATCAGCGATCTTGGACGGCGGGCGAAGTTCTATTCGCTCACGCGCGCGGGCCGGCGTTATCTGGAGCAGGAGACCGGCGAGTGGCGCCGCCTCGCCTCTGCCATCACCCGAGTTCTCGATCTGAAGAAGGTGTGACATGACGACCGGACGCTGGTGGTACGCGACTCGCGCAAAATTGAGGGCGCTGATCCGCCCGCGGCAGATGGAGCGGGAGCTCGACGAAGAACTGGCGTTCCACGTGGCGATGCAGGCCCGAGCCAATGAGCAACAGGGCGTGCAGGGAACCGAAGCGCGCCGTCTGGCGCGGCTCAATCTCGGAGGCGTGGAACAGGTGAAGGAGCGCTCGAGAGACGTATGGCCCCTCCGATGGTGGCGCGATCTCGCGCAGGACGCGCGATTCGGACTTCGCCATTTGTGGAAGACACCGCGGTTCACGATCGCTGCCCTGTTGACCGTGGTGCTCGGCGTTGGAGCGAACGCGACGATCTTCAGCGTCCTGAACCCGCTGCTGTTCAAGCCGCTGCCGTACCCGGAGCCCGATCGCATCGTCAACGTCTTCCGCACCTCGCCGCAATCAGAGCGCTGGCCGTTTTCCGTGGCCAACTATCTCGATCAGCGCGAGCGCAACACGGTGTTCGAGCAACTGGCAGCGATGACGTGGCAGGCGGTGAGCCTCGCCGAACCGGATCAACCTGCTGAATCCCTCATCGGTATCAAC
Organism: Vicinamibacterales bacterium; assembly: GCA_036407095.1. Taxonomy (GTDB): domain Bacteria; phylum Acidobacteriota; class Vicinamibacteria; order Vicinamibacterales; family UBA2999; genus Gp6-AA40. Next base: position 558 of record DASWZV010000144.1, on the reverse strand, counting down.
GCAACCGCCAATTTCTTCGCGCTGTTCAGAGTCGGCCCATCTCTCGGACGCACGTTCACCGACAGCGACGATCGCGAAGGGGCCGCTCCAGTCGTCGTGCTGTCGTTCCGGTTCTGGCAGCGCCGGTTTGCCGGCGATCCACGCATCATCGGGCATTCGCTGCGGCTCAACGGTGAGATGACGAACGTGATCGGCGTGATGCCCGAGCACTTCGAGTACCCGCTGTTCTGGGGTAACGTCGACATCTGGCGGCCGTTTGCGTTCCCGGCCGCACAACGCCAGGACCGCGGGAACAACTTCCTTCGCGAGTACGCCCGCCTCAAAGCAGGGGTGACATTTGATCAGGCGGATGCGGCGACAAAGGCGCTCGTCCGGCAGATCCTCGCCGAACACACGGACCTCGATCAGCGTGAAAGTGGACGGCTCGAGCCTCTGAGCATCGTCAACCCCGTGATGCGCCGTATCTCCACGTTTGCCTTCGGCTTGACGTTTCTCGTCCTGCTCATCGCGTGCGCGAACCTGGCCAATCTTCAGCTGGCACGGACCACCGCACGCGCA
>DASWZV010000143.1:0-487421 GCA_036407095.1 Vicinamibacterales bacterium | reverse complement strand
GGGCTCGTCATCTCGAAACGGGTGCAAATGACGCAGATGCCGGAGCTCGTGGCAGCCATGCATTCCCTCGTGGGACTCTCCGCGGTGCTCATCGCATTCGCGGTGGTCGACGATCCCGCCGCGTTCAACATCGGCATTCCCATTCCGAAGGGAAACCGGATCGAGCTCTTCATCGGCACGTTCATCGGCGCCATCACGTTCTCCGGCTCGATCGTCGCCTTCGGCAAACTGGCCGGCCTGGGCAAGTACAGCCGGCTGTTCTCGAGCGCACCGGTCGTGTTCATGGGACAGCACCTGCTGAATCTGCTCTTTGCGCTGTTCATGATCGGCAACGGCGTACTGTTCTTCCTGGCGGCGCCGGAGCGCCAATGGCCCCCGTTCATCACGATGACCGGGACGGCATTCGCGTTGGGCATCCTGACGATCATTCCCATCGGCGGTGCCGACATGCCCGTCGTCATCTCGATGCTCAACAGCTATTCAGGGTGGGCCGCCGCCGGCATCGGGTTCTCGCTGAACAATTCGATGCTGATCATCGCCGGCTCGCTCGTCGGTTCGTCGGGCGCAATCCTGTCCTACATCATGTGCAGGGCCATGAACCGGTCCTTCTTCAGCGTGATTCTTGGCGGGTTCGGCGCGGCGGACGGAGCTGCGACGACAGGCGAGCAGAAGGCGGTGAAGTCGGGCTCGCCCGAGGATGTTGCGTTTCTCCTGAGCAACGCAGACAGCGTGATCATCGTGCCGGGCTATGGACTCGCGGTGGGACGAGCGCAGCATGCGACGAAGGAGATGGCAAACAAGTTGATCAAGAAGGGCGTCAAGGTCCGCTACGCCATTCACCCCGTGGCAGGCCGCATGCCCGGCCACATGAACGTGCTGCTTGCGGAGGCCGAGGTTCCCTACGATCAGGTGTTCGAGATGGAAGACATCAACAGCGACTTCGGCAGCACGGATATCGCCTTCGTGCTCGGCGCCAACGACGTCGTCAATCCACTCGCGGAACAGCCCGGAAGCCCCATCTACGGCATGCCCATCCTCGAGGCGTACAAAGCACGGACGGTGATCGTCAACAAACGATCGATGGCCGCCGGCTATGCGGGCGTGGACAACCCGCTGTTCTACATGGACAAGACGATGATGGTGTTCGGCGACGCGAAGAAGGTCGTCGAAGACATCGTCAAGGCGATCGAGTAGACACGACACTCCTCTCAAAACGCTAGAACGTGTACCGGATCGCCGCCCAGATCCGGCGGTTGCCGCCGTTGGTCGCCCACTGGTTCAGGAAGTTCGCCGAGTTGATCCGGCCGTCCGGGATCCCGAAGTTGCGCGTGTTGGTCGCGTTGAACATCTCGATGCGAAACTGCATGTTCTGGCCGTTGGCGAACCGCGTGTTCTTCGTGATCCCGACGTCCAGATTCGCGACGCCGTCGGCTCTCAGCGAATTGCGCGGTACGTTGCCGACGCGCTCGCCGGCGCACGTCGGGCTCGGATTCCCGCACAGCGGCCGGAAGAGCGAGGCGCCTCCAGCCCTGAGAATCTCCTCGACCGACATGCTCGAAAGATCGAGGTTCGTGTTCAGGTTCGGCCGGATCGCATTCCCCACGAGCCCGTCGATCCCGGCGAGGGCTCCGGTGGGATCGGATCCGTTCAGCACGGTGAAGGGGGCACCGCTCTGGAACGTGAAGAACGAGCCGAGTTGCCAGCCGCCGAGGATCTTTCCGACCAGACCTTGCTGACGGTTTTGCCAGGGCAGCTCCCACACGAAATTGCCGGAGAGCCGATGGGGCCGGTCGTAGGTGGAGCGTCCCTTCTCCGCCGCCAGGTCGAACGAGTCCTGCGCGACCGCCACCTCGCCCGCGGACGGGTTGAAGATTTCCGACGCGGTGTCCTCGAAGCGGCTCCACGTGTAGGCCAGACCCGCGCTCAGCCCGCGGCTGAAGCGTTTGTCGAGTTGAGTCTGAAGAGAGTGGTACCAGGACTCGGCGGTATTCGCTCGCAGCCGGATGACGCCTCGCGATGGATCCTGCCGCTGCGTGCTGAACGGCAGCCGTGGATTGCCGTCGAGTGTTTGGAACAAACCGTGTCCAAACGTTCCAACGTACCCGACGCGCAACGCCAGGTCCTGAGCAAGCTGGCGTTCCACGCCCAGGCTGACCTGGTCGTACTCGGGGGCGCGGAAATCCGAAGCCACGACTGTTCGTGTCAGCTGGTTGGGATCGGTCCCCGTCGGCACGCCGGCGGGTGTCGACTGCAGGAGCGTGAAGGCATTGGCGAGGTTGCTGCGATTGATTGCCGCAACGTACGGGAACGAGCTGACGATGTTCAGGGCGATGTTCAGGAACGCGAAATCGTGTGTTCGCGCGTACCCACCGCGGACGACGAACCTGTCACCACCCGTGATCCATCCGAGCATGCCGCTTCTCCCGGTCGTCGGTGACCAGGCGAAGCCGAGGCGCGGCTCGAAGTTGTTCTTGTCGGTCCCCGGCACAGGATTCAGCGCGTACACCTGGTTGTTGTTGTTCGCCTGAAGGATCTCCTGGTTCAAATCGATCAGGCTCGCGATGTTGTTCCCGGGGAGCTCGTATCGAAGGCCGAGGTTGAGCGAGAGCGAACCGAGGCGCCAGTCGTCCTGCACGTAGTAATACTGATCCCACCATCGGTAGTAGTTGACTTCCTCTCCGCCGGGCAGTGGCTTGTTGATGTTGGCGGCCTCGGCCGTGTCGTTCACGAACGCATTGAGCGTTGGATATCTGAGGAGGCCGCGGATCGTCGGAAAGAAGAAGCTTTTGACGTACTGACGCCGGACGTCGAAGCCGGCCTTCAGCAGGTGATTGCCGCGCACCTGGGTCAGGTTGTTCTGTAACTGATAGGTGTCGTTGTAACGGAACTGAGGCAGGTTCACGGCCAGACCGATCGCCGTGCGGCTGGTCGCGTTGTTGAACTGCGACATCCCGAGCTCGGTGATCTCGAGCGACGGGATCTCCATCGACTTCGGATCGTCGGCCTCGGTGACGGTGCCAAGATGCGACCACGCGGCCCTGAACTCGTTCGAAGTCTTGGCGCCAAAGACGCTGTTCATCCAGACATTCAACGAATGACTGTTCGTCGGGCTGTTGGCTGTGAGACCTGGCGGCGTCACCTGCACGGTGCCGGTGTTATCGGTTGGTGTGTCGCTGAACAGGTAACGGCCGACGAGCGTGTGGTTCGATGTGAGCTGATGATCCACCCGCCCCGTACCCTGATTGTTGTCGAGGCTCTGCGAGCCCGATCCGGTCAACGAGCTCAGAGGCACGTTATAGGTCTGGCCCGCGAGGGTGAACGCGGCGGATCGACCGTTGGACGTGCCGGCCGGCAGGTGATCGAGCAGCGCCTGCACCTGCGGACGTCCGGCCGCTACTGATTGAAGAACGGCGCGGCCTGCCTCGCTTGGCGCACCATCCAGCGTGAAGCCGGAACCGAGCCGGCGATCCGTCCACCGCTGGAACGAGCCGAAGAAGAACGTGCGTCCACGTTCGATCGGCCCGCCAAGCGTGCCGCCAACCTGATTCTCGACGCGGAAAGGCGCTGAGGTTCGGCCGGCCGCCTTGTCGAGATTGCTGCGCGAGTTGAGATCGTTGTCGTTGTGGAACCAGAACCCGGTGCCCCTGAAGTCGTTGCTGCCGCTCTTGGTCATGACATTCATGACCGAGCCGGCCGCACGGCCGTACTCGGCGGCGAACTGGTTGGTGATCAGCCTGATCTCCTGGACGATGTCCGTGTTGTTGATCGGCTGCTGCCGGCCGGTGACGCTGGGATCGTTGCTGTCCTGCCCGTCGATCATGATGTTGTTCGATCGCAGGCGCGCGCCGTTCGACGAGAAGTTCGCTTCGGCAGTGCCCGATGCGAAGTTCGTCTGCCCGCTCGCGAGCTCGCTCACGCCAGGCGCCGAACGCGCCAAGGTAAAGATGTTCCGGCTGCCCATGACCGGGAGCTCGGCGACGCGCTGGGTGTCGAAGCGGACGCCGACTTCCGCGTTGACGGTATTCAGCAGCGGCGCATCCGACCGGACCTCGACCAGCTCGGTCAGCGCCGCGGGTTTGACCTGCACGTCGACGACAGCCACCTGATTGACGGCAAGCGTGATTCCGGCGCGAAGGTAGCGGGCGAAGCCGGTGAGCTCGACGGTCAGCTCATAGTTACCGACCGGCATGTTGAGAAAACGGTAGCTGCCGGTGGAGCCGGTCACCTGGGACCGGCTGACGTTGGTCTCGACGTTGCGAACCGCGACAGTGGCACCAGGAACCGGGAGCTCCTGGTTGTCGGTGACGACTCCTTCAATGCTGCCCGTCGTCGCCTGGGCGGCGACGCTTGTGCTCACGAGGAGTACAAGCCCGAGCAGCGCCAACACACGCTGGAACGGCGCTCTCATTGTGTCCTCCCGCTGTGACCGGACCCGTTCGAATTGAGAGGGAGAACTTAGCACGTATGACGACCGACCGGTAGGTAGGTGCCGACCACCATAGATGAGGGGCAAGCGCCGTTGACTTGGGACCGTCGCGGCCCTATTCTCCGAACACTGAGGAGACGGTCATGACCAGTCGAGGCTTCCTGGTGGCGTTCCTCCTGCTCGCGGGTGTGGCGATATCGGTCCGGTTGGGTGCCCAGTCCGAGTCTTCGTCCTCGTCCGGTCCGACATACAGCAAGGACGTGGCCCCGATTCTCTTCGCGCACTGCACGATGTGCCACCGGCCCGGCGAGATCGCACCGATGTCGTTGATGACATATGCCGATGCGCGCCCGTGGGCGCGGTCGATCGCTGCGCGCGTCGAGGCGGGGATCATGCCACCGTGGCACGCGGCACCCGGCGTTGGCGAGTTCGAGAACGACCGTCGACTGACGGCTGCGGAGAAGGACACAATCGCGAAATGGGTCGCCGCCGGCGCGCCTGAAGGTGACACGAAGGATCTGCCGGCACCGCCGCGATACACGCAGGGATGGACGATCGGTCAACCCGACGCGGTGCTGACGATGCAGGAGGACTATCCGATTCCGGCATCGGGCACGGTCGCGTATCGATACTTCGAAGTGCCGACCGGCTTCACCGAAGACAAGTGGATTCAGGCGTACGAAGTACGCCCTGGCAACCGCACCGTGGTACATCACGTAATCGTCTACGCGAGGCCGCCAGCGCCACCCACGCCGCCGGGACCACCGCCCGCCCAGTCCGGTCCGCGGCCGACCCCGCTCTTCACGTTCGCCGACGGCATGGACATTCCGGCGGGCCAGACCGGGGGCAAGGAGCTTCCCGAGGATCAACGAAAAGCGCCCGGGCCAGACGATCGTCCCGCTCCGAAACGTCTGGGGGCGTCCTTTGGTGGATATGTTCCCGGTACCTCGAGCCGCATCTACCCGAGCGGCACGGCGACCAGAGTCCCGGCAGGATCGACGATTGTGTTTCAGATGCACTACACGCCGACGGGCAAGCCGACGAGCGATCGCACCAGCATCGGGCTTGTGTTCGCGCCGGCGCCGCCGAAGACCGAGCTGCGGCTGGCGGCGCTCGTCAACGGCGGCCTCGAGATTCCGGCGGGAGCACCGGATCACCGCGTCGACGCCGAGATGACGATCAATCGGGACGTGACGCTGTGGAGCATGCTGCCGCACACGCACGTGCGCGGCAAGCGATGGAGCTATGACGTCACGTATCCGGATGGCCGGAACGACGTGCTTCTGTCCGTGCCGAAGTACGACTTCGAGTGGCAGACCGAATACGTCTTCAAGCGTCCGCTGAAGCTGCCGAAAGGGACCAGACTTCATGCGACTGCGTGGTACGACAACTCGACCGCCAATCGTTCGAATCCCGATCCGAAGGCGACGGTCTGGTGGGGCGATCAGACGTGGGAAGAGATGATGTTCACCTCTTTGTTGTACAGCATCGACCCGGCCGCAGCTCCGAAGACGACGCAATGATCCTCGTATGTAGTGTCCGGCGTACGTAGTGTCCGGCTTTAACCGGACTCCTCGTTACTCCCGTCTCGCGTGCTGGTCCACGAAACGAATGATCGCCTGAATCATCTCGTCTCCCGCCAACAGCTCGTAATCGTTGTGAGAAGCCCCTTTGATGACGAGCATCTCCTTGGGCGACGGCGCCGACTCGTATAGCCGCCGACTGTGATCGAGCGGGACGATCTCGTCCCGATCACCGGCAACGACCAACAGCGGCGAGCGGAGCTGACCGATCACTTCATTCGACGCAAACCGGTCGCGTAACAACAGGCGCACTGGCAACAGCGGATAGTGATACCTGCCAACGTCGGCCATCGACTCGAAAGGCGATCGCAGCACGAGTGCGGCAGGCGGCTGTTCGACGGCGAGAGCGAGGGCAACTGCCGTTCCAAGTGACTCCCCGAAGTACACGATGCGTGTCGCGTCGACATCGGAACGACTCGCGAGATACGCACGCGCGGCGCGAGCGTCAGCGGCGAGTCCGGTTTCGGTCGGCGGCCCGGGATTTCCGCCGTAGCCACGGTAGTCGAAGAGAAAGACGCTATAACCGTATCGGCCGAGCGCCCGCGCCAGCGGAGCGCGATACGCGCGATTGCCGGCATTGCCGTTGAACACGAGCACCGCCGGCCCCCGAGCTCCACTCTGGGCCTTCACGAACCAACCGGCAAGCGTCAGGCCGTCGGCAGTCGCGAACGATGTCTCGCTGGCTTGCGGAATGCCGACCTCGCCAGGCGCGGGAACGCGATCGTCGGGGAAGAACATCATTCGTCGTTGAAAGACGAAAAGAAGGGCCGGGATGGCAACGGCGAGCAAGAGGAACGTCGCGGCAAAGAACCCGAGACGAGTCATCGCGCCGATCGTAAACCCCAACCGCGATCTGTCCGATACCTCTTCCAAACGACCCTGAACTCCATGGTCCTTTTCGGATCCAACGTATGCCTGGTTTCATCGCCATAACCACTATCCTGATCGGTGCACTCGTGCTCACCAGATACGCGTTCTTGCGGCCTCGTCGACGGTGGAACCCGTGGCCGTGGCGCAAACCGGGCGAGCTCAGCCCCGTCAGCCAGCGATGGCTCGCGGACCGACGACGCAGCGGCTGACCGTACGTAGTGTCCGGCTTTGGCCGGACGTTGTCGGTGCGATCCTGCTGACGCGGGTCGGTGCGATCCCGCTGACGGTGGTCGGTGCGATCCTGCTGACGGTCGGTGCGATCCTGCTGGACGCCAGTCGGTGCGATCGTTCTGACGCATTGTCGGTGCGATCGTTCTGACGCATTGTCGGTGCGATCTCGCTAACCCGCGGTAGCGCTTCAGGCAGCAACCGTCGTCAGCAAGATCGCACCCGACTGCCGGTAACAGCACGAACACGCGTTAGTACGATCGCACCGACCTGCGTCAGCGGGATCGCACCGAATGACGTGAGAGCGATCGCACCGACCCCCGCGTCAGCAGGGATCGCACCGACCCCCCCGTCAACGGGATCGCACCGACCTGCGTTAGCGGGATCGCACCGCCCCCCCCCGTCAGCGGGATCGCACCGACCCGCGTTAGTGGGATCGCACCGACTCGCGTCAGCTAGGGGGCGGGCACGGCAACTCGGTTGCCAGGGACAATCTGAGCCTGGTAGGCGAACACCTCGCGGCTGTTCGGATCGACGAGCACCTTGAGCCATTGCACGTCGTTGGTCCGGGTCACACTCGATGCGTTGTCACCAAACGTCTCCACTCGCGTGAAGTTCTCGAGACGTACGCCGACGGCATTCAGCAACGGGCGATCAATACGGAAGTAGTGCGAGTCGCCGTGGACGTACGCGACCGGGCGCTGAAACGCCGTCACCTCGTCGCGGAGGGCAACAAGATAGTCGAAGTAACCGTCGGGATCCTTGATGGCGGGATCCTGGATGAGCGTGTTGGGATCACGAAGCAACGTGCGCGTGCCGTCGGTCTTGTCGAATCCGGGATCGGCCTGTGCGATCAGCATGACCGCAACCGAGTCGAGCGCCTTCGCTTCCGCAAACGTCTCTCGCAGCCAGGCGATGTTCGCAGGATTTCGCGCGGCAAACTCCGTGGGATCCGCGCCGTCGCCGCACAGGTTGTTGCACGTACCCTGAACGTTGATGGTGGCGTACGTCACGCGGCCGTACGTCCATCGTCGATTCTCCACACACGCTTCGGAGAATCGCGTGTGGTTCGCTCCCTCACCCAGGCAGAGTGGCGTGGATTGAACTTCCTGCACGAACCGGCTGCGTCCCAGCGTGGTAGGAGATGAGAAGAAGAGCTGTCGCTCGTGGGATAAACGTTCCAGAGATGAGAAGCCGCCGTTGTTCGGACGATCACAGTCGACCCAATCGTTATCGCCAGGCGTGAAGATTGCTGGTGCATCAAGCGAATTGAACCAGCCGAGGGCACGCAGATACAACGCGTCGTCACAGACAGGAGCCGCATTGCCGGTCTTGAGGTCGCCGTCATGCACCGTGAACGCCAGCCTCTGGCTGTTCATGTCGTCGATCAGATTGGGTAGGCCGATGGTTTCTTGAATCGATGAATACGGGAGATCGCCCCAGAGCCCAATCGCGTATGACGCATTGGCGTTGCCCATGATGCCGCCATTGCCGTTGTTGCCCTGCGCCAGCGTCGTCGAAATCCCTCCGGCGAAAGACACCGCGAGCGCCATCGTGATCATTCTCGTGACGGAGTTGTTGTACCAGAACCTGCGACCAGTATTTGTCAAAGCCCCTCCTCATGGGTCGGCGCAGCCTGTACGGCTGCTGAGAAGGGGCGACAGTATCGGATTGCTTCCGACGGTTCTGAAACCAGAATGTGAACTGTTTGTAACGGGTGTCCCGAGATCGTCGGTGCGAGCTCTCTGACGATATTCGGTGCGATCCTGGTGCCAGTCGGTGCGATCGCTCTCACGCATGTCGATGCGATCTCGCTAACGCGCGCTTGGAATTCTCACCAACCGTCGTCACAAGATCGCACCGACAGTGTCACAGCCTTTGCATCGACAATCGTCAGCCACGTCTCACCGACAATCGCGAGTAGGATCGCACCGACTCGCGTTAGCAGGATCGCACCGACCGCGTCAGCAGGATCGCACCCCGACCGGCGTCAGCAGGATCGCACCGACAATCGATAGGAAGGATCGCACCGATCGACGTCAGCAGGATCGCACCGACCGGAACCATGCCTACGGCATCAGTGCGAACGTCCAGATCGACCCGCCCGTCGGCACCTTATCGCCCGCATAGCGGTTTGCGAGACCCCCGCCGAGCCCTGACGCGATCGTGACGTATTGACGGCCGTTGTGTGTGTAGGTGATGGCAGTCGAGTTGATCGACGATCCGGTCTTGAATTGCCACAGCGTCTTGCCAGTGGCCTGGTCGAGCGCGACGAACTCACCTGACAGCTTGCCGGTGAACACCAGACCACCGGCCGTCGTCAGCACGCCCGCCGAACTGGGAAAGTCGGTCAACGGGACCTCCCACTTCTTCTCTCCTGTCACCGGATTGATGGCCAGGAAGTATCCGTAGACATCCCCTGGCTTCACTTCGGGAAGACGTGCGGTGACACCGGTGGTGCTCGCGCCGAGCGTCTGCGGCGGCGGCGGCCCGAGTTTCTGGATGCGAGGCAGGTTCCACGTGCTCGCGTAAATCAACCCGGTGTTCGGGTCGAGCGAGATCGGCACCGCGTTGGTGCCGCGAGAGGGCCAGATCTCGACCTCTTCACCCGCGAGGAATCGTTTGTAGACATCGGTCAACGCGGGCCGCCCCGTCGTCGGATCGATCTTGGAGGCCCAGTTCACCTTGACGAACGCGTGCGCGGCGATCAGCTTGCAGTTGGTGCGATCGAGGACGTACATGAAACCGTTCTTGTTGGCTTGAATCATCACCTTGCGCATCTGACCGTTGACCGGAAGATCGGCCAGCACCTGCTCGTCGTTGCCATCGACGTCGTAGACGTCGTTGGGCGTGTACTGGTAATAGCAGGCGATCTCGCCGGTCTTCGGCCGGATCGCGAGGACGCTCGAGGTGTAGAGGCTGTCGAGCGCTTCGCGCGGACGCGGGTCATAGGGCTCGGCGTTGCCAACGCCCCAGTAGACGAGATCCAGCTCGGGGTCGTACGAACCCGAACGCCACGTCGGGCCGCCGCCGTACTTCCACGCGTCGCTGTTCTTCGGCCAGGTCTCGGAACCGGGTTCACCGGGCTCAGGAATGGTGTACCGGCGCCACAGCTTCTTCCCGGTCTCCGGATCCCACCCGTCGAGGAACCCTCGCGTCGTCGTCTCGCCGCCCGCCATGCCCGAGATGAGCACCCCGTTGGCGACGATCGGCGCGCTGGTGGCGTAATAGCCTTCCTTCGCGTCGGCGAACTTCTGATTCCAGATCTCCTTGCCCGTCTTCATGTCGAGCGCCAGCACGTGGTTGTCGATCGTGACGCGGAAGACCTTGCCGTTGTAGATCGTCGCCGCGCCTCTCGTGATCGCCGTGCGGCTCACGCTCGGCTCGAGGACCACGGGCGTCCGCCAGATCTGCCGGCCGGTCTCGACGTCGATCGCAAACGTCCACTTTCCGTTGATCGCGTAGATCACGCCGTTGTAGACGGTCGGCGCCGCCAGCTCGCCCATGTCGTTCATCATGCTCGCGTTCCAGATCGGCACGAGCCGCCGAACGGTCGTCGTGTTGATCTGCTTGAGCGGGCTGTAGCTGCGACGGTGATAGCCCATGCTCTGCGTGGTCACGTTGTCGGTGTTGCGCCCGTCGTTGACGAGCTCGTCGTTCGTCTGCGACGACGCGATCGCAGGCCAGACAATGGCGAACGCCAGCAGCAGTACGTTCTTCATGAACAGAGCCTCCGGTCGGCGGCGTTTCAGAACCGCCGACAGTATAGAACCGTCGCCCCCCCTTTGCTTCATTTGACGCTCTAATACAAGTCGTGATACTCCATTGGCATGTCTAATAAAGCCGGCGGCAAGACCGACGTGCTCCAGGGCACCCTTGATCTGATGGTGCTGCAGACGCTCGACGCCCTCGGGTCGCAGCACGGCTACGCGATCGCCGCGCGCCTCGAGCAGGTCTCCGCCGGGGCGCTGCAGCTCAACATGGGAACGCTCTATCCCGCACTGATGCGCCTCGAACAGCGCGGGCTGCTGAAAGGCACCTGGGGCACGACCGACACCAACCGCAAGGCGCGCTTCTACGCGCTCACGCCGGCCGGCCGTCGCGAGCTTGTCAAGGAACGAGAGGCATGGGACCGCATGGCGGCCATCATGCACTCGCTGCTTCGCGGCGAGGCCTGAACGGAGGGGCGACGTGCGGATCATCCATGAGTGGGTCGATCGTCTTCTCGGCGCGCTGGGCTCCCGTCGGCGGGATGACGATCTCGAGGAGGAGCTCCGATCACACCTCGCGCTTGCCGCCGATGATGCGGCCCGTCGCGGAAACACGGCACCGGACGTCGCACGCGCGGCGTGGCTGCAGGCCGGCGGCATCGCGCAGGCGATGGATGCCGTCCGCGATCAGCGCGGTCTGCCCTGGCTGGCTGGTCTCACGTCCGATCTCGGGTGTGCGTCGAGGCAGTTGATGAAACATCGGATCGCGACGGTGGCCGCAGTTCTTTCGCTGGGCCTCGCGGTTGGCGCAACCAGCGCCGCGGTGCGCCTCGTTGACGCCGTGCTTCTGCGCACGCTTCCCGTCGCCGAACCCGAACGTCTCTTCGCATTCGCGTTCACCCGCCTCACCTCACGAGGAGAGATGGAATATAGCGACGACTTCGACTACCCGACGTACCGGCGCTACGCCGAGACGATCGGCGACCGCGCGCAGGTCATGGTGGTCGGCACGAGCTCGCCGCAGCAGATCGCGTTCGGCGACGAATTCGAACGCGCGTTCAGACAGTACGTCTCCGGGAACGTCTTCCCTACGCTCGGCCTCCAGCCGGCGATCGGGCGCCTACTGGGGCCTGCTGACGACGTAAATCCTGGTGGGCATCCGGTCGCCGTCATCAGCCACGAGTACTGGACACGACGGTTCGGACAGGACCCGACGGTCGTCGGACGCACGTTCCGCTGGGGACGCAGCCGCTTCGAAGTCGTGGGCGTTGCGCCTCCCGGATTCACAGGCACAGAGCCAGGTCGAATCACTGACTTCTTCGTTCCCGCCGTGATGAACGCGGACGCGCTGGACAAACCGGGGTGGACGTGGTTCCGACTGTGGATGCGCCCTGCCACCAGCGTTACGCCCGAGCAGGTGCGTCAGCTCGCGGAGCGCGTCTACGTGGACGATCACAAGGCGGCCGTCAAAACGTTCGCCCCGGGCACTCCCCGCGCGCTCATCGACGCTTTCCTCGCCGAGCGCCTTCAGTTGATCCCCGCGGGTACAGGCACGTCGTCCATTAAGCGCAACCTGCGACGTCCGCTGCTGATTCTGACGGCGCTCGTCGCGCTCGTGCTGTTCATCGCGTGTGCGAACGTTGCGAATCTGCTGAGCGCACAGTCGGTGGCGCGCGCACGTGAGATGGCGCTTCGCACGTCGATCGGCGCAGGCCGTTGGCGTCTGATTCGCCTCGCGCTGATGGAAAGCGCCCTGCTGGCGCTCATGGCATCGGTCGTCGGGGCAGCGTTCTCCTGGTGGGCGGCGCCGTTCGTGGTCTCGCTCGTCCAGCTCGATCAGCCGGTACGGCTCATCCTCGACATCGATTGGCGCACGCTCGGTATCGGAGCGGTTCTCGCCATCGTCGTGACCTTCGTCTTCGGCGTCGCGCCGGCTCGTCGTGCCGCGTCCGTCGATCCACTGCGTGCGCTGAAAGGCGACGATGATCCACACGCACACCGCCGGCTGACGCGCACGCTCATTGGTGCTCAGATGGCGCTGTGCATGTTCGTCCTCTTCGCCGCCGGGCTGTTCGTCGCCACGTTCGCTCGATTGTCGAATCAGCCGCTGGGCTTTTCGCACGAGCGTCTGCTCGTGATGGAAGCCGTAACGAGCACAGGCTCTCCCCGCGCCGAGTGGCTGCAGCTCGTCGACCGCATTCGGGGACTCGCAGGTGTCGAGTCAGCGGCGCTTGCAGGATGGGCCCCGCTCTCGGGCAATGGATGGAGCGCACCGGTGCGGGTCGCGGGTCGCCGCACCGAAGATCGGCCCCCGTACTTCATCGATATATCCCCTGGCTACTTCGCCGCGATGCACATCGAGGTGGTCGACGGCCGCGATTTCCAGCACGGCGACCAGGCTCCGCGAGCAGGCGAGCCGAACGAAGCGGCGCGTGGCGTCGTGATCGTGAACAAGACGTTCGCGCGACTCTACTTCGGCGGCGACCGCCCGATCGGACGTCAAGTGGTCGTCGGTGATTTCAGAAACGCGGAGACGACCGCGGAGATCGTCGGCGTCGTAGGAGATGCGGTGTACCGAACCGTGCGTGATCCTGTACCTCCGACCGTCTACGTACCACTCGGCGACAAACGCAACGCCGTAGTGATGCTGCGCACCACAAATGATCCACTGCCGCTCGTACCTGCATTGCGCCAGGCGGCATCGCGCTCGGTCCCTGACATCCGCATCAGCGATGTCGCCACCCAGAGCGAGTTGGTACGTCGACAACTCGTGCTCGAGCGCGTGGTGGCGCTGCTGTCATCGTTCTTTGCCGTGCTCGCGATTCTTCTCTCGTCGATCGGCTTGTACGGGGTGCTCAATTACGCCGTCGTGAAACAGCGTCGCGAGATCGGCATTCGCATGGCATTGGGAGCGGGCGCCGCTCACGTCGTCCGGCGGGTCACTGCGGCGATGATCACGCCGGTCGGCGTCGGGCTGCTCGTAGGACTGACAGCAGGCGTGGCGTTCGGCCGCATGGTCGAACAGCTGCTCTTCCACATCAAGGCTACAGACCTCGTATCGTTCGCGATGCCGTTGCTCACGCTTGGGATCGCGGCTGCGCTGGCCGCGCTGCCGCCGGCCGTTCGCGCGGTGCGTACCGATCCCGCGCAGACCCTTCGCGCCGAATGACCTTCGACCTACCTGCCGAATGACACATGCCTGATGCGGCCGACGGCGAGATCGTGAATCTCGAGCACGTCGGCGGGAATACCTCCGCGCGTTGTCGCATCCCAGAAGGCCGTGTAGGTGTGGATGCCATCGGGCTCCCGCACCGTCAGCACCAGTAGTGTCGCAACGCAGTCGCTGCAGGTGCCGAGACGTGAGCCGATCACCCAATGCGATCGATTCATCCCGTGGATCCGCTGCGTGAGCGTGGCCAACTCGCCGGCGCCCATTCGCCCCAGATCTCCACCGGCCGGATACCTCACGTGCCCGGTGGACCTTATGACCAGATCGTCAGCTCCGCCGCCGGTCACGCCACTACGCGAAATCACCTGCAGTGTCCAGGCGCCATCGCCGGACACGAGGACAACCGGGTGGATGCTCCCCATGAACACAGACGGAAGCACATCGGCTGAACCCGATTGAGACGCGGCCGAGCCGCTTCCCAACGCCACTGCAATGACGAGAATCGCCAGCGCTCGCTTCGGATCGCTCCCCCCGCTGCAGGGTTGGACGAGCGTGCGCGCCGTCCGGTTGGCCGGCGTGTCGAGCAAGCGCTGTCCGCTCCGACTTACTGATGGGGGCGCCAGTGGGCCGCCTAACCGCCTACGCCAAGGCTACGGCGGTCCGCCGAAGCTTCATGCGAAGGCGGAAGGCGGCCCCTACGAAGAGGCGGCCCACACCACAATGAGTAAGAATCGAAGAGGAGCGGACCGATGAAGTTCATGCTGATGATGAACGCGCCGAGCAAGACCGGAGATTGGCAGGTCGCCAACTGGGCGCCCGACGAAGTGAAGGCCATGGTGGGCTTCATGAAACGCTTGAACAAGGAATTGAGCGAAGCGGGCGAGCTCGTCAGCGCCGAAGGCCTGGCCACGCCCGGGCAGGCGAAGCTCGTGCGCGCGGGCAAGGATGGCATCCCGATCACCGATGGCGTCTTTCCCGAGTCGAAGGAGTTCCTCGCCGGGTTCTGGATCATCGACGTGGACACGCCCGCGCGCGCATACGCGATCGCCGCTCGTGCGTCGGCCGCGCCCGGACCTGGCGGCAAACCGCTCAACATGGCCATCGAGGTCAGGGAGGTCATGAGCGCTCCGCCGGTTGATGCGCCGTGACCACCCCATCGCTCGATACCGACGCCGAGGATCTGCTGCGGGAGCTGACGCCCCAGGTGCTCGGCGCGGTCGTTCGACGATGCGGCGATTTCGCTGCTGCGGAAGACGCCGTGCAGGAGGCGCTCGTCGCCGCGGCGACGCAGTGGCCAAAAGACGGCCGGCCCGACAATCCACGCGGATGGCTGATACAGGTTGCGGTACGCCGCTTGACCGATCACCTGCGTGCCGAGTCGGCCCGCCGTCGCCGCGAAACCCTGGTGATGTCGGAGATCGATCCCGTGATCCCAAGTCCAGACGACGATGCGGTAGAACACGACGACACGCTGATCCTCCTCTTCATGTGCTGCCATGCGTCGCTCACCTCGTCGTCTGCAATCGCGCTGACGCTGCGTGCGATCGGCGGCCTTACGACGGCGGAGATCGCACGCGCGTTTCTCGTTCCCGAAAGCACGATGGCACAGCGGATCAGCCGCGCGAAACACACCGTCAAGACCTCCGGCGTTCCGTTCAGCATGCCAACCCACGAGGAGCGATCGGAGCGACTGCGGGCGGTGCTCCACGTGCTCTACCTGATCTTCAATGAAGGCTACACGAGCAGCTCGGGCCCGTCGTTGCAGCGCAGCGATCTGACGCGCGAAGCCATTCGTCTGACTCGTGCCGTGCATCGCCTCCTCCCCGAGGACAGCGAGGTCACGGGCCTCCTGGCGCTGATGCTCCTCACCGATGCGCGCCGCGCCGCCCGGACAGGACCCGACGGCGAGCTGATCTCGCTCACGAATCAGGATCGATCGCTATGGGATTGCGCGCTGATCGAAGAGGGTGAGGCACTCGTCACCGCGAGCCTGTCAAAGGGGGCGATCGGTCCCTATCAGCTGCAGGCTGCCATCGCGGCCCTTCACGATGAAGCGCCTCGTGCCGAAGACACCGACTGGCCGCAGATACTGGCGCTGTACGGTCTGCTGATGCATATGGCCGACAACCCCATGGTCACGCTCAATCACGCGGTCGCGATCGCGATGGTGCACGGCCCTGCCGCCGGGCTCGCGCGGCTCGAGGCGCTGGATGCGGACGAACGGCTCGGTGGGCACCATCGTCTTGCGGCTGTGCGCGCGCATCTCCTGGAACTGGCAGGCAACCATGAGCAGGCGATCGAGCAGTATCGAATCGCCGCAGAACGCACGACCAGCATTCCAGAGCGCAATTACCTCCTGACACAGGCCGCGCAGCTCGCGAGGGGCCGCGCGGGTTGAGCAGAGGAACGGAGAAAAGCATCAACACGGGGACAACGGGGGAAACAGGGGAAACGGGGACATCATTTCGTGATCAAGCATCCCGTGCCCCCGTTTTCCCCGTTATCCCCGTGTGATCATCCTGTTCCCCCCGTCCCCGGTTCCTCCTCAGATCCATTAGCCACTTGTCCGGGAAACGTCGCATTGGGTGGAAGAGGGAGGGAAACACCAATGCCGACGATGACCCAGATCGAGCTCGTTCAGGAGACCTTCGCCGTGGTCGCCCCGATTGCCGACGACGTGGCGGCGCTCTTCTATCGGCGACTCTTCGAAATCGACCCCACGCTCGAGTCGATGTTCCGGGGAGATATGGCGGAGCAGCGCCGAAAGCTGATGTTCATGTTGACCGCTGCCGTCAAAGGCCTTCCCCGTCTCGATCGGCTGATCCCCGTCCTCGAGGATCTGGGTCGTCGCCACGCACACTACGGCGTCGTCGACCGGCACTACGAGACCGTCGGTGAAGCGTTGCTCTGGACGCTGGAGAAGGGACTCGGCTCTGCGTTCACGCCCGAGGTCAAGGACGCGTGGACCACGGTGTACGGCGTGCTCGCGGCGACGATGAAGGCCGGTGTCGCGCAACAGCTCGCGGAGGCATCGTAGTCAACCGAACCTGGTGTGCACGCGTTCGATCCTCGAGCCTGTTCTTCCAATCTCGAGGTGTCCATCCACATCGAAGGAGAGGCGTTCGATCGGGGTCCCATCACCGGGTATCGCAGCGAACTGCGCGCCAGTGGTGGCGTCGAGCACGATGACTGCGCCGCCCACGAGGGCGAGCGCGATCAATCTCAGGTCGACGCTCTGGGCGGTGAGCACCTGGGAGACTCCGAGCGGCACAGCCTCGTCGAGCGACACCGCTGCGGATGGAGAACGCCCCTCGAGACAGGCGCGAAGATCGGCGGCCAGTTCTGCCGCCGACTGATAGCGTCGATCGGGATCGGCTGCCATCGCTCGTCGGGCCACCTGCTCGATCGGACCGACGAAGCGTGCGTCGATCGATCCGAGCGGCGGCACGTCGGTGTGAAGAATCCGCTGCGCCGCATCCACGAGCGGCAGGCCACCGACGTCGAAGGGCAGGCGTCCTGCCATCAAGCGATAGAACATCACGCCGAGCGCATACACGTCGCTGCGGCCATCGACTTCGACTCCCCCGCGCAAACGCTCGGGACTCATGTAAGCGAGGGTACCGAGCAGCTGCCCGTGCGCAGTCTGGATCGTCGAGTGGATATCGAGACCAGTCGCACGCGCGATGCCGAAATCGAGCACCTTCGGCAGGCCGCTATCGGACACGAGCACGTTTGCCGGTTTCAGGTCCCGATGGATGACGCCGCGCTCGTGCGCATGCTGTACGGCATGGCAGACGTCGATGAGCAGCTCGATGCGGGTCGCTGGACCAAGCGCGTGCGCCTGCACATACTCGGTGATCGGTGGCCCGCTCACGAGCTCCATCACGAGATGCGCGGGCACGTGGCGATCGCCGCGATAGAACGCGAACACGTTCGCAATGCCAGGATGCTGAAGTCGGCCGAGCATCTCGGCCTCGCGCTCGAACCGCCTCAGAATCTCGGGGTGCCGAAACCCCCGACGCAGCACTTTGATCGCAACCGTGCGCCGGGGGCGGTCCTGCTGCGCGGCATAGACAACCCCCATCCCTCCCGACCCGATCGCATGGAGCACGAGAAAGTCGCCGAGGACCGTACCAGGTTGTAGCGGACCATCGACGGCGGCCATGTCGAGCGCGGGAATCCGAGCCGGATCGAGAAAGCCATCATCGGGAGCTTCGATGGCCGCGAGCATGGCATCGACTTCCGCGCGCAGGCGCGAATCCTGACCGCAGCGCTCCCGCAACAACGATTCGCGATCCGCAGGTGCGAGGTCCGCCAGCGCGAGGAAGATCGCCTCTGCCGGACTCACGGGCTCGGTCATGTCGGACCACCGCCGGACGACGAATCCCGCGAGCCGAGCACCCGGAACAGCCACGCCCGCGCGAACGTCCACTCGTTCTTCACGGTGGCCGGCGAGAGATCGAGCGCCGAGGCGGTCTCCTCGATGGTGAGGCCGGCGAAGTACCGCAGCGTGACGATCTTCGCCTTGCGTGGATCGGTCGACTCGAGACGCGACAGAGCTTCGTCGATGGCGAGGACGTCGGTCAAATCGGGATCAACGCCGGCGATCGCGTCATCCGCCTCGACGTGTTCGCCTCCGGCGCCGTGTTTGATGCGCCGATAATGACGGGCACGCTCCACCAGAATGCGCCGCATCGCCAGCGCGGCGGCGGCAAAGAAATGCCCGCGCCGATCCCACTGGCGTGGCTGGCTCGAGACGCGCAGGTAGGCTTCGTGGACGAGAGCGGTCGGTTGAAGCGTCTGATTCGGCTGGCGCTCCCGGGCAAGCCTGGCTCTCGCGAGCTTTCTCAGTTCGTCATAGACTTCCGGCACGAGCTCGCCGGACGAACCGGGCCGGTCAGGATCCTCAGGAGAAGAGATCACGAGGCGGCGACATTATGACACCCGAGCGCATCGCCCGACTCAAGAGCAGCTTCGCTCACGTCTCGACAGAGCCACGCGCCCTGGCGACACGCTTCTACCACGAACTGTTCACAAGTGCGCCCGCACTGCGCTCGCTGTTTCCGGCGGACATGACCTCGCTGCAGGGACACTTCGAAGCCGCGCTCGCGCTGGTCGTGAAAAATCTCGAGGACGTATCGGCGCTCCAGGAATCGCTCCGGGATCTCGGCGTGCAGCACGTGCACTGGGGCGCGAAGCCGCAGGATTATTTCGTCGTGCGCGAGGCGCTCGTCCGCGCGATCCGATCCGCGTCTCTCTCGTGGAACGACGAGCTCGAAGGCGACTGGCGCCGCGCGATCACGGCGATTGCGGTGCCGATGCTGCAGGGTGCCGCAGTGCACACCGCGATCGTCGCCGAGGAGATGGCCGACGAAGGGTGAATGATCGTCTAACGCTGCGCATCCCTGCACTCTCGGCGAGAAAAACCGGAAAAGCAGGCACCATTAGTCCTTCCTGCGGCAGACCTCAATCGCCCATGACCGCGCCAACGTAGGCCGCCGTGTGCATTTTCCCGCGACTGCAAAGCGGCCCGAGATTTGCCCTCTCAACACGCGAGCGCTTCAGAAGGCACGACCACTATGATGACCAGTATTCTTGCCATCGAACAAAGGCCCGAGACGCCCGAGCCAGAGCCACGAGGCCTGTTCTCCCTGCTGCGTTGGCGCCGCTCCACGCCGTTGGTGCCGTCGTACGACTTCAGCCCGATTGCCACGCGGATCGATGAAGCGATCACCCAGGCGACGATCGCAAGAGCGGCCGCCGCCGGCGAGGAACCGGCGATGGTCGACCCGCCTCTTTCGCAACAACCGATCGACGCTTTTCAAACGGGCGTGCCGCTTTACGAGGACGCGTTCACGATCCGCGAACGGGCGAAGCGATGGGAGGGCTGGCAGCTGCCATGGTTCTCGGAGATCAACGTGCCATCGGGAGTCAATCTACGGCTGATCAACATCTCCAGCAGTGGTCTGCTCGTCGAATCGTGCAGCCGTATACCGTCCGGCGCGACGACCACGTTCCGTCTATGGGGTCCCAGCCGAGACGTCACTATGCCCGCCCGTATCGTTCGAAGCGAAGTCGCCTCAGCCGGCCGCACCGGCGTGATGTACCAAGCTGCGGCGGTGTTCGATTCCGCGCTCGATACGTTGATACCGGTGAGTACCGAGCCGGTTGATGTGGAGACCCATCTGGCCGGACTGGTCGACCTCGTGCACGAGAAGGCCGCACGCGGTGCCGATCCGCAGGCCCTGCGCGCCGAGTTCGAGGCCGGCATCATGAAACTGGTGGGCCGGAGCGAAGTCCGACTCCGCGACGTCCCGGTTGCGGAAAACGACGGGCGCGAGTCGGTCTATTTCACGATTGCCGGCGGCGAATCAGCGGTGCTTCAAGTCACGTTCGCGCCGGGCTATCAGCCACGGCTCGTGGAATTCGATGCGCTCAAGGCGGCCGCAGTCGCCGCCTCCAGGGTCGTGACGCTGACCGACACCACGCGACGTGTGAGCTGACGGAAGAGACGACGCACACGCCGGTCAGCGTGCCGCTGCCCTATTCTCCCCGTACCTGCGTCAGCACTCGAATCACATCAGACCGCGTGATGATGAACGTCTTGTCCGTCTTGAAGTCGCGGATGAGCACGGCAGGGTTCTCGGAGGTGATCATGGTCGAGAGCAGCTCGATGTGCGTCGAGATATCGACGAAGGGAAACGCGGGCTGCATGATCTCCTCGACCGATTTGCCTTTGAGATCGGGCTGACGGACGAACTCCTCGAAGAGATGCGCCTCGTTGAGCGAGCCGATGATGCGTCCGTTCTTCGTCACCGAGATCTGCGAGAAATCGTGCTCCCCCATCACGCGAATCGCGGTTTCGATCGGCTCGGACGCTTCGACGGCGCAGAGCTCCCCTGATACGCCCATCGCCACGAGATCGCGCGCGGTCATGCCGGTGACCTCGAGGAACCCCTTCGCGCGCATCCAGTCGTCGTTGTACATCTTCCCGAGGTAGCGCGTGCCGTGGTCGTGAAAGACCACGACGACGATCTCTTTTTTCTTGAAGCGATCGGCGAGCTGGATGACGCCGGCCATGGCAGCGCCGGCGGAATTGCCCGCGAAGATCCCTTCCTCGCGCGCGAGGCGCCGCGTCATGATGGCGGCGTCCTTGTCGGTGACTTTCTCGAAGTGGTCGATCAGGTCGAAGTCGACGTTGCCAGGAAGAAAATCCTCGCCGATCCCTTCGGTGATGTAGGGGTAGATCTCGTTCTTGTCGAAGATGCCGGTCTCTTTGTACTTCTTGAACACCGAGCCGTAGGTATCGATACCCCAGACTCTGATTGCGGCGCTGCGCTCCTTGAGATACCGTCCAATGCCGCTCACCGTTCCGCCGGTCCCGACACCGACCACGAGATGCGCGACTTTGCCGTCGGTCTGATCCCAGATCTCGGGCCCGGTCTGCTCATAGTGGGCCGCGGTGTTCGACGGGTTGTCGTACTGATTGGCCTTCCACGCGCCCGGGATTTCATGCTGCAGCCGCGACGACACCGAGTAGTACGACCGCGGGTCCTCGGGGTCGACGTCAGTCGGACAGACGATGACCTCGGCACCGAACGCCTTCAGCGCGTCGATCTTCTCCTTCGACTGCTTATCGGTGGTCGTGAAGACGCATTTGTAGCCTTTGATCGCGGCCACGATGGCGAGGCCCATGCCGGTGTTGCCTGATGTGCCCTCGATGATCGTCCCACCGGGCTTCAGCTGCCCCGAGCGCTCCGCGTCCTCGATCATGCGGATGGCGATGCGGTCCTTGATCGAGTTGCCGGGGTTGAACGTCTCGAGCTTCACCAGCACGGTGGCGTCGGTCACGCCGCGCGTGATCTGGTTGACGCGCACGAGCGGCGTGTGACCGATGGTCTCGAGGATGTTGTCGCAGATCTTCTTGCCCGGAGGAGTCGACACGGCTGGGTCTCCGTCCTACTTGAACATGAAGTAGACGGCGCCGAGCAGGCACACGCCCGCCCACAGGAAATTCACGTTCACCGGCTGCCGCATGTAAATGAGCGCGAACGGCACGAACACGCCGAGCGTGATGACCTCCTGCAGAACCTTGAGCTGCGCGAGTGACAACGTCTGGAATCCAATGCGATTCGCGGGCACCTGCAGCAGATACTCGAAGAGCGCGATCCCCCAGCTCACGAGCGCCGCGACGTACCACGGCCGGTCCGCGAGATTGCGGAGATGCGCGTACCACGCGAAGGTCATGAACACGTTGGATGCCATGAGGCCGAGAATCGTCAGCAGGATGCCTGAGGGCATACTCTGCGATTCTATAGCGAGGCAGCGCCCGATCGCAGGGGGGAGCGGCGAGCGCGGAGACGACGTCTCTGCGCGCTCTGCTCCCTCGCGCGCTCAATGGGTCATCGTGTAGACCATCGCGTTGATGCCCACCGCGTAGCCCTTCGGCGAGAACTGGTAGAAGTAGCGCGGGTCCTCGCCCTCGCGCTCCCACGCATCGGAGATGTCGGTGTTGTGCGTCATCAGCACCATGATGCGGTCGTGCGCATCGGAGATCGCTTTGAAGTCGGGCGTCGCGCTGTCCTCTCCGCGCTCGGAGGTCGAGTAGGGATTGCCGCGCCAGTGCTGAATCGACGGGATCTGCGGGAACTCCTTGATGACGAATTGCGCCTTGTAGATGGGATGCTCAGGGGTCAGGTCGCGGATCGGATACTGCGTCGGCGGCAGCACGCGGCCGATCTCCTCGGTCCACTGTTCCCACGCGGCCGGCCCCCAGAAATCGTCGACCCACACGAACCCGCCCTTCAACAGATAACCGCGCAACGCTTCGACCTCCGCGTCACTCAGCTCCATCGTCCCGACGTCCTCCATGTGCACGAACGGACATTGAAAGAGCGCGTCGTCGGTGAGACGGACCGTCACGAAGTCAGGCTTTCGCTGTGCGTCGAACTTGACGCGGATCTTCGTCAGCTCCGACAGGCGGATCGAGAAATTGATGTCGGCATCCGGATAGTCGGTCGTCCACCCTGTGCCGCCGGCCTCACCACGGTTGCTCGTGTAGATGCCGCGACAGAAATTGAAGCCGTGTCCGAACGTGTCCTTGGTCGGAGGGTGAGGAGGGAAGCGGTTTCGGAAGCCGAAACCGCCGAAGCGTCCGAACTGCGCGGCGGCCGCACTTGCCACACACAGGGCAAGCGCGGCCACCAGCAGAGAGCGCTTCACCGCGGTGTCTTCGAGAGCGACTTGTAATACTGCTCGACGAGTGGCCGGAATTCCTCGGGCACTTCGTCGGATCCGGTCAGCGCAATCGCGCCCGAATCCGCGTTGACCTGGCGACGCAAGCCGAACTCGAAACGCTTCAACCCTTCAGCGACGAATGACTGCAGACGAGCGAGCTCCTTGACGTCCTGATACACGCGCTCGTCCTGGAGCTGCTGAAGCGCCTTCACGATCTCGTCGAGCTCACGCGGGTCGATCTTCTCGCCGCGCAGCAGGTTGCGAAGCGCTTCCGCGTCGTTTGCGTACTGTCTCGCCTCACCACGCAACTGCCGGGCGTCTTCAGGCGTCAGTCGTCCGCCTTCCCACCAGCCGCCCCAGGTCGCGCCGCCTCGATAGGCTCCGCGATCGTAGCCGCCAAACCCACCGGCATCCGCGCGATCGCCGAGACCGCCGCGGTTGCCGCCGTTCTGACCATCGCCTCGCTGGCCGCCCTGGCCCTGCTGGCCACTTTGGCCTTGACCCTGTTGGCCCTGCCCCTGCTGGCCCTGACCCTTCTGGCCTTCCTTGCCCTGGCCATTCTGTCCCTGCTGGCCCTCTTTGCCCTGCTGATCGCGGCCCTGCTGCGCGCGCTCGCGGGTGCGCTCCTGCAGCGACTCCGCACCTCGGGCAAGACGCGATGCGCGGTCGAGCGCCTGATTGCGCTTGTCGCCCGGCTGCCCCTGACCGAGTGCGGCCTGCGCCTCGTTGAGGCGCTGACGCACTTCTTCGATGCCGCGCGAGATGTCGCCTTCGGCCGCGCTTGCCTGTTGAGGCTGTCCGCGGCGGACCAGCTCGTGCGAGTACTTGATCGCATCGCGCAGCCGGTTGTCGCGAATCGCGCCCGCGGCTTCCGACATCTTGCGCGCCGCCTGCTTCTCTTCGCGGCTCGCGTCGCGCGAGGCGCGATCCAGGTTGCCCTCGAGCTGACCGAGCTTCGCATCGAGGTCGTCCTTCTTTTCATTGATGCGGGCTGCCTGCTGCGCGCGCGCTTGCGGGCTCGCCGGCAGCTGCTTCACCGCATCGGCGATCTCCTGCTGATCGCGCGCGAGCTGATCGGCCTGCCGCTTGGCGTCTTCGATGTCGCGCTGCGCGCGCTGCGTCAGCGATCCCTGCAGCTTCTTCTCGGTCTCGCGCAGTCGCTCGAGCGCAGCTTGCGCCTGGGCCGACGCGTTGGCGTCGCCGCCAGCCGCTGCGCGTCTCATCGCATCTGCCGCCTCGCGCATCTGTCGAGCGGCCTGCGCAAGCTCTGGCCGCTGCTCTTCGCGAGACAGCCGCTCGAGACGACGCGCCGCTTCCTCGACCTGATCGGCGAGCGCACGCTGCTGCGCGCCGCTGCTGCCGCCGCTCCCCTGTTGCCCTTCGATCGCGCGGCGCCGCTGCCGTTCCGCCTCCTGCTCCTGGCGACGCGCCAGCTCCTTCAGTTTCTCGAGCAGCTCATCGACCTCGCGATCCCGATTCTGTTCGGAGGCCTGGCTCGCCGTCTCGTACCGGCTCGCCATCTTGTTCAGTTCCTGCTCGAACAGTGCTGCGAGTTCCTGCTGCACGGCACCGCCGCCCCCGCCACCGCCACCCTGCTGGCGGCTCACCTGGACCTGTGTCTCGTACTCCTCTTCGGCCTTCTGCAGAATCTGCAGCGCCTTGTTTTCGGGAGGCAGCGCCTGATCGGGTGCGGCCGCGCTCAATTTGCCCTCGGCTTCCTTCATCGCGGTGACCGCCTGCGGCAGGTACTCACCGATCTTGGCAAACGCGGGATCGCGTTCGATCAACTGGCTGTTGATGCGCGTGAGGAGACCCTCGACCTGCTCGCGCAGACGCGACTGCGACAGCGACACGACCTTCGAGTTCTCACGCACCTTGTCGGCGGCGACCTTCTTGCGATCGCGCTGCACGTTGAACGTCGCAGAGATGATCTGCCGCTGCTGCTCCGACAGCGCCTCGACCTGCCCCCCGCCGCCGCCACCGCCCCCGCCGCCGCCGCCCTGCGACTGCGCCTGACGGAAGTCCTTCTTGAACGGCCTGATGCGCAGGAAGTAGAGATCGCTCGACGCCTGCTTCGATCCGCTGACAGCGTCGTTGTCGCTCGCACGGGCGTAGTACGACACCGCGTCTCCCGGCTGGACGTTCAGCTCTTCGAGGTAGAAGGTGTGGCCCGCCGTCACCTCCGGCAGCCGCTTGGTGCCGTTGAACAGCTTGATCACTTTCTCCGCGCCGCCGTTCACCGAGTACACCAGCTCGAGATTACGCACGCCGTAGTCGTCGACGGCGTTGGCTTCCGTGAACACTTCTTCGATCGACGACACCGACGTATCGCGCCCCGGTTTCGAGAAGGTGATCGTGGGCGGCTTGTCTGCCAGCACGTCGATGGTGTACTGCGGCGAACCGATCACGTGCTCACCGTTGGGCGCGTCGAATTCCACGCGGTAGTACCCGTCCTGATCGGCGGTGAACGCCGCGGAGAACGTGCCGTCGGCTTCGAGCTTCAGCGGAATCGGCTGCTTGTCTTTCAGCGTCAGTCGTCCCGATCCGGTCTTCATGGTCGGGAAGATGTGCACGCGCACTTCCGATCCGCGCAGCACTGCGACGTCGCCGCCGTCCTCGATCTTCTGCGGCTCGAGCCCGGTGTAGGCCGGGAAGTGGTACTCGAGCTCGACCCGCTGCGCGTACGGAACGTCGACGACCTTGAGGTGATGAATCGTCGACTGCACGCCGTCGGCGATGACCTGGTAGTCGAGCGCGGCCATCACGTCGAAGACCATGCCCTCGTACTTGCCGGTCTCGTTGTTGCGCACCATTGGCAGCGGCTCGAACGGGCCACCCGGGGTCCGTTTCACCATCACCTGCACGTCTTCGGAATTGAATCCCGAGAGCGCCGCAGTGACCTGCTGATCGGCGCCTTTGGGAACCGTGATGTCGCCGGGCGTCACCGCGATGCGATAGGGCGACGCCGCTTGCACACTCGGGATCAGTACGATCGCCGAGATCGCATGGCGCAGGAACGCGGGGCCGACCAGCATGGCGAGCGCCGCCACGAACACCGTGCCGCCAATCGCCAGCGCATATCGCTGCAGCGGCTGGCTCTCGACCCGCCTCGCGGCGTCGATGCGCGCGCACGCTTCAATCGCCTGCTCGATCACCCTGCGAACGAGCGCTGCCGATTCCGGCACATGGCCTTCGCGGCTCGTCTCCACCGCGCTCAACAGCGTGGCCTGCAGTGACGGCTCGTGCTCCTCGAGATAGAGCGCGACCTGTTCATCGGTGACGCGGCGCCGCAGCGGCCGCACTAGGAACCACGCGACCAGACCGACGAGCGCGACCACCATCAGCACGCGCGCGCCGATGATCGCCTCCGCGCTGAAGCGTGTCCATTCCAGCGCGTACGCCGTCAGCAGGAACAGCGCGAAGCCGATCACGGCGATCCAGAGCGCGCCTCTCAGCGCGAGCTTCAGACGCCAGCGTGTGCGCACTTCCGCGATGATGTCGAGGAGGCTGTTGGGTGACGTGCCTTGACGGCGCAGGTACTCGAGCATGAGTCCCTCGATTGTGATTCCGCGGGGTTCTGTCTGAACCCTCGCTTCCCCATCAACGCGGAGGCTCGAGCCTCCGCTCTACGGATACCATCAACGCGGAGGCTGAAGCCTCCGCTCTACGGGCCTGATGCCCGTTAGACCGTAGAGCGCAGGCTTTAGCCTGCGCGCCTAGACCGCAGAGCGCAGAGGTAGCGTGCGCGCGGTCTGTTCAGAATACGCCGGAAGCGGCCGCTTTGCTTAGGTTTTTGCCAGTCGGTTCGAGAGCAGCGTATCGGCGGCCAGCAGCAGGATTCCAGCGCAGAGCAGATACCACCACAGCCGTTGATTCTTCTCTTTTTCCGCCGGAGTTTGCGGCGCACCCGAAGCGCCAGCCCCCTGCGACCCTGACACTCCAACGGCCGCGGCCACGATTTCCTTGGGATCCATCGGGGTCAGGTCAGCCTCAGCCGGATCCACGTTGACCGCCACCACCGTCACGCTCTGATTCTCGCCCCGGAGCTCGTAGAAGCCCTGGTCGCTCAGCTCCACCACGTCCGCGCCTTCGTCATCGATCGGGACGCGCTTACCCGAGGGGGTCAACACCATCCGCTGGCCGTGAAGCACCTGCGTCGCCGAGGGGTCGAGCACCTGCCCGACCGTGACCCAGGGCTGCGGCTCTTTGTAGTTCGCCAGGTGCCGGACCGTTCGATGGACGAACGGGAGGAAGACGGGCCGCTTCGGCAAATCGCTCCACGACATGTCCAACGTGGATCCCCAGATCACGACGCGTCCGCTGCCGACACGCCGCTCGAGAACGGCGGGCGAGCCGGCATCGAAGCGCGCGAGTACCTGCGCGCCCTTGGCAGCGGTCAGGTTTCGATACTGGAATACGGGAACGGCGGAGAAGTCGCCGCTGCGCGGCGCGCGAAACACTTCGAAGATCGGATGGCCGTACTCGAGCGCGCCCACGCGCCCGACGTCGCCGCGAGTCCGATCGACGGGCGGACCGACACTCGCCGGAAGCAGATCGACCTCCTGCGGCCAGGTCGCGCGCGAACCGGTCGCCACGAACAGCCCGCCGCCCTGGTCCACGTAGCGGAGCAGACGCCGGGCGAGACCGGTGTTCACCTCGACATCGTTCAGCAACACGACCGCACTCTTGCGCAGGTCCTCGTCGCTCACAGAGTCCGGTTCGCGGGAGACCACCTCGAAGCGAGGCGACTGACCGATCGCCAGCGCCCGATTGAGATAGAGGGTCGATGCGGCGCTGCCTCGGTCCACCAGCGTGAGATGCACGGGCTCGGTCGGTGAGACGACGAAATTGAAGGCGTTGTCGGCGGCGAGCGCATCGTCGCTCACGCGCACGGTCCCTCGCAGATTCTTCGAGCTGATCGTGAACGCATCGAAGGTGACCGACGTGGCACCGCCCGGCTCGATCGCGAGCGGCTTGGTCGCGATCGGCAGTCCTCCCACCTCGAGTGTCATCGTCGCGCCCGAGACGGCCCGCTCGCTCCGGTTGACCGCGCCCGCCGTCACCACCGCGCGCTCCTGATTCGAGAAGGACGAACGCGCCAGCGAGACACCGGTGACGGAGACATTCGGCCGATCGGCCGCGCCCTGAATCGCAACCGGGGTCAAGGTGGCGCCCGCCGGCAGTTTTGCGCCTTCTTCCCCGCGCCAGCCGCCGCGCTGGAAATCGCTGATCAGCACCACCTCGCGGCGCGGCAGCGACGACTCGGCGAGAATGCTCCCCGCGACCTTGAGCGCCGGCGCGAACCGTGTCGCCGACGGACGCGGTTTCGCGGTCGCGAACGAGGCGGTGAGGCGATCGCGCTCGGAGGTGTTCCGCATCTGGATGTCGGCCGACGATCCGAAGAGCACGACCGAGCCGCGGTCCGACGGATTCAGCTTCGCGATCTCCTTGCGCGCCGCGTCCATGGCGCGGTCCCAGTGATCCCCGAAGCCCATGCTGTAGCTCGTGTCGAGCAGGACGACGACCTCGCGCGCGCCGCCGCCGGGGGGCGGCGTCTGATCGCGGCGCTGAATCAACGGCCGCGCAAACGCGAAGACGATGAGCGCGAGCGCGGCGAGCCGCACCATCAACAGCAGCCAGTTGTGAATCTTCCGCCGCCGTACCGACTCGTAGGGAATCCGCCGCACGAACATCAGCGAGGGGAAGCGGATGATCTGCTTCTTCTCGCGCTGGGTGAGGTGCAGCAGCACGGGAATGGCGAGCCCGGCGAGGGCGACGAAGAATAAGGGCGCTAGAAACTGCATATCTACCGAATCTTCATCGTTCTCGCGCGGCTATTGAGGTACCGGTTCAATGCGTGATCGAGCGGCTTGGACGTATCCAGCATCGCATAGTCGACGCGCACCGCCGAAAAGCTCTGCGTCAGCGCGTCGATATGCGCGCGCACCAGCGATCGGTATTCTTCGCGGAACGCCTCCGGCACCACCGGCATCTGCTCGCCGCTCTCCAGATCCTCGAAGGGCTGCGCGTCGTCGAAGCCGAATTCGACCTCGGTGGGATCGAGGATGTGAAAGACGATCAGGTCGTTGCCGCGGAAGCGCAGCGGCGACAGCGCGTCGAGCACGGCCTCGGGTTCCTCGTAGAAGTCCGAGATCACGACCAGCACACCTCGTCGTCCGAAGTGTTCGGCGAGCCTGTGCAGCGGGCCCTTGAGACTGCCCGGGCGTCCCGGCTTCAGCCGATCGAGCACGTGGAGCACGGTCTCCATGTGCTTGGCCGAGGGCGGCACATGCTCGAGCACCTCGGTGTCGAAGGCCACGAACCCGACGCGATCGCGCTGATGGTGCACGAGGTTGGTGAGACACGCGGTCAGAATCCGCGCGTAGTCGAACTTCGTGATCCCGCGGCTGCCGTAGTCCATCGACTTCGAGGCATCGAGGAGCACCGAGAAGTTCATGTTCGACTCGGCCTCGTACTCCTTGATGTAGTAGCGGTCGGTGCGGGCCCAGAGCTTCCAGTCCATGCGGCGGATGTCGTCGCCGGGCACGTAGCCGCGGTGCTCGGCAAAGTCCACCGACGCGCCGAAATAGGGCGCCTTGTGCAGGCCGTTGATGAACCCATCGACGACGGCGCGCGCCACCAGCTCCAGATTGCCGATGCGCGCCAGGACCGAGGGGTCCATGAAGCGCGCGCCCGGAATCGCGTGTGTTTCGACCGGCATGTCACATCCCCGAGCGCGGAAGCGGCACGGCTTCGAGAAGCCGATCCACGATCGCGTCGGTGGTGACACCTTCGGACTGCGCGTGGAAGTTGGTGATGATGCGATGCCGCAGCACCGGATGCACGAGCGATCGAATGTCGTCGAAGCTCACGTGATACCGGCCGTTCGTGAGCGCGCGCGCCTTGCCGCCGAGCACGAGATACTGCGCGGCGCGGACGCTGGCGCCGAACGCGACCCACTTGTTGACGAAATCCTTGCTGTCGGGATTCCGCGGACGGGTCGCACGCACGATGTCGAGCGCATGACGCATCACGGGCTCGGCAACCGGCACCTTGCGCACCAGCCGCTGGAAGGCGATCAGATCCTCGCCCGTGACCGGCCGCTCGAGCTGCGGGTTCTGCAGCGCCGTCGTCGTCCGCACGACGCCGAGCTCCTCGTCGTACGGCGGGTGGTCGATGATGATGTGGAACATGAAGCGATCGAGCTGCGCTTCGGGCAGCGGATAGGTGCCCTCGAGCTCGATCGGGTTCTGCGTGGCGAAGACGTAGAACGGTTCGGCGAGCGAGTAGGTCCGCCCCTGAATCGTGACGCGGTGCTCCTGCATCGCCTCGAGCAGCGCCGACTGCGTTTTCGGCGGGGTGCGGTTGATTTCGTCGGCGAGCACGATGTTCGCGAAGATCGGGCCGGGCGCGAACACCATCTGCCGCCGGCCCGTGGTCGCATCTTCCTGCACCAGGTCGGTGCCGGTGATGTCGGAGGGCATCAGGTCGGGCGTGAACTGAATCCGCGAGAACTTCAGGTCGACAACGCGCGCCATCGTGTGGATGAGCAGCGTCTTCGCGAGCCCGGGGGCGCCGACGATCAGGCTGTTGCCGCCGACGAAGAGCGTCATCAGCACCTGCGAGATCACTTCATCCTGGCCGACGATGATCTTCTTCAGCTCGCTCACGATCTGTGTGCGGCCCGCATTCATCTTGTCGGCAAGCGCGATGTCATCGGGCGAGCTCAGATCGACCATCTGAGCGTTGGCGGCGGCTTGTTCGATCATCGGCCTTGTGCTCCTGGCGTCGCGGTTTCTGCGGCGCGAATCTCGCGGGTCTTGAGTGCGATGGCGGTCACGAGTTTCTCCAGCTCAGCGCTGTACTTCGCTGGGTCCATGCTGTCTTTCAACAATCGAAGCGCTTCGACGCGGCGTTCGAGATCGCGCCGCTCCAGCGTGAGCGCGCGCAGCTTCGGATCGGCGGGCAGATCCTCGGCGGCCGTCGTCCCGAGCGACAACACGGCCGCGACCCGGCCGTCTTTCCCGGTGGCCGACGGATCCGTGCTCCCCTCCTTGTCGCCGTTGTCGTCGAGCAGCGCGTGTTCGGTGGCAAGCAGTCCCTCGCGCTCGTAGGCGCGCGCCACCTCGGTCTTCGCATACTGGAATGCTTCGAGCACGCTGACGCGCTGATTCTTGTCGGCATCGGCGGCCGGCGACGTCAGCGCTTCGACGAAGTAGCCGCCGAAGAGCGTCGTGAAATGCTCGGCGCCGGTCCGGGTCGCCGTGATGATCGTCCGGCCCGGCGCCGACAGCACGTCGACGAAGGGACCGCTCGCGCTCGCGGTGTTGACGACGACGATCTGTTTGGTCGGCAGCTTCTTCAGCAGCGTGTCGATCTCGGGCGCGGAAATGTCAGGTCCCGGCAGGTTGAACTTCGCGACCCGATTGTCGTCGGTGCCTTCACCGATGAGCACGATGAACACGACGTCCTCGGCCGTGGCTTTCTTGGCAAACCCATCGAGCGCCTTCGTGATCTCGTCGCGCGTCGCCTTTCCGGTCACGCGCGCATCGCCCTCGAGCGGCTGATCGACGAGGAAGACGAGCCGATCCGGGGGCACGCCGAGCTTCTCGGAGGTCACGGCCAGCGTCGTTCCCCACTTGTGGAACGTCTTCGCGCTGTCTTTGGCACTCTCTGGATCGCCGGCAAGCCCGACCACGATGAGCAGGAACGCCTTGAGCATCAGGCCAGTCCCACGGCGCGGCGGTAGCCCCACTCCGCGCACACAATCCCCATCAACGCGACGAGGATGATCGGCATGTTCCAGAGCTCGCGCTCTTCGATCGATGTGACCCCGCGACCGGCATAGCGGATGTCTTCGGCCATACCCTGGGCGTTGGCCGGGGTATAGAACTTGCCGCCGGTCTCGTCGGCGATGCGACGCAGCGGCGCCGCATGCATCGTCGGATCGAAGAACTCGGCTTCGCTCGGTGCCGCGCGGACGTAGGCCACGCCGCTGCCGACCGATTGACCGCCTGCGCGCGTTGCGTCGACGTTCACTTCGTACGCCCCTGCCTCGGTACTGACGAACGTCCCTCGATACTGGCCGTCGTGCTCACCCGTCCACTGCATCGGCACCGTCATGGTGGTGCCATTGGGACGTGCGACCTGCGCCACCACCGTCGCATCGTTCAGCTCGACAAACCGTTTGTCGACGACGTTGGCTTCGATGGTGACCGCATCACCAGGCTCGACCCGGTCGCGCACGGTGTGCACGTCGACGGCATCGGGGACGCCTTCGACCACCCAGCGGAGGAGCTGCCGCCAGTAGTGCTCGTGCGTCATGTCCTCGAGCGGAATCGACGCATGCATCTGCCACTGCCAGGTTTCCTGCAGCATCTGCGCAATGCTCTTGCCCCGCCCGTACCGCTGCGACGCGAGCACGTTCACCGTGCGTCCGCGTTCGTCGGTGCCGTTGAGCAGAACCGTCGCGCCGGGCTTGGGGGGCCATTGCGCGTTGGTCATGATCACCGGCGGCAGCTCGGACCATCGCTTCGCCGACGCCGCTTCCGATTCCGCGATCTGGGTAACCGCGTGCGCCAGACCGGCACGAGTGGGCGAAACCTTCACCCGCTCGACAGCGCCGGGTTCGGAGGCTCGAGTCTTCGGGTCGATGTCGACCGGGAGCGCGTCGGCCACCGGTGTGCCGCCGTAGCCGCCTTCGCCGAAGGACCGTGCCCCGCCAATCATGAGCAGGCCGCCGCCGCGCTTCTCCACGAAGTCCGAGATCATCTGAAGCTGGTCGCCCGAGAAGATGCCGGCCTCCACCGATCCGAGGATCAACCCGCGATAGCGGAACAGCTCTTCGCGCGTCTTCGGGAATCCTCCTTCGAGCTCGTCGGGATCCTCTGGATCGTCGCCGAACAGACGCATGAATTTGTTGTCGGCGGTGCGCTGGAGCGTGACGACTTCGAGATTCTTGTCGTCGGCCACGGCGCGACGGAGGAATTTCATCTCCCAGCGCGGCTCCCCTTCGAAGTACAGAATCTGCTCGCGCGCGTCGCGCACGTTGACCAGCGACTCGCGCACGTTGTTCTGCGTGACGAGCTCACCCTCCTGCGGGGCGACGCGGAACTTGAACAGCCGGGGTCCCGACTCCGACGCCGTGGCCCGGACGCGCACGGACGCGGGCGATCCGTCCGAGGGCAGCTGCACCTGCTGCGAGCCGATGATGCGCCCTTCGTCCTCGACGTCGACCGTTACGGTGCGGCCGGCGTAGCCGGTATTGCGGACGACCACGTCGACCAGCAGAGAGGCGTCTTTGAGCACGCTGCGCGGCGTGTTGACGCGGTCGATCTGCACGTCACGAGCAAGCTGTTCGCTTCCCACGCCCACAGTGAAGACCGGGATCTTCTGGGCCTTCATTCCCAGCAGCGCCGAGTCCAGCGAGACATCGCTCGTGTCGGCACCGTCCGAGACGAGCACCACACCGGCCACGGGGAGGCCGGCCAGTTCGTCGCGGGCACCGTCGAGCGCCACGTTCAACTTGGTTTGCGCCCCGTTGAACGTCAGATCCTTGGGCGACGACAGCCGGGCCGCGGTCGAGGAGAACCGGATCGTGCGCACCAGGAACTTGCTCGAGAGCGACTTCATCAGCGGGCTCTCGGGCGCCGCGAACTGCTGCTGCAGGAATGCGCCGCGCGGCTGTCCGTTCCAATCGGGAATCTGCATGCTCCGCGAGTCGTCCAGCAGCACCGCGACCACGTTCTGCTGATCGACGGCGGCTCGGACAATCAACGTCGGACGGAACAGACAGAACAGGACGAGCGCGAGCGCGGCGACGCGCAGCGAGGTGAGGATGACGCGATCGCGTACGCGACCCTCGCTGACGCGGACGCGGCGGTACGTGAGCACCGCCATCGCCACGACCGCTGCGACGAGCAACGTGGCAACGAACGAGGCCGTCGTCAGATCGAATCGGAACTCGCCCTGCTGGAAGACGACCGGTCGATACGAAAAGAGTGCCTGAAAGATGGCATCAAACACCGGCAAGCCCCCATGGAGTCAGGCCTTACGCCGTGGCCTTGTCTCAAGGCCGCAGATCATACATTACCGCGTCGAGCGCCTCACGCGTAAAGCCCAGCCGGTAAGGACCACAACCGCCGACGGGATCCAGACGTACCACAACTCGCTGGCCAGCACACGGATTCCGTACAGCGTGCCGGTCTCATCACGGGCGACGAAAAACGAGCCGCCGATGGGCGACACGCGGATTGGCCTCCAGGGAAAGAAGTAGCGGGCATCGTTGAAGGGCGCAAAGAACGCCACGCCGCGGCCGCCATTCGTGAAGGCGTCGAGGACCCCGTGCGACGCCGTGACGACGAAGAAGAGAAGGAACAGCGCCATCGCGTGGCGTCGGCGTCCCCAGGTCCACGCGGCAATGGCCCCCACGCATGCCGCGAATGCGAGCGAGTGAGACAGACCGCGGTGGCCCAGCACGCTCTGATACGGGACACCCAACGCGAAGCCGAGCACGTCGGCATCCGGAAGCATCGCGCAGACAGCCGCCCAGACCCAGAACCGCTTCGGGCGCTCGGATCGATACAGGCTCGCGATCGCGAGTCCCGACAGGGCGTGCGTGAGAATCGTCGGCATCTAGCGGACTGTTGCCCCTCTACAGAAGGCTGTAAAGCAGCAGTCCGCCGGCGCCGATCGAGACCCACCGCGCCGACTTCGGCCGTACGTGCTTCAATCGATTCCAGACGTACGCGAGTGCAACCATTGCCCCGATCAGCAGCAGCACGTAGCCGAGCGTTTCGAGCGGCGTCAGCGTCGGTCCGAATTTCTGGGCCAGGCCGCTGTTCCAGATCGACCCGTACACGATACACAGATGAACGAAGTAGATGAGCAGCGTCTCCTGCGCCACCGCACTGAACACGTGCGGCAAACGCGAGATCAAGCGGCTCGCCTGCGCAATCACGCCGAGGACGATGAGCGAGGCGCCCAGGCGCAGGCCCATTTGCGTCGGTACCGCCTGCCACGCCGCGTCGCCGGCCAGCGCTCGAATGACGAAGGCAAGTGCCACGAGCAGCGCGCCGGGAACGACGAGGATCAGGTTCGAGTACTGATTGAGCCGCGCGGCGCCCCACGCCGCATAGAGCTGCCCGAGCGCCGCACCAGTCAGGATGAAAGACGCCCACGGAAACAGCGGAAATTGCGACCCGCTCGCGGGCGATAGATACGCGGCGATCCACAGGGGCAGCGCCGAGAGGTCGGCGCGCCACATCCACGGCGTCGCGAAGACCGCAATCAGCGCGAGCACGAACATCGTCACGACGAAACGGCCGCGGGTCCTCGTCGCGAGCAGGACGATCTGCACGAACAGGAACGTGACGCCAATCAGCTGCAATACGTCGACCGCGAGAAAGGATCGCCATCGATCGTCGGGCGCCGTCGCGAGGTGGGCGACCCGCTCGACGGGAAAGTGAAGTGCATACCCGAGCCCGAGGAACAAGGCGAACCGCCGGGTGCGGCGGAAGAACGCGGGTGAGAGCCGGCCGTGCGCAGACCAGTGCTTGCTGGTCGCGATGCTGAACGCGAACCCTGACAGCAGGAAGAAGAGACACGAGGTCAGCCCGCGCTGGAACACCCAGATGTCGAACCAGGCGCCCACCTCGTAGCGCGGCGCGAGCAGAGCCGCCACCGTGTGGCCGTACAGCATGAACACGGTGGCCAGCGCACGGGCCAGATCGATGAAGACGACGCGGCGGGACTGGGAGACGGCTGCGGGATCGGTCACTGAACTCACAGGACACTACTGTTCAGGGTCCAGACGTTCAGGGAACCCGGCACGGGAACCCTGAACCTCTGAACTGTGAACTGCAGGACGGTCGCTATTTCATCGGCGAGTAATCGGTCGGGTCGAGGAACACGGATTCGACCTTCGCCACGATCTTGCCGTTCTTCTGCGATTCATTGGCGACCTTCTGCCACTCGGGATCCTGCTGGAATGCGGCCCAGTCGGCCTTGGCGGCTTCGCGGCTCGGATGCGCGATCAGGTAGATGAGGGTGTTCTGCGAGAGCGGCGCATCCTGGGGTCTGAAGTAGGCAATGTTCGTGATGTTGTGGTTCTTGAAGATCCGCATCGTGTGATCGCGGAAGCGCTTGTGTAACTCTTCGAGCTTCCCGTCGGGTGCGGTGTAGGTGCGCAATTCGAACACCCGCGCGCTCTGCGCCTCGACCGGTTCGCTCACGACCCCGCGGGCAAGGAATCCCATGACGAACGCGGCGCCAATCGCCGCAGCACTGAACATCGTCTTCATGTCTCCTCCTCAGGATGACAGGTGCGCCTCGATCACGCTCATGAGTGACTCGGTCGGGACAACGCGTGCGAGCGTGAAGCCGGCACGCGCGAAGAGCGATCCATACTCCTCCGCCGTCCGTTCACGTCCGCCCGGAAGAACCATCATCTCGAGATCGATCATCTTCGCAAAGTCGGGGCCGCCGGCGGGCTGAACGACCGACTCGAGCAGGATGACGCGACCGCCGCGCGTGCCCCGCAGGACCTGGTGAATGTTGCGCAGAATCGTCAGCGCGCGATCGTCATCCCAGTCATGGATGATGTTCTTCATGATGTAGGCGTCGCCGCCGGGTGGCACCGCCTTGAAGAAGTCGCCCGAGACGATCTGACAGCGGTCCTTCACGCCGGCTCCCTCGATGAGCGGCGCCGCTCCGGCGACCACGTGATCGACGTCGAACAGCACGCCGCGCATTCCCGGATACTGCCGCAGAATCGACGTGAGGACCATCCCGTGTCCACCGGCGACGTCGACGAGCACCTTGATGCCGCTGAAGTCGTAGGCTTTCAGGGCGCCCGCAATCGCCGCCGCGCTCGCCGATGTCATCCCGTTGTTGAATCGCTCGTTCAACGCGGGATCGCCTTTCACGTATTCGAAGATGGGGGCGCCGAAGACTTTTTCCGCGACCGGCTGCCCGGTCTGGACCGAGTGGAGCAGATCGGCGTACACGCGAAAGTGAGGCGCGTCGGTCAGGAAGTACAGAATGTCGCGCAGCGTCGTCTGCCCCTTCCGCAGCAGATCGGCCGCCGGATTGGTCGCAAACGTGCGCAAGGCGCGCTCCTCGAAGAGACCCAGGCTGGCCAACGCGCGCAGCACGCGATACAGCGCATCCTCCTGCACGCTGGTTTCGCGCGCGAGCTCCGCCGCTGTTCTTGGCCCGTTCGCCAGGTGATCCGGGATCTCGAGATGCAGCGCCACCTGCAGCGCCGCCGATCCGATGTAGCCCATGGCGATCTGGAATGCGAGTTGTGCGGCCGCGAGTTCGGGCGGCGTTTCAGTGTGCGGGGAACCGCTCGACATGGTCGGGTCTCGTGATCACAGATTCCTGGGCAATGCCACTTCGGCGTCGCGGCCGATGACGGTCGTCCACTCGCGGACGCGCCAGCGCGTCACCAGTCCATTGAGCACGTACGGATCCGCCTTCGCAAAGGCTTCCGCGCCTGCCGGCGACTCTCCTTTGAAGAGCAGCACGGCACCGTCTGGTGGATTCGCCAGCGCACCGCCGAGCACGAGCTCGCCGCGCTCGACCGCCTGCCGCGCATGCGTGATGTGCAGCGCACGCAGCGGCGCACGGCGTTCGACGTAGTCATCGACGACGTCGTAGATCAGCAGATAGTGCAATCGAGGTTCTCGGAGTAGTGATTATAACGGTGCTCGGTGCAAGAGGAGGCTGAGGACGCGGAGACGACGATCAAACGCAGAGATCGCGGAGGAGCAGGGATCGCAGAGGCGACGGGTGGTCGCCGGCTGTCGGCCGGCGAATGGATCGAGAGGAAGGTACGAAAACGAGCGCCCGCTGATTCAGGAGGCGTTCGTTTTCGTACCTTCCTCTCGATCCATGCCGCGCGTGGCGCAGCCCACCCGTCGCCGAAGCTCCTCTGCGATCCCTGCTCCTCAGCGATCTCTGCGTTGATCGTCGTCCCTGCGCGCTCCAAAGATCAGCGCGGTCGCTCGGTGGGACTCTTCTCGCCAGGTCCGGGCAGCGCGGGACCTCGGCCTCCCTCCGCCTCGGCATCGATCAGTTCTTCGATCGACTCGTATCGATAGATGACCCGCGCGCTGTTCTGGAACAGGCCGCCGGTGTCCGCCGTCGGCCCGTAGGTCGAATAGAGCGACTGTCCCCACAATCGCAAATACACCGTGAGCTGCCCGCGATGATGCGCCGAGTGCGTCATCCGGCGCGTCAACACCCAGGCGCGGGTTCGCGTGACGTCGAAGAACGTCGTCGCAGCCTCGAACCACTCGTCGTCCTGCGACTCGAGCGCCGACAGTCGTTCGGCCGATACGGCCGCGTAGTGTTCGAGGAAGGCGCGGCGCGATTCGTCGGGCGGCAGTGCCGGACGTGTGACCGCGATGCCGAGCATCGTCCGCATCCACGTGTCCTCGCTGACACATTGGTGGACCATGTGCTCGTGCGGGGTTCGGGCACGAGGCTCGGGACGGAACGACATGCGGGCGTCGGGCACCTGCGACCAGACACCCAGCGTCTTCAAGCGTTCGGTCCGATAGCTTTCGACCAGAAAGTCGTAGCGTGACATCGCCCCTCGCGATTGTGGCGCCGGAACTACTTCGTTGGCTGCGGTCCGAGCGGCTTGACGTCCTCTGTCGTGAACATCACCACCGGGTGGCCGTCCTCGCCGACGTACCCGCGCGACATGCCAGTGGAATTGAACGACGCCGCGACAGTGCCGGCGCGATCCATCCCGATGACGCCGCCTTCGCCGCCTGCTTTCTTGAGCACGTCCTGCACGACGGCGTCGGCCGCTGCCTGTACGCCGATGCCGCGGTACTGGACGCGCGCGCAGATGTCATGAGCGACGGTATAGCGGATGAAATACTCGCCGTGCCCGGTCGATGAAATCGCACAGCTCTCGTTGCTGGCGTACGTCCCCGCGCCGATGATCGGCGAATCGCCGACACGTCCGAATCGCTTGTTCGTCATACCGCCGGTCGAGGTCGCTGCAGCGAGATTTCCGTGCTTGTCGAGCGCAACGGCACCGACGGTGCCGAAGTACGTCATTGGCGCGGCGGGCACCAGCGACGATGATTTGCCAACGGCCGACTGTTTTTTCTCATCTTCGAGCGCGTGTTGAAGCGCCTGCCACGATCGCTCCGTGTAGAAGTACCTCTCCGGTACGAACTCGATGCCGCCCTGCTCTTTGGCAAACGCCTCGGCGCCCTCGCCGACCATCATCACGTGCGGCGACCTCTCCATCACGAGCCGCGCGAGCAGGACGGGATTCTTGATGTGTCTGAGCCCGGCGACTGCGCCCGCGCGCCTGGTCGCGCCATCCATGATCGAGGAGTCGAGCTCGTTCTTGCCGTCGTGATTGAAGACCGCGCCCTTGCCGGCATTGAAGAGCGGCGAGTCCTCGAGAATCACGATCGCCGCCTGAATCGCGTCGAGACTGGTTCCGCCGCCCGCCAGCACTTTCTGCCCGGCCATGAGTGCGGACGTCATCGCCTCGCGCATCGGCTCGCGACGTTCGCCCAGGCTCGCGAGCGTGAATTGACCGGCGCCGGTGTGAATGACGATGCCCCATCGGGGCGTTTGCGGCGCAGGCGACTGAGAGGCTTGGGTCGAGGGCGAAGAACACGACCCGGTGAGCAGCGCGACGACGACAACAAAGGACAGACGTTTCATAGCCGCCCATAGTAACGCCGGGCCTGCAAAACAGGCCGGCCTACACTGCCGCTTAGCGCGCAGGGACGGTGTAGGCCGGGCTTTGTTCTGTACGCCCGGCGTGTAGTCATCGATTGCGTTTCGTAGGATTGTCGATGGTCACCGGCTCGATCGCGTCGGCAGGAGTGAACCCGAACACCGCACCGTAAAAGTACAGTTCCGCTTCGAGGCTCCGGACGATGGTCTCCGCTTTGCGGAAGCCGTGCTGTTCGCCCTCGAACTCCAGGTAGGCAACCGGCAGCCCCTTCGCGCGCACGGCCTCCGCCATCGTCGCC
Source organism: Vicinamibacterales bacterium (assembly GCA_036407095.1). Lineage (GTDB taxonomy): Bacteria > Acidobacteriota > Vicinamibacteria > Vicinamibacterales > UBA2999 > Gp6-AA40. The sequence goes on along the minus strand of DASWZV010000143.1, from coordinate 447,183 downwards.
GATTGATTCGGCGGCACGATCCTGTCTTCCAGACCCTGGAAGAGGATGAGCGGACACGACAACTGCGCGACGAAGTGGATGGGCGAACGCGCGCGATAGATGTCGCGCGCCGCCGGATACGGACCGACGAGCGTATCGAGGTATCGCGATTCGAACTTGTGGGTGTCGTGCGCGAGGACTTCGATGTCGCTGATCCCGTAGTAACTCGCACCGGCCGTGAATGCACCCGGATGAAACGTGAGCGCCGCGAGCGTCGTGTACCCTCCGGCGCTTCCGCCGCGCACGATCAGGCGCTGCGGATCGGCGAGCCCCTTGCGCACCAGGAACCGTGCGGCTTCGACGACATCGCGGACGTCGACGATGCCCCACGTGCCGTTCAGCCGCTGGCGATATCGCCGGCCGAAGCCCGAGCTTCCGCCGTAGTTCACATCGACGACGGCGAAGCCGCGGCTCGTCCAGAACTGCACTCGCAGATCGAGCGTGGCATTCGCGGCCGTCGTCGGTCCCCCGTGGCTGATGACGACGAGTGGTGGGCGGTCGTCTGACGGCGCCGAGTGCTGCGGGTTGCGAGGCGCGTAGTAGAACGCGTGAGCGCGGCCGCCGCCATCGCTTGCGAATTCGATCGGCTCCGGCACCGAGATGTGGTCCGGATCCAGGCTCGACGTCGACGAGGCGCGCAGCGTCTCCACCGCATGACTCTCGAGATCGATCCGCACGACGGCATCAGCCTTCGTTGACCACCCCGCGACCAGCGTCGCATGCGTCGGTGTTGCCGTCAGCCAGTCATGAGGCTCGAGCTCTGGCACGATGTCGATCAGGTCACCCGTTGCGGCGTTCACGATCGCCAGATGCCAGCGGCCAGCCTTCGTGTACGAGACGACGATGCGCGACGGGTCTGCAAACGCCCACGTCGCCGTTCCGAAGACCCATTGCGGCCGCCCGAATTCCGCGTCGGCGGGAGGATTCCGAATCACGGTCTCGACGTTCGTGCCGTTCGAGCGATAGAGCGTCCACCACCCGGTTCGATCGCTGGTGAAGTACAACGTGCCGTCTGGCGACCAGCCCGGCTGGTAGATCGATTCGGACCGCCCTCCGGCGACGAGCACGGCACTTTCGAGCGCGCCAGACGAAGTCACGCGGGCGGTCCACAGCTCGGTACCGTCCCATGGCATCTGCGGATGACGCCATGCCAGCCACGTGAGCGTCGACCCGTCGGGACTGAGTCGGGGCGTCGAGTAGAAATCGTACCCCGACGCGATGCTGTCGCCCGCGTGCTCGGGACCGTCGACAGGGATGGAGACGAGTGTGGTGACCGCCTCGCGATCCGGTTGCGTGTGATCCTCGCGAACGCAGATGAGGCGACGCCGATGCGAATCGAACGTCGGGTCGGCGTAGAACCATTTTCCAGGAGGAGTGACAGCGTCGGGGTCCGCCTCCGCCAAGGCGTCGGCGAGACCGCCGGAAGCGACGGCCATCCGATAGATCCGTTGGTCCGCGAAGTTCGAGAAGAAGACCTCGCCATTGACGACCACGTACGCGCCGCCGCCGTACTCATGGACGCGCGTGCGGACGTTGAAGCCCGGCGGCGTCAGATCGATCGTCGAACCATGGGCACGGCGGCGAACGAGCACGTTGCGCCCGCCTTCGTTCGGCCGCCCCTCCACCCAATACACGTCGTCACGATCGACCGCGACACTGCCGAGCCGAAGGCCCTGCGCTGCGACGATCTGTGCCGAAATCGGAGAGGGCCAGCTGCCGTAAGGTTTCACCACGAGCGAAGACTGTACATCGTAGAATCTCCTCGCGCCGTTGAGGCACGGAGATTCCGGAGAAGACGGATTAACAGGAGGAACGGAGGAACGGAAGACAGACGGAGCTGACTGCTGACCCGCATCGGGCATGCGGATGGGGGCGTCGACCGCGAGCGCGGTGCCTCCGTTCGTTCTCCGTTGCTCCGTGTCTCCTGTTAATCCGTTTCCTTCGTAGACTCCGTTACTGCCAGCCGAGAAAGAAGGAGCTGATGAACAAACCCGCTACGTTCATCGTTGCGCTCATGTTGGGATCGTTGCTCGCCGCACAGCAGCGGCCCGCGACGGTCGTCGAGTGGCCGTATTACGGCGGTGATCCTGGCGGGATGCGTCACTCGGGGCTTGCCGACATCAAGCCGGACAACCTGTCGCGTCTCCAGATCGCGTGGCAGTGGAAGCACTGGGAGACGCCGCTCGAGGAATACGACACCACGCCGGGCCAGTTCGAGGCCACGCCGCTGATGATCGACGGCACGTTGTACGTGACGACGCCGTACAACAGCATCGCGGCGCTCGACGCCGAGACCGGGAAAGAGCGCTGGCGGTTCGATGGCGCGGCGTACGAGCTTGGCCAACTGCTCTCGGGCAGCGGATGGAAGCTGCGCGGCACTGCGATCTGGCGCGACAACGGGCGGCTGCGGATCTTCCTGAACAGCCGGCATCGACTGTTTGCGCTCGATGCGCGGACCGGTAAGCCGGTCACCTCGTTCGGGAACAATGGTCAGGTGTCGTTGACCGAGGGACTCGCGCGCATCTCGGACATCCGTCATGCCTCGCAAAGCTCACCGCCCGCCGTCTACGGCGATCTCGTGATCGTCGGCAGCCAGGTACCCGATCGCGTGCAGCTGCCCGATCCACTGGGCTACGTGCAGGCGTTCAACGCACGCACCGGCAAGCGGGTGTGGACCTTCTCCGTGATTCCGACCTCGCCAAGAGATCCTGGAGCGGAGACGTGGGAGAACGAGTCATGGCGTCGAAACGGACACGGCAACGTGTGGGCGCCGATGGCGCTCGATGAAAAGCGCGGTCTGCTCTATCTGCCGACGTCGACGCCGTCGAGCGATTACTACGGCGGTGGACGGCCCGGCGCGAACCTCTTCGCCGAATCGCTGGTCTGCCTCGACGCCGCCACCGGGAAGATCAAGTGGCATTTTCAAACGGTGCATCACGGCCTGTGGGATTGGGACCTCCCGACGCAGCCGACGCTCGTGACGATCACCGTCAACGGAAAACCGATCGACGCCGTCGCGCAGGTGACCAAGCGTGGGGACACATTCGTCTTCGATCGCGTCACCGGCACGCCGATCTGGCCGATCGTCGAGCGCCCGGTGCCGACCGACAGCGACGTGCCCGGTGAGAAGCCGTATCCGACGCAGCCGTTTCCCACCAAGCCGGCGCCGTTCGTCGATCAAGGCGTGCTGCTGGACGATGCGAACAACCTGACGCCGGAGATCAAGAAGCTCGCGCAGGAGCAGATGCAGAAGTTCCGGATCGGCCCGATGTTCACGCCGCCGTCGCTCAAGGGCACGCTGCAGCGGCCGAGTCAGGGTGGCGGCGCGAACTGGGGCGGCGCCGCGTTCGATCCCGACACCGGATACCTCATCGTCCGCGCCAACAACGTGATCGGCGTCAACCGCGTCGCGAAGAACGATGGATCGAATCGGCTCGTCGGCGTCGACTATTCGAACGTGTTCGCCGGCGGCGAGACCGCGACGCTGCCTGGCGGGCTTCCGCTCGTCTCGCCGCCCTATGCCATCCTCGCTGCGATCGATCTGAATCGCGGCGAGATCGCGTGGAGGGTGCCGCTTGGTGAGGGGAGCGCGACGCTTCGCAATCACCCTCTGCTCAAGGGTGTCGCGCTGCCCGATCGCCTCGGGTCGTCCGGCAACATGGGCGGCGCGCTCACTACGAAAAGTGGTCTCATCTTCGTCGGCGGCGGCGACGGCTACATCTACGCGTTCGAGACGAAAACCGGGAAGGAAGTATGGCGCGGGAAGGTTCCGTACACGATGTCGGCGAACCCGATGACCTACCGCACCGCATCGGGCAAACAGTTCATCGTCATGGCCACCGGCACGGGCGCCGACAACGCGCTCGTCGCGTTTTCGATGAGCGGTAATTGACAGTGTAGGCCGGGCAATTGACAGTGTAGGCCGGGCCTGATCTTTAGGCCCGGCGGAGATGACGGCAATGAGAACGTTTGCGCTGGCCGGGTACCTGTTGGCAACCATCACGACCGCCGCGTTCGCCCAAGGATCGCAGGCCGCGAACGAAGCGCTCTGGGACGCGGCGCGCGCCGGCGATACCGCACGTATCACCGCCGCGCTCAATCAGGGCGCTGACGTCAACGCGAAGTCGCGTTACGACGTCACCGCGCTCTTCTTCGCCGCGAGCAGTGGGCGACTGGACGCAGTGAAGCTGCTGGTCTCGCGCGGCGCCGATGTGAACGCGCAGGACACGTTCTATCACGCAACCGCCGCCGACATGGCGCTCGGCAACGGACACACCGACGTCACGGTGTTTCTCGTGCAGTCGGGTGCGCAGGCCGACGGCGCGCTGGCCGCAGGGGTGCAGTCGAACGACGAGGCCGTGGTACGTGCGGCCGTTGCGGGCAAGGTCACGCGTCAGGGTCTGCAGACAGCGATGGCCGTGGCCAGCGCGATGAAACGAGAAGCGCTCGTGCCGATCATCAAAGCCGCATTCGACAAGCTCCCGCCCGAGCCGGTTGCGCCAGCATTCAAGGTCGACTCTGCTGCGCTGCCGAAATACGCCGGCACCTATCGCGACAACGCCAGCGGTCTCGTACTGACGATCACGCTGCAAGGCGATCAGTTGATGGGACAGGTCACGGGCGGACCCCTCGTGCGCCTCGTGCCGTCGGCCCAGGACGTGTTCAAGATCAACGAGGTGAACGCGACGCTCACCTTCAACGGACGCGGCGGAACGATCGAATCGGTCGGACTCGTGCAGGGCCCCGCGAATCTCACGCTCGCGCGCGTCACGGATGCTGCCGCAACCGCCGCCCCATCCACTCCAACTTCCCCATCCACCCCACCTGCCCCATCCACCCCAACTTCCCCACCCGCCCCCGCCGTCGCACGCGCCACCAGTCCGCGCAACTGGCCGGCATTCCGCGGCGACGGCACCGCTGGCAACGGCGATGGTCAGCATGCGGTCACGGAGTGGGACGTCGCGACCGGGAAGAACATCAAGTGGAAGACGGCGATTCCGGGCATCGCCAACTCCAGCCCGATCGTCTGGGGCAATCGGATCTTCGTGACGTCGGCATTCAGCAAGACCGGCGACACCACCTTCAAGACCGGGCTGTACGGTGACGTGAAGCCGGTCGACGATCTGTCGCCGCACGAGTGGAAGATCTACAGCCTCGACAAAGCGACCGGCAAAATCCTGTGGGAGCGGACGGCAGCCACTGGCGGGCCGAAGACGAAGCGGCACCCGAAGAGCAGTCAGGCGAGCTCGACCCCGGTCACCGACGGCAAGCGCGTCGTCGCAGTCTTCGGATCGGCAGGGGTGCTGGTCGCGTGGGACTTCAACGGCAAGGAACTCTGGCGCGTCGACCTCGGCGTGCTCGACAGCGGCTGGTTCCTCGACCCCGCTTTCCAGTGGGGGCATTCGAGCTCGCCGATCATCTATCGCAACTCGGTGATCCTCCAGGCCGACGTGCAAAAAGGGTCGTACATCGCGGCGTGGGATCTCGCCACCGGCAAACAGTTGTGGAAGACGATGCGCGCCGACGAGATCTCGACGTGGGGGACGCCCGCGGTCGTCCGCGCTGCCGACGGTCACGAAGAGCTCGTCACCAACGGCACGAAGGTGCGCGGCTACGATCCGGCGACCGGCAAGCAGCTGTGGACCCTCGGACCGAACTCCGAGATCACCATTGGCAGCCCGGTCTCGAGTAACGGTCTCGTCTTCGTGACCGGCGGATATCCGCCCGTGCGACCGATCTACGCGATCAAGCTCGGCGCCGAGGGTGACATTTCGCTCCCGAAAGGACAGGACAAGAGCCAGGCGATCGCGTGGAGCAACATGACCGAAGGCACCTACATTCCGACGCCGCTCGTCTATGACGGAGTGCTGTTCACGCTCAACATCAACGGCGTGATGACCGCCTACAACTCGCAGACGGGAGAACGGGCGTTCCGCGGACGCGTCGGCACTGGAGGGTCGTTCGCCGCGTCACCAATCGGCGCCGACGGCAAGTTGTACGTCGCGAGCGAGGACGGCGAGGTCTACGTGCTCAACGCGTCGGCCGGGCTCACGCAGATCGCGAAGAACGACATGAAGGAAGTGATCATGGCGACGCCGGCGATTTCAGATGGGCTCGTCGTCATACGGACGCTCGGTCACGTCTACGGCATCGGGCAGTAACTGCGCGGTTATTTCCGCACCGCCGTCAGCAGCGCAATGAGCGCCTTGTCGCCTCCTACGCGCGATGTACCGACAACGACGGTTTCGCCCAGGCGCATGCTGAACGAGGTATCGATCAATATCTGACCGGCGCTACCCGGAGCGTTCACCTCCAGAGCGTCCAGCTCTTCTTGCCGGGCGTCGATGGCGATCCGGAGGTCCCTTATCTTCAGCATCGTTTGGTCGAGAATCGCCTTGCGTTCCTCGAGCGAGCCCGTGTAGTTGTCCGTAATCTCCCTCTGCAACACTGCGCGAGTTGTTTGCAGCTGCAGCAATTCGGCCTTGAGCTGCGCCGCTCGCCGCTCGGCGTTCCGCACTTCAGTGTGATCGGGATTGAGCCCGCTGCGGGAAGCGCCGCTGGCATCACGCATCACGAACTTCGTCTGCAGCGATGATTGAGCAGGTTCGCCCGCAGGCGAGGAGGTGAGACTCACCTCGTAGGTCTGACCCTCAGCACCGCGCAGCCGGGTGGTGGCGCGGAACAACTGTGTCGTCGAGCCGGCAATCCACACGGTATCGAGCAGGCGATAGCTTCGGTAGGGCAGGAAGTCCCTGAGATCGCCGAGCGCCGCGCGGGCTGCAGCTGGAAAGTTGTCGGGCAACGAGCCATCCTGGAGATCGCCGAGCACGAGGACGATGCTGAAGCCCTGCAAGCCGGGCTGAGCCGCTGTCGACGACGCTGCCTGCGACCAAGCAGGCCGGGCTGGCAGCAGGAGACACACTATCAGGAACGCCGGTGCGAGACGTCTCATGGTCATCGCTCTTCCCCTCTTACGGTTTGAATTCATCATTGAAGACCCAGATGACGCGCGTCCCGCCCGGCGCGATGAACTGCATCTGTCGACGCGATTCACTCGCGTCGTTCGAGATCGAATGATCCGCAGGGGGCGTACGCGGTGACTCGCGCGGCTCGAACCAGCGATTCAGGCTGATCGCGATTGCCACGATCACCACCACTCCCGCAGTCCACCTCGCCCGTGCCCACGCCTGCGACATCGGCTGCCGGGCGGCTGCCGCCATCACGACACGTCGCATCCGCTGCACGTCGTCATCACAGAGCGCCGCATCCATTGCGACCGGGTCCGCGTCCTTCAACCGATCGCGCACATCGTTCATCGCGTGTCCCCTTCGCCCCGAATGACCGCGGCCAATTGACGCCGACCGCGCGAGAGATGCCAGCGCACGGTCACGGCCGTGATGCCGAGCGTCTTGGCGATCGCCGCCGCAGATGCGCCCTCGAGCTCGTGCATCACGAGCACCGCGCGTCGCCGCGGGTCGAGCGCATCGAGCGCATGCCAGATGACCGATCGAGCAACCGCCGCCGACTCGGGATTCGTAGACTGAGCCCGGCCCACTGCATCGACGGTCTGGTGAAGTCGTCTCCGCGTAGCCGTCTGCCGCCATCTGTCGCGACAGAGATTCACCAGCACTCGCACCAGCCAGGCCTCGTCGTCCGGCGCCTGCCGCGGGACCGAGGAAGGCGCGCGGGCGGCGCGCAGGAACGTGTCCTGCACCAGATCGCGAGCGTCTTCCGCGTTCTGCGACAGTCGCCGGGCCAGCCGATAGAGGCGCTGATGATGAGCGTCGAACAGCACGCCCAGACGATCGGAAGGGATGTCGCCGCTGTCGGTGACTGCCACCGTCGCCCCGCCGGTCATCACCGAACTAAACGAGTGAGCGGTGGGCTGTGTTGGTGAGCGGAGAGCCATCGTTCAGAGTTCTGAACTCAGAACGTACGTGTTGCGTGTTCTGCGTACCTGAGGCTCACTTCGCCTCGCAGATTCTGCGCTGACAACACATGCGTCTTCCGGTTGCTTCGAGATCTCGCACGGCATGGACGTGGCTTTTGACGATGCTAAGATGCCATGCGGCGCGTGTCACAGGCGGCAGTCGCCCGTGATCTCCTTCACTCGACTTCGATTGCGCCAACCAGATTGACGCATCCTTCCCCTTCGACTCGCTGCGCTCGCTCAGGGCAGGCGCGCGGATCGCGGCGCGGAGGAATGCGTCAGCCAGTCGGGTGCTGGTCTGCGCGAATGCCCGAGACCAAACGGCTGGTCACTACCGAAGAGTTCGAGCGGTTCCCCGAGGAGCGCACTACCGATACAAGCTCGTCGAAGGCGGTCCGCCGTAGTGTTCCGCGAAGGCGGAAGCCGGACACTACGTTACGGCTGTTTCCACACGAGGGCCGGCGGCGGGAACGGTGTCCAGCACTTGGGGCCGATGTCGGGCACGGGCAGTTCAATCGTCTCGATCGTGCGCCCCGGCGGCAGACCGAGATCGAAGAAAACCTTGTCGCCGAAGCGGAACACCGGCGGACCCTCGAGCACCGACACGAGTTTCTGACCTCTGAAGTACTTCACCATGTCGACGCGCTCGAACTCGTCGACGAGCACGTAGGTGCGCACGCCGTGATCGGCCATCCACGCGACCGCGCGATCGAGCCAGTCGACCTGCAGGTTGTCCCATCGCAGCGTCACGCGTCCGGCGTAGTAGCGAAGGCTGCCGCTGTGGTTCATCGCCAGGACGACGCTGTTCTCGGGCGTCGCGCGGCGGACGTGTTGGGCCACGTCTGCGAACTTGGCCTCGATGAGTGCCTGATCGAGCACGTGCCAATGCTGCGCGACCATCAGGCCTTTTCCGACCACCACACCGACGAGCACAGTCGCGATGATCGGCCCCGCAATCCGGTGCACGCGCGCCAGCGCCATCGCGACGCTGACGAGGCCGAGCATGATAAACGGGTAGCATACGAGGAAGAAGCGCAGATAGGACGAGTTGTCCAGCACCAGATAGATCAGGAACATCCCGATGACGACGGCGGTGAGCCCCGCGAACGCCACGATCGCCGAGCGATCGCATATGTCAGGCCAGACCGCTTTGATGGGAAGTGCGAGCGCGAGCAGTCCGACGAACGCCAGCGGGGTGTGGACCTCTGTGAACCACTGTGTGTAGTTGCGGACGTTGGGCGCGATGTGAGCCAGATCGAAATACGCCGCCGTCGGCCCGTATCCGGACTCGAACGGCGTTCCGTACGTGAACCAGTAGATCAGCGCCGTCACTCCCAAACCGGCACCCACTCCACCGAGGACGATTGCCACACGCCCCACGTGGCGCCATCGCTCTGACGAGCGTGAAACGACTCGCCACGCCAGCCACAGCGCGAACACCGGGACGACCGGCGCGAGGTTCGGCCTGATGAGCAGCGCGACGGCCAGCGCCGCTGCCGCGCCAGCCGCCGATCGCATCGTCGTGCCGAGCGCGAACCAGCACGCCAGCGCGAATGCGCCGGCGACAGGCACGTCGGTCATGTTCAGGAAATGCATCAAGAGAAACGGCGGGCTGGCCGCCACGAGGACAGCCGCGAGGAGCCCCAGCGTCCGAGATCCGAGCCGCATGCCGAGCAGATACGTCGCGAGCACGAGCAGCGCGCCGCCGAGAGGCACGACGACGAAGGGCCCGCACGAGCCGCCGACCAATTTGCCGAGCGCCATCAGCAGCGGCATTCCCGGCGAGTAGGTGGGGACGATCGCCCACCGGTCCTGCGTCGGGGCGTATCCCGCGACGATGAATCGCGCCGGCGGCGCCGGCTTGAAACCGAGCGGCGAGAATCCCCAGTCGGCATTCGGCCAAGGCACGTCCTTGACCCACGGCTGCGAGATCGACAGCCGGCCATTCAGCCACATCTCGGCCTGGCTCAGATATCCGTATGCGTCCGATCCGCCGGCCGCGGTCGACCCCCGCATGATGCCGACGGCGAAGAGTGCGAGCACGAGTGACCCGGCAAGGACGTGCTGGAGAACGCCCGCACGCCAGGCGCGAAGCGTCGATTGCCAGAACGCGATCGCGTGCGGCCGAAAGCGATCGATCCACGGCATGAGCGTCGAACGGCCACCCGCGAGCACGAACACCGCGGCTGCGACGATCGCCGCCAGCAGCGGACGCATCGGATCGTGCGAGCGCACGCGCAGTCCGAGCACCATGACCGATCCGCCGCCCCGCACGAGCAGCCAGACCGTCCATATCGCGCCGAGCAACGCGAGCACCCCGCTCGTGCGTCGCACCGCGTCGCGGACGCGCGACGTCACGCCGCGCTCATCGACCGTCGTCATCCAGCATGAAGGCGAGTTCGGGCATGAGGAACTCGCGGAAGGCGGGATAGTTCTCGATCATCGGAAAGTGTCCCATGCCCGGCATGATCACCAGCCGTGATCCTGGAATCGACGCGGCCACCTGGCGCGTCATGTCGGGCGTGCAGGAGTAATCGTACTCGCCGGTGAGCAGAGACACTTTGCAGACCCGGGTATCGATGCGCCCGAGATCCGGCCGGCCGTCCCAGTCGACGCTGTAGAAGTACACGTCGCCGGCATAGACACCGGGACCCGCCTGGCTGTACAGCCACCAGTTCTCGCGCGTGCTCGACTCGGGACTCTGCGGCGCGCACAGCGCGTAGGTGTAGGTGGCGCCGAGCTCGCCACCGTGAATCGCCGGGTGATGCAGGAACTCGTTGTAGCGGCCCGGCGCGAACGCGCTGCTCTCGAGGCCGATGATGCCGCGAAGCTCGCGTTGATATTCCGCCGCGACCACAAGCACGATCGCGCCGCCGATCGAGCACCCCATGACGACGGGCCGATCGAGTGCGAGGGCGCCCCACACCGCCCTGATCATCGCGAGATAATCGCGCGTCGTCAGCAGGTACTTCCTCAGCCACCATCCGTCGGGCGGATTCGATCGCCCGTGATACGGCATATCGAAGGCGATGACGCGATATCGCGACGTGACGTCGGGATCGGTCATGAGGTGACGGTACTGCCGGCTGTCGGCGCCCGCCGTGTGCAGACACAGCAGCGGAACACCGCTGCCGGCTTCCTCGAAGAACACGCGATGGCTAACGCCGCTGACCTCGAGATTGAGATAGCGGCCGACGATCGGTTCGATCGACATCAGGATGGACGAACCGTGCGCAACACCCGCATCGCACGATGAAGCGCGCGCGCATGCTGCATGGCGACGAGCGAATCACCTTCGAGCACGAAGCCAGGGACGCGCATCAGCATCGCGAAGATATCGTGATAGAGCGGCTGCGGCGGATCGCTGAAGAAGCGGATCCAGATGTCAGTGCTGGCGCGAAAGCCGAACGCACACGAGACATCGAGCCGCGGCGAGGTGACGGTCTGCACCAGACGCCCGCGCTCGAAGCGGAGGATGCATCGCTCGGTCTCCGAGCTCAGAGACATCGCCACCGTGAACCAGTTGCCGATCACCTGCAACTCGGGGTCGGCGTTGAGACGGGTCTGGAGTTGGGTGAGCCACTCGGGTGAGAACATCGGGGTGTATCGTAACCGCTGATGTGGACGCGGAGAGAACGGAGTTCATTCACACGGAGGAAACGGTGGAAACGGAGAAAACCTATGTCAGCTGTGTTGTCGGGAAATCACGCATGAACCTATTGAATCTCCGTTACCTCCGTTACCTCCGTGTTCATGATTCCGTTGCCCCCGTGTTCCATTCCGTGTTCCCCGTCTCCCGCATTTCTTTCATCGACGGATCACCCGCAACACCGTCATATACCGCTCACGCTCGGCGAGCACGACACGTGTGGCGCGCGGCGCGAGCGATTCGAGCACCTCGGGCTTCTGCCATTCGCCGAAGCTCTGGTTGCCTTCGATCGAGTCGACTGCGGCGACCCAGTACTCTCCCGGCGGCAGACCGATGACTTCGAAGCCGCCGTCCTGCGACGGCCTGCCGAACTTCAGGAAGCGCGAGTTCGCAAACCACTTGGTGCGATCGGTCGGGAACACGATCACCGAGTAGTTGGCAATCGGAATCGAGCGCGCGTCAGTGACGTGTCCCGCGATCGTGCCGCCTGCGCTCGAGATGACAGCCTCGACACCCGGGATCGTCTGCGTCGTGACGCCGAAATCGAACGGCGAATCAGTGACATCGACGCCATCGATCACGAGCGACTGCAGGTACCACTCGACCCCGGAGCCGCCGAGAAAGAAACGCGTCGGGCCAAACAGCCCTGATAAGCGGAAGGTTCCGTCGGAATTGGTCAACAGCCGCGACGGCACTTGTCCCATGACCGGGGTACGATCGAAGTCTGCCGGGACGGCACGGAGCCCGAGCACTGGGCCGCGTCGAGCGAGTACCTCATACCCGCGTTTGTCGTCGATCACCAAACGCCCCTCGAGCGTCGACCCTGCGGCGGTCTGAACCACGACCGGGTTCGGGTCGGCGTCACCCACGGTCACGAATTCCACCCCGAACTGCGGTGCGCCGTTGCTCCAGGGCTTCGACACCTTGAGGACGTACTCGCCAGGGGGCACGTCGGCGATCGTGAACGATCCGTCTGCGTTCGTCCTGATTCCTTGGCGCGGCTCGAGCGCAATCCCGCCAGATCGCTGGCTTGCCACGAGCAGGACATCCCCTTTGACTGGTGCCCCGGATGCGTCGAGCGCGATGCCCGTCACGCGTGCGGCCGATTCGTGGCGAAAGCCAAGATCGATGCCCGCGACATCGCGACCGATGTCTGTGTGCACGGGAACGGCCTCGGTCAGCTGTGTGGATCCGGGATAGTAGATTGGCGCATACCCGCGCTGGTTCGCCCCGGAAATGGTGGCAGTGTCCAGGGCCGAAATCAGATACGAGCCAGGGGACATGCCATACAGTCGATACCCGCCCCGATCGTCGGTCTGAGCGACGCGAACGATCGTTGCGGTCGTCCGGCCATCCGCGTACCTGATTTGAATGGCGCGCACCACCGCACCTTCGATCTCCTCGCCGCGCTCGTCGGTGATCGTTCCGGTAACAACGCTGCCCCGCGAGAGCACGAAGTCGGCGTCATCGAACGTCTCGTTGTCCCTCACGACGACCTGGAGCCCGGGTCCGGCCGCACGCGATTGACCGTACTGCGCTGTCACATACCCGAGACTGCTCGCCTCCAGCGCGTACGAGCCGGCGCGCAGGCCGTCGATCACGAACCGCCCCCGTTCGTCGGAGATTGCGGTCTCTGTGAACTCACGCGGACTGATCGCTTTCACCACGACGCCCTTGATGGGTCGCTTCCGCACGTCGAGGATCCGGCCTCGGATCATCGCTCCCGGCTGCGGCGATGCCGGCGCATTCGCGGACACCGAATCCTCCGATCGCGAGCCGCGCGGCTCCACCAAGTCGATCGGACCGGCGTCATCTCCTTCACGAACGTCGATGGCCGATGATCGGAGTTCGCTGGCGCCCGGCTCGGTCGCAATCAGCTGATAGCGACCCGCAGGAAGACCGCCGAAGCGGAAGTCTCCGAGGTCGTTGGCCCTGGTTTCGAAGCGATCAGGGATCGACGTGTCACCGGAGCCATCGAGTCTCACTGCGACCAGGTTGAAGTCTACGGCCGGGTCTCCGGAAGCATCCGTGACGTGCCCGACGATCGAGGACGACCTGTTCATTGCAATGCGCAGCTCGTCATCGGTGAGATCGGCGCGGCGCAGCACGCGCTGTGCGGTGGCAAAGCCGGCCTTGGTGACGAGGAGCGTCAGAAACTCATTCTCGGGAATGGGCAACACGAAGTAGCCGCGGTCATCGGCAAACACCACTTCGCCACGCTTGAGCTCGGTCGAAATCGAAATACGTGCGCGTGGCAACGCCGCCCGGTTCTCGGCTGCCACGACACGTCCGCGAATCGAGCGAGGCGCTTGCCGCTGCGCACGTCCATCCGCGGGCAACGCGAGCGCGAGGAGCGCGGCAAGCGCGAGGCAGCGGTATCGTGCGTTCATGCGAGTGGAGCCGGTCATCGCATGTCGTTTCACCGCCCCGGGACCAGCCGAAGCTCAGTTGAAACGAGCTGTCCTTCCGCCACGGTCACACGAGTGGCCGACTGCGCGAGCGATTCCAGGACGTCGGCGGTCTGCCAGTCGGTCGCGTCGAGCCGTTCGAGCGCAATCACGAAGTAATCGCCTGGAGGCAGGCCGACGAGATCGAACGAGCCATTCGCTCCGCCGGAGCCCTGCCTCACGTATTGAGAGCCGGTGAACCATCGGTCGCGTGTCGTGGAAAACGCCAGCGCCACGAAGCTCGATGCGCGCGTACGCGCGGTTTGTGTGACGGCACCAGAGATTGTTCCACCCAGCGGAGACAGCAGAATCTCCGCGTCGGTAAACGCATGCTCGCTGAAACCAAAGTCGAATGGCGTCTCAGTGGCATCGATGCCGCCGATGGTGAGCGACTTCAGATACCAGCCGGACGGCAGATCACCGGGAACGAGCCGCATCGACCCGCGAAGGCCCGACAGCGTGAACCGTCCCTCGTCGAAGACTGCAAGACCGTCGGGCCCGCGGCCTTCGGCAGGCGCGCGATCGAGGTCGTTGGGCGAGGCATGTATGGACAACGTGCGGAGCGCCGGCCGTCGCACGCCTTCGACGATGAAGCGGCCTTCGAGCGTGGCGCCGACGGAGGTGGTGATCACGAGCGGCGCCGGATCGCGGTCTTCAACGGTGAGATGCACGGCGCCGAACTCATCGCGGTGTCCAGGGTTGGTGCCAACGGCCTGAACGACGAAGCTCCCGGGAGGCACGCGACCGATCTCGAACTTCCCGTCCCAATCCACGCGCTCGACGAGCGGTTCCGGTGTCACGAGCGCGGCGTTCTGAGCCATCACCAGTCGAACCTGACCGACCAGCGGCTGTCCGCTGGCATCGAGCGCGACGCCGGTTACGCGAACCGAGCGCGATGGGCCGAATGTCAGATTGATGCCTGACGTGTCGAGTGATTCGTCGACCTGCAAGGCTTGCGCGCTCTCGAAGGAGGGCGTCCCCGGGAAATACACCTTGGTGAAGGCGTTGCCCTGCGCCCGATCGAGCCCCGACGCCTCAGCGTCGGTCGATGCCATCACGTAATACTTCCCCGGGGGCAGACCGAAGAGACGATACCGCCCGCGATCGTCGGTCACGCGGTCGAGGCCGATATCGCCCGCGACGGCGCTTCCACCGTCGCGACGCACGCGAAGCGCCCGAACGTGCACACCCTCGAGCGGTTCACCCGCCTGATCGACGATCGCCCCGCTGATGACACCACCCGTGCGCTCGCGCTCGGCGGCACGCCCGCGGGCACGTTCGATTCCCTCTCGACTCAGCGGCATGCCCGGGACCATGCGATCGGGCTCGTCGATCGGCAACGGCATGTGCACGATCTGGAGCTGGGGAGAGTCGACCTGAAAGTCGACCGGCCCCGCATCGTCGCCGGCACGAATATCGATCGCACGATCGGACACCAGCGGCTTCTTGACGTCGTCCGGCGTAAGGCCGACGGTCGGCGCCCGGCCGCTCACGGGCGGCAGGGTGATGACCTGCCCACGCTCGACGATCCGCATGCGCTGCGCCATCATCGCGCCGAGCTCCTGTGGCGTCAGCTGTTGCAGCGGCGAGACGTCATATCGACCCGCCACGAGCCCGCTGATGCGAAATTCGCCGAGATCGTCGGTCGTCGTTTCCACCGCGACCCCTGGCTTGCTGGCCTCTTGCTTGCTCGCCTCCTTCGAGTCCGGCGTGTCGATGCGGATGGCACGGACGACCGCCCCAGCCACCGGCGTCCCCGAGCTTCGCATGACGCGCCCCGAGATTGCCGCGCCTCGCGAAAGTCGAACTTCAATCTCTTCGCGTGACTTCACAGCCTCGCGCTTGATCTCGACGGTCGCAGGCGCATAGCCGCCCTTCGTCACAATGAAAGAGGTGATGCCCTGACTGCTGACGGACTCGTACTCGAATCGGCCTTCGTCGTCGGTCATCACCGGTGCTGCGCCTCGCGGTACCGGCGTGATGAGCGCCCGTCGCATCGGCTGGCTGTTCTCACCCGCGACGACCCGACCGCGGATCGTCACCGTCGTCTGCTGCGCGGAGGCGGCAGACGCGATCGACAACACCAGGATGAGGATGCCCATTCGGATCATGAGGGGCCTCTTCAACGCGTTTCAGGATAACGGATAACGAGGGAACGGAGGTTTTCACACGGAGGGAACGGGGTGGATACACACGGAGAGAACGGGGCTGATAAACACGGAGGGAACGGAGGTAACGGAGAGCCGTTATTTCACGCGGCAATTCGAGCGTCGAAGCTCGACCGAGACCAAATCCTTTTCCGTTTACCCCGTTTCCTCCGTGTTGATTCGCTTCGTTTCCTCCGTGTTATTAGCCCCCGTTTCCTCCCTGTTTCCTCCGTCTCCTCCGTTTCCCTCAAGATCCATCTCGGATGATTCGGCACGATTCGATATCGAACGTCGCTTCCCCGATCGTCAACCGCGTCTGATCCCGCAGCGACGCCGCGAACTCGTAGAAACGCTGTGCATCGGCAAACGTGCTGGCGATGCCGAACGACACGCGGATGGCGCCGGCGCTCTTGCCGCCGCGGTGCGTGATCATCTGCAGAAAGAGCGGCAGCGTCAGATCCGGATTGGCCGCGAGTCCCGCGACGATGTCCTCTTCGGTGATGTCCTCGGCGGCTTCTCCCGGGCCGGGATTGCAGAAGCAGCCGGTGCGGAGCGAGATGCCCTGATCGCCTGCCAGCTCCTCGACGCGGCGATAGTCCACGAGATGACCCGCTGGATCGTAGAAGTTCATCGTCACGATGCCGCCGCGGCCAGCGGTCGTGATCGGGCCGTAGATGCGCACCATCGGCCGGCCGTTCGAGTGACAGAGCTTCACGAGACGCGAGAGCAGCCAGCCGGTGAGACACATCACCCGGGTGTGGATCGCGTCGATGCCTGCCGATGCGAGATGACGCAGCCCGATCTCGACGGCGGCGATCGAGAGGTAGTTGAGCGTGCCGTCCTCGAAGCCGGCTTCGCCACGCGAGAGCACATGACGACGCCCGCCGACGGTCGCAAAGTTGACGGTGCCTCCGGCGAACCACGGCCGGTGAAGCTGCGCGAGCGAATCGTTTCTCACCAGCAGGCATCCCACGCCCGTGGGATAGCCGAACATCTTGTAGAACGAGACGCTCACGAAGGCGGGACGCACCAGCTGCAGGTCGAGCCGGTTGGTCGGCACGAACGCGGCCGCATCGAGCAGCACGTCCCATCCGCGATCGTGCGCGAGCTGCACGAGCTCGAGCGGATGCTGCACACCAGTGAAGTTCGACTGCGCGGGAAACGCGAAGAGGTTCGGCTTCGCGCGGTCGGCTTCTTCGAGCATCGCCTCGAGGCGATGGGCGTCGAGGCGGAGTTCGGGCACCGTGATCGGCGCGTAGGCGACCGCGGCGCCGTGCGCCCGCGCGAACTCGCGAATGCCGTTCACCGAGTTGTGATTGTCGGCCGAGAGCAGCAGTCGTCCACCCGGTGCGAACGCATACGACTCGCCGACATGCTTGAGCGCGCCCGAGGCGTTGAGCGTGAAGATCGCGGTGTAGTCGCGCGCGTTGAACCACTGCAGCACCGCGCGCCGCGTGCCTTCGACGAAGCTCGTGGTCCGGGACGAGGCGGGACTGGCCGAATGCGGATTGCCGAGGATGTGCGCCGAGAGGAGCTCGGCGTGCTGCCGGATCTGCGAGTCGGCGTGCAGGCTCGCACCGGTGTAGTCGAGATAGACGACGCCCTGCGCATCGAGGCGCGCATACTCCGATCTCCGCAGCGCATCGAGGTGAGCCGTCGCACGATACTCGGGATACTCGGCGAGGAAGTGCTCGTACATTTGGTCCTTGGTGCTTGGTTCTTGGTCCTTAGTACCAAGGACCAAGGACTAACGAACCACCCGCACCTGGTAATAGTCGCCAGCACGCTCTACGACCATCTTCGCTCCAAATAGGTCGCTCAAGCGAGCCGGCGTGATCGCTTCATCAGGACGGCCATCGAACGCGACCCGGCCGTTGCGGAGCAGGACCACGCGACGCGTCTCGGGAATGATTTCGTCGACGTGATGCGTCACCAGGATGATCGTCGTCCCCTCGCGCGCGAGGCGGCGCACGGTTTCCATGAACCGGTGACGCGCGACGAGGTCGAGTCCGGTGGTCGGCTCGTCGAGCACGAGCGCCTCGGGATTCGAGACGAGCGCTCGCGCGATGAGCACGCGACGACGCTCCCCCGCTGACATCTCGTTGAGCGGCTTCGCCGCAAGATGCGGCGCCTCGACACGCATCAGCGCCAGATCGGCCTGCTCGCGCATCTCCGCTGTAACGTCGTGATGCGCAAACACACCCTGGCTGCCGAGCAGACCCGAGAGCGCCGCGTCGGCGCCTGACACGCGTCCTCTCGACGTGCTGTGGCCAAAGCCCGCATCGAGCTCGCCGGTGACAACACCAAGCCGCGTGCGCAGCTCGCCCACGTCCCAGCGATCGCGTCCGAAAATCATCAGTGGCGATGTGCCGTTGTCGAGCGCGCGCGGGCGATCCTCGAGCGTCAGCAGCCGGATGAGCGACGTCTTCCCGGCGCCATTCGGACCAAGGATGACGGTATGCTCGCCGCCGCCAATCTTGAGCGAGACATCATCGAGCGCACGCGTCCGCCCTCGGACGAACGTCGCGTGCGTGAGTTCGAGAACCGGAGTCATCACGCGAGCGCGACGGCGATCTCCTTGATCTGGTCGGTGTGACGGGCTTCGTGCGCCGCTATCAACTCGATCCACTGATACACCGTCAGCGTGCCGAAGAACGCATGGTCCAGCGTCACCTGGCTCAACGCCAGGCCATCGGCGCCGCTCACGAACGAGCGAAGGCGGGCATGTCCCTGTTCGACGATGGCGAGCGCGTCGTTCCATGCGAGCGTCCCCGTCGGACGCGCCGTGTCGGGGGCGTTGCGTTTGTTCACACGGTCGGCCATGCGCGCTTCGATCGGATCCGGCAGGCTCGTGCGCTCCGCGGTTTCGGGAGCCAGCTCCGGGACACGCGCCCGCAGCGCGTTGACGATCCGCTCGCCGAAGATCCGCTCCACCATCGAGAGGTGTTCGACGACCTCGGCCGCCGACCAGCGTTCGGCCGCGGGCCGCGTCGCTCGAGCGCCGGCCGGCACGGTCTCGACCGCCGCCCGCAGCGCCGCACGGGATCGATCGAGACGAGCGAAGACCTGTTCGAGGTGGGGATGCATGTGGCTATCGTACCGGAAGGACTCAGGAATCAGGAATCAGGATTCAGGCGTGGGCCAGGCCTGAGGCCTCAGCCCTGAAGGCTCCAGGCTGGCCCAGAACTGCTTCCTGATTCCTGCTTCCTGAGTCCTTCAGAACCCACGTACGTCGCTACTCGTGCCCCCCGCGGCGGGAATATACGCCTTCATCACGTAATCCATCACCATCCGATGCGCGCTGAAGCGCCACCCGAGTGTTCGGATCGCGCGCTTCATGCGCGCGATCCACTCGCGTGGGAGGCCGTCGCGATCGCGGTCGTAGTAGAGCGGCACGACCTCGTTCAGCAGCACGCGGACGAGCGCGTCGGCGTCGCGAGCATCGTGTGCATGGGTGTTGCTGTGGGTTTCGCCGCGGCCGATCGCGAAGCCGTTCTGACCGTCGTAGGCCTCCGCCCACCAGCCGTCGAGCACCGACAGATTCAGCCCGCCGTTCAGCACGACTTTCTGCCCGCTGGTGCCGCACGCTTCGAGCGGCCGGCGCGGGTTGTTCAACCACACGTCGACGCCCTGCACCAGATGACGGCCGACATCGATGTCGTAGTCCTCGATGAACACGATCTTGCCGAGGAAACGCGGATCGCGCGAGAGCCGCGCCACCTCCTGGAGCACCGCTTTTCCCGGTCCGTCGAGCGGATGCGCCTTCCCCGCGAAGATCAGCTGAACCGGCATCTGCGGATGATTGAGGAGCGAGGCGAGCGATTCGAGATCCTGCATCAGCAGGTTGCCGCGTTTATACGTTGCAAACCGCCGCGCGAAGCCGATCGTGAGCGCATCGCGGCTCAACACGCGCCGCAGCTGTGCAACGAGCGCAGCGGACTCACCCTGCCGCTCCGCCTGCGTCACGAGCCGCCGACGCGTCACCTCGATGAGGCTGGCCTTGAGCGCCTGATGCGTCTCCCACAGCTCGCCGTCGTCGATCTCCTCGATCGCATCCCACAACAGCGGATCGCCGCTGCGCTCGAGCCAGTTGGCACCGAGATAGCGGTCGTAGACGAGCTGCATCTGCGGCGCGAGCCAGGTGTTGACGTGCACGCCGTTGGTGACGTGGCCGATCGGGATCTGCTCGGCGCGCACGCCCGGAAACAGCGGCATCCACATCGCACGCGACACCTGCCCGTGCAGCGACGAGACGGCGTTGGCGCGGTGGCACGACTTGAGCGCCAGCACCGTCATGCAGAAGCCCTCGCGCTGATCGTACGGGTTGACGCGGCCGAGGGTGAGGAACGCGTCACGCGACAGGCCGAGCGCGTCTCGAATCGGGCCGAGATGCTCCTCGACCAGATCCGCATCGAATCGATCGTGACCCGCAGGCACCGGCGTGTGTGTGGTGAAGACGACCTGCGACGCCACGCGTCGCATCGCCTCGTCCACACCGATCCCTTCAGTTTCCATCTGCCGATGGACGAACTCGAGCGCCGCAAACGCGCTGTGGCCTTCGTTCAGATGAATGACGCCTGGTGAAATCCCGAGGGCGTCGAGCGCCTTCGTCCCGCCGATCCCGAGCAGCAGCTCCTGCCTGATGCGCACCCGTTGATCGCCGCCGTACAGCCGCGCGGTCAGCTCGCGGTCTTCGGGGCTGTTGCCGTCGACGTTGGAATCGAGCAGCAGCAGTGTGGTCCGTCCGACCGACGTCTGCCAGACGCGCGCTGCGATGTGACCGGTGCGCGTCGAGATCTCGATCGTCACCGGCTCGCCATCGCGCACCGCCGGCTGCATCGGCAGCAGCTGGTGATCGACGTCGATGTACTCCTCGTGCTGCCACCCGTCGCGATCGAGCCGCTGCCGGAAGTAGCCCTGGTCGTAATAGAGACCGACGGCCACGAGCGGGATGCCCAGGTCGGACGCGCTCTTCAGGTGATCGCCAGCGAGGATGCCGAGGCCGCCCGAGTAGATCGGCATCGATTCGTGCAGCCCGAACTCGGCCGAGAAGTACGCGACCGGCCGCGCGCCGAGCACGCTGGCATGACGCGCGCCCCAGGTGTGCTTCGATCGCAGGTACTCCTGCATCCGGCGGTAGGCATGATTGATCCGTCCATGCAGCGCCATCTGCACGACGCGCTGCTCGAGCTGATGACCGTCGATCTGCTGGAGCATCGCGATCGGATTGTGTCCGCATGTCTGCCAGAGCAGGGGATCGAGATCGCGAAACAGGCTGACGCTGTCGGGATCCCAGCTCCACCACAGGTTGCGCGTCAGCGCTGCGAGCCGCTGATGCACCGGCGCGACGAACTGCCCGACCGTCCGCGCCTCGCTGACGAGCGGCGCGAGCTGCGCTCCGGCCGCCGCCAGCAGCCGCACGTCGTCTTCGACGAACGTACGCGGCTCGCACGTCTGGACCACGAGCACGCCCTGCAGCACGCCGTGCTCCATCACCGGCACCCCGACGAACGTGCGATAGGGATCTTCGCCGCTGTTGCGGAAGTACTTGAACCGCGGATGCGACGTGGCGTCGGCCACGACGACGGGCCGCACCTGCTCGGCCACGAGGCCGGCCAGGCCTTCTGTCACGTGCATCCGCACCTGGCCGACGCTTTCAGGCCGAAGACCGACGGTGGCCGCGAGCACCAGGTTCGCGCGATCGGGCTCGAGCAGATAGACCGAGCACACGTCGGTGGAGAACCGCTGGCGGATCACGGTGGCGATGTTGGTGAGCGTCTCTGCGGGGTTGCCGCTGCGCGAGACGAGCAGGCTGATTTCTTCGAGCGTCCAGAGCGGCGACGCCGGCTCCACGCTGGAGACGGTCGAGGATTCGGTAGTCACGATGTCCTCCCGGGGTGTGGACGCGGGCGTAGCAAGAACGCTGCCTCGACGGTTCGCACGTTCGTGGCGGTCGGCAGTCGGGGCATGCCGGCAGATTCAGACAATCACGTAGGCGTACTCGCCTCCTCATACATGAACGTTTGAATTGGGGGTTCGTGCGAACCGCGCGGTTCGATGGATTGCTCGGGAAATCGCGCGACTGCGTCCCGTCGCGCACTTGGATCGGAGGTTGCTGTTGATTGGGTCATGAGCTTCGCTGTTGTCGTGGATCGCGTTCGAGCCGATTTCATGGAGATGCCCGGTCTGGAGTTGACGCTGCCCCAGGCCGTTCGTCTCTGGACGATTGGGATGGACGATTGCCGCTTCGTGATCGATACCCTCGTCGACGCCGGGTTCCTGAAGTGGACGGCGCGGCGCACGATCGTTCGGACCGGCGCGGACCTTCGCGAATGGCGCGAGCCCGACCAGCAGCACGTTTCTGTCAGACTGGATCTGAAGAACAACAAATCTGTCCGGCCCGAGTGACGACCTGTGGGCGGTTCGTCTTCCTCGATGCCGGCCGCCTCGTCCGGCGTGGCCCGGACCGGAGCGCCGCTACCCGGCGCCCTCTTTGCGAACTACGCGCTCGACCGGGCGTTCGACGAGATGTTCGACCGCGCCGCCCGGCCGCATCCGCATTACCGGGCTCTCGTCGACGAGCTGACTGGTGTCTCTCCCGACGAACTGCGACGCCGCCAGCTCGACGCCGATCGCGCGTTTCTGACACAAGGCATCACGTTTACCGTCTACGGCGATGAGCAAGGCACGGAGCGCATCTTCCCCTTCGACCTGCTGCCGCGGATTCTCACCGCCGCCGAATGGGACACGCTCGAGCGCGGCCTCGCCCAACGTCTGCAGGCGATCAACCTGTTTCTGAAGGACCTCTATCACGACGGACGCATCCTCGCGGAAGGGGTCGTCCCTCGTGAGCTCGCGTACAGCTGCCGCCACTACCGCCGTGAGATGCGCGGCGTCCACGTTCACAAGGACATCTACGTCTCGATTGCGGGCACCGACCTCGTTCGGCTGGAAGACGGCCGGTTCGTCGTGCTGGAAGACAACCTGCGTGTGCCGAGCGGCGTGTCCTACATGCTCGCCAACCGCGACGTCACCAAGCGTGTCTTTCCCGGCCTCTTCAACCGCTACAACGTCAAACCGATTGCGCATTACGGACAGGCGCTGCTCGCCACGCTGCGTGCGCTCGCTCCGCCGAGCAGGTCCGAGCCGACGATCGTGGTGCTCACGCCGGGTGTGGGCAACTCCGCGTATTTCGAGCACGCCTTCCTGGCGCGCGAGATGGGCATCCCGCTGGTCGAGGGGCGCGACCTGCTCGTCCACGCCAACATCGTGTACATGCGCACGACGTCCGGGCTCCGGCGCGTCGACGTGATCTACCGCCGCGTCGACGACGACTTCCTCGATCCGCTCGCGTTCCGCACCGATTCGCATCTCGGTGTCGCCGGTCTGCTGAACGCGTATCGCGCCGGCAACGTGTCGCTCGCGAATGCGATCGGGACCGGCGTGGCCGACGACAAGGCGTTGTACGCGTATATTCCGGCGATCATCCGGTTCTATCTCTCCGAGGAACCGATTCTGCCGAATGTGCAGACCTACCTGCTGGGCAACGCGTCCGATCGCGCCTACGTGCTCGAGCACCTCGACGAGGTGGTCGTCAAGGCGGTCGGGGAATCAGGTGGCTACGGCATGCTGGTCGGCCCGCACAGCACGCAGAGTCAACGCCAGGAGTTCCGCGATCGCATCCTGGCGGACCCACGGAATTTCATCGCGCAGCCGACGCTCGCGTTGTCGCGCGCCGCGTGTTTCGTCGACGGCGCAATCGAGCCGCGTCACGTCGATCTTCGACCGTACGTCCTCTACGGCGATCGGGTGACGGTCGTCCCCGGCGGGCTCACGCGCGTGGCGCTTCGGAAGGGATCGTTGGTGGTCAACTCCTCACAGGGTGGCGGCAGCAAGGACACCTGGGTTCTCCTGGACTGACCATGCTGCTGTCACGCGTCGCGGACGCGCTCTACTGGATCAGCCGGTACCTCGAACGGGCGGAGCACACCGCGCGGCTCATCGACGTCGCGGTCGATCACGGCCTCGGTCTGGGCGCGAGCGCAGAGGCGGCCGGGATCGATCGTCTGTATCAGAGCCTCGGACTCGATCAGAGCGAGAGCCATCCGGTGTCGCGGGCCGGCGTGGCGCTGTTCGACAACGCCAACCGCAACTCGGTCGTGTCGTGCATCACCATCGCGCGCGAGAACGCGCGTCAGGTCCGTGAAGAGATCAGCACGGCGATGTGGCAGCAGCTCAATGAACTGTATCTGCGCGCGCGGCAGATGCGCGAAGAGGGTGCGTGGAGCGCCCGCACGCACTACACGTCGCGGACGGTCATCGAAGGCGTGCATCTCTTTCAAGGCATCACCGACGCGACCATGGGGCACGGCGAGGGGTGGCAGTATCTGCAGGTCGGACGGCACCTGGAGCGCGCCGGCGCGACCGCGGCGCTGCTCAATCGCTTCGTCGCCGAAGGGACCGAGACCGGTGATGGAGCGCCGCCACACAACCAGGTCGCGTGGGTGGCGTTGCTCCGCTCGTGCTCGGCGCTCGAAGCGTACTGCCGGTACTACACCGCCGAAGTGCGCGCGGAACGCGTGGCCGAGTTCCTGATGTTGAACGAAGAGTTCCCTCGATCGGTCCGCTTCGCCGCGGCGAGGCTGGAGCGCGCGCTTCGCGCGCTGGCCGGCTACAGCGGGCGGCGCGCCGGTGGCCGCGCCGAGCGGCTGGCCGGTCGCCTCAACGCGTCGCTCGAATACGGACAAGTCGACGAGATCCTGAACGACGGCCCGCACGCGTATCTGGCCAGCATCAATCGGCAGTGTGCGCAGATCCACGCGGCGATCTATCAGAGCTACATGTCGTATTCGATTGAGACGGCGCTGCCGGCGTAACGGAAATTCAGAATGGAGAATTCAGAATGCAGACGCCGAAGCCTCCGAACGCGGACATTGTCTGCATTCTGCATTTTGCGTTCTGCATTGCGAGTTGACACCCTTCGGCAACCTGCCCAGAGCCAGAGCATCGGACCACTCGAAGACTGAACACGATCGACACGCTATGCGCTACTCCATCCGCCACGTCACGCGATTCACCTACGAATCTCCAATCACTGAAAGCGTGATGGAGACGCGGATGCAGCCGCGCGGCGACGATCTGCAGCGCTGCCTGCACTTCGCGCTCGTGACGAATCCGACGTCGCGGGTGATGGTCTATCAGGATCACGACGGCAACACCGTGCACCACTTCGACATCCCCGGCCGTCATTCGCGACTCACCGTGACGGCGGACGCCGTCGTCGAATGCCTGCCGTCGACGACGCTTCCTCATCGTCTCGGACCCGGCGCATGGGCCCAGCTCGATGCGCTCGTCGCGAGCGGCGAGGCCTGGGAGTACTCCGCGCCGAGTCAGTTCGTTCTCCAGAGCGAAGCACTCGACGCGTTCCGGCGGGAGATCCGGCTCGACCGCGGGCACGATCCGCTCGTCACGTTACGGTGGCTGATGGGTGAGATGTACGCGCGATTCGAGTACAGCCCGCGGAGCACACGCGTCGATTCCCCGATCGAGAAGGCGCTGGCGGCGCGGCGCGGGGTCTGTCAGGACTTCGCGCACATCTTCCTCGCGCTCGTGCGACCGCTCGGCATTCCCGCTCGCTATGTCAGCGGGTACCTGTTCCGCGAGGTCGGCAGTTCCGATCGGTCATCGGACGGCGCGACCCACGCATGGGTCGAGGCACGGCTTCCTGATCTCGGCTGGGTGGGGTTCGACCCGACGAACAATCTGATCGCGGAAGATCGTCATGTCCGCGTCGCCATCGGGCGCGACTACGCGGACGTGCCGCCGACGCGCGGCGTCTTCAAAGGCGTGAGCGCCGTGCGCAGCGAACTCGGCGTCTCGGTCCGCGTCGGACCCGCGCGCTCGCCGGCCTCGAGCGAGGTCCTGCCGTTCACGCCGTGGATGTCACGCGACGCGACCGAACCGGTACGCGAGAGCGACGCGCAGCAGTAGCGACGCCCGCGCTACTTGTGCTTCTCGAGCGCTGCGGCGGCAGCGTCGACGAGGGCCGCTTCACGGTCGATCGCGTTGGCGACCCGCGTCACCTCGTGCTCCGCTTCGGCGTACGACTTCTGCTCCAGCGCCTCACGCACACCGGGGATCGTCT
Source organism: Vicinamibacterales bacterium (assembly GCA_036407095.1). Taxonomy (GTDB): domain Bacteria; phylum Acidobacteriota; class Vicinamibacteria; order Vicinamibacterales; family UBA2999; genus Gp6-AA40. The sequence continues at coordinate 420,827 of DASWZV010000143.1, read as the reverse complement.
TCACCGCGTAGCCGGTGTAATACCCGGGCGCATAGAGCAGATGGCGGTACCACGGCCTCCTGGGCAATCCGTCCGCATCGATCAGCTGCCGCTCGCTTTGAATGAGACGTGCGTTCACGGCCGCGATCGTCTCGGGTGAGAGTTTCCCGCGTGACCCGTCGAGCGCCTTCTTGAAGCGATCGGCGGCGCGCGTCAAACCGGTCGCGGCGTTCTCGAGCGGGGCGAAGTTGATCGCGGGTGGCACGGCTTCAACCTTGGGCGTCTTCTGCGGACGTCTCGGATCGGCGATCGCGTCGAACGCACCTTCCTCGACCTGGTGGTTGCGCTCGCGCACCGAGTCCTGCTGTTCCTTCAGGAGCGCCTGCAGTTCCCTGACGTAGGACTGCACCGTATCGGCGAGGTTGGTGAACTGGAACGGCAGCACGTCGGCGTCAGCGGTCTTGATCACGAGCGTCCCGACGGTCTGCGCCAGGGCACGGCCGTACGTGAAGTCGGTGTCGAGGAACTTCGTGAAGTGATAGTAGTCGTCGTAGATCGAGTGGTAGATGCCTTCACTCGAGTCGAGTCCGCTGAACCCGACATTGAGCGTCGGCACGCCGGTGTGCTGCAGGAACGCCGAGTAGTCCGAGCCCGACCCGAGCGCGCCGATTCGCAGATCCTGCCGCGAGCGCGCCTCCGCCCGCTCGGAGGGAGGGCCATAGACGATCGTGCGCGCCTGCATCCGCTTCCACACCGATTGTTTCGTCTGCGGATCTTCGACGTCGCGCGCAACCGCGTTCACGAGCGACTCGAGCGCATGCGACCCGCCCACGCTGAGAAACCCGCGGCCGTTGCCGTCGGTGTTGATATACAGCGCCGCCTTGTCGCGAAGCTCCGATTCGTGGTCTTCGACCCATTCCGTCGAGCCGAGCAGCCCTTGCTCCTCGCCATCCCACGCGGCGTAGACGATGGTACGCTTCGGGCGCCAGCCGCGCTTCACGAGCTCGCCGAGTGCGCGCGCCTCTTCGAGTTCGGCCGAGACACCGCTGACGGGATCCTGCGCCCCGTTGACCCAGGCATCGTGATGGTTGCCGCGGACGATCCACTCGTTCGGGTAGGTCGATCCCTGGAGGCGTGCGATCACGTCGTAGGCGCGCTTGAGGCTCCAGTCGAACGCGAGTTTCACGTGGGCGCGAGCGGGGCCGGGCCCAATCCGATACGTGATCGGCAGCCCGCCCCGCCAGTCCGTCGGCGCGATCGGACCGCCGATCGCGGCCAGCAGCGGTTGCGCGTCGCCATACGAGATCGGCAGTACCGGGATCTTGGTGAGCGTCGTGACCTCCTTGAGGTCGAGCCGCTTCGCCGTGGCCGTCGCGCCGACACCGGGTGTCAACGGATCGCCGGGATACGTGGGCATGTCCATCACGCTGCCGCGCTGAACACCGTCCCGGTTCCGCATCGGACCATCGGGGAACACCCCCTCGACGAAATAGCCGTCGTCACGCGGATCCGAATAGATGAGGCAGCCGACCGCCCCGTGCTCGGCGGCCACCTTCGGTTTGATGCCGCGCCAGGACGCGCCGTAGCGCGCGATGACGATCGCGCCTTTCACCGAGACGCCGAGTCGTTCGAGCTGTTCGTAGTCCGACGGACGGCCGTAGTTCACGTACACGAGCGGGCCGGTGACGTCGCCGTCGACCGAATACGCGTTGAACGAGGGCAGCTGCTCGTTCCTCTGCGAGGATGTGGGATCGACGGTCAGCGGCGGTTCCTCGAGAGAAGCCTTGAATTTCGAGGGCTCCAGCAGTTCGACCACCCGCTCCTTCGGGGTCGGGAAAAGGACATCGTAGGTCTCGATCCGCGCGTCCCATCCCCACTCCTTGAATCGGGCCAGGATCCACTCGGCGTTCTGCTTCCCGTAGGGCGAGCCGAGATGATGGGGCCGGGCCGACAGGAGCCGCATGTACTCGCCGATGTTCCTGGCGTCGGCAAGACCGCGGAAGGTCGCCTCCCAGGACGGTGTCTGCGCTGACACCCCGAGGGAGAGGATTAGAAGCCACACGAACACGAGAAATCGTTTCATCTGAGACTCTGTTCGGCGGGTCCAAAAGCACCCGGCCTACACTAGAATTTTCGTTCGCATGCGCGAACGATTAGCCGCAATCTTACTCTTGGCCGTGGCGGCCGGCGCGGTCGCGCGCGTGCTCGCCCAGGAGTCGCAGACCTTCAAGGCCCGCCTGTCCCCCGTTCCGATAAGCGCGGACATGGTGACACGCATCACCGGCTCCGGCTCGCTGAACGGCGTGCTGACCGGAACGACGCTGACGCTGACCGGCCTCTTTACGGGCCTCCAATCGGCAGCCACTACCGCCCATGTCCACATCGGCGAGCGCATGGGTGTGCGCGGACCGACGGTCTTCGACCTTCGGGTCGACCCGGCGACGGCCGGCTCGATGTCCGCCACGATCGCATTGAACGAATCGCAAATCACGTCATTGAGGCGTGGCTTCTTCTACGTGCAGATAGAGAGCGAGAAAGCACCGGACGGCAATCTCTGGGGCTGGCTGCTTCTACCAGAGGTTCGACGATGACAGTAACCGGGCGAGCGGACGCAGATCGAGAATCGAAAGTGCGGCCGCGAGTCTCCCCGAAGCGAGCAGCGAAAGCGGACGTCCTCGTACTGGGAATCGCAGCCGCTCTCGCGACGATAGTCCTCGGTGCACAGCAAACACCTTCGACGCCACTCACCGCGGCGCAGGCTGGCTCTGGTCGCGTCGTCTACGATGCGCGATGCGCGAGCTGTCACCAGCCGGATCTACGCGGCGCCGGCGAAGCGCCCTCGCTTTCGGGCGCTGGCTTCCGATCGCGCTGGCTGACCCGCAGTCCCGAGGAGCTGATCGCGTACGTGCAGGCGGCCATGCCGCCGACGGGAGCGAGGCTCAGTGGCGTCGACGCGCTCAACGTCTCGGCGTTTCTCATCACGACGAACCGAACGCCGAGCGGCGTACCGCCGCCCGCCGCCCCTGCACCTCCGCCACCTCCGCCGGCGACCGTCGCCGCGAAGCCAGCCCCCAGGCGCGGCCTGACGGTATCCGGGCACGTCGACAACTACGTGCCGGTGACCGAGGAGATGCTCAAGAACCCGCCCGCGGGCGACTGGCTGATGGCTCGTCGTACGTATCAGGCGTGGAGCTACAGCCCGCTCGATCAGATCACGCGCGCGAACGTCGCCAGCCTCCGTCTCGCCTGGATCTGGGCGATGAACGATCAGGACGGCGCCAATCAACCGATGCCGCTCGTGCACAACGGCATCATCTATCTCGTCGGAACGGGCGGGACGGTCGAAGCGCTGAACGGCAAGACCGGCGATCTCATCTGGCAGGCGGAAGTCGGTCCAGGCGAGGCGGTCAGCATCGGATCGATGCGCAACCTCGCAATCTACGAAGATCGGCTGCTGATCGCGACCACCGATGCGCGACTCGTGGCGCTCGACGCCGTCACCGGACAGCTGTTGTGGGAGACAGCGATCGCGAACCGAAGCAGGGGGTTCGCAAACTCCGGTGGTCCGATCGTCATCCACGGGAAAGCGATCAACGGTCTTGGCGGATGCGATCGCTATGGCCCCGACCGCTGCTTCATCAGCGCCTACGACGTCGCCACCGGCAAGCTCGTGTGGAGGTTCAACACGGTTGCGCAAACCGGTGAACCCGGCGGCGACACATGGGGCGAGCTCCCCGACAACTTCCGCAAGGGCGGCGAGACGTGGATCGCGGGCAGCTACGATCCCGAGCTGAACCTGACGTACTGGGGCACCGCGCAGGCGAAGCCGTGGATGCACGCGAGCCGCGGGACGACGGCGCGGGACGCAGGCCTCTATACGAGCTCAACGCTCGCGCTCGACCCGGACGAAGGAAAGCTGGTGTGGCACTATCAGCACGCACCCGGCGAATCGCTCGATCTCGACGAGGTCTTCGAGCGCGTGCTCGTCGACGTCGACAATCAGAGGACGCTGTTCACGATCGGCAAGGCCGGCATCCTCTGGAAACTCGATCGCCGTACCGGCGCCTATCTCGGCCATCACGAAACGGTCTTCCAGAACATCTTCGATTCAATCGATCCCAAGAACGGTGTGCCGGCGTATCGGCCCGACATCATCGAGCAGCGGGTCGAACAGTGGGTGCAGTCGTGCCCGAGCACCGAAGGCGGACACAACTGGCAGGCGATGAGCTACCACCAGCCGACCGGCGTGCTGATCATCCCGCTCAGCCAATCGTGCATGGAGATGTCGGGACGCAAGATCGATCGTCAGGAGGGTGGCGGCGGTGCGGGCGCCGATCGGCGATTCTTCGAGATGCCAGGGTCGGATGGGAACGTGGGCAAGCTGGCGGCCTACAACGTGTCGACGATGAAAGAGGAGTGGAACTATCAGCAGCGCGCCCCGTTTCTCACCTCGGTGCTCTCGACCGCCGGCGGTCTCGCGTTTGTCGGCGATCTCGATCGACGCTTCCGCGCGTTCGATGTAAAGACCGGAGCGATCGTGTGGGAAACGAGGCTCGGTACATCGGTGCAGGGATTCCCGGTCTCGTTCTCAGTCGAGGGCAAGCAGTACATCGCCGTGACAACCGGCCTCGGCGGCGGCAGCCCGCGCAACGTGCCGCGGACAATCGCGCCTGAGATCAAGCCGCCGAACTCTGGAGCCGCCCTCTACGTGTTCGAGGTTTCCAACCAGTAGGTCGAATCGATCATGGCGATTCCACCACGTAGCACCTCTGACGACACGGCCGTGGTACCCGACAGGAGCGACGCATGTCTACGGTCTTCGGAAAGCTGAATCTCAAGGACCACGACGAGATTCTGGTCGTCAATGCCCCTGCGAGCTTCGAGTCCGAGCTGGCTTCGCTCAAAGGTGTGACCGTCCACCGCAGTCTCGCCGACGCCGCGTCGGTCACGTTCTCGCTGGCATTTGTCACCAGGCAGAAAGAGCTCGACGCGATCGCGAAGGGTGTCGCGAAGAAGGCCCAGGGCGACGCGATCGTGTGGTTTGCCTATCCGAAGGGATCGTCGAAGCGCTATACGTGCGAGTTCAACCGCGATTCGGGGTGGGACGTGCTCGGCGAGGCGGGCTTCGAGCCGGTGCGCATGATCGCCATCGACGAAGACTGGTCAGCGAAGCGCTATCGCCGCGTCGGTTTCATCAAGACGATGACCCGCGATCATCGTCTTGCGATGACGAAGGAAGGCAAGAAGAAGGCGCGTCGTTTCAGCGGTCTTTCGGATTGACCGTCATGAACGTGTACGCGGCCAGCGCGGCGCCGGCAAAATTGCCGATCAGGAAGATCCACATGTTGGCCGCTGCCGACAGCCCCATCATCGTGATTCCGACTGCCACCGCAGGATTGAAGGCGCTCCCCGGAATCGATCCATTCGCAAACGCACCCACCATCACCGTGAAGCCGATCGCAAGGCCGTAGTACGAATTGCCGATCGTCGCTTTCGCAGTGGCGACGTTGAGCACCACCCATGCGAGCGCGAACGTGAAGATGAATTCCGCCAGCAGCGCCCGTCCCGTCGACACCGTCCCGGCGGTCACCTGAGCCGACGGACCATTGAGCACGCCGACGACGAAGGCGGCCACGATCGCGCCGACGACCTGCGCCAGCATGTAGCCCGGCACATCCGACCGCGCGAAGCGGCCGCGCAGATACACTGCCAGCGTCACCGCGGGATTGTAATGGGCCCCCGACACGTGGCCGCCGGCATAGACCATGACCATCAGCGCCGACCCGATCGCGATTGGCGCCAGAGCCCCGGCTCCAGGATGGATGACGGTCGCGCCGACCGTGAGCACCAGAAAGAAGGTGCCGATGAATTCGACGATGTATTTGCCCATGCGCGGATCCTAGCCTTTCACATAGGAAAACTTCTCAGCGACCTTGCCGTCGCGAACCCGAAACACATCGACGCCCCGCACATGACCGGTGACGCCCTCGCGCACCCATTCGTATCGCCAGCGGACCACGCAGCGATCGTCGGCCTCGAAGATCTCCTCGGTCTCGAACCGCGCCCGAGGGGAGCGCTGAAAGAAGTCGATCCAGAACGAGCGAACCGCTGCCTGTCCCTCGACCCGCGATCCGTCAGGCGACGGACGGGTGTTCTCGAACACGCAGTCGTCGGTCATGTGGGCCATGATGGCGTCGACGTCGTGCCGGTTGAATGCCTCGTTGAACCGCTCGACCACCGCGCGGGCTGACATGCGCTGAGCTCTCCCAGGGACAGGAATCAGGATTCAGGAATCAGGATTCAGGGATCGAGAATCAGAACCTGGACAGTCTAGCAACTCAGGGGCAAGGGACGTGTCATTCGCGACCATCCCCTTGTTCAGTGCAAGTTCTGTTGAGGCTACCGGTTACACTAAAGATCATCCCCGAATGTGACGACACAAGAGGGAGGACTGCACTCATCAACAGCTGAGTCAAGGAAAAAACATGCAATTTCGCGGCGGTAGCCGACTCCTCGCGTTCCTGATCAGTGTGTCCCTGTGTCCCTTGCCCGTGGCCGCTCAGGACAAGCCGGTTGCCACATTCAAGTCGGGAGTCGATCTCGTTTCGGTCAGCGCCGTGGTCCGCGACGAGAAGGGCCGCGTGGTCCGCTCGCTCACACAGAAGGACTTCGTGGTGATCGACGGTGGCCGCCAGCGAAAGATCGTCGAACTCCACTCTGATGAAAACGCCCCCGCGAGCGTTGCCCTGCTGGTTGATGGCAGCGGCAGCATGGCCGTGGGCGCCGCACTCGACTCCTCGCGTCACATCTGCAACTGGGTGCTCACGACGCTCGACGAGAAAAAAGACGATGCGGCGCTTCTCAGCTTCGATACGCGCCTGCTGAAGGTCCGCGACTTCACGAGACGATTCGAAAACATCCGCAGCGGCCTCGGCGAGCTGGAGGCGTTCGGGCAAACGTCTCTGTACGATGCGATCGCCGGCACATCGTCGATGGTGTCCCAGCGTGCGCGTAATCGGCGCGCGGTGATCGTGCTCACCGACGGCGCCGATACGAGCAGCTCGTATACACCAGGTGAAGTCGCGTGGATTGCCAGCACGATCGACGTGCCGGTGTATGTGTTCGCGGTGTCGCAGACGATCACGCCGGAAGCGGACGCGAAGGAGAGGAACCTGCCCGTGCCTCCCAACCCGCTTGCGGACCTGGCGCGAGCGACCGGAGGCGACTACTTCATCGCGGGCAGCCCGACCCTCGCTGTCAACGGCATCCTCAGGCTCGTCGAGGAACTCCGGCATCAGTATCTGATCGCGTTCGAGCCTTCCAGCGTGACCGGCATGCGTACGCTCGAGATCAAGGTGCGCAGGAACAATCTCCGCGTGACCTCGCGCCGCTGGTACAACTCCGGAGCGGCGTCTGCCGGCGACCTCGACCTTCAGAATTCGAGACTGAAGAGAGAAACGACGACCGGCACGCTGCGCTAGCCGCGCGCCCGCCGTTCACGCTCCCAGCCCGGAGCTCAGTTGTCCTTCTGGCACGGCTGCAACTATCCGTGGTCGACCGATGGCCAGACCGTCTTCTACGGCATGGACTTCGGCGCCAACATCTGGGGATCACACCTCGGAGTGTCGACCAGGCGGCCGCAGATTGAACGCGACTTCGCGCAGATGGCCGCGCTCGGCTTCACCGTCGCCCGCTGGTTCGTCTTCGGCGATGGCCGATCGGGGATCGCCTACGACGACCGCGGCCTGCCAACCGGTCCCGACGCTCACCTGTTCACCGACCTCGATGCCGCGCTCGCGATCGCGGGACAGGTCGGTATCCGTCTGAACCTCGTCCTCCTCGATCATCAATGGATGTTCGCCGGCATCCCCGACGTCATCGCCGATCCCTCGACTGGCGCGCTCCTGAAGACGCGACTGCCGCAGGGCCGCGCCCGCGTGCTGCGTACGCGAGCGGGCCGTGAGGCCCTGATGAGCAACGTCATCGAGCCACTCGTGGCCCGGTTCGGACATCGTGGGACGCGGGCGGATCTCGCCCCGCATGTGTTCGCCTTCGAGTTCATGAACGAGCCCGACTTCGTGGTCGAGGAATGGGAGCGGGATCTGAGTCCGCGCGTCGTGCGTCCGCTGCAGTTCGAGTCGCTCGCGGAACTGGTCTCGTCGTTGAGCGCGCTGGTGCACGCGCACACGACGGCGCTGACGACGATGAGCTGCGCCCGTCTCGAGAACCTGTGGGCGTGGGACGACCCAGGGCTCGATCTCGATTGCGTCCAGCTGCACTCGTACCCCGATACGCGCCATCCGCAGCGCGATCGCGATGTCTTCGGCACCCGCGCCGCGTCGCTCGATATGACGCGGCCGGTCATTCTCGGGGAGTTCCCGTGTGATGGCCCCCGTCAGCATCCGGCTCACGCTTCGCCGCCGCCGTGGACGCTCGATGACTACCTCGAGTTCGCGTTGAGAGACGGCTACGCAGGCGCCTGGCCCTGGAGCTTCAGTGGTACTGACGCGTACGGGCCGGTTCCAGAGGCGCCCCTGCGTGAGTTCGCACGGCGACATCCTGAGCTCGTGAATCCCCTTGCGCTAGGGAACGGAGGGGACGGAGGCACGGTTTCGCACGGAGGCACGGAGTAACGGAGGCCAGACGGAGGCTAGCAGCTGACTCGCCTGGTACACGGGCGGGGGCGCCGGCCTCCGGCCGGCGCATGGGATGAGAGCCGCTCACGAAAACAAACGCGGTGCCGCCCTTCATGGCGCGCTTGTTTTCGTGAGCGGCTGTCATCCCATCGCGCGCAGCGCGCAGCCCCGCCCGCTTCTATGCTCGTTACCTGTCGGCTCCGTCCGATCTCCGTTACTCCGTTTCTCCTGTTAATCCGTTTCCTCCGTCATCTCCGTTTTCTTGATGCAGTAATATCTGCGCTTCAAAGCCAGTGGAGACTTCGAAGATGAAGATGCGTGTGACGCTCGTGACGGTGATCGCCCTCGCCATGATCGGTGTGTGCCTGCGCGCGCAGTTCGGGAATGCACCGGCCAAGCTCGAGACGATCAAGATCAAGGACGATCTCTTCGTCATTCACAACGACTTCGTGCCCGGCAACACCACGGTGCTGGTGACGAACGAGGGCGTCGTGCTCGTGGACGACAAGTTCGAGATCGACCACGACGGCATCATGGCCCAGCTCAAGAAGATCACGAACCAGCCGGTCAAGTACGTGATCAACACGCACTATCACGCCGATCACAGTGGTGGAAACCCGAAGCTGCAGGCGCTCGGCGCCCAGGTGGTCACCTCCGAGAACGCGCGGGCGAAGATGGCAGACGTCAAGCAGCCGGGCATGGCCAACATCACCCTGCAGGACAGCCTGCGTCTCTACGTCGGCGGCAAACGCGTGGAAGTGCGCTACTACGGCCGCTCGCACACCGATGGCGACGTCGTGGTGCTCTTCCCCGATCACCGCGTGCTCTCGGCCGGCGACATGTTCACGTTCGGCGATGCGACGCCCGAGCTGATCGACTATGCCGGCGGCGGAAGCGCGAAGGACTGGACGAAGACGCTCGACGGCGCGCTGCAGCTCGATTTCGATTCAGTCGTGCCTGGCCACGGCACCGTGACGACGAAGCAGGAGATGCGGAAGTTCAGGGACAGCACGCTGACGCTCCGCACCCGCGTGCACGACATGCTGGCGCAGAACAAGAGCCGCGCCGAGATCGAGAAGATGCTGCGAACCGATTTCCACTTCGCCGATCTTCATGTGATGGTCAGCCTCGATGGAATGATGGCGGAGTTGAGATAACGGAGGGGACGGAGGGGACGGAGGGGACGGATTAACAGGAGGAACGGAGCAACGGAGATCGGACGGAGAACGCCACGTCGACACCCACGATAAAACCGTCGGCTGCTGCGGATCGTGGGTGTCGACGTGGCGTAACTCCGTCCGATCTCCGTTGCTCCGTTTCTCCCGTTGAATCCGTTACCTCCGTCGCCTCCGTGGCCGCCACAAATTAGAATCGCACGCCGACACCCACCCGCACTTCATTCGACCCCAGGTGGCTCCCGAGCGCGAGCGCATCGACCCAGTTGTCAGCGAACACGCGACGATACCGGTAGCCGATGTCGGCGAAGAGCGGCCCGCCTTGCAGGGTCACGCCTGCACCAAGGCTCGCGATCGGCGAGGTGCGATTCAACATCGAGAGACCGATGTTCGTGAGCACGCCCGGGAGTCCAGAGCCGAGACCACTGACCTGCGGCGTCAGACGCGCGATCCCGGCCGATGCCTCTGCGTACGGCCGCACCGCTGATGATGCACTGGAGAGACGCACGCCGCCAGATCCGTAGAATGCCGACACGCTCAAGTCGACGGGGCTCAAGCCGATCAATGACTGCGTCCGCGACGGCAGCACATCGCCGATTCTCCCGACTTCGCCGAGCAGCTGCACGTTCGGCGTCAGGTCACCAACGATGGTGCCGCCGAAGGTGGGATGGACGGTATTGACGCTGCCCACACCAATGCCGCCAAAGCCCTGCAGCGAGGCATGCGGCTCCTTCACGGAAGTAGGATGTCTCTCCTGTGCCCAGGCGGCGGACGTCACGAAAAAAGTGGTGAGCAGGATCGCTGCACCCCGAGTCTTGCCCATTGGTCGAACCCTCATAACGCTGGCGACCATGCAACGGCAAGAGTCGTACCCCTGTTTTGAACGCCACGATTCGGGCGCGCTCAGGCCGATTGCATCGGCTGCCGTCACTCTTGGACGACAGTCGGCCGTTGCACCACTACCGTAGAACGATTGTGAAGATACCGGGCGGGTCCTGAAGGCCCGCCCTACGAGGTCGGCTGCTCCGCTAGCGCGCTTGTGGCGGATTCGGGGTCGGGCCGGTCGGCGTGCCGTCGGGCGCTGGCAACGTGTTATCGGCGCCGCCACACATCGGAGGCGGAACCGAGCGCATCGTGTACTTCTTGTCGCGCGGCGCTGGCTTCACCGAATTGGGATCAAGTGCGGGCGAAGCGGGGATCACGGTCATTCCGCACACGACCTTCGGCGTCGAGCCCTGGAGCCTCGATCGCGCCTCCTCGCGCAACGTGCGCAGCGCCTCCTCGCGTTGGCGGTCGTTCGGCGTGAGCTGCGGTGGCGGAGGCTGCTTTCGCTGATCGGGTCCAGGTACCGGGGGCACGATCTGAGGCGCCGGGAACAGGTGATCCTGTTTGGGCTGAGGGAACACTTGAGCGGTGCTCGTCGAGACGATTCCGAGAACTGCAGCAATCGCCAAGGGCCCAGCGGCTACGCAGGTTCGAACCCGCATATGACCTCCCCGGCGGCGTACCCAGCCGCCTGCTACGCGTTAGGACGCACGGACCGCTCATTCAGTTGTGCGGCACGACCACCTATTTGGAGGCCGCACCCTTCTCGTCGGCGCGCGAACCCGACAGCGTGTTCCGCATCGCGTAGTTGCCCTCATGACAGGCGTACTCGTACATCCCGTAGTCGCTCTCGCGCCGCAGCGGGAACGACACCTTCCACGGAGCGGTCCACGTCTTCGGATCGTTGATGGTGACCTCGTACTGCAGAATGTTCGCGCTCAGCGGCGTGAAACGCTCCTCGAGTACCAGCGCGTCGCTCGGGATCAGCATCATGCCGTTGCCCTGCATGCCGGTCTTCCCATTGAGGTTCGTCGTCCGCACGACAAGGGTGTTGCCCTCGAAGTGCCCGCGCGAGGCGCCCATATAGGACTTCATCGTGCCCGGCAGCGAGTCGCGACCATCGAGGGGGATGATGCGCGTCTCGTGAATCATCTCGTTGCGGAACGCGACCAGTCCGGGCGCCTGGATGATCTGGTTGCCGTTGTTGTACACGACCGGCATCATCGACCCGACCACGCCGCGCGAGATGCATCGATCGTATGGACCGAGCTCGTCGGCGCTCTTGAATCCGGTCTGACGCGCGTACGTCCCGCCCGCGTTCTTCTGGCGCGCGGTTCCTTCGGGCGTCATCGGCGGCAGCTTGCCGTTGGCCGGCTGGACGACAAGCGACGACTGCCGTGAGGGCAGACCGCGCTCGAGCCAGTGCGGCGGCGGCGAGGTGACGCCACCGACGTCGCCGAGCGCGACGATCTCGTCGGGAGGCTTGGTCAGATCGAACTCGAGCACATCAAGTTTGGCCTGTTTCTCGGCCTGCGCCTCGCGCGCCTTGAACTCCTGCTCGGTGAGAAACAGCCGGCTGCCAAACTGATCGGGCCGTTCGAACGGCACGCCGACCATGTCGGTGCCCGGCCAGATTCCCTGCAGATCCGGATCACCCCATGGCGTCCGCGGCGGCGTGTACGAGGAACGGCCTCCCTGATCGGAAGGCGATTGCGCACCCAGCGACACTGCGGCGAGTGCCACCATCACCGCAATTCCCGCATGTGTGATGCTGCGACGAAACATGAAAATCCTCCAATGGGGTCGACCCCATCATAATCGTGAACTCTCCTTGATGAGGCACCACGTGGTCATGCAGCGCTGCTGCTGCACGTTGGTGGTCTTGATCGGATCGGCGAGGCGACCGCCGAGCCGGGCCGTGCGGCTGAGGAGCATCGCTTCGTCGACGATGAAGCGGTCGGAGCCATCGGGCAGTCGGACGATCCGCCCCGCCGGGCCAACGCTGCGCTCGAGCCCGATGTTGGACGCCAGCCTGGCGAAGAACAGCCCGTCCGGGGCAAGCACGCGCCACAGCTCGTCGACCATGAGGTCGAAGTGGTGCTCGTTGTCCGCAAAATGCAGCACGGCACTGCAGATGACCGCCTGCATGCTGCCGTTGGCGTACGGCAGTCGCGCCACGTCGCCGACGACGAAATGATGCGCCGATGGATCTGGCGCGTGCCTCGCCGCGACCTGCCGCATGCGGCGGATGGCCGACGGTTCGCTGTCGACGCCGTAGCACGTGAACCCGTGCTGGAGGAAGTAGATCAGATTGCGGCCGTCGCCGCAGCCGGCATCGAGTACACGCCTGCGCGCATCGAACCGGCCGCGGAGAATCTGATCGAACAGGTAGATGTCGATATCCCCGAACTGCGCGCGGAGCTCGGAGCTGAGAGGTCGATCAGTCACCCGATTGCGCCAGGGAGGGCGTGGAGTTTCAGGCCACGGAGATCACGGACGTTATCGGCCACGGAGAACACGGAGATTTTGGCCACGAAGATCAAAAGAACACGAAGCTTGTTTCTTCTCATCTCCGTGATCTCTGTGATCTCCGTGGCCATACTCTCGGTGATCTCCGTGGCGATGCTCACCCCGCCGCGCCCATCGCCGGAGACGACCAATCCGGCGCGGGCCGTCGAAAGTACAGCCACGCGATGTAGTCGACGAGTGGCGGCACGCCGCCGACTTCCCGCAGACGCGCGTTGACCTGGCCGCGGTGATACGTCGAATGGCTCGTCACCTGAACGATTGTTTCTGCCAGCGTCGGCGGCTCGAACGTCATCCCCAGTCGCTTTTCCTCTTCCGCGACGAACGGCATCGTGATCGCTCGCGTCAGCGCGGCCTCGTCGAGCGATTCCAGAAAGCCGCGGAGGTCCGGATAGTAAGAGACGGCACGCTGTTGAAGATCGGCGAGCTGGTCGAATGTCGAGAACGACTGCAGCGGCGCAATCGATTCACCTCGCCATATGACCAGAAAGAAACGCTGGACCATGTGGAGGTGCACGAGCAGATTGCGCAGCCGCTGATCGGTACCTGCCCCCTCATGCGCGAGCACCGCGCGCCACACCGTGGCGTCGGCCCATTCCATATGACGCGTGAGGTCGGTAAGACCGTCGAGCGAAAACAGAGACATGATCGGCTACTTGCTCTGCGATGAAGACGCCGGAGCCTGAGCGGGCGCTGGCGGCGGTGCTCCCTGCCTTCTCGGCATCTCCTCTTTGCTGAACCTCGGAAGCAGCTCGTCACGCATCGCGAGGTGATACACCATCGCGGCCATCACGATCGCCGACTGCTTCACGTCCTCCTCGACGATCCGCTCGTAGGTGTCGAGGTTGGTGTGCCACGTGTGCGTCTGATATTCGATCGGATCGAGCAGCGTGTTGATCCCGGGCAGCCCCGCCGCGTTGAACGACGTCGAGTCGGTTCCACCGGTCGCACGGGTGCGGGTCGTCGTGGCGCCCAGAAGGCCGAGGTCCTTGAATGAGGCCGCTGCTTCACGCAGCACTGTGCCGGCCGCTGGCGGTCCAAACACGGTGAGACCGCGAACGCGGCCCGTGCCCGAGTCGACATTGAAGTAGGCAGCGAACTTGTCGTAGTCGGCCTTCGGCTCTTCGAACGTGCCGAAGTGCTCCATCACGTACGCCTGCGACCCGAGCAGCCCCTGCTCTTCCCCACTCCAGAGCGCGACCCGGATCGTACGTCGCGGCTGCAGACCGATCGTCTTGATGATGCGCGCCGCCTCCATCATGATCGCGCAGCCGATTGCGTTGTCGGTCGCGCCGGTCGCCGAATGCCACGAGTCGAGATGCCCGCCGAGCATCACGACCTCCTGTGCCTTGTCGCCCCCGGGAATCTCCGCGACGACGTTGTAGTTGGTGCGCCCTTCGGGATAGGTGCGATTGACGATGTCGAACTCGAGCTCCACGGTGCGCTTGTCGGCGAGCAGACGCGAGATGCGGCCGTAGTCCTCGTTGCGCATCACCACGGTCGGCGGCGCTTTCGCGACGTCGTAGGTCTGGTTCTGGAAGGCGCGGATCTGTCCATGATCGCGCCCGGCATCGTTGATCCGCACGAGCGCGCCGTTCGCGACGAGGAACTGATTGAGCTGCTCCTGCACCTGGTTGTTGGTGAGCGGCCGCGGCGTCGAAGGGTCTGGTGCCGGCCCCTGCCCGCGCGGACCGGCCGCCACGACGGCCGGCGGCGTGTTCATCTGCGTCTGCACTTCGGCATCCTCACGACGCAGCGGGACGGCGTTGAACGTCACGGGCACGATCACATGCGGACCGACCAGCACGATCTTGCCCTTGACCGTCGCTTTGATGCCTTCGAGATATACGGTCAAATCGCCTTGCGTGATCGGCTGCGGCGGCAGCGTGATCTGGACGGCCGCCGCCCGCGCGACGCCGTTCGTGCCCGGCGTCCACGACAACGCTTCGACGACGAGCGCGTCCTTCACCGGCGACACGAGATGGGCGACGAGCCGCTCGTTCACCCATCCGGGATGGCCGAACTCCCACGGCTCGAGATGTGCGTTCGTCATCCCCCACGTGCGCATCTGCTGCATCGCCCATTCGCCGGCAGCCTTGAGATTGGGCGAACCGGTCAGGCGAGGCCCGTACACGTCGGTCAGCATGTGCAGCGTCGAGAGGATGTGCGAGTTGGCCGTGCCCTCCTGACGGATCTTCCAGAAGACACTTTGATCGGGCCGCTCCTCGGCAGCGACGACCAGACCGGCGACCGCAATGCCCAGCGCGATGCCCGTGATTTTCGGCATAAGACCTCGACAACGTTGTCGTTGAAACGGGCGTGGGTTGTCAAATTCGCTGTAACTCACGCAGAGAGCGCAGAGGAGCAGAGAACGCGGAGGCGACGGGTGGCCCGCGCTGCGCGCGGGTGGATCGAGAGAAAGCGAAGAAAGCGAGCGCCCTCCAACGCAGCTGGCGTCGCTTTCTTCGCTTCCTCTCGATCCACCCGCGCGCAGCGCGGGCCACCCGTCGCCGGAGCGCTCTGCGATCTCTGCGCCTCGGCGAACTCTGCGTGAAAGCTCTTTACGGCCTGCGCAGGATCTGCATCCTGAATTCCGCATTCCGCATTTGCTATCATCCGCCCCGAGAAGGAGCGGCATCATGAACGCACGTATGCAGTCTGTCCTGGGGGCAGTGATCCTGGCCGCCGTGGCGGTCGCCGCGCCGGCGGCAGCTCAGGGACAGCAGGACTTCAGTCAGGTCAAGATCGTCACGACGCGAGTCGGTTCGAACCTCTGGGCGCTCGACGGCCAGGGCGGCCGCATGGGCGTGCTCGCCGGTCCCGACGGCGTCTTCATCGTCGACTCGCAGTTCGCGCCGCTCAGCGAGAAGCTGCTCGCCGCGATCAAACAGGTCGCCCCCTCGGCGCCGTTGCGATTTCTGGTGAACACGCACGTCCACGGCGATCACACCGGCGGCAACGAAAACTTCGCCAAGGCGGGCGTCACGCTGATGTCGCGGCCGATGCTGCGCCAGCGACTGGCCAAGCCGTCGGCTCCCGCTGCAGGTGGCGCGACGCCGGCGCCGGCGCCGCCGGCGGCACTCGCGGTCATCACGTTCGACTCGCGCACGACGGTCTACATGAACGGCGAAGCGATCGAACTCATCCCGCTCCCGAACGCCCACACCGACGGCGACACGGCGGTGAAGTTCCCCGCCGCCGACGTCCTGATGACGGGTGATGTGTTCCGCTCAGCCGGATTCCCGAACATCGATCGCGCCAACGGCGGAACGCTGAAAGGGATTCTCGAAGGCCTCAGCACGCTGATCGAAGCCGCGGGACCGAACACGAAAGTGCTGCCCGGGCACGGCGACATCACCAACCGCGCCGGCCTGGTCGCGCATCGCGACATGGCGCTCACCCTGCGCGATCGCGTGCAGAAGGCGATCGCCAGCGGTCAGAACCAGCAGCAGATCATCGCCGCAAAGCTGACGAAAGACTTCGACGAGAAGACGGGGAATGTTGCTGGAAGCGCCGATCGATTCATCGGACAGCTGTATGCTGAATTGGGTGGAAAGTAGGAAGCAGGAAGCAGGAAGCAGTTCTGGGCAAGGTATAGGGAATCAGGAAGAAGGCTGAAGCCTTCCTGGCTAGGGCGGAGTCCTGGACACGGCTGATTCCTGATTCCCGATTCCTAGTTCTCGTTCAGATTCTTGTACACTCGCTCTTCAAACCCCCGCAACGTCCGTATCGCCGCTTCATCGTAGAACGGCAGCATCTGCATCAGGATGACGGCGCCCACCTGCTTCTGCGGATCGATCCAGTAGAACGTGTTGTTGATGCCGGCCCAGCTCAGACTGCCGGGGCTCCGCATCGACGGGTTCGGCGACTTCGGCGCCGCGATCTGAAAGCCGAGACCCCACGTGTCTTCCCCGGCTCCCAGCGGGTACGGCTTCGATCGCAACGCATCGGCGGTCGGCTGGAGACGGACCCTGACCGTGCCGATCTGATTCTTCGACATCTCTGCGATCGTGCTTTCCTTGAGAAGGCGCGTCCCGCCAAGCTGTCCTCTGTTCAGCACCATCTGCACGAAGCGGGCGTAGTCGCTCGCTGTCGAGTAGAGACCACCGTCGCCGCGAATCGTCGGCGGAATCACCTCGGGATTCGGGATCTCGGTGATCTTGCCGTCGGCCTTCTGATGCCGCGTCACGACCCGGACCGTCTTCTCCTTCGGCACGGTGTAGGTCGTGTCGCGCATGCCGAGCGGTCCGAGCACGCGCGCCTCGAGATAGGCGTCGATCTTCTGCCCCGTGATCTTCTCGATGACCTCGCCCAGCACCCTCGTGCTGGCACCGTAGGTCCACTGCATGCCGGGATCGTTCACGAGCGGCAGTTCCGAGTCGTTGGTCGCGCCGGTCTTCTTCTGAGCGACCGCCAGGCTCGGATCGGACCACGAGTAGCCGATGCCTGACGTATGCGTCAGCAGCTGGCGAATGGTGATCCCGCGCGACGCCGCACGGGTCTCGTAGGTGCCAGCTTTCGCGTCCACCTTGCTGAAGACCTGCGGATTCTTCAGACGCGGCAAGTACTTCGACACGTCATCGTCGAGACCCAGCTTGCCCTCTTCGACCAGCCTCATCACGCCAACTGAGGTCACCGCTTTGGTCATCGAGGCGATGGCGAAGATCGCGTCCTTGGCCATCGGGACGTTCTTCGCGTCGTTCATCTTCCCGAACGCTTCGTGATACAGCACTTTGTCCGGCGTGACGACGATAGCGACGATCCCGGGCACGTCACCGCGGGCGACGACCTCGCTGAAGAACTGAGAGAGCGACGTCGCGCCGGCGTTCGTGAGCGTCGCCGGCGGCGCCGCTTTGAGGTTGACGACCAGCAGGAGGAGAATCGCGCCCTGGGCCAGCCTGTTCATAGCAAGCTCCTCTCTGAATCGTGTATGTAGAATGCAAAATTCAAAATGCAAAATTCAAAAAGGGTTGCTCGATGCTTTCGGCGCTCTCCTTTTGCATTTTTGCATTTTTGCATTTTGCATTTCGCATTTTGCATTTCTTCTCACACCAGCTTCGTCTTCGACAGCGGCAGTTCCCTCACCCGCTTCCCGGTTGCAGCGAAGATCGCATTGGCGAACGCGGCCAGCACCGGCGGCAGTCCCGGCTCGCCGGCGCCGGTCGGCAGCGCATCGCTGTCGACGAAGTGCACGTTGACCTGGTAAGGCGCATCGCCCATGCGTGCTACCTGGAAGTCGTGGAAGTTGCTCTGCTTGATCCGGCCGCCGGCCGCCGTGATCTCACCGGTCCGCGCCAGACCGACGGCCATCACCGCCGCGCCTTCGAGCTGCGACCTCACGCGATCGGGATTGACGATCACGCCCGCATCGACCACCTGCTCGATGCGCGGCACCTTCACCATGCCGCGGTTGTCGACCTCGACTTCGACGACCGAGGCCACGTAGGTGTTGAAGCTGCGATGCGCGGCAACGCCGAGGCCCCATCCGTTGCCCGCCTTCTTCCTGCCCCACCCGGCCCTCTCGCCGGCGATCTGGAGAACGCGCCTCAATCGCCGCGTATCGATCGGGTACTTGTCGTACGGCGCGCCGTAGTTCGAGTAGTCGACGCCCTGCCCTTTGAGATCGATCACCTTCCCTGGACCGAGCAGATCGAGCAGATACTCGAGCGAGTCGCGCCCGGCCGACTGCGCCATCTCGTCGGCGAAGCTGTGCGCCGCGAACGCGTGGAAGTTGTTGCTGACCGCACGGAACCATCCAATGCGGACGTGCGCGTCGGCCGGTCCGTTTTCGGCACGAATGTTCGCGACGTCGTACGGCAGATCGGTGAGCCCGAGATCCAGCTCGAAGCTGAGAGGCTCGCGCGCGCCGGGCGCAAACGTGGAGGCGATCGGCGGAAACACCGATCGATGCAGCCACGCGGTCGGCCTGCCCTTCGCGTCGACCGATGCCTTGTGGTACACGGCCGCGGTCGTGTGGTAGTAGTCGAAGCGGATGTCGTCCTCGCGCGTCCAGATCACCTTGACGGGCTTGCCAAGCTTCCTGGAGAGGACGGCCGCTTCCGCCGCGTAATCAGGCTTCGACTTGCGGCCGAAGCCGCCGCCGAGCAGCGTCACGTGGCAGACGACATCCTTCTTGTCGACGCCGAGCACCGCCGACACCGCATCCTGCACGGCCTGCGGGTTCTGCGTCGGGCACCAGATCGTGGCCTTGCCATCGCGGAACTCGGCGACCGCCGCGGGAGGCTCCATCGACGCGTGCGCGGCCATCGCAGTGTGATACGTCGCCTCGATCACCTTGCCGCCCTTGGCAAACTCGGTGTCGACGTTGCCGAGATTGCGGAACACCTTGCCCGGCTTCTGAACGGTGCTGAGCATCTCCTGCTTGAACGCCTCGGATTCGAACACGGCATGCGGGCCGTCGTTCCAGTCGACCTTCAGACGCTTGCGGCCCTGCAGCGCCGCCCACGTGCTGCTGGCGATCACCGCGACGCCGCCGAGCGGCTGGAACAGATGCGGCGGCTTGAACGGATCGATCGCCACCGTCTGCTGCACGCCCTTCACAGCGAGCGTCTCTTTGTCATCGAGGCTCTTCACCGTGCCACCAAGCACGGGGGGATGCTCGACCGACGCGAAGACCATCCCATCGCGATAGACGTCGAGACCGAACTGCGCCTTGCCGGTCACGATGTTGGGCAGGTCGTAGATCGAGGTGTCCTTGCCGACGAATTTCCACGCGCTCTTCGGCTTGAACTGCAGCTGCTCGGGCTTGGGCACGGGCAGCTTCGCCGCGGCCGGCACGAGCGCGCCATACGCGAGCTTCCTGCCGCTGGCCTCATGAAACACTTCATGATTGCGAGCCACGCACGACGCGACCGGCACGTTCCACTGCGCGGCCGCCGCGCTGACGAGCATCGACCGCGCAGACGCGCCCGCACGCCGGAACGCCTCATAGAAATCGCGGACCGATCGCGATCCGTCGGTGTTCTGATCGCCGTAACGCGCGTCGCCGATGCCCTGCTCGATCCGGCAGCGGCTCCAATCGGCATCGAGCTCGTCTGCGGCGACGAGCGGCAGCGAGGTGCGAATGCCGGTCCCCATCTCGGAGCGATGCGTGACGATGAAGACCGTGCCATCCGGCTCGATGCCCAGATAGACGCTCGGGTTGAGCGGCGCGGTGTCGGCCTTGGTCTTGAAGCCGCCGATTGGTGTCTGCGCCCAGGCCGACTCCGGCAGCACCCGAGCCGCGAGCACGAACGCGCCGGTCGAGACGAGGCCGCCGAGGAACTGACGCCGGCTGACGTTGACGACGGCGTTCATGCCCGCCTCCCGGTCGCCGCCGCCTTGATGGCCGCTCGAATGCGCTGATAGGTGCCGCAGCGGCAGATGTTGCCCTGCATCGCGCGATCGATATCCTGATCGCTCGGATTCGGTGTACGCGTCAGCAGCGAGGCCGCCTGCATGATCTGGCCGCTCTGGCAATAGCCGCACTGCGCGACGTTGTGCGTCGCCCATGCCTTCTGCAGTGGATGGTTGCCATCGGGGCTCAGGCCCTCAATCGTGACGACCTTCTTGCTCTGCAATGTCTTCAGCGGCGTCTGACACGACCGCACGGCAGTCCCGTCAAGGTGCACCGTGCACGCGCCGCACAATCCCGCTCCGCATCCGAACCTGGTACCGGTCAGGCGCAGGTCATCGCGCAGGTACCAGAGCAACGGCATCTCTTCATCGCCGTCGAAGGTGCGGGCCATTCCGTTCACTGTCAGTTGAACCATCTCGTTGGATCCCTCTTCGGACGCGAATTATCCCATGACTGCCCGTCGTACGACAGAAAGCCAATAGACGCGTTACCAGCGCGGCCTAGCGTGAGCCCGGAAGGACACGATGGTCATGCGCAGGTTCTCGTCGCCGTGTGGGGCACAGGCGATCCTCATGCTGCTGTGTTCGGCTGCGCGTGTGGCAGGTCAGGAAGCCACGCCTCAATCGTCCGAGCCGCCGCATCTTCGCGATCGCGGAACAGGCGTCGCAACGTCGATGTTCGGAACCTACGTACGAAACGGCGAATGGCTCTTCTATCCGTTCATGGAGTAAGAGCAACTGACCCTCATGCGCGACCTCGAGGTCGCACAGCTGCAGGGACAGCGATGGCGCGCGGAGTCGCGGACGCTGCTGAACAGGGCTGGGCCAGGCCATCGACGAGCAGTTCTCACGCTGGAATCTCACCGATGCCGAGCGCGAGGTTGCCCGGCTCCTGCTCGAGGGGCTCAGCGTGAAGGAGATTGCCGAGCGCGCGACGAGCGAGCGCACGATCCGCGCGCAGGCGGCCGCGCTGTACACGAAAGCCGGGCTGACTGGCCGGGCGGCGCTGTCGGCCTTCTTCCTCGAAGATCTGCTCGCTCCGATCGAGACGACGGAGGGAACGGAGAATTGATTACACGGAGTGAACGTCGGTGTAGCGCGCGTCCTGGGTCCTTGGTGCTTGGTGCTGGGTTCTTGGTCCGTCCTCTGGTCCAAGATCCTTGGTACACGGAGCTGCCGGTGCCACGTTCGCGGATTTGAGGAAACGAAAACTAGAAGCCATCTCATAAATAGCCGCATCTGGCGCAAGACCCCTCGGCGCCGTTCTGGATAGGTCAACGCTGGGCGACTACCTGGGAGTAATCCGGTTGTGGGTACCGACGAACTCAAGCGACCGGCCGGCGGGTTGTAGCTTGAGTCCGAGTTGCTCCTGCACGGCGACAAAGTGCCGCCTCTATCGGGAACCCGGATCACCGGCTCTTCCGACCGGTGGAGTATTGAGTTCGGCGACCTACCATTCGCCACGGCTTCTTCGAGCGGCGGGAGAAGGGCATCACCCATTGTCGAAAAGACTCGCCGGCGCGAGGCACCGTACGTCCACCGGTTCAGCGCCAGTCGCATCCGTCACTCACCCCGCAGTGTCACCACAGGATCGACACCTGTGGCCCGCAGCGCCGGCGCCACCGTGGCGAGTGCAGCGGTCACCATCACGACGACAGCAACGCCGACAAACGTGGCGGCATCCATCGGCTGCACGCCGAACAAAAACGCCGAGATCGCATGGGCCAGTGCCGCGCTACCAGCAAGTCCGGTCGCGACACCGGCCGCAATCACTCGGCCAGCGTTGCTGAGGACAAGCCGCAATACGGCTCCTGTTGTGGCACCCAGGGCCATCCGGACACCGAACTCACGCGTCCGCTGTTCGACTGAGTACGCCAACACGCCAAAGACGCCGACCATGGCGAGCAGCAGCGCCAGGCCGCCAAACGCTGCGGCCAGGACCGCACGGAACGAGTAACGTGACGTCGCATCCTGCGCCACCTGTGCCAACGTCACCACATTCCTGACCGGCAGTCCTGGATCAACGCGTCCCACGACTTGACGCACGGCTTGCGCAAGCGACGCCGCGTCTCGCTGGCCGCGTACGAGCAGATACGCCTCGTTGTGCGGGACCTGATGAAGCGGTACATACACCTGGACGAAATCCTCACGTTCGTCCGGCCGTTCCTTCACCTGCCGAACAACGCCAACGATTTCGCGAACGACGGGCCCAGACGCGGCACTGACCTCCACGTGCGTCCCGAGCGGATTCCTCCCACGCAGATAACGATGGACGAAGGCTTCGTTGACGATGCACACCGGCACGCCATTGCTGCGGTCGTCATCGGTGAAGCGCCTTCCGGATATGATCGCCAGGTCGATCGTTCGAAAGTAGGAGACACTGACAATCTGCATATTCGCATCCGAACGACTCTCGTCCGGTACTGGAGCATCGCCGACAATCGCGAACGACTGCCGTCCAATCTGTGAGCCCCCGAGGGGAACCGTCGTTGCCCACGCGGCGCTGCGGACATCAGCGAGCCCTGATATGTGTTGCTCGACCGCATCGTAGAATTGCGTTCTCGACTCGGGCGTGGGATAGCGCGAATCCGGCAGAACAAAGTCCAACGTGAGTACGCGCTCGGGCTCCGCGCGATACCCCGGTTCGAAATCACCGACTGCCAGGAGCGTCCGCAGCAGCAACCCGGTGCCGCACAACACGACGACGGCCGCAGCGATTTCCGCGGCCGCCAATACAAATCGAATACCTCCGCCGCCGCGAGTGGCTGTTCGGCTTTCCTCTGTGATGGCCTCTATCAGCGACACACCGCTGACGTCCCGCATTGGTGCCAGACCGGCGAGCACGCCCACCAACACCGCAGCCGCGGCACAGAACAGGGCGACGCGGCCATCGAACTCAACGGTCACCGCCGTTGGCAGCAGACCCGACGGGACGACCGAGGGCGCCGCCGACAGCGCAGCGGCCCCGATGGCCGTGCCGAGCAGACCCCCGAGCGCTGCGAGTACGAGGCTTTCGGTCAGCAGTTGTTTGATGAGTCGCCGACGGCCCGCGCCGATGGCCGCCCGGACGGCCAGTTCGCGTGTGCGGCCTATGGCGCGAGCCAGGAGTATGTTGGCCACGTTCGCGCACGACAGCAGCAGCACGAACCCGGCGATGCCCATGAACAGCAAAGATGTCAGTCGCACGTCGCGCCCAATCACTGCGTCACGCAATGGCACGACGGTGACGTGGCGCGGCCGACTCGATCTGCGATTTCGCTCCGCGAGCGCCTCTGCTACGAGCGTAAGCTCGGATTGGGCCGCTTCCGGCGCTACGTCAGGTTTCAATCGCCCAACTACCTGCAGGAAACGACACGATCCGCACTGACCACGTGTCGCCCCCTCTGCGACTTGAAGGGGGGGAGGTAGCAGTGTCCATAGGCTGGGACTGACCGCATGTCCGGAAGTACCGATGGCAGGTGTGAATTGGGATGCACCCGGTACGACGCCAACTACAACGGCGGAACGCTCATCCAGCTTGAGCGTGCGTCCGACGATCGCTGGATCGGCGCCAAAGCGCGCTCGCCAGAAGCGTTCACTCAGGACGACAACCGCCTGGTCTGTCTCTTCATCCTGGGGCAGGAACGTCCTCCCAGCGACCGGTCTCACACCAAGCACATCGAAGAATGCGGCGGTGACTCTCTGCGTGGGAACGGTTTCCGGTGCCCCGTCCCGACCCATGATGGTCGAGCCGCCACCGCTGGCGGGAATCCAAACGGCAGCCATCGATTCAACGGTGCGGGTCTGCGCGATCCACTCGCGAAGGTTCAGCAGTTCGATCCGGCTCCGCCCGTCTTCCTGCGGACCTCGCTCCTCGACGAGCACCAGGCGGTCTGGACTTGCGAATGGGAGCGGCCGAAGCAACGCCGCATCCGCGAGCGCAAACATCGCGGTGTTCACGCCGATCCCCAACGCCAGCGTGACCACAGCGACGATCGTGAAGGCCGGTGCGCGTCGAAGCTGCCGCAGTGCAAACCTAACGTCGGCCGCAAGTTCCTCGAGCCATCCGAGGCTATTCATGTGGTAGATCTCCTCACGCACGAGCAGCGGGTTGCCGAGTTGACGCCGAGCGGCACGCTGCGCATCGTCCGCACTCATACCGGAGCGGACATATCTCTCGATAAGCAAATCGAGATGGATCTCGAACTCCCGGCGCACCTCGTCGTCGACGCGCGAACGCACAAGGGCGAACCGGACGCGCGAGGCGAAGCCGATGATGCCGCTCCACATATCAGCGCTGTGCCTCGGGCCGTATCAGCCGCGCCATCACGGCGGCGATCCGTTCCCAGTTTGCCGTCTCGGCAGCCAGCTGGCGGCGGCCGGCCTGAGTAATGGCGTAAAAGCGCGCTTTGCGATTGTTCTCGGACGTGCCCCAACTCGCCGAGATCCAGCGGCGCTGGAGGAGCCGCATCAGCGAGGCATAGACGGTGCCTTCGTTCAATTTCAATGCGTCTTCGCTAATCTGTTCGATACGCCGCGCAATGCCGTAGCCGTGCAGGGGCCCCATGGTATCGAGCGTCCGCAACACCATCAGATCGAGAGTCCCCTGGAGTACATCGACTCGCGACGGCGCCCCGGCGTCTCCTTTGGCCACCACATATGAGTGTGCTCACACACCTTTGCGATGTCAATAGGAGAACGGCAAAGTCCTGGACGCCGCCGGACGGCCGTTTCGCCTTGAACGGGCTCAAACCCTGTCGCCAACACGACGGATGCGTGACGACGTGAGCGCGATTCCCGGTGACGTCGTCCGCGTGCCTGTGTTCGCAGCGTCTACTGTCCGCCGAACTGAGCAGTAGCACTCAGCGGCTGCTCGGGAATCGCGGGCGGTCGGCCCTCCAGAAGATGTAGGTCACGAGTGACGCCGTTGCGGCTACTGAAGGCTTGTCGGCGTCAATAGCCCGATGCGGATGGCGGCCATTCTGGCTGGATGGCCCTCCGTGCTGCGTCTCATCCTCGTGACCTCACGGACGAGCAATGGGACTCATTGGGCATTTCTTGCCCGAGCCGGTGCGCCGCGCCGACGGTCGAGGCCGCCCGTGGAGGGAGAAGCGTGCGGTGCTCAACGGCATCCTGTGGATTCTAAGAACGGGAGCACCGTGGGCTGACCTGCCGGACCGCTATCCGTCGTATCAAAGCTGCCACCGCCGGTTTCAGCAGTGGGTCCGCGCCGGCGTGCTGCGGAACATCCTCGAAACCCTCGCCCAGGCACTCCATGACGAAGGCCATTTGGATCTCCAGGAGGCGTTCATCGATGGGAGCTTCGCTTCAGCGAAGCGGGAGGAGCCTGCGTGGGCAAGACGAAGCGCGGCAAGGGGTCGAAGATCATGGCTATCGCCGATCGTCGGGGGCGCCCGGTCGCCGTCCACGTCGAGAGCGCCACGCCGCACGAAGTCACACTGGTACACGCCACACTCGCGGAGCGGTTTGTCAGGCAGCTCCCGGTGCGCCTCATCGGCGACAACGCCTACGAGTCGGACCGACTGGATGTGGACTTAGCCCGCTGTGGCGTGGAACTGATCGCGCCACACCGGAGGACCCGGACACACCGGACGCAAGACGGTCGGCCGCTGCGTCGCTACCGACGGCGGTGGAAGATCGAGCGACTCTTTGCCTGGTTCCAGAACTTCGCTCGATTCACGCGTTGTAGATCACTCCACCCTGCCGCCGATAGAGCTCCAGCACGGCAACCGCCTCGGCCCGCCGCACGCCCCGTGTGATGGTGAGGCCGCGCGATTCGAGATAGGCGTACGATTCGGGAAACACCGGTCCCTCATCGAAGTCGAGCGCGCTGGCATCGGCGCGGTCGGCGCCGGTGACGACGCGCCTGACGCCGCTCCAGAGGATCCCGCCGAGACACATCGCACACGGATCGCACGAAGACACGAGCTCGTGCTCGATCCCGCTTCCGTGCAGCGTGTAGGAGCCAATGCGCCGCTCCGCGAGCATGATCGCGAGCATCTCCGCGTGCAGCGCGCTGTTGAGCAGACGGACGACGCTGTTCATGCCCACTGAGACGAGCGCGCCGCCTTCACGTTCGAAGATCGCGGCACCGAACGGCCCTCCCGTCCCGCGCGCGACATTCTGCCTTGCGAGCTCGATCGCAAGCCGCATCTTGTCGTCGTCGGTGGTGTAGGAGGCTCTCCAATCGACAACATCATCGAGCCAATCGGGGGTGTCGATGATGAGCGAAGACATCGGGCGCGATTCTGTCATAGCGACGCTAACCGGGATGACGGAGCGAACGGGGATTTGAACACGGAGTCGTCATGAGCGCAGCTCACCCCGCACAATGAAAATTGGGGAGCCTCTTCCACCCGCCTTCGTTGCCGTGAGGACACGGGGATCGTGGACAGAACGGAGAACGCTCACACGGAGCTAACGGGGCAAACGGAGTATGAATGGTTCTTCTCCGTTTCCTCCGGGTCGATGCGTTTCTCCGTTTCCTCCGCAGTCTCCGTTGCCGGCGTCAACCCGGAAGCAGATTTTCTTGGAGGAAACGGGGAGCACCGGGGGAAAACGGGACCACAACAGGATCCTGTTTTCTCCGTTGCCCGCGTTCCCTCCGTGTTATCCCGTTTCCTCCGTGTAATTCCCGTTGCTCCGCGATCTCCGTCCCCCGGAAATCAGTATTGTCGAAAGGTCAGATTGAATCGACCGGCCAGGCCGAGCGCGGGCGGGGCCGTGTCGGGAACGATGCGCGACACGCCGTGATAGCGCAGGCGGGCCGGGCCGCCGAAGACAAAGACGTCGCCTGATTCGAGGAGCATCGACTCGACCGGATCGCGCCGCTTTACTCCACCGAACAGGAACCGTGCGGTGTCGCCGATCGAGAACGAGATGACCGGCAGCCCGGCCGACAGCGAATCGGCGCTCTCGTCCTTGTCCTGATGGAGGCCCATGCGGCCATCGGACCCGTAGAAGTTGATCAGGCAGATGTCGGGGCGGCACTCGAAGCCGGCCCGCCGCGCAGCCGTCGACGCCAGCTCGGCCCACCCGTCGGGCACCGGCGCGACCGGCGCGTCATCGTAGTCCTCACGCGTCGCAACGTAGGTGTAGGTGCGTGGATTCCAGTGACGCCCGAGGCACATCATCTTCACGCGCATCTTGCCGCCGCCGCGCACCGTCGGCACGTATCCACCCGCCGGCCCATCCAGCAGCTCGCGGCATTGCTGCACAAGCCTGAGCTGCTCGCCGATCGGCAGCCAGGCCTTCAGCCACACCGCTCCCGGTGCAATCGCCACGGTCTCGCGCTCGCGCGTAAGAGATGAGAGCAGGCTGCCCACTTGCTTATTATCCTCGGCACGCGGAGGGGGCAGAGAGCGCAGAGACGACGATCAACGCAGAGATCGCAGGGATCGCCGGGTTTCCGCGATCGGGAACGGAGACGACGGAGCGACGGTTCGCACGGAGCCACGGAGGCCCGGAGGTCGGACGGAGGCTCACTGCTCACGACCGGTTCCAGCGTGGGTGAGGCGCGCGCCAAGCGCGCGATGGGACGAGAGTCGCTCACGAAAACAAACGCGGCAGGAGCACATTCGGCGCTTGTTTTCGTGAGCGACTCTCGCCCCATGCGTCGGCCCAAGGCCGACGCCCTCACCCACATCACATGCGGGCCAGCGGGCAGCTCCGTCCGATCTCCGATCCTCCGTGGCTCCGTGCGAAACCGTTTCTCCGTGCTTCCGAACCCTCGGCGCCTCCGCGATTAGCGCTCTTCTCCGCCCACTCCGCATACTCCGCCCCTCTCCACCGAGGACTGACGCGCGTGTACTATTCCCGCATGTTCATCGGCGCACTCGATCAGGGCACCACCAGCACGCGCTTCATGGTCTTCGACGCACAAGGCCGCGAAGTTTCTCGTCGTCAACTGGAGCACGAGCAGATCCTGCCGAAACCGGGATGGGTCGAGCACGACCCGATCGAGATTGCGGCGCGCGTCGACGACGTGATCGCAGGGGCACTGCGCACGGCAGGCTTGACCGGTGGAGATCTCGCCGCGATCGGAATCACCAACCAGCGTGAGACGACGGTCGTCTGGGATCCGCGAACCGGCCGGCCCTGGTACAACGCGATTGTCTGGCAGGACACGCGCACCGCTCGCGACATCCAGGCGCTCGATTCGAAACGGGATGACCTCTGTCAGCGCTCCGGACTCCCCCCCGCGACCTACTTCTCCGCCTCGAAGCTGCGCTGGATCCTCGAACACGTCGACGGCGTCCGCGCGGCCGCCGACCGCGGCCACGCGTGCTTCGGCACGATCGACACGTGGCTGATCTGGAATCTCACCGGTGGCACGAACGGCGGCCTTCACGTCACCGACGTGACCAACGCGAGCCGCACGCAGCTGATGAACCTGCGCACGCTCGACTGGGATGAGACGCTGCTGTCGCTCTTCGACATCCCGCGTGCGATGCTGCCTCGCATTCATGCGTCATCGGCCCGCACGGTGTTCGGAGCGACGCACGCCAATGGTCCTGTCGGCGCCGAGGTGCCGATCGCAGGCGATCTCGGCGATCAGCATGCCGCGCTCGTCGGCCAGGTCTGCTTCGCGCCCGGCGACGCCAAGAACACGTACGGCACCGGCAACTTCATGCTGCTCAACACCGGACGACAGATCGTCCCGTCAACGGCCGGACTGCTGACCACCATGGCGTACCGGGTCGACGGCTTCGACGCGATGTACGCGCTCGAAGGATCGGTCGCCGTCACCGGATCGGCGGTGCAGTGGCTCCGCGATCAGCTTCAGATCATCGAATCGGCGCACGACATCGAAGCGCTGGCCGCGAGCGTTCCCGACAGCGGCGGCGCGTACTTCGTGCCGGCGTTCTCGGGTCTCTTTGCCCCCTACTGGCGCAGCGACGCGCGCGGCGCCATCGTCGGCCTCTCGCGCTTCCACACGAAGGCCCATCTCGCGCGAGCGACGCTCGAGGCGATCTGCTTCCAGACGCGCGATGTGCTCGACGCGATGGTGACGGATTCCGGCGTCCATTTGTCGATGCTGAAGGTCGACGGAGGCGCGACCGTCAACAACCTCCTGATGCAGCTGCAGGCGGACGTCCTCGGCGTGCGCGTCGTCCGCCCCGTCGTCGCCGAGACGACCGCGCTCGGCGCGGCCTATGCCGCAGGTCTCGCCGTCGGCTTCTGGAAGGACGTCGAGTCCCTCCGCTCGCAGTGGAAAGTCGATCGCGAGTGGGAACCGCAGTGGAGCGAGGATCAGCGCGAAACGGCGTATCGGGGGTGGAAAAGAGCTGTCGAACGAAGCTTGGATTGGATCGTGTAGTTCAAGGTTCAGGGTCCCGTGCCGGGTTCCCGTTCCAGTTCGCTGTTCAGAGATCCCGGGTCACGCTGCGCCCGCTCCCAGGGCGATCGCGACGTGACCCGGCGAACTCCGAACGCTGAACCGAGAACGGGAGCCCGACACGGGAACTGTGAACGTTGACATCTGAACTGCTGCCGTCACATCAGGCGGCCGGTGCAACGCGACGCCGCCTCCAAATCAGCGCATCGACTACGTAGTGATGGAAGTTGATGCCCATGTAGATGCCGACTGAGACGGCGAGTCCGCCACCCAGCACCAGGACCGTGAACTGGTTGAGGACGAAGTACACCGCCGTCGTGATGCCCAGGCACGCGGCGAAGTACGTCACCACGCGGCCGGGCTGACTGATCCACGACAGCAGTCGCGCCGACGAATCGATCCCGCCCGCATACCGCTTCGCGTTCGACATCCAGACGACGAGGACGTACTGGAAGTTGTGCCAGACGTTGATGCACAACCAGCCGGCGTTGGCATCGGCGATGACGACGTACGCCATCCAGAAGACCACGACATGTGACACGACGAACAGCGAGTAGGCGACGTCGACGGCGTCGTCGAGCGCCTGCAGCACGACGCGACCGACCCAGACCACGAGCGCGCCGGCCGCGAGGGCGCCCAGCAGCATGATGACCGCATCAGGCACCGCCAGCGTTCGCACCGGCAGGCCGAGGAACTGATCGCCCATCGACGACGATCGCGCGGCGATGCCGTAGACGGGCACCAGGTAGATCACGAGGTCCGAGGCCCAATCGCGGGAGCCTGGCGCCTGGCCCTGCGGCGTGGTGCGGAAGTACATGCGCGCGATCCCGTAGCCCTGCCGCATGTAGTGGAACCACTGCAGGTAGAGAAATGCCGAAGCAATCACCCACGCACCGGCGGTGATCGCCACGACGAGGGTAACAGCGGTGATGATGAGCAGCAGGTCCAAGGCAAGGAAGCGACTGCGACGCAGGCTCTGACCGTCGAACGGCAGCCGAGTGTACGTGGCGATCACGTGGTGATAGCCGAGGAGCCACAGGTCAGCGACGAGCAGAAATGGAAACCAACTCGAATTCGCAGAGACGACCGCCGCTGCCGAGAGTCCGGCCAACAGCGGGACGAGCAGCAGCGTCGTTTCGAACCGTTCGCTGCGAATGTACGTCCGGGGCGCCGCTGTCGCCGGAAGGGCCAGTGTCTGCCGCAGGGAGGCGTCTAGATACAGGGCCATGGGCGCGACGCAGGCTTGTGCAAGGTCCGTGCTTCTCGCCTTCCGTCGCGCCGCGCTGCACCGACGTGAATCAGAGCGCAGCAAAACGCGGAGCACGCGATGAGACCCAACCAAATCTGGCAGCCCAATCACATTCTCGTCGGCGTCGGCGCGTGGGTTGAAGCCCACGCTCTACGACGCTTCGTTGCGTCGTAGAGCGCGGACTTCAGTCCGCGCGTTCTCCCCAATTCGAGCGCGTTCATTCCCAGCGGAACACTCTGGACGAGACGGCAGTGCAGACAAGGAAAGTCGCGACGAGCGCGGCGACGTCGAGCATGTGAGCCGACCAGGCGTCGCCCCTCCAGATGCCCGACAGCAGCGACACGGCGTAGCTCAGCGGCAGCAGTTTCGCCAGCCACTGCATCAGCGGAGGCAGGGCCGCGATCGGAAAGAAGAGTCCCGACAACACGACCATCGGATACAGGATGAACGTCGCGATCGGCTGCGCGAAGCGAGCGGTCGGCACCAGGCTCGCGATGACGAACCCCAGCGACAGGATGGCCCAGGTCGCAAACAGCACCGCCACGCCGAACGACACGTACGGCACCGGTGCGCCGGGCGGAAAATAGCGGCGGCCGGCCAGGAACATCAGGAACATCGTGAGCCCCGTGAACAGCAGCTTCACGATCACGTGCGTGCTGAGGATGATCGGCGGCTGCAGCGGCGTCGCGCGCAGCCGCTTGAGAATGCCGCCCTCGCGGTAGATCGAGACGATCGTGATCAGCGAGCTGACCGCGCTCAGCGCCATGAGCACTGTCGTCAGCACCGGCAGGAAGCCGCCACCCGGCCATCCCGATCGCGGTGGTCCGGTCACATTCGGACCGATAAATCGAGCCAGGCCGAAAAAGACGATGAGCGGGATGAGGAGACTGCCGAAGAGCCCGAGCGGTTCACGCGCGAAGATCTTGATTTCGATCCACGTGAGCTTCAGCAGCGACCTGAGTGCGATCGTCATTCACTCCTCTTGCCACGGAGACTTCGCTCTTGGTGATCTTTGTGTCCTTTGTGGCCGAATTCCCTCGGTGATCTCCGTGTTCTCCGTGGCCAAGAATTCTCCGCGCACCCCGTGGCTCAGTCACGAATGGAATGCCCAGTCAGCTTGAGGAACACGTCCTCGAGGTTCGACTTCTCGCTTCGGAACTCCGTGACCCGGATCCGATGATCCGAGATGCAACGAATGACGTCGGTCACGAAGTCCTCGCTTCTGCCTCTCAGCGTAAACCTGCCTCCGTGCTCCGCCACCGACTCGAGACCGGCGACGGCAGCGAATCGTGTCCGCGCATCGGGATCGCCCGTCGCCAACACGACCGTCGTGTCGGGACAGTGCCGCCGCACCAGTCCCTCGGGCGTACCGATGTCGATCACGCGCCCGCGCTCGATGATCGCGACGCGGTCGCAGAGACGCTCGGCTTCTTCCATCAAATGCGTGGTGAGCAGGACGGTCTTTCCGCGCTCGCGGATGCCGCGGACCATGTCCCAGATCGCGCGACGAGCCTGCGGATCGAGGCCGGTGGTCAACTCGTCGAGCAGCACGACCTCCGGATCGTGAATGAGCGCGAGCGCAATGAAGAGCCGCTGCTTCTGTCCGCCCGAGAGCGTCATGAACCAGGCATTCCGCTTGTCGGTGAGCCCGAGGCGTTCGAGCAGCGCGTCGCCGTCCACGGCGCGCGGATAGAGCGAGGCCCACAGATCCACGGCTTCCCACACCTTGATGCGCTTCTGAAGTTGCGCCTGCTGCAGCTGCACGCCCATGCGGTTCTGCAGCGCGCGGGCGTCGCGTACGGGGTCGAGCGCGAGCACGGTGATCGTTCCACGATCGGGCGTCCGCAGCCCCTCGACGCACTCCATCGTCGTCGTCTTGCCGGCGCCG
This sequence comes from Vicinamibacterales bacterium, assembly GCA_036407095.1. Lineage (GTDB taxonomy): Bacteria > Acidobacteriota > Vicinamibacteria > Vicinamibacterales > UBA2999 > Gp6-AA40. The sequence goes on along the minus strand of DASWZV010000143.1, from coordinate 387,856 downwards.
TTCGGGCCGATCAACCCGAAGATCTCCCCTTCACACACGTCGAAGGACACATCGCCAACGGCAACTGTCGGCCCGTACGTCTTGCGGATGCCGCGCACGTGGATCACTGGCGAAGACGCCACAGACCAGATGCTATCTCGGGCCGCCTAAAGGCGGCCCCTACGAGAGCCGGATACGGCGGCCCCTGCGAAAATCGGGATACGCTTGATCAGGGATGCCCGCCGCTCTCTTCGACATCCGAAATCTCGCCAAGGTCTATCACATGGGCGAGGTGGAGGTACACGCGCTCAGGCAGGTGAATCTGCGGCTGGACGAGGGGCAGTTCGTGGTGCTGCTCGGGCCGTCAGGGTCTGGCAAGTCGACGCTGCTCAACATCATCGGTGGACTGGATGTGCCGACGAGCGGCGAGGTGCTCTATCGCGACATCTCGCTGACCCACGCGGACGAAACGGCGCTCACCACCTATCGCCGCCAGCATGTCGGCTTCGTGTTTCAGTTCTACAATCTGATCCCGAGCCTGACGGCGGTCGAGAACGTCGCGCTCGTCACCGAGATTTCCGAATCTCCGATGGACCCGTCGGACGCGTTGCAGCTCGTAAATCTCGGCGAACGTCAGGATCACTTCCCGGCACAGCTGTCCGGCGGCGAGCAGCAGCGGGTCGCGATCGCGCGCGCCATCGCGAAACGGCCGGCCGTGCTGCTCTGCGACGAACCGACGGGCGCGCTCGATATCTCGACCGGAGTCGTCGTCCTCGAAGCGCTCGAGCGCGTCAACGCCGAGATGGGAACCACGACCGTGGTGATCACCCACAACGCGGCGATTGCGTCGATGGCGGATCGAGTGATTCGCCTGGCTGACGGCCGGGTGGTCTCGGTGGAAGATCGAAGTGAGAAGGTCGCGCCTCGCGATCTCAACTGGTGACATGAAGATCCATCCGCTCAACCGCAAGCTGTTCCGCGATCTGCTCGCGATGAAAGGGCAGGCGTTCGCGATCGCGATGGTGGTCGCGGCTGGTGTCGCCGTGTACGTGATGTACATGGCGACCTTCACGTCGCTGCAGCGAACCGAGCAGGCGTACTACCAGCAACAGCGGTTCGCCGACGTCTTTGCGTCGCTCAAGCGCGCGCCCAACCGGGTGGCGAGCGATCTCGCGGCGATTCCGGACGTGTCGGTGGTCGAAACCCGCGTGGTCTCTACCGTCACCCTGGATCTCAAGACCTTCGACGAGCCCGCGAGCGCGCGGCTCGTCTCGATCCCGGTGAACCGGCGGCCGCTCATCAACGATCTCTTCCTGCGCCGCGGCCGATGGATCGAACCGGGACGGCCCGACGAGGTCATCGCGAGCGAAGGGTTCGTGCTTGCGAACAACCTGAATCCTGGCGATCAGATTCCCGCGGTCATCAACGGACGGCTTCGGAAACTCACGATCGTCGGCGTTGCCCTGTCACCGGAGTTCGTCTACACGATCCGTCCTGGCGAGATGGTGCCCGACGACAAGCGCTACGGCATCTTCTGGATGGACCAGCAGGCGCTCGCCGCGGCGTTCAACATGGAAGGCGGTTTCAACGACGTCGTGCTTGCGCTCTCCCCTGGGGTCATGCCCGACGCCGTGATCGATCGCGTCGATCAGATCCTCGAGCCCTACGGCGGGCTCGGGGCCGTTCCGCGTGCCCTGCAGCTTTCGAACTGGACGGTCCAGAACGAGCTGAATCAGATGCAGACGTTCGGGGTGCTGCTGCCGGTGATCTTCCTGACCGTCGCCGCCTTCATCCTCAACGTCGCGTTGACGCGTGCGCTCGCCCTCCAACGACCGCAAATCGCGGCGCTGAAGGCGCTCGGCTACACCAACCGATCGATCGCATGGCACTACCTGAAGTGGGCGCTCGTCATTGGACTCGGCGGCGTGGTGATTGGCGTTGCGGGGGGTGCGACTCTCGGCAACGCGATCATCGACATGTACAACAGGTTCTTCCGCTTTCCGGTGCTGTTGTTCGGCGTCCCTCTGACGGTCGTGCTCGGTTCGACGACGCTCACGATCGTCGCATCGGGAGCGGGGGCCTTCTCGGCGGTGCGACGCGCGGTGGCCGTGCCTCCCGCCGAAGCGATGCGGCCGGAAGCGCCGGCGCGCTATCGCCGCTCGCTGTTCGAGACGCCGCTGATCGCGCGCAACCTCGGGACCGCGGGGCGCATGGTGATTCGCAATATCGCGCGGCATCCGCTGCGCGCCGCCGCCTCGGTGTTCGGGATCGCCTTCGCCGTCGCGATTCTCATGATCGGCTTCGTCTTCAACGGCGCGATCGAGCGACTCATCGTCACACAGTTCTGGGAAGCCGAGCGGCAGGATGTGACGATCAACTACGTCGAGCCGCGAAGCAGCACGGCGCAGTACGCGCTCGCGCGATTGCCCGGCGTCATGGCCGTCGAACCGCAGCGTTTGGTCGCCGCGCGCATCCGCTCGGGGCATCGCGATCGCTACGTCGCGATCAACGGCGTCTCACCCACGCAGCGTTTCAAGCGCATCGTCGATCGAGCGGGGCGCGCGATTCGCATGCCTCCGGGCGGCGTCGTGCTCTCGTTGACGCTCGCCAACGTGCTCGGAATCAAGCCCGGGGACATCGTCACGGTCGACGTGCTCGAAGGGCACCGTCCGGTACGCGAGGCCGAGGTGACCGGGATCGTCGACGACATCATGGGCCTCTCCGCCTACATGGACATCACCGCGCTGCACGAGATGATGCGCGAGGGCGACGTCGCTAACGGCGCGCTGCTGCTCGTCGACTCCGCCTACGAGGCGAAGCTCGCAGCGACGCTGAAACAGACGCCGGCAGTGGCCGGCGCCGCCTTCAAGCGGGCGGTTCTGGAAAGCTTTCGCGACGTGATGGCCGCGAATATGAGCCTGTCGATTTTCATCAACCTGCTGTTTGCCTGCATCATCGCGTTCGGTGTCGTCTACAACGCGGCCCGCGTGTCGCTCTCCGAACGCAGCCGCGAGCTCGCCAGCTTGCGCGTCCTGGGCTTTACGCGAGCGGAGATCTCGCTCATCCTTATGGGTGAGCTCGCCTTGCTGACGCTGGTCTCGCTGCCGGTTGGCGGCATGTTCGGCTGGGGCCTGGCGGCGGCGATGGTGCACAGCATCGACAGCGAGGTCTACCGGTTTCCCCTGGTCGTGACCCGGCAGGCGGTCGCGATGGGCTTTCTCGGGATCATCGTTGCGGCGTTTGTCTCGGGCCTCATCGTACGGCGCAAGCTCGATCAGCTCGACCTGGTCGCCGTGTTGAAGATTCGCGAGTAGCAGCGTGATGCGCTTCCTCAAGAACAAGCGCCTGATTGCAGGCGTGATCGTCGTGGTGGGCATTGTCGCCGCCGCAATGTGGCCCTCGTCGCTCGAAGTAGGCGCGACCCGCGTCACGCGTGGTCCGATGCAGGTCACGATCGACGAGGACGGCGTCACCCGCATCCGCGACAAGTTCACGGTGTCTGCGCCGGTCGCCGGCCGTCTCGAGCGGATCGAGCTGGAACCTGGCGATGAAGTCACAGGCGGCAAGACGGTGCTCGCGCGCCTGACGACGGCGGAGTCGCCGCTGCTCGATCCGCGCACCCGCGGCGAGCTGGATGCAGCTGTGGACGCGGCACGCGCGGCAGTCGGTCAGGCGCAAGCAGAGCGCGCCCGCGCCAGCGCCGAACTCGATCGCGCACGCACGACCCTGCAGCGGCAGCAGGAGCTCAAAAAAGCGGGGGCGATCGCAAGCGACGCCCTCGACGCCGCGGAAACGGCGATGAGGACCGCACAGGAAGCGGCTCGTGCGGCCGAGTTCACCGTCTCGCGAACGCAGTACGAGCTGCAGGTGGCACAAGCCCGCCTCAAGGCGCCGCCCGCGGCCGGCCGTGCCATCACCATCGTCGCGCCCGTCACCGGCGTGATCCTCAAGCGGTTTCACGAGAGCGAAACCGTGGTGCCGGTCGGCGATCCGCTGATCGAAATCGGCGATCCCTCGCGGATCGAGATCGTGGCCGACCTGCTCTCCACCGACGCGGTCCGCATTCCCCCCGCTGCCGAGGTGATCATCGATCAGTGGGGTGGGAATCAGCCGCTCAAAGGCAAGGTGCGCCGGGTTGAGCCGGCCGGCTTCATGAAGGTCTCGGCGCTCGGCGTCGAAGAACAGCGGGTCAACGTGATCATCGATTTCGACGATCCCGCCAGCGCGGGGCGAAGGCTCGGCGACGCCTTCCGGGTCGAAGTCCGCATCGTGATCTGGAAGGACGACAATGTCGTGAAGGTGCCCGTGGGAGCGCTGTTCAGACGCGGCGAAGCGTGGGCGGCGTTCGCTGTCAACTCCGATCGCACGAAGCTGGAACCGGTGAAGCTGGGCCAGCGCAACGCCACGGAAGCGCAGGTGACCGGCGGCCTGTCGGAAGGCGAGACGGTCGTGCTTCATCCACCGGACACGCTGACCGATGGAGCTCGCGTGAGGTTACGACCCGAGTAGTGCGTAGTAGTACGTAGCGACCGGCTTTAGCCGGACCCCTGAGACGATGGCCGAAGATCTCTGCATCCCCAACATCGGGCCGCGCGAGCGTCATCGACGCCTCATCGTCGGCGTCGCCATGTTCGCTGTCGCTGCGGTCGTGGCCACGATGCTGCTGGTGTTCGGCGCGCCGCGCGCATGGCGTCTGTTCATCCTCTTTCCCGCGTGGATGGGCGCAATTGGCGTGTTCCAGGTGAAGGAGAAGACTTGAGTCGCACTCGCGGCGCGCGGTCTGCGCAACATGGATTCGGGGGATGAGCGGATCGTCGACGCGATCGAGCTGCAGCACGTGCGCGCGCAGTCACGCAAAGTGCATGTGCAGTCGGCGCTCTTCGCAATGGTGGTCACACTCCTTGTTCTCGTGCTTCCCTAGAAACGGAGAAAGACGGAGACACGGTTCGCACGGAGACACGGAGTAACGGAGGCCAGACGGAGACACCACCGTTGCGAGCCCTTCGCGCCACGGATGGACCGCCGGCCTTGAGGCCGGCGCCCGGCCGCGCGTTGCGCGGGTCCAGAGTCGGCCCTTCAAGTGCGATGCGGTGCAGCCTCCGTCCGACCTCCGTTGCTCGGTGTCTCCGTGCGAAACCGTTTCTCCGTCGTCACCGTCCGCTCCGCTTCTCGCCGAACCGCGCGCAGCATGCTCCATCGAATGAAGTGAATGCCCAGGTTGAAGGCGATCCAATAGAGCGCGAACTTGCGGCGCGCCGCTCCGTCCGTCGCCTGCGCGCGGGTCTCGGTCCGCAGGCGCGTCACGCGGGGATCGATTGCGTCAGCCTCGATCGTCCAGACGATCTTCACGAGGTTGGGCTCTCGAAACTCGACGAAACGTGACGGCTCGATCGCGCGGAAGGTCACGTTCTTTGCCCACGGCCGTGCCGCGGCACCCACGACAATCATGCGACCCGGCACACAGTCGAGCACGCCCCAACCCAGGCTCAATGTCTCGGCCACGATGCCCTGCGGAACGCGGTTGACCGCCGTGTCTCCAATCAATGTCGAGCGCGCCCAGAAGATGGCACGGACGATGGGGAGCGTTCCCAAATCGATGTTCGCCGCGGAGTCGAAGACGACGTCCGCCGGCGCGCGGATGACGATCTCATGCGCGTCGTAGGCATCGGGTTCGGGCATGAATCGAGCCGCAGGTGAATGCTCCCGCATCGGCCGCAGGCGGCGCTCCATGATCACGAGCGAGGCGATCGCCGACAACGAGAACGGGAAGCCCGATCCGACCCCGAGCGGTGCAATCGCAAGCAGAAAGATCGTGGCGCCGAACACACCGAACTGGCGCGCGCGGGCCCGCCCCGATAGCAGGATCGCTATCGTCAGCTGCCCAACCGCGATCGACGTCACCACAACCGGAATGTGCCGGCTGAACCAGCCGGCGATGAAGTCCTGGTACCACTGTGACGGCGTCAACGCACCATACACGAGATACACCCACGGCTCGACGGCCGCGGTGATGGTGTTGATCGCGGCGGCCCAGACGAAGATCCCAATCCAGGCCCAGCGCGCGACTCGGGGCGTCCAGTAGCCGAGTTCGAGCAACACCAGGCCGATGGCGTTGGCAACGAGGTACATCACGAGATATTCCTGCGGAATCATGTGAGACCTGCCCTTCGAATTCCTCGAGAGGCAAGGCTCGCGCCGAACGGGTGCCGCTGAACTATTGGGCGAAGAACGAAGGGACGCGGTAGACGACCGCGAAAGATTCCGCGGTGCTGCGGAGTTATCGGCTCGCGGGCATCGGCCGCACGTCGACGTCGTTTCCCCAGAGTGTGGCGATCACCGCGCGCGATCGATCGGGAGGGCCGGTGATCCAGATGCGCTCGGTTCCCCGACGCGAGTCGGGAGACAACCTGCCGGAGACCGTCAGACGGCGACGAAGCTCCCGGGCGACGGCAACAGCCGGATCGACGATCGTCACCGCCGGTCCCGCGATCTCCTCGAAGACCGATAGCAGAAATGGATAGTGCGTGCAGCCGAGCACGATCGCGTCGGCTCCCTGCTCCAGGAGCGGCCGCATGTACTCGGCGACGAGCGCACGAGTCTTCGGCCCGGAGAGATCGCCCGCTTCCACCTGCGTGACGAGCCCGGGGCACGCCTGCACGAGCACCTTCACCCCCGACGCATGCGCGTCGATCAATTTCGAGAAGCGCGTGCTCGCGAGCGTTTGCGTGGTCGCCAGCACGCCGATCACGCCCGACCGCGTCTGCGATGCGGCAGGCTTGACCGCCGGCTCGATCGCCACGATCGGAAGCGCGTAGCGCTCACGCAACGCATCCACGGCAAGGCCCGTCGCCGTATTGCATGCGACGACGGTCGCTTTGACGTCCTCCTCGGTCAAACGGGCCACGATCGCCAGCGCCCGTTCGCGAATGAACTCCGCATCGCGATCGCCGTACGGCGCGTGCGCGCTGTCGGCGACGTACAGCAGATCCTCGGCCGGGAGCTCGCGTCGAATCTCCCGCAACACCGAGAGGCCACCGACGCCAGAGTCGAACACGCCGATCGGCCCGGGGGTGACGTTCACCGAGCCACCGAGGGCGCGGAGGTCAGGGCCAATCCTCGGTGATCCCCGTGGCTATGCCTTGCTGATCTCGAAGACACAATGTTCGAAGCCATGGAACTGCACGCGTCGGCGGTAGACCATGCCGAGACGGAGAGCGACGCGCTGCGAGGCGAGGTTCACCGGCCGGATCAGCGAGATGAGCAGGTCGTGCCCCCACTCGTTGAACGCGGAGTCGCGGACGGCTGCACCGGCTTCGGTTGCGTAGCCCTTGCCCCAGTAGGACCGATGCAGAAGCCATCCGATTTCGGGGAGGCGCTTGCGCTCGACTTCCTGCATCGCGAGTCCGACCTGGCCGATCGGATTGCGCGTGATGCGGTCGAGCACCAGCCACAGGCCGGTACCGTCGCGGTGATACCGCTCGATCTGACGTTCCAGCCAGATCTCGGATTCTTCGCGAGTGAAGCGTCGCTCGTAGAAGAAGTTGACCTCGGGGTGCGCCATCATCTCCGCGATGAAGTCGATGTCATCGGGAGTCATCTCCCGGAGAATCAAGCGAGCGGTTCCGAGTACGATGCGGCTCATCTCTGACCCGCCTCGCCATCCTAGCGGACGGCGGCCGTCGCGCGCGTGGCTTGCACCGACTCTGCCAGCCGTCGCACGCCATCGTCGATGTCCGCCGGCGACAACGCGCAGAACGGCAGACGAAGGAAGCGTTCGCCTCCACCTTCCGGAAAGAACGCGAGCCCATCGGCCAGATTGAGCGCCCTGGTCGCCGCGTTCGTACGCACTGCGGTCGAGCTCACGCCTTCCGGCAACGTGACCGAGATGAAGAACCCGCCGTCGGGTCGTGTGGCCTGCGCGTCCGGCATGTACTTGTCGATGCCAGCCAGACACGCGTCGAGGCGCGGCGCGTAGAGCGCTTTCAAGCGTTCGATCTGAGGAGGCAGAAGGCCGCGACGGCACCACTCGTATGTGATCGCCTGAGCGACGTAGCCAGGCGAGATGTAGGTGTCCTCGGCAATCTTGGCGAGCTTGCCGATGATCGCCGGCTCGCCAATCATGAATCCCGTGCGGACGCCGGGGGCAATCAGCTTCGTGAACGAGCTCATATGCAGCGTGCGATCGGGCGCGAGCTCGTACAGCGTCGGCTTCTCGCGTCCGCGGTACCGCAGGAGCCGATACGGCGCGTCCTCGACCAGCAGCAGGTCGTGCCGATTCGCCAGCTCTACGATCTGGCGCCGCTTCGTACCCGAGCACGTCGACCCGGCAGGATTCTGGAAGTCGGGAATCAGATAGAAGAACCGGGGTGAGTGCTTCTCGAGCGCCTGCTCGAGCGCCTCGATGTCCGGCCCATCGGCCTCGACCGGAATGCCGACGACACGCGCGCCGTGCCGGCGCAGCAGCCCGATCGTGCGGTCGTAGCTGGGCGACTCGGTGAACACCACGTCGCCGGGCTTGATCATGTGCAGGCAGAGGAACTCGATGATCTGCAACGAGCCGTTGCTCGTCAGCACCCGATCGACCGGCACGCGCTGCCATTCGGCCAGCCACTGCCGCAGCGGCTCGAAGCCGCGAGAGGGGCCGTACTGCAGCATCTGGGCGCCATGCGATTTGAGGACTGCGGTCGCCGCGTCGATGAGTTCTGCCGTGGGAAACGATTCGTTTGCGGGTACACCGCGAGTGAAATTGATTGTGTCCATGTGCGAATCTGTATTTTATCAAGGCCGCTTGAAGGCGGCCTCTACGTACGTAGGGGCCGCCTTCAGGCGGCCCACACCGGATTACCAGTCAACCGGCCGGTAGTCCTTCAAGAACTGCCCCCACCCGTGCGTGCCGGTATTGAATCCACTGATGATTGGATCGACGATCCGCGCCGCGCCGTCGACGATGTCGAGCGGCGGATGGAAGCGCTGTTCCTGCGTTTTCCGCGCCGCGATCTCGACCGGGTCTTCGTCGGTCACCCAGCCGGTGTCGACGCTGTTCATGTGGATGCCGTCGGCGTGATAGTCGGTGGCCGCCGTGCGCGTCATCATGTTGAGCGCGGCCTTCGCCATGTTCGTGTGCGGATGCCGCGTCGTCTTGAAGTTGCGATAGAACTGCCCTTCCACCGCCGACACATTCACGATGTGCTTGTCACGTTCAGGCGTGCGGAGCATGAGCGGCTTGAGCCGCGCGTTGAACACGAACGGGGCGACGGCGTTGACCAGATGCACTTCGAGGAGCTCTACGGTCGATACTTCCGCCAGCAGCAACCGCCACGAATTCCGCCCGCGCAGATCGACCTGCTGCAGATCTTGATCGAGCTTCCCAGCGGGGAACAACTCTGGACCGACCAGGTCCTCTGCTAACAGCGCCACTTGCGAGAGCTCGGCGGACACGGATCGGGCATGACGGGTCAGACTCAGCGGACTCGCAGAGTCAGGACACTCGTACGACCCTAACAGCTTCTGCACCTCCCCTGACATCGCGGTCAGCGCCGACCGTTCAACCTCCATCATGTGCGCGTAGAACTCGGGCGGCCGGCGCACGGTTTGGCAGGCGTTGTTGATGATGAAGTCCAATCGGCTCCGTGTGGTGAGCAGCTCGTGGCAGAAGGCTTCGACGCTCGGCGTGTGACGCAGGTCGAGCCCGAAGATCTCGAGGCGATCCGCCCATTCGGCAAAGTCGGTTTCGCGCGCATAGCGTGCCGCGGCATCACGCGGGAAACGCGTCGTCACGATCAGATGCGCGCCCGCCCGAAGCAGCTTGATGCCGGCCTGATATCCGATCTTCACGCGACCGCCGGTCAGCAGCGCCACGCGTCCGCGCAGATCGGCAAGCTCGCCGCGCTTGGCGTAGTTCAATGCGGCGCACGGCGGACAGAGCTGATCGTAGAAATGATGAATCGTCGAGTACTTCTCTTTGCAGACGTAGCAGTGCTGGAGCTCGGTCGACTCTGGGCTCTGGGCTTCAGGCTCTGGGCCCGACGGATCGACGTGCACGTCACGCGACCGGAAGCCGTCGGCGATCGACACGCTCGGATAGACGTTCGCCGTGTGAAACACCGGCCTGCGCCGTAAAGTTCGAATGCCCGTCTCGTGAAGCACGCCTTGATCAGTAGACACGCGCGCGGCCTTGCGCTGGCGCGCGGCGATCTTCGACATGCGGCGGCGCTCCACGCGATCGGGGCTGTAGACGAGCGCGACGGCTTGAAGCAGCCGCTTCCGCTCGGCATCCGGAACACCTGCGAGCACGGTTCGGTCGGCCGCGATTCCCTCGAGCAGTTCGATCGCGTCGCGCAGATGTTCGACCAGTGCAGCCCGTTCGTCCGGGACGGTTCGCGACATCCTCTCAGCGTAACCCAGCTCGAACGAATCGCCCACGAACGGCCGAGGCCGGCCGTAGAATGGGCCCATGACACGCACCGCTCTTGCCTTCACGGTCGCGTGGGTGTACCTGGCCGCCAGCGCGCACGCACAATCAGCGGAGAAGATCGTCGACCGCTACATCAGTGCGGTCGGCGGGAAGAACGCGCTCGAACGGATCACGAGTGCGACCGTCACCGGCACTGTCACGTCGGCCGACGGGCGATCGGGAACGTTCACTCGAGAAACGAAGAGACCGAATCGCCTCCGCATCCGCATGACGTGGGGCGATGGTCGTTGGAGCGCCGGTTTCAACGGCCGTTCGGCCTGGCAGGACGATCAGCGCGACGGGCTGCGCACGGTGAGAGGCCGGGCCGCAGCAGACGTTCGTTCCGAAGCGGCCTATGCGAACCGCGCGGTGCTCAGCTCGGGCGAGACGCGGCAATTGATGCTCGTGGGCAGGGACCGCGTGCGCGACCGCCAGGTGTTCGTCGTGGACGCGATCACCCACGACGTTTTCAAGCGAACCTTCTTCTTCGATGCGGACACCTACCTGCTTCTCAAAGAGCAGTACGAGACCGAGTCGGGATCGGAGATCCGCTTCTTCGACGATTATCGCCGCGTCGGACAGGTGATGGAGCCACACCGGATCGAATGGATGCGGGGAAGCGAGAACGTTGTGATCACAGTCGGACGTGTCGCTCACAACGTCGCGCTCGATGAGCGGGCGTTCGACTTCCCTTACTCCCCCACCGCCCCATCGTTCGACGCCGGCGCCGTGCTGTCGTCCGCGATGCGAAATCGACCGGACCTCGCCGACCTGCGCGCCTCATACGCCTACACGCAGACAGTCACGAACAGGGAGCTCGACCAGATCGGCCGCATCGTCAAAGAAGAAGTGACCGTTTCAGAAGTGTTCTACGCTGGCGGTCGTGCGGTGAGCAAACTGGTGAAGAGGAACGGTCAGGAATTGCCTGATGAGGAAAAGCGAAGCGAGCAGAAGCGCGTCGATGGGCTCGTGCGCGAGTACCTGCAAGATCCGACGAGGAACGTCCTCGCCCGCGGACGGGCCCTCTCGACCAGCTACGTGGGGTCAGCCTATCTCCGCATGTTGGACTTCACGAATCCGAGACGTGAACAGGTAGGCGGCACGACAGCCGTCGTCTTCGATATTCAAGCGAAACGCGACGTCCAGCCGGAAAACGATTTCGAGCTCGGCCTGAGTAAGTCGGCGGGAACGTTCTGGATCGACGAGCGCGCTCAGCAGGTGATGCGTACGGACATCCACTACACCGCAGCGTTCAAGACCTTCTGGCTTCCGGGCTCTTGGAATGGCGGCGAGCAGGCGCTCGTCAACAACGAGGTCTGGCTGCCTTCCTCAGTCGAGAGCCAGCGCACGGCCCAGTTCGGCCTGAAGTTCGTCGACAAGCGTTACTACCATCGAATGACGGCTCAGTACAGCGACTACAGGAAGTTCAACGTCGAGTCCGACTACAAGGTCACGCTGCCGGAGGTGAAGTGAGCTGCTTCTCGATCAAGATCTCGTCGACGAAGCGGCCGTCGATTCTCGTGTGCCGGCGCGCGGTGCCGACGATTTCGAATCCGTGACGCAGGTACGTCTCGAGCGCCGCGCCATTGTCCGCGCGCACGAGCGTGAACGCCTTCTCGTACCCGTTGCGGACCGCGGCTTCGAACGTCGCGGCAAACAGACGACTGGCGATGCCGTGACGGCGCAGATCGAGATCGACGTACGTCCCGAGCGTGCCGACGTGGTCGAACGCGCGGGTGTACGGTCCGTACGGCTCCATCACCTGAAAGCCAACGAGGCGTCGATCGAGATCGCGAACGGCGACCTTCCAGATTCCGCGCGGCGGGAGCCGGGCGATGTAGTCGCGCTCCTCGTCGACGCTGAACGGCCTGTCGAAGACGGTGTAGACGCGCGCCTCGATGATCGGATTCAGAATCGCGACGATCGCCTCCGCATCGGCAGGTGTGACGTCACGAATCGACAGATCCATAGACGCCCAGGTGCTACAGCACCTGGTCTGCAATGCAGAAGGCAGAACGCAGGAATGCAAACGAAGTCCGGGGTTGGGTACTACTCAGGGTCTGCATTCTGCATTCTGCATTCTGAACGATTCGCAGGCGAAATTTCATCTGCCTGCTCTACGAAGACCGTCGTCCGACGTAGCCGGTCGGCCCGCGTCTGAATCCCGCCAGCTCGAAAAAGCGTTCGTTCCCGGGCTGCGCGCCGAGATACAGCACGCCGCCGGGGCTCGCATCGAGCGCGCGCCGCATCAACTCGCGGCCGATGCCGTGCTTGCGGAACTCGGGATCGACCATCACCTCGGGCACGGTGTTGAAGAAGTAGCCATCGGACAGCACGCGCACGGAGCCGACGAGCCGATCGCCGCTCCAGGCTCCGATGTTGATCGTCGACTTGAGCGCAGCGGCCGTCTTTCCCGGATCGTATTCGCGCTGCCAGATGCGCCTGGCCAGGGCGATGAACGCGTCGACCGTCAGCGCCGCATCGCCGTTTCGATATTCAACGGGCATTCGTGTTCCTCGATGCTCTCGGGATTTTCACTCAGGGGGAACACGTTATCACTTCGAACGTTCGGGCTGAAGGTGGGCACGTTGTAGGTCAAAGGGCAAAAGGCTACACCTAACCTTTGACTTTTGCCCTTTGACCTTTGACCTAAAAGCTCACTGCTGTTGCGACGCGATCAAGATCATCACCGCAGCAATGATCGCGAGCAGCACCACGAACGCAATCTTCCAGAAACTCTTCGGATAGCGTCCGGCGATTCGCCCGGTGTAGCCGTTCGCGATCACGTTGTACGCCTTGGCGCCGTAGGTGTACGTGAGCAGCCAGATGGGCACCAGCACGTGCTTGAACGTCTGCGCCGAATACTGCGGATCAATCCGCAGGTTGCGATGGGTGTCGCCTGGTATCTCGGCCGCGCACAGCTGCTCGAGCTGCGCGTGCATCTGCTCCTGCGAGCGCTGCGCGGCATCGAGCAGCACCACCTGATAGTGCTCGACGACGTGACCCGAGAGGAACGCGGTGTCGTATGGCACGACCTCCTGGGTCGGAAACGGTTCGATCTCCCTCAGTAGATCCAGCGGCAGCCCCTGCGTCCCCGGCACCGGTTCATCGTCAAAGGCGTGATCGATCGCACCGGCCGCCGGCTCCCATCGCGTTCGCTGCTCAGTGCGCACGACTGGCCGGCCCTGCTGATCCCGGCCTTCGACCTGCACGTAATAGTGATAGCCGGCTTCTGCCTCCCATGGGCAATGGACCTGCGCATCGAAGGTCCAGTACGGGATGTAGACGCTGCGGAGTGTGTCGACGAGCGCGGATACGGCGAGCTTGCCTGGGGCAAACCATTTGCTCCGCCACCACGAGCGGATGCTCTCGCGGATCTTCCCTGCGTCGATGCGGAACGGCAGCACGCCCTGCGGCCGGATCGGCGACTTGATCTCCTCGTATGGCACGAGCGCCGGTGAGCCGCAGAACTCGCAGTTCTGACCGACGCGCGCCGGATCGAACACCATCACGGCTCGGCACGACTGGCACTGCACGCTGCGACGCTCGGTCTGCCACCCGCGGTCCTCGTCCGGAAGATCGCGCAGCGTCTTGACGAGATCGAGCTCGACTACCTTGCCCTGCTCGCGATCGAACTTGTAGGGCGACTCGGTCCCGCAGAACGGGCACACGAGCTTCTGCTTCGTGGGATTCCACTCGGCCTGCGCGCCGCAGGCCGGGCATTCGATTTTCTGGAGCGCTGAGACGGAACCGCTCATGTCAATGCAAAATGCAAAATGAAAAATGCAAAACGCGCAGAAGAGCCCGGGCGATCATTGCACCCGGGCCCGTTCTTGCATTTTGCATTTTGCATTTTGAATTTTGAATTTTGAATTACTGCCAACGGCGTCACTGAGACATGTACGCCGTGAGCGCGCTTCTCGAGATCCGCCACGACGTGCCGATCTTCCTGCCTTTGAGATCGCCCGCTTCCAAGACGCTCATGACATCGGCTTCAGACACGCCCAGCGCTTGTGCCGCTTCGGCGGGGCTGAGGAGCTCCGGCAGGCCGGACGCTGCGGCCGACGGGATCGGCGGGATGCCGGCCGGGGCCACCGGCACGACGCTCGGCATCGCGTGGCCGCCGGCGAAGCCGTCTTTCATCATCTGCTGCGCCAGGCCGAAGCCGACCGCGAGTTCCGCTGCGGCGCCGGCGGGGCCGCCGCCCGTGCCGCTCTCGAACCCTTTCCCCATTTGATACTTGACGAACTCGTTGAGATTGCCGATCGCGGCCATGCTCGATCGCTTGTCGATCGCCTGCTCGACCTCGGGCGGCACCGACACGTTTTCGACGATGAAGCTGGTGATCTCGAGGCCGTACTTCGACGCGATCGCCGGGTTGATCAGCGGCAGCAGCGCTTCGCCGAGCTCGGTGTAGCGCGAGGCTACGTCGAGCACCGGGATCTTCGCGGTGGCGATGGCGTCGGTGAAGATGCTGACGATGCGCGAGCGCATCGTGTCGGAGAACTCATCGAGATGGAAGTTCTGATCGGAGCCGGCGACCTCACGCAGGAACGTCTTCGGCTCGATGATCCTGAAGTCGTAGGTGCCGAAGGCGCGCACGCGCACGACGCCGAAGTCGTTGTCGCGCAGCATCACCGGGTTGGACGTACCCCATTTGTTGCCAGGGAACAGGCGCGTGACGACGAAGTAGACGTCGGCCTTGAACGGCGAGTTGAAGCCGTACGGCCACGACTTGAGTTTGGTGAGGACCGGGATGTTCTCGGTCGTCAGCGTGTGCTTGCCCGGTTTGAAGGTGTCGCCGAATTCGCCGACGTAGACGAACTGCGCCGCCTGTGACTCGCGCACGATGAGCTGCGCGCCGTTCTTGATGGCTTTGTCTTCATCGGGAAAGCGCCACGAGAGCGTGTCGCGCGTGTCGTCGGTCCACTCGATGATCTCGAGCAGCTCGCCCTTGATGAAGTCCATGATTCCCATCGTCGCTTTGCTCCTTCGCCGTAATGCAAAATGCAAAATTCAAAATGCAAAAGACTCACGACGGCCTTGCGTAACAGTAGATACGCGGCGTCGCCCACCATGTTCCCCTTGCCGGATTCCGCTTTCCTGTTGCATTTTGCATTTTGAGTTTCACTATTTCAGCAACCGAAAGACAGCCTTCAACCCCGCGCCCACCAGAACGAGCAACGTCAAGTCGTTGTACCACTGATCGCCGCCTTCCAGCTGTGCAAACGCCAGCTCGGTTTCGCGCCGGGCACGGGCGAGCTCGATTGGCAGCAACGAATCAATCAGGGACGACGAGCGACCGCCGCCTGTGACACCGACCAGCACCCGACTGGCTGACGCATTCCTCCGTGCCGCGATCCGCTCGCCGGCCAATCGCATCTTCGGCGTGTGCCTGACGGGGTGTCGCCGCTCCTTCGTCGCAAGGGGCTGGCGGTGTTGCTCCTCACCCGCGGCTCGCAGCGCCTACGATGCGGTTGGCGGCATTCCTGCGCGGCTCGCTCCACGCGGCACTCCGGAACGCATCAGCCAGCCGGGTGCTGCTGACGCGTGACACTACCTCTCATTCGCGGGCTGTTGCGCCGGCCAGGTTGATGCATCCTGGAGCGCGGCGTGGAGCGAGCCGCGCACGCGATAGTCGCCAATGGCTTCGTAGGCGACGCGAGCGGCGGAGGGAGGAGCAAGACCGTTAGACTCTTGCGACGGGGGAGCGCGAGGCAGCGTGAGGCACGCGTCGGAGAAGCCATTGGCCGGCGAGCGGATCGCCGCGCGAAAGGATGCGTCAACCTGGCTGGCGCAATCGGAGTCGAACGCAAGAGATCTCTCACGCAAGCCGAACGCGCTGATGGCCCAGTTACAGAAGTCAGATGCGCGCTAGCAGCCGATCTCCGAGTTGGTGCGCTGCGGGCGGCTGATTCCGCATTGGAGCACGAAGGCACGGGCAATTCACCGGGAGCGTCATTGGAGGTCGAAGGCGGGATAGAATCTGCGCCCATGCGTCTCGCCTTTTCGCAGCTCTCGCTGATGCTCCTGGTTGCGACCACCGCCAGCGCCCAGACCGCGCCGGATGGTGCCGCCGTGTTCGAGAAAGCCTGTGCCTCATGTCATGCGAAGCCGGGCCCGGATTCGCGGGCGCCGACACGGGAGGTGCTGCGCACTGTCGCTCCAGAAGCGATCCTGACCACGCTCACCGTCGGGAACATGTTCCGCCAGGGGTCTGAGCTGACCGACGCCGAGCGCCGCGCGGTGGCGGGCTTCCTCGCGGGCCGTCCGGTGGGCACCGCCGCGCCGCCATCGATCGTCGGGCGATGCACTGCATCACCCACGCCGCTGCAGGCGTCGACGCTCGAGGCCGGATGGAACGGCTGGGGCGCCGGCGCCGGCAATACGCGATTCCAGTCACAGGCCAAGGGCGGTCTCAACGCGACCAACGTGCCGAAGCTGAAACTGAAGTGGGCGTTCGGCTTTGCCGGCGTCAACTCCGCGCGATCGCAGCCAGCAGTGCTCGGCGATCGCCTCTTCGTTGCCAGTGAGAGCGGCGATGTGTACGCGCTCGACGCCAGGCGCGGGTGCACGCATTGGACGTATCACGCACAGGCCGGCATCCGCACTGCGGTGTCCGTGGGTGCCTACAAGAACGGAAGCGCGAGCGGCTTCGCCGTCTATTTCGCCGACGGCAGCGCCACGGCATACGCCGTCGACTCCACCACCGGCAAGGAGATCTGGCATCGGCAAGTCGATACGCATCCCTACGCGCGTGCCACCGGCTCGGTCACGCTGTATCAGAATCGTCTCTACGTCCCGACCGCCGGAGTCGGCGAAGAAGGGCAGGGCGGACAGCCGCGGTACGAATGCTGCACGTTCCGTGGCAGTGTCACGTCGCTCGATGCATCGACCGGTGCCGTGATCTGGAAGTCGTACACAATCACCGAAGAGCCGAAGCCGCGCGCGAAGAACGCCAACGGCGTGCAGACCTGGGGCCCGGCGGGCGCCGGGGTATGGGGTGCACCCACGGTCGACGCGGCGCGCCGCGCGATCTACATCACGACCGGAAACAACTACTCCGGCCCGGTCACCAAGACCAGCGACGCCGTGATCGCGCTGGACATGGAGACCGGCAAGATGCGCTGGTCCTTTCAGCCAATCACGAACGACGTCTGGACTGGAGGCTGTCGGCCGACGAACCCGGCGGACTCGAACTGTCCTGAAACGCTCGGACCCGATCACGACTTCTCGATCTCGCCGCTGTTAACCAAGGGACCCAACGGACGCGACGTGATCGTCGTGCTGCAGAAATCGGGAATGGCCTACGCCGTCGATCCCGACCAGGGCACGAAGGTGTGGGATTACAAGACGAGCGACGGCAGCGGCATGGGCGGTCAGTGGGGCATCGCCGCCGACGACACGCAGGTCTACTTCGGCGTCAACGGTCCGCGCAATGCGCCGGGCGGCATGCGGGCCACGACGATCGACAGCGGGCGCGAAGTGTGGTCGAAACCGGCCGAAGCGCCGTTGTGCGGAAAGGCCCGAGGATGCAGCGCGGCACAGGGCGCAGCGCTGACGGCGATCCCGGGCATCGTGTTCTCAGGGTCGCAGGATGGCGGCGTGCGCGCCTATTCGACGAAGGACGGATCGATCGTCTGGACGTTCGACACGAACAAGGAATTCGAGACGGTGAACGGCGTCACCGCCAACGGCGGCGCGATGGATGGTCCGGGCCCGATCGTCTCGGGCGGAATGTTGTACGTCACGTCGGGATATGTCAGCCTGATCGGCAGGCCGGGAAATGTTCTGCTCGCGTTCGGCGTAGATTGAAGCGGGGACAAGGGCAACAGGACTTGGTGCGGAGGATGAAGATGCGCTTCGGTACGTCGACGCTCGGTGTCGTGGTCGCGATGGTCTTCACTGCGAATCTCGCGGATGCGCAGGTGCCGGCGAACATCGAGGAAGGGCTGAAGAAGATTGGACAGATTGTCGATCCGGCGTGCACGGCGAAGCTCTATCGGCCGCTGATGCCGAAGAACGACTACAACACCTACTGGCCCCCTGATGCGTCGGCACCAGTCTCTACTGCGCAGCTCTATCCCGGAATCACGGTCGCGCGCGACACTTCGTTCGGCCCCGACCCGAAGGATCTGATCGACATCTTCACGGCTGACAAGGGCGGCGACAACCGGCCGGTCCTGATCTACGTGCCGGGCGGCGCCGGCAACAAGATCGAGCAGCAGGCGCGCGAAGGAAACGCCTTCTACGACAACATCGGACGATGGGCGACGAAGAACGGGATGGTGGGCGTGCTGATTCAACGGCATCCCGGATCGGGCAACTGGGATGACGGCGGTCGCGACATCTCGAAGGCGGTCGACTGGCTCACCGACAACGTCGCGAAGTACAAGGGCGATCCGAAACGGATGTTCATCTGGGCGCACTCTGCGGGCAACGGTCCGCTCGGCGTGTACATCGGTCATGCCGATCGATGGCCGAAAGGCGTCGCGGTGAAAGGCGCGGTCTTCATGTCGGGCAATCCCGTGCCTGGTGTCGGCGGCGGCGGTCGCGGCGCAGGCGCGCCTGGCGCAGGCCGCGGTCAAGGTGGACCGGGTGGCGCGCCCGGAGGGCCGCAAGCGGGTGCGACATGCGGCATGACCGGCACTGCGCTTGGCGCAGAAGGCGCAATCGCTGGCCCGAGCAGTGCGCGCGCCGGCGGTGCGGGGGGCGCTCGCGGCGCAGGCGGCGGACGCGGCGGCTTCGGTCAGCAGCTGACGCCGGAACAACAGGCGGAGCGCGACAATCTTCCTGGCTTCAAAGCGACCAGCGTGAAGATCATGCTCGTGCGCGCCGAGCTCGATCCCGGTGTGACGGGCGACATGACCGCTGCCGACAAAGCGCTGCACGACGAGCTGTGCACACTCGATGGCGCCAAGGCCAAGGACGGCGCCGGTCATTGCCCGACGATGCTCTTCGCAAAGGGCGAGAGTCACATGTCGGAAGTGTTCTCGATCGACACCGACGACAAGATCGTGGCGGCGCCGATTCTCGCGTGGATCAAGAAGATTAAGTAGGGGTCACGATGTAGAGGCGGGTCTTCCGCCTTACGCATAGCGCTTGATGGCCCGCTCCTTGGCTTTCTGCATCTCTACTTCACGATTGCGTGGCGCCGCGTTCGTCTTGAACGAGCGAACCAGACGCTCGGCGGCAGCCGTCACTTCCTCGACGGCTTGATTGAAAGCGGGTTCGTTCGCAACCGAGGGGCGCGTCGAGCCGCTCAGCTTTCGCACGAACTGCAACGCCGACGCGCGAATCTCCTCGTCGGTCGCAGGCGGCTCGAAATTCGCGAGGGTCCTGATGTTTCGGCACATGGGGCTTTCCTCTTGCCTGTCTTCTCAAGTCTAACGTGATCTACGAGACTTCCCTGCTTTGTGCTCTCGGCTCTCGACCAATTCAGTTCAAGACTCTGAGAAGACGGAGAAACGGTCGCGCGATTTGCCCCTCCGGCCCTACAATCGGGCCCGATGCAGTGTCTCGTCTGCCACGCCTCCGCGCCCGAGGGAAGCCGGTTCTGTCCGTCGTGCGGGCGGCCGCTCGTCGACAGCGATGCAGTGACGCGTCTGACGGCGCAGCCCGCATCGATAGCCCACGACGTCACACGCCTGCCGACCGGAGCCGTCGAGGTTACGCAGTTGCCGACCGAAGCGCTCGACGTCACGAGCCTTCCCACACAAAGCCTGGACGAAGCGGCTCGAAGTGGAACTCGTCCACGAACGGGAGGCACGCGGCTCCTCGATGCACCAATCGAAGAAGGCTCTCTGCTCGGCGATCGGTACCGGGTCACACGCCTCCTCGGACGCGGTGGGATGGGCGCTGTCTACCTCGCTGACGACCTCCGGCTCAATCAACCGGTCGCGTTGAAGCTGCTGCCGCCCGCGCTCGCACGCGATCCGAAGCGGCTCGCGCAGTTTCACAACGAGGTCAGCCTCGCGCGTCAGATCTCTCACCCGAATGTGTGCCGCGTCTACGACATCAGCGAAATCGATGGACGACTGTTTCTCTCGATGGAGTACATCGACGGCGAAGATCTCGCCGCTGCGTTGAGAAGACGCGGCGCGTTCCCGGCACATGAAGCCGTGGAACTGACGCGGCAGATCTGCGCGGGCCTTGCGGCGGTCCACACGCGCGGCGTGCTCCATCGCGATCTGAAGCCGGCCAACATCATGTTAAACAAGGCCGGTCAGCCGCAGTTGATGGACTTCGGCATCGCGACGGCGGGTGCAGCCGATGGCGCTCGCGAGGGCACGCCGACCTACATGGCGCCCGAGCATCTGCTCGGCGAGCAGGTCAGCGAGCGCAGCGACATCTACGCGCTTGGCCTGATGATGCATGAGATCTTCACGGGGCAGCGTGTCTTCGCAACGAACACACCGCTCGAGACGCTGGTCGCTCAGCACACATCGAAGACCACCACTCCCCCGCTTGATTCGAGCCGCCTCGCCAACGCGCTCGTGCGCGACGTCATCACGCAGTGCCTCGATCGCGACCCGGCTCGGCGCCCAGCGTCGGCCCAGACGGTCGCGTCGCTGCTGAAGGTCGAGATCTTGAATGAAACGACGCTCTGGAGACGCATCGTCCAGAACGTCCTCATCTCGCTGACGTCGCTGGTGCTGCCTGGCCTGATGCTGGTCACGCGGAGCAGAGGGCGTAACGTGGGAGTCGGGCTCACCCTCGTCGCTGTGAGCGCGGTGGGATGCATTGCCGCGCTTCGCTTTCACGTTGGCTGGAACACGACCTACAAGGGTCACCGCATTCGCTTCGACGTGCATCCGCTGAAAGGCGAACGCTTGTTCATCGATGAGCGGCTCGTCGATCGCGGACGCATCGGCTTCTCAGTGATGACGCGCGGCACGATCGAATCGGGCGAGGGTGCCGGCGAACGGATCACGGCGGAGTCGACGTGCACGTTCGTACGCATATCGTGCAGGATCGTGGCAGAAGCCTTTCAGTAGCTCACGGGATCCTGCTTCTCATCATCACGAACATCTCTGACGCGAGCGTCACGGCCATCCGATCGACGCTCGCCACTCGCCCGGCGGCCCGCAGCCGCGCGCCGCGGTAGGTTCCACGGAGCAGGTTCAACAGCACCGCGCGATCGAGCGTGATCGTCTCGCGGACGGCTACTCGGTCGACCACCTCGAATCGCGGTTGATGCGCCTCGATAAGCGCCTCGCTGCGATCGCGTTCGACACCAGCCCCTTGCACCAGGCTCCGCAACTCGATCAGATCGTCTCGGGCCGGCACCGCGATGAGAACCTTCCCGTCCGACCGGACCACTCGCTCCGCTTCGTCGGGATTGCGGCGGCCGTGCAGCGACAGCATCAGATCGACGCTCGCGTCCAGCAATGGCAGACGACGATCGGCGTTAGCGACGACCCAGGTGTGATTGGGGAAGCGGCGGGCCGCGTGTTCCGCGGCCGCCGACGAAAGGTCGATGCCGATGCCGGCGATCGAGAGACGACGCCCGAGCGAGGCGATCGCATCGCCGGTCCCCGACCCGAGATCGACGACGACGGGATCGCGGGGGAGCGCGAGCGTCAGCGCCTTCTCGGAGACCGCGTCGACGAGCGTTCGCCCGACGCCGGCGGCCAGCAGCGATGCCCGCGCCGCGACTGCCTCTTTCGAATCGCCCGGCTCCCGCGATCGCCGATCCTGCGGCTGCAGCAGGTTCACATAGCCGCTGCGCGCGATGTCGTAGGAGTGGCCGCGCTCGCAGACGTAAGTGCGCTCACGCTTCTCTAGAGGGAAAGCGCACTTTCTTACAGTGCAAGCGAGCGGGGTTGACACGTTAGCGGAGGGCGCAGAGACGACGATCAACGCAGAGACCGCAGAGGAGCAGAGAACGCGGGCCACCCGTCGCCGGAGCCCTCTGCGATCTCCGCCTCTCGGCGATCTCTGCGTTGATCGTCGTCCCTGCGCCCCCCGCTCCCTCGTCTCTCACACAGCGAGAGGTTCGAGCGGCAGCCGCCCCGTGCTGTCTCCGAGCTTCTCGATCGGCACGCCTGCCGCATCGAGCAGCGTCAGCAGCAGGTTGGACATCGGCGTGTTCAGCGGATAACGGAGATGACGCCCGGTCTTGAACGCGCCTCCCAGTGAGCCCGCCATCAGGCACGGGAGATCCGCGTGCCGATGAAGGTTGCCGTCGCCCATGCCACCACCGTAGAGGACGAGCGAGTGATCGAGGAGGGTGCCATCGCCGTCGGGCGCTGCCTTCAGCTTCTCGAGGAAGTAGGCGCAGAGCTGCGCCTGGTTCACGTCGATCTTCGCCTTCTTCGCAATCAACTCGGGATCGTTGCGATGATGTGAGACCGCGTGATGCTGCTCGGGCACGCCGATATGCGCGAACGTGCGTGAACTCAGCTCGCGCGACATGATCATGCTGAAGACGCGCGTCATGTCCGCCCGGTACGCGAGCACCTGCAGGTCCAGCATCAGCTTCGTGTAGTGGTCGAAGTTCTCGGGCACGTCGGTTGGCCGCTCGGGCAATTCGATCTCGGCCGGCTCTGTTTCGGCGTGCTGGATGCGGCGCTCGACCTCCCGTACTGAGTCGAGGTACTCACCGAGCTTCGTCTTGTCGCCAGCGCCAAGGCTGCTCGTCACCCGCGCGACTTCGCTGCGCAGCGAATCGAGGATGCTGCCGTCGCTCCTGTTTCTCGCCTCGCGCGAGGCCGCGCTCCCGCCATCGCCGAACAGCCGCTCGAATACGAGCCGCGGATGCGACTCGGTCGGATTGGGCGTGGTCGCATTCCGCCATGAGACGGTGTTGACGTAGAAGCAGTCGCCGGAATCGCACGAACCTTGCGTCGGGTAGTCGACGGACAACTCGATCGAGGGGATTCGCGAGGTCGCGCCGATCTTCTCCGCGATCATCTGGTCGACGGTGGTCGCGAGTCGCACCTCGACACCCGGCTTGGCGCGGTCGTAGGCGTGAATGCCGGTGAGCCACACGGCCGACGAGCGTGGATGATCGCCGGTGCCGTCACCGAACGTGTCAGCCTGTAGATGCGAGAGGCCGCCGAGCACGTTGATGTGGTCGCGAACGTCGGCGAACGGCTGAAGGATCGGCGTGAGATCGAAACCGGCGCCGATGGTCGCCGGATTCCACTGATTCTGGATGACGCCGTTGGCGATGTAGATGAACCCGAAACGCCGTGTGGGCGTGAACGCCGAGAGCGCCGGCACCATCGCGTCGAGCATCGGCAGTGCGACGACGGTGCCCATCGCCCGAAGAAATGTCCGTCGTGGCAGCGCGCGCTTCGCAATGAACATGCTCACTCCGCTGCGGCCTGCCGCATCTGAAACGGGCGGCTCTTCACGACCGCCAGCACCAGCGCGGGCATCGTATTGCCGCTTGAAGCCGCGTCCCGCAACACCGCCCGTAGCGAGGGCGCGTCATAGTATTGCAGGTTACGACCGACCGCGTACATCAGGAGTTTCTCGGCGACGGTGGCCACGAACTGATCGGATTGGCGCAGCAGTTCCTTTTTCAGCCCGCCCACACCGTCGAACTTCGTGCCGTCGGGAAAGACGCCGACCGCGTCGATCGTGTTGAAGCCGTCCAGATCGCGCCAGGCGCCGACGGCGTCGAGATTCTCCATCGCGAACCCGATCGGATCCATCCGCGCGTGACACCCGGCGCAGGACGGATTCGCACGATGCTGCGCCATCGCCGCGCGCATCGTCAGCGGCTTGCCGGTCGAGGCGGCCTCGGTTCGGAGCGCAGGAATATCCGCCGGCGGTGGAGGAGGCGCCGACGACAACAGGTTCTCGAGCACCCACTTGCCCCGCAGCACCGGTGAGGTCCGCGTCGAGTACGACGTCAGCGTGAGGATGCTTCCCTGCCCCAGCAGCCCGCCACGTACGCTCCCCTCGGGCAGCGTCACACGACGGAAGTAGCTGCCCTTGACGTTGGGGATCCCGTAGTGCGCCGCCAGCCGTTCGTTGAGGAACGTGTAGTTGGCGGTGAGCAGTTCGGTGACGTTTCGGTTCTCACGGAACACGCTGTCGATGAAGAGCTCGGTCTCGCGGCGAAGGGCGGCACGCAGCGTCTCGTCGAAGTTCGGGAACAGGATCTCATCGGGACGCTTCGCCTCGATATCGCGAAGGAACAGCCACTGGGCGGCGAAGTTGGTGACCAGCGACTCCGATCGCGGATCGGCAAGCATCCTGCGAACCTGCTGCTCGAGCGTCTTCGGATCCTTCAGCCGACCCGCAATCGCAATCTCGAGCAACTCATCGTCGGGAATGCTGCTCCAGATGAAGAACGACAGACGGGATGCGAGCTCGAGATCACTGACACGATACACGGTGCTAGCCGCGAGATTTGCGCCGGCCGCCAGATTTGCCGGCGGGCGCTCGATGCGGAAGAGGAACTGCGAGCTGACGAGCAGACGCTCGATCGCTCTCTGAATCCCCCGGTCGAAGCCACCTGCTGTTCGTCCCGACTCATAGAACGGAAGCAGATCCTGTAGATCGGCATCGGCGATCGGATGCCGATACGCGCGACGCGCGAGCGTGGAGAGAATCCGTCGCGCGCACGACAACTCGCTCGCAGCGGTGGCAGGTGTGCACACAAAAATGCGCTTGCGGCTGGGTGAGTCTCCGGATGCTTTCACATCGAAGGGACCGCTGATCGTGACCGACGCGATCGCCGGCTGCGTCCCGCGGCTCCGCATCCGCGGCCTCAACGTGTTTTCGTCACGCGCCTCGCTGTGCTGCAGGAACGACACGCCGACGACCTTCGGGCCTGCTTTGAGTTGAAGTGGAAACTCGAGCGGCGACGCCGCCGCGGCGCCCCGGCCTCGACCGCGCCCACCGCCTTCGTCGCCGATCGTTTTCAGCGCCGCGCGAGCGCCGTCAATCGTGACCTCGAGATCGTGGCGCTCGCGTCCGCCGCCGGCGAGCTCCACCTTCACGACATAGGTGCCGTCGACCGGGAACTCACTCCGCACGGCAAGGCCACCGCGCGTGCCGAACGGCAGATCGTCGACGCGTTCGTCCTGCGGGTGCTCGGGCTCGAGTTTGTGGATGTTCACGAGGACCGGCATCGCCGGATCGCCGACTGCGAGCCGCGCGATCTTTCGCGCGGCGTCGAGATAGCGTTCCATGTTGCTCGGCGAGACGAACAGCAGATCGGCGATGTTGTCGAAGCCGCTGCTGACGTTGTCGGGTGGCAGCAGCAGATCGATGCGCACCTCGTTGGGGAGCGCGTCGACCGCGAGGAGATCGCGAACGGCGTTCTGATACTCGGTGCGGCTCAGGCGATGCACGAGCGGCAGCTTCCCGAATTGCGGGTGCGCAATCGATGCGCGATCGAGCTCGGTCTCGAGGTACGCTGCAACCGCGTCGTAGGTGGCCCGGTCAGGTCGCGGCGCACCTGCCGGCGGCATCGCCGAGGTCCGCAGCTTGCGCACCACTTTCTCCCACATCTCGGCGCCGGCACCGACGTCGCCGAGGCTCGCCGGATCGATCACCAATCCAGCCGTTTTGAGTCGCGGGTTATGACAGGTGACGCAATACTGCGTGAATACCGCGGCCGGAGCGGGCGTTGCCCTGGACGCCTGCACTTGCGCGGCAACGTCGTCGGGACGGGCGATCACCACGCCGACACAGGCGGCGATGGACACGGCCACGAAGATACGAACGCTCGAAGACATGGGTTCGCGGCGCACGCGCGGGCTGAAGCCCCCGCTCTACGATGTTGAATATTAGCGCCAGACGGCGCCAGAATACGTCGCATGCATCGCGGCACGACACTTCTTGTGATCGGCCTCGCCATCATGCTCGCTCTGGCGTCGCCGGCACACGCGCAGACGGGTTCACGTCTGATCGATGCGGTCAAGCAGCAGAATGCCGATGCAGTCAAAGCTCTGCTGGCGTCGCATGCCAGCGTCGCAGCGACGGAGGCGGACGGGTCGACCGCGCTGCATTGGGCCGCGCAGCGCAACAACCCACGGCTCGTCGACATGCTCGCCACCGCAGGCGCCGATGCGAAGGCCGCCACGCGATATCACATCACACCGCTCTACTTCGCCTGCCTGAATGGCAACACCGCGATCATCGAGCGGCTGCTCAAAGCGGGAGCCGATCCGAACAGTGTGTCTCACGAAGGCCAGACCGCACTGATGACGGCAGCGCTGTCGGGGCGAGCCGACGCGGTGCGCCTGCTGTTGACGCGCGGCGCGAACGTCAACGCCAAGGAACCCTACAAGGGTCAGACCGCGTTGATGTGGGCGGCGGCGGAAGGAAACACGGAGGCGGCGGCAGTTCTCGTCGAGGCCGGTGCCGACGTGCACGCAAAAGCCAGCGGCGGCTTCACCCCGTTTCTGTTCGCGGTGCGCGACGCACATCAGGACACCGCGGACCTCCTGCTCGGTCACGGCGCGAACGTCAACGACGTGACGAAGGATGGCACCAGCGCGCTCGGGATGGCGGTCGTCAATGCCTACTTCGAACTCGCGTCGATGCTGCTCGACAAAGGCGCGAACCCGAATCTTCCGGATCCGCGGGGTTCGCCGCTGCATACGATCGCGTGGCTGCGCAAGCCGGGCTCCGACGGGGCGGCGGGCGTCGGCAACACACCACAAGGTCCTCCACCGCCGACTGGCCGTGTGACCGCCTTGGAGCTGGCGAAGAAGCTGCTCGCGAAGGGCGCCAGTCCCAACGTTCGCATCGAGTGGCAGGAACCGACATTCGGCAAAGAGGGCGGCACGGCGCGCAATCCGCCCGATATCCGTCTGGGCCGGCATCTTCTGAGCTACATCGGCGCGACACCGTTCTACGTCGCTGCGAAGAACGGCGACGTGGAGCTGATGCGGGTGCTCGCCGACGGCGGCGCGGATCCGACGATCACGACAAAGGCGGGCATCACGCCGCTGATGGTGGCGTCAGGCCTCGACTACTGGGAGGGTGAAAGCCCCGGGCCGTACACGGGCGTCAGCGAAACAGAACGTCTCGAGGCCGTGACGCTCGCGATCGCGCTCGGCAACGACATCAACGCGCACGCCAACTTCGGCAACTACCGGATGGTGGGCGACGTCGACTACACGCTGCTCTACTACCCCCACAACATCGACGATCTCCTGAAACTCGGCGTTGGCGATCCGCGATGGAGCGGCAGCACCGCGCTCATCGGCGCGGTCGTCTCGGGCCAGCCGACGATCGTTCAGTATCTCGTCGATCACGGCGCGCAGGTCGACGCCACGACCGCGCTCGGCTGGACGCCGCTCAAGGTGGCCGAAGGGGTGTTCTTCGCGAATGCGAAGAAGGAATTCCCGGCAGCCGCCACGATTCTTCGCAAGGCGCTCGCCGATCGCGGCGCGAGAAACTGACCATCATGACCCGACACATCCTTTCGATCGTCGCGCTTCTGGCGTTCATCACCATCGGACTGTCTGCGCAGAAACCATCGGTCGTGTACGTGCCTGCCGATAAAGTCACGGCGGCGATCAAAGAGGGCACGCGCATCGCCGCCGGCGGCGACTACATCGCGCTGGGCGCGAAGCGCACGGGCTCCGGTCAGGTCGAGGTCCACGAAAAAGAGACCGACACCTTCTACGTGATCGACGGCGAGGCGACCTTCGTCACCGGCGGGAAGATGGTCGGCGGCAAAATCTCGCGGCCGAATCAGTGGCTGGGCACGAACATCGAAGGCGGCGAGACGCATCACCTCAAGAAGGGCGACTTCATCGAGGTGCCCGCCGGCACCCCGCACTGGTTCAAGGAAGTGCCCCACTCGATCAACTATTACGTCGTCAAAATCGTGAAGCCGTAAAGCAGGCGGGTTCCGAGGGGCCCGCAACACGACAGCGGATGGAAGGCGTTCGCCTCGCACGCTATCGAATCACCAGCAGGCTGGGTGCCGGTGGAATGGGCGAGGTGTATCGGGCGCGTGACGAGCAACTCGATCGCGACGTCGCCGTCAAGCTACTCCCTGCCTCCAGCTTCGACGATCCGACCGCGCGCGCGCGGCTCGTGCGTGAAGCGAAGGCCGCCGCTGCGCTCAATCACCCGAACATCTGCACCGTCTACGAAGTGGGCGAAGCCGAGGGGCGCGCCTACATCGCGATGGAGCTCGTCGAGGGAGAGACGCTCAGCACGCTGCTCGGGTCGGGCCCGCTGCCGATCGATCGTGTCATTCGAATCGGCCGTCAGCTCGCCGAAGCCCTGACGCATGCGCACGACCGTGGCGTCATCCACCGCGATCTGAAGAGCAACAACGTCATCGTCACGCCCGAGGGGCGCGTGAAGGTGCTCGACTTCGGACTGGCAAAGCGGGCCGTCGAAGTCGATATGACGGCCGCGATCACCGAGCTGCACGCCTCGCTGACGCAGGCCGGTACCGCCGTCGGCACACTTCCGTACATGTCGCCCGAGCAGTTGCGAGGCGGACCGGTGCAGATCTCGAGCGACATCTGGGCGCTTGGTGTCGTGCTGTACGAAATGGCCGCGGGAACGCGGCCGTTCACCGGGCAAACGCCGTTCGAGCTGAG
Source organism: Vicinamibacterales bacterium (assembly GCA_036407095.1). Classification (GTDB taxonomy): domain Bacteria; phylum Acidobacteriota; class Vicinamibacteria; order Vicinamibacterales; family UBA2999; genus Gp6-AA40. Next base: position 358,888 of record DASWZV010000143.1, on the reverse strand, counting down.
CGCCGCCATTCTCAACGACGATCCAGCGCCGCTGCCGCCGGCACTACCTCCATCGCTTCGCTCGACCATCGAGCGCTGTCTCGTCAAGGATCCAGCCGGCCGGTTCGCGAGCACGACGCAGGTGCACGCGGACCTCGGCACAGATCCGACGGCCAGCGTGGCAACCGCGGTTCGCACGAAACCCGCTGCTCCGCCGAGCGATACCTCGCGACCGCTGTTGGCGATCTCGAGGCGCAGCGCGATGTGGGGTGGTGCGATCGTCATCGCTGCGATTGCGGCTGGACTCGTCGGCTGGCGGTTGCTGTCGGGCACCGGCGCCACGCGCTCGCTGGCCGTGCTGCCGCTGACGAATGCATCCAATGACAAGGACTTCGAGTACCTCAGCGACGGCATCGCCGACAGCCTGATCCAGCACCTCTCGACGCTGCGCACGCTGCGCGTGAGGCCTATCGGCGCGGTGCTCGATTTGAAGAACTCGAAGCTGGATCCGCAGTCGATCGGCCGGCGGCTCGGCGTCGAGACGGTGCTCGCGGGCACGCTCGAGCAGCATGACGACAAGCTGCGGATCACCGCGCGATTGGTCGATGTGGCCTCGGGCCGGCAGCTGTGGACCAACACCTACGATCGCGCTGCCGCCGATCTGCTCAACGTGCAGGACGAGATCGCCACCGGCCTCATGAACGACGGCCTGCGCATGCGCCTGACGAGCGCCGAGCGTCAGCAGCTCATTCGTCGCCCGACCAACGATCGAGACGCGTACGATTTGTACCTGCAGTCCCGGTACTCGCAGCGGCTCGCGACGGAAGAGGATTACCTGTACTCCCGTAGTCTCCTCGAAAAAGCCACGCAGCTCGACCCGAAGTTCGCGCTCGCGTACGCGTCGCTCGGAGCCAACTACGCGATGACGGTGACCGACGGCCTCGAGCGCCCGACCGACGCGTGGCCGCAGGTCAATCGTTACATGCGCCGGGCGCTCGAGCTCGAGCCCGATCTGCCCGAGGGCCTCGTCATGGAGCATGCGATCGCGTTTCTGTTCGATTGGGACTGGGCCGGTGCCGCGCGGGCGCGCGTGCGGTTCATGGAGTCGATCATCGACATCGACCCACAGTACTTGCGCGCAATGGCGGTCGAGCGTTGGGCGCTCGGTCACATCGACGAAGCCTTGAACCTGGCGCGCCGGACGCGCGAACTCGATCCCCGCAGCCCCTATCTCGCAAGCCTCGAGGCCGACTATCTGCTCCGGTCCGATCAATTCGACGAGGCCGTCGCTCTGTACGAGTACGCCATTCGCGGCGACGCGCAGTACGCCAACGCATACTTCGGTCTGGCCGAGGCCAAGGCGCGAAAGGGCCAATTCGACGAGGCCATTCAGGCCCGGCACCGGGCGCACACGGTCTTCGGCGACGACCGGCTCGAGGCATGGTTCGCGAATGCGAGGGGCGAGGAGGGATACCGTCGTGTCGATCAGGCGTGGGTCCGGCTCCAGCTCGAGGAGCTCAAAGAGCGCGAGCGCACGAAGTACGTGTCGCCGCTGGACTTTGCGCGCACGTACGCGCAGTTGGGCGACAAGGAGCAAACCTTCAAGTACCTGGACGCGGCGTTCACGGATCGGTCCCCCGGTCTCGTCTTTCTCAAGGTGGACCGCGCTTGGGATCTGGTGCGCAGCGACCAGAGATTCGCCGCGGCCATCCGACAGGTGGGCCTGCCATAGGCAGTTTTCAGGCCGCTTGACAGCGCTTCAGCACTTTCGCCAGAGTATTGGCTGAGCTTCGGAAGTCCCATTCTCGACCCCAGGAGCGGAGCATGAAAAAGACACTGCCCGCGGTCGGAATCCTCCTCGCCTTCAGCATCGGCTCGGGTGATCTTCTCGCGTGCGGCGACAAGTTCCTCGTCGCCAGCCGAGGCACGCGCTACCAGCGCGCCGGTCAGGCGCGCCGCGCGTCGATCCTCGTGTACGAGACCGCGAAGTCGACGATCCCGAAGGCCTTTGAACGGGTCTCCGAGGACGTGACGAAGAAAGCCGGCTACAGCGTGACGTCGGTCGCCAATGCAAACGAGCTGGAGCAGGCACTGCATCAGGGTGGCTGGGACGTGCTCCTTGCCGACCTCGCCGACAGCGCTGACGTCCGCAGCCGGATACAGAAGAGCGGCCCAGGCGCCCCGCTGCTCGTCCCCGTCGCCTATGGCGTAACCGGTACCGAGATCGCGCAGGCCAAGAAGGAGTATCAGCGCATCCTCAAGGGACCGATCAAGACCTACGCGTTCCTCGAGGCCATGGACGATATCCTGGCCCTCAGAAGCAAGCTGCTCAAATCGTAGTGGGTCTGCGAGGTCTGCTCGTCGCTCTCGCGGTGTGCCTCGGCGCCCGCGAGGCGTTCGCCCAAGCGTGGGTCCCTCCCGCCGGCATAGGTGTGGTCACCGTCGCCTTCCAGACCATCAGCAACACCAACCATCGACTCGACGACGGCTCGCTGCTCGACGGCTACGACAGCATCAGCCGTGGAGCACTGCTCAGCCTCGACTACGCCGTGAGCGATCGCGTCTCGTTCACGATCGGTGTCCCCTACATCGGTTCGAAGTACACAGGACCCGAACCAAGCTTCTTCGGCCTTCACGTGGACGATTGCTTCTGCTGGAGCCACGGCTGGCAGGATTTCGGCGCGACCGTTCGATACAACATCGCCAACGGACCGTTCGCGCTGACGCCGTCGATTTCGCTCGGTGTGCCCTCACACAACTACAACTACTTCGGCGAAGCCGTACTCGGACGCAATCTGAATGAAGTGCGCCTCGCGATCGACGTCGGCCGGCGTCTCGATTCGATCTCGGACAGGCTGTCACTCTCGGGGCGATACTCCTACGCATTCGTCGAGAAGGTCGTCGATCTTCCCAACAATCGAAGCAACTTCGCCGTCGAGTCCGGATTCCTTGCGACCAGAAAGCTGTCGACGACCGTGACGTTCTCCTGGCAGCGTTCGCACGGCGGCCTGCGCTCGAGCGATCCGTTCACGCCCGAGCAGTACCTCCAGTACGATCGCATCCTCAGGGACAACAACTTCCACATCAGCGGCGGTCTGTCGTACTCGCTGCCGAAGGTCGACGTATTTGGATCCTACGTGTACTACGCGGCCGGCACCGACACCCACGTCGGCCACGCGCTGACGGCCGGCGTGAGCGTCCCCTTCGAGCGCTGAGCGCAGAGGAGGCTACCTGGCGATGGGACGCCAGATGGCCGAGACGCGCGAGATGTCGTCGCGCGAGAGCCACGACACGCGTGGAATGTCGTCGCGCATCTCGATGCGATGACGATAGTGGTCGTAGACGGGAAGCGAGACGCCACCGTTGCCGCCCGGCCACATGATGTCGCGGGCGTTGTCGCTGTGGGTCAATCCGAGCGCGTGCCCGACCTCGTGCAGGCAGACGTAGTAGACAACCACCGCTCGCATCAGCGGATCCTCGATGATGCGTCGCCTGACCGTCGGGCGGAATCGGAATTCGTCGGGCCTGATGTCGACAGACGCGACCGAGCGCCCGCCCACCGTGGCCGGCTCCATGCGCCCGAGCGCCGCCTCCTCCGACCATGGCAGCCAGTGCACGCGAATGGCTGCCGAATCTTCACGCTCCACCCGTTCGAAGCGGACCGCGCCACCCAGGCTGCGCTGCCACTCCTCCAGCGCCCAGGTCGCGAGCTCGGCGTCGCCCTCTCGATAACCCGATTTCTCCTCAGGCCTGGCGATGAAGTACCGCAGCGTCCCGTCCGGATCGGCGGTGAGCCTGAACGGTGCTCTTGCCGGCGCGGCTTGATCCGCACGGGGAACACCGCCGACGAGAATCGCCGTCAGCGATACAACGAGCGCGCAACGAAGTTGCAATTTCAACAGCAGCTCTCTAGACTAGCGCCCTGATCCAGGAGTCCACCCATTGCCGAGCCCGTACGGAATCGTGACGAAGGGCGCGGCCTCGACGTGATGTATCTGTCCACCCCGCACGGAGAACGTCTCCATCGTCACACTCCTTGATCGCCGCGGCATTTCCACGCCGGCTCCTGCGCGGCGATCTCAGTCGCCGTCACACACCAGAGCAACGCAGTGATGAGCCTCATGCTATGAACGCCCCGAGTGGGCAGTATATCGCTGCGAAAGAAGCGGAGTTCACGGAGCCACGGATTCGCACCGAGACACGGAGTAACGGAGGTCGGACGGAGGCTGTTTGCTGGCGACCGATTGCGGCGTGAGTGGGTCAGCGGACTGCTCCGTCCGATCTCCGTTACTCCGTTGCTCCGTGCGAAACCGTGTCTCCGCCAACCTCCGTGGCTTCTCAGAGTCGTTTCAGCAACCCACTGGCTTTGCGGAACCACGGCCGCTCTCGTCGCTGGAGATAGCGGGGCATGGTCGGCTTCTTGGCGAGGATCTTCTGGGCCCACTGGCGGGCATCGGCGGTCTGGCTCTGTGAGGCGAGAAAGGTCGCGTAGTTGAGATAGGTCTCTGACAGCGTCGAGACCTCGGTGACCTGTTCGAACAGCGACCGCGCCTTCTCGAGCTGGCCGGTGTTCGCATACGCGTGAGCGAGCAGCGCCATCGCGCGGTGTGAATCGTATTTCGGCTCGCGCGACGTGACGAGCTCGAGGTCGGTGACGGCGCCGGCGAAATCCCGGAGATTGATTTCAGCGATCCCGCGCCGATAGATCGGATCGAGCTGCGCGCTGCGGGGTGAGATCGCCTTGTCGTAGCACTCTTTGGCGCGCGCGAACTTCCCCTCGTCCAGATACAGATCGCCGAGCTCTTCGTAGTTGCCCGATGCGGGGTTCTCGAGCACGAGCGCCTCGAGCATGCTGATCCGCTTGCGCCGGCCGTGCGACTCGAAAGCCTGCCGCAGCAGCCCGAGGTCGGGCACGACCTCCACGACGATGTAGACGAACGCGCCGAGGGCGCCGAGAAAGATGATGACGTACAGCCAGAAGGTGTCCGGCCGTCGACGAATGAAATGTACGATCGCGAACGCCTGGAGGAGCAGGCCCCACTGGAAGAACTGGGAAAAGCCCATCTGTCGGTGCAGCGAGTATAACCGCCAGTACATGCGAAGGGCCGGGTAACCGGCCCTCGTTGCCAGGTCTACACAGCAAGACCCGGCCTGCGTCGGTTTTGCCGTGAGTAACGCGGCCTACTCACTCCAGATAATCAAAGTCCTCATGGATTCCGTCCCCTTAGCCCCGATGCCAGAGTGCCCGTCTCCCGCTGACTCCCGATTCCTGAACCCTGATTCCTTCCATCAGGCACAGCCTGATGTCGTGCCGCAGTTGGCGCATTTGTAGCAGCTGCCGCTGCGGATCATGATCGAGCCGCACGTACTGCACGGGGGGGCATCCTCCTGATTGCGCATCGCTGCAAATTCGGAGGCACGCGGCCTCGATTCAGCTCTTAGTGTTGTTTCGGCCTTGGGCGTTTCAGGCTTCACCTCTGTCCGGCCGCCTTCGCTCGTCCCGAGCTTCGACGGGACCGGCACCCCGTTTATTTCGGCGGGTTCTTCACGCATGTTCACACCGGCGCGGTACTGCGCCTCGGGCGAGAGGAACTTCGTCGCCATCCAGCGGAAGATGTAGTCGACGATCGACTTGGCGAAGCGGACTTCGGGATTCTTCGTCATCCCCGACGGCTCGAAGCGCGAATGGCTGAACTTGTCGACGAGCGTCTGCAGCGGCACGCCGTACTGCAGGCAGTACGACACCGCCTGCGCAAACGCGTCGGCGAAGCCCGAGATCGTCGAGCCTTCCTTGGCCATGACGAGGAAGATCTCGCCCGGGGTTCCGTCCTCGAAGAGGCCCACGGTGATGTAGCCCTCGTGGCCGGCGACGTCGAATTTGTGCGTAATCGAATTGCGCTCGTCGGGCAGCTTGCGCCGCTGCGGCCGCTCGACGATTTTGACGACTTCCTTGACCACTTCCCTGACCTCGGTGACGTTGCGCGTGTCGGTGACCTGTGTTTTCGACGTGTTCAGCGGCTGCGTCCGCTTGCTGCCGTCGCGATAGATCGAGATCGCCTTCGCGCCGAGACGCCACGACTCGATGTACGCCTTCTCGATGTCCTCGACGGTCGCCTCGCGGGGCACGTTCACCGTCTTGCTGATCGCACCCGAGATGAACGGCTGCGTGGCGCCCATCATCCGGATGTGGCCCATGTAGTGGATCGACCGCTCGCCGTTGGCTGCCTTGAAGGCGCAATCGAAGACCGGCAGGTGCTCCTCTTTCAGGAACGGCGCACCCTCGATCGTCTCCTGCTCGTCGATGTGGTGGACGATCGCCTCGATCTGCGGGGTGGTGTAGCCAAGCTTCTCGAGCGCCATCGGTACCGTGGTGTTGACGATCTTCATCAACCCGCCGCCGACGAGCTTCTTGTACTTGACGAGCGCGATGTCCGGCTCGACGCCGGTCGTGTCGCAGTCCATCATGAAGCCGATGGTGCCGGTCGGCGCGAGCACCGTGGCCTGCGCGTTGCGGTAGCCGAAGTCCTCGCCGAGCTCGACCGCTTCATCCCAGGCCTGCCTGGCCGCCGCATGGAGATCCACCGGTACGTGCTTCGGGTTGATCTCGCTCACGGCGTCGCGATGCTTCCGCATCACGCGCAGGAACGGCTCGCGGTTGACCTCGAATCCTCCGAACGGCCCGCCATGATCGCGCGCGACCTTGGCCGACTGCGCGTAGGCCTCGCCGGTCATGACCGCCGTGATCGCCGCCGCATACGCGCGACCCTCGTCGCTGTCGTAGGGCAAGCCGCGCGACATCAACAGCGCCCCGAGGTTCGCGTAGCCCAGGCCGAGCGGGCGGAACTCGTGCGAGTTGCGCTCGATCGCCTTCGTCGGATAACTCGAGTTGGGGACGATGATCTCCTGCGCCGTGATCAGCGTCCGGGACGCCGACTTGAACGCGGCCACGTCGAACTCGCCATCGTCTTTCACGAACTTCATCAGGTTGATCGAGGCGAGGTTGCAGGCCGAGTCGTCCAGGAACATGTACTCCGAACACGGATTGCTCGCGTTGATGCGGCTCGTCGTCGGACAGGTGTGCCACTCGTTGACCGTGGTGTCGAACTGCATGCCGGGATCGCCGCACACCCACGTGCCCTCCGCGATGCCGTGCATCAGGTCGCGGGCCTTGTAGGTGTCCATCGGCTCGCCGCCCACGACCCTCTTCGTCTGCCACTCTCCGTCATCGAGCACCGCGCGCATGAAGTCGTCGGTCACGCGCACGCTGTTATTGGAGTTCTGGAAGAACACCGACGCATACGCCGGGCCGGTGAACGAGCCGTCGTAGCCGGCGTCGATGAGCGCCCACGCCTTCTTCTCTTCCTCGACCTTGCAGTTGATGAACTCCATCACGTCGGGGTGATCGGCGTTGAGGATGACCATCTTCGCCGCCCGCCGCGTCTTGCCTCCCGACTTGATGACGCCGGCAAACGCGTCGTACCCCTTCATGAACGACACCGGCCCCGAGGCAGTGCCGCCGCCCGCCAGCAGCTCTTTCGACGATCGAATCGCCGACAGATTGCTGCCCGTGCCCGAGCCGTACTTGAAGAGCATCCCCTCCGTCTTGGCCAGGGTGAGGATCGAATCCATCGTGTCCTGCACGGAGTTGATGAAGCAGGCCGAGCACTGCGGCGCCTTCTCGAACCCGCAGTTGAACCAGACCGGGCTGTTGAACGCGGCCTTCTGATACACGAGCAGGTGCTTCAGTTCGTGGCTGAACGACTGCAACGCCTCTTCGCTTGCGAAGTACTTGTCCTTGCGTGCCCACGCCGTGATCGTGTCGACGACCCGGCCGATCAACTGTTTGACGCTGTGCTCGCGCTCGGGCGTCCCGATCTGCCCGCGAAAATATTTGGAGACGACGATGTTGGTGGCCTGCTGCGACCAGGTGCGCGGAATCTCGACGTCGCGCTGCTCGAACACGACCTTGCCCTTCTCGTTGCCAATCACCGCCGACCGGATTTCCCATTCGACCTCGTCGAATGGATCCACGCCGGGCAGGGTGAAGTAGCGAGGGAACTCCAGGCCGGGCACCAGCGGCGCCTTCGCCTCGGCGCCCTTTCGCGCGCGAGTCGAGGGGTCGGGAGCTCCAGCGTGAGTCGCCTGCTGACCGGCAGCCTCGCGGGCAGGGCCTCTGTCCATGCTCTCCTCCGATATCGTGTTCAACTCACATGGACGCACCTACCCCATCGGTAGCGTCCCGGAAATCTGTCGGTGGTGTGCGCTCGAGACGTCCTGAAGGCTTCCTCGATCAGCCGGGTGCTGGGAGCACTCAGCCCGTTACACTGTCGTTGAGCGCCCGGCCATAGTGCGCCCCGTTTCACTGTTTGTCAAGCAGCAAACCACAACATATTGAGCTTTTCTTTTAGGGCAAGCGCAATATGTGGATATTGTACAGGAATCAGGATTCAGGAATCAGGTATCAGGGAGCGCTTAGAATTCAAGGCTTTAGCGCACCAGTCTTGAAACCATTTTCGGCCGGGGCTCGTCCAAGCAGACGCCAGCCAGCCAGAAAGAGTCCCCGTGCTCGCACGTCTGCTGTTGACCCTCGCCGCGGTCGCCTGGACGCTCGGCAGCCTCTCCGCTCAAACCGATCTCGATGCCTTCATGTCGCGGGTGCTGGAACGGCGCGACGACAACTGGAAAAAACTTCAGCAGTACGTACTGGAAGAGCGGGAGACGCTGCAAATCACAGGGCCGGGTGCCCGGCCGCTCTACGGCACGCAGCGCGACTACGCCTGGTTTCCCCGCGACGGGATCTTCATCAAGAGTCCGCTCCGAGCCGACGGCGTCATCATCAGCGAGAACGAACGGCGGAAGGCGGAAGAGGAATGGCTGCAACGCGAGCAGCGGCGCGAAAAGCGGCGAGCCGAGCGTGCGGCCCGAAGCAATACCTCCAGCGCCACCGACTCGCCCGCGCCTGATGCCGGCGACACCAACGCCGGCGCGATCAGCGAAGCCAGCGTGCGCGAGGCAATCGAGCCGGGCTTCGTCTCTGCCGCGTACTTCCTGAAGTTCAAGTTCGACCCCGGGCAGTACGCGCTCGCCGGACGCGAAACACTCGAAGGGCGCAACGTGCTTCGCATCGAGTACTACCCGACGAAACTCTTCAACGAGGGGCGCAAGCGCGCGAACAAAGAGATCCGGAAACGCGACGACCAGATCGACGCCAAGATGGACAAGGTCGCGCTCGTCACGCTGTGGGTGGACCCGGCCGAGCATCAGATCCTCAAGTACGACTTCCACAACCTTCCGCTCGACTTCCTGCCTGGACGCTCGATCGTCCGCATCGACGGCCTGCGCGCAGCGATGGAAATGGGACAGCCGTTCCCCGATGTCTGGCTGCCTCGCGCGATTCGCGTCGGCTTCGACATGTCGCTGGCGATCGGCGAGGTCGACGGACGCTACGCCGCCGACTTCCATGATTACAAGCTCGCGACCGTGAGCACGAGGGTGCGATGAGCGCGCCCCGCTTGGCCGCGGAGAACATGGAGAATTCGGCCACGGAGGTCACGGAGGTCACGAAGAGCTGGCCACAAAGAACACAAAGGTCACAAAGGCGGTCTCCGTTTCTCAACTTCGTGATCTTCGTGATCTCCGTGGCCCTATTCTCCGTGCCCTCCGTGGCCCGGGCTCAGACGGAGACGATCAACGAGATCCGCGTCCACGGGAATCACACGACGCCCGATGCCGATGTCATCTCGCTCAGTGGCCTCGCGACCGGAGCGCCGGCCACCGAAGCCACGATTCACGATGCCGAGCAGAAGCTGAAATCGAGTCACCGGTTCGACAACGTAGAGGTCAGGCGCCGCTTACGATCGATCGACAACCCCTCCGACATCCTCATCGTCATCCTGATCGAGGAACGGGCCGGGATCACGCCGGACGATCTCACCCCCGGTCCTCTCAAGCGGCTGGGTGCTGCCGGTCAATGGCTCCCGGTGCTCAATTACGCCGACGGCTACGGGTTCACCTATGGCGCGCGGGTGGCGTTCGCCGACGTCATCGGCGGTCGCAGCCGCGTGTCGGTGCCGCTCACGTGGGGAGGAGAACGGCGAGCCGGTGTCGATCTCGAGCGCGCGTTCGATCGGGGGCCGATATCGCTCGTGCACGTCGGCGCCTCGGTCAACCGGCGCGTGAATCCGTTCTACGAGCTCTCCGATCTCCGACAGGATGTTCGCGTCGACGTCGATCGCATCCTCCTGCCGTGGCTCCGTGTCGGGGCGGACACGCGGGTCGCGCAGGTCCAGTTCGGTGACACTTACGATGCGCGGCATACCGCCGCCGGTTTCCATGCCATCGTCGATACACGCATCGATCCCTCGTTTCCACGCAATGCGATCCACACGCAGGTCGGCTGGGAACGGCTCGCGTTTTCGAGCGGCGGGGGTGATGCCGGACGATGGCTCACCGATGCGCGCGGCTACATCGGCGTGGGTGGTTCGATGGTGCTGGCGCTTCGCGGACAACTCGAGCGCGCGGACTCACCGCTGCCCGCCGCCGAGCAGTCGCTGCTCGGCGGAAGCGATTCGCTTCGCGGGTACCCGGCGGGGCACCGCGCCGGCGACAGCATGGCGGCGATCTCAGCGGAGCTTCGCGTGCCGCTCACCTCGCCGCTGAACTTCGGACGCTTCGGCGTAAAGGGATTCGTCGATGCGGGAACCGCCTGGGCGTCGACCGGGCGGCTCGCCGATCAACGACTCGAACGCGGAATCGGCGGCGGCGTGTTCTTCGGCGCTGCGGTGTTCGTTCTCGATCTCGACGTCGGGTGGCCCGAACACGGGAGCCCGCGCGTCAATTTCGGAATGGGTGTGAGCTTCTAAGGTGGTAGAGCGGGGGCTCGAGCCCCCTCGGATATCAGCGGCCCGAGAGGTCCGCCGCGAGCTTCGTTGCTTTCCCTGCGAGCGTGTCCGCGTAGACGAAATTGCGCTCCTTCAGCGCCCGTTCTCCTTCGACGATGAGCCCTTTCGCCTGATTGTAAGTCTCCTGACGCTGCGCCGAGAGCCCCTGGTAGTAGGTGTTGCCCAGTATCTGCGACGCGCGCCGCAGCTGCTCGGCGATCCTCTTCTCGGCTTCTGCGTCAGCCGGCGCGGAGGCCGCGCGAAGCTCACGCGGGGGCTCTGGTGCAGATGCCGGCGTCGGCGAAGCGGCAGGTGTCTGCTCCGCCCGCTCGCCTTCAGGGCGACGCGTAGTGCGCGGCGGGTTCTGACCCGGCGGCTTAGGCGCCGTCCCAGGCAACCCCTCAGTCGCCGGGCTAGCTGTAGCGGCCAGCGGCTCCTCGTCCTCAATCGGCGCGAACACGCGAGACGGGGGGGCGGGCACCGCCAGCGGCGCCCCGTCGGGCACAGTCTGCGCACGGGCCTTCCCGCAACCGGCGCCCGCGGCAAATGGCAGCAGGCAGCACACACCGAGCAAGAGCTTGTTGTTCATTTCAGTACCCCTGCGATCGCGGTAGCAGCACACGGAATGTCGTTCCGCGCCCGGGCGTGGACTGCACCTCGATCTCGCCATCGTGCATCTGAATGATTCGATACACCATGGACAGGCCGATGCCGGTTCCACGCTCCTTGGTCGTGAAGTAGAGATCGAAAATACGCGAGAGGTGCTCTGGCGGGATGCCGACGCCAGTATCCTCGACTCGAATCTCGACGCGCCCTCTCGACGCAGCCGCCGTGACGATTCGAAGCGTCCCTCCGTTCGACTTGGACATCGCCTGACAGGCGTTGATCGCAAGATTCAGGAACACCTGGCGCAGCATCGCGGCGTCGCCATTGACGGCAGGCACCGTCACGGGGGAGTCCAGCGTCACGCGGACGGCATGTTTTGCGGCTTCCGTCTCGATCACAGGAAGTATTTCGTCGAATAACGCGTTCAACTTCACCGGCTGGAGGCGTAAATCTTCCGGCCTCGTGAACTTCAGGAACCCCTGCACGACTTCATCGAGGCGCCTGATTTCACCCTCGATCACTGAGACGTGGTCGAGCGCTCCCTGGACGGGGGCCGGCAACGGCGAAGCTCGGCCGGGGCCGAGCCCGAGCATTCCGCCCGCCGCCGCTACCGGCTCCGGCTGCAGCGCCGCGGCGACCGTGCTTCGAATCTTGGTTCTCAGCAGCTCGAGGTGAATCATCATCGCATTGAGCGGATTCTTGACCTCGTGCGCAATGCCCGCGGTCAGACGCCCGAGAGCGACCAGCTTGCGAGAATACGCCAGCGTGGACTGCACGCGCGACAGCTGAGCGAGATTGCGCGAGACGAGCAGCACGCCGACCAGTTCGCCGCTCGTCCCGACGACCGCGTGCGTCATCACGAGCTCTTCGTCGACACCGCGCGACTCCAGCTTCGTCCCGATCGCTTCGGTCGATGCCGTCGCAACCGCGGCGGCCCCATGACCGCCCACCCCGCGCCGGGGCACATGTATTTGTTCGGTCGGATGGCCCTGCACCTGCACTGGTCCGCGCGAGCGCCGAGTCGCGAGCGTCTCCTCCACCAGCGTTCGATACGGATGGCCGGCGGAAAGGAGCGTCGGCAACGAGCGCCCGATCGAATCCGCCGCGAGCGTGTGCTGCATGGCGGGATTGCTGAAGAGCAGCTCACCCGACGGATTGAACAGCGCGACCGCGTCCTCGAGATGTTCGACCGCCGACTGCAGGTGCGCCTTCTGTCCGGCGAGCAGCGATCGATCGGCCGACAACTGCTGACTGACGGTGTTGAAGAAATTACCGAGCTCGCCGAACTCGTCGCCGGGCGGCAGATCGAGCGAGACGCCGAACTCACCCTGGCCGAGTCTGGTCAAGCCGCTTCGCAGGACGTGAATCGGACGCAGCAGCAGCTGCGACAGAATGCCGGCGACGAACACGGCGATACCGAGCGCGATCGCCGACGTCACGAGCGCTTCCCACAGCAGCTTGTCGAGCTCGATTCGCATCAGCGTGGTCGACACGCCGATGCGAATCGAGCCGAAGTCTTCGTCGCCTCGCTTCAACTGCTCCTGTACTTCGATGATCGTCTGTTCGTCCGCGAGGTAGAGGAACTTGAGCTTGTTGAGATCGCTTTCGTTGGCGAGCCTGGCGAGATCGGGCCGTGCTTTGATCTGATTGCCTTCGAGCGACCGGATGTTGTGCGCCACGATGATGCCGTTGACGTCGACGATCGCCGCGGTCAGCACGTCATCCCCGTAGAGGCTCGACTCGAGGATCGCGCGGAGACCGGGATCCTCCCGCAACGCCGCGTACGGATCGCCGCCACCGGTCACGATGCTTCCTGCGCGCTGCAAGATCGCTTTGGTGAGGAACTGCCCGCGCGAATAGCTCTCGCGCACCACGACGTTTGCCAGACGCATCGCGTAGAGGGCGCTGAGCCCGACAACCGCCAGCCCCACGATTGTGGTCACGCCGAGGATCTGCTTGACCCTGATGCTCAGGCGCATTCAACACTCAAAACGCAAACCGGCAACATGCAAAAGAGGCACGGCGCCATGCGCATCACACGAGGGACACGTACGCGATCCGCCGCCGTCGCGACCTCACGTCGTCGGCACTTCATCCGTTCGCTTACCCGTTGCGCGTCCGCGCAGCTTGTTCAACTTGTTGTGCAGCGTCTTCAGGCTGATGCCGAGGATTTCCGCTGCGCGCGTCTTGTTGTCGCGCGTGTGCTCGAGCGTCATGAGAATCAACCGCGTCTCGGCCTCCTCGACCGTCGTCCCGGGCGTGAGCGAGAGCGTCGGCTTCACCACATCGGGTGAATCGGTGACGAGCGGCGGCAGATGCTTGGGATCGACGAACTCCCCCGTGCTCAGAATCACGGCCCGCTCGATGACGTTCCGCAGTTCCCGTACATTGCCGGGCCAGTTGTATTGCTCGAGAATCCGCATCGCCGCGGGATCGAGCGCGGAGACCGTCTTGTTGTTCCGTTGATTGAAATCAGCGAGGAACGACTGCACGAGCAACTGCAGATCGTCCTTTCGCTGCCGCAGGGTCGGCAGTTCGATGGCGAACACATTCAGGCGGTAATAGAGATCTTCACGGAGCTTGCCGCTCTTGACCGCTTCAGACGGGTTGACGTTGGTTGCGGCGATCACGCGCACATCGACCGTCTCCTCGTTTCGACCACCGAGACGACGGAACTTGCGCTCCTGCAGCACGCGCAGCAGCTTGACCTGCGTGGCCGGCGTCATCTCGGCGATCTCGTCGAGAAACAGCGTGCCGCGGTCGGCGAGCTCGAAACAGCCGGCACGCCGATCGACGGCGCCCGTGAACGCGCCCTTTTCGTGGCCGAAGATCTCGCTCTCGAGCAGCGTCTCGGGAATCGCGGCGCAGTTGATCGGCACAAACGGCATCTGTGCACGTGGGCTGAGCTGATGGATCGTCTGCGCAACCAGTTCCTTCCCGGTGCCCGATTCGCCCCAGATCAGGACCGACGCCGAGGTCGGCGCGGCCTGCTCGATCACCTGATAAACCTTCCGCATCTGCGGACTGCTGCCTATCATGCGCCCGAAGCTGCCGTGCTCGCGCAATTGTTTGCGCAGCGTTTTCACCTCGCGGAGCGTGTCCTGCCGCTCCACGATCTTGTCCAGCAGGATCTTCAGCCGCTGCGTCTCGACTGGTTTGGTCAGGTAATCGTAAGCGCCTTCCTTGATCGCCTCGACTGCGGTCTCGACGCTGCCTTGCGCCGTGAGGATGACGACGGTGTAGTCGCCGCCATCGTCTTTGAGCGCGCGCAGGAGGTCGATGCCTCCCATGCGCGGCATCACGAGGTCGCTGATGATGATCGAGGGGCGGAAGACGGTAATGCGCTGCAAGGCTTCCTCGCCGTCAGCAGCCGCATCGGTCGTGAAACCCCAGGTGCGTACGAGCTCGGTGAGCCCAAGTCTGGTGCTTGGCTCGTCTTCGACGATGAGAACGCGGTCTCCGGATGTTGCGGACATTGTTGCGTTGTGTCCTTATCGGGGGAATGCCACCCGGTCATTTTTACACCATTTGGGGGTATCAATCTGCCGGGTTTGTCCCTGAGGTCGATTTCGGGTCCTTCCGTACTCGTACACTAGAACGCGTGAGCGACCAGGGCGTGCGAGTGCCTTCGGAAGCGATGCCGGTCGCCGGGGATGTCGGCCTGTCCCAGGGCCAGCGGCGGGCCGTGGCAATCCTCGAAATTCTGCTTTGTTCGAGTATTCCGACCCAGCTCAGCATTCTGAAAGTGATGCAACTCGCAGGCTGGTCCTTCGGGCCCGAGCTGTCGCTGTCGACGGTCGTCGTCCTGTCGTTGGCTGACACAATTGTACTCGTTGCCCTGATGGTGGTCCTGACTCACGTCCACAGGGAGCGGGTCCGCGATCTTTGGTGGGGGAACCGCCCTCGCTGGAGAGAAGCCGCGTTGGGCGTGCTGCTGGTGCCACCCACGTTTCTCATCGTGGGCCTGCTGATGCTGCTGTTGATGCGCGTCGCCCCGGCTCTTCACAACGTGCCGACCAACCCCATCGAGCAGCTTGCGACCGGGAGCCCCATGCAGGCGGTTCTGCTCGGTATTGTCGCCATTGTCGCCGGAGGCATTCGCGAGGAACTTCAGCGCGCGTTCCTGCTGCGCCGATTCGAGCGGCATCTGGGTGGCGCTGTGGTCGGCGTCATCGTCCTGAGCACCGCCTTTGGCCTGGGCCATCTGCAGCAAGGGTACGATGCGGCGGTGACCACCGGCGTCCTCGGGGCGTTGTGGGCGATCGTCTATCTGCGCCGGCGCAGCGCAATCGCGCCGATGGTGAGCCACGCCGGGTTCAACGCGCTCGAAGTGCTGCGCGTCGCGATCATCGCGTTTTCCTGACCTCGACGACGTCGGCCCGCATGCGGAGCTCGCTGACCCATTGTGAGATGGCGTCGCGCAGCCGCGCCGCCGATGCCATGCGCCGGGCATCGGCCTCTGCCTGCTCGAACGGGATGACCTGGCCGTTCCGCACGAACTGCGCCTGATGATCGTCGTAGTAGCGCCGGACCTCGTCGCTCGTCACCTGCCTCGAGGTGCCGAAGCGCTGCGCGACGTACGCCTGGATGCGGAGCGTGTCGCGCGCAAGGTTGCGCAGCCGCATCTCGTCCAGGCCGGTCTCATGCAGGAGTCCCATGAGCCCGTCACCTGCGTGCATCTTCATCATCTCGAGCTGTTTGTCTACGGCATCGGGGGGAGGCTCGGGCGGCGGGAACCGGGCGATCTCTACGAGCATGAGCTGACGATCGATCACCTGTTTCAGCGCGTCAGGATTGTTGGCTGACTGCGCATCAACGAGACCAAGGCCGACCGCGGCCATCACGTCGGTCTCCGTCACGGCGGTTGTCCCGATTCGTGCGAGAAGTCGGTCGAGCGGCTGCTGGGCCGAGACGACAGAGAAATTCAGAATGCAGAATGCAGAATGCAGAACGGCCAGATGAAGTATCGATCGGCATATTCTTCTCGGCATCTGCATACTGCATTCTGCATTACAGCACTCAGAATGCCTGACCGAGCAGAATATGCCAGACCCAGCTTCGTTCCACGTCCGTTCCAAACTTCATGGGATTGGGATTAAACCCGAGATCGACACGGATCGGTCCAACCGGTGAGCGATAGATCAGGCCGAAGCCCGGGGTCGGGCGGAGGTCGGTGAAGTCTAGATCGCTGGCACGTGGAAACACATTGCCCGCATCGAGGAAGCCTGCGGCCTGCAGTTGCCCGAAGAGCGCCACGCGCAGCTCGGTGTTGAAGATGACCACGCCGTCGCCGCCGGTCGGAAAGCCGGTCGGCGTGACGGTCTGCTGATTCACGAGGGCATCGAGTGAGAAGCCGCGCACGCTGGTTGGGCCGCCCGCGAAGAACCGCTCGCTCGCGGGCAGGTCGCTGATGACCTCTCCTTCCGTGACCTGCTCGAACCCGTGCGCGACGCCGACGCGCGCGCCGAGTGCGAGCACCACGCGGCGCGGCACGGGAAGACGGCGATACCAGAACCCCTGCAGATACGTTTTCACGAACCCGACCTGCGATCCGATCGCGTGTGCCGCCAGATCTCCGCTGATGATACTGAACGTGCCGATCGACGGATCGAAGAGATCGTCGCGGGTGTCGCGGCTCACGGACCCCGAGAATTTCGACAGACGCACGGTTGGAAACGTTCTATCGATCTGCGGAAGGTCGTTCAGGTCGGTGATGTCGAACAGGTTGACGCGCTGAAGCGAGTAGAAGCCGGTCAGGTGGTAGCGTTGCGAGAGTGCAAGATCGCCCTGTGCCCGGAACTCGCGGCGTCTGAAGTTGAACGTGGTGCGAACCGCCTGCTCGAGAATACCCTGCACCTGCAAATTCGACCGCAACCCGAACACGCGCGGCTCGGTGTAGGTTGGTACGACCCGATATTCGTTAAAGCCATACGAGGTCTGCCCGGTCGGGGTCGCCACCGGGGCAGTGGCCACGAACTGGTTGGTCGAGCGAAGGCTGACCCGTGTGAACAGGTTGATGGTGCGATTCTTCCCCCACAGGTTTCGTCGCCCGATCTGGAAGAATCCGCGCGGCGCCACCTCGAACCGCTCCTCGGCATTGCCATCGACGCCGAGCCGCTGTACGAAGCCGCCTTCGACGCCGCCTCCCATGCCCATGAAGGTTCCGGGCGCTTCTTCGACCTGAATGAGGACGTCCCGCTTCGTCTCGCTGCCGTGCGCGACCGGCTCGATACTCACGCGCCGAAAGAGCTGAAGGGCGGCGAGCCGCGTCCGGCTCTCGACCAGCGCGGCCTCCCCGAGCGGTTGGCCGGGGTACAGGGTCAACTCGCGTTCGATCGTGCGATTGCTGGTCCTATGGTTGCCGACGATGATGATGTGATCGACGATGATCTGAGGACCTTCGTTGATGGTGAAGTGGACAGTGACCTGCGTGTCCTTCTCGGCAAACTGCGGCTCGGTGGTGACCACGACGCTCTCGTAGCCGCGATTGCGATACTCGGTTGCGATGCGATCGCGATCGTTCAGCATCTCGCTGCCGACAAACGGGCGTCCAGGCGAGACGACGGTCATGCGTTGCAGGTCAGCCTCGCTGAGCACCTTGTTTCCCATGAAGGTCACCTCGCGCACGATCGACCGCGGACCTTCATCGATCGCGAGCGTCACGTCGACGCCTCGATCGGGATCGTTGAGATTCTCGGGTAGTATCACGTTCTCGTTGTGCTTGGTCTGGGCGCGCGTGAAGCCTCTCTGACGGTAAGTGCTGACGATCGCCTGAGTGCCGGCGTCGAGCGTGGCCCGCACGAACGGCTCGCCGTTCCTGAGGCGGACCAGGTCCCGGAGCTGCGCGGCGGGAATCGATTCGTTGCCGGTGAACTGCACGTTGCGCACGACGTACCGCAGCCCGCGCTTCACGTTGAAGGTGATGACCAGCTCGCCCTCGCGCTCGTCGCGCGTGAACTGCGCGGTGGCATCGCGGTATCCGCGCTGGTGCAGGTAGTTCTCGATCGCACGGGACGAGTCCTCGAGCAGGTCCTCATCCGCCGATCCTTGCTCACGGACCGGCACGAGGCGATCCTTTTCATTCGGGGGAAGCGGGTCGCCGGCGAAGGCGATGCTGACATGCGGCCCGCGCGTCAGGTTGACGAAGACGGCGGCGCTGTCGCTGACCCACTGGACACCATGCGTCGCACGCGCTTCGTAGAAGCCCTTGTTGCGCAGGCGGTTTTCCCACGCCGTCAGTTCCTTCTGAATCGCATCCTCATCGTACGGCTGCCCGTCTTTGATATCCGGAACGTCCGCGAGATTGCTCCGCCCGTTGGCATCGAGCTGCGTCATCCGCAGACCCATGATCCGGGCGCGCATGCCGGCTTCGACGTCGAAGTACAACGTCGCACGGTCGGGATTGTGCGTCGGCACGATCCGAGCCATCACCTTCGCATTCGGGTATCCGCGGCGCCGATACTGCATGAGCAGCGTTTCCCGCGCCTCGTCGACGTGGCCTTCGGTCGGAAATCCGGCGTAGCGTTCGGTGAGAGCGTGTCGTAAATCGCCCGTCGACAGGCCCGTCATGCCCGTGAACTCGATGCGGTCCACCGGATGCAGCGGCTCCAGGACCCAGGTGACGCGGACGCCGTTGGCCACCGGCTCACTCAACGGCTCGATGTTCTCGAAACGATTCAGGCTGATCAGATGCGTGATCGTTTCGCGAACGTCACGCATCGACAGCGGCTGGCCGACGCGCGTTTGAATCAGGGACGTGATCGCGGGATCGTCGACTGGTTTCCCCTCCTGC
This sequence comes from Vicinamibacterales bacterium, assembly GCA_036407095.1. Classification (GTDB taxonomy): domain Bacteria; phylum Acidobacteriota; class Vicinamibacteria; order Vicinamibacterales; family UBA2999; genus Gp6-AA40. Next base: position 339,631 of record DASWZV010000143.1, on the reverse strand, counting down.
TCGACGCGCACATCGACGATGGTCGGTTCAGGGGGAGGCGTCTGCGCGCCGGCGTGCGACCCGTGCAGCACGCACACGGCTGTCTGCAGACAGATCAGAAGAGTCGTAGCCGGGAGGCGGCGCATCAAAACGATTTTCGGACCTGCCAGTCGAGCGCGTAAGTACCGTCCTCGTTGCGCGACACGATCCACGAGAACTGGTCCGTCTGATCGTACTGGAGCACGATGATCTGGTCGCTGTTGGACGACGAGGTCAGGCTGCGCGAGTACATGAGCGACACCCGATCGGTCATGCGTTTGAACACCGTGACGCGGGCACCCGGCTCCAATCGGAACGACTGCGTAGTCGGATCCGTCAGCGACGGCGTGATCCGCAATGTGTCGATGCCGAACGTCTTCTCCGCGACCCGGCTCACTTCCGAGGCCCCGAGCAGGCCGGTGAGCGCACGGGCGGCCTGGTCCTGAGCCAGCTGCTGCTGCGGGGTGAGCTTGTTGTACTGCGCGAACTCGACGTTGCCGCTCGGTGCGATGTCGCTGAAGACGAGGGCGATGATTTCGGCCTCGGGAAGCGGAGGGTCCGAGGTGAGCGCGAGGCTGTTGAGCCGGTCCCGCGGACCGGCGGCACGGAGGGTCACACGATAGGTCTCGCCCGGCACCGGAATGCGCGCTTCCGCCTCGATGTCGAAAAACGGATCGGTCTTGGTGGGATTGTTGAAGTCGATCGTGCCGCGCGTGATCACGAACTGCTTGCCTTCGATCAGCGCATTCCCTCGCGTGACTTCGACCCTGCCGAGCACGACCGGTCGATCGAACGTCCCAACGAGCTGCAGTTCAGCGTTGGCGACGATCCGCAGCGTCTGGTTTTTGATCTGCAGGGTCGACGGCGCGATGATACGGATGTCGTAGCGCAGGGGAATGGTCGTGGCCGTGGGACCCAGATCGGGCGCCAGGTTCTCGCCTCCACTGGTGAAGTCGAAGAGACCGCCGCCGGTCGAGAACGCCTGCGTATACACTGCATCCTTCACGTTGACGAGCCCCGACAGCGTCGCGTCCTCCCTCGATCCCTGCAGCGAGAGCGTCGCGTCGACGAGCGACGAGCGCATGCCCTGGGGAAACCGCAACTGCATATTCGTGCCGTTCATCGTCACGTCGAAACGGCCGGGCAGGTACCCGTTCTTGTTGATGCGACCGGCGAACCGGACGTCGCCCCTGGCCAGCTGCGCGGTCAGGCCGTCGAGCGTGACACCCTCAGAGTCGAAGACCAGGGCGCCGTTGATGTTCTCGAGCGCATGCGGCAGCGCGAACGAGCGGATGCGCCCCTTCTCGATCGTCAGCATTCCGTTCGCCGCTGGATCGCGCAGCGGGCCCTGGAGCGTCGCCGCGAGTTTCGCGCTGCCCGTGCTCCTGATGTTGGAGAAGAAGCCCTGGAGCACGGCAAGATTCGCATCGCCGTTCGCTCTGATCGCGATCGTCTCGTCGTGGAGGTTGGCGCGTCCCGAAACGTCGAGCTGTGTCTCCTGTCCCTCGAGACGCATGTCTTTGATGTCGACCGTGTGGTTGTCGAGCGCAACGCGGATCGGTCTTGCGTTGCGCAGCGCGTAGTCGAAGAGACGCATGTCGAGCTTGTCGACGGTGGCGTCGACGAGGAGATGGTCGATGTCGTTGAGCTCGCCGGTCACGTTGACCGACCCGGTGACCACGGCGGTCGTAAACGGTGAAAGCCGCGGCAGGTACAAGCGGACGTACGGATCGAGCGAGGTGTCGAGCACGTTGAAGGTGAGCTGCGCGTCCTTCTGATCGTTGAGCGCGATGCGTCCGACGCCGTGCACCTGAAGCCGGCTCGACGCCGCGTCCATCTCGAGAGACATGACGTCGTTGTCGACGCCAACCCGGGCATTCACCTGCCCGATGCCCTCGTTCCCCACGAAGACGTCGGTCAGGCTGCCCGACACATCGTACCTGGGCGACTCGAAGGATCCACTCCCATTGGCGTCGAACTTCAGCGTCCCGGCGAGCGGCATCTGGAGACGTTTGGCGGCCGCCACCGATTCGATCGGGATGCCTTGCGCGTTGAACGTGAAGCTGTACGTGCCGTTCCAGCCGATATACGCGTTGCCGGTGCCGCGACCGCCGCTCTTCTGCACCACGACCTGCTGCATCCGCGCCCCTTCGCCTTCGAGGCGCACGTTCGCGGTCGCCGAGTCGAACGGTTCGCCGTAGGCGGTGCCGTCGACAATCTCCATCCTGCCGGTGCCATGCGGCCTCAGATACTCGCCGGTGATCTGGAACTCTCCCGAGAGCAGGCCGTCGACCTGGTAGTCGTCGATGTTGAACGCACGACGCAGATCGGCCGCGGGCCGCTTGCTGATCTCGATGCGCGAGTTGATCTGCTCGCCGCCGTCCTTTCGCGGGAAGCCGAGGGAGTAACGCCCGGTGGTCTTGATCGTCGATTCCCCCGACGTAATCACGACATCCTTGACGTCGGCGTAGCTGTTCTCGATCACCGCCGCGCCGCGAACGCTGCCCCACACGACGTTCCAGGCCTTGATGCGCTCACCTGCGAAGTCGCCCTCGATCCGGGGGCTGCGGAAATCGCCGGTCATGAGGCCGTCGAACGTGCCGTACCCGCCGATCGGGATCGCACCGGTCTTCGATCCGAACGCGGTCAGGATGCCGGCAAAGAGACGATCGCTGTCCTGCCAGTCAGCGCTGGAGACGTGAAAGGGGAACCGCGACTCGGGTCCGTATTTCGTGCGGCCCTGCATTTCGACGTAAGTCGAGTTGGTGGCGAGTTGCGCGTTGCTGATGTCGATCCAATCCGGCCCGTACGCATAGGTGATCTCGCCGCCCACGGGCACCGGCTCGAATGGCGTGAGCGGGCTGAATGGTCCATACGCCTGCCGCCGTGCCTCGCGCGCGGCAATCCGTGCGAGCGGCATCTCTCGCGTCATCACGGGAGTGCCCCCGGGCGGCGTCGCCGAGACGTAGCCCATGCCGGTATGCGCCGAGTACTGGCGCAGCGGCCATTCGAGCAGGTTCCGTCCTGACGCCCGGCCGGCGAATCGGATGCCGTTGAGCTCGAACAGATCGCTGATGCTCGTCAACTCGACGTTCTCGTACCTGGCATCGAACGTCGCGGTCGGCACCACCCCCTTCGCATTGAGCGGTGCCATGCGGTACATGAACTCCGAGGTGCCGCCGTAGGCACCTGCCGTCGCATCGGTGACCTCGAGCAGCTCGGGCGTCCAACGCACGCTCCCGCGGAGGTTGCTGAATCGATACTTGTTGATGCCTGCCAGCGGGCTCTGGAATTCTCCCTTGAGCTCGCGTCCCGTACGTGGAGGCTGGCCGGCGACCTGCGTCTCCTTGAACAGGTGGAAGGTGCCGTCGAACTGACTGGTGCCGTCGAGCGAGAAGCTGTCGCCGGGAAAGAAGATCTCGCGCATCTTCGGAAAGTCGATCGTCGACTTCACGTGAACCATCAGCTCGGGCCAGAACGAGAGGTTCACGTCGCCTTTCATCACCGACTTGGTGCCTTCGGTGGCCAGATCGATCCGGCCGAAGATCACACGGCCGCCGTCGATCTTGAAGTTCGACGTCATGTCGGTCCGGAACGGGAGGTAGTTCTGGATCGCCACCAGCCCGTTGGCAAACCTGGCGGTCCCTCGATAATCGCTCCCCAGCTTCGTCACCGTGACATCGAGGTTGCGCGTGACGATCCCCCACGGCGTTCCGAAATCCTGATAGGTGAACTGGCCGCGATACGCACGCACGTACTGCAGTGTCGTCGTCCAGACGCTGCGGGGACCTTTGCGCTCGCGAGTGAAGCGCGGGAAATTGTGTCGGCCGTCCGCAAGGTTCTCGACGTACATCTGCCAGTCGGTCATCTCGATCGAATCGAAGACAACGCGGCGATCGAACAGCGTGCTCCACGGCATCGAGACGACGATGCGCCTGGCGGTGAGGAATGGCGTCTCTTCTGGTGTCAGGCCCTCGATGCGGAAATCGTGAAAGATGAAGGCGCCGTCCCAGAGCCGCGCTTCCATGCGGCCGATGTGCATGGGACGCTCGATGTACTTCGACCCCTGCTGCTCGGCCAGCGACTTCAACAACGGTCCGACATCGATCGACACCGTCGTGACGAAGGCGACGGCGAGGATCACCGCCACGACGATGATCGTCCGGCGTACGATCGTCCGCACCCGACGAGTGATCGGGTGACGCAACGGCACGAGCACTGGTGAGAGGTTCACGTTAATCAACCACGACCAATACGGCGTTCGCCTCGACCGACATCCCCTCGGTCACCCGGACCGAGGCAACAGTTCCGCTCCGCGGTGCACGAAGCTCGTTCTCCATCTTCATCGCTTCGACGACGACGAGCCCTTGATGCGCGACCACCGAATCGCCAGCCTTGACGAGCACTTTGACGATGCGGCCGGGCATCGGCGCCACGATCTCCCGGACCCCCGCCTCAGTCGCAGCTGTCCCGCGCGACCCTCGAGCCTCATCGAGAAACCGGACCGTCACCACCCGGCCGTCAACGTGGATCAGCTGATGGCTTCGATGGCGAGGCTCAAGCACAACCTCGTAACTGCGTCTGGGCCCCTTCTCGTCCCGGCCGCCATAGAGCAGCGACCATCGCCCCTCTATTCGGCTGACGCTGGCCGACGTCACTCGGCCGTCGACGGTGATCGACCACCCGCCGCCAGCGCGCTGCACTTCGATCGTACGCTGAGTGCCGCCCGCTTCGACCTGAAAGATCACCCCCGCAACCCTTCAAGACGCCCCTGCTGCTTCCACGTTCGAGCTCCCGGCGTCGGACTGATCGGCGGCCGTCGGGACGCCTCGCCCTCGCCCACGCCCGCCGCCGACACCCGGACCAGACAGGCCATGACAGAGGCGACCTCGGCGAGCGACACATCCACGTCTTCCCGGAACTCGGCCGACCTTTTCTGCAAAACCTCGTCCAAGAAAGCCGTATGAACGCGCGCGTCGACAAATACCGGATGCGCCAACATCCAATGGAAAAACGGGGCAGTCGTGCGGATGCCGGCGACCTCGTATTCCGTAAGCGCGCGCCGCATGCGCGAAATGGCTTCCGTCCGGTCGGTCCCCCACGCGATGAGTTTCGACAGCAACGAGTCGTAGAACATGGTGACTTCGGTGCCCTCTTCGACCCAGCCGTCGTCTCGAATGCCAGGCCCGCCGGGGGTCCGCAGCGAAGTTATGCGTCCGGGCGACGGCAGGAATCCGTAATCGGGGTCTTCGGCGTAGATGCGGCATTCAATCGCATGTCCGAGCGGGGTCAGCAGCGCGTCGGGTGATAGGGTCAACGGTTCACCGCGGGCGATGCGGATCTGCCATTGGACGAGGTCGACGCCGGTCACCATTTCCGTAATCGGATGTTCGACTTGAATACGCGTGTTCATCTCGAGGAAGTAGAACGACCCGTCCTCGTCGAGCAGGAACTCAATGGTCCCGGCATTGGTGTATCCGGCAGACGAGGCGACTGCTGCCGCCGCCGTGGCCAGTTGGACACGCAACGACGGCGACACCGCCGGTGACGGCGTCTCTTCGATGACCTTTTGATGACGCCGCTGAATCGAGCACTCGCGCTCGACGAACGGCAGTACCCGGCCGTGATGGTCGGCGAGGATCTGCACCTCGATGTGCCGCGGCTTCGACAGACGACGCTCGAGATAGATCGACGAGTCGCCAAAGGCAGCCGCGGCTTCGAATCGTGCGGCACGAACGGCGCCGGCGAGATCGTTTCCCCGTTCGACGACCCGCATGCCCTTGCCTCCGCCACCGGCGACCGCCTTGATCATGATCGGATATCCGATCGAACGTGCGAAGTCGTCGATGACGTTGAGCGGCACATCGGCCGCGAGCGGATCGGCAGTGCCCGGCACGACCGGTACGCCTGCAGCAACAGCGGTGCGTCGCGCCGCGGTCTTGCTGCCCATGAGGGTGATCGCGTCAGCGGTTGGTCCGATGAATGTCAGATTGGCCTGCTGGCATGCGGCGGCGAATGCTTCGTTCTCGGCGAGAAAGCCGTAGCCGGGATGCACGGCGTCGGCGCCGCTCATGCGCGCGGCGTCGACGATCGTTTCGATGCGCAAATAGCTCTCGGTCGCCGGATTGCCGCCGATCGCCATCGCCTCGTCTGCCATGCGCACGTGCCGCGCAGCGCGATCGCACTCGGAGTAGACGGCCACTGTCGCAAGCCCCATGTCATGGCAGGCGCGGATCACACGCACCGCGATCTCTCCGCGATTGGCGACGAGAATCTTGCGCAAGATCAGGGCATTTTACGCGAGATCAGCGCTCACTGTCCGCCCCACATCACCTTTGGGAACTGCCAGACGTACGCATTGATCAGAAGTTGGGTCGCGATCAGCACGCGGCTCGTCTTCGGAATCGCCTGCGCCGTGACGAACAGCGCAAGCGCGAGCAGCGGCACGATCGGGACGATCATCCGCGCCGCCGGCGCAAAGCCGCCGCTGACCCCCCAAGGGTTCGTGTATGGCAGCAGCAGCGTCGTGAGATAGGCAGCGGCCAGCGCCCAGATCGCATGCGGCGCGCAGGTCGGTTTCGTGCGTAGCACCCACAGTCCTGGAATCGCAAGCGCGAACACCGGCGCGAACGGCAGCAGTCCGAAATCGCGGCTCACCAGCAGGCCGATCGCCCGGCTGCCGATCTCGCGAGCCGCGTCGAGCACGTTCATCGACAGATCGGGTCGCGCGATGGGTGTCGTCAACAGCGTCCCCCAGAACCTGTAGACGACGGCCGTGCGAACCAGCAGCAACGACGCGACGCCAAAGCCGAACGCACCCCAAGAGGCGCGCGCGGCCTGGGCACGATACAGGCGAGCGATGGCCCAGGCGAAGAACACCGCGACCAGTGCGATATTGCGCACGTGAATGAGCAGCAGCAGTCCGATTGCGCCTCCGACCAGGGCCGGCCCTCTCAGACCACGAGGGGCCGTTCCTTTTGGACCATCAGGGTGCAGGGCGCTTGGACCGGCCTGATTGGACGGCTCGCTCAACACTTTGAAGATCGAGGCGACGAGAAGCGCCGACGGAATTTCTGTGAAGAACAGAAACGAGTGCGAGAGGAGTGGCGGGGACAGCGTCAGCAGCAGCGCCCATCCCATCGCCTGGCGCTCGGTCGTGGCGACCCGCAGAAAAAGCGAGAAGAGTTGCGTCCCGAGCAGCCCGGTGAGCACCGCCATCGCCAGGCTGATGAAGTGACGGAAGATCAGCGACGCGTTGAGTCTCGTCTTCTCGAGTACCCACGTCGGCAGCGATCTCGCCACGATGTCGGCGAGCGGATACACGACTCGCACGTAGGGCGCGAACAGCAACGGCAGGCCGATGTCGTGAACGGGCCGCAGCACGCCGTCGCGCCCGGGCCGCGCGTGCGCCTCGGGCTGCAATTCGCCGGCGCCAATGAGATTGCCCGGCTGCGCGTAGTTGTTGGCAACGTCGAGGTCGCCGTCGAAGGCGAGCGACTGCGCGATGATGAGGTAGTGCGGTTCGTCGCCGGAACCTGCATAGGTTCCATGGGTGGCGAGCCCCCAGACGACGAGGAACACCACCACCACGATCACACGACGCGACGACACTAGAGTGGGATGTTTCCGTGCTTCTTCGGCGGGTTGCGATCCCGTTTGGTCTCGAGTGCGGCGAGGGCCGTGATCAACTTGTGCCGCGTCTGGCGGGGCTCGATGACCTCGTCGATGAACCCGTGCTGCGCCGCCACGTACGGGTTGGCGAACTTCTGCCGGTATTCGGTGATCTTTGCCGCGCGCACGGCGGCGACATCGGCGGCGGCATCGAGCTCGCGTTTGTAGAGGATGTTGACGGCGCCCTCGGCGCCCATGACCGCGATCTCCGCAGTCGGCCACGCGAAGTTGGCGTCGGTACGAATGTGCTTGCTCGACATCACGCAGTACGCCCCGCCGTACGCCTTGCGTGTGATCACGGTCAGCTTCGGCACCGTGGCCTCCGCGAACGCGAACAGGAGCTTGGCTCCGTGACGGATGATGCCGCCGTATTCCTGCACCGTGCCGGGCAGGAAGCCAGGAACGTCCTCGAACGTCACCAGCGGGATGTTGAACGCATCGCAGAAGCGGACGAAGCGCGCGCCCTTCACCGACGCATCGATGTCGAGCGTGCCTGCCAGATGGGCCGGCTGATTGGCGACGATACCGACCGGCCGTCCCGCCAGCCGCGCGAATCCAATCAGGATGTTCTTCGCGAAGTGCTCCTGCACTTGAAGAAAATGCCCCTCGTCGACCACGCGCTCGATGACGTCGACCATGTCGTAGGCCTGATTCGGCGCGGTCGGTACGATGGCGTCGAGCGCCGGGTCGGCGCGGTCAGAAGGGTCGTCGGTCGTGCGCCGCGGCGGATCGTCCACGTTGTTGTTCGGCATGAACGACAGCAGCTCGCGGATCAACAGAATCGCCGACTGGTCGTCGTCGACCGCAAAGTGCGCCACGCCGCTCTTCTCGTTGTGCGACATCGCGCCGCCGAGCTCTTCTTTGGTCACCTGTTCGTGGGTCACCGTACGGATGACGTCGGGGCCGGTGATGAACATGTAGCTCGTGCCCTTCACCATGATGGTGAAGTCGGTGATCGCGGGGGAATAGACCGCACCTCCCGCGCACGGCCCCATGATCGCCGAGATCTGCGGCACGACGCCCGAGGCGAGCGTGTTGCGGAGGAAGATGTCGGCGTACCCGCCCAGCGACAGCACGCCTTCCTGGATGCGAGCGCCGCCCGAATCGTTCAAGCCGATGACGGGCGCTCCCATCTTCATCGCGAGATCCATGATCTTCGCGATCTTCGCGGCGTTGGTTTCCGAGAGCGATCCGCCGAAGACGGTGAAGTCCTGCGCGAAGGCGTAGGTGAGCCGGCCGTTCACGCGTCCGTAACCAGCGACGACGCCGTCGCCGGGCACCACCTGCCCCTCCATGCCGAAGTCGCGGCAGCGATGCGTGACGAACGCATCGAGCTCCTCGAAGGTATCGGGGTCGAACAGCAGTGCCACGCGCTCGCGCGCCGTCAGCTTGCCGGCGGCGCGCTGCCGTTGGAGCCGCTCTTCCCCACCGCCGAGCGCGGCCCGGCGTTGAAGGTCCTTGAGGCGTGACACGCGTGCAGAGTCTCTACTGGACCGTTTGGGTCACTTCTGTTGCAGTCGCTCCGTTGTCGCGACCGCGAATTCGCGGGCCAACCAACGGGCGGACCGCTCTAGAAATCGCTGATACATCCCACTAGACTTTCGCGGCCTGAGCTTTCTCCCAGTCCTTCAGGAACCGTTCGAGCCCGATGTCGGTCAGCGGATGCTTGAAGCACTGCTCGATGACCGCGGCCGGCACCGTGACCACATCGGCGCCCATGCGCGCGGCCTCGACGATGTGAATCGGATGACGGACGCTGGCGACGAGCACTTCGGTCGCGAACTCGAAGTTGTCGAAGATGTCGACGATCTCGCGAATCAGGTTCATGCCGGTCGTCCCGACGTCGTCGAGCCGGCCGACGAACGGGCTGACATACGTGGCACCCGCCTTGGCCGCAAGCCACGCCTGCGTCGGCGAGAAGATCAGCGTCACGTTCACGCGCAGCCCTTCCGACGTCAGCGTCTTGCACGCCTTCACGCCGTCCTTGGTGAACGGCACCTTCACGACGATGTGCTCGTCGATGCTGGCGAGATCGCGTCCTTCACGGAGCATGCCCGCGGTGTCGGTCGCGACCACTTCAGCGCTCACAGGTCCCTTCACGATCTGGCAAATGTGCTTCAGGATCTGCCGATAGTCGCCCTTTTCCTTGGCGAGCAGCGACGGATTGGTAGTGATGCCGTCCAGGATGCCGATCGCGGCGAGCGCCTCGATCTCCTTCAGATTCCCTGTATCGGCGAACAGCTTCATGGTTTCTCCCCGGCACGTCCGAAGGACGTGCCCTACGAACAAACACGGTCACGTCCGAAGGACGGGCCCTGCGATCATCGCGCGGTTTCTTCGACCCGCTCGGATTCTGCGCTGACGTTCGGCGTCGGCAGATGCGTGTCGATCGCTTTCACGGCGTAGACGTAGCGCACGCCCGGGCGTACCGTGCGATCGACGTACATGGCGTCGGTGATCACGCTGCCGGTCAGCGGAGTCAGTGTGGCATCGCCAGCCTCGCCGCGCAAGACCACGTATCCGGCGAGATCGGCTTCCGTGTTCGGCGCCCAGCTCAGGCTGATCGCACCGGCTGCGACCGCCAATGACAAGTCCGCAGGAGCGGCCGGCGGGACATCGTCGGTCAGCGTGACGCAGGAAGGCATCGAGGCTTCGCTTTCAACGGTTGACGCACCGCTGCCACGGATCGATCGCACGGTGTAACACCGTGTCCGGCCATCGAGGAGCGGGACAGGCTCGGAAAACGACAAGGCGCTCAGGGGCGCAGGATTGATCGGCGCGGCGATCGCCGGGGCTTCGGGCTCTGGCCTCCCGACGGTGCCAGGCGGCGGTTCGATCTCACGGTAGACGTTGTATCTGACAGGCCCCCCGGATACGTCCGCACCGGCCGCAGGCGCCGGGGCCCCCGGAGCGACGGGCTCGTCGATCGGCGAGGATTCGATCGCGAGGGGATGTTCGAGCAGGAACCCGATCAGCCCGCCAGCCGGTTCCCACGAGAGCGAGATCGCCTCTGGCTTCAGCGTCGCGACGACGTCGCGTGGTGCGTCGGGAACCGGTAGGAGCGGCAACTCCGCGAACATGCTCGGCGGCCCCGGTCGCCCGCGTACGCTGAACGCGATCGCGACATAGAAGCGACGAAGCGCCCCTTCCGGCGCGGCGGTACTCGCGGGTGCGATCGCTGTCGTTTTCGCCGACCGCGGCGCTGGTGGAGGCATCGGCCGCGCGACCAGCGATTCCGGCGTGAGACGTTCCTGGACCGTTACCATTGCGCCCTGCGTGGCCTGCGGGGGCTCCTTGGCCGGTGGATTCCCGGAACCCCCGGATGCATTCGGCGTTGGCGCCTTCTTCGACGTGGGCGCCTCACTCTCGGGCGGCAGAACCGAGACCGTCGCGACGGGTGTCGCGACATCGAGGAATCGAGCGCGCGGCGGCTGCGACGTGCCGGTGTATCCGAACACCTCGACGCGCCCCACGTCGGCGGGCATCGTCTTGTCGACGTTCTGGGCCGGAACGGTCAGCGTCAGGAAGACGTCGTTGCCCACGCGACGAGCCGACAGGTGATCGACCCCGGTGGGAATGTGCACGATCGGCGGAAGCGGGGGGCCTTTCTTCCCACAGGCGGCGGCGATGATCACAACCGCCGCGATCGCGGGGACACGGAGGGGACGGAGGCAACGGGGATACATCACACGGAGGAAACGGGGGAAACGGAGATCAACACGATTAACTCCGTTGTCTCCGTTACCTCCGTGTTGATCCCGACTCCGTGCGCCCTGTCCACTCCGTGTCCGCATCTAGCGAGAAGCCGCAATCGGCACATCGCGCGCCGTGTCGGGCATGGCGTCCGCCGGAACACGGCGCCCGACCTCCGGCGTCTTGAACCGCCGCACATCGATCCCGTAGCCGCGCACCTTGTAGTTCAGGATGCGTTCGGTCGTGTCGAGCAGGCGCGCCGCCTTGGCGCGGTTGCCTCGCGTCGTCTTCAGCGCATCGAGGATGAGGTCACGCTCGTAGCCCGCCACGGCGTCCTTCAACGACACCCGGGTTACGGTGCCCGACGAGTCGGCGGTTTGGAGCGACGGCGGCAGATGGTGCCCGTGGATCACGGCGCCATCGCAGACGAGCACCGCGCGCTCGAGCGCGTTCTCCATCTCGCGGACGTTGCCGGGCCAGTGGTACGCCATCAACATATCGATCGCCGGCGTGGAGATGCGCTTGATGACCTTGCCGTGTTCGCGCGAGAACTTCTCGAGGAAGTGATCGGCGAGGAGCAGCAGGTCGGCTTTGCGCTCGCGCAGCGGCGGCACGAAGATCGTGAACACGTTCAGGCGGTAGTAGAGATCCTCGCGGAATGTCCCGTCGGCGAGCGCCTTTTCCATGTCCTTGTTGGTGGCCGCGATCAGCCGCACGTTGACCTTGACCGTCTCGGTGCCGCCGAGCCGCTCGAACTCGCGCTCCTGGAGCACGCGCAGCAGTTTCACCTGGGTGCCGGGATTGATGTCGCCGATCTCGTCGAGAAACAGCGTCCCGCCTTCGGCCATCTCGAAGCGGCCCTTCTTGCGCGTGTTCGCGCCGGTGAACGCGCCTTTCTCGTAGCCGAAGAGCTCCGACTCGATGAGCGTCTCCGGCAGCGCGGCGCAGCTCACTTTGACGAACGGCTTCTTGGCACGGAGCGAGTTGTAGTGAATCGCGTGCGCGATGAGCTCCTTGCCGGTTCCTGATTCGCCGCGGATCAGCACGGTCGTATTGGTCTGCGCGACCTGCGCCACCTGCTCGTACATCTGTCGTGTCGGTCCGCTCGTTCCGATGATGTTCGAGAAGTCGTATCGTTCCTTCAGTTCCTGACGCAGGTGCGTGTTCTCGTCGAGCAGACGCCGCCGTTCTTCCTCGACCATCCGTTGCACGTTGAGCGCCTGCGCGATCATCGAACTCACGACGCCGAAGAACTTGACGCTGCTGTCGTAGTCGCGCTCGGGCTTGAACCGGAGATCGACGGAGAGCGCGCCGACCGCCGTGCGGTTCAGGACGATCGGGACGCAGATGAAGCTCAGCTCCTGCTTCGGGTTCTCCGGCCGTCGCGGCGCGAGGTTGAGGAACGCCGGTTCACGGCTGACGCGGGGCACCACGATGGGCTTGCTGCTTTCGACGACTTTGCCCGTGATGCCTTCGCCGAGCTTGATGCGGATCATGCGCGCGCGATCCTCGAACCCCTCGACGGCTTCGACCTGCAGCTCGCCGTCGCGGAGGAGCGTAATCATCCCGCGCATCACGCTGTGATGGCGCAGCAGCGTGCCCAGCACGCGCTGCAATGCGGACTTCAGGTTGAGTGTGCCCGAGAGCGCCTGACTCGCTTCGAGCAGCGTCGACAGACGGCGCGCATCGCGGGCGGCGGCGGTGGCATCGGGTCCAGGCTTGGCGGCAGGCATAACAGGTCTCCTACATTTCTGCGCGGTGATGCAGCAGTCGAACGCAACGCTGTCGTCGCTCGGAGCGTGGAGCAACGCATCGACCCGCGAGCACGTCCTGGGGCCTGCGGCTGGAGGGCGCTCTTCTCAGGCGGGGCGCCCTCCCTATCATGACCTTTTTGTAGTAACGGAAAAGTCACACAACGAATCTGTGGCCTTTTCCCCGTCGAGGAGCAAGGCCATTCTACCGGATTTCCACCGAAAAGCCACCGGTTTGGCGCCCGACCTCAACGGGCGCGGTGTGGCGCGCGCCTTGCCATGAGCGGGCGCATGACACGTTTCCACCGGTTTACCTGTGTGTTGTGGCTCCTTCTCGTCGCGACCCCGTCGATCGCGAACGCTGCGGATCCGTCCGTGGATGGCCTCGGTGGCCGCATCCGGACGACCGATGATCGACTGCGCCGGTTGCTCGAACGGGGCACGCGCTCGTCGCCGACCTTCCGTGCACTCGTCCATCGCCTGCGCGACTCTGACGTCGTCGTGTATCTGTGGTGTGACAACTCCGACGCGGCGCACACCGACGGCCGACTGACCTTCGTCTCCTCCGTCGGCGGCTTGCGTTACCTCGTCGTGCGCCTCTCGCACCTGCACTCGCGCGAGCGACAGATCGCGATCATCGCTCACGAACTGCGCCACGCCGTCGAGATCGCCGACGCCCCGCAGGTCGTCGACAGCGAATCGATGGCACGCGAATACCAGAGGATCGGTTTTGCCAGCAGCCGGCCGATCGCCGAGCGACTGACATTCGACAGCCAGGCTGCGATCGACACGGGGGTACTGGTCCTCCGCGAGCTTACGTTGACTGACGACTACTAGGAATCAGGAATCGGGAATCAGGCGTGGGCAAGGGATCAGGCCTGCGTCCTGGCCCACGCCTGAATCCTGATTCCTGCTTCCTGATTCCTACAGGATGTATCTCGAGAGGTCCTCGTTCTTGACGATATCCGCGAGCATGCGATCGACGTAGGCTTCATCGATCGTCACGGCGGTCTGTCCGAGATCGGGAGCGTCGAACGAGAGCTCATCGAGCAGTCGTTCCATCACCGTATGGAGGCGGCGCGCGCCGATGTTTTCGGTGGCGTCGTTGACACGCGCGGCGAAATCGGCCACGCGCTGCACCGCACCAGGCGTGAACGTGATGGTGACCTGTTCGGTCGCGAGCAGCGCCTCGTACTGTTTCACGAGCGCGTTGCGCGGCTCGGTGAGAATGCGGACGAAGTCGTCGCGCGTGAGCGGCTCGAGCTCGACGCGGATCGGAAACCGGCCCTGCAGCTCGGGGATCAGATCCGACGGCTTCGAGACGTGGAACGCGCCGGCGGCGATGAAGAGGATGTGATCGGTCTTCACCATCCCGTGTTTGGTGTTGACCGTCGTCCCTTCGACGATCGGGAGGATGTCGCGCTGCACGCCTTCGCGGCTGACGTCAGGGCCGTGACCGCCCCCGCCGTCGCGACTCGCGATCTTGTCGATCTCGTCGACGAAGATGATGCCTGCCTGCTCGACGCGCTGCACGGCGGTGCGGCTGATCGACTCCATGTCGAGGAGCTTCGACTGCTCCTCGGCCGCGAGCTGCTCCAGCGCCTCGGGCACTTTCAAGCGGCGGGTCTTCGACCGGCCGCCGCCAAGCAGGTTGCCCATCATGTCCTTCAGGTTGACGCCGATTTCTTCGACCGACGTCCCCGCGATCACTTCGAACGACGGCATCATCGGCGGCGGCGCCTCGAGCTCCACCGTGCGTTCGTTCAGCCGTCCCTCGCGAAGCTGCTCGCGCATGCGCTCGCGCGTACGTCCGGCCTGTTCACGCACCGTGGTCTGATCTTCGCCGGGCATCGGCGGGCGAGCGGGCGGCAACAACAGATCGAGGATGCGTTCTTCGGCCGCGGACGAGGCCTTGTCCTTGACCTCTTCGCCCTTCTCGGCCCGTACCATGTCGACCGCGAGCTCGACGAGATCGCGCACCATCGATTCGACATCGCGCCCGACGTAGCCGACCTCGGTGAACTTCGACGCCTCGACTTTGATGAACGGCGAGTGCGCGAGCCGCGCCAGGCGTCGAGCGATCTCGGTCTTGCCGACACCGGTCGGCCCGATCATCAGAATGTTCTTCGGCGTGACTTCGTCGGCCATCTCCGGCGAGAGCCGCTGACGACGGAGTCGATTGCGGAGCGCGATCGCGACGGCGCGCTTGGCCTTGGTCTGACCGATGACGTATTTGTCCAGCTCCGCGACGATTTCGCGCGGCGTCAGGGAGCCCACCGCCGTCGTCGTACGCTCAGGAAGAAAGATGGCCATATGTCAGGTACGAACACGGAGAGATTCGGACACCGTGGCTCCAGTGATTCGTGGTTGAGGAGGCTGCCGCTACAACTCCTCGATTGTGAGATTCGCGTTCGTATAAATGCAAATGTCTGCCGCGATGCGCAGGCTCTCTTCCGCGATCTGACGCGCATTGAGCGAACTGTGCCGCACCAGCGCACGCGCCGATGCCATCGCATAGCTGCCCCCGGATCCAACCGCCACAATGCCATCGTCGGGCTCGATCAGATCGCCGGTGCCCGAGAGCACGAACATCGACTTGCGATCGGCAACAATCAGCATCGCTTCGAGCCGTCGCAACAAACGATCCGTTCGCCAGTCGCGCGCCAACTCCACCGCCGCGCGCTCGAGGTTGCCGCGGAACTGCTCGAGCTTGGACTCGAAGCGGGAGAAGAGCGCGAACGAATCTGCCGCCGACCCTGCGAATCCGGCCAGGATGGTTTCGTTGTAGAGGCGTCTGATCTTTCGAGCGTTCTGTTTGAGGATGGTGTTGCCCAGCGTCACCTGCCCATCGCCCGCCAGGACCGTTCGATCCTGATGACGCACCGCCAGAATCGTCGTTGCTTCGATCACAAGGCCAATATATTCGAAAGGAATCAGGAATCAGGAATCAGTGCTGGGCCAGGCTTTCAGCCTGTTTTCAGCTGATTCCCGATTCCTGACTCCTGATTCCTGCTCATTGCACTCGGGAGAGGACGAACGGACGAGCTTCAGTCACCGGAGCGCCACAGTTTCGGAGGAAAACGCCTGGTCCGGTTGGCAACCATGTTGCTCAGGTGATGGGTATGCGTAAAAACACTCTTCTAGTCGCAATGGCGTTGCTGCTTTCGGCCACCCTGGTCACCGCGGCAGAAGGGGACCAGCGTCAGCGCTCGCCTGGGCACAACGGCGGTGGTCACGACGGCGGTGGTCAAAAGAGCGGTGACTCGGGATCGCGATCGGCGGCTCCTCGTGAGAATCGAGGCGGTGGTGACAACGGCGGCGATCGCGGAAATCACGGAGCCCGTGAGAATGGCGGCGGCCGCCAGGAAGTCCGATCCGCGCCGGCTCAAGAGAGCCCGCGGTATGAACGGCGCGCCCAGTCACGATCGCCCGAGTCGCGTCCGCAGGTCGAATCGCGTCCGCAGGTCGAATCGCGTCCGCAGGTCGAGTCGCGCCCGCAGGTGGACTCGCGCCCGCAGGCCGCGAGGGAACCGCGCTCCGATAACGCGGTGCGGAGATGGCCCAATCGGACCGACGTGACGCCTCGCGATGGTGGCAACAACGATGGCCGTCGCGACGGTGGCAACAACGCTGGTCGTCGCGATAATGGCAACAACGCGTATCGCCGCGACGGCGGCAACAACGCTGGTCGTGTGGTGGGCGATCGAAACAACGGTGGACGCGTCGATAGCCGCAGCTACAACGATGGCCGCTACAACGGCCGCACTGCGGTTCCGCGAACCGGGCCGCGGCAGAACGGCCAGGCCTATCGAGCCTATACGTATGCGCCGCGCTACTACTATTCCGCGCGGTATTACTCGTATCGGCCGTTCTACTACTACCGGCCGGGGTACTCGACGGCGTTCGCGTTCGGCTACGGTCCGGGCGGGCGCGGGTACTTCTACTTCGACTCGTTCTACAACTCGTACGTGTTCTACCCGACAACGATCGTCCGGTACGGGTACTACGGGAACTACGGCTATCCGGTCGGCGAGCTGCGACTCGATATCCAGCCGACCGACGCGCAGGTCTACATCGATGGTGCGTATGCCGGCGTGGTCGACGACTTCGACGGGGTGTTCCAGTCGCTGCGACTCGAGGCGGGCCAGTATCACGTCGAGGTCGTGCTGCCTGGATTCGAGACGCTCGCGTTCCAGGTTCAGATCCGGCCGGGCGAGAAGACTACATACCGAAGCGACATGCTGCCTGAGTAAAGCCGAAGCCTGAACGTGGAACCGGTACTCGAACTACTGAACACCGAACCGCACGGTTCGGTGTTCAGTAGTTGCGGTGTTTTGGCTCCGCGTTCAGTCTTGCGCCCGCGGCCTTCGCCTGAAGAACAGATACAAGGGAATTCCCGCCAGGATGATCAACGTCCCGATCCCCGCGATACGGGGATCTGAATAGAACGCGTCGAGCACAATCGCCAGACTGACAATCACGAAAATCGCCGGCGTGAGCGGGTAGCCAAGTGCTTTGAACGGCCGCGGCGCACCTGGCTCGCGTGCGCGCAGTACGAATACGGCGGCGACCGCCGCACCTGCGAACAACGTGATCGCGAAGCCGACGTAGTTGGCAATCGCATCCAGGCTGCCAATCAGGATCAGCACCATCGCAAACGCCGCCTGCGCGATGATCGAGACGGCCGGCGTCTTGTACTTCGGGTGAATGCGGGCTGCGCTCTTGAAGAAGGCGTTGTCGCGCGCCATCGCGAAGTAGACACGCGGACCGGCAAACGTCCAGGCGTTGATGCCGGCCGCCAGGCTCACGAGCGCGACCACCGCCATGATGTTGCCCGCGCGGATGCCCAGCAGCCGATCGGCAACCACGTCCAGCACGCTTCCTTGGACACGCGCGAGTTCACCGATCGGAATGACATACAGATACAGCACGTTGATGAGCATGTAGATCGCCGTCACGAGGGCCGTTCCAAGGAGCAGTGCCCTCGGGACGTTGCGCCCCGGATCGCGGATCTCCTCGGCCATGTACGCGGCCGCGTTCCAGCCCGAATACGTGAACATGACCGGGATGAACGCGAAGATCCAGCCGGTCATCGTCACGGGTCCGACTGATTGGGTCAGATTCGATGCGGTACCTGTTCCTGCGGTCAGTCCAAACGCGATGAAGACGACGAAGGCAGTGATTTTGAGCGTGGTCAGAATGTTGCTCGCGACGCGTCCGGGGCCAACTCCACGCACGTGGATGAACGCTGCCGCAGCGATTGCCGCACAGGCCGCGAGCGTGTGTCTGGAAAACGTGAACACTATCGGGGTGAACGGCACCGGCACCGCGAGGAACGGGTTGTCATTGGCAATCCCCGGGATGAAGCGATCGAGCGTCGTGATGAGGAATACGGCGCTCGCTGCCATCGCGCCGCTGAACCCGGCGACGAACGAGGTCCACCCGGTCAGGAAGCCCGCGAGTCCACCGTAGGCTTCGCGCAGATACACGTACTCGCCGCCCGCTTTTGGCCGGAGCGCAGCAAGCTCGGCATAGGCCATCGCCCCCATGAAGGCAAGCACTCCGCCGGCGAGCCAGGCGAGCAGAAACCAGGATGCATCAGGAACTGCAGTCGCAACCGCCGGCGATCGGAACAGAATGCCGCCGCCGATGACGTTGGCAACGATGATGGCCGCCGCGTCGTAGGGACCGAGGCGTCGTTCGAGAACAGGTGTGGTAGTGGTCGTGGTCGACACGACCGTGGATTATCAATGCACAAGGCACAATCCACAATGCTCAACTCGTCGAGCATCGACTTTGGGCGTTGGGCTGGGCTTCTGGAGTGTTGCCTACTCGGTAAGCAGCTGCCGATCGATTTGGAATTCGCCGAGCTTCACCCACGTGCGCGAGCCGTGCTTGCCGAAGATCTGCACCCGCGCGTCGACGAACTGGCTGTGCTGGAGCATCTTCAGGCGGCCCTCGGTGCTCGTGTACCCGCGATCACCTCGCAGCACGAGCTCCTGTCCGGTTGCTCCCGGTGCGAGGCCGTCAGGGCCGATGCCGCGGACGAACGGTGCGGACCAGGCCTTGTCGTCGCCGTTCTGCCTGAACACCGCGTTGATCTGCACACGCGAGATGGGCTCGCCCGATACGTTTTTGAGCTTGAGCGTGATGCTCGGTACCAGCTTGTTCATCCCGTCGACGAGGCCAGCGTCGTACCAGCCGGTGTGAACGTCTGTGATGGTCAGGTCCTTCTCGACGTGCCGGGACTGGCATCCCGTCAGCAGCACGACCCCAACGAAGCAGGCAGCAAACCGCCGCATCATGAGGGAATTGTACACAGCCACAACTTGATAAGACACCGCCGGGAGTGAGCGGTTCCGGCAAGTCGAAACTCCGAAACGCAAAACTCAAAAACCGTCGGCAAGCCGTGCCGTTTTCGAGTTTTGCGTTTCGAGTTTTGCGTTGATCAGTATTCCCGGATTTCGACCTTCTTGCGGACGTCGTCAATCGTGATCCGTCCGGCCCGATAGGCGCCGAGGTCGCTGCCCTTCACGCGGAAGATCACCGTGCTGAAGTCGGCCTTGTCGCCAGGAATGAGCGGATCGTGCGGCACGTTGTCGCGGGCGGCGATCGTGAGCCACTCATCGGCACCGAGCGACAGTGGCAGGCTGTTTTCGATCATCGCGTCGACGAGCGCCGATTTCACTTCCTGCGTGTAGCGCACCTCGGGATCGTCGATCGCCTGATTCGCCGGGTCACGCTGTGGCGCGACGACCGCATCCGGTCCCGGACTGCTCGCGGCGAACACGTTGGACCCCGATTGATCACGACGCACGACCTGAAGGATCTGCTCGCGCAGCCGCGGATCGAGATCGACCATCAACGGCCGCAGGTCATCGATCACCCGATTGGTACTGTCGCGATACAACATGCGCAGCGGCCACGTCACCGGCAGCCGCAACGCCGGAACTTCCACATCGAAGAAGACGCCGTACCCATCGAGCCGGAACCCACGCGCCTCAGGAAGACCGGTGAGCATTGGCAGCTCGGGCGACACGGTCTTGAACTGACGCATCATGCTTTCAGCACCGTTGGACACGGCGCGCTCGAGCACACCCTCCATCATGGAGATCCGCTGGCGCGCTTTGATCTGATCCGCCTCACTCTGCTGTTGCGCACTCAGTTGCTGCTGTGCGTACGCCGGCGTCATGGCCAGCAACAGCGCCGCAACTCCTGGAATCCAGCCTCTCATAGCTGCTCACCTGCCCACCTTGAAGTTCACGTCGGCCGGTACGAAGGACCGGCATCACGTACGACGTCCCCGACTCGTTTACGGCCGTTGCTGACTGACTGGCTGGGCAAGACTCCGGACCATCTGGGCCAAGTCTTCGCTCGCTTGACGCTGCTTGCGCTGCTCATCACTCATCCGCCCGACCCTCGTGCTCACCTGGTCGAAATCGACGCGACGCTGCGCCTCGAACTTTTGCTGTTGCGCCACCATGCGTTCAGTGAAGTCGATCCGTTGTCTCACTTCGCTCTGCTCGATCAACGCCTGCACGCGCTGCAGGAGCGCATCGTCGGAATGCGCAGCAACGGGCGTGGCAACCGGCGTAGCCGCGGCGCGCGGGATCTCCGCCATCGCGGTCCGGATCTGGTTCTCCAGGTTCGCGAGGTCCGCCTTCGACGCCATCGCGGCAGGAGGCGCCGCAGGCGCTGCGGTCACTTGCGAGTGGTTCGCGCCGCGCCATCCGTCACGCACGAATCCAATCGACAGACCGGCCGCAAAGATCGCGATCGCCGCAGCGGCCTGCGCCCACGCAGGGAGTGGAGCCTTCCACCACGACTGCGCGCGTTCGATCGTTGTCTCCTGCGGACGTGTGAACGCGAGCACCGCCCCGGGCGCGGCGATCTCGGCTTGTACTTTTCGTCTGATCTCGAGTCCGAGATCGGCCGCCGGCGGCGCCCACTGCGCGAGCGCCTGGCGTGTCGACGTCAGCCCGCTCACTTCATCCGCGCAGGTGACGCACTGCGTCAGGTGCATCGCAATGGTGTCGCGTTCGTCGGGTGCGCACTCGTCGTAGAGATACGTGATGAGCGCCCCGTGATCACCGCACTGAAAGGTCTCACTCATACCCGTTTCACCAGTTCAGGCAACATCTGTCCGTTTTGTTCGAGATGACGACGCAGCTGCGCGAGTCCCTGATACAGACGCGTCTTGACCGTGCTCAGCGGACATCCCTGCAGGTCCGCGATCTCCTGGAACGTCATCCCGTGGTACTCCTTCAGGATGATTGCCGTTCGCTGTTCCTCGCTCAGTTGAGTCATAGCTTGCTCGACGATCGCACTCAACTCGCGCCGCGCGACCAGATCCTCAATCGACTCGGTCGGCCCCATATCGGCGGCGAGTTCGGTCGCATCGACGTCCTCCGGCATCTGAGACACCGGCGCGCGGCGCTGACGCCGTATCCAGTCGCGGCATAAGTTAAGCGCGATCCGGTACAACCACGACGAAAACTTTGCCTGTCCCTTGAACCCTGGCAGCGCCCGGTACGCGCGAAGGAACGTATCCTGGCACACGTCCCGAGCTTCTTCTTCACGCCCAATCACCCGGTACGCCAGGGCGTAAATCGGCCGTTCCCATCGGATGATGAGCTGATTGAAGCTCTCGATGTCGCCGCCCTGCGATCGGGCGACGAGCTCCTCATCGGTGGCCGTCATTAAGGACTTAGGTCCTGTCTTCGCTGCTGGTTAAGACGGTGATGCCCCGTGCCTGGCCGGCCCCGGGCAAAGCCAAAGGGACAGCCCGAGCGAAGTCGAGGGCCGTCGTATCGATCATAGTGTCTTTCCCACCTCTTGCACACCTCGGCCTGCAGCCACCTTTCGCAACCTAAGTCTTTTGAATAAAGGGTGTTAGACTGGGATGTGACACTCATGATCACACCCGCCGCGTGATTCAGCTCTCCGACCTCACCAAGTCCTTCGGCGACCGGACGCTCTTCGACCACGTCACCTGGCAAATCGACGACGGGGATCGCGTCGGCCTGTGCGGCCCGAACGGGGCAGGCAAGACCACCCTGCTCAAGATTCTGGCTGGGCTCGAGGAACCCGACTCGGGCGGCGTCGCGCACCCCGCCACGCTCACTATCGGCTACCTGCCGCAGGACGGTCTGACCCATTCCGGCCGGACCGTCTTCGACGAAGCCAGCAGCGCGTTTCAGCCGCTGCTCGACATCAAGGCGGAGATGCACGACATCGAGCATCGACTCGGCGATGCGTCGGTGCCTCAGGACGAACACGACGCGATGCTCGCGCGATACGCCGAGCTGCAGGACCGCTTCCGGCTGGACGAGGGATACAGCATGGACCTGCGGATCGCGACCGTCCTCCGCGGCCTTGGCTTCAGCCAGGAGGATGCGACGCGCCCGTGTGAAACGTTCTCAGGCGGATGGCAGATGCGCATCGCGCTCGCCAAGCTGCTGCTCGGTCGACCGAACCTGCTGCTGCTCGACGAACCGACCAATCATCTCGATCTCGAAGCGCGCAACTGGCTCGAAGAGTATCTGCATGCCTATCCCTACGCGGTCATCCTCGTGTCTCACGATCGGTACTTTCTCGACGCGGTCGTCACGCGGATCACGGACGTGCACCTGCGCAAGCTGACCGACTACGTTGGCAACTACAGCAAGTACGTCGCGGAGCGCGACGCGATGCTCGAACGGCTCCGTCAAGCCAAGTACGAGCAGGACCAAGAAGTGGCCCGCGTGAAGATGTTCATCGATCGCTTCCGCTATCAGGCCACGAAAGCCGCCCAGGTGCAGAGCCGCATCAAGCTGCTCGAGAAGGTTGTCCCGATCGAGGTTCCTCCCGAGCGCAAGCGCATTCACTTCAAGTTCCCGACATGCGCCAAAAGCGGCCGCACGGTGCTCGAGTTGAAGCACGTCCGGAAGGCGTATGACACGCTCACGGTCTTTCGCGACGTCAACCTTCACATCGAGCGGGGCGATCGCATTGCGCTCGTCGGACCGAACGGTTCCGGCAAGTCGACGCTGATGCGAATGCTGTCAGGCGAGGAAGGGCCCGATTCGGGAACGCGCACGCTCGGACATCAGGTGATCGTCGAGTACTTCGCGCAGGATGAAGCCACACGCCTCGATCCCGCGCTGACCGTCTACGAAACGCTCGAAGCCGGTTCGCCGAACGACATGGTGCCGGCCATTCGCAACATCCTCGGTGGGTTCCTCTTCTCTGGAGACGACGTCTACAAGAAAGCGGGCGTCCTGTCAGGTGGTGAGCGCACCCGGCTCGCCGTGGCGCGGATGCTGCTTCGTCCGTCGAACACGCTGCTGCTCGACGAACCGACCAACCATCTCGATCTCGATTCGAAGGACGTGCTGCTCGACGCACTCGAAGACTACGGCGGGACGCTCATCATCGTCTCGCACGACCGCTACTTCGTCGAGAAGCTGGCGACGAAGATCATCGAGATCGGCCACGGCGAGGCGGTCGTCTATCCGGGGACGTACGGCGAGTTTCTCTGGCATAAAGAAAGGAATCAGGAATCGGGAATCAGGAATCAGCAGGAAGCAGGAATCAGGAATCAGCAGGAATCGGGTCCCAAGGTCAAAGCCCAAAGCTCGGAATCGAAGGCCTCGAGCCAGCCCAAACCCCAGAGCCAGCCGAAAACCTCCCTGCCAAAGAGCGAAGATCGCGAAGCTCGTAAGCGCCTCGAAACCGAACGCCGAAAACAACAAAGGGCACAGGACGCGCTGCGAAAGCGGATCGCGGACCTCGAAGGCCGGATCGCCGAGCGTGAGGGGCAGATCAAGGAGCTGGAGACGACGATGTCGGCACCCGCCTTCTACGAAGATCGTGACTCCTCCAAACGGGTTATCGATCGTCATCAGTCCCTGATGTGGGAAGTCGGTGACTTGATGGCGCAGTGGGAGGCCCTGCAGGAACACGCTGCGACGTCCGAATCGTAAGTATGACCCTTTCTGACTGACGAAATCGGTCGTAGAATTACAGTTCCGTAAGTTCACTGACTCATACTCAGACCCGGATCTTTCTGGAATCAGTGACTTGGTGAGTAGATAACCAAGTTCACCACCGGGTACGCGCTTTGCCATTTCCGGAGTGGGTTGAGGTCTGCTCATGGAGCACGGTGTAATGATTAAGTCGCGTCCACGAATCCCCCGCCGGCCCGTGCCGGCGACGGGCGCGGTCCGCGCCGAGGCGCGCGACGGCAGCACCGACGCGTTCTTCAGGCACATCGTCTCCGGCATGCGCAATGGCGTGCTGGCCATCACCCGCGAAAGTCGTGTGGCCCTGATCAACGAGGAGGCCTACCGCACCTTCGGCATCCCCTCGATGCCCGACGCAGTCGGCCAGCCCCTGGCACGGGTGCTCAAGGACCACCCCGACGTCGTCCGGGCACTGGCTGGTGCCTTCGACCTTCACCACCTGCCGAACCGCGCGGAAATGCGGCTCAAGCCTTCGAACAAAGTCATTGGCTACACCCTCGCGTTCGTGCGCGACGACAACGGCGCCGTCATCGGCGCATCGATGTTCTTCAAGGACCTGACTCGCGTCGAACAACTCGAGGAGCGGGAACGCCTGCGGGATCGCCTGGCCGCGGTAGGAGAAATGGCTGCCGTGATCGCGCACGAAGTCAAGAACCCGCTTGCCGGCATCGAAGTGATGGCAGGACTGCTGCGCCGCAAGATGCCGGACGCGCCGGATGCGCAGATCGTCCTCAGCGACATCATCAACGAAGCCAAGATGGCCAACGCGATCGTGCAGGAAGTGCTCGACTTCGTCCGGCCGATTCGACTGCAGGTGGAGCACACCGCGGTCGCCGACGCTGTGCAGGGCGCGATTCAGCTTGCCGATACAAAGGCGCGACGCGGCACTATTTCCGTGAATGTCACGCTGGCCGAGGGTCTCCCCCAGATCAACGCCGACCAGCATCAGCTCACCCAGGTCTTTACGAACCTCCTGATGAACGCCTACGAGGCGATGGGAGGGACAGGGCACGTGACGGTCTCAGCCGAACGTGTTCGTCTCGAAGATGCAGGCGAAGGAAGCGATGCCGTGCTCGTCGAGGTCACCGACGACGGGCCCGGTATTCCGCAAGACGTGTCGGAGAAGGTGTTCGACCCGTTCTTCACGACGAAGGCACAGGGCTCCGGTCTGGGACTGGCCATCGTCAGGAAGATCGTCGACGCACATGATGGACGGATCGACCTGCGGACCTCTCCCGGTCAAGGTACGACGATTCGAGTGACGCTGCCGGTGTCCGGCGGGAACGAGGAATAGAAAATATGGGACGCATTCTGATCGCCGACGACCACGATTCGCTGCGGAGGGGGCTCGCCCAATCGGTATCCGAGGCGGGGCACGACGTCGAGGAAGCCCCGAACGGCAATGCCGCGATCGAAAAGCTGCACGAAGGCTTCTTTGATGTCGTCGTCAGCGACCTGAAGATGGGCGGCAGCACCGGGCTCGAAGTGCTGAAGACCGCCAAGACCCTGCACCCGTCGTCCGCGATCATCCTGATGACCGCGTTCGGATCGGTGTCGACCGCCGTCGAAGCGATGAAATCGGGCGCCTTCGACTACGTCCAGAAGCCGTTCGAGCTCGAGGAGATGGAGGTCAAGATCGAGAAGGCGCTCGAGATGCGCCGGATGCAGAACCAGATCGATTACCTCCGTCACGCGCAGGGCGACATCTACGAGTTCGACCGCATCATCGGATCGAGCGGGGCGCTCGAGAAAGTGCTCGCGGTGGTCCGCAAGGTCGCCAAGAGCAACACCACGGTGCTCGTCCGCGGTGAGACCGGCACTGGCAAGGAGCTCATCGCCGGCGCGGTGCACCACAACTCACATCGGGCGGCACGCAACTTCATCAAGGTGAACTGCGCGGCGCTCCAGGAGAACCTGCTCGAGTCGGAGCTGTTCGGCCACGAGAAGGGCGCCTTCACGGGCGCCGACAAGCAGCGGATCGGCCGGTTCGAGCAGGCCGACGGCGGCACGCTGTTCCTCGACGAAATCGGCGACATGAGCCCGAACACGCAGGCCAAAATCCTGCGCGTGCTCCAGGAGCACGAGTTCGAGCGCCTCGGCGGCACGCGCACGATCAAAGTCGATGTGCGGCTCATCGCCGCCACCAACCGCGACCTGCCGACGATGGTCGAGGCCGGCCATTTCCGCGAAGACCTGTACTACCGCTTGAACGTCGTGACGATGGAGATGCCGCCGCTGCGCGAGCGCAAGGACGACATCGCCGCACTCGCCAACTTCTTCATCCGACGTTTTGCCGGCGAGCTGAAGAAGAAGATTCAGGGACTCGAACCCGACTCCTTGAAGCTGCTGATGCGCTATCAGTGGCCCGGCAACATCCGCGAGCTCGAGAACGCGATCGAGCGTGCGGTGCTCCTGGCGGAGGGCTCGCACATCCAGATCGACGATCTGCGCCTCGGCGACTCGGGTCACTCGGGCACACCGCGCGACGGCGCGTCGGTCGTGAAGATCCCGCCCACCGGCATCGCGCTCGAAGAGGTCGAGCGGATCGCGCTCATCGAGGCGCTCAAGATGTCGAACTGGGTGCAGAAGGACGCAGCGGAGCTGCTGGCCATCAGTCCGCGGGTCATGAACTACAAGATCAAGACGCTCGGCATCGACTTCCCACGCGGGCGCCGTGCGTCGCTGCAGCACCACGATCCGAACCCGATCTCCACTCCCGCGACCACACCCGCGTAGCGTAGTCCTTGGTACTTGGTGCCTGGTCCTTGGTCCTCCTGGGCGAAGGAACAGGCACCAAGGATTGGACCACGCACCAAGAACTTAAACCTCTGTGGATTATTCGCGACGCGCCCGGGGATGAGCCTTCCGGTACACGTCCAGCAGCTGCGCCGCGTTCACGTGCGTGTAGCGCTGGGTCGTCGAGAGCTGCACGTGACCGAGCAGTTCCTGAATCGCGCGTAGATCGGCGCCGCGCTGCAGCAGGTGCGTCGCGAACGAATGACGCAGCGCATGCGGGCTGATGCCGAAACGGGTGCTGCACGCCGCGACGTAGCGCGCGACCAGTCGCTGCACACTCCGTCCGGTGAGTCGGGCACCACGGAAATTGACGAAGACGGGCTCCCGGCTCTGGGCTCTGGACGTGAGGCTCCTGGCTTTTGTCTCTGCGCTCTGGCCGTGGGCGATTCGGAGGTTCGCGCGGTCGGCGAGCCAGGCTCGAAGTGATTGCTCGGTTGCGCCGTTGAACGGCACCACGCGCTCCTTTCCGCCCTTGCCCATCACCCGCACCATGCGTCCGCGCAGGTTCACGTTCTCGAGATCGAGGCCCACCAGCTCGCTCAATCGAAGCCCCGACGCGTAGAAGAGCTCGAGAATCGCGCGATCGCGACGGCCCAGCGGATCCGAGGCATCGGGCATCTCGAGCAGCCGCGTCATCTCGTCGATCGAGAGGTGCGCGGGGACCCGCTGCTCGCGCTTGGGCGCGACGGCGAGCGCCGCGGGATTGACCTCGATCCATCCTTCGCGGCGCAGAAAGCGTCCGAACGCGCGCATCGCAGAGAGCTTGCGCGCGACCGAGGATCGCGCGTGACCCTGGCGATAGAGATCGGCCATGAACGCGCGCACGGTGGTGAGCTGCAGCTGCGACGGCTCGAGCGCTTCGATCGTGGTGCCGAGATGTTGTGCGGCAAAGGCGAGGAATTGCGTGACGTCGCTGTCGTAGGCGGCGACGGTGTGGGCGGATGCGTTTCGATTGAAGCGCAGGTACTCCAGGAACTCGCGCAGGTGCGTCGTCACCTGGTCACCGCGGGGGCTGAAGCCCCCGCTCTACGCAGACACATCATCATGAACGTAGAGCGCCGGCTTCAGCCGGCGCGGCCGCGATCCAGGCATCGAGCGACTCGAGCGCGCGGGTCGAGATCGCGGTCTTGCGCGCTTCTTTCTTGACCCGACGTCCGTTCATGGAATCGGGCGGCGGCATGATCCCGAACGTGATGTTCGTCGGCTGATAATGCCGCGGATCGGCGTGCGACACGTAGTAGGCCAACGCACCGATGGCGGTCGTCCGCGGCGGGACGCGCGGCTCTTCGCCACGCGCGAGCGCGGCGGCGTTGCGCCCGGCGATCAGACCCGATGCGGCCGATTCGACGTAGCCTTCAACGCCCGAGATCTGGCCGGCGAAGAAGAGATCGGGGCGACTCTTCGTCTGCCAGGTGGAGAGCAGAACCGTCGGTCCGTTGATGTAGGTGTTGCGGTGGACGAGCCCGAAGCGCACGAACTCGGCCTGCTCGAGCCCGGGGATGAGCGAGAGCACACGCGCCTGCTCGCCCCATTTGAGCTGCGTCTGAAAACCCACGAGGCTGAAGTGATCGCCCGCGATCGTGTCCTGACGCAGCTGCACCGCCGCGTACGGCGTGCGTCCTGTCCGCGGATCGACGAGACCGACCGGCTTCATCGGGCCGAAGCGCAGCGTGTCGCGTCCCCGATCGGCCATCACCTCGATTGGCAGACACCCTTCGAAGAAGATCTCCTTCTCGAAGTCGTGCACGGTGGCGGATTCGGCGCTGATCAGCGCGTCGTAGAAGCGAGCGTATTCCGCTTCGGTCAGCGGGCAGTTCAGATAATCGCCTTCGCCATCGTCGATGCTGCAGGCAGACCGGCTCGACCCGCCTTCACGCAAGCTTCTTCCCCAGCGCGACGCGCGGAAGACTTTCGTCATGTCGAGCGATTCGGCGAGGACGATCGGGCTGACCGCGTCATAGAAATACAAGTGATCCGATCCGACCAGCGCGGCGATGTCGGCTGACAGCGTGTCGGAGGTCAGCGGGCCGGTCGCGATGATCAGCGGATACATCGACGGCTCGCGTGGGAGGTGCGGCACCTCGCCGCGCACGACGTCGATGAGCGCGTGCCCCTGAATGGCCTCGGTGACTGCGCGTGAGAAGCCGTCGCGATCCACCGCCAGTGCGGCTCCGGCAGGAACCCGGTTCGCTTCGGCCGCTCGCATGATCAGCGAGCCGAGCCGGCGCATTTCTTCCTTGAGCAGGCCGACGGCGTTATCGAGCTTGTCTCCGCGGAAGGAGTTCGAGCAGACCAGCTCGCTCAGACGATCGGTCTTGTGGACGGCGGTCGCGCGCGTGGGCCGCATTTCGTGCAGCACCACACCGACACCGAGCGACGCCGCCTGCCAGGCGGCCTCGCAACCCGCCAGTCCTCCGCCGATGATGTGGATGCGATCAGCGCTCACTGCTCAACAGCTTACGCCTTCGGCGGAGGGAAAGAGAGAGTCCGGCCGAAGGTCCGGCTGAAGCCGGACACTACGTCTATGCGGTCTATGCGCCCGCGGCCTTGCGTCGCGAGCCCCGGGCTCGTCCTGTCGATTCTGCGGCGGCGCGCCGCCGTCCGCCCATGCGGCGCGGCGACGGACCCGCGTCGCGGCGCGCGGCCAGCAACTCCTGCGCCTGTGCGTAGGTCAGTGCCTCCGGGCTCATCGCCTTCGGAATCGACGCGTTGGTCGTGCCATCGGTGACGTACGGACCGTAGCGTCCCGCCAGCACCTTGATGGTCGTGCCGTTCTCGGTGAGCTCGCGAAGCACTTTCTTCTGCGCCGGCTGTCGACGGCGAGACTGCTTGGGCGCACGCAGCAATGCCAGCGCTGCATCGAACGAGATGCCGAACACATCCTCTTCCGACTCGAGTGAACGGAACTCGTCGCCGTGTTTGACGTACGGGCCGAAGCGGCCGAAGTTCGTGGTGATCGGCTCGTTGTCGTCGGGATGCAATCCGACGACGCGAGGGAGCGACAGCAGCTTGAGCGCCTCGTCCAACGTCACCGTCGACTCGGTCATGCCGCTCTGAAGCGACGCCCGCTTCGGCTTCTCGGCGGGCGGAGCCTTGCTCTTCTTCGGCCGCGGCTCCGGCGTCTCGCCCAGCTGCACGTACGCCCCGAATCGTCCGGTCATCACATACACGTTCAGACCGGTCGCGGGATCGACCCCCAGCGTGCGCGGCCCCTCGGCCTTGGCACGCACCAGTTCGAGCGCTGCTTCGACTCTGAAATCCGCCGGCGCGACGTCCTCGGGCAGCGATGCCGTTCGGCCCGGGCCGCCGTCTCCCACCTGCACGAAAGGACCGAAGCGCCCGATGCGCACACGCACCGGCTCGCCGCTCGCGGGATCGGTACCGAGATCGAGCACCGGATAGTCGGCCTTCTCGGCGCCCTTCTCGACGGCAGGCAACAGGCCGCGATGCTTGCGATCGCCGTAGTAGAACTGTTTCAGGAATGCGATCCACTCGCGTTCGCCGCGCGAGATCTCGTCGAGGTCGTCCTCCATCTCCGCGGTGAAGTCGGTCTCGACGAAGTCGCCGAAGTGTTCGCGCAGCAGCTTTGTGACCGCGAATGCCGTGAAGCTCGGGACCAGCGCCTTGCCCTGTCGAAGCACGTATCCGCGCCGAATGATCGTGGCGATCGTTGGCGCGTAGGTCGATGGTCGACCGATCCCCAGGCGCTCGAGCTCCTTGATCAGCGCCGCTTCAGTGAAGCGCGCGGGCGGCGTCGTCTCGTGCCGCTTCAACTCGGTGTCGAGCAGCGTGATTGCGGTACTGCCGTCATGATGAATGAGATCGCCGATCTGGCACTGCGGAAGGATGGCTTCCTGCTCTTCGAGCTCGGCAACGGGATCGTCGCTCCCCTCGACGTAGGCGCGTCGGAAGCCGGCAAACTCGATCGCCTTGCCGCTCGCGCTCAGCACCGCCGTCTCGCCGTTCGGTGCCTGCGCCGAGATCTCGAGCGATGTCCGCAGCACGCGCGCATCGACCATCTGCGACGCCATCGTCCGCTTCCAGATCAGGTCGTAGATCTTGAATGCGTCGGCATCGAGGGTCCCTTCGAGCTGACTCGGCGCGAGACGGAAATCTGTGGGACGGATCGCCTCGTGCGCTTCCTGCGCGTTCTTGACCTTCGTCTGATAGCGTCGCGGCCCGTCGTAGTACTCGCCGCCGAACATCTCTCGGATCACGCGGGCGGATTCGTTGATCGCCTTGTCGGAGAGCGTCGTCGAATCCGTGCGGTGATAGGTGATGAGCCCCTCCATCTGATCGTTGCCGACGTCGACGCCCTGGAAAAGCCGCTGCGCCACCTGCATCGTGCGGTCGGCGGAGAACCCGAGCTTGCGGCTCGCCTCCTGCGTCAGCGTCGACGTCGTGAACGGCGGCGCCGGCCGTTCGACGCCGGGCTTCTGCTCGAGCGACGTCACGGTCCAGGGCACGTTCGCCCGCATCGTCTCGAGCAGCACGATCGTGGCGCTCTCGTCGAGCAGACGCGCGCTCTTGTTCTTGAGCGTCCCGGTGAGCGAATCGAAATCCTTTCCCGACGCGATGCGCTGGTCGCCCAAACGGACCAGGGTCGCGATGAACTCGCGCCCCTCGCCTTTCATCCTCGCTTCGAGATCCCAGTAGAGCGCGCTGCGGAACGCGCGGCGCTCCTCTTCGCGCTCGACGATCAAACGAACGGCCACGCTCTGCACGCGGCCCGCGCTCAACCCGGTCTGCACTTTCTTCCACAACACCGGTGACAGCGTGTAGCCATACAGTCGATCGAGAATCCGTCGGCTCTCCTGCGCGCGAACCAGGTTCTCGTCAACCGCTGCGGGACTCTTCAGCGCTTCCTTGACCGCCTCTTCCGTGATCTCGTGGAAGACGATGCGACGCACCGGCACCTTCGGCTTGAGCACCTGAGTGAGATGCCAGCTGATGGACTCGCCTTCACGGTCAGGGTCGGTGGCGAGCAGGAGCTCCGATGCCTCTTTGATCGCGGTCTTCAGGTGAGCGACCTGCTTCCGCTTGTCGCTGGGCACGACGTAGTAGGGCGTGAAGTCTTCTTCCACGTCGACCCCGAGACGACCCCAATCTTTCTCTTTGATCTCCTTCGGAACCTCCGAAGCCGACTCCGGCAGGTCCCGAATGTGCCCGTAGCTCGCCTCGACCCGGTATTTGTTGCCGAGGAAGCGGCCAAGAATCTTGGCCTTGGCAGGTGATTCGACGATGACGAGTGGTTTGGTTGCCATTTACTGTTGCGCCGATCGAGTCCCGGAACGTGACACTAGCACGTTCATACGGAGCGGACGAAACGCCCGCCCTCCGCCCGCCGGATGAGTCCGGCCAGTTCCAGCTCCATCAACCGAGGCAGTAATCGGCCCATATCCAGGCCGGATCCCGACGCCAGGGCCTCGAGATCGTAAGCCTGACCCGATTCCATCCTCCCCAGCACCGCGTCGCCAGAAGTCTCTGTGACGCAGTTATTTGCCACCATTTGTGGGGTTGGAGCATGCTCCACTCCAAGCCCGAGGTCTTCTACGATATCGTCCGCACACTCCACAATCTTTGCTCCATCCCGGATGAGCGCATGGCCGCCCCGGTTGCGGCCGCTGAGCACGTTCCCCGGCACGGCCATGACCTCCCGCCCCTGTTCGAGCGCGCACGAGGCGGTGATCAACGACCCTGAGTTCTCCGATGCTTCAATGACGACCACTGCTCGCGAGAGGCCACTGATCAATCGATTGCGCATCGGGAAGTTGGAAGGGAGCGGTGGCGTTCCGGGCGCGTATTCGCTCAGCACGAGCCCGTGCTCTGCGATCTGGCGCGCGAGCGCCACGTGCTCGGGAGGATAAATGTGGTCGAGACCCGAGCCGAGCACAGCCACGGTCCGCCCGGTCTCCATCGCGCCCCGGTGAGCCGCCGAATCCACGCCCCTCGCGAGGCCGCTCACGATCGTGATCCCCCGCGAAGCCAGATCCGCCGCGATTCGGGTGGCTGCTTCAAGCGCGACTGCGGTGGCTGCACGCGACCCGACGATCGCGACTGACGGAGCGTCGAGCACGTTCAGCTGCCCGCGATACCACAGCGCCGGAGGCCCATCCGTAATCTCACCGAGCATCCGAGGAAAACGCGTGTCGAACCAGGCGACGACATGAATGCCGTTTCGCTCGGCCTGCTCGCGCGCGCAACGAGCCTCGTCACGGCGCGACGCGGCGCGTTCGACGAGCTCAGGATCGTCGGCGCGAAGGCGTTCGCTCAGTCCAACACGGGATAAATCGACGAGGAGGGACAGCGCAACTGCGTGATCGAGGGTCATGGCCAACTCCTGGCCCGCTGGTCGGCGGGCGCTGTAGTGACGAGTCCTCAGACTCGTTCGTCCTCTACAGGCGGCCTCAACCCCAAATGAAAAAGCCGGGGCTCACGTGGACAGACGATCACCACGCAGCGCACCCAGCCTGTCCCGAATTATAGGCACCGACTTTCGGATTTCACAACGAGCGCCGGACATGTCACGAAAGAAAGTGGACGGTCTTCAGCGTGATCCATTACGGCACCCTGCGAAATCAGGCGACAGCCGTGGTACGTGGATTGCTCGGATTCCCCGAGCTCTGGCGGGCCCAATTCGCTTGCGCAGCGTGCAGGCGAGTGAGATAGTGAAGGATCTCTCAGAATGTCTATGCGCACGGTTGTCCCGATTATTACCCTCCTCGTTGGGCTTGCGGCCGCGCCTCTCGCGGCCGACGCCCGCGACGATGCGAAGAAGCAAGTGCAGTTCGGGATCAGCGTCGCGCAGAAATCGTTGTGGCGGGAAGCGATTTTCTGGTGGGAACGCGCGACCAAGGTTGATCCCACGTACGCGGCGGCTCACAACAACCTGGCGATCGCGTACGAGCACGAAGGCGATCTCGCCAAGGCGCGCGCGGCGTATGAGAAGGCGCTCGAACTCGAGCCGAACAACGCGATGATCAAGCAGAATTACGAGTTGTTCAAGGAAATCAATGACCGCACGACACGCAAGACTGGCCAGTAGTCTCGGCGCACTTCTGCTGGCAGCGGCCTGCACGAGCTCGTACGAGATTCAGATTGAAACGCCGATCCGGCCCAAGCTGGACGTCGGCGCATTCCAGCGCGTTCTCGTGGCTGGCTTCCTCGCCGGCGGCACCGAGGACGTGGACGGCAACCTCGAGACCACCCGGTTGCTGCGCAGCCAGCTTCGGACCAAGTCAGAGTTGCGTGTCATCGACTCCGACGTACTGCCACTCATGGATGTCGCGTCCGACGCGAAGGCCACCGACAGCGGCCAGCAGCCGCCCGCGGCGGCTCCAATCAAGGAGCAGAAGGACCTCGAGCCTTACGAGCACGTGTTCGCGAACGTCGAGTACTGGAAGAAGATCGGCGAGGAATACCAGCAGCCGCTCATCGTCACCGGCACGGTCATGTTCACGCCTCTTCAGAAGAACCAGCTGGTGCAGCGCGAGCAGGAGGTGTACGACTCGTTCGGCCGCCGTCGCGTCATTCCGGTCCGTTCGTACCAGGAACGCAAGGGATTCAGCCTCGATGGCCGTTTCATCTTCATAGACGGACGGAGCGGCGCGACCCTGCATTCCGAGACGTTCGCCGAGCAGGTGCTGTATTCGGCGAATCAGACCACGCCGGCGCTCTCGTCGTATTTCGAGCTGATGGACCGGCTCATCCCGAGCTTCCTCAGCACGTTGAGCAGCCAGAAGATCAAAGGCACGCGCATCCTGCTGCAGTAGAGGCAGGGTCCGAAACCTGTCTGGCCGTAGCCTTTGGCGTAAAGCAACGACAGCCTTGCCCGGTCCGACGTCGATCTGCTACCTTTAGAAGGTTGTGCCGTTGGTGCGCTTCGCACCACCCTATCGTCACCACACCGAGGTACGCGCGTGTACGCGATCGTTCAGGCCCACGGCCGGCAGTTGAAGGTCACCCCCGGCTCCGTCGTCGAGATCGACGGCCCTCCGGGAGAGCAGGGATCCGCCTTCACGTTCGAGCAGGTTCTGCTCGTCGAGAAGGATGCGGGTGACGTCGTCGCGGGCGCGCCCTTCGTCGCCGGGGCAAAAGTCCTTGGCGTGGTCGACGGTGAAGCACGCGGTCCGAAGCTGCGGGTGTTCAAGAAGAAGCGCCGCAAGGGCTTCCGCAAGACACGTGGCCACCGAAGCATGCTCACGCGAGTGCGGATTACCGAGATTCAGGCGTAAGGTTTTCCACATGGCTCATAAAAAAGGTCAGGGCAGCTCACGCAACGGCCGCGACAGCAATTCGCAGCGCCTCGGCGTCAAGCGCCACGATGGCAATCTCGTGAGCGGCGGTTCGATTCTCGTACGTCAGAAAGGCCGCCGCTTCAACCCCGGCCTCAACGTCGGGCTGGCGAAGGATCACACCCTGTTCGCGAAGGTCGACGGGAAGGTCCGCTTCGAGGACCATGGTCAGCACGGCCGCAAGATCTCGGTCATCCCCGTAGAATAAGAACAGGCCTCAGGGCCCAGGCCTCAGGCCTCAGCAGACTAAGGCTCGGGCCTCGGACTGGGGCCTGAGCCCTGGGCCCTAGTTCTTATGTTCGTCGACGAAGTCGACATCCACGTCACAGCCGGTTCAGGCGGCAATGGCTGCCTCAGTTTTCGCCGTGAGAAGTACGTGCCTCGCGGTGGGCCGGACGGCGGCGACGGTGGAGCGGGCGGCTCGGTCTACATCACAGCGGTTCCCACCAAGAACACCCTCATCGACTTCCGCTATCACCCCGAGTTCAAGGCTGGCCGGGGACGCCACGGGCAAGGCTCCAACCGCACCGGGCAGGCCGCGGACGACCTCGAGATCAACGTACCGATCGGCACGCTCGTCTACGCGCGCAATGGTCACGAGTCGCATCTGCTCGCCGACCTCACGCACGAAGGACAGCGGGTGCTCATCGCGCGCGGCGGCCGCGGCGGCCGCGGCAACGCGCAGTTCGTGTCGTCGACCAATCGCGCCCCGCGGCGGACCGAGCCGGGCGAAGCGGGCGAGGAGAAAGCGCTGCGCCTCGAATTGAAGCTGCTCGCCGACGTGGGACTGGTCGGATTTCCCAACGCCGGCAAGTCGACACTCATCTCGCGCATCTCGGCCGCGCGGCCGAAGATCGCCAACTACCCGTTCACGACGCTCACGCCCAATCTCGGTGTAGTGTCGCTCAGCGACGATCGCAGTTTCGTCGTCGCGGACGTGCCCGGCCTCATCAAGGGCGCGCATGAAGGCCATGGGCTCGGCGATCGCTTCCTGCGCCATGTCGAGCGGACCAAGGTGCTCGTGCACCTCGTCGATGTGTCGAGCGCGTCGGGACGAGATCCGGTCGAGGACTTCGAGACCATCCGCGACGAACTGCACCAGTTCGATCCGGCGCTCGCGACCAAGCCCCATATCGTCGCGGCCAACAAGATCGACGCATTGGACGAGCCCGCACGCCTGGACGCCCTGACGCGACACGTCAGAGCGCTTGCGCTGCCCTTCTTTCCGATCTCGGGGGTCACAGGAGAAGGACTCGACGATCTGCTCGAGGCGATGTGGCGGGAGATCGCGATGGCGCGAGCCTCCGAGGTCGATCTCGACGAGCACGCCACCGACGACGAATCGATCGATCTCATCACGCCGGCGCGGGTCCGGCGCGACGCATGAGCGCGCGAGTACGACTGGGCCTGTTCGGTGGCACGTTCGATCCCATTCATCTCGGCCATCTCGATGCCGCCGAAGCGGCGCGCAGCGCGCTGGGACTCGACGAGATCCTGTTCATCCCTTCACACGATCCACCCCATCGTCCATCGGATCCGCGTGCGAGCGCGTTTCATCGGTTCGCGCTCGTGGCCCTGGCCATCGACGGGCACCAGTCATATCGCGCGTCGGACATGGAATTGCAGCGCAACGGCCCCTCGTACACCACGGACACGCTCGCCACGCTCGGGAGCGAGGGGTGGAGCCCGTCGCAGCTTTTCTTCATTCTCGGTAGCGATGCGTTTGCAGAAATTGCGACATGGCGGCAATTCCCCGCGGTCCTCGATGCCGCGCACTTCGTCGTGATCACCCGGCCAGGGACGACGCTCGATGCCGCCGCGACGCGGACGCCCGAGATCCGATCGCGGCTGCGCGCACCCGAGGCGCCGGCGATCGCGAGCCCGGAAACATTCGTATTCCTCGTGGAGGCTCGGACGCGTGACGTGTCGTCGACGACGATTCGTGCGCGCCTCGCAGCCGGTAAACCCATCGACGATCTCGTACCGGAGGCAGTGGGCCGGTATATCGTCGGGCATCGTTTGTATGGAGCGGTAGGCAACTTGCATGGCAAAGAGCAGCGCATCCAGATCTGACGGTCAGACGAGAGCGACCTCCAGGACAAGAACGGCGACCGCGACCCGGCCGGCCAAAGGCACACTGCCAGCGGCAGTGACAACCGCCGTGCGCGCGGCACTCGATAAGAAAGCGGAAGACGTCGTGGTCCTCGACCTGCGCAAAGCGGGTGGGTTCACCGATCATTTCGTCATCTGCACCGGTGGCAACCCGCGGCAGATCACCGCGATTGCCGACGCGGTGCGCGAGACGTTGAAGAAGGAGCTGCACGAGCGCCCCGCGCTCGCCGAAGGCGTCGACAAATCGGAATGGATCCTGCTCGACTACTTCAACTTCGTGGTGCACGTCTTCAGCCGCGAGTGCCGATCGTTCTACGGCCTCGAACGGCTGTGGGGGAACGCTCAGCGCCATCAGTTCAGCGAGAGTCCTGCATAGAGATCCGTCGAGCGGGGGCTTCAGCCCCCGCGTCAACGCGCAGGCGAAAGCCTCCGCGCTACGTGAAATGAGCGCGGTCCGCACGCTTCGTTCCGCACTCACCCATGCGGCCGACGCGCTCGTCGCCGTCACGATTGCGCCTCGCTGCGCGGCGTGTGCCTGCGTTCTGGAGCGACCGCTCGACGGCGCGATCTGCGTCGCCTGCTG
Organism: Vicinamibacterales bacterium; assembly: GCA_036407095.1. Lineage (GTDB taxonomy): Bacteria > Acidobacteriota > Vicinamibacteria > Vicinamibacterales > UBA2999 > Gp6-AA40. The sequence goes on along the minus strand of DASWZV010000143.1, from coordinate 301,710 downwards.
GTCCGCGATTCATCCACTCGTGCCGCCGGTCTGTCGCACCTGCGGCGGCATGCTGCCGTCATGGCGGATCATCAGTCTCGAGCTGGAGCGCTGCCCGTCTTGTCGCCGGCGCCCGGGCACGATCGACGCCGGGCGTGCGGTTGGGGAGTACGAAGGCACGCTGCGCGAGATCGTGCATGCGTTCAAGTACGAGGGCCGTCGCTCGCTGGGCACACGCCTCGGGCACATGCTGCGATCGTCGGGAGCCGAACTCCTCTCGAGCGCGCATTGCGTCGTCCCCGTTCCTCTTCATCCGTGGCGTCGACTGCGACGGGGGTTCAATCAGGCGGATGTCCTCTCACGCGTGCTCGGTCCCCCCGTGATACACGCGTTGTGGCGCATCCGGGCCACGGCGCCGCAGACGGGGCTCACGGCGTTCGCGCGCCGTCGCAACGTTCGTGGCGCCTTCCGCCTGTCGCCTCTCGTGCGCCGGCGCGCGCTGCGGTCGTATGTGATCGATCGGACTGTGATTCTCGTCGACGACGTGTGGACGACGGGAGCGACGCTCGACGAATGCGCGCGGGTGTTGAAAGCTGCGGGCGCCAGGGAGGTTCGCGCGCTGACCATCGCGCGCGCCGCTCCCCCACGTCGCGCCTAGATCGAGCCTCGAGCTCATTGGTCCTTGGTCCTTTACCAGTTTCAATGGCATCCTGCGGGCTCAACGCAGGACAAGGGACCACGGCCGAAGGGACAACCAAGCACCAAGGACCCAGGAGTCTCCTGATGCCGCCGAGTTACAGTGATGCGTATGCAGCCCATGACGGCGCTCCTGTGGCTCGGTGCCGCGTTACTCGTCGCGTGTGCCGTAATCAACGCTCAACACGACGAACCGCGCAGCGTCGCCGAACGCAGCGGATTCACCGAGACCAGCCGACTTGCCGACGTTCGCGCGTTCATCGACGCGTTGGCCACAGGGACATCGACGGTCCACGTCGAGACCTTCGGCACGTCCGAAGAGGGTCGTGCGCTGCCGCTGGTGGTCATTGGCGACCCACCTGGCCGCCCGGATCCCTCGACGTCGCTCGGGACAAAACAGACGCGGCTCCCGGTGGTACTGGTCATGGCCAACATTCACGCCGGCGAAGTCGAGGGCAAAGAAGCGACCCTGCATCTGATGCGACGACTCACGCGAGGAGATCTTCAGCCCCTTCTCAAAGCGGCCGTCTGGCTGTTCGTTCCGATCTACAACGCGGATGGCAACGAGAAGATCAGCCTCGAGAATCGTACCGAACAGAACGGTCCCATCGGTGGCGTGGGCACGCGTGAGAACGCGAACGGCCTCGATCTCAATCGAGACTTCATGAAGCTCGAGTCGGCGGAAGCGAGGGCCCTCGTGGCGCTGATGACGCGATGGGATCCCGACGTGGTCGTCGACCTTCACACGACCAACGGGTCCTATCACGGATATCACCTGACGTATGCGCCGGCGCTCAATCCGAACGCCGATGCACGCATCATCGGGTTCACGCGTGACAAGCTGTTGGCGTCCGTCCGCCGGGCCATGGCGTCGCGCCACGACTTTCGCGTATACGACTACGGCAACTTCGCGCACGTCGACTCGCTCGGGAAAGAACTGGAAGGGTTCGCGACCGACGACGCACGGGCAAAAGCGTGGCGAACGTTCGATGAGCGCCCCCGCTTCGGGAACAACTACATCGGGCTGCGCAATCGCATCGCCGTCCTCTCTGAGGCCTACAGCTATCTCGATTTCGAGCGGCGCGTCAAAGTCACCGAGGCGTTCGTCGAGGAGATCATGCGCTTCGTGGCAGCGAACGCCGCCGAGATCAGGTCGCTCACCGGACGCTCGGACAGCGAGTGGAGCCGAACGCGGGCACCAAGAGAAGCCGGCGTCGCCTTCGAGCTTCGTCCGCTGCCGCGGCCGGTGGACGTACTCGTTGGCGCGGTCGGAACCGCGCCGAACCCACGATCCGGGAAGCCGATGACGACGATGGTCGAGAGCGTGGCGGTCCCCACGAAGATGACCGTCTACGATCGCTTCGTTCCAACCGTCAGCCGGCGCGTGCCGAGCGAGTACGTCGTACGCTCATCGTCGGGCGCGCTCCTCGAATCAGTGGCCCGGGTCCTTGCTGCACACGGCATTCGCGTGGATCGCGTCAGCGCTCCGGCCCGGCGATCCGCCGATCAGTTCGTGATCGATCGAGTCGCTCACGCCGAGCGTGCATTCCAGGGACACCATGAGACCACGGTGACAGGCCGCTTCGAGCACAAGGACGTCGAGGTTCCTCCTGGATCGCTCGTCATCCGGACCGATCAGCGATTAGGGCGTCTCGTGTTCTATCTGCTCGAACCGGAGAGCAACGACGGTCTCGGGACGTGGAATGTGTTCGATGGGGCGCTGATGACGGGGCAGATCCATCCTGTATTGAAAGTGTTCTAGCGTCGCGAGCCACAGGAAACGGAGGAGACGGGGGAAACGGGGGAAACGGAGTCTCTTGGTCAAACGTACTCATAGACTCGCTGCGAGACATGCACTTCTTCGTGATCAAGGATTCCCGTTTGCCCCGTTACCCCCGTTTCCTCCGTGTAATCCCGTTTCCCCTGTCTTCCCCGTTATCCCCGAGCCGCGCGCTGACCGCCGCGTAGACATCGGCCGCAACCGCGTCGCGATCGCGGTCGGCGTCGAGTCGCACCCACCCTTGCGCCGCCTGACGAAGATAGCTGTCGCGCACACGGGCGAGCAGCACCAGGTCGCGCTCGTACCTGTCGCGATCGGCCGTCTTGCGCCGCGCCGACACCTCGGGGGCGATGTCGAGGAGAAACGTGATGTCAGGCTGCGGGAGGAACCGCTGGATCTGGAGCAGCCACTCAGCATCGAGCCCGTGCGCTTCGCCGTAGGCGACGCTCGAGGCGAGGTACCGATCGCACACGAGGATCGTGCCGCGATCGCGCGCCTCGAGAATTCTCGCCTTCCACTCGTAGCGGTTGGCGACATAGAGAAGCTGCATGACGTCGGCGCCGTAGTCGCGCGAGCCATGCAGCGCCCGATCGATCTCCTGCCCGATGGCCGTCTCGTAATCCGGGAACGACAGCAGTTGCACGTGATGTCCCGACGCCGTGAGGCGGTCTCGCAGCAGCTCCGCCTGCGTCTGCTTGCCGCTCTGATCGAGTCCCTCGAACGCGATGAGCGCGCCCGTCATGACTCGAGCGCCAGCACGTCGTCGAGTGTCTGGCGTCGCCGAATCACCCTCCACTGCGTTTCGTCGACCAGGACTTCAGGCGCCAGGAGACGCCGGTTGTAGTTGGAGGCCATGACCGCGCCATACGCACCGGTATCGAGCACGGCGACGAAATCGTTGACCTGCAGATCCGGCAGCGGACGGGCGGTCGCGAAGACGTCGCTGCTCTCGCAGATCGGCCCGACGACATCGGCCGGCGTCTCCGGTCCAGCGCGGCGCACGACCGGCACGATGCGATGGAACGAGCCGTACAGCGCCGGACGCATCAACTCGGTCATGCCGGCATCGAGGACGACGAACCTGCGGCCGTCCGGATCGGTCTTCGTGTCGACGACCTTCGCGACCAGCGCTCCGGAGTGGCCGGCGATCGCGCGGCCGGGTTCGAGCACGACCGGCACACTGAGACGGCGCAACTCGGGCACGACGATCGAGGCGTACTCCTGCGGTGTGATGATGTCGCGGCCTTCGTACGAAATACCGAGACCGCCGCCGAGATCGACATGCTCCAGGGAGAAGCCGTCCTCGATGATGTCGAGCGCAAGCCCCACGAGCGCTTCGGCCGCGCGGCGCAGCGGTTCCGCCGTGGTGATCTGCGAGCCGATGTGCACGTGCACGCCGACGAACTGCAGTCCCTGAACCGACCGCCGCTCCGCATAGATGCGGCGCGCTTCGCCGATCGGCACGCCGAACTTGTTGGCGCGGAGGCCGGTCGAGATGTTGGGATGGCTTTTCGCATCGATGTCGGGGTTGACCCGCAACGCGACCCGCGCCCGGCGTCCCATGCCGCTCGCGACCGCTGCGATGCGATCGAGCTCACCCGCCGACTCGGCGTTGACGGTGCCGACACCCCTGGTAATCGCGTCCTCGAGCTCTTCGTGCGTCTTGCCGACGCCCGTGAAGACGATGTCCTTCGGGTCGAACCCGGCGCGGAGCGCGACCGCGAGTTCGCCTCCCGAATTCACATCGGCCTTGCTGCCGAGCGACCGCAGCAGCCGCACGAGCGCCAACGTCGAGTTCGCTTTGAGGGCATAGTGAATCGCGTGGGGGTAGTCGGCAAACGCGTCGTCGATGTTGCGATACGCTTCTCGCAGGGCCCGCGCGCTGTAGACGTACGCCGGGGTGCCCACCCGCTCGACGATGGATTGCACGCTGACGCCGTCGCAGAGGAGACCTTGCGGACTCTGGTGGAACGGTAGGTACACTCTAGTGGAGAGTATCAACTGGACGAGAACCGCCCACAACACACCTTCGGCCGCGAACTGGCGGCCGCGACAACGGAGCGGCCGATCGGATGTGGGAAGTAAGTTCCGCCAAGCATGTTATCATGCGCCTATTCCCGCCCATTTCGCTGCGTGTACGCCCATAGCGGCCACCGGACACGTCATCATTCATGTCCGCTGATTCTCCTGCCCCGTCGCAGGCCACCGACGAGATCATCGAACGCTGCCTGAACGGCGATCAGGCCGCGTGGGAAACGATCGTCCGGATGTACCGGCGCAAGGTGTTCAACGTCGCCTACAAGTTCGTCGGCAGCCACGATCAGGCCGAGGACCTCACGCAGGACGTGTTCCTGAAACTGTTCAAGTCGCTGGACACGTTCGACCGCCGCGCCAACTTCCAGACCTGGCTGATCAGCGTCAGCCGCAATCTCTGCATCGATCACTACCGCGCCGTCCGCAAGGAGCGCGAGACGATCAACCGCGATGTCGACCCGTCCGACCACCCGCCGATCTCGCCGGATACGCGCGCCGATGTGAGACTTGAGCAGCGCGACCGGGTCACGCTCCTGCGCCGCGCGCTCGAGAAGCTGGCGCCGACGCTGCGCACGGCCGTCATGCTGCGCGACATTCAGGAACTGACCTATCAGGAAATCGCGAACAAGTTACGGCTGCCCGAAGGCACCGTGAAGTCGCGGATCAACCGGGGCCGAACCGAACTGGCGCGCCAAATCCAGAAGCTGCGCGATCAACAAGACGCGATCCCGAGAACGGGAGTGACAGGATGAATCTGACCACCGAGCGGAACCAGGACGTCTCCATCGTGCGGGTCAACGAAACCCGTCTGATGTATCCGATCCTCTCCGAGTTCTCCAACACGATCACGTCGCTCATCGGCGGTGGCGATCGCAAGTTGCTGCTCGACCTGACGACCGTGACTTACGTGGACAGCGCGACGATCGGCTGCCTGATGGACCTGTATCGCCAGGCGAACGCGGCCGGCGGGTCGCTGAAGCTCGCCGGCGTGCAGAAGCGCGTCGAAACGATGCTCTCGATGACGGGGGCGCAGAACTTTCTCGAGATTCACGCCGATGAGGCGTCGGCGCTCAAAAGCTTCGGGGCCTGACCATGCGAACGATCAAGACGTCGACCGGCGCCGACATTCCACTCGACGGCGATCTGCTCGCCATCATGGAAACGCTGTATCGCGAGGTCACCGCCAAACGCGAGCTGCAGCGCTCGTTCGAAGACATGGTTCGCGAGATCACCCACCTGATCGAGCAGATGGACGACGGCGAACGCCGGCGCTATCTTCTCGAGAGCCTGTTCCTGAATACGGTGACCTACGAGAACGACAAGCTCGAAGCGTATATGAGGAAGCTGACGAAATAGGGCCGCTCGCTTCGCGAGCGGTTGGGCGGGTTCTTCGAACCCGAGGGGTAGACTGTGTGGGGCGAGTGATATGCGTTCCACGGCAGTTGTATTCCTCGTCGTCCTGAGCAGCACCATGCGGCTTGCAGCGCAATCGCCACAAGCACGGCTGCTCTTCGAGAGTTACCTTCAATCCATTCGCGCGTACCAGCACGACGAGTTCGATCGTCGTTTCCCCGGGATCGCGGAGTTGTCAAAGGGCGACTTCTATAAGATTCGTCCGCTGCTCCAGCGCGAGGAGCCACGCCTCATTCAAACCGCGGCACTGCTGCACACCGAAGCCGCACTGAACGCGACCGATGCCGAACGCGTGGATCTGCAGCTGGCATATGCTGAAGCCGCGCTGAACCTGCTGCCACGGGAATTGCCGGACACATCCGCATTCCGAACGCGGTGGTATCGCGTTGTACCGACGATGTACCTGGCGAGGCGGGATCCAGAGGCGGCACGTCCATTCCTCGAGCGTGGACTGCGATCGTTTCCCGACGACGCGCGTCTGCATCTTCTCTCCGGCATTGCCTACGAAATCACGGCACAGGTGCACGCCCTCAACTGCGTCGACCAGGCGTGTACGACGCGCGCGCGGCGATTGGATCTTCTGAAGTGGACCGGATTTGCCGCCGCCGACTATCGGAAGGCGATGCAGCTCGATGCGCGTCTCTTCGAAGCACAACTGAGGCTGGGACGTGTGATGACGGTGTCGGACAACGAACGGGAGGCGCGATCGCTGCTCGACATGACGTTGAACAACGCCACCGACATGACGCACCGCTATCTCGCTGCGCTGTTCCTCGCAGCCCTCGACACCGATGCGGAAGATTTCCAGAACGCCCGCTCGCGCTATGAGACCGCGACCAGGCTCTGCCCGTGGTGCCAGAGCGCATATGTCGGTCTGAGCTTCGTCGGCGCCGTCACAGACGAGGCGGCCGCCGCGAGCTCCGCAATCGAGCAGCTGTTCGAGAAACGAGCGCTCGAGGAGGTCGATCCCTGGGTGGAGTACCAGTTCCCACAGCTGGACACGGAGACTCTCGACAGCCTGCGCGCTCAGGTGCGTCGATGACGCGCGCTCCTCTGGCGCTCGTGGCGGCGTTGGCGTGCATGGGTGCGCCCAACGGGCTCGCTCAGACGACATTCAAGAGCGGCATCAAGGCGGTCCGTCTCGATGTATCCGTCATGCGCGATGGCCGGCCGCTTCGAGGACTGACCGCCGACGACTTCATCGTCACCGACAACGACGTGCCGCAGCGGCTCGAGAGCGTGGCACTGGACACGGCACCGCTCAATGTCGTCATGGCGCTGGACAACAGCGGCAGCATGATGGGCGAGAAAATGACCCATTTGATCGACGCCGCAACTGCGGTCGTGAACGATCTGCGTGCCGCCGATCAAGGGGCGCTCATCACGTTTTCAGAACAGGTCGAACGGCGCGTGGCGCTCACGAGCGATCGAGACCGGCTCACGCGCGGTGTCAGCATGTTGCACGCAGCCGGCGGCACGGCACTACGAGATGGCATTCTTGCGGCGCTCGCGCTCGAGCAGGATGAGGCGCATCGAACAGTGCTGCTGGTATTCAGCGACGGTCAGGACACCGCGAGCTGGTTGACGGAACGCAATATCCTCGAGGCCGTTCGTCGAGGAAAGCCGATCGTCCACGCCATCGAAATACCTGAGGAGCGACTCCGGTCAGCCGCGCCTCCAACTCGGACGACCTCGCCAAATGCGGACCCTGGAAGGCCGCCGGCACCTGGCTCTACTCCGTTACCGGGCCCGTTTCTCGAGGTGCTCACACGCACCGCGGGAGGCCGTTACTGGCGCGCAACGAAGCCCGAGCAGTTGCGAGCGGTGTTTCGCGCCGCCCTCGACGACATGCGGACACGATACGAGCTCACCTTCTATCCGCCTGTCCCGAATCGGCAGGGCTGGCACCGGGTGGACGTCCGGCTGAAACGGGGCTCGGCGACCATTGCCGCGCGCCCGGGTTATCTTGTGGAGTCGTCACGACCGTGAACGAGCGAGGAGATTCGACATGCGCGCTTACCTGATCGTCGTCGGGTTCGTTGCGATCGTCTCGCTGAGCGGAGCGGCCGCCTCGGCTCAATCGCCTGCGCGAACGCCGTGGGGCGATCCCGATCTTCAGGGGACGTGGGACTTCACCACGATCACCGCACTGGAGCGCCCCGCGCAGTTTGCGGGCAAGGAGTTCCTCACGGAGAGCGAGGCCGCAACGCTCGAGAAGCAGATCAACGACCAGCGCTACAAAACTGAAGAGGCGTCGCCGGGATCGCTGGGGGGCGTTCCACGGGCGGAAACCGATCCGGGCATCTACAACCTGGCGTGGTGGTGGGGACCGAACGGACGCAGACTGGTGCGCACGAGGCGATCGTCGCTCGTCGTCGATCCGAAGGACGGTCGAATTCCAGCGCTGACGTCTCAGGCGCAGGCGATCTCGCGCGCGAGAGACGAGGCGCGCGAGCGACGACGTGGTCCGAGCGATCTGCCGCTCGCCGAGCGATGCATCATGGGATTCAACTCGGGGCCACCGATGGTGCCTGGACCCTACAACAATCTCGTCCAGATCTTCCAGAGCCCGGGCTACGTCGTCATCGTCAACGAGATGGTGCACGACGCGCGGATCGTGCCGCTCGACGCGAGAGCCCACGTCGGCGAGAGCATCCGGTTCTGGGCCGGCGACTCACGCGGACGTTGGGACGGATCGACGCTCGTGGTCGAAACGCGGAACTTCACCGACAACGGCACCGGAACGTTCGGTGTGCCGGGACTGGTCGATCGCAACATGCTGCTCGTCGAGCGCTTCTCACGAACGGGCGACAACGTGCTCACCTACTCGTTCACCATGACCGATCCGACGGTGTGGCCCAAGCCATGGAGCGCCGAAGTCCCGATGACGAAGATCGACGGCTTCGTCATGGAGTACGCCTGTCACGAGGGCAACTACAGCATGGGGAACATCCTCGCCGGCGCCAGGGCGGAAGAGAAGGGCAAGTAGAGACCGCTGGCAAGATGGTGCTTCGATATGCGTCGAACGATCGTCTTCACGTCCGCACTGCTTGTCATGAGCGGCCTTCTGCACGGTCAGCGAGATGGAGATTGGCTCGCGTACGGACGCGATCCCGGCGGAGAGCGCTTCTCGCCGCTCGAGATCATCAACCGCAGCAACGTCTCCTCACTTCAAATCGCCTGGACCTTTCACACCGGCGACGCGTACCAGCCTGAACGCGCCCGGCCGACGGCGTTCGAAGCGACACCGCTCTACGCCGATGGCACGCTGTATCTGAGCACGCCGCTCGGGCGCGTCTTTGCCTTGGATCCGGTGACCGGGCGGCAGCGATGGGTGTTCGATGGAAAGGCACCACGCGATGGCGGCTACGGCGACTTCGCGAGCCGCGGCGTGTCGCTATGGCAGCGCGGACGCGAACGACGCATTCTGGTGGCGACGATCGACGCGCGCCTGATTGCTCTCGACGCGAGGACCGGTCAACCGATTCAGAGCTTCGGCAAGGCGGGCACCGTTGATCTTCGTCAAGGACTGCGCATCGCGCCGACCGGTTTCGCCGACTATGAAGTCACATCACCTCCCGCCGTCGTCGGCAATACGATCGTCGTCGGTTCTGCGATTCAGGACGGCGCGCGGACAACGGAGCCGAGCGGTGAGGTTCGAGGCTTCGATGCGATGACCGGAAGACTGAAATGGTCCTGGGATCCAGTCCCGCAGAATTCATCAGCGGTCGGAGCGCAGACCTGGAAGAACGACAGCGCGCGCCGTACCGGCGCCTCGAATGCGTGGTCGGTGATCGTGGCCGATCCCGCCCGCAATCTCGTATTCGTGCCGACCGGCAGTCCGAGTCCCGATTACTACGGCGGCGAACGTCCCGGCGACAACCTGTTCTCTGACTCGGTGATCGCGCTGCGCGCCGACACCGGCACACGAGTCTGGCACTTCCAGACGGTGCATCACGATCTATGGGACTACGACGTCGCGTCACCGCCGATCCTGTTCGAGTGGCACAAGGACGGACGCACGATCGCCGCCGTCGCCATCGCATCGAAGACCGGGCATCTTTTCGTACTCGATCGCGAGAACGGCCGGCCACTCATTCCGGTTGAAGAGCGTCCCGTTCCGAGAACCGGCGTCGCCGGAGAAGACGCCTCGCCGACGCAGCCGTTCCCCGCCGCCCCGCGATCGCTCACGCGGACGAGCCTCACCGCACAGGACGCATGGGGCGTCAGTGACGATGATCGCGCGTGGTGCCGGGAGACCATGACCCGCCTGCGATCGAACGGTTTCTTCACGCCGCCGTCACTGCAGGGCACACTGGTCGTGCCCGGTAATGTGGGCGGCATGGCGTGGGGCGGCATCGCGCACGATCGCGTCAACGATCTCCTCGTGATGCCGGTGAACAACCTCGCGGCAGAAGTGCGACTGATCGAACGCGCCGACGTCGACGCGCAGCGAAGCGCCGGCAGACTCAGCGGCGACTTCGAAGTCGCATTGCAGCGTGGCACTCCCTATGCGATGGCCCGGCGATTCCTCCTTGGTCCGAAGAGCTCGCTGCCGTGCACGCCGCCACCGTGGGGCACACTCGCCGCGGTCAAGGCAGCGACCGGCGAGATCACGTGGCAAGTGCCACTCGGTCAGTTCCCGGGCACCGAGAAGCTGCCCGAGGCCGCGCAGTGGGGATCAATCGCGCTCGGCGGGCCGATCGTCACGGCAGGTGGGCTGGTATTCACGGCGGGCACGCTCGAAGCGGCGATCTACGCGTTCGATGTGCGGACGGGCAAGCAGCTATGGAAAGGTACACTGCCGACCAGCGCGCGAGCGACCCCGATGACGTACTCAGGGCCCGACGGCCGGCAGTATGTCGTGATTGCCGCAGGCGGTCACGGAGTGTCCATCGGCCCGGCGCTCGGCGACTCCCTTGTCGCGTTCGCGCTTCCGGACGCGAGGCGTTGAAGGTGCCGGCACCACCCGTCTTCGCCGGACAGGCGTTATCCCCGAAGACGGTCGAGCGTGAACTGGCAGGGCGGGTAGCCCTGCGCGTCCGCTTTCGCCAGGATGTCGTCGCCGACGCTCGCGAGCGACGCGTACTCGTCGAGGCCATCCTGGGCGTGCAGCCGCCTGGCGACGCTGCCGAACAACGTCAGCGACGATACGAGCTTCACCACGTCGATCGACGAGTTCATCAACGATTCGAGTGAGATTCGGTGGCGAAGCTGCTCCTGAACGGCGATCGCGATCGTCAGTATCCGGGCGCGCAACACAGGATCGCGCAGATACGCTTCGGCCTCGGCGACGCCATCGATGGCGAACTCGCGCGAGGGCGCTGAATGGCCCAGACCTGCGAGCTGCGGGAACACATACCAAATCCAGTGGCCCCGCTTTTCTCCCGATTGAATCTCTGACAACGCGGCTTCGAAGCCCGAGCCGCGCCGCTGCTGCGCCTCCTTGAATCGCTGGAGGTTCATGCTTCGTCTGGACGGGGCCGCCGCATGAAGGACGGCACGAGGTCCTTCAAAAGTCCAGCGCAAGGAGGGAGCGGATCGCACGCCAGCAGGTACAACACGATCGTCGTCAGCACGATGAGGAAATAACTGAGCAGGAACACGGTGAGGTGAAGGTTGATGTACACGAACACAACCGGATAGATGAGCGCGACCGACAGCGTCAGGAACGAAATGCGAAGAAGCGCGTCGCGAACGCGTCTCGGATTCCTGAAGCCCTTCGCGACCCGCCGGTAAGCAGCGGCTTCGGAGGCTTCGATCGGTACTTTGAAGATCGTCTGCGTCAGCGCGTACAGCAGCACGCCGCAGAAGAGCGCGAGCCAGATGCGGACAACGGCCTCGACCCGCAACGAATAGAGCGCCGCCCAGACGAAGTACACGATGATGCTGAGGTTCGTGAGCTGGACCGCGAGCCACACGTTGGTCCTGCCCGTCAGCCGCTGAAACGCGCGACAGGAGCGCTCAGTCAGATTCAGGATGACCGAATCGATGAGACCCATCTCTTCTCAGGAGCGCCGACGCTCACAGTAACAGACACCGTTCGCGCAAAAACGTTCATCGCAGAATCTGCGATCATCCCAATCGATCGGCCGCGCACATGTCGAAACGTTCCGGCACGGTCGATTCACAACTGCGGAATTTCGTCAGTTCCCCGGGGTGGCACGGCGTTCGCCTGGGCCAACGGTACAATGAGCCGAATGGCCGGGACTGACCACAAGACTCCGCCTCGTTCCGCCGTGAAGCTCACCTACGACGACTTCCTGCTGTTTCCCGATGACGGGAAGCGGCACGAGTTGATCGACGGGGAGCACTACGTGACGCCGTCTCCAAACCTGAGGCACCAGCGCATTCTCGGGAAGCTGCACCTCGTGATCGGGAACTATCTGGAAGCGCACCCGATCGGCGAGGTGTTTTTTGCGCCGCTCGATGTCGTCATGTCGGAGCACGACGTCGTGGAACCGGATCTTCTTTATGTGTCGCGTGAGCGAGCCGGGCAGGTGATGGTGCCGCAGCATGTCCGCGGGACGCCTGATCTCGTCGTCGAGGTCGCGTCGAAGGGCACGCGGAAGCGTGACGAGACGATCAAGCGCGCACTCTACGAACGCGCCGGCGTCAGCGAGTACTGGGTGGTCGATCCGGAGATCGACGTCGTTCGCGTATACCGGAACGCTGCTGAAGGATTCGCGCGACCCATCGAACTGCGCCGTGATGCAGGCGATACGTTGACGACGTCACTCCTGCCGGAACTCGAGATTTCGCTCGACCGAATCTTCGCGAATTGAACGGGATCAGCTGGCCGTCAACAGCGCTATTGCTTCTTGCCGCCCATCTGCACTTCGAAGCCGTCCGGATCCTGGACGTGGAAGCTGCCTTCGGTCACTCGAATATTCAGCCCGCGACGCTTCAGTTCCGCTTCGACCGCTGGCTTGACCGCCGGGTCCGTATCCCAGTTGGCCAGCGTGTACGCAATGTGATCGACGCCTGTCTTGCCGCCAGGCCTGCTGCTCGCGTTGCGCGGAATGAGGATGTTGTCGCCAAAGGTCAAACGGCACTGCGTCTTTCCGTCATCGTCCGACACTTTCATTCCGAACAGACCCGCATAGAAATCGCGTGTCTTGGTGTAATCGGCGACCTGCATGGAAACGTGATTGATGGAGACCGCGTTTGCCGGCGCCGCTTCCGCGGTCCCAACCGATGACGCCGCTGTGGCAGCGAGTGCCAGAGTCCGAATGAGCTGACGGCGGGTCACACGTCCGTGTTCGTACTCCTGAAGCAGCCTGCTGATGATGTGCTCCATGGCTCATGCTCCTTTGTCGCGGAACGTTACCGCGGGCCTGCTCGAACACCGTATTTGCGCGGGCATTCTACGTGATCTCCAGTGATCGGCGCAGATAGGGGCAATCCCGAGAGACCGCACCACCTGAGGCGCAGCATAATGGGCTCAGTGACTCTCGACGACCTGCGCCGCTATGCGGTGGCTCGCAGCCTCTTCGCTCCAACCTCGTTGCAAGGGGCCCTCGACGCGCTCGGCTTCGTACAGGCCGATCCGATTCGCGCACCGGCGCGGGCGCAGGATCTCACGCTGCGTCATCGTGTCACCGGTTATCGCGCGGGCGACCTCGAGCGTTCGTATCCCAAACTCGATCTTCACGAAGACGTGTTCGTGAACTACGGCTTCGTGACCGGTGCGGTACTCGCCTTGATGCATCCGCGGGGCGGGCCCGCGCCATGGACGGCGGCGCGTGGCAGACACGTCCGCGCCGTACTGGACTTCGTTCGCACACACGGCCCTGTCCATCCGCGAGACGTGGATCAACATTTTTCGCTCGGCACTGTCACGAACTACTGGGGCGGTTCGTCGAGTGCGACCACGCACCTGCTCGAAGCGATGCACTACCGGGGCTTGCTGCGCGTGGTGCAACGAGAGGCGGGAATACGGATCTACGCGGTGCACGAACACGCACCCGCGCCGCGTGATCCCGGCGCGCGTCGTGCACGACTCGACGCGCTCGTCGATGTCATCGTTCAGAAGTACGCGCCGTTACCCGCCACCAGTCTGTCGACACTGGTCAGGCGTCTGCGCTACGCGGTGCCACAGTGGACACACGAACTCGGCCGTACGCTGGAGCGCGCGAAGAAGAGACTCGAACACCGGCACGTCGACGGCATCGAGTGGTACTGGCCCGCGCAAGAGGACCCGTCACTCGCGGCACCTCAGGAAACGGTGCGCCTGCTGGCGCCGTTCGATCCGATCGTCTGGGATCGACGGCGGTTCGAGATACTGTGGGGGTGGCCCTATCGGTTCGAAGCCTACACGCCAGTTCCCAAACGCAAGTTCGGCTACTACGCCCTCCCCCTCCTGTGGCGGGACCGGGTCATCGGGTGGGGAAATGTGTCGGTCGCGCGCCAGCGTTTGCAGGTAGAGTTCGGGTACGTCAGGCGACGGGCGCCACGCGACAGCGAATTTCGCCCTGCGCTCAGCGACGAGTTGCATCGCTTGAGCGCATTCCTCGGGCTTGACGCTGGGGTGCGCAGGTTGGCTCAACCCGCACCCCGCTCACCTAAGGTAGCCTGAACCATCGCCATGGGCCGTCAAGTCCTGTTTCATGCGTTGGGCGAAGATTGCCAGTCGCTGTTCTCGTTGATCAACACCGATGACCGGGTCACGGTCGTTGCGCAGGATGCCCTCGACACCGAGCTGACATCTCTCCCGACTCCCTGCACCGAGAGTCAGCCCCTGATCGTCTGGAAGGAATCGCTGGGCACCGAGCTGAAGCGGACGATGGAGTCGCTTCAACTGACGGTGTTCTACCGCGTCCGCCCGGGCATCGGACTCGAACTCAATCCCTGCAAGATGTCCGAATGGGACGGACGGCCGGCCCTTGTTCAAGGCCGGTTGTACGTGCACACCGACCAGCCAAATGATGGGATCGCGCGGTGGTACGACCACATCACGCGCTGGATTCGGAGTCGCTGGACGTACTCGAAGCTGCCACCCGTCGGATACATTGCGCCGCACGCCCTCGAGTGGCATCGCAAGGGCGGCCTGTTGCTGCCGACAACGATGCCACCGGTCACGCCCGCGTGGACGTCATATTTTGCGCGACAGCTGAAATCGTTCGAGCGCGGCGTCTGATGGCCTAGGCTAGCGCGCATTTCCACCCCGCGACGATCGCGGTGTTTGGTGCGACGAGCCGAACACACCCGGCCACAAGGCCCTTGCCGCTCTCACATCGAGTGGTGTGAAGAGCACAACGGCATCGTCGGGTTCAGCGCGTTCGTGTCGCTCGGCGACATGGTCGACGTCGGCTGGGGGAACCCGATCGACTACTTCGGTGCCGATTGGTCGACGCCCGCGATTCTCATCCACATGGAATCGATCGCCAACCTGCGCTCGTTCCTCTCCGCGGCCCGTGCGGTGGCATTGCAGAAGCCGATCATCGTCGCCAGGGCGGGCCGCTAGGAAGCAGCCCCCTGCGCTCTCGTGGCACCGCAGATGCCGCGTCAGCCATGACGAGGTATTCGAAGCGGCGCCTCGACGCGTGGGTGTGATGAGGATAGGACGGATTAGAGCGGTTAGCGGAAGTACGCGCTATGCGACGGCCCCACCGCTTCCCCCTGTCAGCACAGATCCTCCGGAAGCCCCACCGTGCCGGAGGCTTGCGATTCATGAACGCCTGTGCCGCATCGAGGTGCATCAACCCTCTGCGCGCCGGCACAGTGCAACCAGCACGAGGACGATCGCAAGTGCCAGCGCGCGACGATGACGAGGACAATCCGCCATGGCGACACGCTCGGGGAGAGGCGGGTATTATGTCCCCGTCTTGGAGGAGATGTGATGCACGCGCGGATGCTCCTGCTGGTTGCCCTGTTCACGACGACGTCGCTCGTCGCTCTCGCACAGTCGGATGCCCCGACGTATCAGAAGCCGCCACAAGCGATCGTGGACATCATGGACGCGCCACCGCTGCCAGGCGTCGCGCTGAGCCCATCGCGCGACGTCATGGCGCTGCTGCCCCGCCGATCGATGCCGTCGATCGAGGAGCTTGCCCGGCCGTGGCTTGGCCTCGCGGCCGAGCGCATCGACCCGTCCAACAACGGCCCCCGTGGCGTGCCGAGCGGCACAGGCATCACCTTGCGAACCATTGCTACAGGCGTCGAGCGCGCCATCCAGGTTCGTCTCGGCGCACACATCTCGCTGTTCGGCTTCTCGCCGGACGGGAAGCGTCTGGCATTCAGCGACACACGCGACACGCGCATCGATCTATATGTGGCCGATGTCGCGACCGGCGCGACTCGAATGGCCGATGCGGCACTGAACACGATCATCGGCGGCTGCGGCTGGCTGACTGATAGCTCGGCGCTGCTGTGCCCATTCGTCCCGACAGATCGCGGAGCGCCTCCGGCCGCGCGAAAAGCACCTGTGGGTCCGAACATTCAGGAGACGCGCGGACCCGGAGGACCAATTCGGACGTTTCAGGACCTCTTGACGAACGCGCACGACGAGCAGCTGTTCGAGTACTACGCATCGTCACAACTCGCCTTCGTTGACGCCGCAACAGCACGACGCGCACCGGTCGGCCGGCCCGGTATCGTCACCGGTGTGGCGTCACCAAACGGACAGTACGTGCTCGTTTCGAGAGTCAAGCGTCCGTTTTCGCGGCTGCTGCCGTGGACCCAGTTCCCGCGCGACGTCGAAGTGTGGAATCGACGCGGTGACACGCTGCGCACGATTGCCAACGTGCCCATGGCTGACACCGTTCCCATGAACGGCGTGATCACCGGACCTCGCGCCTATCGATGGACGCCGCTCGATCCGGCAACGCTTCTCTGGGTCGAGGCGCTCGACAAGGGCGATATCCGGAACAAGGTTCCGCACCGCGACCGGATCCTGACGCTGAGCGCACCGTTCACCGCGCAACCCGCGGAAGTCGCGAAGACGGAATATCGCTACGGCGGCGCGAGCTGGACCGACACCGGATCCATCCTGCTGACGGAAAACGACCGAGACACGCGCACGACTCGCACCTGGGTGCTTAACGCGCGCTGGGGCGAGGCGCGCAAGCTGTGGGACCGCAAGCAGCAGGATCGCTACGGCGACCCGGGCAGCCCGGTGTTCCGTCCCGGCCGACCGACGATTCTGCAAGTCGGCGATGCGATCTACTTGACCGGCCAGGGCGCCTCCGCGGACGGAGATCGTCCGTTCCTCGATCGTCTGAACCTGCGCACATTCACGACCGAGCGATTGTTCCGCAGCGATACCGCGAGTTTCGAGTCGATTGTCGGGCTACTCGACGAGGACGGCGGACGCGCGGTCACCCGGCGAGAGACGAGAACTCAACCGCCGAACTACTACATTCGCGACCTCCGCGCCGGCACCGAGCAAGCCGTCACCCAGTTCGCGGACCCGCACCCACAACTGACGAAGGCCATGGCCGACCGGCTGTTCGTGACCTACAAGCGGAAAGACGGTGTTGGCCTGAGCGGCACGATCTATCTGCCAGTCGGCTACGAAAAGGGCACACGCGTTCCGATGCTGGTCTGGGCCTATCCGCAGGAGTTCGTCGATTCAGACGCGGCGAGTCAGGTTGTCGGGTCGCCGAACCGCTACACCAGCGTCACCGGCGCCTCACACCTCCTGCTGCTGACGCAGGGCTATGCGATCTTCGATGGTCCGACGATGCCCATCGTTGGGCCGGGAGAGACAGCGAACGACACGTACGTCGAGCAGCTCGTCGCGAGCGCCGAGGCCGCCGTGGACAAGGCGGTCGAACTGGGCATCGCCGATCGCAGCCGCATCGCGGTTGGCGGTCACAGCTACGGCGCTTTCATGACGGCCAATCTGCTGGCGCACTCGGATTTGTTCGTCGCCGGCATTGCACGCAGCGGCGCGTACAACCGCTCACTCACACCATTCGGCTTCCAGGCAGAGACGCGCACGTTCTGGGAGGTTCCAGAGGTCTACGAGAAGATGTCGCCGTTCTGGCACGCGAACACGATCAAAGAACCGATCCTGCTTATCCACGGCGAGGCCGATGACAACACCGGCACGTTCCCGATCCAGTCGGAGAGGTTTTACACGGCACTCAAAGGGCATGGCGGGACGGCACGTTACGTGACACTTCCCCATGAAGCACACGGCTACCTGGCGCGCGAATCGAACATGCACGTCGTGGCCGAAACGCTGAACTGGCTGGACTATTACGTCAAGAGCGCCGAGCGGACACCGGCAGCTGCCGATGCCGCCCCGCGGCCTACTACAGCGCCTCGATGATCGCCTGCGGCTTGTCGGCGGCAATCACCAGGCGGTTTCGCGTCGCGAGATACGTCAGCACAGCCCCAACACACGAAGTCTTGTTTCACACGCTGAGAAAAGGCTGAAACCGCCACACGTCAGATGATGAGCGACACTCCATCAGCCATTCGATTGAAGAACTTTCGTATCAATGGAGTCGCCACCAGCAATGTCAAGAAAGGAGAAAGATCGCGAGTACTCGTGCGCGCTGAGCTCACGTCGGATCAGCCGGAGTTTCACCTCTTCATGCAAGGCATCACGAATCTCGTCGTCGGAAAAGCGAAAGACGCGGGAGTGGTCGTGCACATGGATCGCGTGAGCGCCATGCTTGTCGTCACTCGTGAGGGAGGGATCGCAGATCTCTATTTGCAGGATTTTCCATTCGAAATGGAGATCCTGGCAAAACGCGATATGGCCAAAGGTGAGATGGTCTACCAATCCGACATTGCCGACGTGCGCCGCCTGCGGCTCTCGTGGCTCGCGTTGCAGCCGAAAGACGGCGTGCTGTGCTGCTTCAAGGTTGGCTGGAAGTTCGCGCTGTTCTTCGACCTTCATCCGGGGAGGATTTTGGATGTCGATGCGATGGAGCGAACGCTCGGGCGACTCTACCGGCGGCTGGCATTCCAGGCGTTGTACGACGCATTCGAGAGCGAGACTGGGTTGTCGAAGCTTGTCGCTGCAGGCTGGTTTCCATTCATCGAAATAATTGCTGGAGAATTCGAGGACCTCCTCAAAGCGTACGGAGACGATTTCAATGTCGAGGCAGAAACCGCAAAGCTCCTGCGACGATTCGATGCGCCGCGGCTCGACGGCCTTGCGATGCGTTGGTGGAAAGGCTCGCTGCTCTCGCGTCGCAGGAACATTCTCGAACCGGCTTTAGAAGCGTTCACGCATCGCGATCCGGTCTCATGCATAAAGATCATTCTGACCGAGATCGAGGGGATCCTCCAGGACCTGCACATCGGAGAACAAGGAAGCGGTATGTCGACCAAGGAGCTACTTGCCTTCGCGGCAAATAGAGGAGTTCAGAAAGCAAGCGATCCGAACTCGCTCCTGTTCCCGCAGCAGTTTCTGCGGTATATGCGCACCTACACTTATGCTCGATTTGATCCAAGGAACGCGGAAGCGAGTGTGATGTCTCGTCACAGCGTTGCTCATGGGAGAGCCATGGCTAAGGCATACACCATGGAGCGAGCTCTCCAGTCCATTCTGACGCTCGACCAGATCAACTTCTACGTCTAGCCATCGAGATGAGTCACGTCTGATTCGTACGCCGTTTGGTGGACGATTGTCGGCGTCGGTCACCGTGCCGGAGATCACGCCCGCGTGGACGTCATATTTCGCGCGACAGCTGAAATCGTTCGAGCGCGGCGTCTGATTCTAGCTTCCGCCGTGATGCATCGCGACGAGCGCCGTCCACAACGTCTCGCTGCAGAACCAGCACGCGGTCCCGACGATCACGACCGCAAGGAGAATCACCATCGAACGTTTACTCATAGCTGACAGCCTCCCGCACTGATCGACGCGACGCGCTCACGGCTGGCGAGAGACTCGAGACGAGTGCGAGCGCCGCGGAGAATCCAAGCCAGATGACCACAGCAGCGGGGGCCAGCCAGATGTCGAGCCCGCCGCGAAACATCGCAACCGCCAGCAGCCGTCCGATGGCGAAGGTAAGCGGCCACGACACGCCGACCGCGATCGCCCACGCCAGCACGGTGACGAACACCGCCTCGATGACGACGATCGTGCCGACCATGGCCGGCGTGCCGCCGATCGCACGAAGCACACCGAGCTCGCGACGGCGATCGAGGACGTTGAGGCTCATCGCCGTCATCAGCCCCAGTCCTCCGACCGCGGCCAGCACGCCGGCGGCGACGATCAGAAACACGTAGATCATCAGCATGTGCTGGTCCAACGCATAGCGCCTGTCGGACCCGTAGGTGTTGGGACCGAACATGCGATCGAGAGTAGCCATGATCGAGGCCCGGAGACTCAAGGCGGTGATGAACAACGTGCCAGCGATCGTCAGCGTGGTCAGCGTCAGGCCCGTGCGCATGCGGCGCCGCGCGCTGTTGCGCACGCCGAGGAGCCAGGGCCGGCCCGCGCTGTCCACGCCACACAGCAGACGATCGACGCGTCCGGACCCGAACCTGCCCGGATCGACGCCGGACGCCGACACCGCTTCGCGAACCGTCATCGCGGTCGCGGATACGACGGGATATGCGGCCGACGCGAGCGGCACCAGCAACCCGACGATGACGACGAGCAGATACACCCACGCTGGAATCGTCAGGCTCGCGAGATCGAAATTCAGGAGGAGCGCAAACTGGTTGCTGAGCGCGCGGCCGAGCGCGATGCCGGCCGGACTCGCCAGCAGAATCGCCGCGACGCCCAGCAGCGCTGCTTCCGCGAGGTAGACACTCGCAATCCGACCGCGCGTACCGCCGACCGCTTTCATCACGCCAATCTGCCGCCGCTCGTTGGCCATCGTCGCAAGCTGCAGGTTCATCACGATCACGCCGCTCAGCCCGAGCGCGAGGAGGCCGAACACCGCCATGAGGGCCAGCAGCAGCCCCATGATGAGGGCGTGCGGATGCTCGCCCGGTGCGGGCACGTCCATCCGCCGTACCGGATGACCATTGGCGTCCAGCCAGGTCTTGATATCGCTCGCGACGCGTCGAACGTGGGTTTCATCGAAGCGGTCGCCGCTCACGGACACATACAGCCGGTCGAGTATCGGTGACCCGGCCACCTGCGCAAGCGTCTCGGGCGTGATATACCCGTAGACGCTGTTCTCCATCCGCGCCTGGGCCTGACCGGCGTCGTGAACGCGCCCGGCGATGTGCAGCCTCTGTTCGGGTCCGGTCCCGATCTGGATCGTGGCGTTGTCGCCAATCTGCACTTTCGCTACTTGAAACGCGTCACGCTCGATCAGGACCTCACCCGCGTGCGGCGGCCACTTTCCGCCGTCAGGCGCGATCGTGCTGATGCGCATCTCCTGGAAATTGCGGACAACGAACAGCATGAGACGCCGCCATGACTTATCACCGGCACGGATGCGCCCTCGGATGACCCGCCGCGCGTCAGCATCGTCGACATCGTCGCGAGCGACGATCGCGCTCAGGAGGGACTCGTCGACGCGGTCGGTGACGAACACGGCCGACGCGGGATTCGTGGCCAGATACCCGCGATTCAGCTCACGACGAAGGATCGCGTAGGTGGAGAGTACGGCGAAGAAACCCGCGAGCCCAATCGCGATCGCGAGCACGACGAGGACGGCGCGTGTCCGCACGTGCCATACGTCACGCCCGACCTTGGACCAGAGCGCGGTCACATTCGAACCGCTCGCGCAATCCGTCCGTCGTCGAGCGTGAACGTCCGCGTCGCGAGACTCGAAATCTCGCGTTCGTGGGTGGCGATGACGATCGTCGTCCCGGACGCGGCCATCGTGTGAAACAGCTCGAGCAGCGCGGCTGCTGTGTCCGAGTCGAGATTTCCTGTGGGCTCGTCGGCGGTCACAATCGCCGGATCGTTGGCGAGGGCGCGCGCAATCGCGACGCGCTGCTGCTGACCGCCCGACAACGCCGCTGGAAGCTTGTCAGCCTGATCGGCCAGCCCGACTCGCGCCAGCAGTTCGAGCGCGTGCGGGCGACGAGTCTTCACAGCGCGCGTGCCCAGAAAGTCCATCGGCAGCATGACGTTTTCGACGACGGTGAGCGTCGGCAGGAGCTGGAAGAACTGGAAGACGATCCCGACGGTGGCGCCGCGCCATCGGGCGAGCACGCTCTCGGACGAATCGTGAAGCGAGGTGCCTGCGACCGTCACGTCGCCGCTCGTCGGCCGATCGATCCCGGAAATGAGGTTGAGGAGCGTCGACTTCCCGCTACCCGATTTGCCGACGATCGCGACCAGCTCGCCGGCCTCGACATCGAGGTCGACCTCACGCAGCGCGCGAAATGGTCCGGCCGGGGTGTCGTACGACTTGGAGACGCGGCGCAGTCGAATCACGCGCCGCATGGTAGGGGCGTGAAGGTGAACACGGTCTGAATACCGCGTTCAGCCTCTGTTCATCGAAGGGTACCGGCTCAATCCACCGTCCAGAGCGTCAGCGACGACACGTCGTTGATGAAGATCCGGCTTCCAGAGATGAGAGGAGGATAGGACGGATTAGAGCGGCTATCGGAAGACTCGTCATGCGACTGCCCCACCGCTTCCCCCGTCAGCACAGCCTCCCGGCCATTATGCCACCCGGACACACACTCCAACTTTGGTAGTTCGAACGTCTACCACACCACGCCGTTGACACGTCGTCCCGCCCCGCCGCGCCGCTCTTCGTAGCGACGCGCTGCGGCCTTCAGCTCCTCGTGGCCCTCCGGCTCATGTCGAATGAACACGCTGAATTCTGCGGCGAGGAAGTCGGGGTCTGGCCCACGGTGTTTGCGATGGTCGATGAGATGACGCGGGAACTGGGCGCTCAATCCCACATGGATCGCCCCCGAACTCCCAGTGGATCGCCGGTAGCGACGCCTCACGCGATGCGTACTTCGTGTACGCGTAGCCCGCCTTCATCCAGTCGGAGGGGTAGTGGATCAGGAGTCATAGCGTGACTCGTGTCCTATTCGGCCGGTTCGATCCGAAGCATCACCGCATCGGCCTCGTCGGTCAGCAGGTACAACAAGCCGTCCCGTCCCTGCTTGACGTCGCGAATACGTCGACGCAGATCGAGCAGCAGCGGCTCGCGTCGCAGCTCTTCGAGGTTCTTGTTGATCAGAATTCGATGCAGCTGCCCCGTGCCCGGAATCTCTCCATAGCGCATGCCACCGACGAAGACGTCACCCTTCCATTTAGGCAGCTTGTCGCCGGTGTAGAAGGCGATGCTCGACACCGCGATCGACGGCACCCACAGGATCGTCGCATCGCGGTAGCCCTCCTGCGAGAACGGTCCTTGCCACGGTCCCGCATATGTGCGTCCGAGGCTGATGAGTGGCCATCCATAATTGCCGCCGGGCACGAGGATGTTCACCTCGTCGCCGCCGTTCGGACCATCTTCGACTTGCCAGATCGCGCCGGTGCCAGGATGTTTGGCCAGACGCAGCGTGTTGCGATGGCCCATCGTGAAGACCTCGGGTCTCGCATCCTTCTGTCCGACGAACGGATTGTCTTTCGGGATCGCGCCGGTATCGGTGAGCCGCAGGATCTTGCCGCTGATGCTGTTGCGGTTCTGCGTGGCATTCGGTCCGCCGCCGCCGCCGCTCGCGATGTACAGCATGCCGTCGCCGCCGAACGCGATCGGACCACCGCCGCCGCCTTCACCCACGAAGATGTCCTTCGCGCCGGTGAACGCCTTGCCGTCCCACACCGCGCGCGCCACCGCCAGCGTCGTCCGCTTCTCGTCGAGCGGCTTCGAGTAGCTGATGTAGATGTAATGATTGCGCTCGAAGTCCGGATGCAGCGCGAGATCCATTCCCGAGAGACCCTGTCCGCGCGCCACTGGTGCGCCCTGCGCGGGCTGCGGATCGACGACGCCGTTGCGCACGACGCGGATGGCGCCGGCTCGTTCGGCGACGAGGATCGTGTCGTCCGACACGAACGCCATGCTCCATCCGTTGTGGAATCCGCGTGCGTACACACTCACGCGGATGTTCTGTCCTTCCGCCGTCTCATAACGCACCGGCGTGTCGGGCAGCGGTGGAATCTTGATGCCCTGTGGTGCCACCGGCGTGTTGTTGCGCATGGGCACTTCTTGCTGCGCCGCCATCGGCACGACGAGGACTGTCAACGCGGAGAGTAACGAGATGAATCCCTTCATGTCCGTCTCCTGGAAACGGGATTATGCACTGAAGGGCGCCTGATTCGTTGGGCCGCCTGAAGGCGGCCGTTCCGGGATTCAACAACTGCGCGAATCACATGTTTCAAAGTCGCACGCGATCGGTAAGGCTTGGATTTAAGACTGCCTGCGGGAAACCGCACGCTCGCCATCAGGGCGGAACAAGCGTGTTCAGCCAGTGGGATACAGTTTGACAAGGCTTCGGTATCGAAGTAGGTGCCGCCATGAAGAGTTTCGTGGTCGCTGTCGTTGCTCTGTTGCTCTCTACCCCGTTGGCCGCGCAGTGGCTGACACGTCAGACGCCCGGAACCAGAACGCGTCGGCTCGCTGCGAATTCGTGTTGAACGGCGTAGACAGAACCCAGAACGAAATCGGCACGCGGATCTGGTCGCCCAGATTGACGTCAACCGTCCCGCCCGACCACGACACCGCCTGGACGTGCGCCGGACGATACTGGCTGAACCCGACCACTTCGCCGTTGCCGCCCTGATTGCCGACGTTCACCGAATCGGTGCTCGTCACGAACCCCGAGTAATTGGTGCTGAATCCGTCGGTGGTCAATGCACCGTTGGGGCTGCCCGAGGTGCTGAGGAAGTGGATCGTGGAACTGCCGCAGCCAGACATCAGGCAGGCGAGCCCCAGAACTGTGAGCGTCCGCATCGGCTCCTCCGATTCGAGGTCGTTTCTCAAAGAGAGTAACGACGTCGATACCGAAAGCGCACAGTCCACATCGATGAATTCCGACGTCTTGTCGCGATCTCCTCTAGATCGTGGGTCATCAAATGAATGAATGCGTGCGGCCTTGGATGAGGCACGCCGGTATAGTCGTGCCCGATGTATAGTCCAGTTCCGAAGCAGCCGACTCAGAGTATGGAAGTGAAGCTCGGACCTGCAGCCAGAGTCGTGACCAGCGCGCAAAGACAACACGTGCTGAAGACACTTGGTCTCTTCGCTCTCGTCACGTCCGTCTTCACCTACGGTTTCCACACCTTCCTTCGCGTGCAGGCGGTCTCGGACCTCACGCTTCACATCGGGTATGCCGGGGAAATCCACTCGGTCGCAGACCTCTGGGCACCCCACCTTGCAGCGCATTTCCTGTTTCAGCTGCTCCTCAAGGCCTTCTCCTTTCTCTTCGGCGTGAACTACTTCACGGGCACCGCGTGGCTGCTCGGTCTGTGCTACGGCGGCATGGCCGTGCTGATTGCGTACGAAATCGAACGCCGCGGGGCGGCGCTCACGGCCTTTCGCGCTTTTTTGGTGGTGCCAGCGCTGCTCCTCGCGTCGCACATATTCCTGCCCACGATCCTGATGCCGAACCTGTACTACGGGTACTTCGTGCCGATCACGTACCACAGTCCCACGCAGCAACTGAACAAGCTGTTCGCGCTGTGGATCTATTTCCTCTATTGCGCGCAGTTCATCGATGTCCGGAGCGCGGCGCCGACACGAGTCGCCGGGATGACCGTGTTGTCGATCCTGTCTGCGTTGGCGAAGCCCTCGTTCCTGGTCGCGTTTCTCCCCGCCGCGGGCCTGTATTCTCTGCGGGACATGGCCCGGCGGCATTGGAGGCAGGCAAGCCTGTTTCTCGCCGGAGTCGCTCTGCCGGTTTCTCTGCTGATGCTCTGGCAGGCCAGGGAAGTCTTCGGTGCCGACGCCTCCCGCCTGGTCCTTGCTCCGTTCGTCGTCTTCAAGTTCATGCCGACGCTGTACAAACTGCCGGCCTCGATGGCCTTTCCGTTGGTCGTCCTTGCTGCGGCGTGGCGCCGTGGTGCGGTCGATGATCGGCTGCGGTTCGTCTGGCTCTTCACGGGAATCGCTTTCGCCATGACGCTCATGCTTGGGGAGGGTGGCACACGTCTCTTTGACGGCAATTTCGCGTGGACCGGTCAGACGGCCGTGTTCCTTTCGTACGTCGAGTCTGTCCTCTTCTTGTTGACCACGTCCGTCAGCGTCGGCTGGCGACGTACCGCCTGGGCTGCCTCTGCGGTGCATGTCGCGTGCGGTCTGATCTGGTATGCGGTCACGTTCTGGCCACAGCGGCCTGAATGGCTGTGACCACCCTGCGAGCCCCGGTGTATTTCTCAGGCTGCCACTCGTCGGCAAGGCTCTCGGTGCCTGCTCACTCAACTGTCCACAGCGTCAGCGACGACACGTCCTTGATGAAGATCCGTTTCCCGGAAATGAGTGGCTGGGCCCAGGTCGCGCTGTCTGCAACCGTGTATCGTTTCAATGGCTCGAACTTCGTGCGGCTGCTCGATGCGACGGTCAGCTCTGCATCGTCATTCAGATAGAACACGAGGTTGCCGGCTTTCACGAGCGCGGTGTTGGCCGCCTGGCGTGGCGGGCCGAGCCACAAGGTCGTGCCGGTGCGTGCGTCGATCGCGAAGAACTGTCCTCTCGACTTCGTGGATAGACCAAACAGCGTCTCTCCGATCACCACCGGAGTACTGATGTACATGGCGACGTCTTTCGTTTGCCAGAGCGCCTCGGCCGTCCAACGACCATCGCGGCGCATCGCCTTGATGCCGGTCGTGCCCTCGCCCGCGCTGACGATGATCGTGTCGCCTGCCAGGACCGGTGTCGGGCCGCCGGTCCCTCCCGGCCACGGAAACCGCCAGAGAACACCGCCGTCGAGAAGAGAGACGCCGATGATCGCGGACTGCGTCATGGTGACGATCTGACGCACACCATCGAGCGTCACGATGATCGGTGACGCGAAGAAGCCGCCATCACCGGCAGTCCACTTCACGGCGCCGGTCGAGGTGTCGAACGCGGTCAGCGGTCCGTAATTCCCCGGGTGCGCAACGACGATGCCGCGGTCACCGGCCGGAGATGAAGCAGCACTGAAGTAGGGAGGTTCCGCGGGGGCGCTCGTCTGCCACACGCGCGTACCGGTCGCGGCGTCGAACGCCGTCACGATGCCGCTGATACCGAGCGTGAACAGCCTGCCTTCATGAAAGAGCGGAGTCGCTTTTGCGCCGGCGCCGTGTGCGGCGGCGGCCTGGCTTGGTGTATAGGGAGCGGGATAACTCGACCGCCACTTCTGGCGTCCGCTGTCTGCGTCGAGTGCGGTTATGCCCTCAGCGCCATCGAGCCGCGTGAAGACGTACACGACACCGCCGACCAGAATCGGTGTGGCATAACCCTCTCCGACCTCGAGCTTCCATCTCTTGGTCAGCCGCTCGGGCCAGACCTTTGGCGGCACGAACGCGCTCGCGGACCCGTCGCGCTCGCGTCCGCGCCACTGGGGATAGTCGAGCGACGCGCTCTGAGCACCTGCACCGACAACGGCACCGACGAGAAGAAGGAGCGCTGAGAGCTGCCGCACACGATTGGAACACCGGCAGCACGCTCCTTATTCCCCGATCACGGCTCGTCACGGAGCGCGATGACCGGATCGACGCGAGTGGCCCGATATGCCGGCAATAGCGTTGCGGACACGCCGACCAGCGTGATGATGATCGCCACTGACGCGAGGGTCGTGATGTCGTGCGGCGTTACACCGAAGATCAACGCCGACAGAAGTCTGCCGAGCGCGAGGGCGCTCGCGACGCCGAGCGCCACACCCCATACCGTCGGCTTCAATCCTTCGACGACGACCATGCGAATCAAATCGCGGGTGGGTGCGCCGAGCGCGCGCCTGATCCCGATCTCCCGGACGCGCTGACGAACGGTCCACGACAGGACGCTGTAGATCCCGATCGCCGCGAGCAGGAGCGCCAGCGCCGCGAACGCGCCGAGCAGCTCCATCGCGAATTGCTGTTGCGCAAACGATGCGCCGACCACTTCGTCCATCGTTCTGACGTTGAGGAGCGGTAGATCCGGATCGAGCTCATGAAGCAACGCGGTCATCGAAGGCGTGACGCTCTTCGGCGGCACGGTGGTTCGCACCACGAGCGAGAGAGGGCCTCCGGGGTTTTGCGCAAGCGGCGCGTAGAGCGCCGCAACCGGCTCCGGCACGTCGAGTCCCCTAATCTTGGCATCGCCGACAACGCCGACGACCTCGCGCACGACGCCGGGACGGAACGTCAGCGTCAGATGCTTCCCGATCGGATTCTGGTGTGGCCAGAACTGCCTGGCCATCGACTCGCTGATGAGCACAACCGGCAACGCGTCCGAAGTGTCGGCGTTCGTGAAGTCACGGCCGCGAATCAGACGCGTACCCGACGCGCGCAGATAGCCGGGCATGATCCGCCGCACCGCCACTTCGGGCTGCTCCGACATCGGCTTGACGGGCTCGCCTTCGATCGAGACAGGCTGCGTCGATCCACCGGTCATTGGCAGCGAGTCGATCGTCGAGACCGCCTCGACCCCCGGGAGCCCACCAACTCGCTGCGTGAGCAGATCGGCAAAACGCGTCCGGTCTTCCTGCTTCGGGTATTTCGCCTGCGGCAGCGTGAGGACCGCAGTCAGCACGTTGCGTCGATCGAACCCGGGATCGACCGCGCGGAGCGTACCGACCGTTCGAATCAGCAGGCCAGCGCCGACGAGCAGCACGAGCGCGAGCGCCACTTCCGACACGACGAGCGCGTGGCGAAGACGGCGATCGTGCGAGCCGGTCGCAGTGCGCGTCAATCCCTGATTCAACGTGCTCTGAATGTTGGGACGGGTCAGCCGCCACGCCGGTGCCAGCCCCGCTATCAGACCTGCGATCAAGGACACGGCCAGCGTAAACAGCAACACCCGCGCGTCGAGATCGATCTCCGTCGAACGCGGGATCGTTCCCGTGACGTACGCGACGATCGCCGTGATGCTGCCTCGTGCGAGCAGCAGACCAAGGACGCCGCTGAGCAGCCCGAGCAGCATCGTCTCGCAAAGGATCTGCTGAACCACACGGCGTCGGCTGGCGCCGAGCGCGGTGCGGACCGCAATTTCCTTCGATCGGCCCAGCGTCTTGGCCAGCATCAGGTTCGCGAGGTTTGCCGACGCGATCAACATCACGAAGCCGACCGCACCGAGCAGCACCAGGAGGGCTGTTCGCGCATCGCCGACGATGTCATCCTGAAGCGGCAGCACAACGGCGCCCCACCCGGTGTTGTCGACCGGGTACTGCTGCTCGAGCCGTTTTGAAATGATGTCCATTTCCGCCTGCGACTCGGCGATCCGCACATCGGGTTTCATCCGCGCGATGACTTGAAAATCGTGGATGCCGCGAGTCGCGCGCGTTTCCGCGTCCATCACAAGCGGCGTCCACAGCGACACGCGCGCCACAGCCATCGAGTTCGGGGCAATGCCGATCACGGTGCGCGGGCGTGAATCGACGACGATCGAGCGACCGACGATCGACAGGTCGCCACCGAATCGTGTCTGCCACAGCGATTCGCGGAGGACGACGACATCGTCTTTGCCCGACTCGTCTTCGCCTGCTTCGAAGAATCGTCCATAGAGCGGCTTGACCTCGAGCACGTCGAAGTATTCCGCCGACACGACTCCCTCGCCCACGGCATCGGGCTCCTGCCCCGGGCCGGTCAGCGTCGCCCGTCCCTGCGTGTAGATGGTCATGCGCTCGAACCGGGTGTTCTGTGCGCGCCAATCGAGGTAGTTCGCCGGCGACACCGAGAACCGGGTGGCTCCGGGAAACTGCGCGGCCGGCGGCACGTGCCAGACGCGCACGAGCCGATCGGGCGAGCCAAACGGCAACGGCCGCACGACGACGGCATTGACCAGACTGAACATCACGGCGTTGATGCCGACGCCGAGACCCAGGATCAACACGACGAGGAGCGCAAAGCCCGGACTGCGCCGGATCATGCGGGCGCCGTAGCGCACGTCCTGAACCAGACTGCCGATCCGTGGCGCGAGCGCCCACGCGTCTCGCACGTCGTCCTGGATCTTCGCAACGCTGCCGAAGCGTCGCCGGGCGCCCGAGCTGGCGTCGGCGGCGCCCGATGTGCGGATCTGTTCCTCTCTCATCGCGAGATGAAAGGCGACCTCGTCCTGAAGATCCTGTTCGCGCTGCCGCCGGTGCAGGAGCGAGCGAACGCGGAGACGCAGACTGCTCAACCACTCAGCCACGGGATGCCTCCATGGTCCAGAGGTCCGCCTGAAGGCGGACCCCACGTACTAGCTGTCGGCTTCGAGCACGCGGTTGATCGCGATGCTCGTGCGCCGCCACGACTCTCTGGTCTCCTTCAGCCGCTTGCGACCGCTCGGAGTCAGCCGGTAGTACTTCGCGCGCCGGTTGTTCGCCGAGGTGTCCCACTGGGCCGCCAGGAGCCCGCGCAGTTCGAGGCGGTGGAGCGCCGGGTAGAGGGCGCCCTCTTCGACCGACAACGCCTCGGCGGACGCCACGTGGATCCATTCGGCAATCTCGTAGCCGTGTTTCTCCCCGGTCGCGAGCGTCCGCAGAATCAGCAGCTCCAACGTTCCCTGGAGCAGATCCGCAGGCGTCCGTGCATCGTCTCCCATAATCACCTTAGGGGGAGAATCATCCCCTAAGATGCTTATGTGAGTCAACGGGAAGAGCTCGCCAAAGGTTCCACCCCCTTGCCGAAGTCGGCCGTTTGGGGCGATCCTCTGGCAGGAGCTCCCATGAGACACGTCCGCATCGCGATCGCATCCGCCCTGCTGGTGTGCTGGGCACTGCCCGCCCTGGCCCAGTCCGCAGACGAGATTATCGAGAAACACATCGCGGCAACCGGGGGACGCGCGGCGTACGAGAAGATCACGTCGCGGAAGGCGAGCGGTGCGATTACGCTCACCACCCCGGTGGGCGAGCTGTCGGGCACGATCGAGCTCTATTCGAAGAAGCCGAACAAGTCGCGAACGCTCATCAAGCTGGACTTGACCGCCCTTGGCGCCGGGCAGGTCGTGTCGGATCAACGATTCGACGGCACCACCGGCTACGTGATCGACACGATCCAAGGCAACCGCACCATCGAGGGCGGGCAGCTCGACGCGATGCGGAACGGATCGTTTCCTTCCCCGTTGCTCAATTACAAGAACCTCGGCGCCACGATGACCCTCGGGAACCGCGAGAAGGTCGATGGCAAGGACGCGTACGTGCTCACGATGAGCCCGAAGACGGGGCCAGCGACGCGCGTGTTCATCGACGCCGAGAGCTTCATGCTGGTCCGGACCGCGACCACCCTGAACGTGCCGCAGCTCGGAGGCGACATCGAGCAGGTCGTGGACTTCTCCGATTTCCGCGACGTCGACGGCATCAAGGTACCCTTCCGCACGAAGTCGAGCAATCCCGCCCAGACGGTCACGGCAACGATGACCAGCATCACCCACAACGCCGAGATCGACGACGCCACCTTCAGCAAGCCTGCCGGCGAGTAGAACCCGGAGGCTGCGGAGGAAACCCGCAGACCCCTTGCGCTTCGACAAGAGAAGAGCTACTCTCCTGTCGAAGCACGAGGGGAGCACATGACCGACCGCGTCGATCTACCGCAGGGCACGCTCGACCTGCTGATCCTCAAGACCGTCGCCCTCGCCCCGAAACATGGGTGGGCGATCTCGGAGCGCCTCCATCAGATCTCGAGCGCCACGCTGCACATCCGTCAGGGTTCGCTCTACCCCGCCCTGCATCGTCTCGAACGGCGAGGCTGGATCAAAGCGACCTGGGGTGCGTCGGACAACAACCGCCGCGCGAAGTACTACGAGCTCACCAAGCGCGGACGGGCGCAGCTCGACCAGGAGATCTCGGCGTGGAACAAGCTCAGCGCCGTCGTCGCCCAGGTGCTCGATAGTGAGACGTAGCGCATCGGAGCTTCTGATGTTGAGCGATCTCCTGCATCGCGTTCGATCCCTCTTCCGACAGCGCCGCGTCGATCAAGAGCTCGACGAGGAGATGCGCTTTCATCTCGACCAGCAGATCGAGTCGTACGTGAGCCAGGGCCTCACGCCCGAAGAGGCCCGCCGCCGCGCCCGGCTCGAATTCGGCACGCTCGATCAGATCAAGGAAGAGCACCGCGACGCGCGAGGCACTCGTATCGTCGAGGATCTCGGTCGCGATCTTCGATACGGAGTGCGCCAGCTGCGCCGCGCACCGGCTTTCGCGCTGGCCGCTCTCACCTGTCTGGCACTTGGCATCGGCGCAACGACCGCCATCTACAGCCTGGTCGACGCGATCCTGCTGCGGCCTCTTCCGTTCAAAGACTCCGACCGTCTCGTCCGATTGATCGAGCACGTCCCACCGCCCTTCCCGGGGCAGCCGCTGTGGGTACAGGGCGTCACGTACCGGGAGCTCCTCGATTGGCGCGCGCAGACGAAGACGTTCGCCGCGATCGCCGCTGTCGGAGGCGTCGGGCAGCGACTCGTGCGCACGACCGGCGGATCTGCGGGGCTTTGGGGCACCGCCGCCTCCCCCAACCTTTTCTCGATGCTCGCCGTCCGGCCGCTGCTCGGTCGCACCTTCGTTGAAGGCGACGACGTGCAGGGCGATGTTGTGTTACTGAGTCACGACACCTGGCAGCGCCACTTCGACGCCGACGAGGCAATCATCGGCCGCCGGTTCGAGTTTCGAGCCGGTGCACTCATGCCCCCGTCGATGCGGGTGATGACCGTCGTCGGAGTGTTGCCGGCTGATTTCGAGATTCTCGGCCTTCCCTCCGATTTCTACCTCCCGATCACACCGCCGGCCGCTGGCCGGCCTGGCCTGCGCGTCACACCGATCGCGCTGCTCGGGCCCGGTGTGTCGTTGAACGCAGCGAGCGATGAGGCCAATGCGATCGGCGCGGGCATGCGCGGACCGTGGCCGGCCAGCGCACCTCCGTTGACGGGGCCGCGATTTCAGCTCAATCGATTGAAGGACCTCTCGGTCCAGGAACTGCGGCCGGCCTTCGGTGTCCTGCTCGCCGCGGTTGCCGTAGTCCTGCTCATCGTGTGCGCAAACGTCGCCAACCTGCTGCTGGCCCGTGGTACTTCACGAGAACGAGAGCTCGCGGTCAGGGTCGCGATCGGAGCAAGCCGCGCGAGAGTCGCACGGCAAATCATGACCGAGTGTCTGGTGCTGGCCATGGCAGGGGGGGTGCTCGGCGCGCTCGTCGGCGCCGCCGGTGTCTCGCTGGTCAAGCAGCTGTCGACGGTCGACGCGCCGGGCATCTTCCGGTTGATGTTCGGCTCGACGATCCTGCCGCGGATCAACGAGGTCCACATCGACCTGACGGTGCTCGGCATCGCGTGTGTGGTTGCAGCGATGACGAGCGTGTTATGCGGCGTCTTGCCGGCGGTGCTCTTGTCGCGCGGCGGTCACAACGCCGGCATGAGCGTGCGCAGCAGCGCCGGACCGCGCGGCTCGCGGATACGGACCGCACTGTCGGTCGGTCAGCTCACAATGGCTACCGCGCTGCTGGTCTGTGCCGGGCTGCTGGCGCGCAGCTTCCTCAACCTGACCGGCGTCAACAATGGCTACGAGCCTTCACACGTCCTCGCAGCCACCCTGCTTTTTCCGGATCAGTATTCAGTCGCCCGAAAAGCCGAGACCATCACGACGCTCCTGGCGCGATTTCGCGCGCTCGCAGACGTCCGTGCCGCGGGCTTCTCGCGTCACGGACTGCTGATCGGCGAGGAGCTCTACGTCGGCAGGTTCGTGTCAGCGTCGAGCGGCATCGGCAGTCAGCAGAACGAACGGATCCGGCTGCGCTCCGTGAGCGACGGGTTTCTCACCGCGATGGGAGTGCCGGTCCTCGACGGCCGCGAGTTCACGTCGAACGACAGCGCTACCGCACCAGTCGTGGTCGTGCTGAACCGATCGGCCGCCCGCCATTACTTCGGCAGCGAACGCGCGATCGGCCGGTCGCTCGAATGGCAATACGGCCCGATGCCCCCGCGGCAGGTCACCGTCATCGGCGTCGTCGAGGATCTGCGCCAGACATCGCCGACTGACGAGGTGGTTCCCGAGGTGTTCGTCGACTATCGACAGTTCCTGCCGGTTTTGACGCAGTGGAAGGAGACCGAACGGAAACAGAACGAGCTGGCAGTCGGCTTCCTGTCTTTCGCCCTTCGAACCGGCGGCGATCCCTCCGCTGCGACGTCCGAAGTGAGACGAGTGGTGAACGCACTCGATCCCGACATCGGCATCGACGCTCTCGCCCCGATGACGAGCCTCGTCGCGAACACGGTTGCGCGCCAGCGTCTTTACGCGGTGATGCTGAGCACCTTTGCCGCGATCGCCGCGGTACTCGCGATCGTCGGCATCTACAGCGTGCTCGCCTATGCTGTGGTCCAGCGCACGCAGGAAATCGGCATCCGCCTGTCGCTCGGGGCGGCGCGTGCGCAAGTCCTGGCACTCGTGCTTCGAAAGGGGTTGGTACTGACCGCGACCGGCATCGTGCTCGGACTGCTGGGCGCGACCGCCGGCTCGCGACTGCTCGAGAGCATGTTGTTCGGCGTCACGCCGTTCGACGTCAGGACGTTTGCCGCTGTGCCAGCGGCGTTCGCGCTCTTCGCGATGATCGCCAGCTACGTGCCGGCCCGTCGCGCCACGAAGATCGATCCGATCATCGCCCTGCGACAGGACTAGTGGGATCTATCGGCGGTTTCCAGTCCATTAGAACGATGCTGACCGATTGGATTTTCAGGCTTCGATCGCTCGTCAGGCGCGACCGTCTCGAGCGCGAGCTCGACCAAGAAATGCGCTTCCATCTCGATCAGCAGATCGAGTCGTATGTGAGCCAGGGCCTCACGCCCGAAGAGGCCCGCCGCCGCGCCCGGCTCGAATTCGGCACGCTCGATCAGATCAGAGAAGAGCACCGCGACGCGCGCGGCATCAGCCTGCTCGCGCATCTCGGCCGCGACCTGCGTCATGCCGCGCGACAGGTACGCCGCGCTCCGATGTTCAGCGCGCTCGCCGTGCTGTGCCTCGGACTCGGAATCGGCGTGAACACCTCGATCTTCACCGTGCTCGATGCCGCGATGTTCCGCGCAATCGCGGTCGAGGATCCCGATCGCCTGGTTGCACTGACCCGCGGACTCGAGGCGACGTTCTCGTTTCCGGTCTATCGAGGCTTCACCGAGCGAAGTCGTACGCTCTCGGGGCTGGCAGCCTCCGCTCCGAGCGAGTCCGATCTGGACATCGACGGCGACAGTCAGTTCACTGCTGCGGAATCCGTGTCCGGCAACTACGCGGCGGTGATGGGAGTTCGCGCGCTCCTGGGCCGGTGGTTCACGGACGACAGGGAATTCAACGCCGTCATCAGCTATGCGACCTGGGAGCGCCGGTTCGAACTGAGCCCTGACGTCATCGGCCGCCGCATCAGTTCCGAGTCGCAGACGTACACGATCATCGGCGTTGCTCCTCCCGAGTACAGCGGTGTCTTTTCGCCGATACGCACCGACCTCTGGGTGCCGATCCAGACGCGACCTGCCATGGCGCGGATCCTCGACGATGCGGGTACCAGTCGTCTGATGCTGTTCGGCAGGCTGAGCCCGAGCATCACCGCAGCGCAAGCCGCAGCCGAGCTGACCGCAATCGATGCCCGTCTCGCCGTCGAACAGCGATCGCAGGCAGCACGCACGCTCCGAATCGGGGTCGAGCCGGTGCGTGGGATCATCACCCCACGCAGTCGACAGGCTGCACGGATAGCCGCGACATTTCTTTCCATGGTCGTCGGGCTGGTCCTGCTGATTGCCTGCGTCAACGTCGGCAATCTGCTGCTCGTCCGAGGCGCCGTTCGACAGCGCGAGTTCGCCGTCCGCCGTGCGCTGGGCGCCTCGCGGGCGCGTCTGCTCCAACAGCTTCTCGCCGAAACCCTGATCGTGGGCGCCGCCGGCGGAGTGTGCGGCGTCGTCCTGGCCCGCTGGACGACAGCGCTGTTGCAACGGTCGCTGCCCTTGATACAGGGGATCTGGCAGGCGCAGTTGGACTTCTCGCTCGACTGGGGCGTGATCGCGTACGCGACGTGCATTTCGCTCGCCACTACCGTGCTCTGCGGGCTGCTCCCCGCCTGGAAGGCAGCGCAGACGAACGCGCTGGTCGCGTTCAAGGGCGAGATCGTCGCGGGAGCTCCGCGCAAGCGACCACTGGGTGTTGTCGCGCAGGTTCTGATGTCGTTCGTGCTGCTCATCGTCTGCGGCACGTTCATCCAGGCGCTCCTGCACATGCAGGCCGCCGATCCAGGATTCGCCGTCGCCGGGCGACTCTACGCATTCACGTACATCTCGACTCCTGATGTCCGGCCTGAAGAGGGCCGCCGGATTTACGCCAACGCTGTCGACCAACTGAAAGCGCTGCCGGGTGTGCGGAACGCGAGCATCTCCGATTCCCTGCCGCTGCTGTCCAATAGCACGGACTGTGTCTCGATCGACAACCGAGCGAGCGTGACGGCGGTCGCCTACGCGGTGCAGCCGGGATATTTCCAGACGATGAACATCGGCATGATCGCCGGCCGCGATTTCGACGCTCGAGTCGAGGCCCGCGACGGGGCAGTGGCGATCGTGAACGATCGCCTGGCGCGGATGCTCTGGCCGAACACATCGGCTGTGGGCAAACGGCTGCTGATTGGGTGCACAACCGCTCGAGCGGCGACGGTCATCGGTGTCGTCAACAACTCGGCGATCCGTTCGCTCGGTGAAGCGCCGCGGCCCCAGCTCTACCTCACGTTCGCACGCCAGTACGAAGGTGGGCTGACGGCGATCCTTCTGGAAACGAGCACGCCCCCGGCTCGCATGGTCGAGTCCGTCCGCAGGACGCTCCTGGAACTTGGACAAGGAATCCGTGTCTATACAGTGCAGCCGCTCAGCGAGCACGTCGAGAAGTCGTACGCCGGCATTCGATGGCAATCGTCCGTCCTGACGGCATTCGGCCTGCTGGCGCTGCTGCTTGCGGCGGTGGGACTGTACGGCGTCATCGCATACCGCGTGGCTCTGAGGACTCGCGAAATCGGCGTGCGAATGGCGCTCGGCGCGGGTCGTCACCATCTGTTCCGTGAAGTGGTCGGACAGGGCCTGTCCATCGCGTTGACGGGGGTCTTCATCGGAGAAGCACTCGCGCTCTCGATCGGTCGCGTCCTTGGCTCGCTCGACGCGGACATTCAGCCGCCAGGCCTCCTCGTGCTCGGCGCGACCGGCGTGGTGTGGATCCTCGTCGCCCTCGTGGCCACCTACGTACCCGCCGCGCGCGCCTCGTCCGTCGATCCGCTCATTGCACTGCGCCATGACTAGTCCAGCGCGAGTCGAAGGAGCTTGCCCCGAGCGAGTGGAGCCGACTTGCCCTGAGCGAGCGAAGCGAGTCGAAGGGGTCGAAGGCCTCGAGGCCCGCGGCCTGACGAAGCGATACGGCGCCTTTCTCGCCCTCGATCGCGTCGACTTCCAGATTCGACGTGGCGAGATCCTCGGCTACCTCGGCCCGAACGGATCCGGGAAGAGCACCACGGTCAACACGGTTGTCGGCCTCATCGAACCAAGCGCCGGATCGTTGTGGCTCGACGGACGGCACATGCTCGAGGATCCGGTCGCGTACAAACGCCGCATCGGGTACGTGCCTGAAGAGCCGCATCTCTACACGCACATGACCGCTGTGGAGTATCTGACGTTGATCGGAAGACTCCGCGGACTGACGGAGTCGGTGCTGATCGAGAAGGTGCCGGCGTTCCTTCAACTCCTGTCCTTGTGGGACAGCCGCTATGCCACGATGGCAGCCTATTCGAAGGGCATGCGGCAACGCGTCCTGCTCGCGGCTGCGCTGCTGCACAATCCCGACCTTCTCGTACTGGACGAACCGTTCTCTGGCCTCGATGTCCCCGCTGGACTGCTGTTTCGAACGCTGCTTCGTCTGTTTGCGAGCGAAGGCCACATGGTGCTGTTCAGTACACACCGTTTCGACATGGTGGAGCAGCTCTGCTCTCGCGTCGTGATCCTCTCGGCTGGACGGATCGTCGCCGAACACGACATCGCCTCGTTGAGAGATCCACAATCTCCGTCGCTCGAGGATGTCTTCGTGCGTTCGACCGGTCAGGAGGACTTCACCCCGCTCGCGCGGACGATTCTGACGCTCGTCCAGCAGACATGATCGCGCGCCTGCACGGACGCTGGCATCGCGTGCGCGAGAGCACGGAATGGCGGCTCACCCTCCATTTCTTCCGCGCGATGTTCGACTTCGGGATCCTGAGCGAGGCAGGAGCCGACTCCTTCAGGCACATGATGCTCGGAGCCGTCGGTGGGTTGATCGCGTTCGGCTTCCTCGTCACCAGGATTCTGGTCGGGCGCTACCAGATGCTGGCGGCGATGCCGACAGCAGCGCCCTATCGCCGCGCGCTCCTCGGCGATGACATGCTGATGATCGGCCTGCCAATGCTGCTGGTCGCGTTCGTCACGCTGCTGGTCAGCCAGTCGCTCTTCCCCGATGAACGCGATTTCCGTATCCTCGGGCCGCTGCCGGTGGCGCGGTCCACCGTGTTTGCGGCCAAACTGGCCGGCCTCCTGCTTTTCACGGGGCTCGTCATCGTGGTGGCTCACGCGTCACTCGTGCCCTGGCTGCTGGTCTCCTCCGCCAACCACTGGCTCGATCACAGTGTGCTCCTACGCATCATCGCGTGGGCGGTCGCGAGTGGCAGCGCGTCGCTGTTCGCCGTGCTTGCGGTCGCGGCGCTCGTCGGCGTCTCGAGGCTGACACTGTCACGCGCGCACCTGCACGCACTCGACGCGCTCACGCGAAGCGGTCTGTTCGCGGCGCTGGTGCTGTGCATTCCGCTCGTCTACCAGGTTGCGGCGGTGACCTCGTTTCTCCTGACGGGGTCGCCCTGGCTCGTCGTGGTGCCACCAGCGTGGTTCGTCGGATTGCAGCGCACGATGGTCGGGAGCGCGACGCCGGTGCTCGTCCGCCTCGCAATCATGGCGGTCGGAAGTCTCGTGGCCGTTGCGTTGGTCACAGTCGGTGTGTATCTCCTGCTGTTCCGACATTTCGAACGCCTCGTGCTTCAGCCAGCGAACAGATCGAGCGCATCGAACGAGGCGACGCCGGCGCAGACGATCCCGAGTGGTCGCGCTCGTGCCTCGAACTCATCGTGGGCACCACCGGCGTTTCGCGCGATCGCCGGCTTCACCATGACCACATTCGTGCGAAGCCAATTGCATCAGAGCGTGCTCGTCGGCCTTTCAGTGTTCGGGCTGGGTGTCGCGTTCAACAGCATCCTTGGCGCGTCGCCGGGATCGCTCGCCCGCGCTCCCTACTGGACACCGTTCGCGTTCATGTTCGCATGCGGTCTCGCGATGCGATCCTCGCTCGTCCTGCCGCTCGAGCATCGCGCCAACTGGATCTTCAAAATGACCGAGGACGAGGCGACCCGAGGGGATCAGTTTCGGGCGGTCGACTGGCTGGTGACCGCGTGGGTTGCTGGTGTGCCGGCGGTGTGGGCACTGCTCGTGTGGTGGCTCGCAACCGGAGGCCCGTCGCCGATCGCCGCGCTGGTCGTCGCGTTGATTGGTCTGGTTTCCGTGCACGCCGTGCTGTCCGATTGGCGGCGCATCCCGTTCACCTGTTCATACCTTCCCGGAAAGCGGTTCATCTTCTATAGTCTGACAGTCGGTATTCTGGCAGTGGGCGCGTTCGCGGCCATCGGGGCCGGGCTCGTGCGCGGTGCCCAATCCAGTTCAACGAGCGCAATCGTCATCGTTGCTGTTCTATCGGGAGCTGCCTGGATGCTCCGACGACGACGATTGAGGATGTGGAGTCGAGCGCCGCTCATGTTCGAAGACGAGTTCCCCGATCAACCACTCCGTCTCGAACTCTGAAATGCCAACCGTCACAGCCGCGATCCCCTCGAGCAACCGGTTCTCGACCGAGCTTCATGTGGCGCTCGCACCGGATGCGACATTTCAGCACTTGATCAGAAGTCGATCCTACGTCCACGGCTGGCGCGCACTTCGTCGTCCGGCACTGGTCCTTCTGCTGATCTCGGTGCTCGCGCCGATCATGGCCGTGCAGCGGGTCACGATTGCCCTGGTGGCGACTGCGGCGCTGACATGGTGCTTCGTTCTTGCGATCCAGACGCTGGTGGCCGTCGGGGTGATTTCGTCGGCACCGGCACGACGAGTGCCAATGGCTCCGGCGCTGGACCTGTGGTTCGCAGGACATCTGCCATACAGCCTCTGGATGCTCGTGGCATTCGGGGTGATGGCCGAGTCACAGTCGGGACCGCTCAGGGTTTTCGTGAGCGCCGCCGTTGTCCCTGCTGTCTGGACCGCAATCATCGTGGCGTCTTTCTGCCGGAGGGTACTGGGCACGACGGGATTGGGCGCCTGCTGGCGAACAGCGGTGTACGTCATCGCCGTGTGGGCCATTGCGTTGAGCTACATCGCATGGGGCGCGGGCGGATGGTTTCAACTCCTGCCACCGCGATGACGAGGCCCTCGGGACGACAGCTCGCGGCACTCGTCGTCGTCGCCGGCATCGCGATCGGCACGGCGATCGACCGCACGTCCGCGCGATCGATGGAGCGCGCCGGCGAGTACTTCGTGCTGGCTGGCGACTTTCATGTTCACGCGTTTCCCGGTGATGGCGCGCTCGCTCCCTGGACGTTGCGCGACGAGGCCGCGCATGCCGGCCTCGACGTCTTTGCCGTCACGAATCACAACCGCACCTTCACCGCACACCTCGCGCGATGGCTCGCCGGCCCCTCGATCGGCCCGATCGTCATCACGGGTCAAGAGATCACGAACCCGCGCTATCACCTGATTGCGATCGGCATCGAACACACGGTCAACGCATCGCAGCCTGCCGCCGGCGCAATCGCCGACGTACACGCGCAGGGCGGCGTCGCGATCGCGGCGCATCCCACACCGGCGTTTCGCGGCTACGACGATGATGCGACTGTGGCCGCGCTCGACGGGACCGAAGCGGCACATCCTGCGGACGCACCAGAGGAACAGGAGATGTTCGCCGCGTTCTTCGAGCGGGCGAGACGTCTGAGGCCCTCGATCGCACCGATCGGTTCATCGGATTTTCACGCTTCGCCGTCGCTCGGTCGTTGCCGCACGCTGGTGTTCGCACGCGAACCGACTGCGAGCGGCGTCATCGAGGCGATCAGGCGCGGCAGAACAGTTGCGGTCGATCAGAACGGACGGCAGTACGGCGACCCCGCGCTCATCGGCTTGATTGCGCATGCATCTCCCGCGGGCCGCTCCGACGAACAGGCGGGCTGGCGGCGGCTCTCGGTCGCGCTCGCCTGGCTCGGCCTCCTGGGCATGCTGGTCTTCGCGTGAATCGCGTTACTGAAGAGATTGATGCTCGGCCGCCCGCCTTTGATGAGGTCCGTGCAGTAGGACTCTCTGCTGCCAGACGTCGTGGCTGCCACGAAATACGACGGGTTCTGTCGCGACGACTTGCGCTCGCAAAGGGAGGAAAGAGATCTAGTTCGCGCCAGCCGCGCCGGTGACGGGCACCGTCGCGGTGTCGTCTGACGTCGCCGCGTCCACAGTGCTCTCGACCAGCGCCCACGCGTCGCGCTCCTCGAGCACGTGCGCGGCAAACGCCGTGTGCAACGCGTGACCGCCGCGATGGGCCACGAGGTGTCCGA
Organism: Vicinamibacterales bacterium; assembly: GCA_036407095.1. Classification (GTDB taxonomy): domain Bacteria; phylum Acidobacteriota; class Vicinamibacteria; order Vicinamibacterales; family UBA2999; genus Gp6-AA40. The sequence goes on along the minus strand of DASWZV010000143.1, from coordinate 260,224 downwards.
TGATCGGATGCCCCACGAGCGCCATGTCGCCGATCACATCGAGAATCTTGTGTCGCACGAACTCGTCATCGAATCGCAGCCCGTTGTTGAGCACGCCGGTGTCGCCGATGACGATCGCGTTCTCCAGCGATCCGCCGAGCGCAAGACCCTGCTGGCGCAGCATTTCGACCTCCTTGAGGAAGGTGAACGTGCGCGCCGGCGCGATCTCGTCGACGAAGGCATCGGCCGTCAGGCGGATCGTCCGCGACTGATGGCGCAGCATCGGGTGATCGAACGCGATGCTATAGGTGACCTTGAAGTGGTCCGAGGGATAGATCGCGATGCGCTTGTCGCCGCGCGTCAGCGAAATCGGCCGGTTGATCTTCAGATATCGGCGCGGCGTATCCAGCCGCTTCACGCCTGCTTCCTGGATCAGATACACGAACGGCGCCGCGCTGCCGTCCATGATCGGCACCTCAGGTGAGTTGAGTTCGACCGTGGCGTTGTCGATCCCGAGGCTCACGAGCGCCGCGAGCAGATGCTCCACGGTGTCGACGCGCACGGCATCACGCGACAACCCGGTGGCGTAGTTGATGCCACCGACGTGATGCGCCTGCGCGGGCACCTCGACGCCGCCCAGATCCGATCGGCGGAAACGGATGCCGAAGTCGGCAGGAGCCGGCCTGAGGGAAAGGGTGACTTTGCGGCCGGAGTGAAGACCGATACCCGCGCATGAAATCGCGCGTCTGACTGTCCGTTGTGCGCTCATCGAGGGCCCGGGCTTCAGGGAGAAGCGACCTGATGCGAGCAAACCGGGTGCCACTATGATCGAGATCGATCGCCAACGGCTAACTCACGCATCCTCATGAGCTTGACTCATCAAATGAAGATTGACCGCCCTTCGAGCCGGTGTCGCTTTCTGGCCTCACTGCCACAGGTTTGGCGACGATTGTTGTGGCCGCCTTACCACAGCCCTTCGGCTCGCCTCGTTCGCACACGTCGAGCCGCGTTCGCTGCGCTTCTCGCTGGGCAGGCGCGTTCGGCTCGTTCCACGCGGGGCAGGTCAGTGGGAGGAGTTCGAGAGGAGCGGCCGCAGGAACTGCGCCGTGGCCGACTTGGCGACCGCCGCAATCGCCTCCGGCACGCCACAGGCGATGACGTGTCCTCCCGCATCGCCGCCTTCGGGGCCAAGATCAATGAGGTAATCGGCACAACGAATCACGTCGAGATTGTGCTCGATGACGACGACCGTGTTGCCCTGATCGACCAGTTTGTTGAGCACGTCGAGCAGCTTGCGGGTATCTTCGAAGTGAAGACCGGTTGTCGGCTCGTCGAGGATGTACAGCGTTCGTCCCGTGCTTCGCCGCGACAATTCGCGCGCGAGCTTCACGCGTTGCGCTTCGCCTCCGCTGAGCGTAACCGCCGACTGCCCGAGCTCGATGTAGCCGAGACCGACATCCTGCAGCGTGCGGAGCTTGTTGGCGATCGGGGGGAAGTTCTCGAGGAGAGGAGCCGCCTGATCGACCGTGAGGTCGAGCACCTCGGCAATCGACTTGCCGCGATATTGAATCTCGAGCGTCTCGCGATTGTAGCGACGGCCCTTGCACTGCTCGCACGTCACATACACATCCGGCAGAAAGTGCATCTCGATCGCGATGACGCCGTCACCCTGACACGCTTCACAGCGGCCGCCTTTCACGTTGAACGAGAAGCGGCCGGGCCTGAAACCTCGCGCCTTGGCCTCGGGCATCATCGCGAACAGTTCGCGGATGAACGTGAACATGCCGGTGTAGGTCGCCGGATTCGAGCGTGGTGTACGTCCGATCGGCGATTGGTCGATCTCGATCACCTTGTCGAGCAGCGCGATGCCCTCGATGCGATCGTGCGGCCCCGGCTCCGCGGCCGCGCGGTAGATCGTCTTGGCCAGCGATCGATAGAGGATGTCGTTGACGAGCGTCGACTTGCCCGAACCGCTGACGCCCGTGACGGCTGTCAACGTACCGAGCGGAATCGCCACGTCGATGTTCTTCAAGTTGTTCGCGCGGGCGCCGCGAATGACAATCTCGCCTTTGGTCGCGGGCCGGCGCATGAGCGGCGTCGGGATCGCGCGCTCCCCCCGGAGATATGCGCCGGTCAACGAACCGTGCCCGTCCTGCAGCAGCTGCGCCGGCTGGCCCTGGAAGATCACGTGCCCCCCATGCTCACCGGCACCAGGCCCGAGGTCGACGACGTAGTCGGCGGTTCTGATCGTCTCTTCGTCATGTTCGACGACGACGACCGTATTGCCAAGGTCGCGGAGACGCGCGAGCGTCGCGAGCAGCTTGCGGTTGTCCCGCTGATGCAGACCGATCGACGGTTCGTCGAGCACATAGAGCACGCCCGTGAGGTTCGCGCCGATCTGCGTGGCGAGCCTGATGCGCTGGCCTTCACCGCCCGAGAGTGTCGCCGCGCTGCGATTCAACGTGAGATAGCCGACCCCCACGTCGTTGAGAAAACGGAGCCGCTCGCGAATCTCGCGCAGCACGCGGCTGGCAATCAGCGTCTCGCGCTCGGTGAGCTCGAAGGCATCGAAGGCCTCGAGCGCCTCGCTGATCGGCAGGTTCACGTAGTCGGCCATGCCGCGGTCCTTCACTTTGACCGCGAGACTCTGCGGACGGAGACGAAGCCCGTGGCAGGTCGGACACTCGCGCAGCGTGCGGTAGGGCTCGAGATCCTCCTGCACGGTCCACGATCCTTCCTCGTACCGGCGCCGCAGATTCGGGATGACCCCTTCGAAGCCGCGTCCGAACGGGTCCTGTTCGTGGCCATCCCGTGCCCCTCGGCGCTTCGGCAGAGTGAATTCCGGCTCGTCGTCTTCCTGCTCGTCGGCAGCCGTCGCCGCGGCGGCGCTCTTCGCGGCGAGCTTGGTCAGCTTCGCCGTTCCGCCCGGACCGTAGAGCACGAGGTCGCGATGCTTCTTCGACAGCTTGTTGAAGGGCGCATCGGGATCGATGCCGTAGGTCTTCGAGAGGGTCATCACCGCCTCGCGCACCAGCTTGCGATCGCCGCGGAGCCAGGGTGCGATCGCGCCGTTCAGCAGGGAGCGCGACTCATCGGGCACGATGAGATGCGGGTCGAAGTCGTAGGTGGCGCCAAGCCCCTGGCAGTCGGGGCACGCGCCGTGCGGCGAGTTGAAGGAAAACGCGCGCGGCGTCATCTCGGGCATCGAGATGCCGCAGTCGACACAGGCCAGGCGCCGCGAGAACAGCTGATCGCCGCCCTCGAAGGTGTTGACCATCACGATCTCATCGGCGAGATCGAGCGCCACCTCGAGCGATTCCGCGAGTCGCCGCTCGATGCCCGACTTGACGATGAGGCGATCGACGACGACGTCGATGTTGTGATTGCGGCGGCGATCGAGCTTGATGTCTTCCTCGAGCGATCGGAACTGGCCGTCGATGCGCGCCTTGCTGAAGCCGCGCTGCCTGAGCGCCAGCAGCTCCTTCTTGAACTCGCCTTTCCGGCCGCGCACCACCGGCGCCATGACGTTGATGCGCGCGTCGGTCGGGTACAACATCACGAGATCGAGGATGCGCTCGAGCGATTGCGACGCGATCTCCTTGCCGCAGTTGCAGCAGTGGGGTACGCCGATGTTGGCGAAGAGCAGCCGCAGATAGTCGTAGATCTCGGTCACGGTGCCGACCGTCGATCGCGGGTTGGAGCCGGTCGTCTTCTGCTCGATCGAGATGGCAGGCGACAGGCCGTCGATCAGGTCGACGTCGGGCTTCTCCATCTGCTCCAGGAACTGGCGCGCATACGCCGACAGCGACTCGACGTATCGTCGCTGTCCTTCGGCGTAGATCGTGTCGAAGGCCAGCGATGACTTGCCCGACCCGGAGAGGCCCGTGATGACGACCAGCTGATCGCGAGGCAGGTCGACGTCGACGTTCTTGAGGTTGTGAACGCGGGCGCCGCGCACCGCGATCCAATCGTGCGCCATACAGTCAGGAATTTCGTCGGAACTCGAAACCACCATGTTACCATGCGCCGCTTGCGGAACCGAGGAGCCCCGATCGCCGTTTTCTGCGCGGCATGGGCATTCCGGTTTCTGACGACCGGCGCACTCGAAAACGACCATTTCGTGTCGCTGGCACGCGCCCATCAGGTGCTGCATGGCGCCTGGCCGGTGCGCGACTTCTTCGATCCCGGTCAGCCGCTCGCCTACGTGATGTCGGCTGGTGCGGCGATCGTCGCCGGACCGTCGCTGCTCACCGAAGTCGCGCTCGCCGTGTCGATCCTCGCGCTGGCGGCGAGCGTGACCTATGTGCTGGCACGGCGCGCGTCTGGAAGCGACCTCATCGCGCTCGCCGCAGTCGGCCTGGCGCTCGCGTCGTACCCGCGTCTCTACAACGCGGCGAAGCTGCTGATTCCGGCCGTCGCCGTCTGGCTCGGGTGGCGCTACGTGGATCGCCCATCGACTGGACGGCTCGCGGTCCTCGGTGCCTGGACCGCGCTCGCGTTTCTGTGGCGTCACGACTTCGCCGTCTACATCGGGGCACCGACGCTGGTGCTGATCTTCTACGAGCACGCCGGGTCGCTGCCGCTCGCGAGACGCCGCGCACTCGAATACGTCGCGTGGTGCGTCGCCTGCCTGATTCCGTGGGCCGCGTACGTGCAATGGGCCGCCGGCTTGGGCTTCTACCTCGCATCAGCGTCGCGCTTTGTCGCCATCGAGGCGCAGCGGACGGGGAGGCCCGACAACGTCGCCCTCCTCCTCATCATCATCGTGATACCGGTCGTCGCGATCGGGCTCGCGCGGCTTCAACCGGGTAGGATCACCCACGACGCGCAGACACCCGGGCTCACGCTCTCACATGTCGTGTTCGCCGGCACCATGGCGATGGCGCTCGACATCGTGTTCCTGCGGGACGTGATCACGGCGCGGCTGCCCGATGTCGCATCGCTCACGGTGGTGCTGCTCGCGTCGATCGCCGGCCGTGCGCCACGGACACTCGTCCGCGCGATCGCCGTCGCTGCTGTCATTGGTACCGTCATCGCTGTGACCGTTGTGCCGATGCGACGACAAGGCTACCGCGCGCCGACGCCAGGCCGGATCGTGCGCCGTGCGCAGATGATCGCGTCGAACCTTCACCATGCGACGCCCGCAGCGGTTCCCGATCTCGAGCTGCTGCCGCTCGTGGACTACCTCGCAGCGTGCACACCGGCGACCGATCGGGTGCTCGTCAGCGGGTTCGCGCCACAGATTCCGGTGCTGGCGCGACGCGCGTTTGCCGCGGGGCTGCCGTCGTGGTTCGGTGGGTATTACACGAGCGCGTCAGAGGTCGATCGCGCCGCGGCGATCCTCGCGCGCGAGCAGGTGTCGCTTGCGGTCATGCTCGACGGCGCAGGCGCGTTCACCAGTGCATGGCCAGGTCTCGCGGCGGACCTCCGGGCACGCGGTTTCGTCGAGCGAACGTGGAAGATCAACGACCGTGCCGTCGTCGTGTGGCTGCCCGCCGACCGCGCGCGCGACACGCCGAGCTGTCCATGACGCGGCAGTCGTAGGGGCCGGCTTCAGCCGGCCCACACGTCCGGACTACGTCCGGACACTACGACTGTTCGCTCGCATCAGAGAATGGCGATAGCCGTAGCTGAAATAGAAGACCGCCCCGATCGCGAGCCAGATGCCGAAACGCTCCCACGCGGTCCGCGGCAGCCCGTACATCGTGTAGAGACAGGCGAGCGCGCCAAGAACCGAGACGGGCCACACCAAGGGGACTCGGAACGGACGCGGTCGATCCGGATCGGTGTAGCGCAGCACCAGCACACCCACGCAGACGATCGCAAACGCCGACAGCGTCCCGATGTTCGTCAGGTCGTAGATCTCGTTCTCGTCGGCGAGCAGCGCGCCGAGCGCCACGACCAGGCCGGTAATCCACGTCGTCACGTGCGGAACCTTGCGGGCGCTGAGGTGTGCGGCCCACTGCGGCAGCAGCCCATCGCGAGCCATCGCGAAGAAGATGCGGGGCTGACCGTACTGGAACACCAGCAGCACCGCCGTGAGCGAGACGACTGCGCCAAACGACACGATCCAGCCCACCGTCTGCAGCCCGGCGACGTCGAGCGCCTTCGCCAGCGGATCGGACGCCTTGAGCTGCGTGTAGGGCACGATGCCGGTCGCCACCGCCCCGACGATGACGTAGATCAGCGTGCACACGGCAAGTCCGCCGAGGATGCCGATGGGGAGATTCCGCTGCGGGTTGCGCGTTTCCTCGGCGGCGGTCGAGATCGCATCGAACCCGATGTAGGCGAAGAACACGATCGCGGCCCCTTGATGAATGCCTCGCCACCCGTTGGGCGCAAAGGGCACGTAGTTCGCGGCGTCGATGTGCATCACCCCGACCACCACGAACAAGCCGAGCACGAGCAGCTTGACGACGACCATGATGTTGTTGGCACGCGCGCTCTCTTTGACGCCGAGCAGCAGCACCCACGTGATGACCATCACGATCGCAAACGCCGGGATGTTGACGAGCAGCGGCACGCCGGAGATCTGCGGCGCGGTGTCGAGCAGCGCCCGGACTGAAGGATCGGCGCTGAGCATCACGCTTCGATACCCGTGCGTCAGCCAGCCGGGAAATGTGATGCCGAAACCGCTCAGAAGCGACGTGAAGTAGCCGCCCCACGCGACCGCCACGGCGATGTTGCCAATCGCGTACTCGAGGATGAGATCCCAGCCGATGATCCAGGCGACCAGCTCGCCGAGCGTGGCATACGAGTACGCGTAGGCACTCCCCGCCTGCGGAATCATCGCCGAGAGCTCCGCGTAGCAGAGGGCTGCGAGGCCGCACACGACGCCGAGCAGGATGAACGACAGGACCAGCGCGGGTCCCGCGCCCGCTCGGATGATTTCGCCGTCCGGACGGATCTCGCCGGCCGCCGCCGTGCCGATCGACGAGAAGATGCCCGCGCCGATCACGGCGCCAATCGACAGCATCATCAGATCGCCGGCGCCGAGGACACGCTTGAGCGACTGCGTACTCTCGGCCAGCGCCGCTTCGATGCGTTTGCGCGCAAACAATTGCGACATGCGCAAAAGAGTAGCAGGCCTCAGGGCCCGGGCCTCGGGCCTCAGTGCTGGGCAAGGCCTCAGGCCCGTTCTTCTGAGGCCTGAGGCCTGAGCCCTGGGCCCTGCTTGTTGGCAGCTTTGGTGGGCACAATGTCCTTGTCAACAGCGACAAGGCGCGCCAAGCTCTGGTCATGGCACGCCCCAGCTCGAACACGCGCCGCGGCGCGCGGGTGAACGATCAGCACGCACACATCGATACCCCGCCGCGACGCATCGTGATTGCCGCGTTCCCCGACGTTCAGGTCCTCGATGTCACCGGCCCGCTCGAGGTGTTCGGCCGGACGGCACGCTGGCTCGTGGAGCAGGGCCATCGCACGGAACTCGCGTACACCATCGAGCTGGCAGGTCCGCAGCCCGGTCCGCTGCCGACATCATCGGGGTTGAAGCTCGTTGCCGATCTTGGCTACCGCGACGTGAGGACGGGCATCGACACGCTGCTCGTCGCCGGTGGCAGGGGCTCGCAGGCCGCATCGCGCGACCAGGCGCTGCTCGCGTGTCTTCGCCGCGCCGCCCCACGCGTCCGCCGGCTGGGATCGGTCTGCACCGGAACGTTCGTGCTGGCAGCCGCCGGACTGCTCGACGGCCGGCGCGCGACCACGCACTGGGCGTGGTGCGACACGCTGTCGAAGCAGCACGCGAAGGTGGCCATCGATCCCGATCCGATCTTCGTGCGCGACGGCCACATCTACACATCGGCCGGCGTCACCACCGGCATGGACCTGGCCCTCGCGATGGTCGAAGAAGATCACGGTCATCAGGTTGCACTCGAGGTCGCGCGTCAGCTCGTGCTCTTCCTTCGACGGCCCGGCGGACAATCGCAGTTCAGCGCGCAGTTGTCGGTTCAATCCGCCGATCGCGAGCCGCTCCGTGATCTCCAGCGGTGGATGGCCGATCATCTCGCCGACGACCTCTCTGTGGCCGCTCTGGCCGAACGCGTGGCGATGAGCCCTCGTCATTTCGCCCGCGTCTTCGCCGCGGAGGTCGGAACGACGCCCGCCCGTTTCGTCGAACGGCTTCGCGTCGAGGCTGGCCGGCGACGGCTCGAAGAGTCGACCGACTGCGTCGACATCGTCGCGGCCGTGTGCGGTTTCGGAAGTCCCGAGGCGATGCGCCGCGCGTTCAGACGAACGGTCCGTGTGTCGCCCAGCGCGTACCGTGCCTGCTTCGCCAATCAAGCGGTGCACTGAAACAGACGTCGTGTCCGGCTTCAGCCGGCGGTGATCAGGAGGAACGCTGACATGAAGACCTTGTCATTCACGATCGCGACTCTGGCTTTCGCGGTGGCGATCACCTCGGTGGCAGTCGATGCCGGACAGCAACAGAGTGAGGCCCCGCATTATGCGAACGGCTCGAGCCTGATACGGCCGGCTGATTACCGGGAATGGATCTTCCTCAGCTCGGGGCTCGGCATGGATTACAACCCGGTGCCGCGTTCGCAGAACGCGCCCGGCTTCGGCAACGTGTTCGTGAATCCCTCGTCGTACCGCGAGTTCATGAAGACAGGGAAATGGCCCGACAAGACGACCTTCGTCCTGGAGTTCCGCGCGTCGAGCGGTGAAGGATCGATCAACAAGGGCGGACGTTTTCAGACGCTGCTCGTCGGACTCGAGGCCGAGGTGAAGGACTCCAGGTTCCCGGATGGATGGGCATTCTTCAAATTCGGCCGCGGGGCCTCGATCACCGATTCGGCCGCACCTCTTCCCGTGGACGCGGGCTGCGTGGAGTGCCACACCAAGAACACGGCGGTCGAACGGACGTTCGTGCAGTTCTATCCGACGCTCCTGGACGTTGCGCGCAAGATGAAAACGGTGAAGCCAGGATTCTGATGAAGGCCGCCTTCAGGCGGCCCTTCATTCGAACCGATACGCAGTATCCCCCGATGCGAGCGCCATCTCGCCGGATGGACCGAAGGCAACGCCGATGAAGCCGCTGCCCGACGCCACCAGCTGCGGCTCGCCATCGAGATCCGGAAGTCGATAGAGCCCGCCTGCTCCAGCAAGCGCGTCGATCACGTGCAGCACGCCGTCGGCCGGTGAGAACGCCAGCCCCTGCGGCCGGCCGAATGGCGTGAGCAGCGAACGCACGCTGCCATCGCGGCCGATGCGATAGATGTGATCGTAGGAACCGAGCGTCGGCGCGCTCACGAACAGATCACCGCCCGGACTGAAGGCAAGATGAAACGCCGCAACGCTCGGCGGCAGCGTCGCGAAAGAATCCACCTTCGCATCCTGAATGCGGAAGATCGTCCCGGATCGGTCGCCCACGTACAACAGACCCTGATCGTCGAAGGCAAGCCCGCATGCGACGCCGAGATCCGAGGCCACCTGTTCGTGCGTGCCGTCGGACTTCACGCGGTACACAACACCTTCGAAACGGCTCGACACATACAGCTGATCGTCGGGGCCCATCGTCATCGACGTCGGGTTCACGATGCCGGTGACAAACGGCTCGCGCGTCCCCTCTCGCGTCACCCGGAAAATCGACACCGGCGCGGTCTGCCCGCGCGACCCGCTGTAGGTGACGAACAGGTTGCCATCTCCATCGAACACCGGATTGTCGACCTGGTGCAGGCCGGTGGCCCAGGCCCCGCCGACCGTCACATACGCCGCCTCTCCAGGCACACCATCGATGCGAATTGGAGCCCGTCCGCTCTCCAGATCGGATGGAAGCGCGATGACGATGCGTTCGCTCGAGGCGAACATGACCAGCGCCGGCTGGTCGCCGACGGTCACTTCAGGAAGGCGATCGACGGGAAACCCACGACCACCGAGCGTCACTCGGCCGCCCTCGACAGAGCGAAACGGACTCACGGACGAAATCGTGGGCGAGAACATCAAGGCGAACCCAGCACTCAGGACTCGAACTCAAAGCCAGGACGTCTCGAGTTTTGAGCCTCGAGTTCTTACGTGTCGTCGAGCTCGGCGTTCCAGTACAAATAATCACGCCAGCTCTCCGGCGCGTAGCGCAGCTCGATCGTAATCCGGATGGCCGGTGCCGAATCCGGACGTCGCGGCGCCTTCAAGAGCCGCATGCCCGCCTCAGCCGGCGTCCGTCCGCCCTTCTGGCGATTACAGCCGATGCAGCACGTGACAATGTTCTCCCAGTCCTTGCGGCCGCCTTGCGCGACCGGCACGACATGATCGAATGTCAGATCCGAGGTCGGGAACGTTTCTGCACAGTATTGGCAGGTGTGATTGTCACGGGCATAGATGTTGTTGCGGGAGAACGGGACGTAATCGAACCGGCGCTTGATCTTGACGAAGCGAAGCAGGCGAATGACCGACGGAAGCTTGAAGCTGAACCGGACGGTCCTTATCTCGCGGTCGTGTTCCGCGATCACCTCCACTTTTCCCTGGCACCAAAGCGTAATTGCCTTCTGCCAGTGAACGACCTTCAGAGGCTCGTACGACGCGTTCAGAAGGAGTGCCTGCTCCATATACTCCGAAACCATGATGCCGGACGGCTGGCCGGACTGTCAAGGTTATGACGCCATAAACGTAAGCAACGAAAGGGTTACGGCGATACAATGCTGTGACGATGGCTCGACAGGCTCTGCTGTTGATACTGCTAACGTCGGCGTGTGCGACGCGCGGTGTGGCTGGCGGCACGGTCGCGCCCGTGCCGAGACCGTTTCCCGGTGCGCCCGCTCCGCCATCAACGCTCGTCTCACCATCGACGCCGGATTCGCCTGAGGCGACGTCGGAGTCGGAGTCGACGACCGAGACTGCGGAAGTCCCCTTGCGCCCACCGGCGATTGCGCGGGCAGTCGTCGCCACCGCGCTCACGCTGCGCGGCACGCCCTATCACAGGGGAGGAAGCGAACCCTCACAGGGGTTCGATTGCAGCGGTCTCGTGCAATGGGTCTTCGCGCAACACGGCTCGGCGCTGCCACGCGACGTGAAGCAGCAGTTCGTTGCCGGTCGGAAGATCGATGCCCGCCATCTCAAGCCGGGTGATCTCGTGTTCTTCCATACCGTGAGCGAAGGACCGTCGCACGTCGGCATCGCGATCGGCGGCGACGCGTTCGTCCACGCGCCCGCCACCCGCGGCGTGGTGCGGGTCGAGCGGCTGTCGAATTCGTACTGGTCGAAGCGCTGGATTGGCGCGCGCCGCGTCACTGGGTCGGACACGACGCGGCCGGACACGACGCGCGCTGATTAGGCCCTCAGGCGGCGCGGAACGCTCCTTTGCGAACGAGCCGGCGCGACGCGTCCGTCAGGAACTCGCGCACCACCAGATCGTCTTCGTTGAACGTCTTTGCGAGACGCGTCGGCTTGATCGGTTCGATCTGGCAATGCTCCACGTCGGCTGATGGCGGTTGTGGAAAGACGGTTTCCGTGTAGCGCTGCGGATACGAGGGAAACGCGCGGAAGGCCGTGCCCACCACGCCACCGAAACGTTCTCTCAGCCCGTCGAAGTCGTGCCGCAGGAAGTCGTAGATGTCGGGATCGGGATTGGTGTCGAGATACTGCTTCACCATCGCCACGACCTGCTGAAAGAAATGCTGGCCGTGACAGTGGGCCGACGCCGTGCCGTCGGCGCGCTCCATGCGCCTGATGCCCGCGCGATCGGGATCGATGTGGTACAGCTCGTGGACAATCGTGTCCAGCTTCGTGATCCAGTTGTCGAATCCCGCGTAGTGAGCCTGCTTGCGGGACGACGAGAGCCGCTGGTCGCAGAAACGCGGCAGCGCGAACGACACCATGTAGTCGATCGTCGAGCTGCCGATTTTCACGACCGGGGACTTCGTGACGAACCACTCGGACCGTCGCGTCAACTGGCCCGTACGCCGATCGCGCCAGTAGTAATAGCCGGGCTCGCTGTCAGGCAGGCACAGGCAGTGGCAGGTCGCAAAGGGCCCCTCGGCATGAATGCGACCGGCGCGCGCAAACACGAGCACCTTGTCCATGTCCAGGAACTGCAGCGTCGGCACGCGGCCGACGATATCGGACATGAGGCGCCAGATCTGGTCCGTGTAGTGGATCATGCGGATGCGTCTCCACCGGTTTCGGCTGGGAACAACGCAAACTTCACTGAGCAATTCAAGAATTCTTCGTGTTCGTGCATGTGACTGACGACTAACGGGGAGAATCTGTCTCGGGTGTGGGCGTCGCCGGAGGCTGCGGCTGGGCGGGCTCGTCGCCTTCGGGTACATCGGGGCTTCGTGCCTCGGGCACGTCGGGGGAACTGGAAACCACCGACACCGAGGCCTCGTCCACTCTTGGGGCTGGAGTGGGGATCGGGGGCGGCGGTTCAACGCCGCCCATGCGCGCCAGGATGATGCGTTGGCGTCCGAGCAGCCGTCGAGGGGGATGGGCCGGGCTGTAGACCCGGGGGTTGATGATCGCACCTGCGAGCAGCGCCGCCTGCTCTCGTGACAGCGACGACGCGGAGACCCCGAAATACGTGCGCGCGGCGGCCTCGGCGCCCCACACCTGATCGCCCCACTCGATGACGTTGAGGTAGATCTCGAAAATGCGGGCTTTCGGCAGTTCCGCTTCGAGCCGCCGGGTGATCATGAGTTCGCGAAGCTTGCGAAGCGGATCGCGAGACGGCGACAGATAGAGGTTTTTCGCCAGCTGCTGGGTGAGGGTGCTCGCGCCGCGCATCGGCGACCCGCGCTCGATGCTGATCTGAATCGATTCCTTGATCTGTTCGACGTCGATGCCTTCGTGCTCGAAGAACAGGCTGTCTTCCGCGACGATCACCGCACGTTTCAAATGCGGCGAGATGCGCGTATAGGGCACCCAGTATTGAATCGGCCGCACCTCACGTCCCTGAGCCCGTGCCTCACGAGCGCGAAGGTCCATCCACGCGGTCGTCGTCGGGTTGGCCGTCGCGAGCGGGCGGACGTCTGGCAGCGTGAGATAAGCGTAGGCAACCGCCCCAAAAGAAAAAGCCGCGATCGCGCCCAACCCTCGAAGCACACCGCGAGACGACGGGCGCCTGAACGAACTCATTTGTTACGCGTTGATGAGAGCTGGACGTAACGCCGAGCCTGCCGCGGCCACGCCGGCCCCTTCGGGAACCGGGTGTTCCTGTGCCGCGAGCGCGCCTTCGAGCGCCGCAAGAAACTGGAGCAACGTCTGGGGTGTCGAGCTCGCACCCATCAGACCCACGCGCCAGATCCTGCCTGCGAGCGGACCGAGGCCGGCACCCACTTCGATGTTGTAGGTGCCGAGCAGCGTCTGCCTCACGGCCGCTTCGTCGACGCCGGCAGGCACGCGAATGGTATTGAGTGTCCAGAGGCGTTCGCCTTCCGGTGGCAGGAGCGACAGTCCCATCGCCTCGACGCCGGCGGCCAGCGCTCGATGATGACGCTCGTGCCGCTCGACGCGCGCGGGCAGTCCCTCTTCTTCCACCATCAGGAGCGCTTCGCGCAGCGCGTAGATGAGGGTCGACGACATCGTGTGGTGGTACTTGCGGCCCACCCATTGGTCTTCGAGCAGCCTGAGATCGAGATAGAAGCTGCGGCATTTCACGAGGCGCTCGCGCGCGGAGCTCGCCACGGCGAGCGGCGCGAGCCCCGACGGCGCGCCGATGCACTTCTGCGTGCAGGAGTACGCCACGTCGACGCCCCAGCCCGCGACGTCGACGTCCTGTCCGCCGAGCGACGTCACCATGTCGACGATCGTCAGCGCGCCGTGCGCGCGTGCGATCGCCGCGAGCTCCTTGATCGGGTTCCTGACGCCGGTGGACGTCTCCGCGTGCACGAGTCCGACGACGTCGGCGCCTTCGCGCGCGAGCTCGTCCTCGAGACGTTGTGGGTCGACGGCACGGCCCCATTCGACATCGATGCGCCGAACCCGCGCGCCGTATCGCTCGATGATCTCCGCCAGGCGATCGCCAAAATATCCGGTGACGACAACGACCGCGCGCATCCCATCGCCAACGACGTTCGCCACGGCCGCTTCCATCGCCGACGTCCCCGTGCCCGACGTCGCGATCGTCAGCGCTCTGGCATCGGCGCGAAACACGCGCTGCAGCGACGCGCGGACCTCATCCATCAGCGGCACGAACTCCGGATCGAGATGACTCAACACCGGGGCGGCCATCGCACGCATGACGCGTGCCGCGATCAGACTGGGACCAGGGCCGAGCAGGATACGTTCAGTCGAGGGAAGGGGCATGACCTGAGCAATCACCGTAGCGCGCTGGCTTCCGACTCCGCCAACGCTTCGTCGGACGAATGGGCCGGCGCGAAAAACGCGTCGAGCTGAGCACGAATTATTTCGACAACCTCGGACGTCACCGGACGCAGTGGAGGCCGGGGCACGCCCCCGGCGTAACCGATCAGATCCAGTGCGGCCTTGAGACCCGGCACGCCGTACGAACTGCCCACCGACCGCGCAAGAGCGAGAAGACGCCGTTGAAGCACACGAGCCTCCGCGATGCGATTCTCACGCACAAGCACGACCATGTGGGAGCACGCGTCAGGCACTAAAGACGCGAGCGCGAGGATAGCACCATCACAGCCCGCGCACAGCGAAGAAAATAATGTCGTGGCTGAGCCGGCAAGAACGGCGAACTCATCAGGCGTGCGCGAGACGAACTCGGCGATCTGGGCGATGTCTCCACCTGATTCCTTGATGCCGGCGATGTTGGGATGCACCGCCAGCCGCTCGACTGCGTCCGGCAGCAGATTGACTCCGGTGTACACCGAGACGTTGTAGAGCAGCACCGGAATGGGTGACACATCTGCCACCGCGGTGTAGTGGCGGACGAATGCCTCGCTCGTCATCTGCGGTTTGAAAAACGACGGCGTTCTCACGAGCGCGGCGTCGACGCCGGCAGCCGCCGCGCGCCGTGTCGCCGCGATCGTCGCGCGTGTCGACTCACGTCCGGTGCCCGCGATCAGCGGTCGGCCGTTGGGCACGCCCTCGCGCACGATGTCGACGATGCGATCGGCTTCGTCGTCGTCCAACTGCGCCGCTTCACCATTGGAGCCCAGCACGACGAGCCCGGTCAGCGACGTCGTCATCCACTTCGCGACGTTCGATCGCAGCGCCGCTGTGTCGATGGTGTCGTCGGCTCGAAACGGCGTCGCGATCGGCGTGAACATTCCACTGAAGGGCTTCATGGCCTCAATTGTACAGGGGCGCGTCCCGTGCCCTGAACCACGAGGTTGACGCCGAGCACGACGACGAAAATCGCCGCGGCCGGCGCGAGCGTCCACGGGGCGTCGCCGAGCAGCGAGACGTTGGACGCCTCCTGAAGCATCGTTCCCCACGTTGGTGTGGTATCGGGAAAACCCAGCCCGATGTACGAGAGCGTCGCTTCGGCAAGGATGAACGCGGGCAGCAGCAGCGTGGCTTGCGTACGCAGGTACCCGCCGGCGGCTGGAAGCAGATGACGAACGAGAATGCGCGCGGCGTTCGCACCTGCGGCACGCGCGGCGATCGCATACTCGCGCTCGCGCTCGGACATGACGATCGCGCGTACCCCGCGCGCCACCATCGGCCACCCGAGCAGCGCGAAGATCACCAGCAGCAGCGCGAACACGGTTGACGCAGGGAGCACGAGCGGCATCACCGCACGCACCGCAAGCGCGACGTAGATCGCGGGCAGGACGAGGACGAACTCGGACAACCGCGACAGAATCGCGTCGAGCGATCCGCCGGCATAGCCCGCGATTCCGCCGATCAGGGCGCCGAGCAGCGTGGCAGCGAGCGTCGCGCACACCGCGAGCGCGAGCGTGACGCGGGCCCCGTTCAACAATCTCGAGAAGATGTCGCGGCCATACGCGTCGGCGCCGAGAACGAGCAGAGGACCGCGACTCGACGGATCGTCCGCGAAGCGCCGTTCGATGCGGCTGACCAGCCGCCACGCGTGCACGTGCGGTCCGGCCCCGTCGCCATCGAACATGTGAACCGGGGTGGGCGGCGCATAGAGCAGATCGGCGAATCGATGGTCGGGTGGATTCGGCGCGAGCCAGGGCGCGAGGATCGCGGCCAGTGCCGTGAGCGCGAGCATGATCACCCCGGCCCGTCTCATGCGCCGCCGCCTTCTCGAACCCGCGGATCGGCCGCCGCCAGCAGCAGATCGCCCACCAGCGTACCGACCGCGAGGAAGCCCGCACCCATCGCCGCGCACGCCGCGACGAGATAGACGTCGCGTCCGCGCAATGCTTGGTACATCAACTGTCCGAGGCCGGGCCACGTCGTCACATACTCGACGATGAACGAGCCTGATAGCAGCGCGCCGATGACCAGCCCGTAGACCGCGCACAGCGGGCGCACCGACACCGGCCACGCATGACGCAGAATGAGATCGCGTGACGGCACGCCGCGCGCCACCGCCGCGATGACGAACGGCTGCCGCACCGCGTCGGACATCGATTGCGATTGCAGACGTTCGAAGACGGCCGCGATCGGGACGGCCAGCGCAAGCGCCGGCAGCGGCAGATGCCACGCCACGTCGGCGATCCACGCCACCCATCCCATGTCCGATGCCCCTGCGGACGACATACCCCCCGGCGGCAGCCATCCCGTACGCGCGGCGATGAACACGAACACGAGCGAGGTCAGCAGCGGCGGCAGCGAGACGCACACCATCGAGACCATGCCCACGAACGCCGAGATGCGGCTTCCCTGCCTGCTGCCGGTGACGATCCCGAGCGAGATGCCGAGCAGCGTCGCGATCGCCAGCGCCACGACGGCAAGGGCCGCGGTGTTGCCGGCGGCGCGGACCACGAGCGGACCCACCGGGCGGTTGAAGAGAAACGAGTCGCCGAAGTCGAGGCGGATCGCGCGGCCTGCCCACAGCGCCCATTGCGCGAGCGGACTGCGATCGAGATTGAAGCGCGATCGCGTCGTCTCGATCTCGCTTGGCGACGCGGTCGGACCGAGCTGCGCGGTGAGATCACCGGGCGCGAGGCGGGTGAGCAGAAGCGCGGTTGACGAGGTGCAGACGAGCAGCACGACGGCGAACACGAACCGGCGCAGGAGAAAGGCCCCCATCAGGGCCCGGTGACGCTCAGCGTATCCGCGCTCCAGAGAATCGGCGGCCGCATCACTGACGGCACGACGCCGGCCAGCCTCCCGCTGTGCGCAAAGAACACCCGCGGCGATGCGAAGTAGAGCACCGGCAGGTTCTCCGCGAGGATGCGCTGCACCTCGATGAAGATCGTTCGCCGCCGATCGTCATCCATCGTCGCGGCCTGCTCGAGCATCAGCGTGTCGATCCGCCGCTCCCAGTCCGTTGCCGGCATCTTCTGTTCGAGGTTCCATACATGCGACGATCCGGAGCTGAGCCAGAAATCGAGGTTGCCCGCGGGATCCAGATCGGTGGTCAGGAAACGCATGTAGATCGCGTCGTAGTCGCAGCCGAGAAACTGCTTGATCATCGCAGAGTATTCCAGGGGAGCGATGTCGAGGGCGATGCCGACCCTGGCGGCTTTCTCCTTGAGCACGGTGGTGCCGCGCTCGTAGTTGCTGATGCCGCGCTGTGTGATCACTGTGAATCGTGCCTCGGTGCCGTTCTCGTCCTCGACGATGCCGTTCTTGTTGCGATCTTCGAGCCCGATGCGCTTGAGCAGTTCGACTGCGCGTGCGGGGTTGTAACCGTATCGTGGAAGGTTGGGCGTGAACCACTGCCGGTTGCCGGAGGTGATCGGTCCCCAGACCGGAACCGCCTCGCCCAGGAACACGGTGCGCGCGAACTCCTCGCGATCGACGGCGTACGAGATCGCCTGCCGGAACTCCGGCTTCTGTACGAACGCGAAGCGAGGGTCGCTCTTCTTCTTCTCCGGCTTCAGACAGAACCAGAACGCGTCGGCATCGGTCGCGACGCCGGCCTCGACCATCTTCAGGGTGCCCTCCTCCTCGCCGCGGCGGGTCGGCACGTAGTCCTCCGACCTGAGCTCGCCGCTCGTGAAATCGGTCGCGCCCGACTGCAGCCGCAACAGCTCCGCGTTCTGTTCCGGAACGAGCTCGAGAACGAGGCGATCGAGATACGGAAGCGTGCCGCCGTCGGGCGCCTTGCGCCAGTATCTCGGATTGCGATCGAAGACGAGGCGCTGGCCGACTTGGAATTCCCGCAGGATGAAGGGGCCCGTTCCCACGATCTCGGCGGGCGGGGTCGCCGGATCCCACGCCTTGTCGAACGTGCCGCCGTCGAGCGCTGCTTCGAGCTTGTGCTTCGGGAGGATCGGCAGCATGTCGAGCAGCCGCACGCCCGGACCCGACGGCGCCGCGTACTCGAACACCACCGTGTCGCGATCGGGTGCGCTCGCCTTGATAGGTACGCCCCCGGGCATCAGGCTGCTGCCGACGACGCTTCCCGACTTCGGCGCGTAGGCAGCGCGAACCGAGAACAGCACGTCGGCCGACGTGAACGGCGTCCCGTCGGACCAGACCACTCCGCGACGCAGATGGAGGGTATGCACCCGGCCGTCCGCGCTCGACTCCCACTTCTCGGCCAGCCATGGCTCGAGCTCGAACGTCGCCCGATTGATGCGAACGAGCCGTCCCTGCGTGAGGAGGTTGAAGAGCTCGGACGGCTGATCCGCCGCCACCATCCGATTGAACGATCGCGGGGCCGCCCGATCGGAGCCGACGATCTGCCCGCCCCGCTTCGCGGGTCCGGCGCCGCTGCCCGCCTGGCGGGTCGCTGGACACCCACGCACGAGGAAGAAGGCGGCCAACAGTCCAGCCGTGACTCCGAGACCGAGGTAGCGCGACGGTCGCCTGATTCGGGAGGCAATCGCACCGGTCTCAACCGAGCGGCTGCCATCGGAAATCAAAGTTGGCCGCCCAGGCCAACTTGTTGGCCGACAAAAGATTGTGCAGATTCCAAAACATTCGTACGCAGATCTTTACGCGTCATCGGGTGTTCGCTTTTGCGGGCCAAGAAACAGGCTAAGGGGTTTCCCTCATGGGCCGCCGAAAATTCACCTGATCCCGGCGACAAGTCCAACTCGTCGTGCAGGTTGAAACGAAGTATACAGTCGACCCGCATTTCTGGCACTCGCCACGCAATAGAAGAGGCCACACGAGGTTTCCATGGCCGCCACTTTCCATTTCGATCTTCAAAACGACGAACCAAGACTCGGGCGCAGCGTCTCGATTGAGCAGGCAGCGCGGCTGCTGAACGTGTCGCGCCGCACGGTATACAACCGCATCCGCGAGGGGCGTCTTCAGACGATCCGTACGCTCGGTGGATCGCAACGCGTGCTCATGGATTCGATCCACGAGCTGCTTGGATTCCGGCCCCAGATAATTCCGACTTCGACGCAACCGGCAATCCCGTATTCGCCGCGCCTCATGAACCGTAGCAACTAACGACACGAGAACTGGACGGTGCTGTGATGTCCCCGATCCCACGCACAGCGACTTTCCTTTGCTTCACTCGTCTGGCGCTTGCCGCCGCTCTTTGTGCCGGGGTGGTCGCCGCCTTTCCTGCCGATGCGCAGGCGCAGCACCGCGCGCGATTGTCCCGGGATCTGATCGAGCGGCTCGGTTCGGGGGACACCGCGGCCACGAGCGTGATCCTCACCGGCTCGCAGCAGCGCATCGATCGGATTGCGGGACGCAACGGTCTTCGCATCCACAAGCGCCTCCAGACCGGCGCGGTCGTCGACGTTCCCGCCGGCGCGCTCGCCGCGCTGGCCGCGGACGTCGAGGTCGACGCGGTCTCGAGCAATCAGGCGGTGGCGGCGCAGCAGGACGTCACGAATCAGACGATCGGGGCGGATCTGGTGCAGGCGGGCGCCTGGGCGCCGGGGGCGCAGGCGCTGACGGGCGCGGGTATCGGCGTCGCCGTGATCGATTCAGGCGTCGCCAACATGCCGGAACTGCGGGGCCGGATCATCGTCAGCCGCGACTTCACCGACGACCGCGGGCCGGGGCTCGACAAGCACGGGCACGGCACGCACGTGGCGGGGATCATCGCGGCGTCGGGCGCGAACCGTTTCGACCTGACGCGCGGCGTCGCACCCGCGGCCAACATCATCAGCCTGAGAGTGCTGGACGAGCGCGGCCAGGGGTTGACCGGCGACGTGATCGACGCGATCGACTGGGCGGTCGCCAACCGCGTCCGCTACAACATCCGCGTCATCAACCTGTCGCTCGGGGGACCCGCGCTTCAAAGCTACCGCGACGATCCGCTCTGCCAGGCGGTGGAACGGGCCTATCGCACCGGCATCGTCGTCGTGACGTCGGCTGGCAACTACGGCAAGACGGCCGACGGCAAACGGATCTACGGCGGCATCACGACACCGGGCATCTCACCCTTCGCGATCACGGTGGGGGCGCTCAACACCAAGGGCACGCCGTATCGCAGCGACGACGAAGTGGCCAGCTACAGCTCGCACGGGCCGACGATGATGGACCACCTGGTCAAGCCGGATCTGGTGGCACCGGGCAACAAGATTCTCGGGCTGGCGGCGCCGGGTTCGACGCTGGTGAAAGAGCACCCGGAGCTCGTAATCGGCAACGGCCGTGACGCGCGCCTGCAGCTCTCGGGGACGAGCATGGCCGCCGCAGTGGTGTCAGGCGCGGTTGCCGCGCTGGCCGAGGCGCACGTAGCTGGCACCGAACGAACCCGCTGGCTGCTGCAACGCACGAGCGTTCGAGTTCAAGAGGCGCCAATTATTGCAGGGTCTGGGAGCCTCGCTTTGGACTTGGCAGCTGAATCCGTGGCCCTCGGTGGAAGGTTAGCCAATTCTGAAGAGGGCGTATTGCAGGCGAATGTCTCGTTCTGCACGCGCGACACCTGTCAGGTCTCGGGTAACGGCATCGTGTGGTCCGAGGACGGCATCGTGTGGTCTGAGGACGGCATTGTGTGGTCCGAGGGCATCGTGTGGTCCGAGGGCATCGTGTGGTCTGAGGGCATCGTGTGGTCCGAGGGCATCGTGTGGTCCGAGGGCATCGTGTGGTCCGAGGGCATCGTGTGGTCCGAGGGGATCGTGTGGTCGGAGTAGATCCGCGTATGGGTTGCTTCACATCAGGGAGAGAAAAAATGTGCAGTCTAATCATTTGGAGTGAATAGACCGATATGGCGCTTGCCGGCAGCAGAGGCACCGGCCGCGCCATGACGAGGCGAACGCCCGGACTGTCCCCACGTGCTCGCGTTTTCATCGCAACCGTCGTGTCGACGGGAACGATCGCCATCGGGGCTTCCGCCTATGATCTAGTAGTACACCCGCGTGGTTCGGAGTGGCTGATTCTTGCCGGTCTGACACTATTAACCGGCTCCTTCAGTATCAAGCTCCCATCGATCAACGCGAGGATCTCAGTTTCCGAGGCGTTTGTTTTCGCGGCTGTACTGCTGTTTGGTCCTGCGGCGGCAACCATCATTGTCGCCCTTGATACGATCATTCTCACAAGTTGGGCACGCAACAGAGCGCGCGATCGAATTCGCGTAATGTTCAACGTGTCGGCAGGAGCGACAGCTATCTGGTTAAGCGCTTTCGTTTTTCGGTTTGTGTTGCCGCACACGACCGCTCCTCCGAAACTCGAACAGCTTCTCGCCCCGGTCTTACTCTTGGCTCTCTGTTACTTTGCAATCAACAGCTCGTTGATTGCAGTCGCCGTCGCGTGTGAGAAACCAGTTTCTCCCGTAAGTGTGTGGAAGGATAACTTTGCTTGGATCGGGTTGAACTATCTTGGTGGTGCTTCAGTCGCGATGCTGTTGGTTACGTACCGGCAGAGCATAGACATCACAGCCCTGAGCGTTATTGTCCCTCTGCTGGTCATCACGTACCTGACTTTTCGAACATCGCTTGGTCGCCTTGAAGATGCAAATCTACACGTTGTGCAGGTCAACGAACTTTACCTGTCGACGATCGAAACCCTTGCGATGGCGGTTGACGCGAAAGATCAGATTACGCACGGGCACATCCGAAGGGTCCAGGTCTATGCAGTAGAAATGGCACGGCGTCTCGGAGTCCATAACGAGGAGCAACTGAAGGCCATTGAAGCGGCAGCCCTGCTACACGATATGGGAAAGCTCGCAATCCCGGAGCATATTCTCAACAAACCGGGCAAGCTGACCACGGCCGAATTCGAAACTATGAAGCGGCACGCCGATATAGGCGCAGATCTCCTATCCTCTATCCGCTTTCCATATCCAGTTGTACCGATCGTCAGGCATCACCACGAGTGCTGGAACGGCACGGGCTATCCCGCTGGCATTTCGGGTACAGATATCCCGCTCGGTGCGCGCATTCTGGGTGTTGTTGACTGCTTTGACGCGTTGAACTCAGACAGACCGTATCGCCCGCGGCTTGAACCGCACGAGGCCTTCGAGATCCTTCGACAGCGTCGGGGCGCGATGTACGACCCTCTTGTCGTCGATGAGTTCATAGCCGCGTTCCCAGAGATTGCGCCCTTGGCAGATGCTGCTGGCCAGCACGCTCGCACTTTAATCGACGCGCGCGCCGAACGAGGCAAAACGACAGTCGCTGGGCCACTTGAGGAGATTCGAGCATCGGCGGCCGAGAGTGCTGCTCTAATTCAAGTGCGACAACACGTCGTGGAGGCAAAGGGCCCCGCGGAGGCTATGAACATCATTACGCAAGGCGCAAGGCAACTAACACCGTCAACAGTCTGCGCATATTACGAATACTCCAGTACGATTGATCAACTCGTCTGCATACTCGCAAGCGGAGGCGAAAACAACAAGCCGCTTCTCGGGATCACGATTAGACCGGGCGAACGCGTCACAGGATGGGTTGCGGCCAACAGACGCACGATCAGTAATTCAGACGCCACCTTGGATCTGGGCCAGACCGCCTTGTTAGTCCAGCCAGAACCACGCAGCACGATTAGTGCGGCGGTGGTCGTTGGCGAGAACAATGAGCTTTATGGAGTCCTGACGGGTTACTCCCCGAAAGATTCGGCATTCACCCACCGTCATGTGTACGCGTTTGAACAGCTGGCTGAAGCACTTGGGAGCTACTTTTTCAAAACACGCCAGCGACCCGGACGCCTCTTTGTCGTGTCGCAAAGACATGGGAGAAGGCAAAGATCTGACGAGGACGGCTAGAATCGTCGCGGCGGTGGAGGAACATATCCAGTAGACGTGACCGGTCTTGGAACTCTTGACGTCGGCGACATCGAATGGACGCTCGAATGGGCAAGCGAGCTTAGTCGCGACAGGCACCAGTATTGGGTTCAAATTCAATTCAGCTCGCTGTTGGCGCAACACGGTACGCGAGCCGCTCGTGACAGAAACATCGCTGACTTTAACCAACCTAATTCCAAGTTCAGAAGGCTTCTGCTCTACTTCGTCTTGCCGGACCTAAAGGAGATTACGACCGACCGGTTTAGCGATGACGCAATTTCATTCGCACTTGCAGACCTGAAGAACTCACGTACTCGCTCTTGGCCGAGCCACTGCTCGGCGCCGCCGCCACTGAGACCTTTGTAACGGAGCGGCTTCTGCCGCTCCTTTCGGGTGCGGATGACTTGCTCGCGCGCAATCTAAAAGCAGTCTTGTCCCAAGCCGGTGCGCGACACCGCCGACGGTACTTCAGCGATTAGGCATCTGGGATGTGACTATGGGCGAACTGCGCAAGCGCGGAGGCAAGTATTGGATCGGTACTACCGAAACGGCAAACGGTATGAAGAGTCCTCTCACAGTGACAAGAAGGAAGTGGCCCGCGATCTGCTGCGCCGACGCGAGGGTGCGATTGCAGATGACGTGTCCATCACCGCGAAGATCAAATCGATTCCGGTTCGAAGAAGCCGCGGCCGACTTGGTCGCTGAATACAAGGCGAACGGACGCCGCTCGCTCGACGAAGTCGAACACCGCATCGAAAAGCATCTTGCACCTTTCTTCGGTGGGCGTCGCATAGCTTTGATCACAACATCGGAGATCCGCACCTATATCGCACAACGTCAAGCCGCGACAGAGGTTGTGAAGAAGGCGTACACGATTACACGAGAGGACGGAACGACAATCACCGTTCCGGAACAGCGTCGTTCGACGCTGGAACATCGAACGCAGAAATCAATCGCGAGCTGACGATCCTGAAACGGATGTTCACGCTCGCAATGCAGGCCGGCAAACTTCTTCACCGCCCGCACGTTCCGATCCTCGAAGAACGGAATACCCGAAAAGGATTCTTCGAGCTCGAGATGCTCCAAGGCGTTCTCGCGCACTTGCCTGAGTCGCTGCGGCCCGTCATCGAATTCGCCTACATCACAGGCTGGCGAATACCGTCCGAAGTGCTCACCCTTGAATGGCGCCAGGTCGACTTTAACGCTGCGGAAGTCAGGCTGGATCCAGAGACAACGAAGAACCGCGAGGGCCGCGTCTTCCCTATGACCGATGACTTACGCGCGCTTCTTGAAGCGCGTGATGTCGAGCGTCAGCGTCGCAAACTTAAGGGTCAGATCGTCTCGTTGGTCTTCTTCCGAATGGTTGCCACGAAACGCAGGGGCCCAAAGGAGCCGCGTCCGATTCGATCCTTCAACAAAGCGTGGGCTGCAGCATGCCTGGCTGCGGGTTGCCCAGGTCGAATCCCGCACGACCTCCGACGAACGGCAGTGCGCAACATGGTCCGCCGAGGCGTCGCCGAACGCTTCGCGATGCAGCTCGCCGGTCACAAGACGCGCTCCGTGTTCGACCGGTACAACATCGTTTCATCAGGCGACCGCTGCGACGCAACTACGAGGACTGACAGGAAGCCACCCACCAGAGAGCGTGTGGTCGGATTGGTCCAACTTCCAGAACGCGTCGATGGTCGCTTCCAATCGAAAAGTGAGCGAGGAGCTTGCCTGCGGTCAGCAGCCGTCGGTAAGCGGCAAGCGCCGCGTTTTGGGCTTGGTAGGCGCGCTGTGAGAGCGCTGGTCGAATGCTCTTTTCGTGTTCTCGACGATCACCGCCTTGAAGTCGTTCAGGTGCTCCTGCGAGTTCCCTGCTGAACAAGCGGTGCTCGATCGGATGCGCCAGTTGCGACGCAAACCAGTGAAGCGCCCGCGCCCTTCGTGTGCGGCAGTAGCGGAGCTGCTGAATACTGAAGGGCATCGCAATCCGCCGGACGCGAGTGGTCGCCTTCAGATGGTTCACCACGTTCTCAAGGGCTAGCAGCCCGTGAAACGCGTTCTCGACGTTAGGTGTCGTTCCTCTGTTCCCAGCGGGCTGTCGCCCACGCAAGCAGCGCCAGCACGCCGGCGACCACACCGAGATCCCCGCCGGGACCATGGATTCTGAAGTAGAAGGCGTTCAGAAAGCCAAAGGCGCTCGTGAGCAATAAGAGAGCTGCGATGATCCGGAGCGTCCAAACAGCCATTCTTCACATACTGCACTGAATTGGTGATCGACACGAGCGATCGTGCGTACTACACTGGCGCCGATGGCGATGGGCAAACGAAAGCGTCATGCAAAGCAGGCGTCGATGTGGGGTAAAACGCCTATCCGCTGTGACCGAGCGACACAGCGAAGGGAGGGCGTAGTGCCGCGATTGTCCCAGAAGATGGCGTCATCCCAAGCGATTCGACCGGCCTCGCAGCTTTCGTTCATGCATTACCGAAGAGCGCGAAAGAATGTCGTTCCGACGAACGTGTCCAGGTGTAGCATGTCGGCGAGTTTGAAGGTCAAATCGGAATCCCGAATTTCGGCAGAACCAGGTCTAACCACTTTCTCTTGACGAGAGAATTGCCCCCTAGAGGTGCCCAGTCGCGAAACGCAGTTAACGGCAAGCTTTAATCTTTTCTATCGTCGGCGGCGTCAGACGGACTCTCCAGTGCTAACGCCACTACGGCCGAAGGCGTTTTGTCCAGACTTACACCGCCGCGATAGTCGCCCCTCATGATCTCGCTGTGCGACACACTCAATGCGATCGGCGAACCCTCCACAACGCCGCTCGCCGTACTATGGATGTTCGCCTATTGGAGACGGCGAGGACGCCTGAGAACGGACCTTACTCTGAGTCCGCAGCCGAGAGCCAGTCTGGCCATATCCGAAGCGGTTCGGCAACGATGAAGTTCGAATTGACCCGAATACGTTGGAAAGCGAAGCGAAGTAGCGTTTTCAGGACTTTCGGCGTGAGTTTCCTTGCAAGCGGTGCTGCGTTGACCGTTCACATCATGTCGGGCGTATCGTTGCGTTTGGCGATAGTGGCCTCGATCAGTTTAGTCGCTTTGGTAACGGGTTGGATTTGGCGACGAGCGTCCACCGAAGACCGGAGCCAATTAAATCGGCGCGTAAGAGCTGGACTAATCGCTGGAGCTGTGGCCACAGCTAGCTATGACGTTGCCAAATTCGCGCTCTCGCAGTTGGACCCGTCTCCATACAATCCGTTCGAAGCGATCCGCATTTTTGGCGGGCTACTGACGCAGTCATCGATGCCCGGCGTTGTGTTGTACGGCGCCGGAACAGTTTTTCATTTGTTGAACGGTATTAGTTTCGGAATCGCCTTTTGTTTGCTATTCCGACAACCCGGCCCTCTCAAGGGAATCGCGTGGGGAATGTTTCTGGAAATATTTCAGCTAACGCTTTTCCCTGGCTGGCTCGACATCCGCTTTTATAGAGAATTCGTACAGATTTCTGCGCTTTCTCACGTCGTCTACGGAATGGTTCTTGGCGTGTCGTGTCGTTACGGAATGAAACATCGGGCGACAAGAGTGGAGGCCGCGCTATGAATGCGACAAGACATCAAAGCACAGCCGACATTTCACGGCCGAAGAGTGATCCGCAGACCCCAGATACAGCCGATCGTCTTACCGAGTTCTGGTCAATTCGCGTTCCCCGCTGGCTCGATCCCTGGTCACCGTTACTGGCAGATGCGATTGCAGATGGTGCATGGACGGCGGTGTGGCGACACGTCACGGCGTTCGCTCCGTGCGTAGCACTTGCAGTCGGATTCTTTGTACCGTTGTTCTGGCCGGATATGCGGATGATCTATACCGAGTCGTTCTGGTTCATGGCACTGGTGATCGGTGGCGCAATTCTTAGTGGGCCGGTTGGTGTCATGTTACTGTTCGGCTACGTTGCTGGGGATCTCCTGGGTGGGAGGTATCGCGTAGGGCTTTCTTATTTTCGACCTGACGCAGAGCTTCTATTTCGGCCTTTTGGAAGCCGGCTGATCGGCTACTTGCTGCTTTCTTTGCCCGCGTACAAGTTGCCAATTTGGGCTCAAAGAGTCAGCAGTCGGTTCGTCTTGCGATTTCCTGGTCGAGGAACGTTGCCATCCGCTGCTCTTATTGTTAGCAGCTATGCTGTCGCTTGCGCGCTGCTGGTCTTCCTTTGGTGTCAGGCAATGGTCGTCCTCGTTCGGCCAATTTTCACATGGCTCGGCGAAACGCCTACCGTGCAAGCGGTTCAGCCGGTTCAAAACAGTGGGAAATGGCTGGTTGCAATTGCGGTGATCGCCGCACTGTTTAGGACGTTTCTGACTAGCATTGCCCTTCGGTCTCCCCGGATGCGTATCTTGGAACGAATTCAGATTCAGCGTCGTGCCACCCGACATCACCGCGGTTTGCTGGTTCGGCGAGTGCCGATCGTCCTCCGCACCGCATTGGCCGCAGCCACAATCACGTTGATCATGGCTGGAACTTACGAGAATTGGTTTGACGCGTTGCTGGTGCTAACAGTAACGACCGTTTTAGCGTCTGTGAACGCAGGACTGATTGGAGGGTTCCCGGCTGTCTGGATACGCATTACGCATCAGGTACCCGAACTCGTTCGGTTGGTCGCCGCTGCCACCGTTGGCTATGTCGTGGCCAGCCCGATTCTGACAGCCACCTGGAGGACTACTAGCAGTCTGCGGCCGGTCCTCTTGGGATCGCTGCTGACTGTAATCCTCTATTATCTTCTGTTTCCTCAACGGCTATCAGTGTCTGACGATAAGAGAGGGATGCCGGCATGATTCCGCGGTTGAGGACGATAGTGCTCTTGCAAGCGCTTGGGACTTTGTTCCTTTTCCCTGGCTTATCCTTCGCCGACAATTGCCGCGTGAAGGATGACTGTTGGGCAACCGGCGGAGCCGCCGCCGGTGCCGCCGCCGCCGCCGGGGTCCTCGGCGCGCTTGCCAGTCGGGGACTGCGTAAAGACGATAGCGATGTTCCCGAGACCGACGCAGCGCCCGAGGCCGACGAGGACGCTGGACCTGAGTCCGAGAGCCACGAAGAAGGGTTCGAGCCACCAATCGCTGAAGTGGTGGGGGGCCTCATGCACGGCATCCCGGAGGAAGTGCCGGCTGCGGGCTTTTTCCACGCGTTGGGCCCGGCGCTCGGTGCGTTCTTTGGCGGGCCGGACACTCGTCTGACGAGCCTCGACGAAGAGTGGCAAAAAGGACGAATGGGCCCGCCCTCTGCGCCGTTTATTTCACACGCTGCGGAAATTGACTCCTTCGAGGAGGCAAGGGCTGCCGAGGAAGCGGAGGATGCAGAGCGATGGCGGCAGCAGGTCGAAGGCGGTGGAGGCGCCCCGACAACCGAAGAGCAGTTTGAGGCAGAGGATTGGAAACTCGACGAGGCAGAAAAGAAGGCGGCTTGGGAGGAAGAACAACGGCAAGCGGAAGAGAATGCCCAGCATCAGCGTGAAGAGGAGGACGAGCAGAACCGAAGAGAGTGGGAGGACGAAAACGACAATCATTGACACCGCGAGCATCTTGTCGTGAAGAGGGAAGGCTGTTTACGTAGCCGAGTACGGCCACGCGCGAGAGCTCTTC
Organism: Vicinamibacterales bacterium; assembly: GCA_036407095.1. GTDB lineage: Bacteria > Acidobacteriota > Vicinamibacteria > Vicinamibacterales > UBA2999 > Gp6-AA40. The sequence continues at coordinate 231,517 of DASWZV010000143.1, read as the reverse complement.
CTGTTAACCGCCGTTTTCTACGGGGACTTCGCGACCGGCGAGTCGAGGCCTTCGCTCAACTCGCGAGAGCTGTCTACAGGGTTCGAACCGCAACTCGAGTTCATTCGGGCGAGTACGACTCAACCCGCGAGCCACGACTTTTGGTGGACGTTTTCGGTCTTCACCGAGGACGAAGATGTGTTCGTGATGGGGCGCCATGCTGTCGACCGGATCGGACGCAAGAGCCAACGTGTCGTCGAGCTTCTTCCACTCGTGCCAACTGCCGTCCCACGCACGCGCGTAGAGCGCGTCGTCCAGACCCCGGACATAGATGTTGCAGAATTGAGGGCTGCGCAAGACCGTTGCCGGCGCGCCGACACAGCCGGCTTCTGGTGCGTCCAGATCGTGCCAGTACGACCAATGGGTAGCTAAGACGGCAGGAAAAACCGCAGACAGAGTCCTCGGCGATCGAGATCGAAGCCTCGCATACTGCTCAGAAATAGGCGTAGTCACCTCCAACAAGGCGTCTCGCTGACGAGCTAGTATGAGTAGATGTCCTCGTGTATCTACTGCGGCTCAGAAGCGAATGGCCGCGAACACTGGTTGCCAAGATCACTCGGTACGTTTGGCCCTCTTCAAGTTCTTCACGACAAGATTTGTGAAACTTGCAACGGAGTGCTCGGTCGCGAAGTAGACGAGGCCTTCATCCGTACTGGACCAGAAGCTATCCTCCGACTGGGATTGGGGATCGATGGCCGGCGAGGGCCCGGTGTGAATCCGTTCTACCACCGAGCCGCGACGAGCCAGCTGGTGCGGGCGACGAACATCTCGCCCGGCGACGAACCCGAACTCCTGTGGGAGACATATCGCGGAGAGAACGGGGAGCCGCAAGGCCGCCTTCTACAGCAGCTGGTTGTCATCGATGGGCAGGGCATCAGGCATTTGATTCCGTTCAACCCTGCGTGGACTGCAGAGATCCTTCGCGCAGCTCTGGGCCATCGTCACATCGAGAACGGAACTCTGCGCGAGGTTTACCTAGACGAGGAGCATCTTCAGCAAGTCAGACCAGTACTGCGTGAGGTCTTCCCAGGCTTCGAAGCAGAGCTCTTCGGACGGAGCGGGGCGGGGCAAACGGTTCGCCGATTAGGTTTCGAGAACAACTTAGGTCCCGACTACTTCCGCGGGCTTTCCAAGATTGCCCTTCATGGGGCACTTCGATTGGTGCCTGAACTGGACGGCCACGCACACGAGTTCGATAGCCTACGGCGTTTCATCCGATACGCCGAGTTGCCTGCATCCCGACCGATTTGGCATACACCCGGATCACTAATCGCGGGATTGGGCAACGGCGTGATGCTACGCGACTGGGGTCACGTCGTCGCTGTCGAAGCCGGCGAAGATCAGATCTTCGTGATGCTCCAATTCTTTATTGGACCAGGCGCGACGCCGCCGGTCTGGGTCGTCCACCTTGGGCCACGACCGACGGGCGTTCAGCCAGACCTCGGCATCGCCTACTTTGCCCACTATCTCGAGCGTCCCTCTCAGGACGGCTTAACCGGAGAGTTCATGCGACTCGACATGCGCGCATCTCCGTAGTCATTCCCTCCACTTCTCGCCTCGCGACGACTCACAGGGACAAGAAAGGGACAGTCAGGGTCACTTTCGACCGGAGCCGAAGGCGAAAGCTCGAAAATTGCTAAATAAGTTTGGAGGCGCCGCCCGGATTTGAACCGGGGATGGAGGTTTTGCAGTTTTCAACTTGGAGTCTTGAGGGCCCAGACTTGACAGCCAATCTGACAGCCAAACGGACGGACGCGGGAGAGAAAGGCAGTATCAGACGGACGCCCAACCAGCCATTTTCTTAAACAAAACGACCCGGCGACATCACGCGGACACTCCCCTCTCGATCTCTTAATCTGCGGGTTGGGGGTTCGATTCCGCTCGGCTCACCACTGATCCCAAACCACTTAGCTGCTCCCGCTAGTCGCCATCAGTCGCATCTGGTCGCGCCGTGATATGCCCCTTGCAGCCCGATCGGTGGACCGTAAGCTGACGCTTGTGCAGATCGACATAGCGAGTCGAAGGAAGGATGCGTCAACATGGTTGGCGCAATCGGGTCGAGCGGACGACCCTACGAATTGCGGGCCGGGCTTATCCGGTATTCCGCATGCCCGCAGCGATGCCGTTGACGGTGACCATCAGCGCGGCGCGTACGCGGGCATCGGGGTGCTCCCGAAGGCGGCGCATCAACTCGATCTGCACCAGGTTGATCGGATCGACGTAGGGATTGCGGACGTCGATCGATCGGCGAATCACCGCCATCGACTCCAGCAGCGCGCGATGCCCGCTCAGATCGAGCACACCGCGAATCGCGCGTGCCAGCCGTTCGCGCAGCTCCGCGCCCAGCGGCTGCAAGGATGACGGCACCAGCCGGCGATCGTATTCACCGGCAATCCGTCCGTCGGCCTTGGCGAGCACCATCTCGATCAGATCGATCTGGGACTGGAAGTGCGGCCACTCGCGGTACATCGTGATCAGGCGCTCGCGTTCGCCGCGCGCGATCGCGCAGTCGAGCGCGTCTTCGACGCCGAGCCATGCGCCGAGCATCAGGCGCGTCTGCGTCCACGCGAACTGCCACGGAATCGCTCGCAGGCCGGCCACCCCCTCACCCGTGTCGCGTCTCGCCGGACGGCTGCCGAGGTTGAGCCCCGCGATGTCGGCCTCCGGCGTCGACGTCCGGAAATAGTCGATGAACCGGGCGTCGTCGTAGACGATGCGCCGGTAGGTGGCGGCGGCGTCGGCAGACACCCGATCCATGCACTCGCGCCACTCCTGCGGGACCGCGCGCGCAGGTGCGAGCCACGCCTCGAGCGTCCCGGTCGTGTACACCTCCAGCGTCCGCACCGCGATGTCGGTGAAGCCGAAGAGCGCCTGCAGCATCTCGCCCTGCTCGGTGACCCGCAGCGTGCCGTCGATGGACCCGGGCGGCTGCGACCTGAGGGCAAGATGCGTCGGCCCGCCGCCGCGGCCGACCGTGCCGCCGCGGCCATGAAAGAGCGTCACCGCGATCCCGTGCCGCCGGCACGACGCGACGACGTCTTCCTGGGCTGTGTAGAGATCCCAGCCGGCCGACACGCGGCCGACGTCCTTGGCCGAATCCGAGTAGCCGATCATGACTTCCTGCCGTCCGCCGATCCGCGCCGCGTACCACGGTACGCGGAGGAGCGCATCGATCGTGGCGCCCGCGTTGTGGAGATCGAGCGAGGTCTCGAACAGCGGCACCACCCGAAGCGGCGCGGCGACGCCGGCTTCCTTCTGCAGCAGCTCGACCGCCAGCACATCGGATGCACGGCGCGTCATCGTGACGACGTAGGCGCCAAGCGATCCTGCGGGAGCGCGGGCGATCATCCGGCAGGTCTCGAGCACATCGCGGGTCGCATCGGTGGCATCGAGATCGGGCGGAATCAGCGGCCGCCGGCCCGAGAGCTCACGCTGCAGGAAGTCGACGCGCGCCGCTTCGTCCCATCCGGCGTACGAACCAAGGCCGAGCGCCGACGTGACCTCCGCCAGCGCATGCTCGTGTCTCGAGCTGTCCTGCCGGATGTCGATGCGGGCCATCGTCATGCCGAAGACGGTAACCCGCCGGATGAAGTCGGTCAGTTGTCCCGCCGCGATCAGCGCATGTCCGGTCGCTTCGAGCGAGCGATGGCACAGGAGCAGGTCGGCCATCAGATCCGCCGGCTCGATGTAGACGTCGGCGGTGGCGTCGACGTTCTCGTCCGAGGCGAGCGAGGCGTCGATCCACGCGCGCGTCGCCAGCATGCGTGCGCGCACGATCCGGAGCACCTCCCGATACGGCGACGGGATCGATCCCACCCGCGCCTCGAGCTCGCCGGAGCCCGACTCCATCGACAGCTCGTCGCGCACGGCGCCGATGTCCTCGAGATAGCGATCGGCGGCGGCCCACCGCGAGAGCAGGCAGGCACGACGCGTCACTTCAGGCGTGACGCTGGGATTGCCGTCGCGATCGCCACCCATCCACGAACCGAACCGGATCGGCGCGACGTCGAGCGGCAGCCCGCGGCCAGTGGTTGCGCCGAGCGCGCGATCGAGCGCGCGCATGAATCGCGGGATCGCGTCCCAGAGGCTCTGCTCGAAGACCATGAGCCCGCCCCGCACCTCGTCGAGCGGCGCCGGCCGCTGCGCGCGAATCTCACGCGTCGCCCACGCGGCTTCGATCTCGCGCCGGAGCGCGGCGACGACCTCGTCGCGCTCGAGGATGGTGAGGTCCTGCCGATCGCGCGCGGACAGCAGTGCGGCGATGCGGTTGTGCTTCTGCACGATCCGCCGCCGCGCCACCTCGGTTGGATGCGCGGTGAGGACCAGCTCGATGCGCAGCGCACACACGGCTTCATAGAGCCGATCCGCGGTCAGTCCGCCGCCGAGCAGGCGCGCGAACGCCTCGTCGCACGATCCACGCTGCGGGGGTGCCGCCGGATCGCGTTGATAGGCGCGGCGGCGCCGGACGCGATGATGCTGCTCGGCGATATTGGCCAGGTGCAGGAACTGCGCGAACGCGCGCGCGATCAGCTGCGCTTCGTCCAGCGACAGGCGCGCAAGGTCGTCCGACAGCACGCGGAAGTCGTCGTCGTTGCCCGCCCGCGCGCTCTTCGCGAGCGCGCGCACCCGCTCGACCGTTCGAAAGAGCTCCTCTCCTTCCTGCGCACGCAGCGTCTCGCCCAGCAGTTCGCCGAGCAGGCGCACATCGTCGCGCAGCGGCTGGTGGGGATCGGCGGGCACCTTTTCACTGTAGCCCGCCTTCTGGAAACGGAGACTACGGAGGAAACGGGGGAACGAAACACGGAGGTCACGAAGAAAACGGAGAAACTAATTTCTTGTCTCTCCGTTTTCACCGTTTCCTCCGTGTAATGTCGCCTCCGTGTAATGTCGCCTGTCTCCGTGTCCCCGTGTCTTCTTCATGCGGCTCGGGTATAACCGAAATGCCAATAGATTCCGGCGCCGATCGGCGCTATCCTCCCTCTGTGACATATCAGGGGAGAGGTCTGCGTCTGGTGGCGGCCGCGACGATCGTCGCGTGGGCCGCTTACGGCCAGGGGCACGCAGCCGCACCTCAGACGCCGTCGTCGCAGCCGGCACAGAGCGCGACGCCGGCCGATTCGCCTGCGATCAAGTCGCGCGCGCTCCTCGATCAGTACTGCGTCACCTGCCACAACGATCGCCTCAAGACGTCAAACCTCTCCCTCGAACATCTGGACCTCTCGACCGCCGGCGACCACCCCGAGATCTGGGAGAAGGTCGTTCGCAAGCTGCGCGCCGGCGTGATGCCGCCGCCGGACGTGCGTCGTCCGCCGCTGGCGGACTATGAGGGGCTCAGAGATTTTCTCGAAGCCGAGATCGATCGCAAGGCGGCCGCGCGCGTGAATCCTGGCGCGGTGGTGCTTCACCGCTTGAACCGCACCGAGTACGCGAACGCGGTGCGCGATCTGCTCGACGTCCGGATCGACGTCGCGTCGCTGCTGCCGCCAGACGACTCGGCGAACGGCTTCGACAACATCGCCGGCTCGCTCACGATCTCGCCGACCCTGCTCGAGTCGTACACGACGGCGGGCGCGCGCGTCGCACGAACGGCGGTCGGCTACTGGAAGTCGCCAACCGAAGCCACCTATCTCGCCTCGAGCGATGCCTCGCAGAACCAGCGTCTCGAGGGGATGCCGTTCGGGACCCGCGGCGGCATCGTCGCCCATCACGACTTCCCCGCCGACGGCGAATACAAGTTCTCGATTCAGAACTTCGGGATCGGCAGCTTCATCCCGGGAGAGCAGCTCGCGCTCATCATCGACGGCGAGCGCGCGCACGTCTGGCCGTATCGAGGGGTCGGGCTGTCGGTGGGCATGACCGCCGATGGCGACGGCACGCTCGAAGTCACGGTTCCGGTTCGCGCCGGCTCGCGCACGGTTGGCGCCACGTTCATCGCCACCAACTATCGGCCGAGCCTCGACATCATCCGGCACTACGATCGCCAGTCGCTCGAGAACAACCAAATTCCGCAGTTGCAGTACTACCCGGCGATCGGGTTCGTCCGGATCCAGGGTCCGTTCAACGCGCAGCGGCCCGAGGATTCCGCCAGCCGGCGCAAGGTGTTCACCTGTTCTCCGACGCAGCACGCAGCCGCAGCGGCGGCTGTCAACGGCACGGCGGAGTCTCGCCGAAGCTCGCCTGCGATCGCGGCAAGCGAAGGCGGATGTGCGAAGCAAATCCTCACGACCCTTGCTCGCCGCGCGTACCGGCGTCCGGCGACGGCGCAGGACGTGTCGACGTTGATGACGTTCTTCGACGACGGCCGCAAGGGCGCGACCTTCGAGGACGGGATCGAGTACGCGCTGCGGTTCCTCCTCACCAGCCCGCCCTTCCTGGTGCGTGCCGAACACGAGCCTGCGGCCGTTCGCGCGGGACAGGCGTACCGCATCAGCGATCTCGAGCTCGCATCGCGCCTGTCGTTCTTCCTCTGGAGCAGCATTCCCGACGAAGAGCTGATCACGGTCGCGAGTCAAGGTCGCTTGAATCAGCCGAAGGTGCTGGAACAGCAGGTGCGGCGCATGATCGCCGATCCACGCTCCGACGCGCTGGTCTCGAACTTCGCGCAGCAGCTGTTGTATCTGCGCAATCTGCCGGCGACGTCACCCGACGGCATCTTCTATCCGAACTGGGACGACGAGCTGCGCCAAAGCTTCAAGCGCGAAGCCGAGCTCTTCTTCGACAGCATCATCCGCGAGGATCGCAACGTCGTCGACCTGCTGACCGCCGACTACACGTTCGTGAACGAACGGCTGGCGCGTCACTACGGCATCCCGAACGTGTATGGATCGCGCTTCCGGCGGGTGACGCTGCCGTCCGACATGGACTACCGGCGCGGCCTGCTCGGCAAGGGCAGCTTCCTCGCGGTGACGTGGACGCAGAACTTCCGCAGCTCGCCGGTCAAGCGCGGCGCGTGGGTGCTGGAGAACATCCTCGGCACGCCGCCGCCCGAGCCGCCGCCCAACGTGCCGGCGCTCGAGGAGACGAAGGGCGACGACGGCAAGGCGCTGACGTTGCGCGACCAGATGACGAAGCATCGCTCGGCGCCGACGTGCGCGGGATGCCACAAGATCATGGATCCGATCGGGTTCGCGCTCGAGAATCTCGACGCCGACGCGAGCTGGCGCACGAAACAGGGCGGGAACGGCGGCATCGCGATCGACACGAAGGTGAAGTTGTACGACGGGCAGGAGGTCGAGGGTCCGGCCGGCCTGCGGACGGCACTGCTTCGGTACTCGCCGCAGTTCGTGCGCATGTTCATCGAGAAGACGATGACCTACGCGCTCGGTCGCGGCGTCGAGTATTCCGACATGCCGACCGTCCGCGCGATCGCGAAAGACGTCGCGAAGGACGACAACCGGTTCTCGGCGATCGTGCTGGGAATCGTGAAGAGCAACCAGTTTCAGATGCGCGTGAAGAGTTCGGAGTCGCCCGTAAGTACGAATTGACGTGAACGTACGTGGGGGCCGCCTTCAGGCGGCCCATTAGGAGACGTCATGTTTCTGACGAAACGTCATATCCCGCGGCGGACGTTCTTGCGCGGCGCTGGAGTCACACTCGCGCTGCCGCTGCTCGACTCGATGCTCCCCGCGTTCACGCCGTCGCGCCTGACTGCCGCGGCGCCGGTGCGCCGCTTCGTCGGCATCTGGCATCCGCACGGCGCGTCGCCCGGGTATTGGAGCCCGGTGCAGTCGGGCAAGGACTTCGAGTTCTCGTTCATCACCAAGCCGCTCGAGCCGTACCGCAACCGCGTCGTCCTGATCTCCGGTCTCGACATGCCCGAAGCGATGGCGACCAACGAGGAACCAGGAGGCGATCACGCCCGCGGTGCGGTACTGCTCTCGGGCGCGCGGCCGCGCCGGAACGCAGTGAGCCCATTTCTCGGCACGACGATCGATCAGATGATCGCGGCCAAGTACGGCCAGGACACGATCCTCTCGTCGCTGCAGCTCGGCGTCGAGGACATGGGCAACTTCGGGAACTGCAACTGGGGATACAGCTGCGCCTACACCAATTCGATCTCATGGGCGTCGGCGACCGAGCCGCTCCCGACGCAGGTGAACCCGCGCGTGGTGTTCGAGCGGCTGTTCGGCGACGGCACGAGCGCCGAGGAACGGCTGCGCGATCGCAAGCGCAACGCGAGCATCCTCGATGCGGTCGTCGGACAGCTCGGGCCGTTCAAGAACAATCTCGGCGCCGGCGACAAGGCGCGCCTCGACACCTATGCGGACAACATCCGCGAGCTGGAGCGCCGCATCACGATCGCGATGGAGCATTCGATCAAGGAGCCGGCGTCGGATGTGCCGTTCGGCCTTCCCGAGAACAAGCATCTCCACTTCCGGCTGATGTACGACCTGATGGCGCTCGCGTTCGAAGGTGACATCACGCGCTCGATCACGTTCATGCTGGGTCGCGACTTGAGCGGCGCCAGCTTCCCCGAGTCGGGCTTTACCGGCGGCTGGCACGGCACCTCGCACCACGGCGACAAGCCGGAGAACATCGCCAACTACGCCAAGGTCAATCGCTATCACGTGCAGAACCTGGCGTACTTCGTCGAGAAGTTGAGCAAGATGCCGGACGGCGACGGAACGGTGCTCGACCACGTGCTGATCTACAAGGGCAGCAACATGGGCAACTCGCATCGGCACGCGCACGAGAAGGTGCCGGTGATCCTCGCCGGCGCCATCGACGGCACGTTCAAGGGGAACCGGCACCTCGTGTTCCCCGACAACACGCAGCGCACGTCGAACATGCTGGTCAGCATCCTTCACCTGTACGGCATCGATCAGTGGTCGACGCCGGATGGCAAGGCGATGACCGACAAACTCGGCACGAGCACGGGACGGCTGCAGCCGCTGGAGATGGTGTAGGGCTCTGGCAAGGTCAAAGGTCAAAGGGCAAAGGGCAGAGAGCAAAGGGCAAAGGCGGAGATGCGAATGAAGATCGCGGGCGCGGTGCTGACCGTGGCGATGATGCTCGTTGCAGGAGTACCCATCGCGGCGCAGCTCTCGCCGCGTGCGACGCGCCCGAATGTCGTGCCGCCGCAGGGACCGGTGCGGCAGGTGATCTTCACGTACTGCACGTCGTGCCACGGCATCGACGACTACGCCTACAGCGCGCTCGACCGCGCGGGATGGGACGCGCATATCACGGCGAAGCATCAGCAGGTGAACGTTCCGCTTCCGGCAGCCGATCGAGCGCTGCTGCTCGATTGGCTGGCGATGCGCTTCGGCCCCACCACCAAGCCCTTCCCGCGCACGTACGTGGCGCGCGAGGTCACGACCTTCTTCTCGGATGCAGAAGGCGAAGCGCTGCTGAAGCGCGCGTGCACATCGTGCCACGCGATCGACCGCGTCAACGGCGCTCGCTTTACCGCGGACCGTTGGCGTGTGGTCACCGTCGACATGCGGGAGCGCGGCGCGAAACTCGAAGACGACGAGCTCGAGCGGCTCGTCGAATGGCTCGGACGTACGAGGGGCACGAACGACAATGACCGGCAATAGACGAAGGTCCTTGGTCCGTGCCTGGTCCTTGGTCCTTGGTCCGGCCATCGTCGTCGGCGCCAGCCTTGTGCATGCCGAAGGTCCCGCGCTGACGCTGCATGTGCGCGGTGCCGCAGCGGGTGCTCCGGCCGGACCGATGACGATCGAGTTGTTTCGCTGGTCGACCGATGCCGAGCGCGCGCCGTTAATCGCCGCACTGTCCGCGCCGGCACCGGCCGCATCTGCTGCACCAGCAGCGGCGGGCCGCGGTGCCGGACGCGCCGCCGGCCGCGGCGGACGAGGCGGCCGTGGCGCGGCAGCGGCTCCTCCACTGAGCCCGGCCGCGCGCCTCGATGCCGCGATCAAAGCCGCGCCCACGTGCGGGTACGTGTGGGGTGCCGGCGTCACCGGCTACTCGATCAAATATGCCTGGCGCGCGCCCTCCGCCATCGGCGGCGATCGCATCGTCCTCGTCACCGCGCGCCGGCTGGGCGCGCAGTCGTCTCTCGCAGCTTCAACGGCGGCCCCCAATGCGGATGCCGACTTCACGATCATCGAGATGCAGCTCGATCAAAAGGGCGTCGGCGAAGCCAGGGCCTCGTACGCGGACGTGATCGTCGATGCCGCAGCGAAGACGCTGGCGCTCGACGGCCAGGCCCCATCACCGCTGCTGCTCGAGGTCACCCGATGATGCGCATGTCCTTCGTGTTCCTCGTTGCGATCGCCTGTGCCACTACCGCGCACGGGGCGACAACCGACGTCGCCGACGCCGCCATGCGCGGCGACCAGCAGGCGCTGCGCGCCGCGATCGCCCGCAAGGCCGACGTCAACGCACCACAGGCCGATGGCAGCACCGCGCTTCACTGGGCGGTCGAGCGCGATGATCTGGTGGTTGCCGATCTGCTGATCAAGGCCGGCGCCCGCGTCAACGCGAAGACGAGAGAAGGCGTCATGCCGCTGCAGCTCGCGGCGATCAACGGCAGCGCACAGATGCTCGATCGATTGATCAAGGCCGGCGCCAATCCGAACGTCGCGCTCTCATCGGCCGGCGACACCGCGTTGATGATGGCGGCGCGCACCGGCAAGACCGACGCGCTTCGAGTACTGGTCGAGGGGGGCGCCAACCTCAACGCGAAGGAGAGCTGGGGTGGAACGACGGCGCTGATGTGGGCGGTCTCCGAAGGACATGCCGACGCGGCCAGAGCCCTCGTCGCCGCCGGCGCCGACGTCAACGCCCGTTCCAATTACGTGGCCGCTGCCAACGGCCGCGGCTTCGAAGGCCGCACACCGGTCGGCACGAGAAACGGGGGCAAGCCGGAGGAATTCGCCAGCGGATGGCTGACGCCCTTGATGCTCGCCGCACGCGAGGGCCACGTCGAGGTCGCCCGCGTGCTGGCCGACGGCGGCGGCGACATCAACGCGGCCGCGGGCGACGGCAAGACCGCGCTGGCGATCGCGATCTTCAACGGCAACTACGACGTCGCGTCGCTGCTCGTCGATCGCAAGGCCGACGTCAACCAGGCCGACGCGCAGCGGTTCACTCCCCTCTTCTGGGCCGTCGATCGCCGCAACATGGAAACGGCGCCGAACTTTCCCTGGATGGTGACCGTCGATCCGATGCCGCTGATTCGCCAGTTGCTCGACGCCGGCGCCAACCCCAACGCGATCGTGAACAACACCCCGCGCGCCCGCATGCGCGAAGGCTCGCCGCGCATCGTGTTCGCCACCGCGCTGATGCGCGCCGCGTTCGCCGCCGACCTCGAACTGGTGAAGCTGCTGCTCGATCGCGGCGCCGATCCGAAAATCGTCTCGCGCGACGGCGAAACGATGCTGTCGGCGGCGGCCGGCCTGGCATTCATTCATGGCTACCATCGGGGGAAGCCGCCGGCAGAGCGCCTGGAGGTGGTGAAGCTGTTCGTTGAGCTGGGCAACGACGTCAATCAGCAGGACGACTACGGCATCACGCCGCTGATGGCGGCCGGCAACGACGGCAACGTCGCGGTGATTCAGTATCTGATCGACAAGGGCGCCGACCTCGGCGCGCACGATCTGGGCAAGAAGAACGACGGCGCGTTCGGCTCGAGCAACGAGCCGTTGATGCCGATCGACTACGCGATCGGCGTCGGCACGTTCGTGCCGAACAACGCGGTCATCATCCACGAGGATGCGGTCGCGCTGATGGCGAAGTACATGAAGGAACGCGGCATCGCACACACCACGTCAGAGTGCACGCTGCGCGGTTTCACCTGTTCGCAGGTCAACGTCGATCCGAAGGTCGCCACTCCGGCGGAGATCATGCGGGCCCGGAAGTTCGCGACCGGTCACCAGGTCGAGGGCCTCACCGGCGGGCTCGAAGTCAAAGATCAGAAGTAGTTTCTTTCACCCGACTCTAATTGCGCCAACCAGGTTGACGCGTCCTTGCGCGCGGCGATCCGCTCGCCGGCCAACACGCATCTCCGGCGCAGGCCTCACGATGAGTCGCCGCTCCTTCGTCGCAAGGGACTGACGCTGTTGCTCCTCACCCGCGGCTCGCGTCGCCTGCGATGCGGTTGGCGGCATTCCTACGCGGCTCGCTCCACGCCGCGCTCCAGGACGCATCAACCTGGCTGGCGCAACAGTTCAGGATGGGCAGTGCGTCCGTGCGATGGCGCATCCGTTCGGTCATCAACAGCAGCACCCGACTGGCTGATGCGTTCCGGAGTACCGCGTGGAGCGAGCCACACACGCGATAGTCGCCAACGGACTCGTAGGCGAAGCCGCGGCACGGAGGAATGCGTCAGCCGGTCGGGTGCTGGTCAGAGGCGTGTGGCCGAAACTTGGGCTCTGATCATTCCTCTCGTAACGCTTCGAGTGGGTTGGTCCGGCACGCGCGGCGCAGCGGTGCCGCCATCGCGATAACTGCGGCTGACAGCAGCACCGTGGCCGACGCGCCCAGGATCCACGGGTCGGCCGGCGAGACTCCGAACAGAATCTTCGAGACGCCGCGAGTGGCGATGATCGTGACGGCCGCTCCGGCCACGATCCCCACCGCCACCGCCACCAGCGACTGAGAGGCGATTGCCCGGATCACATGCGGGATGCGCGCGCCGAGCGCCATCCGCACGCCGATTTCAGAGACGCGCCGATTCACCGTGAACGCGAGCACGCCGTAGATTCCGAGGCACGACAACAGCACCGCGAGCCCGCCGAAAAACGTGACGAGCCCGCTGAGAGCCCGTACTTGCGTCAGCGTGCGGTCGCGGTACTCGATGCCGGTCGTCACGTCGCCTCCTACCGCGGTCGGGAACTCGCTGATCACACGCCGCAGCGTGGGCACCATCGCCGCCGAATCGGCCGTCGTGCGAAGCGTGAACGTCATCGGCTGTGTCGGGCCGACCAGACGGTACGACATGTAGACCATCGGCGTGATCTCCACGCGCGGGCGATCGGTGTGATCGGCAACGACGCCGACTACCGTCATGGGTCGCCCCGGACATCCGAGCAGCGCAACCACCTGACCAACCGGGTCGCCATGCAGGAATCGTTTGACGAACGTCTGGTTGATGACGATGGACGACTCCGCGGTTTCACCGAAGTCGCGTCCGGACACGAAGCGCGTTCCCCACGCCTCGAAGAAACGGGACGTGATGCGGTCCGAGTCGACGAGCTCCTCGCGCGAGCCTCCGATGCAGACCCGCGTGGCGCGCTCCGCATTCGTGAAGAGCGGCCACTGCGACACCGCCACCGCTTCGACGCCCGGCAGTCCGCGGAGGCGGCGCAGCACATCGTCGACGAGCGCCCGGGTCGTGATGTTGTCGGTCGTGACGTAGAGCAGTCGATCGGGGTTGTAGCCGATCGGCACCGCCCACAGGTTCACAAGCGACGTGGCGAACAGGCCTGCGGCCACCAGAAGCAGCATCGAGAGTACGACCTGACCGCCGATCGTCAGGCTGCCTGTCGGAAGGGCGAAGCGGCGAGTCGACGAAGGCGGCACACCTGGCTTCATCGCGGTCGCCAGCCCGGTGCGCGCGCTCCGAAGCGCCGGGGCCAGGCCGAACGCAACGGCTGTCAGCACGATCGCGAGCGCGGCGAACGCCAGGACCGTCAGATCCGGGGCGGTCTGCACCGCAAGCATCGCGTGCCGCGAGGGGGCGCCGCCGCTCGGGATCTCTGCAATCTCGCGCAATAGACTCGGAAGGAGCGGACTCGTTCCGTAGACCAGCGCGATCGCCAGCCCTCCTCCCAGGCTGCACAGCAGCAGGCTCTCGGTCAGCAGTTGCCTGATGACGCGCGATCGCGTCGCGCCGACGGCAAATCGCGTGGCGATTTCCCGACGACGCGCTTCGCCCCGCGCGGCGACGAGCCCGGCGACATTCGCACAGGCGATGAGCAGCGTGGCCGCGACCATCGAGAACAGGATCAGCAGCGGCCGCGACGTCGCCGTTCGCAGCGAATCGGCACCGCGGCTCACGTCGGTCATCCAGAGACGCGGGAGCTCGTACGATTCCTTCGGTGGCTTCGCCTGAATAAATCGATGCACCACCGCTTCGGCCGCCAGCCGCGCCGGCTCCTCGCCAGCGCCGGGCGCGAGCCGCGCGATCAAGCTGCACGTTCCCCATCGATCAGGATCGAATGGCGCCGACCCCGGAGACGACGTCGTCAGCGAGCGTGCGGCAAACGGGATGATCACTTCGCGCGGGTCGGTGGGGTCGATACCAGCAAAACCCTCGGCCAGGACACCCACAATGCGAAACGGAAGACCGCGCAGCCGTGTCACTCGTCCGAGTACTGACCGATCGCCGCCGAACGCCCGCTGCCAGAAACCGTGACTGATCACGACGACCGGTTCCGCACCGATGCGGTCGTCCTCAGGACCGAGCGCCCGTCCGAGCGCCATGCGGATGCCGACGGTCGAGAAGAAGTTGCCGGTGACGGCGACGCCGTTGACGAACCCGCCGTCACCAACGAGCCGAAGGCTGCCACCGGCCATGCAGGCGACGCGTTCGAAGCCCGCCGGCGGATTCTTCATGAGCTCGTACACCGAATAGGGGAACGTCTCCAGCGTTCCGCCGCGCGCCATCACGGAATCGCCATAGCGCGCAAACTGCGGGCCCGCGAATGCACGCGCGCGAGAGGTCCACGACAGCTTCCGCAGCCGTTCGGGCGCGGCGATCGGCAGCGTCTTCAGAAAAACGGCGTTCACCTCGGTGAAGATCGTCGTCACCGCTCCGATCCCGACTGCCAGCATCAGGACCGCCGCCGCCGTGAACCCCGGCGAGCGTCGCAACCCGCGCATTGCGAGACGAGCATCCCGACAGAACGAGTCGATCGGGGCTCCGGTCATGCGCGGTAGCCTAGCTGATTTGACAGTCCCGCGTCACAGTGAGAGATTGTCCCGGCTGAGGGAACGGAGGGAACGGAGGGTACGGAGAGAACGGATTAACAGGAGAAACGGAGCAACGGAGATTGGACGAAGATTGCCTTCCGTTTCTCCGTTCCTCCTGTTAATCCGTTTCCTCCGTAATCTCCGTTACCTCTCACCCGGGAGGGTACTTTGATACGTAATCTCATCGCCGCTGTCATTATCTGCATCGGTTCCGTGACCTCCATGGCTGCACATCACGGCGACGCGGATCGCTATAACCAGGAAGTGATCACCGTCAGCGGCACCGTCGTGGAAGTGCAGATGGTGAACCCGCACGCACGCATCGTGTTCGATGCGATCGAAAACGGCAAGACGGTTCGATGGCAGGCCGAGCTCGGCGGGCCGCAGCAGTTGATCAAGCAGTTCGGCTGGACACCATCGACGATCAAGGCGGGCATGAAACTGACGATGATCGGCCGGCGCCTCAAGAGCGGCGCCCCGTATCTCAATCTCACCGAGCGTTCCAACATCGTCAACGCCGACACCGGCAAAGAGATCTATCGCACTGCGAACTTCGGCGAGCCAGCGCCGAAGGGCCCGAAAGGGTCGCTCGACACGGCGAACCCGTAACGGCCGTGCGCGACACTTGTCGTCTCGGTCCGGCTAAAGCCGGACACTACGTACTCTTTTTCGTACTCACGGCGCTCTCGATGCGCGGCGACGCGCAATCGGTCAAGGTGACGCAGGTTGCCTATCTCAAAGCGTCGAATCCCGACGCGTCAGATCACTTCGGCTGCGGGGGCGTCAATCAGGGACACACCGGTCAGGGCGTCGCTCTCAGCGCAGATGGCCTGACGCTCGCCGTAGGCGCGCCGCACGAAGCGAGCGCGTCACCCGGCATCAACGGCAATCAGGCAGACAACTCGACGTTCGATGCGGGCGCGGTGTACGTGTTCGCACGGAATGGCAGCCGGTGGGCGCAGCAGGCCTACATCAAGCCGTCGAATCCGAAGATGGACGCCGAGTTCGGCCACGCCGTTGCGCTGAGCGCCGACGGCAACACGCTGGTCGTCTCTGCATATTGGGAATCGAGTAAAGCGACCGGGATCAACGGCGATCAGAAGGACACGTCGATCCCGCAGGCCGGCGCCATTTATGTGTTCACCCGCCGCGGCACCGCGTGGACACAGCAGGCCTACATCAAGGCGTCGAACACCGGCGAGGCCGGAACGGCCGAGGCCTTTGGCGATGGCGACCAGTTCGGTTTCTCGATCGCGCTCAGCGCCGACGGCAACACGATCGCGGCCGGCGCGATCACCGAGGACAGCGCAGCCACCGGCATCAACGGCAATCAGGCCGACAACTCCGCGTCTGCTGCCGGCGCCGTCTACGTGTTCACGCGCACTGGAACGACGTGGTCGCAACAGGCGTACGTCAAGCCTGCGGACATGACCGCCGGCGATCTGTTCGGCTACGCGGTGTCGCTGTCGGCGGACGGGAACATCCTCGCGGTTGGAAGCTTCGACGAGGATGGCTCGAGCCGGACGATCAACGGCCCCTACGACAACAAGGCAAACGGCTCCGGCGCCGCCTATGTCTTCACACGGACCGGGACCACGTGGGCACAGCAGGCCTACATCAAACCGTCGAACGGCGAGCCGCAGGATTCGTTCGGCGTCGACGTCGCGTTGAACAGCGATGGCACCACGCTGCTGGTCGGGTCGCTCGACGAAGACTGCAAAGCGACCGGCATCAATCCACCCGGGTGCGACAACGACTGGCGCGACGATCTCTCGATGGGTGCCGCGTATGTGTTCGTCCGCAGCGGCACTACGTGGACGCAGCAGGCGTTCATCAAGGCGTCCAACACCGGCTTCAACGACTGGTTCGGCTCGCGCCTCGCGCTGAGCGCCGACGGCAACACCGCCGTCATCGGCGCATCGCTCGAAGACAGCGCTGCCAAGGGCATCAACGGCAAACAGGACGACGACTCCGCATCGGAGTCCGGCGCGGTGTATCTGTTCACGCGCACCGGCACGACCTGGCGTCAACAGGCCTACATCAAAGGTTCCAATACCAAGGCCTACGATGAGTTCGGAAGCTCGATGTCGCTCGATCGCACCGGCACCACGCTCGTCGTCTCGGCTCGCGGCGAAGACAGCGGCGCGAAAGGCGTGAACGGCAACCAGGCGGACACCTCCGTTGACGAGGCTGGCGCGAGTTACGTATTCAATATCGGGCACTAGCGGAGTCGGCGGAGAAACGGTCTCGCACGGAGGCACGGAGGAACGGAGGTCAGACGGAGGCGAGCGGTCGCGCACGGCTGCGGCGCGAGTGGGGCGCGCGCTTCGCGCGCGATGGACTGAGAGCCGCTCGCGAAAACAGACGCGGATACGCATTCTGGCCGCGCTTGTTTTCGTGAGCGGCTCTCAGTCCATGCGCCGGCCTGCGGCCGGTGCCCCCCACTCGCGCATCACACTCGGTTAGCGCTCAGCTCCGTCCGACCTCCGTTCCTCCGTTGCTCCGTGCGAGACCGCTTCTCCGTAATCTCCGGCTCTGTGGAGTAGAAGATGAACGCGATCACGCGACGGCAACATCTGCAATCGCTCGTCGGATTGGCGGGATTGGGACTCGCGGCGACCCCAATCGGAGCCGCGCAAGGATCATCGTCCCGGCCAGCTGGGCAGACACCGATTCCCCCAGAAGGGATCGGCCGTCGCATTCGGCACATCTCCTACAGCGATGTGGGCGGGCGGCCCGACACGGTGCAGATCATGATGAACCGGCGGCATCTCTACGTCGGCCACATGTTCGCCAACGGTCTGACCATCCTCGATGCGAGCGATCCGCGCCGTCTCACGCCGGTCGGCTTCTTCACAGGTGGCGACTTCACGCGCACGCACCATCTGCAGGTTGCCGACGATTACATGCTGCTCGCCAACGGCGCGAACATCGTGGCGATGCAGTCGTACGACAACCTGCGCGGCTACTTCGAGAACTCGCTCGCCGACAGCATCACCAAGCGCAAGAAGTTCCGTTCGGGGCTCAGCATCCACGACCTCTCGCACCCGCCGGAGATGAAGGAGATCGCGTTCCTCGAGATGCCGGGCCTCGGCATCAACCGGCTGTGGTGGCCGGGCGGCCGCTACGCGTACGTGGCGGCGCACTTCGACGGCTTCACCGATCACATCCTCTGCATCGTCGATTTGAAAGAGATCACCAGGCCGGAGATCGTCTCGAAGTGGTGGCTGCCGGGCATGAACCGCGCCGCGGGCGAGACCTCGAACGTGCCGCAGGGCAAGCGCTACGCGCTGCATCACATGATCACCGCCGGGGATCGAGGCTACGGCGCCTGGCGCGACGGCGGCATGACGGTGCACGACATCAGCGACCGCAGCGCACCGAAACTGCTGGCACACGTGAACTGGTCTCCCCCGTTTGCCGGCGGCACGCATACGACGCTGCCGCTTCCGGGGCGCAACCTCGTCGTCGTCGCCGAAGAAGCCAACGCGGAGATGTGCGCGAAAGGGACGTTCTATACGTGGGTGGTCGACGTGCGAGCGCCGCAGAATCCGGTGTCGATCTCGACGCTGCCGACGCCACGCGATCGCGACTTCTGCGCGCTCGGCACATTCGGACCGCACAACCTCCATGAGAACCGGCCCGGCAGCATGCGCAGCGAGGAGACGATCTTCGCCACCTACAACAACGCCGGCGTCCGCGTCTTCGACATCCGCGACGCATTCGCGCCGAAGGAGATCGCGTCGTGGGTGCCGCCGACGCCGGCGAAGCTGATCGATCCCCGGCCCAACGTCTCGCTCGCGGCAAAGACAGCGGATGTCTACGTCACGACCGAAGGCCTGATGTACGTCAGCGACTGGAATGCGGGCGTTCACGTGCTGCAGTACGAAGGCTGAGACTAAGTGACGGAGGTTGCGGAGTCGCGGTTTCGCACGGAGCAACGGAGGAACGGAGACCAGACGGAGTGAGACTGATCGCGACTGGCTGCGGCGCGAGTGGTCGCGCGCTACGCGCGCGATCGGAGGAGAGCCGCTTGCGAAAACGAACGCGGATGCGAACACTGGCCGCGCTCGTTTTCGTGAGCGGCCCTCGTCCCGTGCGCCGGCCATGGGCCGGCGCCCCCACTCGCGCACTGCATGTCCGTTAGCGCTTAGCTCCGTCCGATCTCCGTTGCTCCGTTGCTCCGTGCGAGACCGTTCCTCCGAAAACCTGCGTTCCTATTCAGGCGACAACGAAGAAACGTAAGCCGCGATGTTGAGGATGTCCTCGTCCGTCAGCTTGCCGGCGGGCCGGTTCATCAGCGCGGAGTCGGGGCCCTTGCGATCGCCTTCCTTGAACAGGTGCAGCTGCCGCACGATGTAGATCGGGTGCAGCCCCGCAATGCGCGGCACGTTGGCGAGTCCCTTGAGCCCCTCGCCGTGGCAGATGCTGCACGCGACCGACTTGCCGTTGCCGCCGTTCTCGACGAGCGTCCTTCCCTTCCTGATGCTCCCCGCCGGCACGTAGGCGACGAACCCCGACTTCGGATCGCGCAGCCGCGCGCGGGTCTGGTCTTCGGGCAGGATGATGATGCGGCTGCCGATCGGCTCCATGCCGGTGGACTTCGGATCGATGAAACGCATCCGGCCCTGTCCGACGAACGTCTTCGGTACCGTCGCCGTCTCGACGACTCTGATCCATTTCCGGCGCGGCAGCGCCGCGAACCATTCTGCGGCCTGGCGCGATTCGTCGTCCGACACGGCCTTCGAGATGCCGTTCATGCGCGCGTAGTCCTTGCGGATCCCGGCCTTGAAGTCCGCCATCTGCTGGACGATATAGTCGGCGGTGAAGCCGGTGAGATCAGCGGATTCGGGATGACCCACGCCCGACATCAGGTGGCAGGATCCGCAGGCGAGCGCGTCGCCCTTTCCCTTCTGCACAATCGACGGCGCCGGCTTGTGCTCGTCGGGAAACCAGTCCGGCGGGTTGAGCAGATCGTCGATCTGCGCCGGCGTATATGTCTTGGTGCTCCCGGGCACCGACTTCGGCTCGGCCGCTTCCGCCGGCAGCTGGCCCGCCTGCACCGGAAACGCCCACGACGGCTCTCGCGCGGGGACCGATGGCAGCACGGTCGGCGTGCCAGGCTGGGGCGACGGTGCCTGTTGCGACTCGAGCGCTGCTGTCACTACCCCTACCATGGCAATGACGAAGACCCAGGCGTGTTTCTTCATCACTCTCTCCTCTATCGTCGACATCTTTGTCGCAAGCTCCCGGAAGAATAGCGCAAACGACTCGCAATTGATGTAATGGAACCGGCGTCATAAGAGCGGGCCGACGGATCGGCCCTACGAGACTCCGATGTCGGCGCATCCAACGGCAACCAACGTCATCGACCCGGTCTGCGGCATGACCGTCAATCCGGAGCGCGCGGCCGGACAGACCGAATACCAGGGCCGGACCTACTACTTCTGCGCGAAGAGCTGCCTCGAGCGGTTTCGCGCCGACCCCGAGCGGTTCCTGAACCCCGGCGCCGCGCCCGCGACGCCGGCACGCCACGACGTCGAATACACCTGCCCCATGCACCCGGAGGTGCGTCAGTGGGGTCCTGGCTCCTGTCCGATCTGCGGAATGGCGCTCGAGCCGGTGACGATCACGGCTCACGAAGAAGCCAATCCCGAACTGGCCGACATGACCCGGCGGTTCTCGGTCAGTGTTGCCCTCACGATTCCAACCGTGCTGCTGGCAATGAGCGAGATGCTGCCAGGACGCCTGTTCCAGTCGCTCGCGCAGTCGAGTGCGTCTGGATGGCTCCAGTTGACGCTGGCCTCTCCAGTGGTGCTCTGGGGCGGCTGGCCGTTCTTCGAGCGCGGCTGGCAATCGATCGTGAACCGCAGCCTGAACATGTTCACGCTGATCGCGCTCGGCGTCCTCGTCGCCTATGTCTACAGCGTGTTCGCAGTCGCCTTCCCGGGACTGTTTCCCTCGACGCTCCACACCCACCATGGCCAGGTCGGCGTCTACTTCGAAGCTGCCGCCGCGATCGTCACACTCGTACTCCTGGGACAGGTGCTCGAGCTTCGCGCGCGCGGCCAGACGGGCGCGGCGATCCGCGCGCTGCTGCGACTGACGCCGAAGACTGCGCGACGCGTCAGCGCCGACGGCGGCGACGAAGACGTGCCGCTCGAGCACGTCCACCCAGGAGATCGTCTTCGGGTGCGGCCCGGCGAGAAGGTTCCCGTCGACGGGATCGTCATCGACGGCCACAGCGCGATCGATGAGTCGATGGTGACCGGCGAGCCGATGCCGATCGAGAAGCGCACCGGCGATCGCGTGATCGGCGCAACCGTCAACGGCACCGGCTCGTTCGTCATGCGTGCCGAACGGGTCGGCGCCGACACGCTGCTCGCGCAGATCGTGAACATGGTGGCACAGGCGCAACGCAGCCGCGCGCCGATTCAACGGCTCGCCGATGTCGTGTCGGGGTACTTCGTGCCGACGGTCGTCGGCGTCTCGCTGCTGACCGCGATCGTCTGGGGCACGATCGGACCCGAGCCCCGACTGGCACACGCCATCGTCAACGCGATCGCCGTGCTGATCATCGCGTGTCCGTGCGCGCTTGGTTTGGCCACGCCGATGTCCATCATGGTGGCGACCGGCAAAGGTGCCACCGCAGGCGTGCTCTTCAAGAACGCCGAAGCCATCGAAGTGCTTCGCACCGTCGACACGCTGGTCGTGGACAAGACCGGCACGCTCACCGCGGGCAGGCCGATGCTGACGACGATCGTCCCGCTCGATCCCTGGAACGAGCGCAGTCTGCTTCGCCTCGCGGCAAGCCTCGAACGGGGAAGCGAGCATCCGCTGGCAGCGACGATCGTCGCCGGTGCCATGACCCGCGGACTTCTCCTCACCAGAACAGACGCGTTCGAATCGGTGACGGGCAAGGGCGTCCGCGGTCGCGTCGACGGCAAAGCAGTCGCACTGGGGAACGAGACCCTGATGGCCGAGATTGCGGTGCCGACCGAATCGGTGACGTCGCGCGCCGGCGCGATGCGCAAGGACGGTGAGACGCTGGTGTTCGTCGCCGTTGACGGCGCACTCGCCGGACTCATCGGCGTCGCCGATCCGATCAAAGACGGGACGGTCGACGCGATCGCCGAGCTGCACCGCGAAGGCCTCCGGATCGTCATGCTCACCGGCGACAACCGTGCGACCGCCGAGGCCACCGCGCGAAAGCTCGCGATCGATGAGGTGATTCCGCAGGTGCTGCCCGACCAGAAGGCCGCGGCGATCGCCCGTCTTCAGCAGGAGGGCCGGATCGTGGCAATGGCCGGCGACGGCATCAACGACGCCCCTGCCCTCGCCCAGGCGCACGTCGGCATCGCGATGGGAACAGGGACCGATGTCGCCATCGAAAGCGCCGGCGTGACGCTCGTGAAGGGGGACCTCCGGGCGATCGTCCGCGCACGGCGGCTCAGTCGCGCGACGATGAGCAACATCAGACAGAACCTGTTCTTCGCGTTCATCTACAACTCGATCGGCGTTCCAATTGCCGCCGGCGTGCTGTATCCGGCGTTCGGGATGCTCCTGAGTCCGATGATTGCCGCGGCGGCGATGAGCCTCAGTTCGGTCTCGGTGATTGGAAACGCCCTTCGGCTCCGGCGGTTGTCACTCTGATCGAGGGTTTTGCCTATACTGTGCAGGCCGCCTGAAGGCGGCCCCTACGGACGACCCACGCACGATTCCGGTGTCACGGAGGACGATCACGATGCGAACGACGATCGGTCTTGCCCTGTGCGCGCTGGTTGCCGGCTCCGCTGTCACGATCGCCCAGAGTTCGTGGAAGACACCGCGAACGCCATGGGGCGATCCGGATTTGCAGGGCCAGTACACGAACAAGTACGAGACGAGCACACCCTTCGAGCGGCCGAAAGAGTTCGAGGGGCGCCACATCGGTGATGTGAAGCCCGAAGAGCTCGCCGCCGCGGTCACAAAGCGGCAGGCGGACACACTGGAGCGCGCGAAGTACTTCGGCGGCGATCCGGAAGGCCGCATCGGGAACTCGGCCGAGTTCCGCGACATCTACGAGATCACCAAAGGCAGCCGTCCGTGGTTCGTGACCGACCCGCCGGATGGAGCGATTCCGCCGCTGCTTCCGTCGGCGCGCGCGCGAATCGCGGCCATCCCACGCACGGGGAGCTTCGGGAGCGGTCCTTTCAACAGTCATCTGGACTTCAGCCTGTGGGAACGCTGCATCACGCGCGGGCTTCCGGGATCGATGCTGCCCGGACAGTACGGCAACTCGTACGAGATCGTGCAGGCGCCGGGCATCGTCGCGATTCGTTACGAGATGGTGCACGAGACGCGCGTGATTCCCCTCGACCCTTCGACCAGCTCAGGGTCGTCCCGAGCACAACTGAGGGACGACGGCCGCCATCTTAACCGCGCGCTTCACATGGACATGGGCGATGCGCGCGGCCACTGGGATGGCGACACGCTCGTTGTCGAGACGACGAACTTCAAGGCGCGCAGCGTCTACCGCAACGCGGATCCCGACACGCTGCGTCTGGTCGAGCGCTTCACTCGCACCGGGGCCAACCGAATCGAATGGTCGGTGACCGTCGACGATCCGTCGACGTGGGCGCGCGCCTGGACGTTTGCGATCCCGCTGACCCGTACCGATCGCGAGCCGGTCTTCGAGTACGCGTGCCACGAAGGCAACCAGGCGATCACGAACATCCTCGGTGCGGCGCGCGCCGCCGAGCGGGACCGCTAGGTCGCGCGCGATGGCATCGCCCGTTCTTGGAGAACTGGTCGGCACGCTCGTTCTGATTCTGCTCGGCAACGGCGTCGTCGCCGGCGTGCTGCTGAAGAAGTCGAAGGGCGAGAACGCCGGCTGGCTCGCGATCACCGCCGGATGGGCGTTTGCGGTCTTCGCCGGTGTCTTCACGGCGATCGCCTGCGGCAGCTCGGACGCGCACCTGAATCCCGCCGTGACGTTCGGATTCGCGGTTGCGAGCGGCGACTTCACCAAAGTCGTTCCGTATGTGCTCGCGCAACTCGTGGGTGCGTTCATCGGCGCCACGATCGTGTGGATTCATTACGCACCCCACTGGCCACTCACCCGCGATCCCGATCTCAAGCTCGGCACGTTCTGCACCATTCCGGCCGTACGGCATGTGCCATCCAATCTCGCCAGCGAAATCATCGGGACGTTCGTGCTCGTGCTCGTCGTCGCCGCGATCTTCTCCAAACGCGTGGCGGCGACCGGTCTGGCCGCCGGTGTCGGGCCGTATCTCGTCGGGAGCCTGGTGTGGGGGATCGGACTGTCGCTGGGCGGAACAACCGGGTACGCGATCAACCCTGCCCGCGATCTCGGCCCGAGGATCGCGCACGCGATCCTGCCGATTCCGGCCAAGCGCGACGCTGACTGGGGATACGCGCCGATTCCCGTGATCGGCCCACTGGTCGGTGGCGCGCTGGCGGGTCTGTTCGCGCGGCTCGTCGGAATGTAATCAGCGACTCACCTATACTAGTGGTGTGTACTACCCGAAACGGGACCGGCCGCTCCGTCCTTCGACTCTCGCTCAGGACGCCCCGAGCGGAGTCGAGGGGCCCGTTGTGCGCGGCACTCTTCCAGTTGATACGGCCCACTAGTAACGAGATGGCTTCCCGGCTGTGGGTGTGTGCGCTGGCGTTCGTGCTTGCGGCGGCTCCGCTTGCTCCGGTGTTGTGTCGCGCCAACTGCGCACTTCATGACGCCGCTGTTCCGGTCTCACACGGAGAGCGTCACTCTTGTCATGAGGCGTCGAGCGACAGCGTCGCGCTCGTACCTGGCGCACACACGTGCGGCCATCAGAACGACGTCGTCGTCGCGCTTCAGGCGATGACGCAGGACATCGCACCGCCCGCACTGAGCACATCGGCCATGTCGACGATCGCTCCGGTTGAACAGCGGATGCGACTCGCGCGATCGCCCCGGCTCGAGCACAGCCCGCCCGGCCTTGCGTCGCTCAACGCCCCACTTCGTCTCTAGCCTCGACCCTCCTCGGCGTTCGTGCTTTCCAGGAGAGAGGGTCCATGTACGCGTTCAAGGTCGGACCGCGCCTGCTCGGCGCGGCTGCAATGTGTCTCGGCGTCGTTGTCTGTTCCATGGCATCGGCGCAGGATGTTCCCGCTGAGGAAGAGCATCAGCACCAGCACGAAGCATCATCGTCCGGCAATCAGCACGCGGGACACGACATGTCGCAGATGCATCACGAACAAGGCGAGTCAGGCACGCCGATGGCGCGCGAGGGCTCAGGCACATCGTGGCTGCCTGACGACTCGCCGATGTATGCGATCCACTCGCAGAGCGGATCGTGGCAGTTCATGTTCCACGGGAACGTCTTCCTGCAGTTCCTGCACGAATCCGGAGACCGTGGCGACGATCAGTTCGGCAGCATCAACTGGGTGATGGGCATGGCCCGTCGCACCCTCGGCCACGGTACGCTCGGGCTGCGGGCGATGTTCAGCGCCGAACCGTGGACAATCGGCGGATGTGGATACCCCAACCTGCTCGCATCAGGGGAGCGATGTGAAGGGGCGCCCATCCACGACCGACAGCACCCGCACGATCTCTTCATGGAGCTGGCTGCCACGTATGACGCCCCGCTCAGGGGCTCGACGCGCTGGCAGATCTACGCCGCTCCCGCCGGAGAGCCGGCGCTCGGCCCGGTCGCGTTTCCGCATCGCATCTCGGCGATGTCGAACCCGCTTGCCCCCATCACCCACCACTGGATGGACTCGACGCACATCTCGTTCGGCGTCGTGACCGCGGGTGTGTACCGCGCGCGATGGAAGGTCGAGGCATCGGCGTTCAACGGCCGCGAACCAGACGAGCATCGCACCGGCATCGACGTCGGCGCGCTCGACTCGGTCTCGGCTCGATTCTGGTATCTGCCGACGTCGCGGTGGTCGCTGCAGGTATCGGCGGGCCGGCTCAACGACGCCGAGCTCGCGGAGAGCGGCGACGCGCGCGTCGACGTCACACGCGTGACGGCATCAGCCACCTATCACCGCGCTGTCGACAACCAGGGCCTCTGGGCGACCACGCTGGGTTGGGGCCATAACGATGAAACGGGCCGCGGATCGAATGCGCTGCTCGTGGAGACGACCCTCTCGCAGGCGCACCGGCATACATGGTTTGGCCGATTTGAAATCGTCGGCAAGAGCGCGCACGATCTGGTAGTGAGCGAACCGCCCGAGGTGTTCACCGTGGCCAAGCTGCAGGGGGGATATACGCGATACTTGTCGGGCTGGCGCAGGTTTCAGCCGGGGCTCGGCGCCGGTGCGTCGGTGGGACTCGTGCCTGGGTCGTTGGCCTCGACCTACGGCAGTCGTGCGAACGCCGGCTTCTCGATCTTTCTGACACTGCGACCAGAGGCGGACAAATGAGACTCATCGGCTTTCTCGTCCTCGTGTTCGTCGCCATCACCGCCCTCGCCATCGCCTATACGGTGTCGACCGGTCTCGATGCCCGTGCACAACCGAGCGCACTCGAAACATCGCTGGCCAGAGCCGTCCGACATCTGGCCGTCCCGCGAACGATCAGACAGCGTGCGAACCCGGTGCCGATGTCTGCCGAAGCGCTCGCCGATGGGATGTCGCACTACGCTGATCACTGCGCCTCATGCCACGCGAACAATGGGAGCGGCGATACCGAGATGGGTCGCGGCCTCTTCCCCAAGCCACCCGATATGCGTCAGGCGGACACGCAGGATCTGACTGACGGCGAGTTGTTCTATATCATCGAGCACGGCGTCAGGTTTACCGGCATGCCGGGGTGGTCGACCGGCACAGAGAGCGGCGAGCAGGCCTCGTGGCGTCTCGTCCATTTCATCCGAAAGCTTCCGCACCTGACCGCCAAGGATGTCGCGCAGATGGAAACGATGAATCCACGCACGCCCGAGGAGCTCCGGCAGCAGATCGAAGAAGAACAGTTCCTGCGCGGTGGAAACCCCGCCCCCGCGCGCGGCGGAAACCCCGCCCCGGCGCAGCCGAGTCGTCATGAACATACAGGAGCGCATCGATGAAGACATACATGATCGGTTTCGCAATGCTCGCACTCGTCCTCATGGCACCGGCCGTCGGATCCGCGCACGAAGGGCACGCACACAAAGTGATGGGCACGATCTCGAGCGTGCAGGGCAACAACCTCATGGTGAAGGGCACTGACGGCAAGGAAGTGATGGTGATGCTCGACGCCAAGACGAAGATCACGCAGGGCCAGGCGACCGTCGACGCAAAGTCGCTCAAGGTCGGCGATCGCGTCGTCGCGGAAGGCCCCGAGGAAAAAGGCATGATCACGGCGACGACGCTGAAGGTCGGCGAAACGCCCGCCGCAGCGAAGAAGTGAGAGCGCTGACATGAAGAGGTGGATGCTCGGCCTTGCGCTCGCAGCGCTCGTGCTGGCGGCGCCAGCCGTGGCGGGCGCGAAAGCGGCTCACGCCCACAAAGTGTCGGGAACGGTCGCGAGCATTCAGGGCGACACCGTGACGGTCAAGGAATCCGATGGCAAGACCGTCACGGTCACGCTCGACTCGAAGACGCAGTACACACGCGGCAAGGCCGCGACGGAGCGTTCAGCACTCAGAGTCGGCGAGCACATCGTCGCGCACGGTACGAAGGAGAAAGACGCGATCGTGGCGACGACGATCAAAATCTCGAAGTCGTCCAAGAAGTAGCGTCGTGCGCGGTCCGCGTCCAGTTGATACGGTCCACTAGATATATCGCGCCAGGGATCGTGGGTTGCGCGCCTTGAAGCCGGCGTACGCGCGGCACGGGAAGTAGAGCATCGCGATCACCGCCGCCCACACCAGATACAACAGCGGCAGGCTCCAGCGGTCGGGCTCGGGGATCGAGACGTACGGCGCGGTCGAAAACCGTCGTGCGTTCACGACGCCGTCGCGGAGAAACCAGACGAGCAGCGCCGTTGCGTGAATGAGCGGGATGTGCAGCAGGTAGTAGAAGAGCGGCACGCGGCCGAATGTCTCGAGCACGCTCCTCACCCACCGGCTCGCGCGATCGGCGAGAGGCAGCAGCGCAAGCGACGGCCCCAGTGTCATCAGCAGGAAGAGCGGTGACGCCGGATATTTCCGCTGATTCAGCAGCTGGAAGACCTTCGGCGTCGGATCGTCTGACGTCCTCGTGAAGACCACGAGGCTCCCGACGACGAGGAAGAGCACCGTCGCGGCAAGTCCGAGTCCGAGCACCGTACGACGACGCGCAGCAGGTTCCTGAACGACGACTGCGCCGAACGCGAAGCCGACCGCCATCACACCGATCCACGGCACGATTGTGTAGAGCACCGAGATCGCCGGGCCGTGTGCGCCGAGCGTCACCATGCCGCCCGTGTACAGGAACTGCCATAAGCCCTCGAGCGACTGCACCGCGCGCGCGACGGCCTCGAACGCGCTCTGCCCCAGGATCAGCAGCGCGCCGACGATACCAACGGCCCAGGTCGGCAGCCAGATCAAGCCCGCCATCAGCACCATGCACCAGCCGAGCATCCAGATGACACCGGCGAGCGTGAACGAGGCGTAGTCGACGTTGAACGTCCACGAGAATCGAATGACCGTCATCTCGAGCAGCACGAGCATCAACCCGCGCACGACGAGATAGCGCGCGAGCGTGCCTCGCGCCGCGCCTTCGTAGCGCGCGGGCTTCAGCCCGCGCTCAACGACGGAGAGTTTTTGCAGCTGAAGGAATGCGGCTGTGCCGGCCAGGAACACGAACACCGGCGCGCAGAAATGCGTGACCCACCGCGTGAAGAACACGCCCGCGGTCGGACCGCCCGCGGGCACGCCCGAGTAGACCCGCACGTGATCGATTGCCATCAGCACCATCACGGCGCCGCGAAGGATATCGATTCCAGCTACGCGCGCCGACGCGGACGGCATGGGCGCGGTCGATACGTCTGTGCGAGGGTGCATGGTGCTCCCGCCTCGGTCCGAGGTGCCATTATCCACGTCCCTTTTCTCGCCGCAACCAGGATTCCTTCGTGATTCGAGCGGCGACCTCCACGGCTCTGAATAGCAGTCGCGGACAGAGGCTCACGTGCGCCACTCGTCGCTCCTGATTTCTTCGCCCCACTCCCATTGCGCCAACCAGCTTGACGCATCCTTCCGCGCGGCGATCCGCTCGCCGGCCAATAGCGTCTCCAGCGTCTGCCCTGAGCGAGCGAAGCGAGTCGAAGGGGAGGAATGCGTCAGCCAGTCGGGTGCTGGCAGCCGTCAGAGGCGCCCTATGACGACTCCATGCAGCTTCCGGATGACGGGAAGCGGCACGAGCTGCACGACTGGACCGCGTCACGCGGTCATTTCAGCGTATCGAGCGCTCGGGAGACGTCCTGGACGATGTCATCGGGGTCCTCGCAGCCGACGCTGAAGCGGATGAATCCGTCGCCGATCGCGTCGCCGCCCCAGCGGGCGCGTCGCTCGGCCATCGAATGCACGCCGCCAAAGCTCGTCGCTTCGCGCACGAGCGTCAGCGATCGCAGGAACTGCTCGGCGTGAGCACGGGTCGCAAGCTCGAAGCTCACCACGCCGCCGAACGCGTCCATCTGGCGCTTCGCAATCGCGTGACCAGGGTGATCGGCAAGGCCAGGATAGTGGACCGCGGTGACACGGGGGTGTGATGCGAGCACGCCGGCCAGCTGCAATGCCGTCGAGCATTGCCGGTTGATGCGAAGCGGAAGCGTCGCGAGCGACCGGTGCGCCAGCCAGACCTCCATCGGCCCGGGGATCGATCCATGCTGCGTCCGCCACGTGCGCAGCGCGGCGGCCCGCGGCTGATCGGTCGTGGCGACATGACCGAGGATGACGTCGGAGTGCCCGGTCATCGCCTTGGTATCCGAGGTCACCACGTATGTCGCACCCAGTTCGAGTGGGCGCTGCAGATAGGGAGTCGCGGTGGTGTTGTCGACGACCGTGAGGACGCCGTGACGCGCGGCGAGTGCGGTCAGGTGCCGAATGTCGCAGACGTCGAGCTGCGGATTGGTCGGCGTCTCGAGCCACAGCACTCGCGCCCCTTCGATGAACGCCGCCTGCGCGTTGTCACGCGTCGGCGCCAGACGAACCGTCACACCGATTGCCGACAGCCAGTTCGCGGCAAGCATGCGAATCGTGTAGTAGCAGTCCGACGGCAGCACGATCGTGTCGCCCGGTTTGAGCGTCGTACCGAGGATGGCCGCGATCGCGGCCATGCCCGAGGCGAACGCCACGCACTCACCGCCCTCGAGTTGAGCGAGCGCTTCTTCCCACGCGGTCCACGTCGGATTGTGGAACCGTCCATAGGTGAACGCATGCTCGGACGGTTCACCCGGCGTCGTGAACGTCGACGAGAACTGCGGTCCCGATCGGAATGGACCGGGATCGTGGACGCCCCGATAGCCGGCGTGCAGGATGGCCGTGTCGCGATGCATCGAAGCAGATTATAGGATCGCGGAGCGATCCTGCTTGACGATTGTCGGTGCGATCCTTCCTGATGCTCGTCGGTGCGATCCTCCTGACGCTTGTCGGTGCGATCCGGCCTGACGCTCCGCGGTGCGATCCCGCTGACGTGGGTCGGTGCGATCCCTCCTGACGGTCGTCGGTGCGATCCTGCTGACGTGCGTCGGTGCGATCTCGCTAACACGCAGGACGAGCGCTTCGTAGTTCAGGCAGACCGTCACGAGGTGCCCGCCCGCACCGACACGCGATAGCTGGATCGCACCGACACACGTCAGTGACGGATCGCACCGACCAGCGTCAGGAAGGATCGCACCTACAGCGAAGCCGACCCTGTATGATCCTCTTGAGTGGATTCAGTCAACGACGAACCGCGCAGCCGGCTGCGGGCGCTGCTGGCCTGGCTGACGGGCACGCAGCCTCCTCAGCCGAAGACAGAACCTGCGCGGCACGAGCATCCTGCTCGTCTCGGTCACTACGCGATCACGCGCAAGCTCGGCGAGGGCGGCATGGGTGTGGTGTATGCCGCGCGTGACGACCGGCTCGGGCGCACGGTTGCGCTGAAGACGATGTCCTCGCTCGCGAGCGACGAGACGGCGCGCAAGCGATTCTGGCGCGAAGCGCGTGCTGCGGCCAGTGTCAGTCATCCCAACATCTGCCAGATCTACGAGATCGGCGAGGACCAGGGCGAGCTGTTCATCGCGATGGAGCTGCTCGAAGGAGAGCCGTTGTCGGAGGAAATGCGGCAGGGACCGATGAGCGTGTCGCGGACGGCGACGGTCGGACTCGGCATGCTCGCGGCGCTGTCGGCCCTGCACACGCGCGGAATCATTCACCGCGATCTGAAGCCGTCGAATGTGTTTCTCACGCCTCACGGCGTGAAGCTGCTCGACTTCGGGCTCGCGCGCCCCGAGATCGACGACGCGCGGCACACGATGTCGGCGATCACGCAGGCGGGGATGCTGGTTGGCACGCCGCGCTACATGGCCCCCGAGCTCGTGACCGGCGACGGGATCGACGCGCGCAGCGATCTCTTCGCCGCCGGCGCCATCCTCTTCGAGATGCTCTCGGGGCGTCCCGCCTTCGGCGGGCGCACGATCGCGGAGGTCGTGCACGCGGCGGTGTACGAGCAGCCTCCGGCCCTCGGCGGGTCGGCCGGCGTCGCCGCCGTCGATCGCGTCATCCGGCGTGCGCTCGCGAAGCGTCCGGTCGATCGCCCCTCGTCTG
The DNA here is from genome assembly GCA_036407095.1 of Vicinamibacterales bacterium. GTDB lineage: Bacteria > Acidobacteriota > Vicinamibacteria > Vicinamibacterales > UBA2999 > Gp6-AA40. The sequence goes on along the minus strand of DASWZV010000143.1, from coordinate 199,904 downwards.
CCGAGGTGATGGCTGATGAACTGCGCGCGGCGGCGGGCGTCGACACCGACTCGATCGCCGCTCGGGCTCACACGATGACGCGGCTCGTCGTGCTGCCATTCCGCATTCTCCGGCCCGACGTCGAGACCGACTTCCTGGCCTTCAGTCTCGCCGATGCAATCACGTCGTCGTTGTCCGGCATCGGGTCACTGGTGGTTCGCTCGAGCGCCGTCGCCGCACGCTTCACCGGAGAGGCACCGGATCTGAACGCGCTCGCCACCGACGCGGATGTCGATCGCGTGGTCATGGGCACGCTGCTGCGCTCGGGGGACCAGGTGCGCGCGGTGGCGCAGCTCGTCGAAGCTCCGGGCGGAAGACTGCTCACGTCCCAAACCGTGCAGGCAACGCTTGGCGATCTCTTTCAACTGCAGGACGAGATCGCCCATCGCGTCGTCGACGCGTTGTCACTGCCGCTGACGGGAGCGGCCACCACCACCTCGATGGATCGACCGCAGCATCCTCGCGCGTACGAGCTGTACCTGCGCGCGAACGAGCTGGCGAGAACCTACGACGGCCTTGCGCAGGCGCGCGACCTCTACAAAGAGTGCCTCGATCTCGATCCGTCGTTCGCTCCGGCCTGGGCCCGGCTGGGCCGGTGTCATCGGGTGATCGGCAAGTTCATCGAAGGCTCGGCCGACAGCGACACCCGCGCGCAGGAGGCGTTCGATCGCGCGATCGCCCTCAATCCGCGCCTGTCGATCGCGCACAAGTTCTACGCGAATCTCGAAGGCGACATCGGCCTCGCGCCGCGGGCGATGGTGCGCCTGCTCGAACAGGCGACCCGCCACGGCAACGATCCCGAGCTCTTTGCCGGACTCGTGCACGCGTGCCGCTACTGCGGGCTGTTCGATCAATCCCTCGCCGCCCATGCAGAAGCGCGCCGGCTGGATCCGAATATTCCCACCAGTCTCGAACAGACGGTGATGATGACCGGTGATCTCGAGCGGCTGGTGATCATGGACACGGACCGGGTTGCCGGCGGCGGCGATCAAGGGATCAAGGCCATCGGACTCGGCTTCGCCGGCCAGCGCGATCGCGCCCGCGAGATCGTACTCGCAATGACGCCAGCGACTCGCATTCCGACATGGCTGGTCTGGAAAGATTTCCTGCTCGCCTGGCTGGACTACCGTCTCGACGACATGCGACACGTGCACGCGTCCCTGAGCGGCCTCAAGATCATGGAAGATCCCGAAGCGATCTTTCAGATGGGATGGCTGCTTTGCGACGTCGGCGACTTCGAGAACGGCATCGAGCAGATGCAAGGCGCCGTCGCGAAGGCGTACTTCCCGGTTCAGACGCTCGCGCTGAAACAATTCGACAAGGTCCGCAACGAGCCCGCGTTCCGTGCGGTCGTCGCAGAGGCCGATGAAGGCCGGCGCAAGGCGCTCGCCGCATTCCGGGACTCGGGTGGTGAACGGCTGCTCGGGGGCTGATCCGGCGACGCTGACATACGAATCCCTGCGGTGAGTGCGATCGGGCTCAGCCCCTGATGTCACGGCCACGCGACGCGGCGGTTTCTGTCCGATAGCGCGGGTCGCGCGAACGCTTCAGCCGTGCTCCCCCGGTCTCATTCCTCGGCGTCGCGAGCGCGATCCTCCTTGCCGAATGCGCCGGCCACTTTGTGTGACCCCGGCGCGGGGCGCTCCACGTGCCGCGTGCCGGCTTCCTTCTGAGCGTTCGAACGCGTTCCCACTTTGTTGGAGAGCTCGCGATCGCGCATGTCGCCATCGCCCTCAGGGCTCTCAGGCGGCGCCTCCGGTGCAATCGCAGGATGATCGGTGCGTTCTCGTGCCTCCTCATCGGGCGTTGCGCGATTGCTGATGCCGGTCGTGCGCGGATGAGCCATAGGTCCCTCCCAATGCCGGGACCGGATCGGCCTGCAGAAGACCTGCCAAGAGGGGCCGCGAAGGGAGGATTCCTCTGGAGTATGCTGTCGCGGTTCCAGCTACAGACTGGCCCCGATCGTGGGGCGGAGAGCGAGATCGCCATGAACATGACGATGAAGTACGTGACCCTCTCGGCAATGGCACTGCTGTTGTGCGCCCCGCCCATCGCGGCGCAGAGCGCGATGAACGCAAAAGAACAGGCCAATGTGAAATTCGTGCTGGACTGGTGGCGCGAAGTGATTCAATCGCGGCACGTCGAGCTGGCACCGAAGTATCAGGCCGAGGATTACATCCAGCACAACATCAACATTCAGACCGGACGCGCCGGCTTCCAGAAGTTCTTCGGCAGTCGCGGCGAGCCGCTGCCGATCGCCGCGGAGCTCTCGCCAAAGCCGGCCATCGCCTTCGCCAAGGGTGACTACGTGGTCGTCATCTGGGAGCGCGAGGGAAAGGATCCAGTCGACCCCGCGAAGATCTACAAGTACAACACCTACGATCTCCTTCGACTGCAGAACGGCAAGGTGCAGGAGCATTGGGACTGGGCACAGAAACAGCCCAAGATTCCCTACGGCGGTGCGCCCGACGGCGTCGACTACACCAAGGTCACATTTACGCTGTCACCGCAGGAGCAGAAGAACCTCGAGATCGCGACCATCGAGTTCAAGGACATCCTGCAATACGGTCACGTCGAGCTCGCCGAGAAGGCCATGGCACCGACCTACATTCAGCACAATCCGAACGTGCCAACCGGCCGGGCCGCGTTCGTCGAGTTCTTCAGCCGCATTCGCAAGCCCGAGCCGATCAAGCCCGAGTGGAAGGACAAGCCGGCGATCACGATCGTGAGCGGCTCCTATGTGTTCATGATGTTCAAGCGGATGCTGATGGATCCCGACGATTCGTCGAAGACCTATCCTGCGTTCTGGTTCGACATGGTCCGCGTGGACAAGGGACTCGTACAGGAGCACTGGGACTCGGCGGTCAAGAATCCGCCCGCGCCCGCGCAGAAGTAAGCACGCGCTCGATCACATCGAGCGCGTGAACCACGCGATGCTCGCACCCGGCACTCCAGTGGGTCCGTTCGAGATCGTCGCACTGCTCGGCCGCGGCGGAATGGGCGAGGTGTATCGCGCCCGCGATACGCGGCTCCACCGCGACGTCGCGATCAAGGTATTGCCCGAGGCGTTCACCAGTCATCCCGCCAGGCTGGAGCGCCTCGAACGGGAAGCGCGTCTCCTCGCGTCGCTGAACCATCCGAACATCGCGAGCATCTACGGTCTCGAGGAGCAGGGCTCGCTCCGCGCCCTCGTCCTCGAACTGGTCGATGGTCCAACGCTGGCCGATCGTCTGCTGCGCGGCCCGGTGGCGATCGAGGACGCGCTGAAGCTGGCATTGCAGATCGCCCAGGCGCTGGAGGCGGCGCATCATCGGGGCGTCATCCACCGGGATCTCAAGCCCTCGAACATCAAACTCACCGCAGATGGACAGGTCAAGGTTCTCGACTTCGGCCTCGCGAAGGCCTTCAGTTCTCCCTCGGACGATCGGCAGACCGAGGCATTGGCGGGACCGACGGAAACCGGTGCGATCGTCGGCACGCCCGCGTATATGAGCCCCGAGCAGGCGCGTGGCGAAGCGGTCGGATTCCACGCCGACATCTGGGCGTTCGGCGTCGTGTTCTACGAGCTCCTGACCGGTACCTCCCCGTTCCTGCAGGGCAGCACGGCTGAAACGTTGGCACGCGTGCTCGATCGACAGCCTGACTACACCACACTCCCAGCGAACGCGCCGCACACGGTGCGACGTCTCATTCGCCGCTGCCTCGAAAAGGATCAGCGGCGCCGCCTTCAACACATCGGCGACGCGCGTCTCGATCTGGAAGAGGCGATCGTCAGTCCGGCCGGGGAGGATACGACCGTTCACGGCTCGATTCGGTCCACGCCCCTGCGACGGCACTGGACATGGATCGCGGCGATCGTGGCGAGCACGATCGTCGCGGCTGGCGCGGGATGGCTCCTCGGTCGAGGCGTCCTCCCGGAGCCCACGCGCGGGACCTTGCGTGCATCGATGGCGTTTCTGGAGCGGCCACGCGAACAGCCGTTTGGCATCCGCGATATCGCGATCTCGGACGATGGGACCTACGTCGCGTACGCCTCCCTGAGCCGGCTCTGGGTTCACGCCCTCGATCAGAAAGACGGGGTCGCGATCGGACCGCTTGGGGACGATCCGTTCTTTTCGCCCGATGGGCAATGGGTCGGTCTGTTCAGGGCCGACGGCGTGATCAAAGTTCCGGTCGGCGGCGGTACTGCCACACTCATCGCACCGACGTCGGCCAGGGCCGCTGGCGCGACGTGGCGTCGTGACGGGACCATCGTGTTCGCCACGAGCGAAGGGATGTTCCAGGTGTCTGCGAACGGGGGCGGCGTCAACCCGCTCGTCAAACCCGATCGCAGCCGGAAAGAGAGTCTCTACGCCTGGCCCCAGTTCCTGCCCGGAGGCCAGGCTGTCCTCTTCACGATCGTATCGACCGATCCGGACGCCAAACCCCAGATTGCGCTCCTGAATTTCGAGTCACGCGCGATCAGCACCCTCTTGAACGGTGGCAGTTCAGCGCGATATGTGCCGACCGGCCACCTCGTGTACGCGTCCGGCACATCGCTCAAAGCGATCGGGTTCGATCTGGCCTCGAGCGCTGTACGCGGCGATCCAGTCACGCTTCCCGATATCGAGATCACGACAGCGGTCGACAATGGTGCAGCCAATTTCGTGGTGTCCGACACCGGCACGCTGCTCTTTGCGCCGTTGTTCCGGGAGCGCGCGCTGCGAACGCTGCAGTGGATCGATCGTCGTGGCAAGGAAGAACCTATGGCCGTCGAGCCCGCTGCCTACGCGTACCCACGGGTCTCGCCCGATGGAACCCGCGCGGCGTTCGAGCGATTCATTCGCGGCAATCGAGACATCTGGATTCTCGACCTCAAGCGGCTGACGCAGACAAAGTTGACGGACGGCCCGACGGAAGACATGCTGCCGGTATGGGCGCCGGATGGACAACGCATCTGGTTTGCGTCGAATCGAAACGGCAACCACGATATCTATTCGCAGGCGGCCGATGGCGCATCAGAGGCGAGAGTCGAATTCGCAGCGCCCGGATTCCAGGCTACCCAGGCATTCACACCGGACGGGCGACGGGCCATCGTCTATGACCGCTTTCAGGACCAGATGGTGCTGAACCTCGATCGCCCCGACCACCTCGAACCGCTGCTGAATACCGCATCCGACGAACGCCTCGGCCAGATATCGTCGGATGGGAAATGGCTCCTCTACGAGTCGGACGAATCCGGTACGCGGTTCGAGATCATGCTGCGATCGTTTCCCGACGTGAGCCAGCGCCGCGAGAAGATCTCGGTCAACGGCGGGCGCTGGCCGCGATGGGGACCGAAGGGCAGCAACGAGGTGTACTACGTGAGTCTGGATGGCGGGATGATGGCCGCATCGGTGACGCTGACTCCGACGCTCACGCTCGGAGGAGTGACAAAGCTGTTCGACTGGGAGAAGCCTCCTGTCGAACGGTCGGGTCTGCCTTATGACATCTCACCGGTCGATGGACGTTTTCTCGTGACCAGATTGATGGCCGCCGATCCTGATGGTCCGACGAGCATCTCCGTGGTGTCGAACTGGTTCGAGCAGCTTCGGAGACAGGCTCCTCTGAAGTAAACCTACCCGTTCACTCCGGTGCCTCCCCGATCGGGGCCAGGCGAATGGCCACGGTCTTTCGATACTTGACCGGGACGCCGTTCTTGGTCGCCGGCTGAAATTTCCAGCTGGTCACCGCGCGTCGGAGCAGCGCTTGGTAATTGGGCCGGAGCATCCCAGTGATGCTCACGACCGTCGCGGCGCCCGTTTCGTCGATCAGAATCGTCAATACCCCTTCGTACGGGGTCGTATCCTGCCGGGTCGGGTGCCATGGGGGCGGGGCCTGCGAAATGGCGACCGGCGCAGTCACACCAATCGCACCGAGCGTGTAAACGGCCGGCTCGGGGGTTGCGGGGGTCGGCGCCGGCGGAGGGGGCAGTGGAGGCGCGACCGCCTTCGCTGTCTGGGCGATGAGGTCGAGAAAGCCGCTCGAGAGGACCCGCAAATCGCTGGATTCGCGCGAGCCCAGCTTATCGAGCGCATCGAGCTGCGCGATGACCTTCTGGAATCCGACCTTTGCGCGGTCGTTTGCGCCACCGTCGAAGGCGGTCTTCGCATCTGCGTAGGTCTGGCGGACGAGCGACGGCAGCACACGGCGGCGCACGTCGCGGAACGTCGACTGCACACGCGGCGACACCTGTGCGGGCTCGAAGGATGGATCCTTCTCGACGATCTGCTGAATCACCTTGCTGGCTTCGTCGTTGCGTCCCAGCGCCAGAAGACAGAGCGCTCGATACTGATCGTACTCGATTCCTCCGGCGTTCTCGATCTTGTTGAGGGTGGCCAGCGCTTCCGCGTACTCTGCCCCGGCGTAGAGATCCTTGGCGCGCGCGAGTGCGTCCTGTCCACTGAGGACAGTCGGTGCGAGCGCCAAGAGACACCACACCAGTGCCGTTGCGAACCGCGTGCTGACAGTCGCCATCAGTGTCCCCCGCAGGACAGACGGAGATCGATGAGCGGGATCGGACCCATCGTAGTACGTTTCCCGCGAATGTCAAGACGCGAACGTGGTTCGCGCGATCGAATTTGTGTATCATCCTGTAGCTCGCGATGAATCAAGACGATCCAGGCCTCGAACAACGCTTGTCTCGTTTCGAGGCGCAGTTAGATCGTTTCAGCCTCGCCCTTCACCAGTGGCAGGCTCGCGATCAGGCGCAGAACGCCAAGCTGCCTGACGTCGATCGGCGAATCCGATCGATCGAAGAGACGCTCGATCGCGAGTCTCAGGCCTTGCGGCAGCTTCACGAGGAGCCGCTCAAACGCCTCCAGGCGCAAGCTGTCAGTCTTCAGGAATTGTGTGTCACGGCTTCCGCCTCGGTGAGCGGCCTCGGCCAGGCCGAAGCCCGCCTCGTGGAGCTGCAGGCCAACGTCAGCCTGCTCCTGAACGAACTCTCGCGAACGCTGCAGACGCTCATCACCGAATTGCAGGTCCGCGGTGTGACCGCGATCTCGGCTCAGAGCCAGCCCGCCCCCGCTTCGTGGCCGCTCGACCGCGTGGTTCATCTGCACGACGAACTGCGCCGCATCGGCAACGGAGCGGCGGTTCCGGTACTGGCTCCGGGACGGCGCGTCCAGGGCGCTGCACGGACCTTCCAAACTGTCGCAGAGGAGCCGGAGCCGGCGCACAGGACCGACGATTGGCTCGGGCTGCTTCGCCGGAAGGACGTCGCCGGCGGGCTGATTGCCGTGGCCGCGCTGTTGCTCACCTTCGGGGTCGTGCGCTGGATCGAAGGACGTATCAACGACGCCTCTGCCCGTCTCGCCTCGGCCGAACAACAGGTCTCGATCACGACGCAGCTCGCCAATCAGGAAGTCGCGTCGGCGCGTCAGAACGCAGATCGGCAGATCGCCGAGGCACGTGGCGTGGCACAACGCGCCGAAACGGTCGGAGCCATCCTGACTGCCCCCGATCTCATCAAGTTCAACCTGACCAGCACCGGCGAAGACGGATCGTCGGCGCAGCTGCTATGGAGTCGCACGCGAGGGCTGGTGCTCAGTGGCTCACGTCTCCCCGCGGCGCCACCCGAAAGCACCTACCAGTTATGGCTGGTCACGAACACTCAGTCGGTAGGCGCCGGGCTCTTCGTCCCCGATGCATCAGGTCGCGCCACCCTGGTCGTCGATGCACCGCCGAAAGTGGCAGGTAATGTGGTCGGAGCTGCAGTGACTATCGAGCCACCGGGTGGACGTGCGGCACCGTCGGGCAGGAAGCTGCTCTCGAAGTAGCAGGCGTCACTTGAACGTGACGGTCACTCGCGTCACCGCGTCCGGTCTCACCAGCGCCCGTTGACGCTGCTCGCCAAACTGCGGATGACGGAACACTACGTCGTGCTCGCCGGGCCGGATCGAGATGTTCCCCAGCGGGGTCTCGCCCGCTGCATTGCCATCGATCGACACCGCGGCCCATGGTGTCGCGTTGATGTTCAACGTCCCGTTGGGAACCGCGATCGGCAACGGTGTGACCTCTCCGGCCTTGATGTCGACCATCCGACGCGTGCGATAGCCGAGCGCGCTGTTGACCAACTCGAATTCGTGCCGGCCCGCGGAAACGATGATTGGACCATCGGTGCTCAATCCGAGCAGCCTCTCCCCTTCGAGCACCTGGAACTCGATCGGCGCCGAGACTCGAAATCCGCCGTTCCGGACTGATGGAGCCGTCGGGATCACCACGGCTGGCGGTTTGACCGCGATCGTCGCAGCGCTCTCTCCTGCAGCTCGCACCTCTGGAGTGATCGTCGAATTCGCCGGTGTCGTGGTGAGGGCCGGTGCGAGGCCTGGCGGAGCCGGCGCGGCATCCACTGGAGGCGGGGTCAAGCGGGGTTGATCCTTCACAACAGGATCGACGTTCGGCCGCGACGGTGTGGCTGCAGGCGAAGCGAGGGGGAAACCTGCGGCGAAGTCCCAAGAAGGCAGTCGAGGGGGTGAGCCCGTGAGAAGCCATCGACCAAAGAACCCCGCCTCTGCGATCGCCATGATACCCACCGCCACTGCGACCCATAGCAGGAGACGCCTTCCGCGGACGACCGGCACCCGGGGCGCAGGCGGAGCAGCGGGACGCGCGAATTCATCATGGAGATCGGTCTGCCGCAACATCGCCACGGGCGCCTCGAGCAGTGGTGATGACGGAGCCTCCTGAGCCGCGCGTTTCTGCGTGAGTTGAAGACGCGACTGCGCATCGGGCCGACCGCGATCGTCCCGCAAGTCCGTGACCGCGACCTGCGCCTCGCGTGCCGAAGCGAAGCCAGGGTCCCGAAGCCGCAGTGCACGTTCGAGCCAGATGCGAAGCGACGCGAACGTTTCCGGCTCGTGCCGGAAGCTCCGGTCTTCGAGATAGTCGAGCAACGCTGCCAGCCTGTCGGGGTATTCGTCCGGTCCCAGGCGACGTCCGACCATGAGCGATATCGCGACCAGCGCCAGCTGCGTCAGATCGCTCTGCGGGTCCAACATGACCGTCGCCGTTTCACCGGCGGCCGTCGGCTGCGCCGGTGCGAGGATCCCGAAGTCACTCCACAGCCGTGCGGCGCTGAGCTCGAGATTGGCGAGCGCGGAGCCGACCATGTGCTCGCGAATCATCAGCCGCCCTTCGCTCGTCAGCACCAGTCGATCGAGCGTCACGGCACCATGGGCGAAACCAGGTTCATGCTGGTGGAGGGCAGCGAGCGCCGGGACGAGCTGACGAAGCAGCCGCACGGCGAATCCTGCGCTCCTCGGCTTCTTCAACCCTTCTGTGAGGCTGACCCCTGACGCATATGTCGACACGACGGCAAGGCCGTCTTCATGTCCGAGCTCGGTGATGGGACGGACCGCTGGAAACGCCGCATGATGGAACGAGCCCAGTCGCTCGACACGTTGACGCAGCGCCGCTTCGAACTTGGGGTTGGCAGCGAGAATTGGCTTGAATCGAAGAATCTCCCAGGACGGAGCACTCGTGTTGTCGAACATCAGGAGACGGTCACCGAGACCATCCGAGTGCCCTTGCGCGTACCACGTGGTCAGCCGCTTCGTCCCGTCGCCCTCTGGTGCCAACGGGTCGGCGGTCAGATCCTGAGCTGGGTCCATTCCTTCAGCGTGCCCTTTACGTGCGCTGACAAGGCGTCAACCGATTGTGGTGCTGTTTGGAGGAGTACGGACCCATTGTGCACGAACCGGCGCATGAGTTGAAGCAGCGACGGCTGTTTTGCGAAAAAAATTTTCGGATGAGATCAGCGGAGCGCGTTGGCAGTGGCAGACGCACGCGCGGCCCCTACCAGCGAACCTTCGAAGGCCGCATCAGGGATCCGGGTGATCATCCCGAAGGCGGGAAGCACGTCTCCGGTGGCATCCTCGCCATCGAACAATCGCTTCAACCGGGACGATACGATCGCCGCCTGGTCGGCCGAAGCCCCGTGCAGCAGCACCGCAATCTCCCGATCGCTCAGGATGCCAGCCCGATCGCCGCCGCGGAGCTGTCCCCTGATCCTGCCAAGCCACGCCGAGAGCAGGCTCGGACCCGGCGGGCCGCCGGCCATCGACATGACGATGACGGTGGCATGGTGCCCCGCCGCCGCGGCCTCTCCGGCGAGTTGATCGAAGAGCCTGTCGACCGGACGAAAACTCTGACGCCGCTCGGATTCGTTCGCATGCTGGACGGCTGCACGTACCCACGGATGCATGGCGGCCGCACCGGCCTGGATGATCTCGCGCTCGAACACCGTGAACGGCATCTGCTCGCGATCGACCGCCACGACCATGACGCCGCTGAGATCGGATACGCGGACGATCAGTCGATTGAGCCGCGGCTGATGCAGTCCGGACAGGAGATCCGCGTCGCCGATCGACAGCAGCTCCCGGCCGTCCGGGTTCATCACCGCCAGTGCGGCTTGCCGTCCCCCGACGGCAGCGCTCACCTGCCCCAGCGCCGTCTGCGCCTCGCTTTCAAGCGACTCATTCTCCGAATGCTGACGCCGCCCCACTTCCGCGACGAGGCGGCTCGTGGTCATGGTCAGGATGTCGTTCAGCGACTCGCGCAGGATGTCGGCATACACCCTGAGCCTCACTTCGACACGGTCGTCGATCATCCCGGAAAGCACGAGCGCCCACTCGACGTCGGTGCCGGTCCCGATCCGCAGGAGCAGCGTATCTCCGGGCTCCGACGCCAATTCGAGGCGATCGGCTTCCTCGCGAGGCAATCGAACGATTCGGCCCGCTCGAGGCAGGATGGTCGCGTCGAGCTGATCGGGCAGCGACCGCGGCGCCGCCGACATCGTGGGGATGTATTGGAAGAAACCGTCCGATGCTGCCGCGGCGTAGCCACTGACGCGGACGTCGTCCCAGACGCTCAACGACTCGACGAACGCGCCAATCACCTTGCGGATCGATCCGCGCGAAGTGGCCTCGCGGAGGATGCGCCGGATCGACATGATCCGGTACTGCTCGACGCCGATCGCGGTCGGCTGCCCGAGGCTGGCTTCGATCGCACCGGTGAGCCAGCCACCAATGGACTCGAGATCCCGTCGGCAGTCCTCAGTCGATTCGTCGGCAGCAGGACGACGCGCGATGAGCAGCTGGCCGGCGGGCGTCAGGGCGAAACAGAGCGCCTGCAGGCCCTCGACGACCAGCGGAACCGGCGTCCGCGATCGTATGGCCTCCGAGATCGCAGCCTGAAGCGACGAATCACTCGACGCGATCAGCTTTCGAATGGCGGCCGCATCGAGCGAGGAGCCGACGGGACACACCAGCGCGTTGTGCGCGTCGATCACCTCGATGACGAGACTGAGCCTGAGAGCGACCTCGCCGAGCCACTCACACGACTGTCGAGGAACGTTGCTCTCGGTATCGGATGCCTGCATGACGTAAAGGTCTGCACGGAGCTTACGCGGGATGCGTATCCGGCGGCACTAATTATTCGCCCAAACCGAGTCGCGTCAATCTCATCCTTCGAGCTTTGTGCATGATGGGCGAAAAGCTCAGCCGCAACGCAGACCCACGCTATGATCGCGACCATGTTGCGGGCATGCGCCCTGACGCTCCTCCTGGTGCCTTCTGCATCGGCATTCGCTCAGGAGGCGCTCCGGTTCGAGGTCGCATCAGTCAAGGCAAACGTCGGAACCGATCGATCGATACCATTTCGGATGCCGCCGCCCGACGGCATCACCCTGACCAACAACCCGCTCGAAAGCATCATCCGCTACGCTTACAACGTTCAGCCGTTCAGGCTGATCGGCGTGCCGGCGTGGACGCGCGAGGAACGCTACGACATCGCCGCGAAAGCTGCGCGGCCGATCTCGGAGGATGAGCGACGGCTCATGATGCGCGCCCTGCTCGTCGATCGCTTTCATCTGAACGCGCGCTTCGAATCGCGGACGCAGACGGTCTACGTGATGAAGCCCGTGCGTGCCGACCAACGGCTCGGACCTGGATTGAAGCCCCGGCCGGACTGCAACTCGACTCAGTGTGAGAGCGGAGGCACCGGCAGGAACGATTCGATCAGGGTTGGTGCGGTTACGCTGACGCGGCTCGCCGAGGGCATGCTGTCAACAGTTCGCGGTGAGCTCGTCGTCAACGAAACAGGTATTCCCGGAACGTTCGACGTGGAGCTCTCATGGAGACCCGAGACGAGCACGGACGCCAACGACGGCCGTCCAGCGTTTTCGACGGCGCTTCAGGAGCAACTCGGGCTGAAGCTGGAGCCGCAGCGCCGGCCCGTCGACGTGCTCGTCGTCCAGAGCATCGAGCGTCCAACACCAGATTGATCGCGGGCCGCCTGGTTCACGGGCCGCGTATGTACGTGGGGGCCGGCTTCAGCCGGCCTCTTCTACGGCTCTCTCAATCCAAACGTGAACATCGATGTTCCCGCCATGATGCTGACGTATTGCTTGCCGTTGATGGCGTAGGTGATCGGACCTGCCGCGACTGACGGTCCGAGTCGAGTCTGCCAGAGCAGCTTGCCCGTTCGAGCGTCGAGCGCGAAGAACGCCCCGTCTCGACCTCCACTGAACAGCATGTCGGACGCGGTCGTCAGGACGCCGCCCTCGGTCATCGGTGCCGACATCCGGTACGACCATCTCTTCATGCCGGTCTTCGGATCGATCGCCTGGATCGCGCTGTAGACATCGTCAGTCGTCGCACCCAGTCGTGGAAAGAGTCCGGCGAAGCCCTGCCCCTCCCGGAATACCGGAGGCGTATCGGCCTTGATGTAAGTCGTCGATGTGTTCTCCCACGTCGGCACGTAGAAGAGCCCGGTTCGCGGACTGTATGACGGGTTGTACCAGTTCGTGCCGCCCTGATTGCCTGGATAGACGAGCGTGCCGTCCTTCGTGGGAGCGATTCCGGGGACTGGAAGGGGGCGCCCTTTCGGATCGAAGCCATCGGCCCAATTCACTTTGACGAACGGCTGCCCTTTGAGGAACTCGCCGGTCGCGCGATCGAGGACGTACGACATGCCATTGCGATTGGCCCAGAGCATCACCTTGCGCGCGCGTCCCTGCCACTCCATGTCGGCAAGCACCGGAATCTGAGTCGAGTCCCAGTCGAACTCATTGTGCGGTGAGAACTGATAGTGCCACTTCAGTCTTCCCGTATCCGGATCGAGCGCGATCACCGAGCAGGTGTACAGGTTGTCGCCGAGCCGTCCTGCGCCGTCCCAGTCCGGCCCAGGATTGCCGGTGCCCCAGTAAGTGAGGTTCAGATCGGGATCATAGGAGCCGGTCACCCAGATGGGACCGCCGCCGTGCATCCACGAGTCTCCACTCCAAGACTCGTTGCCTGGCTCTCCCGGTCCTGGCACGACATGGAAGCGCCACACTTCCTTGCCGGTCTTCACGTCCCACGCGGCGATGAATCCGCGCACCCCGAACTCGCCGCCTGACGATCCGGCAATCACCTTGTCCTTCACGACGAGTGGAGCCAGCGTGAACGCGTAGCCTTGCTTCGGGTCGGCGGCGGGTTCCGTCTTCCATAGTTCCTTTCCGTTTCGCGCGTCGATCGCGATCATCCGCGTGTCGAACGCCGCGAGAAAGATCGTGTCGCCGGCAATCGCCAGGCCCCGTGAGACCTTTCCGCAGCAGTTTCGCGCGGCTGGATCCGGCGTGTACGAATAGGCCCAGATCTGTTTGCCGGTCGCGGCGTCGAGCGCGATGACGTCGTTGATGCCCTGGATGGTGTACATCGTGCCGTTCACGACAAGCGGCGTGACCTGATGCCGTTCCAGCGAACGAGCCTGAAAGACCCACTTCAGCTCCAGGTCGCGCGCGTTGGCCGGTTTGATGTTCGTCAGCAGGCTGTGGCGTTGACCAGAGAGGCCGCCCGAATACGTCAGCCAGTTCTGCGGCTCCTTGGTCGATTGCAGAATCCGCTCGAAGGTGACATTCGGTGCGGCGACTTCCCCATTCGGCGGCGGCGCGAACGGCGGCGGCTCCTGGGCCAGCAGCGTCGCGGACAGCAGCAGGAACACACAGACACGAGCGATCATCACAGCCTGCCTTTCAGAATGCGGCTGATCTTAATACGGCGCTGGATAGCGTCAGGTAGAATGAGCGCCCGTCGGCCGTACGTAGTGTCCGGCTTCAGCCGGACCGCGTCCCAGTATCCGGGACCGTCGCGCGACGAGAGGAAGACGATGGCGAAGTCGACGAAGCGCTCGAAAGCAAAAAAGACGCGTCCGGCGAGGCGACCCGTCGTCCGCGCGAAAGCGAAAGCACGGAAAGCATCGAAGCCGCGCGCGGCATCGCCTGCGCGTAACCCACTGCTCGCCGCAATGAACGGAACCGAGCGGCGTGATATCGGTCACGTGAAGCTCGACGTCGCACGCACCGGTGGGGCACGCGTCAAGCGCATGGTGTATCCGCCGGGTTTCCACTGGTCGAAGGACATGAAGCCGATGGTCGGCACCGACCTCTGCATGCACGCCCACGTCGGCTTTCTCGCTCACGGCGAGATCCACATCGAGTACCCCGACGGCTGCAAGATCGAATGCCGGGCGCCGCAGATTATTGCGATCGAACCGGGGCACGATGGCTGGGTGGTGGGAAAAGAACCGGTCGTGCTCATCGAGTTCGATTTCGAGGGGGACACCGTCCAGCGTCTCGGGATGCCGGACGGGCATCGGCATTGACGCTGACGCATTCCTCCGTGCCGCGATCCGCTCGCCGGCCAACGGCGCTCTCCGGCGCATGCGCTTCCGGTCCCCTCGCGGCTCCCCCGTCGCAAGAGACTCACGCTGTTGCTTCTCCGCCGCCGCTCGCGTCGCCTGCGAGTCCGTTGGCGACTATCGCGTACGCGGCTCGCTCCACGCGGCACTGCGGAATCCATCAGCCAGTCGGGTGCTGCTGACTCCCTGTCGCAGTACGCGTGTTCCCACCGGGCAGAGACGTTCCCTCGCGGGTCAAAACACCCGCCCTTGCAGTGCGGCAGCCAGGTTGACGCAATCGGATCCGTGAGAAGCGGAAGACTAATGAGTCAGTGCTCGGGTGCGAACCGCCTTCCACGTCATGTTGCCGACGTTCATCGAGAGCTCGCCCGCGAGTGAGCCGTCGGGTTGCAGCGTGCCTGTGGCCGAGAGCTGAACGCCTTCTACTCCGCCGGTGAACGTGATCGTGTCCTTCTCGAATTGCCCTTTGATCGGGATCGGGCCATGAGGACTCTGCAGCGTTCCCGTAATCGCCTTGCCGGTCTGCTCGAGTGTCATGGTCAACGCCATGCCCTCGACCGTGAACGTCCAGTCTCCGGCAACGGCGTTCTCTTCGGCGTACACCGCGGTCGCGAGCACAGCCACAACGATCGCGAACACGCCACGAGCCACCAGCCTGTCGATGCGTTGATTCATCTGTTTCTCCTGAGACTCCGGAGAGTACGTATTGGCTGCTGAACCGTTCTTGAACGCGCCGTTCATCTCCCGTTCAGACACGTCAAATCACCGCAATCGCTTCGATCTCAATCATCCAGTCCGGATGCGCCAGCGACGAGATTTCGACGAGCGTCGACGCCGGGCCCTTCCTGCCGAAGAACTCCTCGCGAATCGGGGCGAGATCGACGCGGTACATCATGTCGGTCACATAGGTCGTGATCTTGACGATGTTGGCCATCGTCCCGCCCTGCGACTCGACCAGCGCTTTGATCGCTTCATATGCGCCGCGCGCCTGCGCCTTGAAGTCGCCGCGATATGCGACGCCCCCGTCAGCTGTGTACGCGACCTGCCCCGACAGAAACAGGATGGTTTGTGCCTGACTGACTTTGATGCCCTGGCTGTAGGTTGCGGGATCGAAGACACCCGGTGCGCAGAACTTCTCGATCGTTGCCATCTCGTGCTCCTCGAGCCAAGAGCCCTCTATCAATGCGGCGTCCGGGGGCCCTCGGGAATCAGATTGCTGGTGCGTGAAGAGTTTACGGCTTGACTGCAGCCAGTCTGACGACGCGGGTATCGAATTGGCCGAAGTCGCCTTTCGCGGGCGTGTCTTCGTACTGAACGACGCGGAGATCAGCGAACAGCTTGAGCAGTTCGTTCGTGTCGAAGACCACGGCGCCGCCAATCGGCTGCGTCTTCGTCGCATCGCGATGAAAGCCCTCGATGACGACCATGCCGCCAGGCCGCAACGCACGTGTGACCTGTGCGACGTACTCGCGCGCGCCGACGTAGCTGAGCACGATCAGGTCCCATTTCGCGACGCCCCAATCGTAGGTCTCGGCTTTCGCGACTTGCGTCGTGATCTTCACGCCAAGCTTCTTCGCCTGCTCCTGCGCGGCGGCAACGGCGCGATCGGCCGGATCGAATCCGACCGAGTCCCATCCTTGCTGCGCGAGGTAGATGGCATTGCGTCCCTGTCCCATGCCGACGTCGAGTGAGCGTCCGGGCTTCAGACCTTTGGTCATCGCGACGAGGAATGCGTTCGGCGCCGTGTTGAACAGCGGCTCCGGCGCCGTGAGGATCCGATTCCACCGCTCGATCTCCGCCTTGTCGCCGATTGATTTGAGCGACGTAATCGTCGCGGCGGCTTCCTTGTCGGATTTGCCTTGTCGCTTCAACTCCGCCGTATAGCGTCGATATACGGCGTCATCGTCGGCGTTCTGAACTTCACGAGGCTGCTGAGTGATCCAGGCGCGGAACGTTTCGTAGGTGCGCTGCTCCTCCGTCGTAACGGCGGGACCGAGCGGCGATTGCTCCGCAGAAAATGTTGCAGATAGTACGGAGTGACCGGCTTTCCTGGCTCGAGCGAAGTCGAAGGCAGTCAGACCTGCTGCCGCCAGCCCGGAAAACAGAATGGCTACTGAGGCGAGGGCGGCAAGCGCCCGCGATGTCATGAAACGCTCCGCTCGACTGGCGAGAGACGCCTACTTCTTCTCGTACGGGGCACCGGTCCCCGACGAGCCGAGGAACACGGTCTGTCCGTTGGGCAGCGTCAAGTCTCGCCCGTTCGCTCGATGAGATCCATCCTTCGACTGATAGCCGTCGACGACGATCTCGGTGCCCTTGGGCAACGACTCCTTGGTGAGCCCACGCCTCAAGAGCGTATTCGGTGTTCCTGTTTCGATCATCCATTCCTCGACGGTGCCATCGGGCTTCTTCACGTCGACGTAGATCCAGGCGTGAGGGTTGACCCACAGCATCTTGGTCACCACGCCCTTGAACTTGACCGGCTTGTTCGCATCGAACTCGGCGTTGAACGCGTGATGCGGCAGCGCCGGCGCCGCCACGATCAGGAACAACAGTGCGGCAACGAGCGATCGGAAGGTTCGCATGGGGATCACCTCTCCTCGCCGGCGCGCGCCGGCCGCTGCTGGCCAACGGTTTCGCCGTTCTTCTCTCTGAGCCGGGCGCCGGTCAGGAAGTGCACGATGTCGAAGTTGTCCTCGTGACAGGCGTACTCGAACATCTGTTCAGCGGGGTCGATCTTGTTCCACGGGATCAGCGCCGTCCACGGCTTCGTCCACGTCGACGGATCGGCGATGGTGAACTCGTAGTTGATCGCGTCCGGCGCGACGCGCGTGAAGCGCTCCGTGATCGTGAACGTCGCAGGGTTCGCCCCCTGGAACAACACACCTTCGTCGGCGCGGAAGTTCGTCGTCTCCACGACGAGCGTCGATCCCTCCCAGTGGCCGCGGGTGTCACCGAGCCACTGCTTGAGACCTTTGTTGAGATGCGGCCGACCGTCGACCGGAATGATGCGCGCGCTGTGGATCATCTCCGGCGCGATCGTCACGTAGCCGGGGCTCTGGAAGATCTGGAAGTCGTTGTTGTAGATCGTCGGCAGATAGGGGGGCACGTCGGTGCGAACGACGCACCGAACGGGCCACGACATGTCGGTGTAATGGTCCGGCAGTCCCGCCGCGAATCGTGCCGCACCAGCCGCGCGAGCGGCCTGTACCTTCTGACGCTCGGGTGACGCCTGAACCAGCGGCGGGATCCGGCCATCGGGCGGATCCACGATGAGCGACGTGCGCTTGTCGGCCGTGATCTTGAGCCGCCGCGCATCCATCCAGTGCTCGTTGTACGCGCGGTTGACGTCCGCGGCGTTGCCGCCGTCCCGCCGATCGCGGGTGAGATCGTGGGCCAGCGACTTCTGAAACTCCTCGGCCTCTTCGTCGTTGAGCACGCCCACTCCCACGTTGCCCGGGCGCTGCAGCGGCGTGCTCGTCGCGTCGTTCCAGACGCCCTGCAGATCGGGATCACCCCACGGCGTTTTCGGCGGGCTGTACTTCTTCGGCGCCTGACCGGCCGCGGGCACCACGAGACCGACACCGACGACCACGGCGAGCGACGCGATGAATACACAGATGCGGTTGCGCATGGCTCTCACCTCGCGGCCTGCTTGATGAACTTTCCAAACAGGAGCTCCTCGGTGAACGGAACGCACTTGAACTCGAGCAGCTGGACGTTCTTCTCCATCCGGCGATAGAGCGGGAAGCTGATTTTCCACGGACGCGTGAAGACGTTGGCGTCCTCGATCGTCGCCTCGTACATCATGTGATAGGGGCTCACCGGGGTGTAGCGCTCGACCACGTGAAGGGCGTCGCTGTGAAAATCGCCGGCGCGATCGAACCAGGTCTCCTCACGCTGTCCGGTGACGTCGACGACCAACGTGTCGCCGTCCCACCGGCCCCGCGACCATCCCATCCACGAGTCGGTCGGCGCCTCCTGCTTCCAGTCCATGCGGATGATGCGGGTGGCGCTCGTGAACTCGTACGCCATCAGGATGTAGGGACTCGTGCCCTGCACGATCTGAAACGGGAACGGCATGTAGGTGGCGCGCGGCACACCGGGCATGTAGCACTTCATCTCGGGATCGCCGTGGTCGTGCCACGTCTTGTCGTTGCTGACGTCGACCTTCAGCCGATCCTCGAACTTTGCTTTCTTCTTCGCGAGCGCATCCGGCTTGTACGGTATCTCCCCGCCCTCGACGATGCTCTGGCCCGCGGGCTGGGCGCCGTACGCGCCGACGAGCTCATTATGCGGGCCTGCCTTCGCCTCGTGATCCTGCAGATCCCAGTTGGCCGTGACCATCGACTGCCAGATGCCGTTGAGATCGGGGTGCCCGTCGGCGGCGCGAGTCGCGCGATAGGTGGCCGCAAATTGTGGAGTAACAGTCGGACGCTGTTGTCCGAACAGCGGAGGAAGAGCGAACGAAAGGGCGCCGAGTACGCCGAGCCCGCAGAGAAACGCGACCAACCGCCGACGCTGCATCGTGCGCCTCCGAGTTCCGCGTTGCCGAAGGCTGGTGTCGTACCACGCGCGGTCTCCGCGGTCAAGGCGAAAGTCGTTCAAGGAAAACGTGACGTAGAATGGCGCCGCTTGCCGGAGGAGCCGGCACTGGCAGAGTTCACTCGACGCCCGTTCGTCCGCACCACCGGGCTCGGTGCACTCGGCGTCGCGACCTCGCGGGCACTGGGCGGCGCCGCCTTCGCACAGCCCACCAGCACAACTGCACGAGCGGCCGTCGATCCTCGCCGGGTCATCGCGACGGTCGATCGCGTCTCTTCGGATCGTTTCTCGAACATCTCGGCCGGGCCATTTACGGAGGGATCTTCGAACCGGGATCCGCGCTCTCCGATCAGAACGGCTTCCGCCGCGACGTCATGAACGAGATCCGGATTCCGGCCCGCTCGTACAGCGTCATTCGTCTCGCAACGCGCTGAGACTCGGCGACTCGTGTGTTCGCACGTGCTCGGCGCGCGCGCCGATGCCGACGAGACGTGCAGGAATACGCCGCAGCGCCGGCCACGCCCGCAACAGATGCACGACCAGCGGCACGGAGGTGGTCGGGGTCCGCAGCACCCGGCTCAACACGCGATTCTGGATGAACACCTGCACGTTCTGTGTGATGCGAGTGGGGAACACACGCCGCTCCTGCACGGCCTGGAGATCGGCAAACGAGAGCGTTCCACGCCGGAGTGGATCGGCAAGAATATTCGCCGCAGCCACGGCGTCCTGAATCGCCAGGTTGATCCCGACACCGCCGACCGGCGACATCGCATGCGCCGCGTCGCCGATGCACAGCAGCCCGGGCCGGCACCACTCACGCAGACGATCGATCTTCACGGTCAGCAGCTTGATCGCCGACCAGTCGTCGAGCTCGTCGACGCGGTCGTTCAGAAACGGGACGGTCTCTGCGATTGCGCGGCGGAAGGCGGGCAGGCCCTGCTGGCGGAGCGCGTCGATGCCACCTTTCGCGATGACGAACCCGCATTGCCAGTACTCGCCTCGATTCAACATGATGAACACGCGCCCGCCCTTGATGTTCCCGAAGGTCCGCTCGGGATCCGAGGGACGACGCGAGAGGCGCATCCAGAGGACGTCGATGGGCGCGCCGATGTCGTCGACCTCGAGGCCCGCCCGTTCGCGCACGATCGATTGGCGCCCATCGGCGCCGATCACGAGGTCGGCGCGCACGTCGAGCTCACCATCGTGCGTGCGTGCACGAACCCCGGCGATATGGCCCTCCTCTTCGATGAGATCGATCACCTCTGCCCGCATCATGAGCTCGAATCCGGCATAGCGCCTCGCCTGTTCGCTGAGAAAATCGAGGAAGTCCCATTGCGGCATCAGCGCAATGAAGCGGCAGCGCGTCGGCAGATGACTGAAGTCGGCAAGGGTGACGAGGGTGTCGCCCACTTTGCCGGACAGTTCCGTCACCTCCTGATGCGGCCGCTGCAGGAACGAATCGAGCATGCCGAGCTCGTGCAGGTTCTCGAGCGTCGAGGGATGGACGGTATCGCCGCGGAAGTCGCGAAGAAAGTCGGCGTGCTTCTCGAGCACGACCACGCGGATCCCGGATCGCGCGAGCAGAAGGCCGAGCATCATGCCGGCAGGGCCCCCGCCGGCGATGCAGCATTGCACGCGGTGTGTCGGTCTCTCCACGCGATCGGGCTCTGCCAGGACGTGCTATGCGTACGCTTCCGTCGCCGGATGCGGTCGATAGCATTCTTCGAGGCGCGCCGTCTCCTCATCTGACAGCTTCACTGACAACGCGTCGAACGCGTCCTCGAGATGGTGCGGTTTGGTGGCGCCGACGATCGGCGAGGTGACCGCCGGCTGTCGAAGCACCCAGGCCATCGCGATCTGTGCTGGTGAGACCCCGCGCTCACGGGCGAGACCGTTCGTCCGATCGATGATCGGCCTGTCGATGTCCTCGGTCTTCGCATACAGCGTCTTGCCGAACGCGTCGGTCTTCGCGCGTTCGGTGGGCGGCTCGTCCGCCCACGGGCGCGCGAGCTTGCCGCGGGCCAGCGGCGACCACGGCGTCGTCCCGACACCTTCGGACGCGCACAAGCGGAGCATCTCGCGTTCGTCCTCGCGATAGAGCAGGTTGTAGTAGTTCTGCATCGAGATGAAGGTGGCCCACCCGTTGGCGCGCTGGAGGCCGAGCGCTTTCATGAACTGCCAGGCATGCATCGACGAGGCGCCGAGATAGCGGACCTTGCCGGCCCGGACGACATCGTTCAACGCTGCGAGGGTTTCCTCGAGCGGCGTGTCGTCGTCGTAGCGGTGGATGATGTAGAGATCGACATAGTCGGTGCCGAGCCTGCGCAGGCTCTTGTCGATTTCAGACAGGATCGCCTTGCGCGACAGGCCCCGTCCGTTGGGTCCCTGCCAGACCGGCCCCCACACCTTCGTCGCGAGCACCACTTCATCGCGGCGCGCGAAATCGCGAATGGCGCGACCCAACACCTCTTCGCTCGCGCCGTTCGAGTAGATGTTGGCGGTGTCGAAGAAATTGATCCCCGCCTCGAGCGCGCGCTTGATGTGCGGGCGGCTGTCTTCTTCGCTCAGCGTCCAGTGCCACTGGAGCACGCCGGGCGTCTTCGCCTGACCGTAGCTCATGCAACCCAGACAGATCCGCGAGACCTGCAGACCGGTGCGACCCAGCGAGACGTATTCCATGCGATCTATCTTCTGATGATCCGCACGTCAGTGGAAGTCCACGTAATGAAATCGTTGCTCCGTTCACTGAAGTGTTCACGCAGGGATCTCCGTGTGTAACGCTTTTGCGGATGACCGACCGCGACCAGGATTGCTGTATGCTCGCTCACTCACGGGAGTTCTCACCCATGACTCGAGCCGTCGTCGCTGTTGCCGTTCTGTATGGAGCGCTCTGTCTTCCGTCGCTATCGCACGCGCAGGCTCGATGCTCGCGCGCCGAACTCGACGCCGCCGTCAAACGCTATCTTGGCGCGCAGGCCAAAGGAAACACGTCAGGGCTGAAGCTGGCCACCCCCGTGAAATACATAGAGCAGATGCAGGACGCCGCGATCGACAAAGGCATTCTGCGCACGCCGCTCAAGATCGACTTTCACCGCAGCCTGCTCGACGTCAACGCGTGCGAGACGTTCACGGAAGCGATCGCCACCGACAGCAGCCACCCGTACGTGCTCGGTATCCGCCTGCAGGTCGTGAGCGGCCGACTCTCGGAGATTGAAACGATCGTCACCGACAAGGACGACTGGCTGTTCAACGCGGACGTCTATCTGAAGTACTCGGCGAGCGAGGACTGGAAAGCGATTCCAGCCGCCGCTCGCGACACGCGCCAGGCCCTCCTCGCCGCGGCCAACGCGTACGGGGATCGCTTCTCGGATCCGAAAGCCATCGTTCCCTTCGGGACGCCGTGCAACCGCCTTGAAGGCGGCATCCACTCGGGCAAGGGAACGGCGGAAGACAGTTGCAGTGGCGGTTTCCCTGGCGCCGACTTTCCGATCACGAACCGGCGGTTCGTGGTCGATCCCGACATCGGCGCCGTGGTGGTGCTGTCGCGGTTCAGCAAGAACAACCTGCCCGACAGCCACCTGTTTCGCATCGAACAGGGCAAGATCCGGTTCGTGCACACCCTGACGGTGTGCACGATACCGGGCTGCGGATTCCAGGCGCCGACGCCGTCGACCCCGACGGCATCGTCACCCCCGAGTTTCCAACCCTCCGCCGACGCAACAATACAATTCGACCCCAAGGGTGTTGATCTTGGACCGTGGGTGAGAGGACTTGTGACGCGCCTGAAGAGTCAGTGGTCTGTGCCGGCAGACGCGATGTCCGAAAAGGGACAGGTGGTGGTGACGTTTCAGGTCCTCAGGAATGGTTCAATCACGGATGTCGCGCTAAAAGAGGCATCGTCCGTCGAGGCATACAACAAATTCGCCGCTGACGCCGTCTCCAATTCGAGTCCGGTGACACCGCTTCCTTCGACATACCCCGACGAATCCGTGTCGTTCACTGTGACGTTCCACTACAACGGAGATGGGAGAACAGGGCTCACGGACAACAAGTAGCTCCCGTTACTCCGTAGCCCTGTTTCCCTCCCGGTGAAACTCCCCGCGTTCCAGCGCCTCTGCGTCTCCCTTATCGCTTCAAATCGTCCTCGATCCGCTTACGGATGGCATCAGTCGACGCGTTGCGCGGCGGGGGCGTTGCGTTGATCTCGCCGCCGAGGCGCTCCGACAGCATCATCGTGAGCAGCGCCTCCATCACGTTGCCGGTCATCGGCGATCCGCCCTCCTTGCCATTCGAGCCGGCGATAAGGATCTTCGGGACGACGTCAACCTGCGACGACTGTATCGCTTCGGCGAAGCGGTTCAGCACCTGCTGTGTCAACTGCAGGCGCGGTCCACCGTACGCGCGCACCTGCTCTTCGATCGCCATCGCCTGTGCGACCCCGACGCGTGCGGTGCGCTCGGCATCCGCCGCGGCGATCGCCTGAATACGCTTGGCTTCGCCTTCACCGACGATCCGGATCTTCTCGGCTTCCGCGGTCGCCAGCGTCTGAATGCGTGCCGCTTCCTGACGCGAACGTTCGTACTCCGCCTTGCCCTGGTTGCTCTGGATGTTGATTGAGAGCTCGGACTCGGTGATGAACGTCTGCTGCCTGGCGCGCGCCTCGGCCTCGCGCAGCTCCTTTTCCTTCATCGCCGCTTTTTCCTGCCGGGTATACGTCTCGACCTGCTCCTCCGCGATCTGACGCGAACGCAGCTGCGTCAGGATCGTTTCGATCTGACCGCCGGAGACTCCAGCTGTCGGCGTGCCGATCAGCACTTCCTGCAGCTCGAGGTTGTACTCGGAGAACTTCGCCTTCATCTGCTCGCCTGACTGCTGCTGGATCGCGCTGCGATCCTGAATCAGCTGGATCAGCGTGCGCGTCTGTCCGACGTTCTTGAAGTACGCCGACACCATCGGATCGAGCGTCTGCTCCACCAGACGCTTGATGTCGCCGAACCGCTGAATCACGAGTGGCGCTTTGCGGTAGTCGATGTGCACGACCACCGAGAGCGGCAGCGACGGCTCGAACGCATCCTTGGTGATCAGCAGCACCTCGGAGAGGTTCTCGTCGTAGCGGTGCGACCCGGTCTCCGATTTGTTCCATTTCAGGATGAAGTTGGTCGTCGGCACTGTCATCACTTTGCCGGCGTAGGTGTTGAACGCATACTTGCCCGGCAGCAGCGGTTCATTCCACACGCCGCGCGAGTGCTTCTTCACGAGCTCGCCGTGTTTGTACTGGTCGCCGGTCAGGTCGACGCCGGCATCACCGGTGTACGACACGACGACGCCGACGTTGCCGACTTCGATGACCGTCTTCGGAAGCATCTCGACGGTGGCAAACAGCCGGTTGATGTAATAGGTGCCCTCGACGAGCGTCTGCAGCTGTCGGCCGCGCAGGCCGCCCGCCTGCAGGAACTTCTCGGGATCCTGGAAGTTGTTGTGATAGAGCGCGGGCGTCTTCGCATCATCGCCGATGGTCGGCGCGATGATCTGTCCTTCGGGCAGCGAGGGTCCGTCGTGCACCGTGACGATGCCGATGGCGTCTTCCGCGTCCTTGATGACGACCGGCTCGAACCCTCGCCGCTCGGCGATGAGCGCGGCCATCCGCTCGAATGTGTCGGCCTCGCCCGCATCGAGTGCGAGAAAGTAGACACGCTCGTTGGTAATCACCACGAACTGCGCGGTGTTGAGCGCATAGGTGCCTTCACGCAGAATCTTGCGCTGCGGCCCCCGCTGGCCACCGGCGTGCAGGAACGCCGCAACGTCCTGAAAATCGTTGGCCTTGACGTTGCCGGCAAGCGTCTGCGTCGGCGGCAGCGGCTCACCGTCTCGCGCGAAGACGTATCCGATCTTGCCTTGCGGAATCGTCACGAGCGGCATTCGATGGAGCCGGTACTGGAACGGCGTCAACACGTGCCAGCCGCCGCGCAGCAACGCCGGTTGAAAACCGGCCTCGCCGTTCAACGCGATGATGCCGCGGGTGACGGAACCTGAGGGGCTCCACAGCTTCTCGACGATGCCGACGCGATCGTTCGGGATGTACCGGAACGTGCGCAGCAGCACGAGGAGCGCGAACAGCGTCAGGACGACCGAGAGCACGAACGAGAGAGAGACGATACCCAGAGGCATGACTCACTGTCCTTTCAGGAACGTACCGCCAAGCCGCCGGACCACCTCCGTCAAGGCGACGGTGGTCCGGCCGTAGCTTCAGCGAAGGCGGAAGGCGGCCTCTACGTACAGAAACAGGATCGGAGGGGCTTATTCGGGCCGGCGGGAGAGAGGCGTGCGAGCGTGACCGCGCGCGTCCGGAACACGAGCGTGGTTGAGAATGGTCACAACTGATTAGACGGATCCGGCCGGCGAAGGTTCGTGCGCGCGCGGTGGCACATGTTATAGAAATAACATGTCACGACGGGAGACCGGCGCGCGATCAGCGGGCCGCCGCCGTCACCCACGCGGCCGGCTCGGGCTCGAGCGCGCCGTCGACCTTCACGCCCAGGCTGCGCGCCCACCGGTACGCCCACATCGGGCCGGACTTCGTCGTCCACGTGTCCGCGGTTCGATACGCCGGGTCCGCCTGCGCCTCGCGCAGCGAGACGAACCGGAACTGACGCGCTTCGAACAGCGCGAGCAGCGCATCGAGGACGTCCGCGTTCAGACGGTTGACGTGCAGCAGCATGACGTGGGCGGTCTCCCGTCCGAAGATCGTGCGGTGCAGCCCGATGTAGTAGTCGATGATCTTCGCCGTGTGCGCGAGGTATTCGGTTCGCAGGATCGCGGCGCCGGCTCCGCCCGCCGCCAGTGCACGCGTGTACGCGTTGGCAAAGATGTAGTCGGCATTCTCGATGGTGCACACCGCCACTTCGTAGCCACGACCCGAGAGCAGTGACGCGACGCCCGCGTGCTTGTCAGTGGTGTCGCCGGTGTGATTGAACGGGAATCGCAGATAGAGCGGCAGCGTGCGCGGTGACGGCAACAGCCCGCGAAACACCGCTTCCCCCCGTGTGACGTCCTCGCCAAACGCCTGCATGCTCTGACCGTTCAGATCGCCATGTGAGTAGGTGTGATTGCCGAGGTCGTAGCCGTGATCGATCCACATCTGCAGGAGGCTGCGTCCGTTCGGCAGCGCCTCGACGCGCTCGCCGATCACGAAGCCGGTTGCGGCTGCGTGATGACGATCGAGCGCCTGCAGGATGGCGATGTTCGTCGACGCCAGTTCGCCGCCGCCGCGGCTGTCGGCGCCCGGAAGATCGTCAAACGTCAGGGCAACCGTGCGCGTCTGAGCACTGGCAGCGGCGCACGTCGCCACCGCTGCCAGTGTGAGGAGTGCGGCTCGTATCACGCCGCGTCAAGCCTAACCTAGAACAGATACTTCACGGCAAACTGCATCTGACGCGGGGTGCCGACCGTGTTGGTGATCGTGCCGAACGCCGCGTTCCCGATCTCAATTCCCGCCGAGGTAAGCTTTGGACCTTCTGGACATGAACCCGCTGGATGCTGAACGTTCGAAGCCGATGCTCCACAAGGACGGGATCGACCGTACAGCAATGCCTTAATCGCGCAGGTTGAATCGCCGCAGCAGCTTCTCGACGTTCACGAGCAGCGGCCCACCCCGCTGATACGAGACCAGGCCTCGTCGCCGAAACTCGATTATGAGCAGGCTGACGTGCGGTCGACTCAAAGCTGCCATTGCAGCCAGACTGGCGTGGCTGATTGTCAGCGACACTCCGACGACGTCAGCCCGTGCACCGTCCACTCGACGTTCAGCAAGATGCACGAGTAGGCGTGCCAACCGCTCGCGCGCGTCGTGATGGACGAGCATCTTCACCCGCTGCTCGGCGTCCGACACGCGTGCACACAGCGTCTGCAGAACCGCGTCGACGAGACCCGGCTCGCTACGAAGCTGTTCTGCGAACGCGTCATAGCTCACCGCCCAGACGTCACTCGGTCCGACGCTTCGCGCTTCGCTGTCGTGAGGCTCCTGTCGATGAGCACAGAAGCACATCTCGCCGAACATCTCACCAGGCTTTACGACGCGGTACAAGTGCTCACTGCCATCCGCCTCCAGGCCCAGAATCTGAACGCAGCCCGACCGTAGGCGAAAGATGCGATCTGGAAGATCGCTCGAGTCCCAGATCAGCGCGCCGTCGGGATACCGCTTCGCCCGTGTGCTGGGGACGCGTAGAGCGCTGTCCGCCACCGTTGCCGTCAAGGACTCACACGCCTGGTGCGCTGGCAGCTGCAAAGATGTCCGCGTTTGCCTT
This sequence comes from Vicinamibacterales bacterium, assembly GCA_036407095.1. Classification (GTDB taxonomy): domain Bacteria; phylum Acidobacteriota; class Vicinamibacteria; order Vicinamibacterales; family UBA2999; genus Gp6-AA40. The sequence goes on along the minus strand of DASWZV010000143.1, from coordinate 172,317 downwards.
GCTCGCTTGAGCCGCATGAAAACGATGTAAGCCAGCTTACATCGACCGCGCAGTGAGGTGCGTACAGTGGTTGCAGGAGGACGCAATGAACGACGTGCTGGCGCGGAGACTACAGGGCATCGGGCATGGGGTACTGCGGTATGGGTTGGTGCTCATCCTGCTGATGATCGGCGCGTTGAAATGGACACCGGAAGAGGCCGAAGCCATCCGACCGTGGATCTCGGACAGTCCGTTCCTCTCCTGGATCTACTCAGTCTTCAGCGTTCAAGGAGGGTCGCAGTTCATTGGCGTCTTCGAGGTCACCGCAGCCCTACTCATTGCGGCGAGGCGCTGGAGCCCTACGGCGGCTGCAATCGGAAGCGCGATGGCGATTCCAATGTTCCTCGTGACGCTGAGCTTTCTGTTTACGACGCCGAACCAGAGTCCTGACGCTCAGGGATTCCTGCTGAAGGACATCTTCCTTCTCGGCGGGGCACTGTGGAGCACGGGAGATGCCCTTCAGCATGCGGTCGGCGTCGCGAGAGATCCCGGGAAGCGCTCGGAGGAACTGCCGCAGGCGCCATTCAGCCGCTGAACACCAGGGGGATATTTCATCTCTCACTCCGAAGTCTTCGCTCCCGTCGTTCCAGCACCAGCGATGACTACCACGAGTCTCCACCACCGCTCGGGGGCCACTCGCGCAGGAGTTGTCTCAAGAACACGATGCGTCCGAGGTGATAGGCGTTGTGGACCGCCAAACCAACCAGAACTTCTCGCACGGTCGGCTGGAGTACCGCAGCGTTCGGCTCCGCAAGGCTTGAGGGGCGGTCCAGGAGCGCAGGATCACGGGCAAGTGACGCGGCTCTTCGCAGGCCCGCCTCGAATCGCAAGACCAAGTCGTTCCATTCGTCGTTCGTGATTCGGTCGAAGTGCGTCCAGCTGAGCTCAGCTCGAGCGGGATAGTCCAACGCGACGCTGTCCGCCCACTGGAGGCAGTGATCCTGCCAGAAGACGATGTGCCATAGCTCCTCAGCGATGGAGTGCGGCGTGCCAGAGGGGCGCTCGTTGCGAGCCCGTTCAGGGAGATCCGACACAATTCCGCCAGCGGGAGCGTGTGCCCCCTCCCCTTGCAACAGACGTTCGAGTTCGCTTCTCACAGTCGTTGACATTGATAGCTCATTCAAAGCCTTCGAAGCACGGCGGCGAGCACACACCGATGCGCAGCGCGGAGCTTTGTCGTTTAGATGCTCGACCCTGCAGCGTCGTGACGGATGTCAGCAACTGACGGCTCGGAGACGATACGACCCGAGAAACCACGATCGCGTTGACGTCGAGGTGGCGCCGTGGTGAGCGTCAGCCGGATCCATACCGGGGACGCAGGAAGCGTGAACGGCCTCCTGTCCACTGACGCCCCGAGGCCTGGTCCCCGGTCGCTTCAGAAGCTGATCTTCGCGGCGTCGCCCAGGATCATGTCGCGGTACACCGGCAGCGACCAGCCTGCGCGTTCGAGCTCGGCGACGCGCTTTTCGACCGCACGCACGTACGCCTGCTTGTTCTTGTAGAGCGCCTTCAGCTTCGCCGCATCGAACGCGACCTGATATCCGCTGAGCCCGCACATCTGATTCGCCGCGTTCTGCCCGCCGCGTGCGACGTACGCGCTCGGGTTCGCAATCAACGGGGTGATGGCGGCAGGACGGATCCCATATTTCACCGTCGGCATGTCGACGTACGGATTGCGGATGCCTCCTCTCGGGTTGCCGTGCTCGTCGAGCGCCATCAGCGAACCGTCGTTGTGCTCGTCGCGATCGAGCAGGATGCGATCGGCGCGCGGCGGCACCACGCCTTTGTCCACCCACTGGAGCAGATGGTAGAGCGCAACCGACATGTAGGCCTGGTGCGGGAACCTACTCAGCATCTGCGCACACGGGTTGGGCTGCAGCCTCACGTTGTCGCGCGTGTCGATGTGCGCCATGCCGGCGAACTCGTACAACCGGTACTGCTTACCGGGCTCATCGCCGTCCTGTCGATTGGTGATGTTCCCCGACACCTCGTGCATCGTCGGTACGTGGATCAACGGAACGTCGATCTCTCGGATCATCGAGCCATTCGAGGTCGGCAGAAATCCATCGTAGATGCGCTCCATCCTCGGCGTGCGGTAGACCATGTGGGCGGGCAGGTAGTTGATGAGAACGCCCGCCGTCATCGACGTGCCTGCGAGCACCATCTTCCGGACCGGGCGACCGCCGAGCGCCGCGCCGCTTTTGATCAGCGATCCCGCCTGAGCGAGAATCTCGTTGGTCTGCGCGCCGCTGTTCTTGAGATCCTTGTAGCGCGCTTCGTTGAGCGCCGTGAACTGCGCCGGGCTGGTCGTGAGGATCTCGACAGCGGCGTGGCCCGACGACATCGTGTAGATCTCGGTGAACTCGAACATGTGCGCGGAGCCGCTGCCGTGCATCGCTTCGACGAGCACGAGCCCGCTGAATTTCGCCGGGTCCGAGGGCTGCCGCACCACCATCCGGGTCGTGTACGGTTCGCCGTTGGCGGTTCCGGATATGAAGTACTCGCGTGTCTCATACCCGAAATGCGAAAGCCCCTTGCCGGGCGCCAGCGAGGGCACGGAGTCGAACATCGGTCCGGGGCCGGTCACTTCCGTCGACATCATTGGCAGCGGGACAGCCGTCGGAGACGTGGGGAGATTCGCGGGTGGCGGCGGCGGACCGCCTGGCCGTCCCCGTCCCTGAGGACCGCCCTGCCCGGTGGCGATCGTCACACTCAGCGCCGCCAACATGCCCGCGAGCGCAAGGACCGTGGTCGTCTGTTTCATCATGCCTCTCCCGCGCCCCTCCGACGATCGATGGCGCCCGCAATCATACGGGAACAGGAAATCGAATTCCTCGGTGCCTCGGTGTATCGTGGTCAGCGTTGTCACCATTCACTTACGCGGCCGAAGGCGTGCCGCGTTTACAGAAGAGCCTAGAGTTGACGCCAAACGGTCTCTGCGGCTACTAACATCTGCGACAACGGCAGTTCATAGCCGAGGCAGCAGTAGGAGGACTACGACATGGACAACGACGAACTGACAAGACGGGACTTCGTCGCGATGACAGTGGCGGCGGGTATTGCGGCAGCGGCCACTGGAGCCGATCTCTCAGCGCAGGGTGGTGTGGTCGAGACCAACGTCGACATCAAGACGCCGGACGGCACGTGCGATGCGGCATTCATACATCCAGCCACGGGCGCCCACGCCGCGGTCATCATCTGGCCCGACGCGTTCGGCCTGCGCCCGTCGATGCGCAACATGGCCAAGCGCCTTGCAATGGCCGGATACACGGTGCTCGTACCGAATCCGTTCTATCGCTTGGCGAAGTCGCCAGTAATCGAAGATGCCTCGAAAGCCGACTTCGCGAAGGAGCTCCCCAAGCTGAAACCGCTCATGAGCTCGATCGGGGCCGATGGCACGGTCGAGAAGGATGCGCCTGCCTTCGTCGCCTGGCTCGACATGCAGAAGGAAGTCGATCGGAACAAGAAGATCGGCACGCAAGGCTACTGCATGGGCGGCGCGCTCGTCGTCAGAACCGCAGCCGCCGTGCCGGGCCGCATCGGCGCGGGCGCGTCGTTCCATGGTGGCGGGCTCGTCACGGATGCTCCGAACAGTCCTCACCTGCTCGCACCGAAGATCAAGGCGCACATGTACTTTGGCATCGCTACGAACGATGACATGCGGCAGCCCGACGCGAAGGTGAAGCTGAAGGAAGCGTTCGATGCGGCGAAGAATCCCGCTGAAGTCGAGGTCTATTCGATGGCCCAGCACGGATGGTGCGTGCCCGACATGCCGCCGAGCGCGGACGGCCCGATCTACAAGATGGACGATGCCGAGCGCGCGTGGGGCAAGCTCATGGCGCTCTACAAGACTTCACTCTCCTGAAACGACAAAAGGCGCACCACCTCAGTGGGTGGTGCGCCTTGCCTTACTCAGTCCACTCGACAGACGACGGCTATCGGACGACAACCGGCGAGGATGCAGTCGCGCCCTCGGCGCGGGTCGCCTCCGCCGGCGACAACACGGCGTCGAAGCCTCCAGTGTGCAGATACGCTTCCTCACCGTGCATCGTGAGGTCGAGGCCGGTCGATTCTTCGGACGCGGTCGCGCGCAGCGGCAGGACGAGCGCGATCAGCTTCAGCAGGATGAAGCTCATACCGCCGCTGTAGACGATCGCCGTTCCAACCGCGAGCGCCTGAATGCCGACCTGCCCGAGGTTGCCGTAGAGCGCGCCGTCGAAGACCCCGTTCAGCGCTTTCTGAGCGAACACGCCGGTGAGAATCGCACCCACCGTTCCGCCTACGCCGTGCGCCGCGACCACGTCGAGTGAATCGTCGAGCGACGTCTTCGCGCGAATCATCAGACCGAGATAACTCGGAACGGCGGCGATCGCGCCGAGGATGAGGCCGTTCATCGGGCTCACGAAGCCCGCCGCCGGCGTGATCGCGACGAGTCCGACGACGATGGCGGTGGCGCAGCCCACGGCAGTCGGCTTGCCCGAGCGCATCAGATCCAGGAACGTCCAGACCACCAGCGTTCCCGCCGGCGCCAGCATCGTCGTCGTGAACGCGAGGCCCGCGATCGGGCTCGCCGCCAGCGCGCTGCCGGCGTTGAATCCAAACCAGCCAAACCACAGCAGGCCGGCGCCGAGCAGCACCGTCGGCACGTTGTGCGGCAGGAGTCCCGCCTTGCCGTAGTCAGACCGCTTGCCGACGACCAGTGCCGCCACGAACGCCGCGATGCCTGCGTTCACGTGCACGACCGTGCCGCCGGCGAAGTCCCACGCCCCCATGTCCGCCAGCCATCCGGCGCCCCACACCCAGTGTGCCAGCGGCGCATAGACGACGACCGACCACAGCGAGATGAACAGCAGGTAGGCCTTGAAATTCATCCGCTCGACGATGGCGCCGGAGATCAGCGCGGCGGTGATGATGCAGAACGTCGCCTGGAACACCATGTAGAGGGTGTGCGGGATGGTCAGCGCGACGACCGCGCCTTTTTCCGAGAGGCCGACGTTGTTCAGGAAGGCAAACGAGAGATCCCCGAGCCAGTTGTTGCCAGGGCTGAGCGCCAGCGAGTACCCGATCAGCGCCCATAGCACGCCGACGAACCCCAATGAGATGAAACTCATCATCATCGTGTTCAGCGCGTTCTTGGACCGCACCAGCCCGCCATAGAAGAAGGCCAGCGCAGGCGTCATCAGAAGCACAAGCGCCGTGGATATCAGCATCCACGCGGTATCAGCTGAATTCATTGCACACCTCTATCAAAAAGTTGTTCCGGCCGGCACATCTGACTGTTTTCTGCTTAACCGCTGGCACTAGGACGTCGGGCACCCCCAAAAGAACGAGGGGCTCGCGGCACAACGGGTCTCCGATCACGGACTCACGATTCAAGTTTGGCGCCAAGTGCGTCAGGGGAGGGAGTCGTGGAATGCGCCTGATCTCGGGGATCTTCGATGGTTCGAGATCACGTATTCGACAAATTTGTCGACATACTGCGCTGTCACTACAAAAGAGTTGAATCGAGTCGTTCCAAGCTAGGCCAATGACGGGCAGGCGCACGAGATCCGTCGATCATCCGCGTGTCCTGGGATTGCACGTCGGATCCCGCTCGAATCAGACATTTATGTTCTTAGATCTGTTATTTGGGCCAAAAAAGTAGGTCACTTCTTCTGCCGCTCCCATTCTTTGCGGAACGCGCCTTCCCGCTCGGCGACGTAGACGGCGTATCCGGCCGGATCGATGAACGGGTTCGTGCTGCCGCCGGCCTTCAGCGCCTGATATTTGGCCTTCAACCCGAAATAGGCGCCGTGCGCGCCGAGGAACAGATCCACGGGCAGGCTCTTGAGCACCGTGAAGGTTTTCTCGTAGTCCGAGGCGATCGCCGGATAGGCCTTGTTGCCCACGAGGACGTACCCGGGATTCACGTTCGGACTGCCGACGATCACCGCGTTCAGCCTCCGTCCGCCCTCGTCGACGCGCATTGTCCACGTCGTGCATCCCTTGGTGTGGCCTGGCGTCAGGTGTGCGGTCAGCGTGGAGTCGCCGAGTTCGACCGTGTCGCCGTCGTGGAGCACGCGATCGACGTGAGCGCCGGGGCGCCCCTGTGCCGTGCTCTGGACCTCGGCGACGTCCCCCTCCATGACCATCAGGCGGGCACCTGTGTCCTTCTTCATCACGCCGATGCCCCCGTCGTGATCGCCATGCGCGTGGCTGATCAGAAGAATCCGGGTGTCGTTGTACTTGAATCCGAGCTGCTCGATGCTCGTGCGGACGGTTGGCACGTCCTCCGGGAAGTCGGAGTTGATGACGATGTTCCCCTGCGGCGTGCGAATGAGATACACCGCGAGATCGGCGGTCCCGACGTAATAAAGATTGCCGGCGATCTTGAACCCGGGGAACGACGCATGCCAGTCCGGGTTGGCCTGCGCAGACACGACGATCACGGATGTCACCAGGAGCATCGCGCAGCGAGCCAGAGTCTTCATCGTTACCTCCCTCGCGTCGACGCGAGCGGTCCTTCAAGACGCAGCTTCAGTCGAGCGACATCAGACACGACGGCCATACGTCGCGTCATCGACGCACGCGCATTCTAAGACGACTGGCTCGAGGGCTGAAGCGAATTGAGCGCGCGCAGATCGTCGACGCTCAGCGCGATCGACGCGGCTGCGACGTTCTCTTCGAGATGGTTCGTGCTGGAGGTCCCCGGGATGGGCAGCATGATGCGCGAGCGCGCGAGCAGCCACGCGAGCCCCACTTGCAGCGCCGTCGCGCCGTGCCGGCGGGCGACGGCGCCCAGCGCACCGGAGATGTCGAGGGTCCCGGCGCCGAGCGGATGCCACGGAATGAACACCAGGTCGTGACGCTCGCAGTACTCGACGACACCGTCCGAGGTGCGGTCGAGGACGTTGTACCGGTTCTGCACGGAGATCACGGGCAGGCTCTGTCGCGCACGCTCGATGGCGTCGACGTCGACCTCCGAGAGGCCGACGAAGCGAATCTTTCCTTCGTCTCGCAGATCGGAAAGCGCGCCGAATTGATCTGCCTCTGGCACCTTTGGATCGATGCGATGGAGCTGGTACAGATCGATGCGGTCGAGGCGCAGGCGCCGGAGGCTGCTTTCACACGCCGCCCGGAGATGCTCGGGACGCCCGTCGGTTTCCCATCGATCGGGACCCGGGCGGACGAATCCGCCCTTGGTGGCGATCACCGTTCCCGACGGGTATGGATACAGCGCCTCGGCAATGATCTGTTCCGAGATCGCGGGACCATATGAATCGGCGGTGTCGAAGAACGTCACCCCGAGCTCAATCGCCCGGCGAAGGACACGACGGCATTCTTCTCGATTGGCTGGCGGCCCGAAGATGCCCGGACCCGTCAGCCGCATCGCGCCGAATCCCATGCGAGCGACGGTCACACCCTCATCGAGGGTCAGCGTTCCCGCGGCCGTCGCTCTCGAGAGCGTGTCGTGTTCGCGGCTCATACGTCTAGACCGAATGGCCTGTGCAAGTTGCAGTCCCGAAGGTCGTGCAGATTATACGGACGTCAGCGGGATCACCGCCCGCGGCTGTGTTGGCGATCGCGACTGAACGGATACAATCCCAGACCGCACACGGGTCATCCGTAAGCAGACAGGGAGGATCGATGGACACCCCCCGACGCAATCCTGGATGGCTTGCGCGCATTGCCATCGGCGTGCTGCTCGCCGTTTTCGCCGGGGCGCTCTTCGGCGCCGGGTGGCTCACCGGACGGCTCGGCATCGGATCCGTCAAAGATCCTTCATCACTGACTGCAGCCGAGCGCGACTTCGCCGAGCGCATGCGCAACGCGTCGCTCGTCGGTTCTTTCACGGTCGACGGCCGTGAGAGCCGCACGCCCCGATCCGATCGCTACGACATCACCAGCGTCGAGAAGGTCGGCGACGATCTCTGGCGGTTCAACGCGAGCATGCACTGCTGCGGCGTCAACGGCTCCATTCCTGTCGTCGTCCCGATGCGCTGGAGCGGCGACACACCGATGATTGCGATGACCGAGACCAGCCTGCCGGGGCTGGGCACGTTCACGGTGCGCCTGTTCTTCTATGGCGATCGGTATTCCGGCACGTGGCAACACGGCAAGGTCGGTGGCCAGATGTTCGGACGGATAGAAAAGCAGGGCGCCGGCAGCGCCCCGCCTGATCGGCCGAAAGAAGATTAGACCCGAACGCTATCGCCAGATCTGCTTCCACCACGGGCCAGGGGTGCCGTCGGGTGGCGTTGCCCGATCGAGATTCATGCGCTGCCTGATCTCATCGAGATTCCATCCCGTCAGCGAGGCGAGCGTCTGCGCCTCCCGCTCCCGTCGTTGACGCAGCTCGCGCTGATACGTCTCGGCGGCATCGCAGCGCGATGGTCCGGTCCACGGCTGGCGCAGCACATAACGACCCTGGAAGTTGGTGCGATCGCCGGTCTCCTGAAACACGAGATCCTCGGGGAAGTGTGCCTGGTCGTAGCGCACATGGAGCCGGGTGACGAACACGTCCTGGGGCGAGGGAGCGACAGCCGATCGCCCGCCAGCACGCGCGACCCAGAAGACACCGAGCTTCCGCAGTTCGTCAGAGGACATCGGATCGGCAGCGCACGGGTCGCACCATCCCATGTCCCATGCGTATTCCTGGAACACCGCGCTCATGTTTTCGCGCTTGACGTGCTGATCGAACATCGCGCGGTACATGCTTCCGAACACTTGTGGATCCTTCACGTAGGTCGGAATCTCCACATCGGTGCGCAGCTTGATCGTGCGGTAGTTGGTCGATTCCACGCGGCCTTTCCGAGTGAGCGTGTACACGAACAGCTCCTGCGGACCATCGGCATTCACCATCCCAAGGCGGATCGGCAGCATGAACTTCGGTGACTCGTAAGCGATCTGGATCGGACGCAGGTTCGCGAACCCGAGCCTGGCCTGTTCGGTCAGGTTGACCTTGGCGACGAAGAAGCGCATCTGCTGCTTGATGTAGGTCGCCAGGACGCTCGAAGCTCCCGACGGGATGCGGTACCCGTTGGTCTTGAGCCACGTCTCGAGGCCGGTGCTCTGGGCCGCCGACAGGATCAGGATGTCGTATTCACCGACCGTATAGCTCGCCTCGATCGTGACCCCCAGGCTTCGCGCGCCGCCCCGGGCACTCGGCGCGGCAGCGGCAAGCGGGGCACGCGATTCCATCGCCATGACGCGATCGGCGACTCGACAGGGATCGGCGTCGAAGTACTCCACCAGGCGCGGCGCGGTGAAGGCGTCGAGGTGATCGAGCAGCGCGCGGTCGCCGACGTTGATCTGCTCGCGCTGGATCGCGGTCGGCACCGGGACGACCATCGCGAACTCCTTCGGATCGCCACGGAAGTCGTTGGCCATGGTGATGACCGTGCGATCGCCGTCGCGCACGAGCACGACGTGCGATGCCTTGTTGAACAACTTGCCATCGGCCCTCGAGACGTAAAAGCCGCAGAAGGCCTCCGCGCTCCCCGCGCCCGCACAGAGCGAGAAGAGCACGGCGAGCGTGAATGCCGTGAATCGCATGATCGGTTTCCTCCAGAAGAAGTGAGTGGTTGGTCGATGTGGCCACGCGTAGCGGGTCGCCGGAAGCAGCCGGTCGAGGATCGGGACGAGCGGCGAGGCCGCCGCCAGCGCCCACAGCATCCCGTTCGTTCTGAACAAGCGGAGCTGCACGTAGGCCGCGCCGAAGGCCACCATGGCGGCGAACAGCACGCGACCTGCGCGTGAGTCCGGGGTCGTCTTCGGGTCCGAGATCATGAAGAAGCTGAACAGGAGAAACGCGCCGTTCTCGAGCCGATGCAGCGGGATCGAGAGCGGTTCACCGAGCCAGAGCGATCGGCCGACGAGCAGCGACGCGTAGGTCGCCATGAACGTCAACGTCACGTCGCTGCGGGTCGCGCGATGCACGACGAGCAGCCCGGCCGAGGCGAGGAAGAAGGCGAATACCGCGGCGGTTCCCCACTGCCCTGCTGAGACCCACGCCATGTCCGTCGAGAGCATCAACGCGACGAGTGCGAGATTGGTCGGGTTGAAGACGTGCTTCCCGCCCACGCGAATCAGAAACTTCGAGCCCACGGCAATCGCAGCCGCGAGCACGGCAATGATGAGCGCGTCGGTGCGCAGCATCAGGCAGAGCGAGAGCGACGAGATCAACGCGCTCTTGGCGCCGGAGACGCGCTCGCGCCCGATCCACCGGTCGGCACCGGCCTGCACCAGCAACGCCGAGACAACCGTGACGAAGACCTGCGCGAGCGTGAGGTCGAAATCGAGGAACACCAGGCCGTACGCGAGAAGGCTTGCAAGGGTGGCGATCTGGCCATGGCGTGGGTCCGCCACGAGCAGCCGCCACAGGGTGGCCATCTGCCGCATATCCGTTCTCCTGCATTCAGAACGGACAGCCCGCGATTCCTTGCAGACCGCGTATTTCGCCTAGAATTTCCCCCACATGGCCGACTCGGAAGAGGTGCAGCGCGATCTCGACGCCTACGGGCGGCTCGTCGACCTCTGGGCACAGGAGAATCCGATCAAGACGAACAAGCTGCAGGTCCTCCTGGCGGTCAACGGACTCCTCGTCACCGGCCTTCAGATCAACGGCGGCTTCGTGCGCCACAACTGGGCTTTCTACGTCGCGGGCGCGGTCTTCAGCGCCATCTGGACGTTCTCGATCGGGCGAACCGTCCTGTTTCAGAAGATCTGGCAGCGGAAGATCGAAGCCATCATGGCCAGGCACACTGGCGACCAGCGCTTCGCGGTGCTCGACACCGACGCCGACCAGAAAGCGATCGGCGGCGTCGCGCGCGTGTTCGGCAGCGTCTCATCGAAGTACTACCTGCTGTGGTCGCCGGCCGCCTTCACCGTGGTCTGGCTGGTGGCCTTGCTGCTCGCGCGCTGAAGAAACCGCGCAAACAGGTCTTCGTGCGCGATGGTGAGCACTGCTGGATCGTCCGGCTGCCGGAAATCTTTCTCCTCGAATCAGAAGGCAACGACCCGCGCGTACACTTCCGCGACGAGTCACCGCTCATTCGCCGGACGTTGAACGCACTCGAAGCGCGCCTCGATGCCGACGCGTTCTTCCGCGCCAACCGCGCGCACATCATCAACCTGAAGTGGATCGACAAGGTTGACATCGCCGTCGCCGGCGGTCTCGTCGTCACGCTGCGCGGCGGCCGCACGATCGAGATGTCACGTCGGCAGTCCGACAGGCTGCGCGAGATTCTGAAGCTCTAGGAGAGAAACGTACCGACTGTTATTTGAGTGCCACACATCGGCCCACCTTGAGATATAAGCGAGCGCTTATTAGACTCTCGTGGCTGCCACTCCATCGCGCATGGCGAATCTCGAGACGGTGAAGGAGGCTGTGATGGCGATCAAGGGCGCTCGCGCGGACAACGGAGGGATCACGCCGCACCTGATGGTGCGCGGGGGCCGCAACGCGATCGAGTTCTACACCCGCGCGTTTGGCGCAACCGTCCTCTATGAATCGGCGATGCCGCACTTCGACGGCCTGCACGCGCATCTGCAGATCGGCAGGACGATGATCATGATCACCGACGAGCAGCCGCCGGGCCCGAACAGTGTGATGACGGTGGCCTCGCCAGAATCGGTCGGCACAACGACGACGATTCTCGAGATGTATGTCGACGATGTCGATGTCGTCTATCAGCGCGCAGTAGATGCCGGTGGAAAGCCAATGATGCCGATCAGCGACGCGTTCTACGGCGACCGCACCGGCTGGGTGGCAGATCCGTTCGGCCACGTCTGGGCGATTTCGACCGTGAAAGAAGAACTGACGCCCGACCAGGTCCACGAGCGGATGACCGCAGCGTTCAAGCGGATGTAGCCTGCTTCAACGCTGCCGCATCGCTTCAGTGCGCGAGCAGTCGGCGGATTTCCGCTTTGACTGCGAACGCCGGAGCGCACACGCAGCCGAAGTCTGCAAGCTGCCCCGCCTCGAAGCTCGCATCGGCGTAGGCGTGTGGGACGGCGTATCGCTCGAGGATCTCTTCATCCGCGACTCTTCGAGCGCGCAACTCCGATAATGCGATCCTCGCGTAGCTGTTGACGAGTGCCGCGTCGATCGTCCGTACGTGCTGCGGTTGCCTCGTCGGAGGAGTGAAGGTCTCCATGTGAGCCCGCTGCGCTGATGTTCGTCTACCCATCGTCAATGACACCTCACGGATCACCGCGTTGCATGGGACTTGTCCCGTGAAGTGGAAGATCCTGCGTGGTCAGCGCCGCAACGTCAAGTGGAAATCGTGCTCGCGATCGAGATTGGGCTTATAGCCGAGCGCTTGCGGCTGTGATGGAACAGCGAACGCACCTCACAAACGTGTCACACAGTGTCGCACCGGGTCAGCTTGCGCAGCAAAACTCCACATGAGCCGATCCTCGCTCCTTCTGCACCTTTCATCTCGAGGAACGAGGATGATGATTCGAGCTCGCACGTGTGCACTGGCCCTGGCGGCCTCGATGTCGGCATTGAACGCCTCGGCGCAAGACTCCAGGCGTACTCCGATCGTGACACTCGCCCCTGCTTCTCCATCCCGCTGGGACGCGGCAGCTCATGTGACATGGTTGGGTGAGCGCCTGAATCAGGCGATCGACTGGGATCGCTGGTACGGTGTGGGCTCAGGCGGCGCCGACGTCGGGTACTACTGGACGCCTCATTTCAAAATGGAGCTCGACGTCGCCACGTCGACAAAGGGCGAGAGTTATACGTACGAGCAGCTCCCTCCTCTTCCCGGCTCCCCGATTCCGTCGTTCATACAGCGCGAACACCAGTTCCGCGCGACGACGGCGGCGCTTGGCCTGAACGCGCAGTTCTTCGAGAACGCCTGGTTTCATCCGTTCATCGGCGCAGGAGTGGAATTGCTCCGCGAGCGCGAACACATCGAGACGGCAGTCTCCTTCCTGAATGGCACGCCGATCAGCCCGTCGCCTGATTCGGAGACCCGAGTGCGATATGCCGGGCGTCCGTTTCTGGGGACGGGGTTCAAGGGCTACGTATCCGAGCGCGTGTTCATCCGCACCGACCTGCGTACGTCCTGGTCCTCGGAGGGAATAACTGCGGTGGCATGGCGCACTGGAATCGGAGTGGATTTCTGAAAGGTGGCAGTGATGTGCACAACGACTCGCCTGTTGACGACGGCGCTCATTCTCGTGCTCGCGGTATCGCATGCGGCAGCCGCGCAGTCAACGGCTGATATCTGGCGGAGCTTCGCCGAACGCGTCGAGGTCGGTACGGAGCTCAACGTCCGATTGAGCGATGGGCAGCATTTTCGAGCCACACTCGTCGCGGTTCGTCCCGATGCCGTACTGATGCAGCCGAAGACCCGTGTGCCAGTCCCGATTCAGCCGGTTCCGTACGGCGAGATCGTTCGGCTCGAGCGAACGAGACAAGGCATCGGCGGCGGCAAGGCCGTTGCGATCGGAGTCGCGACCGGCGTCGGCGCGTTCTTCGCGACGTTGGCGATCATCTTCGCGGCCGCCGGAGATTGATCGAGGGGCCTTGGACTATCTGCGAAGCACCCACCGGATGCCGCCCAGAATGTGCTGCTGGTAGAGGGTGCTCTGCCAGACGTCCTCGCGATGTCCGAGCGCGGTATAGAACACGCGGCCCCGGCCGTAGTCCTTCGCCCATGCCAGCGGCAGGTCCCCGGGCTGCCCTGCCTGTGGCAGTCCATCCAACGGATGCCGATCCAGCGACAGCAGCATCGTCACCGCACCTCGATTGGACATGGTGAACATGTAGATCTCATCGAACACGCGATAGCGCTGCCCCAGTGGACTCGACGCAGGGTGTGACGGGTTCTCGACGATCGCGTCGACGGTGGTCTCATTGCCATGCGTGAGGAACTCGTTGCCGAGCATGTCGATGTACGCAGGGGCATCGTGGTACGTGTCGGAGGCGCTGTGCATGCCGGCAAAGCCGTGCCCGTCGGCGATCCAGTTGAGCACCGCAGGAAGATCGCGGATCGGAAGACTGCCCGTGGTGTTGGCGAAGACGATGGCGTCGATCGTGGCGAGGCCCGACGGCGACAACATGGTGGCCACATCATCGGCCGTGCGGCAGAAACTCGTGGAGAAGAGACCCGAGCGCCGGCCGATATCAGCGATCGTCGCTTCCGCGATCGGGATCGAACTGTGCCGGAAGCCCTCGGTATGAGTCACCACGAGCACATGCGCTGGCTGGCCGGACGACGTCGGCGAGGAGGGACTTCCTGCAGGTCGCGCGGTGTCGCCGGAACATGCCGACAGCATCGTGCCCGCAACGAGCCCCCAGAGCCAGCTCAGTCCGGTCATGTGCTGCGCATGTCTCCGGAATGAATTGTCACCCATATGCCCGAAATGGACCGAAGCGAAGGCCGTGGCTGGACCCGGAGTAACGGCGGCATGTTATCATGGCCACGTTAATTATCACGGCCACGTTAATTATCATGGCCATGTCGAAGACATCGCCACGTGAACGCCGGCCCAAGGCCAACGACCATGGAAGATGCCCATTTCCTGCCGAAATCAGACGCGCGCCAACGCCACGATCGCGTTGAACAGTTATTGTCTCAAGCTTCTGAAAAGGCCGGCTGGCGTGTAAAGCGTCAACCGAGAGCGGGCGGACCTGACCTGCTCCTGCGACGCCCAGGAGTGTCCTATGCGGTCGAGATCAAGGTCGGCGTCGAAGGAAGGAGCGATCGCCTGATTCCCCTGTGGTCTCAAGCCTGTCTGCAGGCGTCGCGCCTGGCGGGCGACCACGCGCCACTCGCGGTCGTTGCCGCTCCGGAGATCGCACCGAAGGTCGCCAGGCAGATTCTGAACTTTGCGCAAGAGTACGCGCCTGATGCAGCAGCAGGCGTCATGGATTTCGCCGGTCTCCGCATGTTCCGTGGATCGCACCTGGACTCGCTCAACGCCGAGGCTCGAAAATCGCCAGCACGTGACTCGCATGCGCCGAAAGGGCAACCCCACCTCTTTTCCGACCTGAACCAATGGATGCTCAAAGTACTTCTCGCACCGGAGGTGCCTGACGCGTTGCTCTCGGCACCGCGAGGACGATACGGGAACGCCTCCCAACTGGCCCGAGCGGCAAACGTCTCGGTGATGAGCGCCTTCCGGTTCGTGCAGCAGCTTCAGCGCGAGGGGTACCTCCATGAGTCAGGTGCACACTTCCGGTTGGTTCGGCGCGGCGACCTGTTTCGACGATGGCAAGCATCTGGGCTTCGTCGACTCAATGAAGCCCCCATGCGCTTCCTGCTGAGGGGCAGCGATCCGCGTCAGGCACTTCAGCGGATGCTCGATAGCGGCAGGGCGTGCCTGGCGCTGTTCGCCGCAGCCGATGCACTCGGCGTCGGCTTCGTTCATGGCGTTCCACCGTATGTGTACGTGCGACGACTCAGTCCGGCGAGCCTGTCGGCCTGGAAACACCTCGCGCCTGTTGCGCCCGGCGAGGCGCCCGACGTGATCGTTCGCCAGGCGCCCGTCCCCGGGTCGGTCTTTCGTGGAATGGTGCGGCCGCATGGCATGGCCGCTTGCGATGTTCTTCAAGTGTGGCTCGATGTGTTCGAACACCCCACGCGTGGACACGAACAAGCGGATCTAATCCGCAGGCGTATCCTCGATCGGATTATCGACGGAAACGACCATGGATGATTTCGCAGCGCTGGCGCGTCTACTCGACGCCCTGCGCCCCTGGCTTGGGAACGTGGTACTCATTGGCGGTTGGGCACACCAGCTCCATCGCTTTCACCCGTTGTCGCATCCTCCGCAATACGCACCCCTTCGCACGAAGGACGCTGACGTCGCGTTCTCGATCACGGCACTGCTTGCGGGTGACATTGCTGCAGCCTTGAAGACCGCTGGCTTCCACGAAGACTTCTCGGGGGAGCACACACCGCCCATTACTCAGTACAGACTTGGAGGCGACGATCAGGGATTCTTCGTGGAATTTCTTGCCCCACTTCAGGGAAGCGGATTCACGCGAAACGGAAAACGGGACGTCACCGTCGCCAAAGCAGGCGTCACGGCGCAGAAGCTGCGGCATTTGGATCTGTTGCTCGTCCATCCGTGGAGTGTGCAGCTGACGAAGGACATCGGAGTTCCGGTGACATCTCCCGTCAATGTGATGCTGCCGAACCCGGTTTCCTTCATTGCCCAGAAGCTGTTGATCCAGACGCTCCGAAAGGCGGACAAGAAGGCGCAAGACGCCCTGTACATCCACGACACGTTGGAGCTCTTCGGAGGCGAGCTGACGGTCCTCAAGGCCCTCTGGCAGGAGAACGTACGCCCGACCCTGCACGACAAGACCGCGCGAACGGTCGAGGAGCTTCAGCGCCGCCAGTTCGAGGCTGTCACCGACGTCATCAGAAATGCTGCCCGCATTCCGCAGGACCGTCTCGTGACTGCCGAACGCATGCAGGCATTGTGCGCCTACGGCCTTGGAGAGATCTTCGCGTGATCGACGCCACGCCTGGTCATGCTCGCCGATGCAGGCGCATGACCTTTAACCTTTGACCTTTGACTTTTGACCTTTGGGTGGCGCGCCCTGCAGGACTCGAACCTGCGACCTCCTGGTTCGTAGCCAGACGCTCTATCCAACTGAGCTAAGGGCGCGAGAGGGCAAGACGAACGTCCGCACGCACACCGGCATCACCCGATGTACGCGCAAAACATTGACTATATCACACGGTTTCGGGTCAGGCGCTCGACGCGCCTGCCGGTCCGACCGGCCTCTTCAGGGACGAAGCATGAACGCGAGCAGCCCGGCAATCGCGGCCACCTGACCGACCCAGAACAGAAAGGACCACTTCAGCACGTCAACTCTGGTGTGGGAGATCTCTCGCGTGAAGTCCTGACGTAGCGCGGAGACCTCACGCGTGACATCGGCTCGCAGGAGTGAGATCTCAGTTGTCAACCGACGCTCGAAACGATCGACGGCCGTCGTCAATACGTCCTCCGTCCATTCTTCTCTCGCCGACTCGAACAACGTGACGAGCGCCTCCGCTCCGTCATCGCCGAGACGCTCTTGCAGCGCCTCTGGCATACGCGCGATCGCCATGGCAAACCTGTCCTGCGCACCCAGCCGCTCCGTCATGGCGACGTTGCCATCGTCCCGGAACGGCGTCAAGTGTCAGGGTCGACGGGGCTCTTCGAGTTCGGGCAGGTTGCCGTCCGCGGTCTCGGGATCGCGCTCCTCGGCCTTCTCTTCGACGATGATCTCGATCGCGTTGCGCTTGTCCTGGTTGAGCAGGTCGTAGATCGCGCCGGCGGCTCCGGCCCCGTGCGTGAAGGTGCGGCCGCGGCGCCGCCGGGCCTGCACGATCGCCGCGACGAACAGGACCAGCACGAACACGGCGACGACCTGCGTCAGTTCCATGGCTCGCGCGATTATCCGCCTTTTCGACCAACCCCTGCCCCCGGCCCCCCGCCCCCTGACATAATTCACCGTGTGAGTGCTGGCGAACACAAGGCGCAGGCGCCGGGCGTCGTCGGGTGCTACGTCGTGACCGTCAGCGACACGCGCACGGAAGAGACCGACACCGGGGGTCGAGCGATTCGCGATCTGCTCGAACAGGCTGGGCACCTGGTCACGGGACACGCAATCGTTCGCGATGAGCCGTCACAGGTGGCCGCAGTCGTGCGCGCACGACTCGGTGATTCCGCCACGCAGGTCGTCATCACGACTGGCGGCACCGGCATCAGCGCGCGCGATGCGACGTATGAAGCGGTCGCCGCCCTTTTCGACAAGCGGCTCGATGGCTTCGGCGAGATCTTCCGGATGCTCAGCTTTCACGATATCGGATCGGCGGCGATGATGAGCCGGGCAACGGCCGGCACTATCGGCCGCACCGCGATCTTCGTGCTTCCGGGATCGCTCGCGGCGGTGCGGCTGGCGATGGAAAAGCTGATCCTCCCGGAGATCGGTCATGTGGTGCAGCAGTTGAGAAAATGAGGTCCGAAGTGCTGGTCCGGCTCAAGCCGGACACTACGTACGAGCAGACATGACGACGAAGATGAGACCGTTCAAAGACACGATCGCGCTGGACGAGGCACGCGCGATCATCGATCGCGCGATCGAGCCGATTACGCGCGTCGAGCGGGTCGCGTTGTCGTCGGCCAACGGCCGCGTGCTCGCCGAGACGATTACCTCGAGCGCGGACGTACCGCCGTTTGCACGTGCCGCGATGGACGGATACGCAGTGCGCGCCGAAGACACGGCGGGCGCAAGCCGCTCCGATCCGCGAACCTTGCAGTGCATCGAGAAGGTGTTCACCGGCCAGGTCCCGCTGCACGCGGTCGGAGCGGGGCAGTGCGTCGAGATCGCTACAGGCGCACCTATGCCTGCGGGCGCCGATGCCGTCGTCATGGTCGAAGACACCAGCAGCGAGGCGAGCGGGGTCCGCATCTTCGCACCCGTCGTGCGATCGCAGAACATCGGCCGGCAGGGCGCCGACATCCGGAAGGGCCAGACCGTGCTGCAGCCGGGGACGACGCTCAACGCGAGCCGGGTCGGCGCGCTCGCCGCGCTCGGGCTCACTGGCGTCGAGGTGTACGCCAAGCCGCGCGTCGCGATTCTGTCGACGGGCAACGAGATCATCGACCCCGGTCAGCCGCTCGGGCCGGGACAGATCTACGACATCAATCGCTTCACGGTGTCGGCCGTCGTCGCCGAGCACGGCGGCATCGCCGTGCCGTACAGGACTGCGGTCGACACGATCGACGATCTGTCGCGGGCCGTGGAAGAGTGCCTCGAGCAGGACGTGCTCGTGTTCTCGGGCGGAAGCTCAGTGGGAGAGCGCGATCTGATCCTCGATGTCATCTCCGCGAAAGGTGAAGTGCTCTTTCACGGGGTGGCGGTGAAACCCGGGAAGCCGACGGCGCTCGGACGCATCCGCGGACACCTCGTCTTTGGCATGCCCGGGTATCCGACTTCGTGCCTCTCGAACGCGTACATCCTGCTGGCGCCCGCGCTCCGGCGGATCGCGCGGCTGCCGGTTCAGATCGTCCGGTCGCTCACGCTTCCTCTTGGCGCTCGCGTGATGTCTGCCCCCGGACGGCACCAGTTCTTTACGGTGCGCATCGAGTACGGCACCGCCATGCCGGCCTTCAAAGCGTCTGGCGACATCACGAGCATGTCGCGTGCCGACGGGTACATCGAGATTCCAGCGGACGTCGACGTCGTCGAAGAAGGCACCGTCGTCGAGGTGAAACTGTTCTAGGTGTTATAATTTCTTGATCGGTTCAACCAAACATCCGCAATCTTTTCTGCAAGTTATGTGGCTGAGCCCGGGAGAAGGTTCGAACAATGTCCGTGACCGACGTCGCCGTCCAAGAAGCCGGCCCCCATCAACACACCGAGCGCATCGTTAACGATTTCGCCATACAGGTCGCCACCGTCAACGGGTCCGGCAGTCAGACCGCCAACCTGGTACTCCTTCGATCGATCTTCCAGATGGGCGTGCCGGTCGCGGGGAAGAACATGTTTCCCTCGAACATCGCCGGACTCCCCACCTGGTACACGATCCGCGCCAGCGCGAACGGATACATCGGCCGCAAGAAAGAAGTCGATTTCCTGGTCGCGATGAACCCCGAAACCGCCAGGGAAGACGTGATGTCGCTGGCGGCGGGCGCAGCCGCGGTGTACGACGAGCCGCTCAAGCTCAACGAGCTGCGCAAGGACCTCGTCTTCTACCCGGTCCCGTTCGACAAGCTGATGCAACCGATCACGCACGACGCCAAGCTGCGCCGGCTCGTGCGCAACATGATCTACGACGGCGTGCTGTCGCGGCTGCTGTCGATCGAGATGGCGCAGATGGAGAAAGCGCTGCGTAAGCAGCTTGGCAAGAAGCAGAAGGCCATCGACATGAACATGGCCGCGCTCAAGGCCGGCTACGACTACGCCGACGCGAACCTCACGAAGCAGGATCCGTTCGTGGTCGCCCCGATGAGCAAGACGCAGGGGATGATCCTCATCGAAGGCAACGCCGCGGCCGCGATCGGCTGCATGATGGCCGGCGTCACCTTCGTCGGGTGGTATCCGATCACGCCGTCCTCATCGCTCTGCGAATCGCTGATCGATTACTTGAAGAAATACCGGCGCGATCCGGAAACGGGCAAGACGACCTACGCGGTGATCCAGGCGGAAGACGAGCTGGCCGCCCTCGGGATGGTCCTCGGCGCGGGCTGGGTCGGCGCACGAGCGATGACCTCGTCTGCGGGACCCGGGATATCGCTGATGGCCGAGTTCACCGGCCTCGGCTACTACGCCGAGATTCCTGCGGTCATCTTCGACGTGCAGCGCTGCGGGCCGTCGACCGGTCTCCCGACGAGAACCGGCCAGCAGGACATCCTGTCAGCGGCTGTGCTCTCGCACGGGGACACGAAGCACCCGCTCCTGATTCCGGCATCGGTGAGCGAGTGCTACACGATGTCGATGGATTCATTCGACATCGCCGAGCAGCTTCAGACGCCGGTGTTCGTGATGACCGACCTCGATCTCGGCATGAACACCTGGATGGCCAGGCCGTTCGAGTACCCGACCAAGCCGCACAATCGCGGCAAGCGACTCGACGCCGAGCAGCTGAAGCGGATCGGCCAGTGGGGCCGCTACAAGGACGTGGACGGCGACGGCGTGCCGTACCGCACGGTGCCCGGCGATGGCATGCCGGCGTACTTCACGCGCGGCTCCGGCCACAACGAGATGGCGCAGTACAGCGAGCGAGCCGAGGACTACTCGAAGAATCTCGCGCGTCTGGCGCGCAAGTTCGAGACCGCGCGCACGCTCGTGCCCAGGCCCGAGGTCGACGCGGTGGCCTCCGGCACGGTGGGCATCATCGCGTATGGGACGACGCACTGGGCGATCGTGGAATCACGCGACCAGCTGCGGAACGAGCATCAGCTCGACACGTCATACCTGCGGCTGCGCGCGTACCCGTTCACACCGGAGGTCTTCGAGTTCATCGAACGGTGCGATCGGGTGTACGTCGTCGAACAGAACCGCGACAGCCAGATGCTGTCGCTGCTCAGGATGGAGTGCACGCCGCAGCAGATCGCCAAGCTGCGCGCCATCCCCCATTACGCCGGGCTGCCGATCGACGGTCGCACGGTGACGACCGAGTTGATGAAACAGGAGAAGTCATAGCGCGGGCTGAAGCCCGCGCGAGGGGCTTCGGCCCGCGCGAGGACACACGGAATGGCGACACCAACGGCACCCGGAAAAAAGATCAATCGGATCGGGCTCGAGCCCGTGGCCTATCGCGGCAGCAAGACGACGCTCTGCGCCGGATGCGGACACAACGCGATCACCGAGCGCATCATCGACTCGTTCTACGAGATGGGCGTCGATCCCACACAAGTCGTCAAGCTGTCCGGTATCGGCTGCTCGAGCAAGAGCCCCGCGTATTTCCTCAACCAGGCGCACGGCTTCAACTCGGTGCACGGCCGCATGCCGTCGGTCGCGACCGGCGCCGTCGTCTCGAACCGCAAGATGGTCGCGATCGGCGTGAGCGGCGACGGGGACACCGGAGCGATCGGCATCGGCCAGTTCGTCCACTTGATGCGGCGCAACCTCCCGATGATCTACATCATCGAAGACAACGGCTGCTACGGACTGACCAAGGGCCAGTTCTCGCCGACAGCCGATGTCGGTTCAACGCTCAAGACCGGCGTGGTCAACGATCTGCCGCCGATCGATACCTGCATCCTCGCCATCGAGCTGGGCGCCTCGTTCGTCGCGCGGTCGTTCTCTGGCGATCCGAAGCAGCTGAAGTCGATCCTCAAGGCCGCGCTCAGTCATCGCGGCACCTGCATGATCGACGTCCTCTCGCCGTGCGTGACCTTCAACGATCACGACGGATCGACCAAGAGCTATTCGTATGCGAAGGACCACGAAGAGCCGCTCGGCGACGTGAGCTTCGTGCCCTACTTCGACGACATCAACGTCGACTATGACGCCGGCACCACCACGGCGGTGACGTTGCACAACGGATCGAAGTTGCTGCTCACGAAGATTGCCGAGAACTACAACCCGATGGACAAAGTCAGCGCGCTGCGGCTCCTGCGCGACACGTCGGCCCGAGGCGAGTTCGCCACCGGGATTCTGTACCTGGAGCCGGACAAGCAGGACTTCATCGAGCTGCTCGGGCTCGTCGACGAGCCGCTGGCGACGCTCGACATGTCGAAAACACGGCCGGGACGCGCGGCGCTCGATGAAATCATGGAGAGCTTCCGGTAGAGGCAGTTCAAGATTCCGAGTTCACGCACCGGGACCCGTGAACTCGGAACCCCGAACTTCTGCGGTAGTATTGCGCCGTGTACGGCTACGGGTCGGTCGCGATTTATCTCGGCTTCATTCTGGCCTTTGCCATAGTCTCGCTCGGGATGGCGTGGGTGCTCAGTCCGCGTCGTCCGTTTGCGGCCAAGGTTGAGAACTACGAATGCGGTGCCGAGCCCATCGGCCCCGCGTGGGTGCAGTTTCCCGTCGGGTTCTATCTCGTGGCGCTCGTCTTCATCATCTTCGACGCACTGGCCATCTTCCTCTTCCCCTGGGTGCTCGTGGTCCGCGGACTCGGCCGCTGGGGTATTCTCTCGATGCTCACGTTCCTGGCGATCATCTCGTTGGGGTGGGTCTACGCGTACCGGGAGCGCATCCTCGAGTGGAAATAAAGCCCCCAATCCCTCAGATTCCAGCCCCCATCTGGAGAAACATCAAGGATCTTCAGGAATGGGAGCAGCTTC
Source organism: Vicinamibacterales bacterium (assembly GCA_036407095.1). Lineage (GTDB taxonomy): Bacteria > Acidobacteriota > Vicinamibacteria > Vicinamibacterales > UBA2999 > Gp6-AA40. The sequence continues at coordinate 149,541 of DASWZV010000143.1, read as the reverse complement.
ATCAACGACGGCCGGAGGACGACAAGCACTCGTCGCTCTTCGAGTCGGTCACGGAAGGCATTCACAGCTTTCCTGGCGGCTACGTCGTCACGACGGTCGCCGACTCGTTTCTGAACTGGGCGCGGAAGTCGTCGGTCTGGCCGGTGACCTTCGGGCTGGCCTGCTGCGCGATTGAGATGATGGCCACCTTCGCCAGCCGCTTCGACGTCGAGCGGCTCGGGATGGTGCCCTGGGCGTCGCCGCGACATTCCGATCTCATGGTCGTCTCCGGCACCGTGACGATCAAGATGGCGCCGATGCTCGAGCGGATTTACGACCAGATGCCGGACCCGAAGTGGGCCGTTTCGATGGGCTCGTGCGCCAACTCGGGCGGTCCGTTCCGCCACGGGTATCACGTCGTCAAGGGCGTGGACCGGGTCATTCCGGTCGATGTCTACGTGCCGGGATGCCCGCCGCCGCCTGAGAGCCTGCTGAACGGGCTCCTGCTGTTGCAGGACCAGATCGCGCATTTCAAGCGGACCGGCAAGCGAGCCGCACCCAATCCCAAAGTCGACTGATACCGTGACGCGAGAACAGGCGAAAACATTGATCGGTGAGCGCTTCACGAGCGCGCAGGTCGAGGGCGACACACCCACCTCCGCTGAAGCTACGACGGGCAGGCCCACCTCCGCTGAAGCTACGGCGGGCAGGCCCGCCCCCGCCGAGGCGGCCGCGGACACGCCGCTCGTGGTGAGGCTGCCGGTCGATCAGTGGCTGCCGTTCGCGCAGTTCGCCAAGGCGACGCTCGGGTGTCGCTTCTTCTCGTTTTCCTCGGCGGTCGACTGGAAGGAGCGGGGCCTCGAGGTCGTCGCCCGCATCGAGAACCTCGATGACGTCGTCTCTGTGACGATGAAGACGCAGCTCGGCCCCGGGGTGTCTGCGTGCCCATCGCTCGTGCCGGTGTTTCGCGGCGCCAACTGGATGGAACGCGAGTGCTACGACATGTTCGGCATCCGCTTCGAGGGCCATCCCGACTTGCGGCGCATCCTGCTTGCCGACGATTGGGAAGGTCACCCGCTTCTGAAGTCCTACGCGGTCGACACGCCGCACCCGCCTTATCGATAATGCTGGACACAGGCAACTCCTCCCGCGTCGAGATCGATTATTCCGGCGGCGAGCGGCTCATGATGAACATGGGGCCGCAGCATCCCTCGGCGCACGGCGTGTTCCGCGCGATTCTGACGCTCGAGGGCGAGACCATCGCCGATGTCGACGCGGTGATCGGGTACCTGCATCGCTGCCACGAGAAGCTGTCCGAGACGCTGACCTACGCGCAGTACCCGTCGATCGCATCGAAGACCGATTACGTCGCGGCGATGACGAGCGAGTTCGCGTACGTCCTCGCCGCCGAGCAGATCGGGAAGATAGACGTCCCGAGGCGAGCGCAGTATCTGCGCGTGATCATGGCGGAGCTGCAGCGCGTCGCCTCGCACCTGTTGTGGCTGGGGACGTGGTGCATGGACATGGGCGGCGCGCTCGGCGGCGGCGCCACGGTGTTCCTCTACTGCATCCGCGAACGCGAGATGATTCTCGACCTGTTCGAGATGCTCGTCGGCGCGCGGCTGCTCTACGGGTTCTATCAGGTCGGCGGCACGCGATACGACATCCCCGACGGCTGGGAGCAGAAGTGCCGCGAAACGATCGCGTTCATCGATCAGCGGATCGGCGAGTACGAGGGGCTGCTCGAGGACAATCCCTTCTTCCTTGCCCGTGCGCGGGGCGTCGGTGTGATCTCGCGCGAACTGGCCGAAGACGTCGGCATCGCGGGTCCGCTCCTTCGCGGCTCTGGAGTCGCGTTCGATCTCCGCCGCGCGGCGCCCTACTCCTCGTATCAGGACTTCACGTTCAATGTGCCGGTCGAGACCGCCGGAGACTGCTTCGCGCGGTACCGCATTCGAATGGCCGAATTCCGTGAGTCGATCACGATCGTCCGTCAGGCGCTCGACCGTCTGCCGGCGGGTCCGATCTCATCGCGTCCTGGCTTGAAGTCGGTGGCGCAGATTCGCATCCCCAAGGGCGAAGCGTACGCGCGCGTCGAGGGGCCGCGCGGCGAAGTGGGCTGCTACCTGGTGGCCGACGGCAGCGCGAAGCCGTACCGCATGAAGTGGCGCGGCGCGTCGTTCTCGAATCTGGCGGTGCTGCCGCACATCATCCCCGGCCACAAGGTCGCCGACGTCGTCGCGATCATGGGCTCGGTGGATCCCGTGTTTGGTGAGGTCGATCGCTGATGCCAGCGTGGCTGCCGGCGCTCATCGGGCCATTCATCGTGTTGAACGCGGTGATCGGCATGGTGACGTACGTCACGCTGCTCGAGCGGAAGTTCGCGGCGCGGATGCAGTCGCGGATCGGGCCGTATCGCGTGGGTCCGCATGGCCTGCTGCAGCCGATTGCCGACGCGCTGAAGCTGATGATGAAGGAAGACATCGTGCCGCGCGCGGCCGATCGCCGCGTTTACAACCTCGCGCCGATCGTGTTCCTCGTGCCGTGCATGCTGATCTTCGCGACGATTCCGTTCGCGCCCGGCCTCGGCGTCGCCGACCTCAACATCGGCATCCTCTTCTTCCTCGCGGTGTCGTCGATGGAAATCGTCGGCCTGTTCATGGCCGGCTGGGGATCGAACAACAAGTACGCGCTGCTCTCGGCGATGCGCGCGGTGAACCAGATCATCTCGTATGACCTGCCGTTCATCTTCGCCGCGCTGGTGCCGGTGCTGCTGGCCGGGTCCCTGAAGTTGTCGGACATCGCGTCGGCGCAGGCGGGACTCTGGTTCATCTTCTACCCCGTCATCGGGCAGCTGGCGTTCGTCTTCTTCATCGTGTCGACGCTGGCGGCGGAGAACCGCGTGCCCTTCGACATCCTCGAGGCTGAATCGGAACTCGTCGCGGGATTCCGTGTCGAGTACTCCGGAATGAAGTTCGCGCTCATTCAGCTTGGCGAGTACGCGCACATCATCGGGTCGTCATTTCTGGGTGCCGTGCTCTTCCTCGGCGCCTGGGCCGGTCCCGGCCCGGAATGGCTCGGGCCGCTCTGGCTGCTGCTGAAGGCTATGTCTCTCTTCCTGCTGATTACCTGGGTGCGCTGGAGCTTCGTGCGCATCCGCGTCGATCAGATCCTGACGCTGTCGTGGAAGGTGCTGATGCCGGCGACGCTGCTGCTGTTGATCAGCACGGCAGTGGTCGTGGTGTGGAGGACCGGTGTCTAACGCCACTCTCCCCACCCGCCCCATCAACCCCACCGGCCCCGTCAACCCCGGCCCCACGAGCCCCGGCGGGTCCCAAACGACCCGCCCTGCGAGTGCCAGCCCCACGAGCCCGGCCAGTGCGGCCAGTCCGATAACCATCGTACGCGCCGTCGCCAAGGCGATGTGGGTGACGCTTCTGAATCTGTTCAGGAAGCCGATTACGGTTCACTACCCGGATCAGGAGCGCAAGTACCCGAACCGGTATCGCGGACTGCTCGCGCTCGTCTACGAGAAGGACGCGGGCGAAGAAGCGTGTATCGGCTGCCGTCTCTGCGAGTACGTGTGCCCGCCCGCAGTGATCAAGGTGGAGATGCTCAAGAGCGAGAAGCGCAACTATGCCAAGAGCTTCTCGCTCGAGCTGTACGCCTGCGAATTCTGCGAGCTGTGCGTCCAGGTCTGCCCGACCGATGCCATCGTCATGATGAAGTCGTTCGATCTGGCGACCGCCGACCGGCGCGAAATGCTGCTCGACAAGGATCGGCTGCACGCGATCGGCCTGCAGTATCAGCAATCGTGGGCGACCGGCAATCTGCTGCGGGCCATGCAGGGGCCGCCGAAGATGGCGCGCGCTGAAGAGCACGCCAAGCCCACCGGGAGCGAAGCGTGATGGAACCGCTCGCCTTCTGGAGCCTTGCCGTGATTCTGGTCGGCTCGGCACTCGCGGTCGTCCTGACGAAGAACCTGTTCCACGCGGTGCTCTGGCTGGCGCTCGCGTTGACCGGCACAGCCGGCATTTTTCTGCTGCTCGATGCCGAGTTCCTCGCCGCGGTACAACTGCTCCTGTACGCCGGCGGCGTCATCACCATCGTGGTCTTTGCGATCGTCGTGACCGAGCGACTCATCGGAGAGCGGCTGACGCAGACGACCCGGAATCTCGCGGGCGGCGCAATCGTGTCGGCCGCGATTCTGTTTTACATCGTGCGGACAATCGGGTTGCGGCCTCTGGCGTTGACGAGGCCCCCGATCGCAGGCGACGTGACGCGGCTCATCGGGGAGAGCGTCCTGACCACGTTCGTGCTGCCGTTCGAACTGCTCGGCGTATTGATGCTGGCCGCCATGCTTGGCGCGATGTACTTTGCGCGCCCTGAGGACTAGAGGCGCGCCGTGAAATGCAAAATGCAAAATTCAAAATGCAAAAAGGGCCGGGGCCTGTGGCAAGGGCAGCCCCAAGCAGCGCCGTCGCATTTTGTATTTTGCATTTCGCATTTTGTTTTACAGGCGAAGCACTGATATGGGTTTGCAGGCTTATCTGATTCTCAGCGCTGTCATCTTCTGCATTGGCCTGTTCGGCGTCGTCACGCGCCGGAATACGGTCGGCATCCTGCTCGGCATCGAGCTGATGCTCAATGCGGTCAACATCAATCTGATTGCGTTCTCACGGTTCGCGGGAAGCACCATCGGCATGGTCTTCTCCGTGTTCACCATCTGCATCACGGTTTCGGAAGCCGCGATCGGTCTGGCGATCGTGATTCTGCTGTTTCGCGTCCGCAAGACGGTCATGGCAGATCACCTGGATCTTCTCAAGGGATGAACACAGACGCCGCAACGCTTGCACAATACTCGCTGCTGCTGCCCGCGGCGAGCTTCCTGATCCTTGCCGTCGTGGCTCCGCTGCGACGACTCGGACGGCCGGCGGCGTACGTGTCCATCCTCTTGGCGGCCGGGGCGCTCGCGCTGGCCGTCCTGGCCTGGCGCGCCGCCCCGTCGACTGGCGATGTCAGGCTGGATTGGCCATGGCTGGTCTCCGGCGGCAGCACGCTCGCGACCGTCGGCATCCTCGCCGATGCGGATTCGACCGCGATGCTGATGCTCGTGACGCTGGTCGCGCTGCTCGTGCAGGTCTATTCACTGAGCTATCTGCACGACGAGCCGCCAGCGGCGCTCGGACGCTATTACACGTACCAGTCGCTGTTCGCGTTCTCGATGATGGGCCTGGTGCTCGCGCCCAACTTCGTTCAACTGTTCGTGTGCTGGGAGCTGGTTGGCCTCTGCTCGTATCTGCTGATCGGCTTCTGGTATCAGAAACCGGAAGCGGCGCGCGCGGCGGTGAAGGCCTTCTGGACGACAAAAGCGGGCGACGTCGGTCTCCTGATCGGCATCGTGCTCCTGTGGCAACAGTCGGGAACGTTCGATCTGAACGCACTCCACGCGGCGGCGACTGCGAACACGCTCCCCCTCGCCGGGCTGTCGGTCATCACGTTCTGCATCTATCTTGGCGCGATGGGCAAATCGGCCCAGTTCCCACTGCACGTATGGCTGCCCGATGCCATGGAAGGCCCCACGCCGGTCTCCGCGCTGATACATGCCGCCACGATGGTGACCGCCGGTGTGTATCTGCTGCATCGCACGTCATGGCTGTTTGCGCTGACGCCTGACGTGCTGCTGATCGTCGCATGGATTGGCGCCTTCACGGCGCTGCTCGCCGCCGTGCTGGCATGCGTGCAGGACGACATCAAGCGCGTGCTCGCGTACTCGACCGTCTCGCAGCTCGGATACATGATGGCGGCGATCGGGGCGGGCATCTCGGCCGCAGGCTTCCTCCACCTGCTGACACACGGACTCTTCAAGGCGCTGCTGTTCCTCGGCGCCGGGGCCGTGATTCATGCGGTCGGCAGCAACGATCTGCCGCGCATGGGCGGGCTCGCGAAGCGCATGCCCCAGACGGCGACCGTCTTCATCATCGGCACCCTCTCACTGGCGGGCATTCCCTTCTTCGCCGGGTACGTCTCGAAGGAAGGCATCCTGGGCGCATCGTTCGGCGCGCATCAGACGGGTCCGTTCGTTCTGCTGATGATCGTCGCGTTCCTGACCGCCTTCTACATGTTCCGCGTCGTGTTCCTCGCGTTCTTCGCGACGCCGGCTCCGCAAGCTGTCGTAGTGTCCGGTTTCAGCCGGACTTCTGTCGCTGACGTCGGGCACCACGAAGACGGTCCGGCTAAAGCCGGACACTCCGTAGAGCCCCACGACCCGCCGATGACGATGCTGCTGCCGCTGTGGATTCTTGCGGCGCTCTCGCTCGTCGTGGGCGTCTATTCGACCATCGCCGGTCATGTGCCGGTCGTCGCCGCGGCCGAGCACGAGACCGCGCCTGGCTGGCTGACGCCCGCCGCAATCGGCGTCGCGATCACCGGCATCGCGCTCGCGTGGCTGACGTATCAGCGCGGTACGGTCAAGGCCGCGTCGCTCGCGGCGATGTTCGCGCCGATCCGCCGCGCCGCCATCGCGAAGTTCTGGATCGACGACCTCTTCGAGGGCGTCCTCGGCTTCGCGCTGTTCGCGTTCTCGAAATTCGTCGGGTGGGTCGATCGATACCTCGTCGACGGCGTGCTCAATGTGGTCAGCGCCTGGACGGTCAGCGCCGGCGATGACATCCGGACGATCCAGACCGGGCGCGCGCAGGACTACGTCTACGGCGTCGCGGTCGGCCTTCTCCTTCTCATGCTCTGGATGCGGTGGGCGCTCGCGTGATGGGAATTCCTGTGCTCTCGGTGATGACCTGGTCGCCGTTCGTCGCGGCGCTGATCGTCATGTTCTTCGCGCGTCGAAGCCCGCTGCTCGTGCGGTGGGTGTCGCTCGTCGGCGCGTTCGTCTCGCTGGCGGCCTCGGTCTGGGTCTACGGCTCGTACGATCGCACCGCAGCCGGATTCCAGTTTCAGGAGAGCTTCGCGCTCGTTCCCTCGCTCGGCATCTCGTATCAGCTCGCGATCGACGGCATGAGCGCGCTGATGTGCCTGCTCACGTCGATCATCATCTTCGCCGGCGTGTTCGCGTCATGGACGGTGAAAGAACGCAGCCAGGAGTTCTACGCGCTGCTGCTCGTCCTCGTGACCGGCGTCTACGGCGTCTTCGTCTCGCTCGACCTCTTCGTGTTCTTCCTGTTCTACGAGATCGCCGTGCTGCCGATGTATCTGCTGATCGGCATCTGGGGTTCGTCCGGCCACGTGCGGCCGCAGGGCATCTTCGGGTGGGCGATTGGTCGAACCGGGGTTGGCACCAAAGAGTACGCCGCGATGAAGCTGACGCTGTATCTGCTGCTCGGGTCGGCGTTCATCCTCGTCGGCATTCTCGCGCTCTACGTGGCGGGCGGATCGCGATCGTTCTCCTTCCTCGACTTCGCGGCGATGCGAATCGATCCGACGCTGCAAAGCTGGGTGTTCCTGGCGTTCTACATCGGCTTCGGCGTGCTGGCCGGCATCTGGCCCCTTCACACCTGGTCGCCCGACGGTCACGCGTCGGCACCGACGGCGGTCTCGATGCTGCACGCCGGCGTGCTGATGAAGCTCGGCGCGTACGGCGTCGTGCGGCTTGGCATGGGCCTGCTCCCGGAGGCCGCCGTGCAGTGGTCGTGGCTCGTCGGCCTCATCGCCTGCATCAACATCGTCTACGGCGCGTTGAGCGCGATGGCGCAGACCGACTTGAAGTACGTGATCGCGTACTCGTCGGTGTCGCACATGGGCGTCGTCATGCTGGGCGCGGCGACGCTGACGGTGGTCGGGCTCAATGGGTCGGTCTTCCAGATGTTCGCGCACGGCATCATGACCGGCCTCTTCTTCGCACTCGTGGGGCTGGTGTACGAGAAGGCCCACTCGCGTGAGATCTTCAAGATGGGCGGCTTCGGCTCGATGATGCCGGGCATCGCCACGGCGTTCACGATCGGCGGCTTGTCCTCGCTCGGCCTTCCCGCCACCGCCGGCTTCGTCGCCGAGTTCCTCACGTTCCTGGGTGCGTGGAGCTCGGCGCACAGATGGTGGCTCTTCCCCGGCGTACTCGGCGCCTTCCTGACGTCGATCTACGTGCTGCGCGTGGCGAAGCAGATCTTCTGGGGGACGAAGAGCGACGATCCGCACTTCCAACATCTGCCTGATGCCCAGGGCACCGAGTGGGCGGCGCTCGGCATCCTCGTGGTGACGCTGGTGCTGTTTGGCGTCGTGCCCGGTCTGGCCATGCATCCGATCGATGCGTCGACCATTCCCCTTCTCGCGAGACTGGGACGATGACGCTCACCCTGGGCTCACCGCTGGTGCCGGAAGTGACGCTCTTCGGCGTCGCGGTGGTCGTGTTGATCGCCGGGCTGATCAAGCCGTCGCGAGCCATCGGCTGGATCACGTTCGCCGGACTGCTCGCCGTGCTGGGCGTCATGTATTTTGCGAACGAGGGAGCCCTTTTCAACGGCACGTTCGTGCAGGATGGGCTGGCACTCTTCGCCAAGCGGCTCTTTCTGGTGGCCTCAGGCGTGTGTCTCCTCGGATCGCTCACGCTGCGACAGCCCACGTTCAATCGGCGCGCCTCGGAATACTACTTCGCGCTCCTGATCTCGCTCCTCGGCATGCTGGTCCTGGCGTCGGCGCGCGAGCTGATCCTGCTGTTCGTGGCGTTCGAGCTGATGTCGATTCCGCTGTACGTGCTCACGGGGTTTCTGAAGCGCGACGCCGTGGCACCGGAAGCGGCGCTCAAGTTCTTCCTCGTCGGCACGGTCTCGTCCGCGATCATCGCCTACGGCATGTCTTTCGTGTTCGGGGTCACCGGCACCACGGCGATCGCGGCGATCCCGCCGGCGCTCCGTGACGGGCATCCCTTGATGATGCTCGGCATGGGACTGCTGCTCGCGGGACTTGGCTTCAAGATCGCCGCGTTCCCGTTCCATATGTGGGCGCCCGACACCTACGAGGCCGCGAGCACGCCGTTCGTCGCCTGGCTCTCGGTCGCGCCGAAGGCGGCGGGCTTCGTCGCGCTCATTCGTCTCTACGTCGAAGGCGCGGGAAGCGCTGCGCTGTTCTGGATGCCGTTCATCGCAACGCTCGCCGGCATGACGATCATCACCGGCAACCTGATGGCGATCCCGCAGCAGAACATCAAGCGCATGCTGGCCTACTCCGGCATCGCGCATATCGGGTACATGCTGATCGGATTCGCCGCATTCTCGAGTGCGGGCGTCGCGACGATCCTCTTCTATCTCGTCGCGTACCTCTTCGGAAACATGGGTGCGTTTCTGGTCGTCGAGGTGGTGGCGCGCTCGGAGCAGTCCGACGGCATCGATGCGTATCGCGGCCTGGCCCAGCGATCGCCGCTCCTCGCGCTCTGCATGCTCGTATTTCTGCTCTCGCTCGGCGGGATCCCGTTCGTCGCCGGTTTCTGGGCGAAGCTGTACATCTTCGTCGCGGCGGCCGAGCGCGGTTTGTATGGCCTCGTGTTCGTCGGCGCGGTCCTGACCGTCGTCGCGCTGTACTACTACCTCGTCGTCGCGCGCCGGATGTACATCGAAGCACCAACGCGCTCCGATCCGGTGCGCATGCCGGGACTGCTCGGTGCCGCGATCGCGATCTGCGCGCTCGGAGTCGTCGGCGTCGGCGTGTATCCGGCCCCATGGGTCGCGCTCGCCCAGCGCGTCGCCCAGACGTTGTTCTCGTAGGAATCTGGAAGGAATCAGGAAACAGGAATCAGGAATCAGGGCTGGGCCAGGCATCAGGTCTGATTCCTCCTGATTCCTGGTTCCTGATTCCTTGTCTTTTCTATGCCTGCTCGACGCGACGCACGCGGTATCGCAGCACACGACGCCGCTCACCGTGCGGCGCCCTGCCGAAGGTGCCGACGATCGGCCTGACGACCTCTGCGAAATCGGCGTAGTGCATGCACAACGAATCGGTGTGCGTGCCGGCATTGAAGATCATCTCGGGCTCGCCGACGAAGCATCGTTCGACGAACACCTGATGGCCGTGCATCATGCCGAATGGCGGCATGGCACCGACTTCGAACTCGGGATACAGCGCCGCGATCTCGTTCTCGTTCGCGAGCCGCAGCGACACCGCACGCGCGAGCGTCCGGAGCGCGTCGAGATCGACGGAGTAGTGGGCAGGCACGACCGCTTGCAGAGGCCGGCCGTCGGCAATGCAGATGACCACCTTGGCCGACTGACGACCTGGGATGTGTGCGATGGCCGAGAGTTCCGGGGCCGTGAAGGCGGGCGGATGATGCAGCGTGAGATACGGCACACGCTCCCGCTTCAGGATTTCCGCGAGGCACGAAAGCAACGCCACGACCGCCCCCCTTTCGACGTGGAAACCGGGGACTAGTGGACGAATATGAGTAACACTCATGCACTCCATGAGTAATGAGTGTCACTAGGGCGCCTTTGATAACACGGCTGTCCCCTGACCGTCTACATTTCTTTTCAGATAGAATCGGGCCTGAACTTCGTACCTCGTCCCGTCGTCGCTCGGTCGGTTTCGCGGAGGTCGTCCTGATGATGTCCAGGCCTCGCTACCCCGGCGTTCGGATCACCGCTAACGGCAACCAGCTGGTTTCCTATCACACAGAAACTCGCATTGCGGACGCCGGCGTGTTCTACCCCATCACGCCTTCGACCGAGGGAGGCGAGCTGTACCAGCAGGCGTTCGCCGAAGGCAAGCTCAACGCATTCGGCCGCAACACCATCGCGATAGAAGCCGAGGGCGAACACGCCGCCCAGGGCGGTGCCATCGCGCATTCGGTGTGCGGGAAGCGCGTCGTCAACTACACGTCAGGCCAGGGCGTCGTCTATGGCGTCGAGCAGTACTACCACGCCCCGGGCAAATGCTCGACGATGGTGCTCGAGGTGGCCGCGCGTGCGCTGACCAAGCACGCGCTGAACGTGCACTGTGGCCATGACGATGTGTACGGGGCGCTCGACACCGGCTGGATCATCGTCTTCGGGAAGGATGCGCAGCAGGCGGCAGACCAGGCGCTGATTCTCCGGCGCGTCACCGAGCTCAGCCTGACGCCCGGGATGAACGTGATGGACGGGTTCCTCACGTCGCATCTCGAGCGCACCTTCTACAAACACGAGTCGGCGCTGATCCGCGAGTACCTTGGCGCACCCGAAGACATCATCGAGTGCCCGACTGAAAGCCAGCGGATTCTCTTCGGCCCGAGGCGTCGCCGCGTGCCGAAGATGATCGATCTGACGAACCCCGTGCTCCTCGGTCCGGTCCAGAACCAGGAGCATTACATGCAGGGCGTCGTTGCCCGACGGAACAATTTCACCGAGCCGATCCTCGACTTCTTCGAGGCCGCGTACAAGGACTTCGGCGAGCTGACCGGCCGTCATTACGGGCTGGTGACCGAGTACAAGACCGGCGATACCGACACCGTGTTCGTGTCGCTCGGGTCGGCCGCGGAGAACATCGAAGCAGCCGTCGACTACTTGCGCGAGCAGCGCGTGGTCACCGTCGGGTCGATTCACATCAACGTGTTCCGTCCCTTCCCGGAAGCGGCGGTCGTCAAGGCGCTCGCCGGCAAGAAGAACGTCATCGTGCTCGAGCGGACGGATGAACCCATGGCCGGCGACAACCCCATGGGCCGCGACATCCGCACCGCGCTCAACAAGGCACTACAGGGCGAAGCAGGTCTTCCGGCGATCACCGCCGGCCAGATGCCGCGCCTGTTCGGCGGCGTCTACGGGCTTGGCTCGCGCGATTTCAGACCCGAGCACACGATCGGCGCGTATGAATTCGCGGTCGGCCAGCGCGCACGCAAGGATGGAAAGCGCGCGTCGGACGGCGCCTCGTTCATGGTGCTCGGCGTCGAGCATCCCTACGAAGTGAAATCGGACGACACGCCATCGCTGTTGCCTGACAAGGCGATCGCGGTCCGCTTCCACTCCGTCGGCGGGTGGGGCGCCATCACCACAGGCAAGAACCTTGGGGCGATCATCGGCGACCTCAACGATCTGCTCTACGACCGCGACCGGGTCGTCGACGAATTCGGCAACCCGAAGGAGATCATCCACGTCAGCGCGAACCCGAAATACGGATCCGAGAAGAAGGGCGCGCCGACGTCCTATTTCATGATCGCCGCGCCGGAGCGCATCCGCGTCAACTGCGATCTCCGGCACGTCAACGTCGTCCTGTGCTGCGATCCCAAGGCGTTCACGCACACCAACCCGCTGGACGGCATGTCGGACGGCGGATGCCTCGTGTGGGAGTCAGACGAAGAAGGCGAGGCCGCCTGGGAGCGGCTGCCGCTGTGGGCGCGGAAACACATCATCGACAAGAACATTCGTGTCTTCACGCTGCCCGGCTTCAAGATCGCGCGCGAGGCGACCGACCGCGCCGACCTCCAGCTCCGCATGCAGGGCAATGCGTTCCTCGGGGCGTTCTTCTCGGTGTCGCCGATGCTGCAGGACTTCCGCATCACGCCCGAGCAGTTCCGCGACGCCGTCCACAAGCAGTACGTGAAGAAGTTCGGCAAGCTCGGCGAGGGGGTGGTCAACTCCAACATGGAGGTCATGACCAAGGGCTTCGAGCTCGTGCGCGAGATCAATGTCGGTGCGATCGAGGCCCCCGACCGCTCGACGCTGCGCGGCAGGGCGCTGCTGCCGGTGGTCATGCCCGAGAGTCTGGCGGCGAGCGAAGGCTGCGGCACCGGGTGCCGTACCATTCCGCTACCGCACGAGCAGGAGGCACGCACGCCGCTGACGCGCGTCGCCGAGTTCGATCGGAACTTCCGGGCAAAGCTCGGGTATCACCAACCGGCCAACGCCTACTCGTCGCTCGGCATCATGGCCGCAGGCAGCGGCGACACCGCGTCGAAGTACGTCGCCCGCCGGGAGACACCGCTTTACATTCCGGAGAATTGCACCCAGTGCATGGAATGCATCGCGGTCTGCCCCGACACCGCGCTCCCGAATTGCTCGCAGGATCTCGAGACGCTGCTTCGTACCGCCGTCAGCAACTACGTGAGCGACGGCAGCGAACGGCAGAAGATGTTGAACCTGCTCCCCGAGATCAGCCACCGCACGCGCGAACTGATGCGGAGCGCGGTCTCGGCGAAGGACGAAGCGCCGCGTCCGCAGGAGTTCATCCGGAAGGTCACGCACGAGGTCGACGGCTTCTCGCCACAATCGAAGGAGGAGTTCTTCAGCATCATCGACAAGGTGCCGATGGCGTATCAGAAGGCCAACGCGATCTTCGCGACGCCCGAGAAGAAGAGTCCCGGCTCGGGCGGCATCTTCTCGATCTTCGTCTCGGATCTCTGCAAGGGCTGCGCAGCCTGCGTCACCGCCTGCGGCGAGCATCAGGCTCTGCGGATGGTCCAGGAAACCGAGGAGGTCAACGCCGAACACGAAAGCGGCACCGCGTTCCTCAACCTGCTGCCCGACACCTCGCAGAAGTATCTCGGGCTCTACAACGACCTCCGGCCGCAGGATTCCAAGACTGCGACTCTCCGCAACATGCTGATGGTGCGGAAGAACTACGACGCGCTGGTCTCGGGCGACGGCGCCTGCGCCGGCTGCGGTGAGAAAAGCATCCTGCGTTCGGTGGCCGCGGTCACCGAGGCGTACATGCGGCCGCTCTTTCACGCGAAGGCCGACCGCTTCCGCAGGAAGGCCGGCGAGCTCGAGAAGGTGGGCGAACAGAAGCTCGCCGAGATGAAGGCTCGTAGTCAGGAGGAATACGACTTGTTCCGCCTGGCTGTAGCGCACCTGCTCATGGGGCTTGGCGGTGAAGACGACAAGGACACGAAGAAGCGCATCGCCGAGCACGGTCCGATATCAGACAGCGACATCGTCGGCGCCATCGCCTCGGTATTGCGACACGAGGCGTTCATCCACAAGAACCTGCAGGCGATCGATGGCCGCGCCGCCAACGGCATGTCCGTGATGGCCATGGCCGCACACACCGGCTGCAACACCGTTTACGGATCGACGCCGCCGAACAATCCGCATCCCTATCCATGGATGAACTCGCTGTTCCAGGACGGCATCACCGTCGGCTGGCTGCTCGGTGAGAGCTTCATCGTCGATCATGGCCGCCGATCGGTCATCCCGGAACGACTGCTCGATGCGCTCATGCATCGCGAGAAGAACGTCATCAACCCTCGCGAGTACTACGAGTACGTGCACTTCACCGATGCCACGATGACCGACCAGGAAATCCTCGAGATGCCGAAGGTCTGGGTCGTCGGCGGCGATGGCGGCATGGGCGACATCGGTTACCAGAACATGTCGAAGGTGATCCTGCAGAACCGCCCCAACGTGAAAGCGGTGATGCTGGACACGCAGGTCTATTCGAACACCGGCGGCCAGAACTCGGATTCGACGCCGATGCTCGGCGGCAACGACATGAACGTGTTTGGCGCGGCCACGCAGGGCAAGAACGTCGAGAAGAAGACGGTGGCCGAGACGTTTCTCGCCGGACACGGCTCGCCGTTCGTCGCGCAGGTCTCGATCGCCAACGCGCCGAAACTCTATCGCGCGATCCTCGACGGCGTCGAGTACCGCGGGACCGCGTTCCTGCAGTGCTTCACCACCTGCCAGCCGGAACACGGCGTGGCCGATGACTTGGCGTTGACGCAGGCGCAGCGCGTGCGCGACTCGCGCGGCGCGCCGGAGTTCGTGTTCAATCCGCGACTTGGCGAGACGTATCAGGAAGCGCTCGATCTCAAGGGCAATCCGTCAATCGACATGGACTGGTTCGAGACGCGCTTCAAGAGCACGAACACCCCCTATCGTTACACCGTGGCGCACTGGTGCGCGACCGAAGCGCGGTTCCGCAATCACCTGAAGAAGGTGAAGAAGGACGACCTCGCGAAACTGATCCCGTTGGAGAACATGCTGGTGCGCATCACGCAGCAGGACGTGGTCTACCGGCGCTACCTCGTCTCGACCCATCGCTCCTACGTCCCCGACTTCGGGGTCTACATCACCACTCAGGGATCGAACGGCGACGTCGAATACCGGACACTCTCGCGACAGCTCGTGCTCTTCTGCGTCGAGCGCCGGAAGGCATGGCGGCTCCTTCAGAGCAAGGCAGGAATCGAGAATCGTGAGTACAAGGCGCAGCGCGCGCTGCTCGCCGACGTCGACGCGGGTAAGATTTCCATGGAGGATTTCTTCACGCACGCGGATCGGATGCTGAAGGAACGGCTGCCCGCCGCCACGGCGCACAAGCCTGCGGCGCCGGCAGCTCAGGTGCCTCCGGCCGCGACGGCCGCGGCAGCAGCTGCATCAACTGTCACTCATTGATCACGTTGAGGCGGGTCATGCCTGGCCTGAGCCAGGTCGAAGGCAGACTCGCCTCCTATCTCTTCGAGGATTCCATATGAAACGAAGCGCGAGCGCCGTGTGGCGCGGAGGACTGAAGGACGGCAAGGGCACGGTCTCCACCGAGAGCGGCGTGCTCTCGTCGACGCCCTACAACTTCCGCATGCGATTCGAGAACGAGAAGGGGACCAACCCTGAGGAACTCATCGCAGCCGCGCACGCCGCGTGCTTCTCGATGGCGCTCTCGGCACAGCTGGGCAGCGCGGGCCTGACCGCCGACAGCATCGAGACCACGGCCACGGTCACACTGGAACAAGTTGGGGAGGGATTTTCGGTGACGTCGAGTCACTTGAAGACCGCGGTCAAGATCCCCGGCGCAGACAAGGCGAAGTTTCAGAAGGCGGCCGACGATGCCAAGGCTGGCTGTCCGATCTCCAAGCTGCTGAACGCGGCGATCACGTTGGACGCGACCCTGAACTGAGCGTCGCGTCCTTCGTGTCGGGATATTACTTCTCTCGCTTCAGGACGAATTCCTGCGGCGCTCCCTCGCGGCCGGCGACCGATCGCTTCATGGCGATCTCGTCGCCCTTGAGCGTGCCGGTCCATTCCATCACGACCTCGCCGCCACGGCCCTGCTGCGTCGTCTTGAATTTCAGCGCCGTCTTATCGATGGTGCCATCCGAAATCGGAGTATCTCCACCGCGGCCACTCGTCGTGCCCGTCAGCTTGGTGCCATCCGCCTTCAGGGTGAGGGTGACCTGCTGAGGACCACGACCCCCCTGAACCTCTCCCGTCCACTTGCCATCGACGCTCTGAGCAATCACGAACGCCGCAAACGCACACATAAAGATAAGTAACCCTGGGACTCTCGACTTCATATGTCTTCCCCCTGAAGAAACTGATTTGTCGCAGAGGAGCATTAACGGGGACGCATACTACCTCAAACGCCCTCATGACGTCTGCCCCTGCACCCTGGCAATGGGCCAATCGCCGATGTACCGGCATGGCCCGTGAGACGTGGTCAGACGATGTCAACAGCGATCAGAATTCGCAGCAGATCACAGATCCGTACACGTTCAGTCACGTCATTCACGGAGCGTTGTTCTACGGGCTCACCCACGTGGCGATGTGGCCTGCCTCGTTCGGCACCGGTGCGATCGTCGCGCTCACGATCGAAGGCGCATGGGAAACCTACGAGAACACCGACACGGTGTTCAGACGGTGGCAGATGGGGTGAGACGTCGCATCATGCGACGCCTCATCATGGAACACTCCCCCCGACCACGTTCTTGACTTCGAAGTTGTCGAACGTGGCCGTGGCGTCATACGCGCTGTTCCAATTCAACCCGTGGCGGGTGGCGGTCTGGTTGAACGTTTCGGCGACCGAGAGCAGTTGCACCCCGTTCCACCATCCGGTCAACTGGCTGCCAGACGCGCGCACTTCGAGTCGTCGTGAGCTCCCGTCTGCAACTGGTGCCAACGGGGCGGATGACGCGAGCAGCGTGTAGACGCCCGCCTGCCTTCGATAGAAGTGCAGGGCATTCTGATAGAACATCAGCAGCAGGTAATTGTCCTCGTCGCTCAGTCGAAACACGAGCGCTGCGAGTTGTTGCGCGCTCGCGCCGGCGCGAAAATCGGCGGCCACGCGAACGTCCGACGCTCCCGCATCCAGCGTCGCCTGCAGATGGCCACTGCCCGGCGAGACGCCTGCGACTCCACCTCCAATGGTCGGGATTGGCGACGACCCTGTGACTATCCAAGGTCCGCCGAGATCGGGTGTGTGTGCCGTGAGCGCGCCGGTCCCGGCGAACGTGTCCGCTGCCAGCAGGCCGCTCGTTGCCGTGCCGGTTGTGAAAGACCACACCGGTCCCTGGGTATCACTGTTTCCTTTGCGAGCTGTCACCCGCCAGTAGTACTTCGTGTTCGGGTTCAGAGTCGACGGCGGTGCCCAAGCAGGAAGCGCCGTACCCCCGGACAGGAGCGGCGGCGGCGGGTTCTGAGTCCCAAATTCCACGGAATAACTCGTGGCGCCCTCGGAACTCCACGTCAGTAGTGGGTTGGTAGAAACACCGGTGGCTCCGATGACCGGACTTGTAGGCGTCGGCAGACCGGGCGGCGACGAGGGCGTCGGCGGATTCGTGTACCGAATTTCGAAGTTGTCGAACGTCGCGGTCGGATCGTACGCGGCATTCCAATCGAGTCCTTGGCCGGTCGCCGTCTGTTGAAACGAATCAACGGCCTGCAGGTACTGTATGCCGTTCCAGAATCCTGTCATCACGCTTCCGGATGTACGCACCTCCATCCGCTGCGTGCTGCCCGCTGCCACCGGCGGTAACGGCACCGATGACGCGAGCAGTGTGTACACCCCGTTCTGCTTGCGATAGAAGTGCAGCGCGTTCTGGAAGTACATCAGGAGGAAATGGTTGTTTGCGTCGAACAAGCGAAACGCAAGCGCCGCGAGTTGGTTTGTGCCGTTGCCCACGCGGTAGTCCACACCCATGCGAACGTCCGCCACGGCGGAGATCGTCGCCTGCACGTGTCCGGCTCCGGCCGTCACGCCAACTGTTCCACCATTCAGTGTCGGGGCCGGCGGCCCTCCCGTCACGTGCCACGGAAATGGTCCGGTGCGGCTCAGGTCCGGCGTGTGCGACGTGAGCGACCCCGAACCGGTGAACGAATCGCTCACGATGAAGTCAGATGGGAACGTGGTGGTTGTGAAGCTCCACACAGGTCCGGCCGCCGATCCACCCGCATTGTGAGCGGTGACCTGCCAGTAATACGTCGTGTTCAAACTCAACGTAGGGAAGAAGCCCACCCGGTCGAGCCCAGAGGCGACGGGCGGTGGTGGGTTGACGGTTCCGAAGGACACGTCATAGCTGGTCGCATTGGTTGAGAACCAGCTTACTGACCGATTCAGCTCGACACCGGTAGCGCCGTTGGCAGGACTGGTGATGGTCGGAATTCCAGGCGGTGGTGGCGGGGCCTGAGTGGTGAATGTCCAGACCGGACCCGGCGTCGAACCGCCTGCATTTCTGGCGATCACCTGCCAGTAGTACGTTGTGCCGTTGGCGAGAAATGGATCGATTCGTTGAGACGTGTTCCCCGTCTCGAACGGCGGGGGCGGATTCACGGTTCCAAAAGCTACGTCGTATGACGCCGTCGAGTTGCCGCCGACGCCCATCTGCCAGTGGGGCTCGAAGTTGGTCGGCACATTCGTAGCCAGATCTCCCGGTGTTGGATCTTGCGGGGCCTCAGGAGGCAGAATCGGCGCACCGATGTTGTGGATCTCGAAGTTGTCGAACTCCGCCGTCGGGTCGAGGCTCACATCCCAGTTCAGCCCGTGAGCAGTTGCCGGAAGCGGACCAGGGTCCATCGTCGTTTGAACAACCTGCACGCCGTTCCACCAACCCGTGAGCTGGCTTCCGATGGCGCGCACTTCTATCCGCTGCACGCTGCCGCTGGCCACTGGCGGCAACGGTGCCGAAGACGCGAGCAACGTCGAATCGGTGCCGAAGCCAAAGTGCTGATAGAAACGCAGCGCGTTGTCGGAGAACGCCAACAACAGATAGCCGTCGAACCCAAAATACCTGAACAACAGCCCGGCGTAGCGCTTTGAGCTCGTTCCGACCTTGTAGTCCACGCTCATCCGAATGTCGGAAGCGCCAGTGAATACCGTCGCCTGCACCTGGTTGCCAGTGGTGGCTGTCATCACTACTGCGCCATCGCTGATCGTTGGCGTGGCCGTGCCGAGGATTCTCCAACGACCACCAGCCGGGTTCACGTCCGGGACGTGCTCCGCCAGGAGAGTCCCGGGCGCCGCAGTGAACGTGTCCTTCACAAGGAGGTCGCTGGGCTGAGCCCCAGTCGTGAACGTCCACACCGGCCCTGTCGTCGATCCGACGCCATTCCGCGCGATCACCTGCCAGTAGTACGTTGTGTTCGGCGCAAGCGTAGGTGTGTATGTGGGGTTGGGCAGACCCACGGCAGCAGGGGCCGGAGGATTCACCGTCCCAAACGACACGTCATAACTCGCCGCCCTTGCCGCGCTCCAGGCGAGCGATGCAATCGGTGTCACCCCGGATGAATTGTTCACAGGGCTCGGCGTCATCGGGATGCCGGGCGGAAGTGGCGGTGCTCCGTTGTTTCGGATTTCCAGGTTGTCGAACGCCGCAGTCGCGTCGAACGCACTGTTCCAGTCCAAACCGTGTCGCGTTGCGGTTTGTTGGAACGTGTCCATGGCTTCCACGACCATCACCCCGTTGACCCAACCGGTCATCTGACTCCCCGACGTCCGCACTTCCATCCGCAGAATGCTTCCAGCGGACAACGGCGCGAGTGGCGCCGATGATGCCAGCAACGTGTAGAAGCCGTCGTAGCGTCGATAGATACGCAGTGCGTTCTGGTAGTACATCAACAGGAAGTGGTTGTACGTGTCCGTCAATCGGAACACGAGGGCGGCGAGCGATTGCCCGCTTGCCCCGACGACATAGTCGGCGCCCATGCGAATGTCGGGCACGCCTGTCTCCAACGTCGCCTGCACATGACCACTACCTGGAGTCACACCAACAACGCCTGCGTTGAGTGCCGGGATCGGCGTGCCTCCCGTCACAGTCCATGGTCCACCCAACACATTCACGTCGGGGGCATGAGCGGTCAGCAATCCTGTGCCGGTGAACGTGTCCGTCACGACGACATCTATTGGAGGCGCGCCAGTCGTAAACGTCCACACCGGTCCCGCAGTTGATCCGACCAGATTGCGCGCGGTCACCTGCCAGTAATACGTCGTGTTCGCGATCAGGGTTGGCTTGTAACTCGTGGTGGTCAGATTCATCGCCACCGGCGCCGGCGGATTCGCTGTGCCGAACGCGACGTCATAACTCGTGGCACCTGGCGCACTCCATGTCAGCGTCGCGTTCGGTGACACGCTCGATGCGTTGTTTGCCGGGCTCGGGGCTGTTGGAGCGTCCGGCGGCACAAGCGGCGCGCCAATGTTGCGGATCTCGAGGTTGTCGAAGGTCGCGGACGAGTCGTACGCGCTGTTCCAGTCCAGCCCGTGTCGTGTTGCACTCTGTTGGAAGGTGTCCGTCGCTTGCACGACCTGGATGCCATTGACCCAACCGGTCATCTGGCTACCCGAGGTTCGGACTTCGAGTCGCAGGATGTTGCCACTCGCCGGCGGCGCCAACGGTGGCGAGGACGCAAGCAGCGTGTAGGTGCCGGTCTGCTTGCGATAGAAGTACAGCGCGTTCTGATAGAACATCAATATGAAATGGTTGTTTCCATCCGTCAGACGGAACGCGAGCGCGGCAAGCTGCTGCCCACCTGATCCGACGACGTAGTCGGCGCCCATGCGAATGTCGGGTGCACCGGTCTCCAACGTCGCCTGAAGATGACCACTGCCTGCGGTCACACCGACGACGGCACCGCTGAGGGTCGGAATGGGCGTGCCTCCTGTCACGCTCCACGGTCCCCCGCCCGCATTTACGTCTGGCGTGTGAGCGGTCAGCAATCCGGTCCCGGTGAACGTGTCGGTCACCAGGAGGTCGGGAGCGAGCGAACCAGTGGTGAACGACCACACTGGTCCTGTGGTTGATCCGCGGGAATTGCGCGCTGTCACCTGCCAGTAGTACGTCGTGTTCGCGGTCAACGTCGGCTTGTAGCTGGCGCTGCTCAGATTCGTCGCGACAGGCGATGGTGGATTCGCCGTTCCGAATGCGAGGTCGTAGCTCGTCGCGCCGGCCGCACTCCAGGCAAGCGCTGCTGAAAGTCCGACGGCACTCGCCCCGTTGGCCGGCGTCGGTGTGGTTGGGACCGCCGGCGGCACGAGCGGTGCACCAGTGTTGCGGATCTCGAAGTTGTCGAACGTCGTGGTCACGTCAGCCTGGCTGTTCCAATCCAAGCCATGACGCGTCGCGCTCTGCTGGAACGTCTCGGTGGTCTGCACGACCTGCACGCCGTTCCACCAGCCTGACAGCTGACTTCCTGACGTTCGCACTTCGATCTGCTGCGTGCTTCCGGCAGCGGCCGGGGGCAGCAGCGCCGACGAGGCCAGCAGCGTGTAGGTGCCCGCCTGTCGTCGATAGAAGTGCAGGGCGTTCTGATAGAACATCAGCAAGAGATGGTTGTTCGCGTCGGTCAGGCGGAACGCCAGCGCAGCGACCTGACCGCCGCCACCCAGCGGAAACTCGGCGAACATGCGAATGTCCGGAGCTCCCGCGTCGATGGTCGCCTGCAGATGCCCGGTGCCCGGTGTGATTCCGACGACGCCGTTGTTCACGGTGGGCACGGGCGACGCGCCCGTCGCAATCCACGCTGCTGCTCCACCCGGATTCACGTCTGGTGTGTGCGACGTGATCGGCCCAGATCCACTGTTGAACGTGTCGCGCACCAACAAGTCGGCGGGCAGCGAGCCGGTCGTGAACGACCAGACCGGGCCAGGTGTGGTGGCGAATGCGTTGCGCGCAGTGACCTGCCAGTAGTACGTCGTGTTCCCGGTCAGTGACGGCGTGTAGCTCGCACTGGTCAACCCAGTCGCTACAGGTGGCGGAGGATTCGCGGTCCCGACGGCGATGTCGTAGCTGGTGACGCTCGACGAACTCCATGACAAGGGGGAGTTGTAGGGCACGCCCGTCGCTCCGTCCGCGGGGGCCGGGCTGGTTGGTGTGCCAGGCGGCAGCAGTGCCGCGCCGGCGTTGCGGATCTCGAAGTTGTCGAACGCCGCCGAGGCATCGAACGCGGAATTCCAATCCAACCCGTGACGCGTCGCGTTCAGTTGCACCGTATCTGTGGCCACGACGACCGGCAGCCCGTTCCACCATCCCGTGAGCTGACTCCCTGACGTCCGCACCTCCATTCGCTGAGTGCTGCCGTTGGCGATTGGTGCCAGCGGCGCCGACGAGGCCAGGAGCGTGTAGAGAGACGGCCCATCCCTTCGATAGAGATGGAGAGCGTTCTGATAGAACATCAACAGGAGATAGTGGTTGGCGTCCGTGTACCGGAAGGCGAGCGCCGCCAGCTGCTGTGCGCTCGCGCCCACGCGATAGTCGACGCCCATGCGAATATCCGTCACGCCGGTCTCGATCGTCGCCTGCAGATGACCGCTGCCCGACGTCACACCGACGACGCCGCCAGCAACGGTTGGAATCGGCGTTCCTCCGGTGACGCTCCAGGTCTGAGTACCGACGGTAACGTCCGGCATGTGCGAGGTCAGCGCTCCCGGACTGCTGTCGAACGTATCCCTGACCAGCAGATCGGTCGGCAGCGGTCCTGACGTCGTGAAGGACCACACGGGTCCCGGGTTGCCGCCGCTCGTGTTGCGCGAGGTCACGCGCCAGTAATAGGTGGTGTTCGGTGCGAGCACAGGCGTGTAGCTCGCGCCGGGCAAATCGTTGGCGACCGGCGGCGGCGGATTCACAATGCCGAAGGCCATGTCGTAGCTGGTCGCGCCTAACGCGCTCCATGTCAGCCTGGTGTTCGTCGCGATTCCTGTGGCGCCGTCGGCCGGAGTTGGTGATTCTGCAGCACCAGGTGGCTGTACGTTGGCGCAGGTATAGATGCGGATGTCGTCCAGCCACCACCCGAAATTGCTGATGATGGAGTCGAGCCCCATGCGCCATCGGAACTTCACCGTCTGTCCGGCCAGCGAAGACAGGTTGAGTCGACTCGAGATGTAGCCGTGGCTGTCGCCGATGAAGGCGGGGCGATTTTTCAGGGGATTGGTGTCGAAGCCATAGATAGTGCCGGTATATCCAACGTTGTCGAAGAGTGGTCCAGCGTCGATCCACGACGCACCGTTATCGTTGCTGTACTCGACGACGCCGCCGTCGTATGCAGGATTCTCGAAGTCGAACGCATGGGCAAAGTGGAGGAATGCATTCGCTGGCAGCGTCACTCCGTTGGTCATCACGAGGGACGTGTCGGTCGTTACCCCGGGAGAGTCGTTCGCGTACAGATAGTGCCGGCCGGAGTGGGCATAGGCGCCATACGGTGACGAGTCGTATCCCCACCGGTTCGTGCCTGCCAGGGTGATAGTCGTGAAGTTGGCAGAGCCGCTCTCGAGATTGTCGAAGAACACATTCGCGGGAGCCTGTCCGATCGGACAGATTTGCGCGTCAGGATTGAAATCCGTGACCGGCTGCAGGTTCATCTCCACTGCAAGCGTCGCCTTGCGGACCTGCTGACAGTCGTCAGAAAAAATGTCTGCCGTCCCAACCAGGTTGTTGCACGCCTGGAAGAGCGCGTTGAACAAGTCGCCGTAGTCGGCCGAAGACGTCAGGAGGTGGGTCTGGGCTTCGTAGTAGATCTTGGCTGTCTTGTAGATGCCGAGGCCCGTTATAGTCTGGCCGTTGAAGGTTCCGCCATCGACCATCAGGAACGCGGCTTTGTTGTTGATGCCGCTGTTCGTGTGAACGCCGCCGTTGTCGCTCGAGAAGGTGAAGTAGTTGGGGCTCGTCATGCGATCCGGATCAGCAAACGCCGGCGGATCGCTCATGTTTCGAATCGCGCCCAACCCGGTCACGTCCTCACCCAACAGCCATTTCACGCCGGGCGTATCGGTGCCATGTCCGTTGGTCTGGTCGACGAACTCCCCCCACATGTCCGACAACGATTCGTTGATGGCTCCTGACTGGTAGTAGTAGAAGAGGTTCGACGTGTTCTGGGTCACGCCATGTGTCAACTCGTGCCCGACCACATCGTCGGCGAGCGGGAACCCGGCGGCGTCGCCGTAGACCATCTGAGTGCCATTCCAGAAGGCGTTGAGGTACCCGCTCGAGTAGTGAACCGTCGATTTGATCGCACCGCCGGCGCCATCGATCCCATCTCGCCCGTGATAAACCTTGTAGAAGTTGTATGTATCGCCGGCGTGGATATGCGCCGCAGCCGCATGAGCGTCACCTGCCGCGCACCCGGGATCGGATTCGCTGCAGACGAGCGTACCTGGCAGACTCGTGGTGTTGTTGGCCGTATATGTGGATCGCTGGAGCGCCGTATCGATCTGGTTGAACTGCAACGCCACTGAACCAAGTGCTGCGTCGATCAACACCAACTCGCGAATCGGCGACAGAGTGCGAGGCGTCACTTCAGTGCGCCATACGAGGCGGGGCACGTTCAGCCCCGGGCCGATGAGGGCCGCGTTGAACACCCACAACTGCGGGGACGCAGCCACGAGATCCTGCGATTGAACCCCATGGACGCGAGCCGTCGCCTCCAGCGCGAAGCGCGCTGCGTCGGCCGACGTCACCGCCGCCACCGTGCCCGTCCGCGCCTGCGGCAGCACTTTGCCGATGGTCGCCATGACGTTCCGGTTCGGATCGAGGTGGACGATGATCTCACCGCCGAAGACCGGCAGGCCGCCGGCCATCTGCTGGAACCGGACGATCGCGCGGCGGTCGTCGGTGGTCTCTGCTCGCTCGAGCGCGAGATCCGCGGGATCGCCACTCAGACCAAACAGCGAGCCGCAGACCGAGAGAAACCCACGGGCGGCCGTTTCCGGATCGGTCCGCGCATCGTGACCGAGGGGATGCGTCAGCGGAAATCCGGTGGGCGTGCCGATGAAGCGCAGGGCGCCGGTCGTCGGATTGCGCGCGCTTTCCACTGCGCCAAACGCGAGACACGCGGATTCCTGCAGCGCGGTCGGTTCAAACGGTCTGTCCGATTGCGCCTGCGCGAAGAGCGGCCACCGAGCCGCGGCCGCTGCGATCAACACACTCAAGCAGACGGCGAGACACACTCGCCTGAGTGAAGTCCAGAACTTCATGCTCTCCTCGACCGACACTGAGCGCGGGCTCAGGGCTCGGCAAGCAGTCGATTTTGAAGGCGACTCAACGCCTGAATCAGGGGTCCGACCTGGGAATCCGAGAGACGGTCATCGCGCGCCCGAATCACGACCTGCTTTCCCGCAATCCGCAGGTCGATGGAGTACGCGAGACAATCGGCACACTGCGTCCGGCCTGGAAGATCCGTGGACACCACCGATGCCGCAAGCCGATCGATCTCCTGCAGTTCGTCACGAGCGATCGTGCGGGAGACCTGTCGCTTACGACGTTTATCCGTGGCGATCGCTGTGCCATCGCTCGCCAGCTCCAGCTGCCGATCGAAGCCGGCGAAGCCACCGGACATCTGGAATGTCAGGCGCCAACCCTGTTGCGCGCTCTGACTGGGCTGCAGACCGGCATCTGCGCTGCGCGCACTGCAATCCGACGCGCAGAAAGACAGCAGAACGGCGCTCACAACGATGTGCGCCAGTCGCGGTCGCCCACCGTTCGTTCGCCGGTACAGCAACACCATCATCGAATCGGATCGAAGTGGGATTCTAAATCAAGAGATGATGTGGTCGGCGGTCCCGGAACGATTTCGCGATCGGGAAGTGTGCAGATCTGAGGAGCTGACGAACGGGAGGGCACAGGGAATTGGCCCGCGCGTCATCCCGCATTCACAACAGACATTTGTCGTCGTGGCAGTGACGATCGACGCGAAAGATCAATCGCCCGTGATCCGGCGAACCGGCACTGGTCTGGCTCCCGCGAAGTCCGGCACACCACGCTCGGGCAAGGGAATTGTTCCGGCGAACACTTCGTCGCCGTGTTCGCGTTCGTGGGCGAGGACCACGTATCGCCGGCCGTCGCGGGACCATGATGGACGGCTCGTTATCGTTGCCAATCCTGGCGGAAAAACCGTCAGACGCGCGTCCGTCGCTGGCGTCAGCACCTCAATCCACGTCTGCGCACTACCACTGAATGTCAGCGAGATACGGCCATCTCCGGTCCAGACCGCATCGTCCAGCGGTTCGTCGCTCCGCAGTGGGATCTCTCGCTGCACGCGTCCGTTCGGTCCGAGCAAGGTGAGGCGGCTCACACCCGATTCGCGCGGTCCAATCAATGCGATAGCGGATCCATCGGGCGACCAGCTGACTCGAGGCAGGAACTGTCCCTCAATGGCACGCGCCGGTGTAGTTCCAGCAGTTCGGGCGATTACAACACGACTCCGTGCCCCAGGGTCCTGAAGGACCACTGCGATCTCGGTGCCCGTCGGCGCCCAGCTGACCGCCGCTGCGGTACCCGGAACGAGCGATCGCAGTCCATTGCCGTCGGCGCCGATGATCGACAGTCCGGGCTGTGAACTGCCCTGCGTAATGAACGCGAGCCGGCGCCCATCAGGAGACCACTCGAACGCGACGACATCGACTGCATCGGGCGTCACCGCGCGAGGCGCGCCGCCCTCCGCCGACACGACGAACACTCGCGCCGCCGCGCCATTCCTGAGCGGCGCAGACACGTATCCGATCTGCCGCCCGTCAGGCGACCATCGCGGATGCGAGCTGGCTGCTGGTTCGCGGGTCAGGGGTTGAGGATCGCCGCCCGCGAAGGGAACCCGCCACAGGCCAGACGACGCGCGGGGATTCGAGTCGCGCGGCTCTTCTC
Organism: Vicinamibacterales bacterium; assembly: GCA_036407095.1. Classification (GTDB taxonomy): domain Bacteria; phylum Acidobacteriota; class Vicinamibacteria; order Vicinamibacterales; family UBA2999; genus Gp6-AA40. The sequence goes on along the minus strand of DASWZV010000143.1, from coordinate 122,822 downwards.
CTCTCGCGAACACGACCGTGCCGCCGTCAGGCGACAGGCGTGCGTCGCGGACGTTCACATGCCGCTGATCATCGCCCTGTCGCCCGGCCGCGCCCACACCGGCCGCAAACAGCCCAACCACGACAAGGCACAGGACACGTCTTGCGATCATTACCGGCTCGTGACATCAAATCACGTCAGGGCAGCCGCAGCGCCGCCGGGACGACCCGAAGCAATGCGGGGTTGTTGCAATCGACCACCGATCGAATGAGCGACGCCCCATCTGAATCGCTGATACCAATGAACGATATGTTCGCCCAGTCGTCGTAGTCAGTCAGCGTCGACAGCATGGCCGAGCAGGAGGTGTTGTCGACCAGCGTCGATGCGTTCGGGAACGCGTTCATGCGATTGAGGTCGTACGTGACGCTGCTCTCGATCGTACCGTTGAAATTCCAGTCGATCGGCGCGATTCCGCTCGTGCATACACCGACATTCTCGTTCAGACTGAGCTCGTTCAACGGGAGGCGCGTACCTCGTGAATAATCGAGTCGATTGAGCTCGCCGCTGCTGCCGAGGGCATCGCAGCTCGTATCGGCATCGGCGCCCGGGAACTGGAAGCGGTAGTTCATCACCGAGTTGTAGTTCGGCTTCCAGTTGCATGCCTCGTTGCCGCCGTGCTGCAAGCCGAGATTGTGCCCGAGCTCGTGCATGATCGTATTGGCGACATTCTCGGTCGTGATGTAGCAGCCGAGCGAAACGATCAGATCGTCCCCGAAGAGTTCCGCCTGGCCCGAGCTTCCCAGGTTCGACGTGTACCAGTGCGGCATCGCGACGTAGTGGAAATACCCGCTCCGGTTGGTCGCGAAATTCGCTGCCTTGATCGAGTAGAAGTCGGTACTCAGGCCGCCGGTGATGTTTCCGGCGTGGGCGAGCGGGTTGCCTCCCGTGAACACGCCGCCTTGCCCGTAATCGTGAATCACGGTGATGCCGGTCGTGCCGTCGGGATTGAACACCGGAGCCGCCGCAAAAGCAGAAGCCACTCGATTGAGCATCGCGATCGAGGGTTGATGCGAATGAGGACCGCATGTCCCGGGGTCTTCATTGTCGATGACCCAGTCGTACTCCAGCAGGATGTTCTTCTTCAGTGGATTCAAGCCCATGGCCGGCAGATCGAGTCCAGCGAGCGTCCCGAGCACCTCGTCGCCGTCATTGATTCCATCGCCGTCGGTATCGGCCAGGATCGGACTCGTTCCCGTGTTCGTCGGCCCCAGGTACACGCCAGTGTTGGTCTCGTACGAATCACAAAGCCGATCGCCATCAGTGTCGAGGCAGGCCGAGGCGCCGCCGGTATTGAACGTCCACACCGGACCAGCGATCGAGCCGCCGGCGTTCCTGGCAGTCACCTGCCACATGTAGGTCGTGTTCGTGCTCATGGGTATCGACACCGAAGGTGAGCCTCCAGGCACATACCCGGTCAGGACCGTTGGCAGCGGCAACGTCGTGCCGAACGCGATGTCGTACACGAGCGCGCCAGGTGTCGCACTCCATTGCAGTGGCGAGCCGGAGTTCACGTTCGTCGCGTTGTTCGCCGGATTCGGAGAAGCGGGTGCGTCCGGCAATACCGGCGTGAGGCCGATGTTCTCGATGACGAAGTTGTCGAATGACGCGAAGAAATCGTAGGCAGGATTCCAATCCAGACCGTACCGCAGCACTGCGGGATTGACCGCCGTCGCATCGCTGGCCTGGACGACGGGGACACCGTTCCACAGGCCGGTCAGCTGCGTTCCAATCGCCCGTACCTCGAGACGCTGTGTGCTGCCGGCCGCAACCGGCGCGAGCGGAGCCGAGGTCGCCAACAACGTGTAAGCGCCCGCGGTACGACGATAGAACTGCAGCGTGTTCTGGTAGAACATCAGCAGGATGTGATTGTTCTCGTCGATGAATCGCACCGCGAGCCCGGCGAGCTGGTTCGGGCTCGCACCGACGTGATAGTCGGCCGCCATTCGAACATCCGTCAGCCCAATCAGCAGCGTCGCCTGCGTGTGCTTCGTGCCTGCGGTCACGCCGACCGAACCGTTGTTCAATGTCGGAATCGGCGGTGAGCCGGTGACGCTCCACGAGCTGCCAACCACATTCACGTCAGGCAGATGGTTGAACAGCTGCGTGCCGTCTGCTCCGGTGAACGTATCCATCGCGAGGAGTTGTGGAGTCGGCCCCGCCGTGGTGAAGCTCCAGATCGGCCCGGTCGACGACCCGTCCGCGTTTCGCGCGGTGATGCGCCAGAAGTATCGTGTGTTCGGATACATGACCGGCGACGCCTGCGGACTCGTCACGCTGAAATGAGGCGGGGGAGGACTGACGCGCCCAAAGTCCAAGTCGTAACTCGTCGCCCCCGATGCGTTCCATCTCAGAAAACCGGTGCCTGGAAATCCGGTCGAGCCGTCTATCGGAGTCGGATTGGAAGGTGTTGCCGGTGGTCCTGGCGCAGTTGTAAATGACCACACGGGTCCTGGTGTGGCGCCGTTGGAATTTTTCGCCCACACCTGCCAGTAGTACGTCGTGCTGCCGCCGAGCACAGGCGCATAAGTCGCATCGGGAATACCGATTGCCGTCAGCTGTGTCGGAGGGTTCGTCACGCTGATCGCCACGTCATAACTCGTGGCACCGGCTGCACTCCACGTCAGCACGGCGTTGTTCGGAACCGCCGCCGTTCCTGAAGCCGGACTGGGCGACGACGGTGCCGAAGGCAGTGATCCCGCTGCAGTGACGAACGTCCAGACCGGGCCGACTGTTGTTCCGATGGGATTGCGCGCCGTGACTTGCCAGAAGTATGTGGTGTTTGCCGTCAACGCCGGCGTGTAGTTCGCGGTACTCAACCCCGTTGCGGCCGGAGGCGGGGGATTCGCCGTCCCGAACGCGACGTCATAGTTGGTCGCGCTTGCCGCGCTCCAGGTCAGCGCCGCGTTCGTCGAGACACCGACCACGTCGTCTGCCGGACTGGGATTGACCGGCGCACCCGGCGGCGCCAATGGCGCACCGATGTTGCGGATCTCGAGGTTGTCGAACATCGCCGTGGGGTCGTATGCGACATTCCAGTCGAGCCCGTGCCGCGTCGCCATCTGCTGCACGGCATCGTTCGCCTGGACGACCTGCACCCCGTTCCACCATCCGGTGAGCTGGTTACCTAAAGCGCGCACTTCGATTCGTTGTGTGCTGCCACCCGCAATCGACGCCAACGGCGCCGACGAGGCCAGCCACGTGTACACACCACCCTGGCGGCGGTAGAAGTGCAGAGCATTTTGATAAAACATCAACAGGAGGTGATTGTTGGCATCCGTGAACCGAAACGCGAGCGCTGCCAATTGCTGTGGAAACGGCCCTACGCGATAGTCGGCACTCATTCGAATATCGGGGGCACCCGTCTGCAGGATCGCCTGCACGTGTCCAGTTCCTGACGTCGCCACTACCGCTTCGCCCTGCTGCAAGTTCGCAGTCCCGCCGATCACGCTCCATGGCTCGCCGCTGAGATTCACCTCAGGCGCATGCGTGGTCAGCGACACGCCGGGAGGACCCGTGAATGTGTCCAGCGCAAGCAAATCGGGAGGTAATGCAGCCGTTGTGAAGGTCCAAACAGGACCGGTGGTCGTTCCAGCCGCATTTCGCGCGGTGACTTGCCAGTAGTACGTGACGTTCGGCGCTGCCGTCGGCGTGTAGCTCGCGCTGCCAACGGTTGTCGCTGGAGGCGGTGGATTCACCGTCCCGAACGACACGTCGTAGCTCGTCGCCCCGGTTGCAGTCCAAGTGAGCGAAACGCCAGCCGACGCCACACCTGTCGCGCCATTCGCGGGACTCGGTGAACCCGGCGCACTCGGTGGTACGAGCGGCGGGCCAGTATTGCGAATCTCCAGGTTGTCGAACGTCGCAAACGGATCGAACGCAGTGTTCCAGTCCAGTCCGTGTCGCGTTGCATTCTGCTGAACGACATCCGTGGCCTGCACTACCTGCATCCCATTCCACCACCCGGTCAGCTGACTCCCGGATGTCCGCACTTCGATCCGCTGCGTGCTGCCGCTTGCTATCGGCGCGAGCGGCGCTGATGATGCGAGCAACACGTAACTGCCCGCCTGCTTGCGATAGAAGTGCAGTGCATTCGAATAGAACATCAACAGCAGATAGTTGTTTCCATCCGTCAGGCGAAATGCGAGTGCGGCGAGTTGCTGCCCAAAGGGGCCGACTCGATAATCGACGCCCATGCGAATGTCGGGCGCACCGGTCTCGAGCGTCACCTGCAGATGCCCGTTTCCCGGCGCCACGCCGACGACGCCACCGCCGACCAGCGGAAACCCTGGGTCACCTGTCACGACCCATGGCGCTCCTCCGACGTTCACATCCGGAGAGTGAGCCGTGATGACTCCTTGCCCTGTAAAGCTGTCACTCACGAGCAGATCGACCGGCGGACTTCCCGTAGTGAAGCTCCAGATCGGACCTGTCGTCGATCCGAACGCGTTCCGCGCGATGACCTGCCAATAGTAGGTCGTGTTGGCCACCATCGCCGGCGTATAGCTGGCGCTGGCCAGGCCGGTTGCCGCGGGCACCGGCGGATTCGACGTACCGAACGCGATGTCATAGCTCGTCGCGCCGGATGCAGTCCATGTCAGCGACGCGTTCGGCGCAACGCCCGTCGCGTTGTTCGCGGGAGCCGGGCTCGCCGGCGCGCTCGGAGGTACAAGCGGCGCGCCGTTGTTGCGGATCTCGAGGTTGTCGAACCTTGCGGCCGGATCGAACGCGCTGTTCCAGTCGATGCCGTGACGCGTGGCCGCTTGCTGCACGCTGTCGGTGGTGCTGACAACCTGGACGCCATTCCACCAACCGGTGAGTTGGGTCCCTGACGTGCGCACTTCGAGGCGCTGTGTCGTGCCGCTCGCGATCGGTGCTATCGGCGCCGATGATGCGAGCAGGACGTACGCGCCCGCCTGACGTCGATAGAAGTGCAGCGCGTTCTGGTAGAACATCAGCAGCAGGTAGTTGTTCGCATCGGTGTAGCGGAACACCAGCGCCGCGAGCTGATTGCCACCAGCGCCAACGCGATAGTCGACGCCCATGCGAATGTCCGGCGCACTGGTTTGAATCGTCGCCTGCAGGTGTCCGCTCCCCGCCGTCACTCCGACGGTGCCGCCGCTCAGCGTGGGGATAGGAGTGCCTCCTGTGACATCCCATGCGCCGCCGAAGTTCACGTCAGGAGCATGCGCCGTCAGCAGAGTGCCATCCGTGTCGCTGAATGTGTCGATCAGCAACAGATCGGAAGGGAGTGAAGCGGTTGTAAACGACCAGACCGGGCCGGCGGCCGACCCGATGCCATTCCGCGCTGTCACCTGCCAGTAGTAAGTCGTGCTCGGGGCCAAGGCCGGAGCGTAAGTCGCAGTGGCCATGCCCTCTGCCGTCAGCGCTGGAGGGTTCACTGTCCCGAACGCGATGTCGTACGTAGTTGCTCCGGGTGCGCTCCACGAGAGCGCAGTACCGAGTGCGACACCGGTGGCTGCGTTCGCGGGGCTCGGCGTCGTCGGCGTACTCGGAGACACGAGCGGCGCACCCGTGTTGCGAATCTCGAGATTGTCGAACGTGGCATTGGGATCGAACGCGCTGTTCCAATCGACGCCGTGACGGGTCGCGCTCTGCTGAACGGTGTCGGTGGCCTGCACCACCTGCACACCGTTCCACCACCCGGTCAACTGACTTCCCGAGGTGCGCACCTCGAGACGCTGCGTGCTGCCGTTCAAGACCGGCGCCAACGGCGGCGAGGACGCGAGCAGCGTGTACGTGCCTGCCTGCCTTCGGTAGAAGTGCAGGGCGCCCTGATAGAACATCAACAGCAGATGGTTGTTCGCGTCGGTCAGCCGGAACGCCAGCGCGGCGAGCTGCTGGCCGGGACCGACCCGGTAATCAACGCCCATGCGGATATCGGGGGCACCGGTCTGCACCGTCGCCTGCAGGTGTCCGGAGCCCGCGGTCACGCCAACGACGCCGCCATTCAGCAGCGTCGGTGCTGGAGTGCCGCCGGTCACGAGCCACGCCCCGCCGGCGAGGTTGACGTCCGGTGTGTGTGCAGTCAGTGCGCCGGTGCCGGTGAACGAATCGATGACCAGGACATCGCTCGGCAGCGCGGCCGTCGTGAAACTCCACACCGGCCCCGTCGTCGCGGCACCCGCGGAATTGTGTGCGGTGACCTGCCAGTAGTACGTCGTGTTGGCCGCGAGCTTTGGCGCGTAACTGAAACTGGTCAGACCGGACGCAACCGGCGACGGGGGATTCGCCGTTCCGAATGACACGTCGAACGTCGCGCCTCCGGCGGCATTCCATGTCAGCGTGCTGGTCGTCGCGATGCCGGTCGCGCCATCCGATGGAGTGGGGCTCGTCGGAGCGCCAGGCGCCGGTGGAGTCGTGCACGAGTACATGAAGATGTCGTCGAGCCACCAGCCCCAGTTGAACCCGGTGGAATCGAGTCCCATCCGCCATCGGAACTTCAGCGTCTGACCCGCGAACGACGACAGATTGAGCCGACTCGCGATGTACCCGTGACTGTCGCCAACGAATGCCGCGCGGTTCTTCAGCGGATTATCGAAGGCGGATGAGATCGTGCCGTTGTAGCCGCCGATGTCGAACAGCCCACCGGCGTCCAGCCAGGTCACTCCGTTGTCCGTGCTGTACTCGACGACGCCACCATCGAAGTTGGGATTCTCGAAGCCGAAGGCGTGCGCGAAATGGAGGTAGCCGTTCACCGAGGCCACATGGAAGTCCCTCATCTCGAGCGCTGTGTCAGCCACGGCCTGCGGAAGATCATCGGCGTAGAAGAAGCCATGCCCGGAATGCGCGTACGATCCGTACGGTGAGCCGAACCCCCACCGATTGGTGCCTGCCAGAGTCCTCGTCACGAAATTGGCTGACCCGATCCCGCTCTCCAGATCGTCGAAGAAGGTGTAGCCGGGAGTTTGTCCGGCCGGACAGAACGGCGCGTCGAGGTTGTAGTTCGATACCGGTTGTTGCGTCATCTCGACGGCAAGCGTCGCCTTGCGCACCTCGAGACAGTCGTCGGTGAAGAGGCCCCCCGTGCCCGCAAGGTTGTTGCACGCCTGGAACAGCGCGTTGGCAAGATCAGCGTAGTCGGCCGCCGACGTCAGCAGGTGGGTCTGCGCTTCGTAGTAGATCCTGGCGGTCTTGTCGATCCCAAGCGGCGCAATCGTCTGCCCGTTGAACGTGCCGCCGTCCACCAGGAGGAAGGCGGCCTTGTTGTTGATGCCGCTGTTGGAATGGACGCCGCCGTTGTCGTTGTCGCCGGGCCCGAGCACGTAGTTCGGACTGGTCATCCGATCGGGATCGCCGAACGCGGTCGGGTCGCTCATGCTGCGAATCGCGCCGAGCCCGGTCACGTCCTCGCCTAATAGCCATTTCACGGCGGCCGTGTCGGTCCCGCGTCCGTTGGTCTGATCGATCAACTCGCCCCACACATCGGAAAGCGATTCGTTGATGGCGCCCGACTGGTAGTAGTAGAAGAGATTCGACGTGTATTGCGTCACACCGTGCGTCAACTCGTGAGCCACGACGTCATCGGCGAGCGGAAATCCGAACGCATCGCCGTACACCATCTGCGACCCGTTCCAGAACGCGTTGGCATAGCCCGACGAAAAATGCACCGTCGATCGAAGGACCGCTCCCATGCCGTCGACGCTGTCGCGCCCGTGGTGGGTCAGATAGAAGGTGTGGGTATCGGCGGCGCCCAGATGCGCACCGATCGCGTGGGCATCACCGCCCGCGCACGTCGGGTTCGACTCATTGCAGACGAGTGCCCCTGGGAGCGCCGTCGTATTACCGGCCGTATACGTCTGACGCTGCAGCGCCGTGTCGATCTGGTTGAAGTGCAATGCCACATTGCCACGCAGGGCATCGACCAGGACCAGCTCGCGAATCGGCCGCAGGTCGGTGGCCGTCACGTCGGTGCGCCAGACCAGGCGCGCCAGGTTGCGCCCCGGACCGATCAGCGCGGCGTTGTAGACCCACAACCGGGGCGGCGCGGCGGACAGCACCGTCGACGGCACGTTGTGGAGTCGGGCGATCGCCTCGAGCGCGGTGCGCGAGGCGTCGGCCGACGTCACCGCCGCCACCGTGCCCGTCCGCGCCTGCGGCAGCACTTTGCCGATGGTCGCCATGACGTTCCGGTTCGGATCGAGGTGGACGATGATCTCCCCCCCGAAGACCGGCAGGCCGCCGGCCATCTGCTGGAAGCGGACGATCGCGCGGCGGTCGTCGGTGATCTCTGCTCGCTCGAGCGCGAGATCCGCGGGATCGCCACTCAGACCAAACAGCGAGCCGCAGACCGAGAGAAACCCACGGGCGGCCGTTTCCGGATCGGTCCGCGCATCGTGACCGAGCGGATGCGTCAGCGGAAATCCGGTGGGCGTACCGATGAAGCGCATCGCACCGGTCGTCGGATTGCGCGCGCTTTCCACGGCCCCAAACGCGAGACACGCGGATTCCTGCAGCGCCGTGGGCGCAAAGGGTTTTGCGGCTTGTGTCTGCGCGAAGAGCGGCCACCGCGCCGCGGCCGCTGCGATCAACACGCTCAAGCAGACGGCGAGACATACTCGCCTGAGTGAAGTACCCGGTGGCCAGAACTTCATGCACTCCTCGGAGTGTGTCTGAGCCCGTGCTCAGGATTCAGAAAGCAATGTGTGGAGTCCGCGGGACGGTCCTTCCCGCGACCGAAGGTGACCTGCTTTCCCGCAATCCGCAGATCGATGGAGCACGCGAGACAATCGGCGCGCACACTGCGCGCCAACCCTGTTGCGCGCTCTGACTTGTTGTAGACCCTGCGCGCGCCGCAATCGGGCGCGCAGAAAGACAACAGAACGGCGCTCACAGCGATGTGCGCCGGTCGCAGTCGCCCACCGTTCGTTCGCCCCGGTACAGCGACACCATCATCGAATCGGATCGATGTGGGATTCTAAATCAAAAGATGAGCTTGTTGGAGTCCCGGAATGACTTTGCGATCGGGAAATGTGCAGTTCTGAAAGGAGCTGACGAGCGAGAGGGCGCGGGGGGTTGGCCCCCGCGTTATCCGATCACAACCGACATCTGTGTCATCGCTGATTGGCGAGGCGTCACTCAGAGCGCCTTGTTGACCGCGGCCCAATTCACTACGTTCCACCACGCGGTGATGTAGTCCGGGCGCCGATTCTGATACTTCAAGTAGTAGGCGTGCTCCCACACATCGAGGCCGAGTACGGCTTTCTTCCCTTCCATGAGGGGATTGTCTTGATTGGGCGTACTGGTGATCGACAGCTTGCCGCCATCGTTGATCAACCACACCCAGCCGCTGCCGAATCGCCCAGCACCCGCCTTGGCCCATTGCTCCTTGAACGCGTCGAAGGCGCCGAACGCGCTGTTGATCGCGTCAGCGGCCTTGCCCGTCGGCGCACCACCGGCGTTCGGCGCCATCCACGTCCAGAACATGCTGTGGTTCCAATGGCCGCCGCCGTTGTTGCGAACCGCGGTCCGAATCGCTTCGGGAACGCCGTTGATGCCGCGACAGAGATCCTCGACGCTCTTGCCCTGCAGGTCCGGGTGCTTCTCGAGTGCGGTGTTCAGATTGGTAACGTAGGCCTGATGATGCTTCCCGTGATGAATCTGCATCGTCTGCGCGTCGATGTGCGGTTCGAGCGCGGCGAAGTCGTACGGGAGCTTGGGCAGTTCGTGCGCCATTCTTCCCTCCTCGACGATATTGGACCGCTACGCGGCTTGCTGCGGGGCTTGTGCTCGCTGTGACCCGCGTGCGGTCCAAGGCGCGCGGAGCGCGCCAAAAGATAAGGAACCAGCCGGAGGTTCTGGGGCAATCTCAGAGCCGTAGGCTGGCTTCAGTTCAAGAGGGAATCGTACTTCGGCGTCTACGAAATCGACAACATCCGTTCGAGCGCGACGCGGTTCCAGTGCTTCTGCTCGTCTGGAACAACGATTCGGTTGTGCACGCGACCTTCGACGAGCTCGTCGAGAATCCAGAGCAGATGGTTCGGCGAGACCCGGAACATCGTCGAGCAGAGGCAGCCGAACTGATCGAGCGAGATGACGGTACGCGCGGGCGCAAGCTGCTGAGCCAGACGATTGACGAGATGCACTTCCGTACCGACGGCCCAGACCGACCCTTCGGGACTGTTGGTGACGGTCTTGATGATGTATTCGGTGCTTCCGCTGTCGTCGGCTGCCTGCACGACATCCCACGGCACTTCGGGATGCACGACGACTCTAATCCCGGGGTGCTGTTTCCGGACCGCGGCAATCTGCTTCGCTGTAAACCGCGTGTGAACGGAGCAGTGACCCTTCCACAGGATCATCCTCGCGCGCTGCACATCTTCGGGATCGAGGCCGCCGAAGATCTCGTTCGGATCCCACACGACCATCTCGTCGAGCGACATGCCCATCTTGTAGGCGGTGTTGCGGCCAAGGTGCTGATCGGGCAGGAACAGAATCTTCTCGCCCTGTTTGAAGCCCCACTTCAGCGTCGCCATTGCGTTCGATGACGTGCACACCGTGCCGCCGCGTTCGCCAACGAAGGACTTAATCGAGGCAGCCGAGTTGATGTACGTCACAGGTACGATGCCTGCGACGCCCATCTGCCCCAGTTCTTCCCAGCACGACTCGAGCTGATCGGGATCGGCCATGTCTGCCATCGAGCATCCGGCGGCGAGATCAGGGAGGACCACCTGTTGATGGGGCGCGCACAGCACATCGGCGCTTTCGGCCATGAAGTGCACGCCGCAGAAGACGATGTAGTCGGCTTCGGGGCGAGCGGCGATCTGACGCGCGAGCTTGAAGGAATCGCCGGTGTAGTCGGCGAACTGGATCACCTCGTCGCGCTGATAGTGATGGCCGAGAATGACGAGCTTGCTGCCGAGCGTGGCGCGGGCTTCGGCAATGCGCCGCACCATCTCCTCCTCCGAGAGTCCCAGGTACTTTTCCGGCAGCGCCTGGCGCTCGGAGAGATGTTGCTTCTCGTACTCGGTCAACAGCGGAATGATCGACGCCATCGCAATCCGACTCGCTCAGCCCGGTAGCTTTGTGAAACTTTTCGCAAAGTCCGGACGTGAAAAAGCCCAAACCCCATCGCCGGGCTATTGCCCAATGGGATCTGGACCTGCGCCTATTATACGCCGCGGGGAATCGATCCGAAACGGTGAGAAATCGTGCACTTCAATTCCGACTGGTCAGCGGAACCTCGAGCGCCCCTGAAAACTGAGCCGTCGTCTCCGGCGTTATCGTCGTCCTCAGGAGGCGGTCATGTATGTCAGACGCTCCGCAGTCACAGGGATCGGGGCGATCGTGAGCTGCGGATTGGCAATCTCCGCGTCGGTGATGTTTCCACGGCTGCTGGCGCAAGGCGCTCAGCGGACGCTGGTCGCAGTCTTTGCCCACGCCGACGACGAGGGCTCGGCGGCACCGATCCTCGCTCGCTACGCTCGCGATGGGGTGCAGGTCTATCTGGTCATCGCGACTGACGGCGCACAGGGTGGATCGCATACGACAATCCCGCCCGGCCCGGAGCTTGCCCGGGCGCGAAGCGAGGAAGCCCGCTGTGCGACCGACGCGCTCGGCATCCATCCACCGATTCTGCTCGGGTTTCCTGACGCAGGACTGGGCAGCTACCTGGAGGATCGCGCCCGTCTGTTTCATGTGACCGCGCGCATCCAGGAGGAACTGCAACGGCTTCACCCGGATGCGCTGATCACGTGGGGACCGGATGGAGGGAGCGGCCATCCAGATCATCGGCTGGTGAGCAGCATCGTGACGCAGCTGGTTCGCGCCGGCGCGCCCGGCGCGCCACAGCGTCTGTTCTACGTATCGCTTCCGGAGGAGGCAGTTCGTACCCTGAATTCAGACAGTGGAGAGCCGGCCTATCTCGCACCGTCGCCGAAGTACATCACCGCTCGTATTCCGTTCTCCCCGGCTGACTTCGACGCGTCGCGACGGTCGATGGCGTGTCACAAGACGCAGTACCCAGAGGACGTGGTGGAGAAATTATCCGCCGCGACGCGAGACGCATTGAAGGGAGAGCTGCCGCTGTCTCCGTGGCTCCCGGCCGCCGCCACGACGGACCTCTTTCGATAGCAATCGTCGCCGCTCGATCCGTGCGACAGCGGGTATTACAGCGTGACCACGGCGGCGTCCCATCCGGCGCGGTTCTGATCCGACCTGAACACTGCGTCGAGACTCACCACCACCGAATCCCCGTCGCGGCGAATCGGGAACCGATCGAGATTCCGGGTGGTATGGCCCGTCGTATAGGTACCGTCGGGCTGATACTGCGAATCGTGCTTCGTGCACTGGAACCGATGATCCTTCGCCACCCACTTCACCGCGGCGTTCTGATGCGGGCACGATAGCGCGAACGCGAACACCTTCCCTGACGCGCGCACGAGAATAACCTGGGGACCATGATCGATGCTCACGCCGTCAGCCGCGGGGATCGGATAGCGTCGCTCGCTGCCGGAGCCGCTACCGGCAGCGACGAGCACCGGACGTGCGGCCGCCTCTGAGCTCAGGCCGAGCGCCGTCAGCGTCATCAGCAGGCAGCCGCCGTCATGGATGAACTCGCGCCGGCCGAATTGCTTACAGGACATTGGGCAACACCGCTCCGAACAGCGTCGTCGCGAACCACAGCGCCAGGCTCGCCATCGACGCACGCCGCAGCGTCCTCCACGATCGATCGTCGCCACCTTCGGCCCTGTGACCGGCACGTACGATGACGAACCCGTTCAGCGTGAGCGCGACCACGCCGGCCATCTTGATCCAGAACACGCGAGCATGCAGGTAGGCATCGAGATCGGCCAGCATCAACAGCACGCCGCTGAGAGTGACGAGCGCGAGGCCCGTCACGACGACGCGATGCACGCCGCGGAAGGTCTCCATATGTCTGTTGCGTTGACGAAGATCGCCGTCGTACGCGATCAACGTCGCCCGATCTGCGGCAATCGCGCAGCCACCGGCGCCGACCAGACCACCGATGTGCGCAAAGTTGATACACGAACGCAGCGCCCACGAGTTCGAGTAGATCGAAGACCAGCTTTCCGTTATTGATGCGAGTGTCGACATAGGGCAGGACGATCGATCAGTGATTGCCGAACAACATGACGAGATAACCTGCGGTTGCGACGCTAATCGACGTGAACGCGAGTGCGCGATGCGTGCTCGCCGACGACGCTGGCTCGAACTCGAAGCGCCGGCCGGGCCCCGTCGCGGAAGTGGCGAGGAACCCGCCATCGGCCGCCAACATCAGGATTCCGTGGAGCATGCGGCGGCCTCTATCGGTGGGATCCTTGCGCGACTCCACGAGATTCCACACGCCGGTCACGGTGTTGACGCCAAAGAGCCCGAAGATGCCGCCGGCCACCCAGAGATGCGCGGTCTTTTTTCCCGGCGTGGGATTGGAATACAACGACTGGCCCAGAATGGCTTCGGTTCCGAACAGCGGCAGCGTGGCGAAACTGGAAACCTTGTGGATCTTCGCGCGGAATCGATAGGCGTCGCTGTACTCGGTCGCGACGCGTGGCGGCGGCGCAGTCTGTGCTTCATCGAGCGGACTCGCCGACGCGGCGGCGGCGATGGCGAGCGCCAGCGAGGGCGCCGCTGAATCCCTCGAACCGTCGTCTGACGTCAGGTCAGCAGGAGCGGTTTCCTGAGCCGCCACTGACCGATTGAACGACAACACTGCAAGCACTACCACGACACACCCGAGACGACGTGCCATCACACCACCCCTGTTATGACGATTCATTCCGCGGCGTGGCTGTTCACCACCCAGTCATGGACACAGTCGCTCGAGAGAATCGGTGTGACGTCGTGATGAACGCGTACGTCGTGATTCCGACCCCTGATGACGTGCTCGACTCGGAGTCGATGAGGGCGACATGGGCGAGTCACGACCGCCGAAGGCAGCGGGCGCGATCAGAACAGCGATTCCAACACCAGGCGCAGACAACCCACGACACGGAAAAGTCCCCAATCGAAATCCTTGACGAAACGATGGCGCGAATGGGCAGCAAGTCGCATTCCACGCGCATCGCCCGCGGCGAGCGTCGAATCAAGTCGTCACGGCGTCTGATCGTCACCGATGGAGTGCGGTGATGTCCTCGCACATTTCCGCAGCGCCGAAATCACCGTCGCGTATCAAGGGACTCATTGAGCGGACGCAGTCAGTCCACAGTCGCGTCGTATTACTGACTGATTGAGATCACAAATGCGGCTGACAGAGTCGCTCCATTACTTGGCCGGCATCCGCGGGATCTTTTCATCCTGCATCGCCGCCTGCCATGCGAACGTCGCCATGAAAATGGCCGACTGCCTCAGTTCGTCCTCGCTCATGCGCTCGGGGTAATCGGCATTGGTGTGGCGGGTGCGCTCGTCGTACGCGCTGAAGTCCTTGATCACGTTGAAGCCCGGCAGTCCGACTTCATTGAAGGGCACGTGATCGGTCGAACCGATGCCCTCGATGATGTTTCGCGTCGCGCCCAGATCCTGCAGCGGCGCGAGCCAGCGGTCGAAGATGGCCTTCGCAGCTCTATTGCCTTCCATGTAGAAGCCCAGCGTCTTTCCGCTGCCAGGATCGTCGTTCAAATAGACCGCGAGCTGATCTCGCGAGGCCGGCGTGTTGAAGTGCTGCGCGAGATAGGCACGGGCGCCAAGCAATCCCTGCTCTTCTCCGCTCCACAGCGCCGCACGGATGGTGCGCCGCGGCCCCGTGCCGAGCGCTCGGATGATGCGCATCGCTTCCATCACGGCCACGGCACCATCCGCGTTGTCCGTGGCGCCACTGGCCGTGTGCCACGAGTCGAGGTGCCCGCCAACGAGCACGACCTGATCGCGAAGCGCTGGATCTTGCCCAGTGATTTCCGCGATCACGTTGTAGCTGTTCCGGTCCTCTTCGAAGTATCTCGTTCGAAGCTCCACGCGCAGCGACACCGGACGTCCCTGGGCGGCCAGACGTGCGAGGACGTTGTACTGTTCTCCCGCGACGATGATCGAGGGCACTGCGTCGGGGGACGTGGCGCGATTCCCGGTCACCCCAACGGTGCCATCGCGGTACGCGCTCGGCCGGATCGCCGCTGCCGCGCCTGCCCGCGCAAGCAGAGGCATCAGGTCGTTGACTGCCGTGGTGCTCCGTGCCTGCGGCAGCGACGGGTTGCCCGTGGCCACCGGTCGCTCGTCGAGACCAGGCTGCGGTCGGTCCCGATCCACGAACTCCGTCAACGGAAGGTGGGTCAGCACGATGGCGCCGCGCAGCTGCGCGCCCATTGCCTGGATCTGCGACGCGGTTTTGTCGCCGACATACACGACCCGTCCGCTCACGACCCCCTTCGTTGATGGTGACCAGGCCTCGGCATAGGCGATGAGCGGAACGTAGCGCGGTTCGGTCATCTCCACCGACACGTGATCGAGCTGCCAGCCGCGGCCGAACTCGTACGGCTCGAGATGCGGGTTGGCGAGCCCCCATTCCTTGAACCGATCGACGGCCCAACGCGCAGCCTGCATGTGCGCAGGCGATCCTGTCAGTCGCGCACCGATGTCATCTGTCAGCGTGCGATACAAGGTCAGCGCGCGAGAGCGCTGCAGACCCTCGACTCTGATGCGAGCCACGATGTCACCGGGACCGCTTGTCTGCCCGGCGACAAGCGCCGCACCGAGCGGGAGGACTGAGACGAACGCAAGGAAAAGACGACGATGCATCATCAATCTCCTGTCAAAGACCAGCATCGCACCGCTTGGCAATCTCCGATTACCCCAGGGCCCCTCTAACCACCCTGCCCACCGTTCGGCGGACCCGGGTTGCTGGACGACCGGCTCTTTCGCCACCGCGATCGCGCTAGTGCGTAGAGTTCGTCGGCGGCCTCGTGATGTCGTGGCGCGTATTCTGGGCCGAAGAAGAGGCCTTGACTGACGGCACGCCACGTTGTCAGGACGGCGCCGACGTACAACAGCCAGGGGTGCAACAGTCCACCGCCGGGCCGTTCGCGTCCAGTCAGCAACCTGCTGCCAGTCGCAACACAGAACCAAATCAGAATGGCAGAAACCAGGATGATTACAACACGAAGCCAGAGAGGCAACTCACCTGGTTCGGTCGCCACCAATCCGGCAGCCATGAGCGCCATTGGAACTAGAGACGCAACGAAAAGGACAAGTCCAAGCAGAATCTCAAACGCTCGTCGAACGAGGACGAAGAAACTCTTCGTCTTCATCGCGGAGAACATAACAAGGCCCTACACGGTCCGGCTAAAGCCGGACACTACGCGACGGGCCGCCTGACCGCCTTCGCCAAGGCTGCGGCGGTCAAGAAGGCGGCCCCTACGAATGTCAGACCGCGGCGGCCTGTTACGTTCCGCTCTACGGATGTCACACCGCTGGTACAGGCTCGCGCAGATCGTTGACGATGTTGTAGAGGGTGTCGCGTTCGTACGGCTCGCGGCCGGCGGCGCGTACCAATCGTCCGAGCGAAGCGGTCGTCATGCCCTCGGGCGTCTGCGATCCGGCCATGTGGTAGATCTTCTCTTCCTGCACGGTACCGTCGAGATCGTCGACGCCGAACCAGAGCGCGGTCTGCGCGAGCTCGATCCCGGTCGCAATCCAGAATGCTTTGATATGAGGAATGTTGTCGCAGACGAGACGCGCGACGGCGTGGACACGCAGTGTGTCGGTGCCGCTCGGTGCCGGCAGCTTGCGCATCTGATTGTTGTCGGGATGGAAGGCGAGCGGAATGAACGCCTGGAATCCGCCGGTCTCGTCCTGCAGCGCGCGCGCCCGCAACATGTGATCGACGCGCTCCTCCATCGTCTCGATGTGCCCGTAGAGCATCGTCACGTTCGAGCGCATGCCCATGCGATGCGCGGTGCGATGGATGTCGAGATAGCGATCGGCACCGCATTTGTCGTGGCAGATCTTCCGCCGCACGCGCTCGGCAAAAATCTCGGCGCCGCCGCCCGGGAGCGAGTCGAGTCCCGCGTCCATCAGCTCGCGTAACACCTGCACATCGGTCATCGCGTAGAGATCGGCGAAGAACGCGATCTCGACAGCGGTGAAACATTTGAGATGGATGCCGGGACGGATCCGCTTGAAGCCTCGAAGCAGGTCCGTGTAGTAGCTGAAGGGCAGGTCTGGATTGAGTCCGTTGACGATGTGAAGCTCGGTGAGCGGCTGGTTGGCGCGCTGGCGCAGCTTGTCCCACGCCTCTTCGAGCGACATCGTGTACGCCTCGGGCATGCCGGGCTTGAGCCGCGCGAACGAGCAGAACAGACAACTCGCTTCGCAGACGTTGGTCGGCTCGAGACGCAGGTTGTAATTGAAGTACGTCCTCGCGCCGTGACGCTTCTCGCGTTCGCGATTGGCCAGCCATCCCACGGCAAGCAGATCCGGCGCGTCGAACAGCCGCACGCCATCCTCGAGCGTAAGGCGCTCTCCCGCCTGAAGCTTCTCGTCGATCTCGGCCAGGCCGGCCGCGCGGAGCCGTGTTTTCACGCGAAAACCCCACCGATCTTAGCGTGCTATGATTGCGTTCAACAACCGACACTGCCCGGGTGACAGGGGAAGTGGGTGCGAAGCCCACACGGTCCCGCCACTGTAAGCAGCCGATGCCCGCACGGGCGAAGGCAGCGAGTCAGAACACCTGCTCCGGAGCTCTGTCCCTTCAGGTTCGTACGTAGTGTCCGGCTTCAGCCGGACCTTTTACGCTGCGAGCCCCGGCGCGATGGACGCTGGAAGGAGACCGTGAAACCCCGCGCTGCCATTTCGTGGAGCGGTGGCAAGGACAGCTACCTTGCGCTGCACCGCAGTCAATCCGCATTCGACATCGTGGCCGCGATCACGATGTTCGATGAACAGGGTGCCCGCAGCCGCTCGCACGGGCTTCGCCCCGATGTGGTCGAGGCACAAGCGCGCCGGCTCGGGCTCACTGCCGTACCTGGCCGCGGTTCATGGGCCGGCTACGAAGACGGGTATCGTCGCGCGCTTCGCGACGTCCGCGCACTCGGCGTCACGCACGTGATCTTCGGCGACATCATGTACGAGTCGAATCGCGAGTTTCCCGAGCGCGTGTGCGCCGCTGAAGGGCTGGTGGCCGTCGAGCCGCTCTGGGGAGAACCGACAGACTTGCTCTACCGCGAGTTCGTGGCGACTGGCGCCGATGCGCGCATCGTGACGATACGCGACGGCCTCCTGACTCCGGACTGGTTGGGGCGACGGTTGACGCTCACGCTGTTGAACGACCTCATCGCTGCCGGCGTCGATCCGTGTGGCGAGCACGGCGAGTACCACACGCTCGTCCTCGATGCGCCGCTCTTCTCGAGCCCGCTCCCGTTCACGACCGGCGAGTATGTGTGTCACAACGGATGCTGGGCCATCGATGTCGGGATCGCTCAGGGCCAGCCTGCCACGGACCCATTCGATGCTGCAGGGCACTGATCTCTCGTACGGATATGCGACCGACCGCGGTGGCGGTCGGTCGTTCTCGCTGCGCGAGGTCAGCGTCGATGTGCCTCGTGGGTCGCTGACGGGTCTGCTCGGGCCCAACGGCTGTGGCAAGACGACTTTGCTTCGACTACTGGCAGGAATGCTGACGCCGCGCCATGGCAGCGTCGACTTGTACGGACGGCCGCTCGCCCGCCTCTCGCGTCGTGAGATCGCCAAACACATCGCCGTCGTCCCTCAGGAGACCCATCCCGCCTTCGACTACACCGTGATGGAGATGGTGCTGATGGGCCGCCACCCGCATCTCGGCCCCCTGCAACTCGAGGGTCCCGCGGACCTGGCGCTCGCCCGCGAGGCGCTCTCGGCTACCGGCACCGAGCATCTCGCTGCCCGCGCGTACATGACGCTGAGCGGCGGCGAGAAACAGCGCGTCATCATCGCGAGCGCGCTCACCCAAGCCTCGGATGTGTTGCTGCTCGACGAGCCGACAGCCTCGCTCGATCTCGGCTATCAACTCGAAGTCGCCGCGCTGCTGACGCGGCTGAACCGCGAGCGCAGCGTCACGATGCTGCTGGCGACTCACGACCTCAACCTGGCTGCGGCGCTCTGCGATCGCCTCGTGCTCATGCGCGAGGGACGGGTGCTCGCACAGGGACCGACGAACGATGTGCTGACGGCGCCGATGGTGCGGCAGTTGTACGGCGTCGTCGCGGACGTTCGATATCACGAGGGGGCCGGCCATCTGACCGTGATACCGGTCTCGAGAGAGAGATGAGCACCCTCGATTCGACTGTCGCGGTCGGCGCGTCCGCTCTCACGCGACCTGTTCGTGTGAGGCTGGCGCTCGCAGTCGGCGGGTTTGGGGCGCTGGCAGTGGCCACGTGCCTGGTCGCGCCACTCGTCGGCAGTACGACCATCAGCCTTGCCCGTGTGTTCGATCGGTCGATTCCTTTTTCGGCGAACGTCGACGCACAGATCTTCTTCATCGCGCGCATGCCGCGCGTGCTCGCCGGCGCCGTGACCGGCGCCACGCTCGCCGCGGCGGGCGTGGTGTTTCAGGCGATGCTGCGCAACCCGCTCGCGACGCCTTTCACCCTCGGCGTATCGGCGGGCGCTTCGCTCGGAGCGATGACAGCGATCATCTTTGGCACCGCCATCACCGTTGGCCCGTTCTCGATCGTGCCGCTGGCGAGCCTGGTGGGAGCGGCGGTCGCGGCCGGCATCGTCTACTGGCTTGCCACGCTGCGCGATCGCGCGATGTCGACGACCGTGTTGCTGCTCGCTGGAGTGACGCTCAACGCGTTCTTCTCGGCGCTGATTCTGTTCGTCCAGTATCTGTCGAACTTCGCCGAGGTCTACCGCGCGATGCGCTGGGTGATGGGCGATCTGGACGTGGGAAGCTTCCAGCCTATCCTTGCCGCCCTGCCCCTGATCGCGATTGCGTTTGCGATGTTTGCGCTGCTGCCTTCATCGCTGAATCTGCTCAGCGTTGGCGCCGACGCCGCTGCTGCGCGCGGCGTCGACGTGGCGGGCGCACAGCGGCTCGCGTTCGTCAGTGCATCGCTCGCCACCGCGGCGGCCGTTTCGCTCGCGGGGCCGATCGGATTCATCGGCATCGTCGTCCCGCATCTCGTGAGACTGCTCGTCGGAGTCGACCACCGCGTGGTGCTGCCGGCATCGGCGCTCTTCGGCGCAGCGTTCCTGGTGGCGTGCGACGTCGGCTCGCGGACGATGCTCGCGCCGCTCGAGGTTCCCGTCGGGGTGATCACGGCGCTGCTTGGAGGACCGTTCTTCTTATGGCTGCTCGTCCGAAAAGGCTGACGCGACTCGCGCTCGTCGTTCTCCTCGCTCTGGCCGCGATCGGTGCGGCGCCGCAGGGTGACGGCGCGCCGAAACGGATCGTGTCGCTCGTGCCAGCGCTGACCGAGATGCTCTTCGCCTTCGGCGCGGGCCCGCAGGTCGTCGGGGTCAGCAGCTACGACAGTTTTCCGCCGGAGGTAAAGTCCCTCCCACGCGTCGGAGCACTGATCGATCCCGACATGGAGCGGATCCTGTCGCTGCGTCCGGATCTCGTCATCACCTATGGATCGCAAACCGACGTGCAGGCGCAGCTCGCGCGGGCGAAGATTCGCGCCTTCAGCTATCGCCACGCTGACCTCGACGGTGTGCTGTCGACGATCCGCGACCTCGGCACGAGCGTCGGGCGCGCGAGCGAATCAAACCGGCTGGCGCGAGACATTCAGGGACGTCTCGATGCGATCAGGACGCGCGTCGCGAAACTTCGTCGTCCACGGACACTTCTGGTCTTCGAACGCGATCCAGGGTCGCTGCGAGGCGTTTACGCCAGCGGGGGTTTCGGGTTCATGCACGACATACTCGGCGTCGCCGGCGGCACGAATGTGTTCGCCGACACATCACGAGAAGCGGTGCAGCCGTCAGTCGAGACGATTCTGGCACGCGCGCCGGAGGTGATTCTCGAGGTTCGCCCCACGGGTGTGGCGACGGCCGACGTCGCGAAGGAGCGCCACGCGTGGGACGCCCTGCCGTCGATTCCGGCCGTACGGACTGGACGTGTCTATATCGCGACCGATGAGTACCTCGCCGTCCCCGGGCCACGAGTGGCGCAAGCTGCCGAAGCGATCGCACGAATCCTGCATCCCGAGGCGTTCAAGTAGGCGATGAAAATTCTCCTCTCATGGAGCAGCGGCAAGGACAGCGCGTGGGCGCTTCACGTGCTCAACCGGCAGTACCCCGGCGCGGTCGCCGCACTGCTGACGACAGTCAACGAGGCCGTCGATCGAGTGGCGATGCACGCGGTGAGACGTGAGGTTCTCGAGGCGCAGGCCGCCGCCGTCGGCCTCCCGCTCATCGTCGTTCCCATTCCGCATCCGTGCCCGAACGAGGAATACGAGACACGCATGGGACGGGCCGTGTCCTCCGCGGTCGAGGCCGGTTTCACGCACGTCGCGTTCGGCGATCTCTTTCTCGAGGACGTCCGGAAGTACCGGGAAGATCGACTTGCGGGCACCGGGCTCCAGCCGTTGTTCCCCGTCTGGGGCATCCCGACCGCTGCGCTGGCGGAAGCGATGATCGACGGCGGCCTGCGGGCTCGCATCGCGTGCGTCGACACGCGCGTGCTCGACGCCTCGTTCATCGGCCGCGAGTTCGATCGCGCCCTGCTCGCGGACCTGCCCCCGAGGATCGATCCCTGCGGCGAGAACGGCGAGTTCCATTCCTGCGTCTACGCCGGACCGATGTTCCGCACTCCGCTCACGCTCGAACCGGGCG
Source organism: Vicinamibacterales bacterium (assembly GCA_036407095.1). GTDB lineage: Bacteria > Acidobacteriota > Vicinamibacteria > Vicinamibacterales > UBA2999 > Gp6-AA40. Next base: position 101,060 of record DASWZV010000143.1, on the reverse strand, counting down.
AGACGGTGACGCGCGCGCCGTTCGTGTGGCGCGACCAGCAACTGCAGCCATGAATCCCTATCCCTCCCGCATCGTCTGTCTGACGGAGGAGACCACCGAGACGCTGTACCTGCTCGGCGAGGGGCACCGCGTCGTCGGGGTGTCGGGATACACGGTGCGTCCACCGGAAGCCCGACGCAAGCCACGCGTCTCGGCTTTCATCAGCGCAAAGTACGACCGCATCGAAGCGCTGCACCCGGATCTGATCCTGGCGTTTTCGGACCTCCAGGCAAACATCACGTGCGAGCTGGTGAAGCGCGGCTATCCGGTGATGACGTTCAACCAGCGGAGTGTCGCCGAAATCCTCCAGATGATTCGCGTGCTGGGGGCGCTCGTCGGATGCGCCGATCGGGGAGATGCGCTGGCATCGAGGCTCGAGCTCGAAATTGACGCCGTTCGCGCCGGAGCGATGCGGCTGCCGATGCGCCCGCGAGTCTATTTCGAAGAATGGGACGACCCGTTGATTACGGGCATCCGCTGGGTCGAGGAGCTCGTCGAGATTGCAGGAGGCGACCCGATTTTCCCGGACCTGAGGGAGGCAAAGCTCGGTCGCGATCGAATCGTGTCGTCCGATGAGGTGATACGCCGAAGGCCCGACGTCATCATCGCGTCATGGTGCGGCAAGGCGGTGCGCACGGAGAAGATCACGGCGCGACCGGGATGGAACGACGTTCCCGCGGTGCGCGACGGCCACGTCTACGAGATCAAGTCGTCCTACATCCTGCAGCCGGGTCCTGCCGCGTTGACGGAAGGGATCTACCAACTGCACCACATCATCGCGAGAGTGGCGCAGGACATCGCCGACCATCGGATGCATGCCTGAAGGGCCGGCTAAAGCCGGCCCCCACGACGTACGTAGAGTCCGCCTTTCCGCCTCCGCGGAACGCTACGGCGGACCCGCCGGAGCCTTGGCGCAGGCGGGTAGGCGGACCGTCACAGAAACAATCCCCTCTCCGAATTCGGGATGATGCCGACCTGACGGGCACGCTCGAAGAGCACTTCGACTGACCGGCGCCCTTCCGTCCCGAGATCGATCGAGTAGTCGTTCACATACAGATCGATGTGGCTGTACATGACGTCTTCGCTCATCTCCTGCGCGTGGGCGCGGACGTATGGCAGGCTGTCGGCGCGATGCGCGAATGCGTACTCGACGCTCCGCCGCATCACACGATTGACGCGCTGCTGCACGTCGGGCGGCAGGTCGCGCCGGACGACGATGCCACCGAGCGGGATTGCAGCGCCCGTTTCCCCCTCCCAGTACTCTCCAAGATCGATGATCTTCTTCAACCCCTTCGCCGCATACGTAAACCTGTTCTCGTGGATGATGAGCCCGGCGTCGTACGTGCCGTCGAGCAACGAGCCTTCGATGTCCGAGAACAACACCTCCGTCGTGTTTCGCGCCGACGGAAACGCAAGCCCGAGCAGGAACCGCGCCGTCGTGTACCTGCCTGGAATCGCAATCCGAAGCGAGCCGCGTGCGACTTCATCTCTGGCAATCGATCGCCTGGAGATGAGCAGCGGTCCGCAGTTGCGGCCGAGGGCGCTGCCCGCGTCGAGCAGCACGTAGCGATCGGCGCAGTAGGCGTAGGCGTGAAAACTCAATTTCGTGACGTCCACATCACCCGCAAACGCGGACGTGTTCAGCGCTTCGATATCGGCGAGACGAACATCGAACTCGAGCCCCTCCAGATCGATGCGTCGATGCACCATCGCATCGAACATGAAGCAGTCGTTCGGGCAGGGCGAAAACGCCAGCGACAGCGTCATGACTCGAGCAACCGCCACGCGGCCAGGCTCAGTTCACCGATCGCGAGATCCAGCTTCCATGCGCCTCGGTTGCGGCGTTCGACGATATTCGACACCGCTCTCACCTGGGCGAACGGTATTCCCTGAATCAGACAGGCGTACATGAATCCCGCGCCTTCCATGCTCTCGACCTCTGGCTTGAACCCTTCGACGACCCGCGCAATCGATCGATCGTTGCCGTGCACGGTGTTCACCGTGATTCCGTGGACGGCACGAAGACGATCCAGCGCCTGATTTCCGGGTGGCGTCGCGTTCACGAGTCGTCCGCGTTTAAAAGGAAACTCGTCGCTCCCGAGCAGCTTCATCTGCTGAACGCTGAGAAAGGCGTCGCCATCCTCCGCCCCGAGCTCGGGGAGGCAATCGGAGACGACGTGCACCGCAGTCCCGGGCGCCAACGTTCGACTGAAGCTTCCACACACGCCAAGGTTCAGCGCAAGGTCATAGCGCTGGCGCGACAGCTCGCGCGAGGTCCACGACGCTGCCGCTACCATCCCGACGCCGCTCACGAGGATGTCGACGTCGTGACCGGCCCCGTTGTAGCTCACGACCCGCTGCGTCCGGCTCGCGCCATAACGCAGTCGCGCCGCGAATGGCGCGATCTCGGCCGCGGTCGCAGCGACGACGAGAATCCGCACGCGGGATTCTACTTCTTGTCCTTGTCGGACTTGCGCGAGAACCAGTTGAACAGATTGCCGAAGTTGGCGGCGGGGGCGCTGAACTCCTGGGGCGTCATGATCTGCAGCATGTCCTGATGGGTCGGCGCGCTGCTTGGAACCGGGCCGAACTGCAGGTTGTCCTGCTTCGAAAACAGCTCGAGGCGAGGTGCCTGGCCGAAGACGTCAATGATGTAACGGAGGTTCAGACCGTCCCGCTCTTCACGGACCGAGGTCTCACGGAGCTGACGATGGATGCGTTCCAGGTTGATGGGGAGGCGGCTTACGTCGACCGTCGGAGGCGGATTGCCGCCTGGCGGGTCATCAGCCGGATCCGCTGAGGCGGACGCCGGCTGACCCAGGCTGAAGAGAAGGACCGCCGCCGGACCGTAGAGCCACCGGGTCATGTCATTTCAGACGAAGGAAGGAGTTTACTGGTTTTCCTTCCATTCTTCGTACCAAGCCATCTGGATCGCTTCGAGCTTGGGTTCGTTCGATCCCTTCGGGTCGTCGTCAAAACCCTGGAGCTGCATGACCTTCTCGCGCAGGTCCGTAAATCGGACGGTCAGGGGATCGACGGACGCAAATTTTTCGTAGAGCGCGATGCCGATGTCTTCAGAATCGGTCCACTTCACGAGCGCACCGTCTCCTTCTCGTCGCGGGCATCAGACTTGCCGAGTTGAATGCCACCGCCCTCCTGCACGTAATTGCGGGTGTACATCGGGAACTCGGCGACGACGTCCCCTCTGATCACCGCCTGGCAGCCGAGTCGCGAGTCGGGGGTCAGGTCCCACGCGGTGTCGAGGCGGTCGAGTTCGTTGTCTTGCTCCTCGCTCAGGTTCTGCTTGCCCTTGCGGATGATCAGATGACACGTGGTGCAGGCGCAGCTTCCGCCGCACGCGTGCTCGAGTGGAATGCCGAGATTCATCGCCACGTCGAGAAACGACTCGGGCAGTCCGTGATGTGAAAACGGGAGCTTGCCGTGCTCGAACTCCACGGTCGTTTCCTTGCCGTCCTTGATGAACGTCACTTTCGGCATCAGACTTCGTCCACGTTTCTTCCGGCGAGTGCTTCACGGACACTGCGATTCATCACGACTTCCGCCAGGTGTTTGGTCGCGTGGTTGAGCGCCGCGGTCTGCGCGTGAATCAGATCGCGATCGGTGCCGCCCATCACCTGTTTCAGGCTGGAAAGCGCCGCGTGGATGCGGTCGACTTCTCCCGCCTTCAGCTCGCCGCTCGTGAGCACCTCGAAATTCGGCCGGCGCAACGATTTCTCGGTCGCGTTGACGACCGTCTCGGCTTCGTTTCTCGTTTCGATCAGGAGACGCGCGTCGAAATCCGCCTGCGCATGCTCGAACGACTCCATCAGCATGCGCTCGACTTCCTGATCGGTGAGCCCGTATGACGGCTTCACCTCAATCGCTTGCTCGATACCCGTCCGCAGCTCGCGCGCGGCCACACCCAGGATTCCGTTGGCGTCGATCTGAAAACGCACCTCGATCCGTGGCAGTCCCGCCGGCATCGGCGGTATCCCGCGCAGCTTGAAATGCGCCAGCGACCGGCAGTCGGCCACCAGCTCGCGCTCGCCCTGAACGACGTGAATATCGACGGCGGTCTGGTTGTCGACGCTGGTCGTGTACATCTCGCGCCCGGTCGCGGGGATCGTCGAGTTGCGCATGATGATCTTCGAGACGACGCCGCCGATTGTCTCGATGCCGAGCGACAGCGGCGTGACGTCGAGCAGCAACATCTCGCGGCGCCCGCTGATCAAGATGTCCGCCTGCACCGCCGCGCCGAGCGCAACGACCTCATCGGGGTTGAGATCGCTGTGCGGTGTGCGCAGGAACACCTCCTCCACGAGACGGCGCACCAATGGCATGCGTGTGGAACCGCCGACGAGCACGACTTCATCGACCTCGCGCGGCTCGAGACCTGCGTCCGCGAGCGCCTGCTTCACCGGTCCGAGCGTGCGATCGACGAGCGGCCGAATCAGCTGCTCGAATTCCCCGCGTGTGATTCGCCGACGATAGGCCGGCAATGCGTCAACGAGGATCTCTGCCTCCTCGTGCTCGGAGAGATCCCACTTCGCCTGAATGACGGCTTTGCGAATCGCCTGGATCGTTTCGCCGTTCGTGGCCGCGCCAGATTCGCGAAGCACCAATTCGACCAGGAGCCGGTCGATGTCGTCGCCGCCCAGATGCGTGTCGCCATTGGTGGCCAGCGCCTGGAAGACGCCGTCCTCGACGCGCAGAATGGAGATGTCGAACGTGCCGCCTCCGAGGTCGTACACCGCAATCGTGCCGCGATCGCGTTTGTCGAGCCCGTATGCGAGCGACGCCGCCGTCGGCTCGCTGATGATTCGCAGGACCTCGAGCCCCGCGATCCGACCGGCATCGCGCGTCGCGGTCCGCTGCGCGTCGTTGAAGTACGCCGGGACGGTGACGACCGCGCGGTCGACCTCGAAGTCGAACTCGCCCTGATCGCGGAAGTGATCCTCGGCCCGTTGCTTCAGCTCGCGCAGGACGAACGCAGAAATCTCGGGCGGTGTGAACTCGCGCTCGCCCAGTCCGATCCGGACGACGCCGCCCGTGTCGGCCCTCGACTGATCGCTCGGGCCGCCCTGAGCCTGTCGAAGGGCGCCGCCGACCTTGAACGGCAGCAGCGCGGCTTCGTCGCGCACGTCCTCGATCCCGCGACCCATGAAGCGCTTCACGGAGTAGACCGTTCGCTCGGGTGAGGTGAGCAGACGCCGCTGCGCTTCGCGGCCGACGAAGATCGTCCCGCTGGTGTCGACCGACACGACCGAGGGCACGAGGCCGTCGCCGGTACCATCGCGGATCACGACCGGCGCGCCATCTCGAACATAGGCGACGAGGCTGTTCGTGGTGCCGAGGTCGATGCCGACGACTTTACCCACGCCTGATTCCTGATTCCTGATTCCCGCTTCCTGAAGAGGCGACCTCTCGTTCAATGGTCGCCAGGAGATTGTTGATGTAGTTCCGCTCGAGCAATCGTTCACGCAGAGCGTCGAGCGTGGCGCGGCGTTCGTCCGCTGACGCCGACTCCACGAGTGCGTCCCATCGCGACGCAAGCGCCTCGAGCTGCTGCTCGTGCGCGGCGCGCCGGGCGTCGATCGGCTCGCGCGCCAACTGCAGCCGCGCGTTCAATGCCTTCGAATCGGCGCCCGACTCGCGCGATTCGCGAATCTCGTCCAACTCCTCGTTGAGCGCGAACACGTCCTCGAGAAGGGCCGGCGGTACCTTCGCCCCGCTGTCATCGGACTTCACGGACGGCATCCCCTCGATGGCCAGCAGATGCTCGATGCGCGTCGGCATGCTGCGCAGCGCCCGATACGCGTCGTTCAGATACGACGACCGCTCCAGGCTCGCGATCCGTTCGACCGGTGATGCGTTGTAGAAGTAATCGGGATGAAACTTCCGGCTCAAATCGCGGAACCGTCGCTCGAGATCCGCCGGCATGATGGTCAGCTTTCGCGGCAGCCCCATGAACGAGAAGTAGTCGCCGTGGCGGCCGAGCGCGAGGATTCGGCTGCACTGCGGGCAGAAGTGCTCGTCGACGGGAGCGCCCGCGCCACAACTGCGGCACTCGAGCGTCGAGACGGGCTGCACGTGTATCGAGTCGGGAGTCATGGACAGAGGGCCGTCCGACGCGTCACGCGCCGAACGAGCTTCCACACCCGCAGGTCTGTTTCGCGTTCGGATTGTTGAAAACGAAGCCCCGCGAGAGCAACGCCGTGTCGTAGTCGAGCGTCGTCCCCTTGAGGAACAGGTAACTCTTGCGGTCGACGTAGATCTTCGCGCCATTCGCCTCGAAGACCTCGTCGCCGAGCCGCGGTTCCTTCTCCCAAGCGAACGTGTAGCTCAGGCCCGAACAGCCGCCGCCTTTCACGCCCACACGAAGACCGCCGTCGTGGATGCCTTGCTTGGCCATCAACGAATGAATCTTTTGCGCGGCGGTTTCGCTGATGTGAATCATCGTCGTTGTTGGGGGCCACCTGGTCTTTGGGCGCCACCTGAAGGTCGCCCCTACGCTCGCCGCCGTCAGGCGGATGGCTGCTCGTGGCCGGCGGTGGCCGACACGCCCTTTTCCTTCTCCTGCTTGGCCTTGTAGTCGGCGATCGCCGCCTTGATGGCATCTTCGGCAAGCACCGAGCAGTGAATCTTCACCGGCGGCAGCGACAGCTCGGCGACGATGTCGGTGTTCTTGATCGCGAGCGCCTGATCGACCGTCTTGCCCTTGAGCCATTCGGTCGCGAGGCTGGAGCTCGCAATCGCCGACCCGCAGCCGAACGTCTTGAACTTCGCGTCGTCGATCACACCCGTTTCCGGGTTGACCTGCACCTGCAGCTTCATCACGTCGCCGCATTCCGGCGCGCCGACGAGGCCGGTGCCAACGTTGACGTCGTCTTTCGGGAGCGACCCGACGTTGCGCGGGTTCTCGTAGTGATCGATCACTTTGTTCGAGTAAGCCATGTCTGTGCTCTCCGTAATGCAAAGTTCAAAATTCAAAATTCAAAATGAAATCAGAATCCCTTTTGCATTTGGCATTTTGCATTTTGCATTTCGAATTACGCGCTAGTGAGTCACCCACTGCATCTTCGAAAGATCCACGCCTTCCTTCACCATCTCGTAGAGCGGCGACATCTCACGGAGCCGGCGAACCACGCTGGTCAACTTCTGGACGACGTAATCGACTTCTTCTTTCGTCGTGAAGCGGCCGAGGCCGAATCTGATCGACGAATGCGCCAGATCGTCGCCGGCGCCGAGCGCCTTCAACACGTACGAAGGCTCGAGACTCGCCGACGTACACGCCGACCCTGACGAGACGGCGACGTCGTTGATGCCCATCAGGAGCGACTCACCCTCCACGTAGGCAAAGCTGACGTTCAAGTTGTGCGGGAGGCGATGCTCCATCGAGCCGTTGACGTACAACTCGTCGAGGCTGCGGTGCAGCTGCTCGTTGAGATAGTCACGGAGCCCGCGCAACCGCTCGCCCTCGACCGCCATCTCATTCCGGCACAACTCGGCGGCCTTTCCCAGCCCGACGATGCCCGGCACGTTCAGCGTGCCCGACCGCATCCCGCGCTCGTGCCCGCCGCCGCTGATTTGCTCCGAGAGCAGCACGCGCGGATTGCGGCGGCGCACATACAACGCCCCCACACCTTTCGGGCCGTACATCTTGTGACCGCTCAGCGAGAGGAGATCGACCTTCAGCTCGTTCACGTTCACCGGGATCTTGCCGACGGCCTGCACCGCATCGGTGTGGAAGAGGATCCCCTTCTCCTTCGCGATCGCGCCGATCTCCGCAATCGGCTGCAGCACGCCGATCTCGTTGTTGGCGGTCATGATGGTGATCAGGATCGTCTTGTCGGTGATCGCCTCGCGCAGATCGTCGAGGCTGATGCGACCGTCCTTCTGCACCGGCAGGTAGGTCACGCGCGCGCCCTGCTTCTCGAGCTTCTTGCACGTATCGATGACCGCTTTGTGCTCGGTCACGCACGTGACGACGTGATTACCCTTCTCGCGGTACATCTCCGCGACGCCCTTGATGGCGAGGTTGTTCGACTCGGTGGCGCCGCTGGTGAAGATGACTTCCTTCGCGCTCGCGCCGATCAGATCGGCGACCTGCTTGCGCGCGTTCTCCACCGCTTCTTCCGCCTCCCAGCCGAAGGCGTGATTGCGGCTGGCCGCGTTGCCGAACTGCTGCGTGAAGTAGGGCAGCATCGCCTCCAGCACCCGCGAATCGACGGGCGTCGTGGCGTGGTAATCCAAGTAAATCGGAAGCTTCATCGCTGTTTCTTCCTACGCGCCTTTCCGTACCACCGCGACCGGGGACGTGACGACCGGATCAGGATCCACCGCCATGTCCGCCAACGTGACCGTGCCAAGCGTTGCGGCAATCCGCTCGCGGATCTGCCAGAGCGGATCGCGCACGCTGCACTTGCTGTACTGCTCGCAGTCGTGCTTGTCCGTCGAGCATGCAGTGACCGTAAACGGACCGTCGATGGCCTCGATCACGTCGGCCACGCTGATCGAATTCGAAGATCGGCTGAGCGTGTACCCGCCACGCGTGCCCTGCGTCGAAACCAGGAGACGGTGGCGAACCAGGCGCTGCAGCACCTTCGCCATCAACTCGATTGGGATGTCGTATTGCTCGGCAATCTCACGCGCGCTCGTGGAAGTCGCCCGGTGTTTCTGGGCGAGGTGCTTCATCGCGATCAGCGCGTAATCCGCCTTTTTCGACAGCCTCAGCATGAATTGAGCAATTCCGCCGTAGCCTTGGCGAAGGCGGAAAATCCGACTGCTCTAGTCGGTATTGTACGTTCCCGTTTCCAACCCCGTCAACATTGGTCGGATTCCGATTCCGGGTGGCTCGAACCAATGCTCGCCGGGCTTCTAGGCCCGGCGTTCGTGATGCGGACGTCAGTACTTCGGCTGAGACGGATCGACTTTATCGATCCACTCGAGGATCCCGCCCTTGAGGTTCTTCACATTCGTGAAACCGACCGACTTCAGGAAGTCCTGGGCCTTGGCGCTGCGGCCGCCCATCTTGCACTGCGTGACGATCTCGCGGTCCTTTGGCAGTTCCTGGTATCGCCTCGGCAGCTCGCCCAGCGGGATGAGCGTCGAGCCGGGTATGCGATTGATCTGATACTCGTTGGGCTCTCGCACGTCGAGGATGAACGGCGTCTCGCCGGCATCGAGCTTCTTCTTCAAATCGACAGGCGTGATTTCCCAGTCGTTCACGGTGCCTCCGGTTGTCTGCGCCGGCTGCGGCTCGGGCCGCACGCCGCAGAACTGCTCGTAATCAATCAGTTTGGTGACCGTCGGATTGGTGCCGCACACCGGGCACTCCGGATCCTTTTTCAGCTTCAGCTCACGGAACCGCATCTTCAACGCGTCGTAGATCAGGAACCGGCCGATCAGCGGCTCGCCGATCCCTGTCACGAGCTTGATCGATTCAGTCGCCTGGATGACGCCGATGATCCCCGGCAGCACGCCGAGCACGCCGCCTTCGGCGCAGCTCGGGACGAGTCCCGGCGGTGGCGGTTCAGGGTAGAGGCAGCGGTAGCAAGGGCCCTCTTTCGTGGCGAAGACCGAGGCCTGCCCTTCGAATCGGAAGATGCTGCCGTAAGCATTCGGAATGCCCGAGAGCACGCACGCGTCGTTGACCAGATACCGCGTCGGGAAGTTGTCGGTCCCGTCGAGGATGACGTCGTACCCCTTGAACAGGCGCATGGCGTTCTCGGACGACAACGCCTCTTCGTACGTGTCGACCTGCACGTGCGGGTTCAACGCAACAACCTTGGTCTTGGCCGATTCGAGCTTGGACCGACCGACGTCGTTGGTCGTGTGCAGCAGCTGACGCTGCAGGTTGCTGTAGTCGACGACATCGAAGTCGACGATGCCGAGCCGACCGATGCCCGCGGCGGCGAGATACATCGCTGCGGGAGACCCGAGTCCGCCGGCGCCGATGCAGAGAACGCTCGACGCCTTCAGCTTGCGCTGCGCGTCCATGCCTACCTCCGGCATGATCAGGTGCCGGCTATAGCGCTTGATCTCTTCGGGCGAGAGACTTGGCAGGTCTTCAGCGATCGCGGGCTTGCCCACCGTAGCTTCAGCGGTCGCGGGCTTGCCCACCGTAGCTTCAGCGGAGGTGGGAACACCTCCAGCAACCGACGGCACGATGCTGAGTGTGTCGCCCGACTTCACCGGCGTCTGCTCGCGCTGCAGATAGCGGATGTCCTCGTCGTTCAGATACACGTTCACGAAGTTCCGCAGCTTGCCGTTGTCGGCATAGAGATGCTTACGGAGCCCCTCATACCGCGTTGTCAGATCGGCGAGGAGCTCGCCGACAGTGGCGCCGTGGACTTCAACGGACTCTTTCTTGTCCGTGAAGGGGCGCAGCGGCGTCGGAATGTTGATCGTGTTGGGCATAAGTCAGCTGTTCCTGGTCGAAGGCGGAACGATCTTCGCGCAATTGCCAGGACGTCATGTCCTCCGGCGTACCGGCGCGAACGGCGACGATGATGTACGAGAAGAACGGCCACGCGTGATCGAGATCGTACTGCGACGGCCGTGCCGGATGATCGGGATGTGAATGATAGAACCCGAGCAGCTCGGCGCCGATTTCCCTTGCGCGCCGCTCGGCGTCGCGATAGTCCTGCGGGCGAACGAGGAAGCGGCGTCGAGGGCCTTCGTCCGTCGTGTTCGGGAGTGCGAAGGTGTCAGTCACCACTCCCTCGCGACCGTATAACGCGCCACAGCACTCGTTCGGGTAGGTTTCCACACCGTGTGCGGCGATCGCGTCGCGGACTCCTGGCTGCAGTGTGAGTGCCATCAGCGCCGTTCCTCCCCGGTTTCGTCCCATAGCCGCTCCGATAGGTACTTCTCACCGCCGTCGCAAAACACCACGACCACGACCGCATTCGAGGTATGCCTCGCCACATGCAACGCACCGGCGAGATTGGCACCGCTCGAAATGCCCACGAAGAGCCCTTCTCTCGCCAATCGCCGGGTCAACTCGAACGCGTCCTCCGTGCTCACGCCGAGATCGTCATCGGCTAGCGTCGGATCGTAAATGCCGGGCACGATCGCGGTCTGCATGTGCTTCAGGCCCTCGAGTCCGTGAAGCGGCGAATCGGGTTGTACCGAGATCAACTTGATCGAGGGATTCACCTCGCGCAGCCGCCGACCGACGCCGACGAACGTTCCGCTCGTGCCGAGGCCCGCGACGAAATGCGTCAACCGCCCGCCGGTCTGCTCCAGGATCTCGGGACCCGTCGTGTCGTAATGCGCCCGCCAATTGCCCGGGTTGTTGTACTGATCCGGGTAGAAATAGAGACCCGGACTTTCTTCATACATCTGTTTGACGCGGATGATCGCCCCATCCGATCCCTGCATCGGATCGGTGTACACGACCTCTGCCCCAAAAGCTTTCAGGATGCGTTTGCGTTCGGGAGTCACATTCTCGGGCACGCACAAACGGACGCGGTAACCGCGTGCGGCGCCAATCATTGCGTAGGCAATCCCGGTGTTGCCGGATGTGGCGTCGAGGATGATGCGCTCCCGCGTCAGAGCCCCCGAGCGCTCGCCGTCGGCGATCATGCGGGCGGCCGCCCGATCCTTGACCGATCCCCCGGGGTTTCGCCATTCCGCCTTGGCGTACAGCTCGACGTTCTCGAGGCCCGTTTCGAAACTCGACAAACGGATGAGGGGTGTATCCCCGATTAAATCGAGCACCGACGCGGCTGTCCGGGAGTGTCCCGGCAGGGCAACTGGCATATCCGACTGCTTCAGTCCGGAATTATATCAAGCGGAACTTGGTCCTTGGTCCTTGGTGCTCAGTGCTTGGTCCGCCGCTTGGTCCTAAGTCCGTCCCGGGTCCGCGCGCCTAATCGCGCCGACTCTTCGTCCAACTCGCCCAGGCCCGGAAGCTCCCGTGTTTGGCCTCGAGGATCTCCCCAATCGTGATGGCCGCGTGAATCAGGCCGACGTGGGTGTAGGCCTGCGGAAAGTTGCCGAGGAGTCTTCCGGTCGTGGGCTCGATGTCTTCGGAAAAGAGGCAGAACGGGTTCGCGTGCTTGAGCAGGCGGTTGAACAGCTTAACGGCGTCATCGGTTCGACCAATCATCGCGAGCGCCTCGGCCCACCAGAACGAGCAGATCGAGAACGCGCTCGTGGTGTCACCGAAATCGTCGGTGTGACGGTAGCGGAGCATGAAGCCGTCAGGGGCGAGCAGCCGTTCGTACGCGCGGACGGTCGAGACGAATCGTGGATCGGTCGGCTCGATGATGCCGAAGGTCGGCAACAGGAGGTTCGACGCATCCGGATGGAACCCATCCAACACATGCGTGAAGTATCCGAGGTTGGCGTTGTAGGCGTGCTCGAGGATGTACTCGCGTTCCGCACCAGCCCACGCGCGCCAGCGACGGCTCTGTTCGTAGCGACCCTCGCGATCGGCGACGTCGGCGCCGCGCGCCGCCGCCACCCAACCGAGCACCTGTGAAAAGGTATGTTGGGCGCTGCTGGTCCTGTATTCCCAGAGGCCGGTGTCATCCTGTCGCGCTCGCGCGATCGCTTCGTTGACGAACGGTTCAACGAGCGACATCAGCGACTCGTCGCGCGATACGATGCGCGGATCGGAGTACAGCGTCTCCAGACACAGCACCATCTCGCCGTAGACGTCGTGCTGGGCCTGGTTGTACGCGGCGTTGCCGATGCGCACAGGCCCCCGCCCACCGTAGCCCTTCCAGTGCTCGAGTTGCAGCTCGACGAGATCCCGCTCTCCTCCGATTCCGTAGATCGGCTGCAACGGTCCGCTGTCAGCAACGTCGCGCAGGAACCGGACGAAGTGCTCGCCCTCGGACAGCTGCGAGAGCCTGCGCAACGCTTCGACGACAAACGCCGAATCACGCAGCCAGCAGTACCGGTAGTCCCACGTCCGCTCCGAATCGAGCGCTTCGGGGATGCTCGTGGTGGCGGCAGCGATGATCGCGCCGGTATCGACATACGCGTGCAGCTTCAGACAGAGCGCCGATCGCAGCACCACTTCCGGATAGAACGACGGCAGGGCACACGATTTGGCCCACTGGCGCCAGCCCTCGACCGTCATCTGGAGGAGGTGATCGATCTCCGCCGTCATGTCTGCATCCGCCGGCCTCGCGCCGCTGACGACGAAGTGCACGGGTTGATCCAGCCTGAACGGACGACTGCTCGTCACGTAGTCGGTTGGAAGATTGGTCCGCAGATAGAGGGGGAGGGCGCCGCCGCGTACTTCGAGGCCCCTGGGCATCGGGAGTACTCGCGGCGCGGCGCGTCCGTAGTCAGGTCGCGGATCGAACCGGACGCGCATGCGCGGCGCACCCGACAACGGCCGCAGCAACCGATGCACTTCGAGAGGCGCATCGAACGTCAAACCCCGTGGCACGCGCGGGGCGAAGTCGAACATTTCGAACCGGCCGTCGCCGACCTCGACCTCCGTGCGCAGCACATTGGTGTTGACGACGTAGCGCGCCGACATCAGCGCGGGCTCGTCGAAGTCGAACCCGAAGCTGCCGCCACGCTCTTCATCGAGGATCCGGCCGAAGACCGACGGGCTGTCGAATCGCGGCAGGCACAGCCAGTCGATGCTGGTATCGGGGCCAACGAGCGCGAGCACGCGCCCGTTCCCGATGGCGGCGTAATTCAGATGTGGAACCACGGGTTACACGCGGGCGTCGGCTACATCGCACGCATCGCTCAGGACACGCGCCGCCCAATCGAACACGGTGTGGCCGCAGACGTGCGCGCGCAGGGAGCGCATGCGGCGCCCGGCTTCGGCGAGCGACATCTTCAACGCCGTGTGGATCGTCTCGGCGAATTCGTCGGGGGCAAAAGGATTGACCAGCAGTGCCTCGGGCAGCTCGCGGGCGGCGCCGGCGAAGCGTGAGAGGACGAGGATGCCGTTGTTATCGGTTCGCGCGGCCACGAACTCTTTGGCCACGAGATTCATCCCGTCGTGGAGCGACGACACCACGCAGACGTCCGACGCGCGGTAGAGCGCCGCCACTTCCTTCGGCGCATGATGCTCGCGACGGTAGATGATGGGCGTCCAGTCGGTATCGCCGTGCCGGGTGTTGATCCGCGTGACGAGCTCGTCGACCTCGCGACTCAGATCGCGATAGCGATCGAGCTGGTCCCGCGTCGGCGATCCGACCTGCACGAAGACGACTTTGTTGCGCCATTCGGGATAGCGATCGAGGAAACGATCGAAAGCCTGCAGACGATCGGGGATCCCCTTCGTGTAGTCGAGACGGTCGACGCCCATGACGATGCGCCGGTCGCCGGCGCCGAGACGCCGCCGCGTCGCGTCGACCTCGCGCGACCAGGTCGCCGTCCCAGCGGGCACATCGTTCCAGATGCTCGGGTCGATGCTGATCGGGTACGGCCGGATCGCCGTGCGGTGACCACCACGGTGCACCGAGAAGGTCTCCTGATCGATGCGCGCTTCGATCGTGCGATCGACGGTCTCCAGGAAGTTGTTGCAGTGATACTGCAGGTGGAAACCGAGCAGATCGTTGCCCAGCAGCCCGTCGAGCACCTCACCCTGCCACGGGAGAATGCGGAACGCCTCCGGGTTGGGCCACGGGATGTGCCAGAACTGGCACACCACGGCATCGGGCCGGGCGGTTTTCACGTATCGAGGGAGCAGCGCGTAGTGATAGTCCTGCACGAAAACGATGGCGCGGCTGCCGGCGATCTCTTCGAGCACGACGTCGGCAAAGCGGCGATTCACTGCGACGTAGTGCTGCCAGTCGCCTTCGTTGAACGTCGGGCGGGCGTATGCGATATGGCACAGCGGCCAGAGCGCGTTGTTCGAGAGGCCGTAGTAGTAGCCGTCCTCTTCGACCGGCTTGAGCCACACGCGCCGCAGCGAGTACTTGGGCCGCTCGGGCGGCACCGCGACCCGGCCTCGCGAGTCGGAGACATCGCGATCGCCGGTTCCATTGCCGTGTGCCACCCAGGTGCCGCCGCAGGCCTGCATGACCGGATCGAGCGCCGTGACGAGGCCGCTGGCGGGACGCGTGCAGGTGATCCGCACCTTGTCGCGTTGACGCAGCAGCCATCGCAGCGCGCCGCCTCGATGGGTGGTGTGCTTCGTATGCATGTACGGCTGCCGGTTGGCGACGACGATCAGCTTCGTGTCTTGCAGTCTGTCTTCGAGCGTCCGCACGAGGTCAACTGACGTCATGCTCACTCCCCCTCTCAACGACCGCCTCCACTCCCGGGTCCAGCGTCGCGCACGCGTGCGCGGGGATTGCCGGGGTTCTCTCCGCGCACACGTGCGCGGTGGGGTGGATTGACACCGGTAAGGACAGCAGCAACATCGGCAGGGGAGTCTAACCGTAATTGTGCTGCCGAAGGCCGGCGGCCGACGACCACGCTCAAATCCGTGCCCGTCGCTTCAAACGCATCCTCATCGGTCACGTCGTCGCCAAAGAACACACACCACGTGGGCCGCCCGACTCGGGATTCGATATCTTCCACGATCCACTGCACCGCGTCGCCTTTGTTCCACGGAATATTCGGCAGTAGTTCGAATGCCTCCTTCGCATCCATCGCACGCAATGCGCCGCTTTCGAGCCAGGGCTGCGCGACGAGGTCTGCCTCCTCCAGCACTGCCTGCTTCGAAAGCGTCGCCACGCCACGCACATGTACCGTGAGGGCGACGCCCTTGTGCTCGAGCCGGACACCGTCCACGTGCCCCACGGCCGCGTCCATTTGCGCCACGACCGCGTCGATCATGTCCCTTGACTCGACGAGATCGGGGTGGTGCCAGGCCCGCCCCTCGCGTCGAATTTCGAGACCGTGCAGTCCCGCGAGATAGATTTGCGGCGGGAGCGCGGTGCAGTGCTCGAGATCGTCGACCCGTCGCCCGCTGACCAGCCCGACCGTCACGTCGTCGCGGGACGACAGCGCCTCGAGCGCCTGCCGTGTTTCTTCGCTCAGCCTGGACTTGGACGGATCGACGGTAAACGGCGTGAGCGTTCCGTCAAAATCCGATAGAAGGACCAGCTGGGCCCGCGAAGGACGCCGCTCGAGCGTCGCGAGCACCTCATCCACCATAACCATCCTAGTCAGACCTCTGCCGCACGCAACCTCAGCCGAGGGCTACCTCAGCCTTGGCAGGCGGTATTTTCTATTTTTTCGGTCGGAGGCTTAGGTAACGATGCCCCGTCGTGCGGCATAGCGCACGACCTCTGCAGTGTTGCGCAGGCCCAGCTTCTGCAGCACGTGCGTGCGGTGGGTCTCGACCGTGGCCGGACTGATCGAGAGCAGGTCGGCGATCTGTTTGCTGCTGCGGCCTTCGGCCACCAGCTGCAGCACTTCGCGTTCGCGATCGGAGAGCAGGTCGTACCGATCGTGGATGCCGCGATCGGAGAGACCGCGGACGTAATCATCAAAGACCACTTGCGCGACGGCCGGGCTGAAGAACGTTCCGCCCGACGCCACCGTTGCGATCGCTTCAATGAGCTCTTCGCCCGCGGACTCCTTGAGGACGTATCCGCGCGCCCCCGCGTGCACGGCCTGCGTGACGTACGCCTGATCGGTGTGCATGCTGAGAATCACGACGCGCGTCGACGGCGCCCCGCGGCGCACGATCTGTCGCGTCGCTTCGATACCGTTCAATAGCGGCATGCCGATATCGAGCACGGCGACGTCGGGTTTGAGTTCCATCGCCTCGCGCACGGCATCGCGGCCATTGCCGGCTTCAGCCACGACACGCCAGTCGCGGCGATCCTCGAGGATCTTCCGCAGACCCTGTCGGAGGACGGTATGGTCGTCGCCAAGAAGCACTCGAAGCTCGCTCACGGTTCTACCTCCGGATTCACGGCCAGCGCGGACACAAGATGCTCGTCGGGCAGATCTTCTGCGGCCAACGGGCGATCGACGCGGGGGAGCTCGACGTCGATGCGAGTTCCACTGGTCGACCCGCTTTGAATGTCGAGACGGCCCCGGAGCTGTGAGACGCGCTCGCGCATTCCGAGCAGCCCCAGTCCCCGTCGACGGCCGGGGCGTTCGGCATCGGCGGCGTCGAACCCGACGCCATCATCCTCGACGACGACACGAATCGTGCGCGCCTCGGTCCGCACGACGACCCGACCGGACCGCGCCCGCGCGTGACGTGCGATGTTCGTGAGCGCCTCCTGGACCACCCGGTACAGCGCCCGCTCGATCTCGGGATGCTGACGCTCCGGCGCGCCTTCATGGGCGAACGTCATCGCTACGCCGTGACGCTTGCGAAACTCCTGCACCTGCGAGTCGAGCGCGGCAACGAGCCCAAGATCCTCGAGCGCCGAGGGATGGAGGAGATGCGTGAGATCGCGCACGCTGCGCAGCGCCGCATCGGCGCTCGACTGCGCGTCGGCGAGCAGCCCCTGTGTCTCGTGGAGGCGCTCGAGACGACGCTCGGCAACCGTCAGCTCCACCTTCACGGCGCTGAGCGCCTGACCGACCTCGTCGTGCAGTTCGCGCGCGATGCGCCGCTGCTCGTCCTCCTGCACCTGCACGAGCCGCGCCGATAGACGCTGGAGATCCGCGGACACCTGCTCTTCGCGACCGCGCTGCTCGGTCAGCCGATGCTCCAGACGCGTGGCATGACGCGAGGCGAGCCAGGCGATGGTCAGACTGATGAACAACGCCACCCCGAAGATGTTCGATACCTGACGCTGCAGGTCCGCCTGCCGCTGTCCCAGCGCACGCTGCTCATTGACGAACCCCGCGCGATTGATCGACTGCAGATCTTCCGACGTCCGAATGGCCGCTTCGCGCTTGGGAATCAAGCGACGCAGCAGAACCGGACCATTCACACGATTGGGCACGACATCATTCGACAGCACCGTCTCGAAGGCGGTACGAAAATCGTGGATCTCCTCCTTCAAGAGCGCCACCCGCTCGGATTCGCTCTTGGGGTCGACCACGGGCACGTACTGCGCGAGCGCGCTGTCGATCGATCGGAAGATGCGATCGATCTCCTGCCGATCGGACGGGATTCTCGGATCGGAATCGAGCAGAGCATCACCGATGACGACGGAGGCGAGCAGTACCTGCGCGCGCACCGATGCAATCAGATCCTGCGCGTTGATGTAGCGCGCGTCGGTGGCGGCGCTGACGCGCTGCTCGTCAGTCATGCGGCGCGTCACCTGATAGCCCGCGAACAGCCACAGCCCCAGCGTGAGACCGAACCCGACCAGCAGCGCGGTTCGGATCGTCACGGGCGCGAACAGACGCCTCATCGTGCCGATGTTAGCGCGGAACAGGTGCGCTGATCGCTCAGGTGGACGCCTCCATGACTTCCGGGCCTGAAAATACAGCCTCAACCGGATACGCGCCATTCCGTCGTGCGATCTAAGGTCGCCGAAATGGCTCCCCCAGTCCTGGTGGAGACACAGGGAGGTGTCAGCGTGACTCAACACAAGGTCGGATCGCTCGTCGGAGTGATCCTCATGGTCCTCGTTCTACCGTCGGCGCTCGGCTACGCGAGCCTTCGAGGACAGCAGGACAACGCATCGACGCCGGGCCTCACGTTCGAAGGCGACACCGCACTGTGGACGATGGCGATCAAAGCGGACAAGACGGCCGACTTCGAAAAGGTGATGAATCGTCTGCGCGATGCGTTGATGCGGTCGTCGGATCCCCGCCGCAAGCAGCAGGCGGCCGGCTGGCGAGTCATGCGCGTCAGCAAGCCGATGCCCGACGGCGCCATCGCGTACGTGCACATCATTCACCCGGTGGTGCAGGGCGCGGACTACACGATCATGAAGGCGCTCTACGAAGCGTTTCCGGACGAACGCCAGGCGTTGTACGACGCGTACCGCGGGGCCTTCGACAAGAATCTGTCTTTGGCCACCGGGGCGATCGTCGTCGACATGACGAAATAGCCAACGCAGCGGCGCGGAGGAATGCGTGAGCCGATCGAGGTACTGATAGTGTAAGAGGCCGCAGTCGCTCGTCGTCGCTGATCGCTTTCATCCGATTGCGCTTGCGCCAACCAGGTTGACGCATCCTTCCCCTTCGACTCGCTTTGCTCGCTCAGGGCGGGCGCGCGGCGATCCGCTCGCCGGCCAACCGCATCTCCGGCGACTGCCTCGCGGTGTCTCGCCGCTCCTTCGTCGCAAGGGGCTGACGCTGTAGCTCACCCGCGGCTCGCAGCGCCTGCGATGCGGTTGGCGGCATTCCTGCGCGGCTCGCTCCACGCCGCGCTCCAGGACGCATCAACCTGGCTGGCGCAACAGTTCAGGATGGGCAGTGCGCGCGCCGCCGCGCGATGGCGCACCCGTTCGGTCACACGTCAGCAGCACCCGACTGGCTGATGCATTCCGGAGTGCCGCGTGGAGCGAGCCGCGTACGCGATAGTCGCCAACGGACTCGCAGGCGACGCGAGCGGCGGCGGAGGAGCGACGGCGTGAGTCGTCCCTTGCGACGGGGGAGCCGCGAGTCTCCGTGAGGCACGCGCCGGAGGGTCCGTTGGCCGGCGAGCGGATCGCGGCGCGGAGGAACGCGTCAGCCAGCCGGGTGCTGGTCAGTGCAAAGGCGGCCGCAGTCGCTCGTCGACTACCCGATCGGCTTTCCCTCAGGATCGCGAATCTCGATCGCGCCGAGATTCAACTTCTTCAGCTCGGGCTCGATCTTCGTGCGATCGCCGACCGCGATGACCACCATGTTGCCAGGCACGAGATACTTTTTCGCCATCGCGAGCGCCTGATCCGTGGTCACGGCGTTCACCTGCTCCGCGTACTTCGTGTAGTAGTCGAGACCGAGGTTGTAGACGAACACGTTGGAGAAGTTGCCAACGGCATTGGCGCTGCTCTCGAACGCGCCCGGCAGCGAATTGGCCAGCGCATCCTTCGCCTTCGTCAGCTCCTCCTGCCCCACGGGCTTGTCGACCATGCCCTTGAGCTCCTTGAAGATCTCGTCGACCGCCGGCGCGGTGACGTCGGTTCTGATGCCGGATGCCACCTGAAACGGCCCCGGCGTCCGGCGGAACGCAAAGCCGGAGCTCGCGCCGTAGGTGTAGCCGTGGGCCTCGCGCAGGTTCATGTTGATGCGGCTCGAGAACAGGCCGCCGAGCGCAAGGTTCATCACCTGCATCGGACGGAAGTCGGGCGACGACCGCGCGGCGCCAATGCCGGCGACACGCACCTGTGTCTGCGGGCTCCCCGGCTTGTCGACGATGACCACGCGCGCCGCGGTCGTCGTCGGCGCAGCCAGCGACGGCTGTGCCGGTGTGCCGCGCTGCCAGGTGCCGAAGGCCTTCTCGGCGAGCGTGCGCAACTCCGACATCGAGATATCGCCCGCGACCACGAGCGCCGCGTTGTTCGGCACGAAGTTCTGCTTCCAGAAGGCCTCCATGTCCGCGCGCGTCACCGCTTTGACCGCCGCTTCCGTGCCGACCTCGGCGTATCCGTAGGGATGCTTGGGGCCGTACAGCGACGCCGCCATGACCTGCGAGGCGACTTGTGCGGGGTTGTCGCGCTGCTGCACGAGGCCGGCGAGTCGGCTGGCACGCTGCCGTTCGATCTCCTCGGCGGGGAACGATGGATGCAGGACGACATCCGCGAGCAGATCGAGTGTCCCCGGGAAGTTCTTCGTCAACGATCGCGCCGAGACCGTGGTGGCGTCCATCGTGCTACCGGTATTCAGCGACGCACCCAGCTGCGCCACTTCGTCGGCGATCTGCAGCGAGCTCCGGGTGGCGGTCCCTTCATCGATCATCGCGGCCACGAAATTGGCGAGGCCCGGCTTGTCGAGCGGGTTGGCGTCACTGCCGGTGCGCAACACCAGATTGGCGGCGACGATCGGCAGACCGCGTCGTTCGCTCAAGATCAACGTGAGACCGTTGGACAGCGTCGCCGAGACTGGAGTGGCCAGCTGCAGCGGCTTCGCCGCAGCTGCTTTCGGCGTGTTGTTGCGCCACGGCTCGTCGGCATTGATCGACTCGGTTGCTGCAGCGGCGCCACCCTGAGGCGCAGGCGGCGTCGCAACCTGCGGCAGCGGCGCCGGCTGACCCGGCATCACGTTCAGCACGACGCGCGCGTTCTGCGCGAGCTGATCGCGGGCAAACGTCTGGACGCTCGCAGGCGTGACCGTGCGGTATCGCTGAATGTCCTTCTCGAGATAGTCGGGCGTGCCGAGATAGTGGTTGTAGGAGTTGAGTCGATCGGCCACACCGCCAAAACCACCAAGAACTTCGAGCCCGCCGATGATGCTCGTCTCCACGCGATTGCGCGCGCGTTCGATCTCGCGCGTGTCAGCCGGCTTGTTCCGGAAGGCCGCCAACTCTTCGTCGATCGCCTTCTCGAGCTCTTCGGACGTATGTCCTGGCCGCGCGGTCGCCTCGATCTGGAAGACCGATCCGAGGATGAGCGACTGCTGCTGCGCCGACACGTTCTGCGCAATCTGCTTTTCGTACACGAGCTTCTTGTACAGGCGGCTCGAGCGGCCGCCACCAAGAATGGTGGCGGCGATGTCCGCGTCGGCATCACCGGGCTTGAGGATGGGCGACGTGATCCACGCCATGTAGACGCGCGGAAGCTCCACGCGCGCCGTCACCGTCTTGCGCCGCTCTGAGGTGATCTTCGGGGTCTCCGCCTTGATCGGAGGCACCGCCGGCCCGCGCTTGAGCGTGGCGAAATATTTCTGCACGAGCGCTTTGGTTGCAGCCGGATCGAAGTCGCCGACAATCGCGAGGCTCGCGTTGTTCGGCGCGTAGTACTGCCGGAAGAACCGGCGCACATCCTCGAGCTTGGCGGCCTGGATGTCTTCGTGTGATCCGATCACGTTGCCGTAGTACGGATGCTTCGGCGGGAACACCGACTGGACCAGCGTCTCTTCGGCGAGACCGTATGGCTGGTTCTCCACGCTCTGGCGCCGCTCGTTGCGGACGACGTCCTGCTGGTTGGAGAGCGAGGGCTGATCGAGCTTGTCGATCAGATAGCCCATGCGATCCGATTCGAGCCACAGCGCGAGCTCGAGCTGATTGGCTGGCACCGTCTCGAAATAGTTGGTGCGATCGTAGTCGGTGGTGCCGTTGATGTCGCTCGCACCGGCCGCCTCGAGCAGCTTGAAGTGCGAATCCTCCGGCACGTGCTTCGAGCTCTGGAACATCATGTGCTCGAAGAGGTGCGCAAACCCCGTGCGCCCCGGCTCTTCGTTGGCGGGTCCGACGTGATACCAGAGGTTGACCGCCACCATCGGAATCCGCGGGTCGCGGCTCAGAATCACATCGAGCCCGTTCGGCAGCGTGTACTTCTCGAAGGCGAGCTTCGGAATGCCGGCTGCGGTACTGCCCGCCGAGCGGTTCTGTGCCGACGAGGTGGTGATACCTCCGACGGCCACGAGAAGAACGAGCACCAGGCCCAGGTAAGCTTTGTTTCGCATAAACATAAGTGTGTCGTCCACAGAGACGGACGGTTCAGGTCCGCTGTTCCTTCGTCGCCTTGATCGGACCGCCTTCGCTGAGCGCTTCGGCGAGTCTCGCCGTAGCCTTCCGTGGAAGCGGAGCGTTGTCGAGACTCGCCCAGAGATACCAGCACGCGACCGATCGATAGGGCCGCCACGCTTCACCGATCTTCGTCAGACGGGCTGGCGTCGGCGTCAGTCGAAGTCGATACGCACGTTGCACGGCCTTCACAATGCCGAGATCGTCGACCGGCAGTACGTCCGGCCGATGCAGACGGAAGATGAGAAACATCTCCGCTGTCCATCGGCCGATGCCCTTCACGCTCGTCAACGCGGCGATCACATCGTCATCGGACAGCGCGTCGAGATCGTCGAGTCGCAGCGACCCGTCGAGAATCTTGCCGCACAGATCGCGCATGTATCTGAGCTTTTGCGGACTCAGACCCACCGCGCGGAGCTGCTCGTCGCGTGCCCGAGCGACGGCCGCGGGCGTTGGCTGACCCGCGAAAAGCCCGGAAAACCGCGCTTCGATCGTGGCCGCGGCTTTCGTCGACAACTGCTGCGCGATGATCGCGTGGCAGAGCGCACGGAACGGATCGCTGCGTTGCGCCGCGGCCAGCCCGCAGGCCCCATGGCGCCGCATCAGATCGCGAAGGATCGGGTCGCGGCGCGCAAGAAGACGGCGCGCGCGTCCATAGTCAATGGCCTGCATTCATCGAGTCAGTGGGGGATAACCGTTCACGACGAAAGAAGGAAGGTTAACCGCGTACAGATTCTGACGTCAAAGCCCCGTTCCGGGTTGGCCCGCCGTCGCGCATGCGCGCTTCGGCCCGCCTTCGCGAAATGCCGCTTCGGCGCGGCAGGCCCGTAGAATGTTGGACGAATGGCTGGCGCCGTAGGTCCCCTGGCTGGGGTGACAGTCCTCGATCTGACGCGAGTGCTGTCAGGCCCGTACTGCACGATGTTCCTGGGTGATATGGGCGCACGTGTCATCAAAGTCGAGCACCCCGGCCGCGGTGACGACACGCGGGCTTGGGGGCCGCCGTTCGTCGAAGGGGAAAGCGCGTATTTCCTCGGCACGAACCGTAACAAGGAAAGCGTCACCCTGGATTTCAAGGAGCCCCGCGGCCGCCAGGTCTTCGAACGTCTCGTCGATCGTGCGGACATCCTCGTGGAGAACTTCCGGCCGGGCGCCATGGCGCGCGCCGGCCTCGGTTTCGATGCACTCGCTTCGCGCTGGCCGCGATTGATCTACACCTCGATCTCCGGATTCGGCCAGACCGGCCCACGACGCCATCAGCCGGGCTACGACGCGGTGATTCAAGCCGAAGGCGGGCTGATGAGCATCACCGGCGCCGCTGACGGTCCCCCGTTCCGGCTGGGGGTGGCCATTGCCGACATGGTGGCCGGGCTGCTGGCCGCGCAAGGAATCCTGCTCGCGCTGTTGGCGCGCGATCGCACGGGACGCGGCCAGCACGTCGACATCAGCATGCTCGATGGCGTCGTCTCGCTGCTCACGTATCACGCTTCGATGCATCTGGTCGCCAAGACGGTGTCACAGCGGGTCGGAAACGGCCACGCGACGATCGCGCCCTACGATACGTTTGCGGCCGCGGATGGAGACTTCTTCCTCGCCGTCGGCAACGACGAACAGTTCAAGCGGTTCTGCGCCGCGGCTGGGCTTTCTGAGCTCGTTGACGACCCGAGGTTTGCCACCAACCCGGCGAGGGTCGAGCACCGCGACGCACTCGCCGCGCGGCTCGAACCCGTGTTGCACACACGCCCGCGGGCGGAGTGGATTCCGCTGCTGACCGAGTCGGGGGTGCCGTGCGGCGACGTCCGCGCCATTGCCGAAACGCTGGCCGACGACCAGCTGCTCGCGCGGGAGATGATTGAATCGGTCGAGCACGCGACAATCGGTTCGATGAAGGTGCTGGGCGTGCCGATCAAGTTGTCCGATACGCCGGGATCGGTACGAACCGCGCCGCCAACGCTCGGACAGCACACCACGGCGGTGTTGACCGAGCTCGGTCTCGATGCCAGCGAGATCGATGACCTTCGGCACGCGAAGGTGATTTAGTGGCGCGTCTTTCGCGACGAGCCGTCGGCCGCTCCGATGTCGCGGCCGCGAAATCGCGGTTGAGGGCTGGTTGTGACTACTAATACTTCAGCGCAGGCGATCGACTAGTGGAAGTCTCTCAGGTCCGACGACGAGTGCAGGCGGCGCTGTTGGCCGCCCGCGAACGATCGCAACGACGGCGACAGGCCGTCGCCGATGCCGAGAACAGCTACGACCGCTTTCTCGCGGACGTGGCGATCCCGCTCGCACGTCAGGTCGCCAACGTGCTGAAAGCCGAGGGACGTACGTTCAACGTGTCGACACCAGGTCGCGCGTTGCGGCTCGAGCCCGACAGAGGCCGCGACGATTTCGTCGAGATCGCATTGAACACAGAGATCGATCCACCAGCTGTCGTCGGCCACCTCCGACATACGCGTGGATCGCGCACCGTCGATGAGGAGCGCCCGGTGAAACCCGGCGCCGCACCTCCGGAGATCACCGAGGAGGACGTCCTCGAGTTCCTCATCCGCGCATTCGAGCCCTGGCTCGAACGGTGATCGACCCTTGCTGCCGGCGAAGGCGTAATCGACGGTCAACGATTCGAAGCGAAGGCGGGGCGAACACGGCCTTCAACCCGTACTCAAATCGGTGAAGAGCCTTTTTGGCCTGTCTCAGAATTCCCACTGGTTGCCGCGCCGCGCGCGGCGATTGTGGCATTTCCTAATCTTGGCCCCCGAAACGGGGCCCCTCAGGCAGCAGGTCGTTACCGTGCGCGACGCTTAGTCGGCGTTCAATCGATCCGCTGTTTCGCTCAATCGACAGCGGCAACGCTGTACAACCATGGGCGCGAAGAACGTAGGACGCAGGGAGAAATGAAGTGGCTCCGACGCGGCAGTTTATGGAAACAGTTGCGGCACGCCTTCGCTCCGACCACGTATATCGCAAGAAACTGCTGCGGAATGGTGACGAAAGGGCGCCTTGTGCGTGGTTTTCAGAAATCGGTTATGCCTTCGATGGACAGGCTCGCGTTGCCGCGCATGATTGTCAAGAGCGCGTCACGCACCCTGGATACTATGCCTTGAATGTCGATTCGAGGATCGCGATCGACGCTCACGCGAAGCTCTGCACTCTGGCCGGTCTCGATCACCTCAAGATAGATCCAAGGACCTGTTGCCATCCGAGCGGTCCCTCGCGACAACGTCGGCGCCCATGCTGCGTCAATGTTGTATCCGGCCGGTGTGTACGCCTGCGCCACCAGCAACTCGATGAACACGTCGCGGCCGGTGCCGGTCCACTGGGCGCGACACACGCGTTGCGCTTCGGTCGGAACCGAGGGTTCGAACCCAGTCTCGAAGAGCGATGGCAGCACGACGACGGGTTCATTCGTTTTCTCAACGATCATCGCGAGGCGTATGCGGACGAGTTCTTTCGCTACAGCGCGGACCACGATCGCGGGATCAACCGACGAATCGCGCTCGCGCTCCTGCACGTCTCTCAGCCTGACGGCCGGCAGGCCCTGTTCCCGCTTGTGTGCCCCTTCGACGATACCAAGAACAATGCGCGTGAAGATTGCGGGGTCTCGAATGATCACGCCATCACTGAGGGCGCGTTCGCCAAGCAGCTGTCCGAGCGTGGCCCACCACCGAGCATCAGTGACATCGCGCGACACACTGTCGCGTGACGCGACCTCGAAGATCTTGGTGTCATTCGTCCTCGCGGTCTCGAAATCGCCAACGTCCACCGCCGGCAGGCGATTCCAATCGATGCGCTGCACGATCCCATCGACGAGCGGACTCACGGGCTGATCGTCTCCGCCAAAGAGCGTAAACGCGCCACTCACCTCAGGAAGCTGCGCCAATCGAGAGGCCACTTTCTGCGCATCGTCCAACTTCACGTCGAAGTAGGAGAGACCGACCACTATCGGCACGGTCGAATGGACAGCGCGTACTCGGCTCACGTGCGCGTTGGTCAGCCCTTCGATTTCCGAATCGAACGGCACGACGATCACGACCAGCGCTGCATTCTCGAGATCGAGGATGAGCGGCCAGTTTTCATCAAACGGTGATTCCACGAACACAAGCCCTGCGTGCAGCGACGCCGCTGTCGCCGGGCCGTCGACCCAGAGCACACCTCGGCTCGCGTCACGATCGAAGTGCAGGTTGGGAATCCGTCGCACGAACGAGAACGGGTCGGCGTATTCAGCTCCTGTCACAACAACCTTGGCCAGGTGATATCCGCTCGCCCCGGCTTCTTTGTCCTGCGATGGAGACTCAGGCCCCGAGAGGATCGGAGCGTTCTCGTTTTGCGCGGGCACACGGGGTGCTCGAGGATCACGCCGCGCGCGCTCGTCCCGCCACTTGGCGAGCGCGACGTCGAACGTGATTCGGAACGTCTCGAGCGACGTGAAGTACGACACCACATGGGACTTCTTCAACTCCTCACGCCACGCACGAAATTCTCGAGCCCTGATATTCGAGTCGCTGCTCGACAGGAACACGAGGATGTCGACGCCTGCGCGCCGTGCGCGTTCGTACTCGTCTTGAGTGACGCTGCCCTCCACTCCCTTCATCGTTAGAGGTCGATCGCCAACGATCAGAATAAACAGATCGCTTTCCTGCGCGAGTTGGTCGACAGTGGCACGCGCCTTCGGGCCGATCATCCCGTCGTCAATGTCCAGGCGACGGGTCTCGAGCCGGCGTGCTTGAAGCTGCCTGAGAACGTACTCTGCATGTTGATGAAGGTATTCGGTGACGGTTGACACCCACGCGTGAAGCTGCGGCTCCGGCGCGGGAGCATCCAGCAACGCCATCGCACCCTCGATGCCTTCCTTGATCGCGTTGACCGAGATGAACTCTGCGGTCACGCTTCCAATCGATTCCGCGGCTGAAGAAGCCTTTGCGGCCTGGACTGCGACCCTGAAGTCGGAGACTACGAGCCCGGCCACGCTATCGCCCCAGACGAGCACCGCATCGCGAAAGTCCGCAAATGCGCCGAGACGCTCGTTGATGAGAACGTTGAAACGATAGCCGCTGGGATCGCGCGACTGCACGACGCCTGCATTCGTCGCGTTGGGAACAGTGACTGTGTGAAGCCCGTCGCGCGCGACGACGAGCATCGCATCGGGCGGATCGGGCGGATCGTTCAGCCCACGCACCCGAATGGACGACCGAATCAACGGCGCGCGCTGCGCGAAGCGATCCTCATCTGCAACTGCGAGGTAGACGAGCGGTCCGGCCTTCCAGTAGTCAAGGACCCGTGCCTGAATCGAGCGGTTATGAACCGTCACCGTGACGGCGGTGGCACCGCGTAGTCGCTCGGCGCTCGAGACGATCACACGATCCGCGACTATGAGTCCCGTCGCGGGCGGCCCATCATCGCCCGGCACGTGAATCGCGACGCACACATCGAGCATCGACGCAGCAGGCTCGGGCGAGCGAGCCGCAGCGCTTTCTTCGGTGCGCTCCTTGAGAACGCGCTCGAGAAGATCGTGAACGCGGTCGGTGCCGGCCACATGCAACGTGGCCATGTCTCCCATCCGCGGCAGGTTGACGCTGTTGACAATGCCGCGCACCACGCCGTCAATGATCACCGGTCCGCCCACGAGGCCTGAGAACCATGCGTGCGCTCGCGGCACGGCCACCCGAAAGTCCGAGTTGTTCAGGTCGAGGAGGACCGTATTGCCCTCTACGCCGCGAACCGTCGCGCCGTCGTAGCCGATCACCACTGATCTTTGAGCGCGGGCCCCGAAAGGACGTTCGTTCTGTCGCTGTTCCGCAGCGAACGGCAGAGGGTGCAGTGAAACAAATCCCACACCGCCCCGATCGGATTTCACGACGATCACGTGATCGTCCTCGGGCGTCGACAACACGGGGCATGCCACCTCGACGCGTTCATCGATCACGGCAAGCATGCTTTCCGCTTCGAACGGCTCGCGTGCTGTGAAGAGATACTGGGCGTGCACGCGAACGGCCATGCCATCGATCCGCGGTTCGCCCAGGGTTCTGACCGGCACACACGACTGCAAGATGTCGCGATACGGATCGAGATCGATCCGCGCATCGGTGCTCGCCGTCGCGGCGCCGGCAATCGACACTAATTCGTACTCGTCTCCCGCAAGTGTGATCACGCGCACGCCGGTCGCGCTCGTCCCGAGCATAACCGCGCGGCCCGGCATCGCTTCGACGATGCGCTGCTCCATTCTGCCGTTGTCCTGCCAGGCGACTTCGACCAGACGAGGCTCGGATCGCGGAATCGAAAGCCGGACGAGCGAAGCACCGGGCGCTGCCGTAGGAGAAGCCGGATCACTGAAGTCGACGAATCGAATCGCGTTCGGCAACCGCTCGATGCCGACCTCGATGCGCGCGTCAAGCGCGCCGGACGGGAGCATCCATCCAACGGTGGCGAGCGACGCGCTAGTCTCTCGAACGTCCTCGGTCGAGCGGCGTCCGAGCAGCATTGACGATCCGAGCAGGAGCGCGATCGCATTGGGACACTGCTGCACGACCGGATGAAGGCGCGGCGCCGCCCGCAGGAACCACCGCGCGATCTCGCGCGCTCGGGCATCGCTGTCGCGCATGGCAACGACGGCCGCGCGCAACTCGAGATCGATCGCGCCGGTCGCGGCGGCTCCCTTTTCGACCGCGAGCGCATTGATCTTCTCTTCAAGCCTAATCGTGGACGGCTCGTTGCGATGCGCGTCGACGAGGATCGACACGATCTCGTCGAATCGCGCGTGTCCGGTGAGTTCGTCGCGAAGAATGGCCGCAACGTCGCGATGGAGCACGATCGCATCGACGCCGCGCGACTCGACGAGCAGCGAGAACCACAGATCCGCTTCTGTGCCGACATCGGCGTCACGAACGAGGCGGCGACGCAACTGCCGGATCAAATGCGGCTCGATGCGGACGGCCAGCGACGCAACGCGCGCGAGTCGCACCGCATCAGGAAAGCGCTCGTTGACCGACGCAATGCGCGCCGCGGCTTCCTCTCTGCTCACTGGAACCTCGCGTGCGCTTCGTGTCTCGCCCTGCGGACGGACCCGACACTCGTTCGCTCGCTCCAGTGGATGATCGTCATGACTCGCGAGAGCATCGGCGGCCATCGCCCGGCTTCGTAGGGCACGAGCGCGATCAGGTCGCACCCCGACTCGCGGACGCCGTGCGCAAACCGAAGCCACTCGACCAGCGACGCGCGATCACGATCGGTGGCGAGGCCGCCAATCCCGAGGTCCGTCACGACGACAACAGGCGTGCCCGGACGCTTCGACACCCACGGCGTCCACTTCTGACGCGGTCCCGATCCGACGCCACGCGAGGGACACCCCGCGAAACTCGCGACGTCCAGACGATCGTCGCTCAGGATGTCGTCGACGCTCTGCACGAGCCACTGAATGTCGGCTCGAAACGGATCGATCCCGGACCCCCGATCGATGAGCAGTTCCACTCCGCGACGAAGTGTCAGCGTCGGCAGCCTGGGGAGCGACGTTAACACCTGTCCGCCCGCCAATCCGTCGACGACACGATCGAGATCGATGTCGCCCTCGTTCACGACGGTCGCTAGCGTCGTCGACAGGATGGCCCTGCCGCGCGGCGGTCCAAACAGCGGAGCGGGTGGAGGCGCCTTGCCTCGCGTCGTCACAGGCAACACGTCACTCTTCACGCTGGCCCAAACCGGTGGTGGCGGCGGGCCGCTTCCCCGCTTGGTGAGACGAATGTCGATACCGGTCATCGGCGTGCCTTGCGGCTGCGGCTTGGGAGATTCGGCGATCGATGGCGATCCGGTCGTCACAGGCGGCTGAGCCCCACCCGGTGCCACGGCGTCCTGTGTCGATGGCTTCCATGGCCCGACATTGGGGAGCGAGAGCGTGATCGGCTCGCGATCGATGCCGAGCAGCGTTCGTATCGCGTCGGCTGTCTCTTCGTCGCGCGGCTGTAGATCGAGGATCGCGCGGATCCCGTCGCCGATCGAGATCGGTCCGCGGCGCGTCTCCGCTTCCTTCTGCGATCGCGTCGTGCTCGTCTTTCGCCGCATGGTCAATCCGATCGCTCGATCAGGCTGCCGGCGCCGGCGTCGTTGGAATCGGCCGATCCCGTTTCCAGAGCACGTTCTGTTCGATCTGCTTCCACGCCGGAGTGCCGATGCGCACGTTGAGCTCGCGGCAGGCGTTGAGCGCGTCGAGGTACTCGGCGGTACCCGGCGGTCTCAGCGCGTCATTACGCGCGTGCTGGCGCAGCTTCGACACCTCCTGTGCGATTTCGCGAGCGAGCGGTTCTTCGATCTTCGGATCGCGCCGACGCGCAATCTGCACGAACCAGTCGACCTCTTCTTCCGCCTTGAGTCGGAGCACCAGCGTCACGCATCGCCGCATGAAGGCTGGCGGCAGCTCACGCTCGCCGTTGGTCGTAAGGACGAGCAGCACCTGGCGTGTCGCTGACGCCTGAATGCGATCGCCTGTCTCACGGACGGTGAACGCGCGAAGGTCGAAGGCTTCGAGGAGATCGTTGGGCACATCGGGATCGGCCTTGTCGATCTCGTCCAGCAGCACGATCGCGGGATCGCGCGCTTCGCCCTGCCACGGATCGACGGCCCGATCGGCAGCCGCGCGCAGTTTGTTCTTCCCGCGGTGAACCGCGGTCTGCGGATCGAACGCCCACCACAACGTTCCAGGCTCGACGTATGCCTGATCGAGGCGCAGCTCTTTTTTCTTCGCGTTCGCGTCGTTGAGCCGCTGCAGCGTGTCGAACCGCCACAACAGCTCCGACCCTTGTGTCCGCGACGTGATCATGTGCTTGTAGTAGCGCCATCCGAGCACGGCGGCGACGTTCTGCGCGAGCGTCGACTTCCCAGACCCGGGCTCACCAGAAATCAGCAATGGGCGACGGACGGCGATCGCGACGTTGAGCGCGAGGATGACTTCCGGCCGATAGACGTAAACGTCGCCCGGCTGTCTACCGGCGCGAAACACGACCGAGCCATCGGCGCCGAACGGCTCGCCGCCTTTCTTCTTCACCGGATCGAAGTACTCGCGCGTGAACTCCATCGAGCTTCCTCCTAACGCCGTCCTCGTTTGTTGTTGATGATCTGGACCGCCGTGCTGTAGCTGGTTTGCTCTCGCTTTTCGATGGCGGCGTCTAATGCCGGCTTCAGCCAGTCGACGTCACGGAAGCGAGCGTCCTCGTCTAACTGAGGGCCCCTCGACATCACGAACACGACGCTCTTGAATTCGTCGCGGAGTTCGTCCAGCACGTCGGGATCGATGCGCTCGGGAAGCACGGCGTATACCGGAATGAGCGACTCCATAAGCGCCTTTTTGACCGCCTCGTCCGAGTCTTTCTCTTTCGCGATGTCCCCCCGCGTGCGGCACCATTGGACGATCTGTGCCGAGATGTCCTTCGCCGTCTGCCCGTGGTCACCGCCCGCGATGTCCGAAATGAGGTAGTCCAGTCCCATGTTGTGAGCGCGGCTGACGTGCATCAAACCCGAATGCAGGGGCTCGCTCGCGTTCAGCGCAGCGGCCCGCGGCGGCGTTCGTCCGTTGAGCGCGCGCAGGCGACCAGCCACTTCCGCGTCGACCCAGTAGGGCGCAACGAAATTCAAGATTGCGTTGAGAGGCTCGGCGTGTACCGTTCTCGCGAGCTCCGCGATCAACTCGTTGACGCCATTGAATCCGCCGAGGCTTTCACTCAAGAGGCGCCGGGCAATTTCCTCGAGGTACTGCGCGCGCTCATCGCGGTTCGGGTCCCAGGCTGGCGCCTGGACGCGAAGGCGCTCCGCAAGCACTTTCATGGTGTTGGGCTTGACGGTATCGGTCATCAGATCCGTCAGGTAACCGACGAGTTGATCGAACAGCGTTCGCGGCGGAGCCGGCCCGATCGCGTGCCGCACGTGCGTCGCTATGGTGGCCGCGTCAAGACTGTCGACCCACTGAATCGATGGAAGCGAGAGCGGACTGTACCGATACGCCTTCAGCTTTTCTCCCGTGATCACCGCCTTGTCGCACGCGATGAATACAAGGAAGCCCTTCTCGAGACTCTGCCGCCACGTGAGAATCGTGGCTTCCTTCAGCACCCAATCAGAGGCCAGCGCATTCTCGGTCAGCAGGATGAGACCGGCGTGGCTCCTGGCCAGCCATTCGTGCAGCTGCTTCGGCCATGGCGCCCCGTCTTGCAGGCGCGCGTAGTCGGCGAGGATGTCAATGGCCACGGCAGTCTCGAACGGACCGCCGGCGGGATTCGCCGACGACAGCTCCTGACAGACGGCGCGTGTGAGCGCCACGTCCCTGGAGCTGTGACTCACGAAGATGCGACTCACCTCGATGTGACTAACGATCGCGGTCCTCGGATCGAACCGCGCGACGCGGCTAGCGTAACATGGGCGCCGCCGTCACATCCCGCGCCGGACGACTCGCCGGACGATCCGTTTCAGTTGCTGGACGAACCGACCCCGGAGCTCGCGCAGATCACCGCCGCTCCGGCTCGGTCCCGCGGCGCACCGTCCCACGACGATCGCCCACAGAGACGCCATCGAGCACGAGCGCGTGGACGTGACGTTCAAATTCAGCGCGGCCCCGAAGCGCTGAATGATCGCCACGGCGCCCCGCGCCCGTCCACCGGGCAGCGGCGGAGGGAACCGAGGACCGCCCGCACGAACACGTCCGTGACCGCCCGACACAGCGCATGGTCCCATGCCAGCACGTACCGCAACGCAGAAACACCTGGAACTCCTTCTCGATGAATCGAGGCAGCCTGTCACGCTCTTGGATGCGGGCCGCCTCGTCGCGGAACGTCTCGAAGTGATCGCGCACGACCTGATGGAGCGCACTCTGTGCCGGAGACTTCGGCGTGTACGCTTGAGGAGGGCGACCCATGTCCCCGGATGTTGCAACGGCGCGCCAACGCAGCCCGAGCGGGATTTCCCGCGAACCTCGCCGATCGCTACGATGACGAGTGGTCGTTGCTGCACATGCTGCGTACTACGACCGCCTTCGACATCAAAGCATCTGCAACGGACGTTGAGCGGAACGTTCATGAGTGACTCGGTTGTTCTCCCGCTGCAATCAGCGTTGGCAACCGCGTGAATCGTCATGAACCAGCCCAGTACCGGGAGCGTGCTCACCTGATCGAACCCCAGACGTTTCATCCGTTCTGCTTCTCCACGCGCGCCGGGATATTTGCGGATCGACTCAGGGATATAGCGATAGGTACCGGGATCGCCATGAAGCGCGAGCCCGAGCAGCGATCCGACGATCGTGAGGTAGGTGAGATACGCCGCACGGACAATTGCATTCGAGGGGCGATTGAAGTCGAGCGAGAGGAAACGTCCTCCCGGCACGAGCACCCGGTGGATTTCGCGCAACGCCTGATCGAGGTCGGGAACGTTGCGCAAACCGTACCCCACCGTCACGACTGTGAATCGTTCGCTCGCGACCGGGAACGCCGTTTCCGTCCCTTCACACGATCGAACGTCGTCGTAACCGTCGCGTCGACGACAACGGTGGTTGTGACGCTCCGGATTAACAACGGCCGCTCGACGCTCCCGGCCGATCGCATGGACGCTACGGATCCCGCGGTGGCGCGCGCGGTGTACGAGGCGGTGCTGCCGACAATCTACCGAAACACACCTGGTGACATCTTCGTCGTGCGGACGTCGCTCGTGCCCGCGGTGCTCTCACGCGACGGCTGGAGTGGACGGTTCGCGGCCGTTGCGGAACTGCAGTCGACACTGGAACGCGCAGCCAATCGCCCGCCGGTGTTCTACCGGAGCGAGGCCTTTCCGGCCGGAGTGAAACTCGTCACTGCCGTGGAGAGCGGTCGACGGAGCACATCGTTCACGCCAGTGTTCTTCACTGCCGACGGCCGGCGTGCGGTTGTCTATTTCGAGCATTACTGCGGCAACCTGTGCGGCGAGGGCACGCCGGTATGGCTGACACGAACGACGGCCGGTGCCTGGCAGATCGGCGGCGGCCTGATGGTCTGGAATTCGTGAGATCCGTGCCGCCTTCGTGATGGCGAGGTGCGCGTGTGGCCGAGTCCCGATCGTTCCTTAGACTAGACTTAACGGGAATAGACTCGACGGATGTCGGTCTTCAGCAATCGTTCCGTCGATTCACCTCAAGAACGCGCTCGCTATGCCGGCGCGATCCTCGATCTCCTCGGTGACAGAGATCCGCTGCCGGTGCTGCGCAAGACGCCTGCGGCTGTGATTCAGGCGATTGATGGCCTGACGCGCCCTCAACTCGCAACACCAGAAGGGCCGCAGAAATGGTCCATCGTCCACGTGTTGCAACACCTGGCCGATTCGGATTTGGTGTGGGGATGGCGCGTGCGGCTGATTCTCTCGCAAGACCGGCCGACGATCACTGGTTACGATCAGGATCTCTGGGCCGACCGCCTGCACTACGCGGACGCCGATCCGGATGAATCTGTGACGACGTTTGAGCTGCTCCGTCGAATCAACGTGAAGGTGATCGATCGTGCGTCCCCAGCCGAGTTGAAGCGCGTCGGCGTGCATTCAGAGCGAGGCGAGGAGAGCATCGAGTATCTGCTGCGGCTCTATGCCGGCCACGACCTCCTCCACCTCAGGCAGATCGATCGAATTCGAGCCGTCGTAGCGGCGTGATGCCGACGAATGAGACCGCCCAGCGTTTCCGACGATGATCCGCGATCTATAGTCGAATCGTGCCAAGCCGTGTCGACCGCGAAGTCCTGACCATCGCCGGACGCGAAGTCGCGATCTCGAACCCCCGCAAAGTGCTGTTCAAAGAAGCGGGATATACCAAGCTCGACGTCGTTCGCTATTACCTCGCCGTGGCGGATGGAGCGATCCGCGCCGCCGGCAACCGGCCCAACGTGCTGGTCCGCTACCCGAACGGTATCGACGGCGAGTTCTTCTATCAGAAGCGCGCCCCCGAATCGCGACCGCCCTGGATCGACGTCGTCGCACTGACGTTTCCATCGGGACGCACCGCCGAAGAAGTGGTGCCGCGCGACGCCGCGGCGCTGGCGTGGATGGCCAATCTGGCGTGTCTGGAGCTCCATCCGCATCCGGTCCGCGACGATGACCTCGATCATCCCGACGAGCTCCGGATCGATCTGGATCCCGTGCCCGGCATCGAGTGGCCGCAGATCCGCACGGTCGCCACGATTGTCCACGCCACGCTGACGGACTTCGGTCTCGTCGGGTGGCCGAAGACGTCCGGATCGCGCGGCATGCACGTCAACGTACGCATCGAGCGCCGCTGGACCTTTCCTCAGGTTCGCCGCGCCGCCCTGGCGTTCGCCCGCGAGATCGAACGACGAGCGCCCGCGCTGGCCACGAGCAAGTGGTGGAAGGAAGAACGGCAGGGTGTGTTTCTCGACTACAACCAGAACGCGAAGGATCGCACCGTCGCGGCGGCGTACTCGATTCGGCCGAAGCCCGATGCGCGTGTTTCCGCCCCGCTCGCCTGGGACGAGATCGAACGCTGCGATCCCGCCGACTTCACGCTCGTGACGATGCCGGATCGATTCGCGCGCATTGGCGATCCGCACGCGAGCATGGACCAGCACGCGGGAACGATCGAACCGCTGCTCGAGCTGTCTGCCAGACACGAGCGCGATGGTCTCGGCGACGCGCCATGGCCGCCGCACTATCGCAAGCAGCCTGACGAACCGGCCCGCGTGCAACCCTCACGGCGGCGCGTGCCGAAGCACCCGCTGATCGAAATCGGTCGCGCGCAGAAGAAGGAAGACGCTCTCGCCGGCGTCGAACGCTGGCGCGCGCGGCATCCCGAAGCCGCGGCGCACCTCGAGCCGGCGGACATACTCGTGGACGCCATGCGCGGACGCTTTCACACCTGGACGCGCACGCGGATCAACCTCCAGCACGTGCCCACGGAACTCCGCCCTTCTCAAGCGGAGCTCGATCCGAATGAAGACGTTGGCGCCTGGGGACCCGGTGACTGGCCGAACAAGCCCGATGCACGGTCCACGCGCCGAAAACCGCCGCCGCGCGCCCGCGAGAAGTCATGACCGCGCCGGGGAACCGTCATCCTTCGATGAGTATTGAGTCGGGAGCATGAAGTAGCTCCTCTCGAGCAACCGTACTCCCATCGTCTGAAAGTAATCCCCGCGGTAAGCGTCATGCGAACGAGCACGGTGTCGCGTCGTATCATCGACGGATGACGGATCGTGGCAGTCAGACGGCTGAAGTCGTGGCCCTCTTTCGCGCGCTGGAAACGCTCGAGTCACCGCGGGATCGCCTCTTCGCGGATCCGCACGCCGAACGCTTTCTGCGACCGTCGGGACGCCTGCTGCTGTTGCTGGCCCGTGTGCAGCCTATCCGCCGGCGCATTCTTCGCATCATCGACCGCAAATGGCCGGGCGCGCGGACGTCCGCTGTGGCACGCACACGATTGGTCGACGATCTGCTGCGCGCCGCGCTGAGAAACGGTGCGCGACAAATACTCATCCTCGGTGCCGGATTCGATATGCGCGCTTACCGTATACCCGAAGTCGCGACGGCTCGCGTCTTCGAGATCGATCATCCCCTCACTCAGGCGACGAAGATTCGTCTGATCACCGGCGCGCCCTCGCTGCCGGAGTCTGTGACTTACGTGCCTGTCGATTTCAACCGCCAGACGCTCGATGATGCCCTTCACGAATCAGACTTCGACGTCAACGCTCGAACGTTCGTGCTGTGGGAAGGCGTCACGAATTACCTGACGGAGGCCGCAGTCGATGCCACGCTGCGTGCGATCGCTGCGTCGGTGTCACGCGGGAGCGAATTGTTTCTCACCTACGTTCATCACGGGTTGCTCGATGGATCGCTGCGGTTCGACGGCGGCGCCGAGATCCTCGAGCAGGTACGCGAAGTCGGTGAGCCGTGGACGTGCGGGTTCGGACCGTCAGAGCTGCCAGCCTATCTGGTGGCCCGTGGCTTCGCGTTGGTCGAAGATCTGTCGGCGGACGACTATCGGGCGCGGTATTTCGGCGATGCCGCGCGCTCAATGAAGGGATATTCGTTCTATCGCGCTGTCATCGCACGAAGGGCCGCCTGAAGGTGGCTGGCCGATCGCTACGATGACGACCGGTCGTTGCTGCACATGCTGCGTACTGCGATCGCCTCCGACCTCGCGGCATCTGCAACGGGGTTGAGCGGCACGTCAGAGTGACTCCGTTGTGCTCCCGCTGCAATCAACGTTTGACAGCGGCGTGAATCGTCATGAACCCACCGAGTACGGGGAGCGCGCGCACCTGATCGAACCCCAGACGTTCCATCCGTTCTGCAACGCCACGCGCACCGGGATATCTTCGAATCGACTCAGGAATGTAGCGATAGGTGTCGGGATCGCCATGAAGCGCGAGCCCGAGCAGCGATCCCACGATCGTCAGGTAGGTCAGATACGCCGCCCGGACGATCGCATTCGAGGGGCGATTGAAGTCGAGCGAGAGGAAACGTCCTCCGGGCACGAGCACCCGGTGGATTTCGCGCAACGCTTGATCGAGGTCGGGGACGTTGCGCAAACCGTACCCTACTGTCACGACCGTGAATCGTTCGTTCGCGACCGGGAGCGCCACCATGTCGCCGGTGACGAGCGCGGCACGCGCCGCGCCGCGGCGTTCGCGCGCGAGCTGGAGCATCCGGAGCGTCACATCGACGCCGACCGCGACCCGTGCCGGCGGCGTCGACGCGAACAGAATGTCACCGGTGCCGCACGCGAGATCGAGAACGGAATCGCCCTCACGGAGATCGGCGAGGCCGATGAGGCGCTGCTTCCAGCGCCGGTCCTGACCGTACGAGAGAAAGCCAGTAATGAAGTCGTAGCGATCGGCGATCGTGGCGAAGAGACGCCTCACGTAGCGGCGCTTGCCATCTGGCGTGGCGAGCGCCGTGCGCAGCGTCATCCCCGTGACATACGCGCTGATCGAAGGGTCACTGCGCGCGCAGGAGCAGAATCGGGATCTTCACGACGTGACGAACCTTGTTCACGGTGGTTCCACGCAGGAGATCGTTGAAGAACCGGTGGCCATGCGTCGACATCGCGATCAGGTCGACCTTGCGCTCTTCGGCGAGACGAATCAGCTCGTTCGCCGGATCGCCCATGGCCAGCTCGGTCGACACGGTCAGCGATTCCGACGACAGTTGCGACGCGAGCCGATCGAGGTAGGCGCGATCGGCCTTCATCTCCTCCGACTCGCGCAGCTTCAATTGATCGAAGTTGCGCGCCGCCCAGCCGTCGGCCACGTGCACCAGCAACAGCCGGGCGCCGGTCAGCCGCGCCAGTTCGCGCACGTGCGTGAGGATGGTCTGGTCGGCCGCCGAGTTTTCGACGGCGACAAGAATCGACTGGTACATGATTAGCGAGGCTCCGCCTCGCTCATCAGCAGTGTCGGCTTTGCCCTGCTTCGCAGGGCGAGCCGTCTTGCCCGGGCAAAGACTTGACTCATCTGTCACAAATCTAGCCGTGCAAGGCGGCTAGCCGGTAAATGTTCGGTACAGAAGATACGCGTTCAAGACGGCAATGATAACCGCGACCGCCCACGCGATCACCTGCATCCATCGGGGAGCGACGAGCTCCCCCATCTTGTGACGATCGCTGGTGAAGCGCACCAGTGGAAACACCGCGAACGACAGCTGAAGGCTGAGGATGACCTGACTCAAAACGAGCAGCGCGCCTGTTCCGCGCTCACCGTAGAGGATCACGACGATGATCGCCGGAACGATCGCAATGAGACGGGTGATGAGCCGTCGCAGCCACGGGCGCAGGCGGATGTTGACGAACCCTTCCATCACGATCTGCCCGGCCAGGGTGCCGGTCAGCGTGGCGTTCTGACCTGAACAGAGGAGAGCCACCGCGAACAGCACCCCGGCTGCCGTGGTGCCGAGCAGCGGCGAAAGGAGCTTGTACGCGTCGCCAATGTCGGCGACGAACTCGTACTGTGTGCCGTGAAAAACGGCCGCCGACACGATGAGAATCGCCGCGTTGATGAAAAGCGCCGACATCAGCGCCACCGAAGAATCGATGGTTGCAAAGCGAATCGCTTCCGCCTTGCTCTTGAGCGTGTCGACGTACCGCCGCGTCTGCACGATCGACGAATGCAGATACAGGTTGTGCGGCATCACGGTCGCACCGAGGATGCTGATGGCGATGTACAACATCGCGGGATCGGTGAGAATCACGCTGCGCGGGATGAAGCCAGAGGCAATGTCGCCCATGTTCGGCTTCGCCCACCAGATCTGGATCGCGAAAGAGCCCGCAATCGCGACGATGAGCGCGACAACCAGCGCTTCGACGTAGCGGAAGCCCTTGTGCTGAAGGAACAGCACGATGAGAACGTCGAGCGCGGTCAGGGTGACGCCCCACACGAGCGGCAGGCCAAACAGCAGATTCAGCGCAATCGCCGCGCCGATCACCTCGGCGAGGTCGCACGCGGCGATCGCAATCTCACATAGCACCCACAAGACGATCGTCGTCGGGCGCGAGTAACTGTCGCGGCACGCCTGCGCGAGGTCGCGGCCGCTGCCGATTCCCAGCCTGACCGCCAGTGCCTGCAGCAGGATGGCCATCAGGTTCGAGATGAGGATGACGCTGAGCAGCGCGTAGCCGTATCGCGCGCCTCCGGCCAGATCGGTCGCCCAGTTACCCGGATCCATGTACCCGACGGCGACGAGATAGCCTGGCCCGGCAAACGCCATCAGCTTTCGCCAGAAACCGGCGTGTTCAGGTACGGCAATCGACGCGTGGACCTCTCGCAGGCTCGGTGCAGGCGGTTCACTGCGCCACCCCGGACGGGGCGCCCGACCTACGCTGAGGTCTGGTTCCGAAGTCATTGGCAGATCAATTGATTTTGATTCATCAAAAACTTTGTAACTACGATACCATAAACTTAATTCGGTAAATCAAACTTACAGATGCTGCCATCCAGTACGGTCGAAAATTACCTGAAAGCGATTTACGCCAGTGCGGCCAGGCTCGACGCGGGGCAGCGCCTCGTGCCGATGGGCCAGCTCGCGGCCGCGGTCGGCGTCGCCCCGGGCACGGCGACGACGATGGTCAAGACGCTCGCCGAGTCCGGGCTCGTCGAATACGAGCCTTACGCGGGGGTGGCGTTGACGGCCGCCGGCCAGAAGCTTGCGGCGCTGGTCCTGCGCCGCCATCGCCTCATCGAGCTCTTCCTCGTGCGCGTCATGGGCTACGCGTGGGACGAAGTGCACGATGAAGCCGAGCAACTCGAACATGCCGTGTCAGACCGATTGATCGATCGCATCGACGAGATGCTCGGCCGGCCGGAAGCCGATCCGCACGGCGATCCGATTCCCAACGCCGAAGGTCTTGTGAAGCCGCAGGAGGCCGAGACCCTGCTTACCTGTCCGCTCGAACAGACGGTCACGGTGACGCGCGTCATCGATCAGGACCGGGACTTCCTGCGCTTCATCGAGCAGCACAATCTGAAACCGGGTGAGGCGATCGAGGTCGAGGCGCGCGACGCGGCGGCCGACAGCGTGCGCGTGCGCGGCAAGAACGATCAGCGCATCACGATCGGCACGCGGGCCGCGTCGAAGCTCCTGGTGCAGGTGGCGCACGGCATCCTCCTGCTTCTGCTGGCGCTCCCGGCCTGGGCGCAGACCGCGGAGCCTCGGGCACGGCAGACCCCGCGGACCAACCTCTCGGGGTACATGGACTTTCATTACAACAACCCCGAATTCAGCGACGCCACACTCGACTTCCATCGCTTCGTCCTCTTGTTCACGCACAGCTTTTCCGATCGCATCCGCTTCGTCGGCGAGCTCGAACTCGAGCACGCCCTCGTCGAAGGACTCGAGGAGAAGGGCGAGC
Source organism: Vicinamibacterales bacterium (assembly GCA_036407095.1). Classification (GTDB taxonomy): domain Bacteria; phylum Acidobacteriota; class Vicinamibacteria; order Vicinamibacterales; family UBA2999; genus Gp6-AA40. The sequence goes on along the minus strand of DASWZV010000143.1, from coordinate 59,721 downwards.
TCGAGCTGGAGCAGGCGTACGTCGACTTCCTCATGACGCGCGGTTTCAACGTGCGGGCGGGGATGATGCTGATGCCGATCGGCATCATCAACGAACGGCACGAGCCCCCGGTCTACTACGGCGTCGAGCGTCCGTTCATCGACACGGTGATCATCCCCACCACGTGGTTCGAGGCTGGCGCCGGCATCCACGGCGAGGTCGGTCGCGGCTGGCGGTATCGTGCGTTTGTGGCCGCGCCGCTCGATGCGTCGGAATTCACCGCCGAAGAAGGCATTCGCGAGGGCCGTCAGAGAGGAGCCGAGGCCAACGTCGGAAGCGCGGCGGTCACCGGGCGCCTCGAGTACGTCGGCATCCGTGGGTTGACGCTCGGCGTCAGCGGCTGGTCCGGCAACTCGGGCTTTCAGTTCCGTCCGCGATTCGATGTGCCGGTCTCGCTGGCTGAAACCGACGCGCGCTTCTCGCGCCGCGGCCTCGAACTGCGCGGGCAGTTCGCGCAGATCTGGATCGACAACGCGGGCCTGCTGAACGACACGCTGGCGCTGACGAGCGGCGTCAACCCGAACGTCGCCTCGTCGCTTCGCGGCTTCTCGCTCGAAGGCGGACATCGCGTGATTCAAAATGCGCCGTTCGGCGAGATCGGCGCGTTCGTCCGCTACGAGAACTTCGACACCCAGTTCCGCATGCCGTCAGGCTTCGTTCCGCTTCAGCAATTCGATCGCGACGCGTGGGTGGTGGGGGCCAACTACTGGCCTGACCCCGATGTCGCGATCAAAGTGGACTACTCGATCGTGCGCAGCCGGAGCTCGGTGGTCAGAGTGCCGAATTCGTTCAACGTCGGGTTGGGATGGTGGTTCTGATGCGAATCATGCCTGCTGTTGTCGGGTGCGTCATTGCTTCCGTCGTGGTCGTCACTGCGCGCGCATCACGCGACGTCTCTGCACAAGGCGAGCCACGCGCGCAGGTCGTTGAGATCACCGCGGAGCGATTCACTTTCACGCCGTCGGAGATCCGCGTGAAGGCGGGCACGCGTCTCGAGATTCGTCTGCGCAGCGAAGACACGGCTCACGGCTTCCGCATCGTCGGAACCGACATCGATCTCGAGCTGGCCAAGCGCGGTCGCGGCGTGAAGACGGTGACGTTCGAGCCGGCTGCCGGCAAGTACACGTTCGAGTGCTCGCAGTTGTGCGGCGCGGGTCATGAGTTCATGCGCGGCGTCATCATCGCGGAGTGAGATCGTGAAGTCTTCTGTGTTGCTGCTCGGCGGCGGACTCGTTGTGCTCGCGGGCACCCTCCTCGTGGCGCAGACGCGCACGCCGGCGCCCGGCGATCCGCTGCCGGGTGTGACGCCGATCGAGTTCGAAGAATTCCGCCTCGGGCTCGAGGATTTCCTCGAAGTCGAGAACGCGGCCGAAGGACTGGGCCCCGCGTTCAACGGAACCAGTTGCGCCGTCTGCCACAGCGTGCCGGCTGTTGGTGGGGCCAGCGCGATTGCGGAGATTCGCGCCGGGCGCCGCGGCCCGAGCGGCGAGTTCCTCGCGCTCGACGAGAGCGGCGAGTCGCTCGTCCATCTGTTCTCGGTGCCCGGCCACGCCTGTCAGCCGATGATTCCGCCCGACGCGACGATCATCGCGAGGCGGATGCCGATTCCGCTCTTCGGCGCCGGTCTGGTCGAAGCGATTCCCGACGAGACGCTGCTCGCCCTCGAAGATCCCGTCGACCGCAACCGTGACGGCATCAGCGGGCGCGCCGCGATCGTCGTCGACCGCGCCACCGGAGAGCGGCGCGTGGGCCGCTTCGGTTGGAAGGCGCAGCATGCCACCCTTCTGTCCTTCAGTGCCGACGCGTATCGCAATGAGATGGGGATCACGAACGATCTCTTCCGCGAAGAAGTCGCGTACGGCGTCTCGAAGGACCGCATGCGGCTGTGCGATCCGATCCCCGAGCCCGAGGACGTGCGCGATCCGCGCACTGGACGGCGCGGCATCGACAACTTCGCGAGCTTCATGAAGTTCCTTGCGCCGCTCGGCCGCGGTGCGATCGGCGACACCACGCGGATCGGCGAGCAGGTCTTCGGTTCGATCGGGTGCGCCGCCTGTCACACGCCGTCACTGACGACGGGCCCGAGCTCGAACCCGCTGTTTCATCGACAGCAGGTGCCGCTCTTCTCGGATTTGCTCCTCCACGACATCGGCACGGGGGACGGCATCGAGCAGGCATCGGGCGGACCGGACGAGATCCGAACGCCCGAATTGTGGGGATTGCGCTTCCGGCGGCCACTGCTCCACGACGGCGCGGCGGCCACCATCGAAGAGGCCGTCCGCCGTCATGGCGGCGAAGCAGATCTCGCGCGACGAGGGTTCGAGCAAATCAACGAGAGCGAACGCGCCGCGCTCGTCGCGTTTCTCAAGTCACTCTGAGCACGGAGGTCCGGCTAAAGCCGGACACTACGTACGAGGGTCCGCCTGAAGGCGGACTCTACGTACCGTTGCCGTCTGCGGTGAAGCGATCGATCGCAGCAGCCAGGCCGGCGGCATCTTCGACGACCGATTCACCCGCGCTGAGTCGTTCGCGCGGCAGGTTCCCGAACCCGAACGAGACGAGACAGCATCGGACACCGGCTCGCTGCGCGGTTTCGAGATCGATGGCGGAGTCGCCAACGAGAAGCGTGTGCTCAGGGGTCGCGGCGGCTGCCTGCATCATGGCGACGAGCGCGGCCGGATCGGGCTTGCGGGGATACGGGCTGTCGCCGCCGACGACATCGTCGAACAGGTCGCGCACGCCGAGCGCATCGAGAATGCGCTCGCTCGGCCTGGTCGGCTTGTTGGTCAGCACCGTCACCCGTGCATGGCGACGCGCGCGCCGGACGACATCCGCCACGCCGTCATACAAACGCGTGTGATTCACCAGGTGGCTGTCGTAGATCTCGAGAAAGCGTGCGACCGCGCCGGGTCGATCGCCGAGGCTGGCCGCACCGAGCGCGCGCCGTACGAGCAGGGCGGCGCCGTCGCCCACCATCTGGCCGATGGCGGCCTCGCTCAATGGCGCGCCGCCGTACTCGACGATCAGCGCGTTGGCCGAATCGGCCAGATCGCGACGTGAATCGATCAGCGTGCCATCGAGATCGAAGGCGATCAGGCGGTGTACGTGGCCCACGATGAGGGCGTCTCCCAGACAGTCACGCGCGACACGGGAAGGCCCTGCTCGCGAGATACGTCGAAGATGAGGCGCGCGATGCGCTCGACGGTGGGGTTGCTGTCCACGATGTAGATCGGCTCGCCGAGTCCCTGAAGCAGCTTCACCAGCGGATCGTCGTGCCGCAGGATCATCTTGTGATCGAGCTCGCGATCGACCCAGCGCTTGACGACGCGCTTGATGTCGCTGAAGTCGGCCACCATGTTCCGCTTGTCCAGGGTGTCCGTGCGAATTTCGATTTCCGCGACGGCATTGTGACCATGAGGGTGCTTGCAGATGCCGTCGTAGTCGAGCAGCCGATGGCCGTAGCAGAAATCGATGCGCTTCGTGACGGAGTACATGGCCAATAATCTTAGCGAGTTGTCGAACCGCCCAGCCACTGCCGTTCTCTTTTCATCAGGACTTGACAGCGCCGTGCTCGCCGCGTCGGAAGCGCAGACGTCGGGGGTGCATCCGCTCTACGTGAGCACCGGGCTCGCGTGGGAGCGCGAGGAGCTTGCTGCCGCCGATCGATTGCTGGCCGCGCCGATATACGCGGGCGTCGCGCCGATTGCGCGGCTCACGTTCACGGTGACGGATCTCTATCCGGCGACGCATTGGGCACTGCGCGGCACACCGCCTGCCTTCGACACGCCTGATGAAGACGTCTATCTGACCGGACGGAACATCATCCTGCTCAGCAAGGCTGGCGTGTACTGCGCACAGCGGAAGATCCCGCGCATCGTGCTCGGCCCGCTTGCCGGCAACCCGTTTCCCGACGCCACCCACGAGTTCTTCGCGACGATGGCTCGCGCGCTGTCGCTGGGCCTCGCCCACCAGATCACCGTTGACGCGCCGTTCGTCGCGAAACAGAAGAGCGAGGTGGTGCAGCTCGGGGTGAGGCTGGGCGTGCCGCTCGAATTGACGCTCTCGTGCATGAACCCGCAGCGGGGACTGCACTGCGGCGCGTGCAGCAAATGCCGCGAACGGCGCGACGCGTTCCGCGATGCAGGAGTGGCGGATCCGACGCGGTACGCCGTCGCGCCCGCGCGTTGACGGGGTTGGGGAGCCATTTCCTCGGGGCAACCTGGAAAATGACTCCCGACCCCAAATGACCCGCCGTCCCTTAACGTCGATTGATTGTGATCGATCCGTCCCCGCTTCGCACACGCAACGAGCGGCCACCGTTCCCGAGCCGTCCGCGTACGGACCCGCTGTCGTCGTCTCGCGCGCTCGAGGTGAGCCCGCTGAAGCCGGCCGCGTGTACGCGTCCGTCGTTCGAGTGCGCATCGAGCTCCGCGTCGATGGTCGACGGCAGATCCACGGTGATCGATCCGTCGCCGGTCGTGATGCTCCAGTCGCTCTTCACCACGCTGCCGTTGTCGGCGCTCACGCGCACCGATCCGTCACCGCTGCGCACATCGAGCAGCTCGAATCGGCCAACGACGCTGATCGAACCGTCGCCCGATTCGGCCTGCACCCGGCCGGCCGCATTGTCGATGTCGATCGATCCGTCACCGGTGTGCGCCTTCAAGCCGCCCTCGACCCGTCGAATGCGGATGCTGCCGTCGCCGGTGTTGATGTCGATCGTCCCTGCGAGGTCGTCTGCCTCGATCGATCCATCGCCGGAGCGCGCCTCGAGCGTCAGACGCCGTGGCGCTGTGACTGTCAAGCTGACCGAGTGAGACCCGAAAGGTCCGAAGTGGACCACGTCGCCCTGCGACGACGGTCGCGGCACCTCGACGATGATCTTGTTGCCGTCCTGCGAGGTGTTGACGACGTACGCCTTCGCGGTCTCCTCGTCGGGACCGCGGCGTTCGATCTCCACGAGGACCTCTTTGCGGTCCCACGATTTCAGCCGAATCGAACCGTCAAATGTCTGCAGCTGGAGCTGGGGATCGCCAGTGACGGTGAACCGCTTCTCCTCGCGGACGACGGTCCCGTCGCCGCGAACGTCGATGGTGCACGCGGTGGTTCCCACGGCGGCGAGCACGACGAGCGCGCTTCTCATGTGACTGCGCATACGCGTCCCTCCGAGACTGGACGTTTGGTCCTCTAGACGTCGGCGCGGGCGGCGGAGTTCACCCAGACCTCCTCGCCCGCGATAAAGGTGCGAATCACCTCGAACCCACGGTCGAGCACGGCCACGTCGGCCGTCGCTCCCTCGACGAGCACCCCGAACCCGGCCAATCCCAGCTCACGCGCAGGCGTGGTCGAGCACATCAACGCCGCGTCGACTGGCGACCCGCCAAATCGGGTGACGATCGAGCCGAACGCCCTGTTCATTGTCAGTGTGCTGCCAGCCAGCGTGCCGTCATCGAGAAACGCCGCCTCGTGACGCACGTGGATCGCCCTGCCACCCAGGCGGGCCGACGACCCCGCCGGAAGACCGGCGCCCGCGGTGGCGTCGGTAATCGCCATCATGCGACTCGGCCCCTTCGCCGCAATCGCCATCTGACTGATCGCCGGATGCACGTGGAAGCCGTCGCAGATCAATTCCGCCGCGACGTCTTCGCGGGCCAGCACGGCGCCCGCCAGCCCGGGCGCACGGTGTGTGATCGGCGTCATGCGATTGAAGAGGTGGGTGGCATGACGCGCACCGGCTTCAATCGCGGCAACCGCCGTTTCGAAGTCGGCCCCGGAGTGACCGAGCGAGACACGATGCCCCGCGGACACGAGCGCCCGTACGAGGTCGATGCCGCCCGGCAGCTCGGGAGCCAGCGTGACAATGCCGACATCGGGGCGCGCTCGCTCGATCGCATCGAGGACATCACGCCCGGAATATGCGTCGTTGTCGGACGTACCTGCCGCTGCGGTACGAAGACATGATGCAGGCTGCGCCCCGCGGTAGTCGGGGCTGATGAAATTGCTTTCGAGATGCGCAGGCAGCACGCGCGCGGCGCGGGCGTCGGGTTCAACACGCGCCTGACGGACCTGACCGAGAAACGTGCGCAGATCATCAGGGCCGCAGGCGACCGATGTTGGACAGAATGCCGTGACACCGTAGCGCACGAGCGCGGCCGCGATGTGCCCGACGGAATGGCCACCATCGAGGGTGTCGTATCCGTCGACGCCATGGACGTGGACGTCGATGAACCCGGGCAGCACATAGCAGCCGGTCACATCGATGACGCGGGCTCCAGCCGGTTCGACCCGTGTGGCCTCGACGGCTTCAATGCGTCCGCGGTCGAGGAGCAGCGTGCCTTCCGTCAGCATTCGATCCGGAAGAACGAGATCGCCGCCCGTGAGTGCGATCATGGACCATCCCAATCGACGTGGACGTGAAGCTTGCGTCCTTCGAGCGGCAAGGGATCTTCGGAGCGTGTCTCGTCCCCGTCCTGCGACGAGGCGCGAAGAAGCTCCTTGTCCAGGCGTTTCAGGAGCGCCAGCAATCCGTTCTCCGTCGGCGCGCTGAGGACGAGGACGCCGCCGCTCTCGGACGGCGGAAAACGACGATCATCGAGATAGTCGCGATCGAGTGTGATCAGCGTACGGCGAAGCTGGCGCGCGAGCCGGTAGTGCTCACCGTCGGGCGCACGCCGCAGGTCGTCGTGCTCGAGGACGAAGAGCACGTCCCACAGCAGCGACTGCCGCATGCGACCGACGAGGCCAGCGGGTACGTTCGCATCGACGTACACACGCGGCTGTCCTGAGATCTGCTGCGCGTGTCCGCCGAGTTCGGAAGCGAGCGTGCCCATTCACCGCCCGGCTTTCTTCGCTTCTTTCTTGAGTGCGGCGACCAGCTCGTCTCGCTTGTGCACGAGCTCCTTGCGTGTACGTCTTCCGCTCGGAGCACCGACGACGTATTCGCAGAACAGGGGGAACGCAATCGTGGAATCCGCGTACGCCACCACCGTATCGGGCAGCACACCTGGATTCACCTTGCCCCAGCTCACAGCCTCGGCCGGTGTCGCGCCCGAGAGTCCGCCCCATACGACTTGATCGGTGGTGATCTGAATGAAGTAGTCGTTGCCGCCCTTGGGGATTCCGTAGACCTCCCAGAGCGTGGGCTGTCCCTGCAGATAGAAGTTCTTCGGTGAGCCACCGCCGAGAATGACGCAGCCGTTCTTGCGACCGGCGAGGATGAACGCGCACACCTCGTTCACATCCTTGTTGGGATCGATCATCAAATCGCTGTCGTTCATCAGCTCGTGATAGGCGATGTTCATTCCGATGGAGCTATCACCCGGCGAGGACGTGAAGATCGGCACGCCGTTGGCGGCCGCTGCCGCGACCACCGAGTGCGACTCGCATCCGGGCTGACGGGCCATCAAGTCCCGGCCGAGCGCGTAGTGCAATTCCGCGGTCGACACCGGCCCGCGCATTTTCGACCGTACCAGGAAGTCGCGAATATAGGCGTCGGTCTCCAGCAACACGGTTGCGGGAAAGAGGACATCGTAGATGCGAATGACGCCCTCTTCATACAGCTCGACATCGTCGAGGAAAGGCGAGCCGCGATGCAAGGTGAAGTTGAGCGCGTAGTGAAGGTCGTGGTACAGGTTCGCGCCGGTGCTGATGACAAAGTCGATGAGCCCGCGCTCCATCAGCTCGACGATGCAGCCGCCGAGGCCCGCGGGCGTCAAGGCACCAGCGACCGTGAGACCGATCGTCGTATCGTGCTCGGGCAGGAGCATCTTGTCGACGAAGATCCGGCACGCTTCGCCAAGCCTGGCGGCGTTGAATGCCTGAAATCCTTCATCAATCAGGTGCCTGATATCGGCGCTTCCGCGAGGACGGTAGTAACGGATGGGCCTGCCGCTCAGGTGGTTGGACTTGGACTCTCCTAGGGCGCCGGGCGAACGATGGGGCACAGCGGCCTAGCTTAGCACCTCCACTTCACGTCACTGCCTGCATGCCTGAAGGCCACCGGACGATCCGCCGATAACCGATCGAGCCGCCTAGAAGGCCCCTGGTTATTGAAGAGATGAGTGTCGCAAGCACCACCCGCGCTGCGGGTCTCCGCCATGAAGGCCCGGACGTCGAAGGACGCTTTCGTACGCTGGTGCAGTCCCCGCTGCGCGCCGGCTTGTTGCGGTTTCTGAGCGCCCGCCCGGAAGAATCGTTCGAGGTCGAATCGCTCATGGCCACGTTCGGGCGGATGCGCCTGGACGTCGAGAACTGTCTCAACGAGCTCGTGGAATTCGGCATCGTACGACGGCACGTTGGACCGCCGCCGGCCTACGCCGCGTTCCGTCCGGAGAACGAGCCGCTCGCCCGTCTCCTCGATACCTTCCTCGAGCGTCGCGCCGACATCAGCACCGAGGATCAGGCGCCGTCGGTGCAGCGATTCCGCGAAATGATCGGGCGCGACGAGAAGATGCTGATTGTCTTCGAGTGGATCCGGACCGCGGCCAAGTCCGACATCTCGGTGCTCATACTGGGGCCCACGGGGTCGGGCAAGGAAGTCGTCGCGCGCATGATTCACGAGTTGAGTCGGCGCGGCCGCGAGAATTTTCAAGCGGTCAACTGCGCGGCCCTTCCTGACACACTGTTCGAGTCGGAGATCTTCGGCTACGAGAAGGGGGCGTTCACCGGCGCGCACGATCGCAAGCCCGGGCGCGTCGAGCTGGCCGATCGCGGCACGCTGTTCCTCGACGAGATCGGCGACCTCTCGCTCGTGGCGCAGGCCAAGCTGCTGCGGGTGCTCGAAGATCGGCGCTTCGAACGACTCGGCGGACAGCGCCCGGTGCAGGTCGACTTCAGATTGATCTCGGCCACGAACCGGCCGCTCGATCTATTCGTTCGCGACAGCCGCTTCCGCGAGGACCTGTACTACCGCGTCAACGCGTTTTCGATCAGACTGCCATCGCTGCGCGAGCGGCCGACCGACATCGCCGTACTGGCCAATCGATTCGTCGCGCGGTACTGCGCGGCGAACGGCCTGCCGCTCGATGCCAAGGCGTTCTCACCCGAAGCGCTGGCACGCCTCAATGCGTACCCGTGGCCCGGCAACATCCGCGAGCTCGAAAGCACCGTGTCGCGCGCGGCCCTCTCGGCGCCAGGCCGCGTGATTCGCGACAGCGACATCGAGTTCCTGCATCCGGTGGCGGAGCCGGCCGCCGATGCGCCGCCGCGAGTGCCGACACTCGCTGAAGCCGAACGCGCACACATCCTTCGCGTGCTCGATGTGACCTCCTGGAACAAGAAGGAGGCAGCTCGGCTGCTGGCGATCAGCCGCGGAACGCTTTATCGAAAGATTGTCGAGTACGGGCTCGAGCCGAGCACGCGCCTGTCTCGAAACCGAGCAGCCGTCTAACACGACTGTAGAAATTGATTTCGGCCGATCTCAACACTGTTAGTCGCGCTCTATTATTAGACACTCATCGATTTGAGCCCTTGTCCCAGGCGGGGCAGCAATTTACGCAGATTTGTGGCCCAAATCGGTGTGCAGGTTCTGCACACCAGCGCTTTCCCAATCGATTCCATGGCGCGTCGCGATCGGGCGCTAACTGACTCAGCCTCATGCCCTTACTCCAGGACTCGTGTCACTGCCGGCTCATCGGCAGACCTTTTGCCCTACACATCTGCATCGATATGTCTCTAACTTCCTTCGTTCGCACAGTGATGACGACGCTCACCGCCGCACTGCTGCTGATCTGCCTCACGGCATCATCGGCAGCGGCGCAGGGGCGTGGACGCGACAAGATGGACTCGATTCTGCGGCACCGCGCTCAGCAGCTCGTCGGGCGCTCGCGGATCATCGTGCAGTTCAAAGGCGATGCTGACGTGCGCGTTTTCGGGCGCGGCGTGGCGGGCCGTCGACTGAATCGACGCGCGCAGGTTGCCGACGTCGACAACCGGACGCTCGAGAGCGTCGCTTCCGATCCACGCGTCGAACGCGTGATGATCGACCGTCCCGCGTTCGCGAGCATGGAGCGGACAGGTGCGGCGATCGGTGCGACGCTGGCGCGCCAGCAGCTCTCGGTCACGGGCAGGGGCATCGGCGTCGCCATCATCGACTCCGGGATCTCGTCACAGCCTGACGATCTGAACCGGACGCGCAGCGGCAACTATCAACGCCGCGTCGTCCACTTCAAAGATTTCACCCGCGACACGAGCCCGAATCTCTGGTTCACCGACAACCCCACCGACGGATACGGCCACGGCACACACGTCGCCGGCATCGTCGCGGGCAGCGGTTTCGATTCGGATGGACGGCGCACTGGTGTGGCGCCGAATGCGCGACTCGTTGGCCTCAAGGTACTCGACGACCAGGGTCAGGGATACGTGAGCGATGTGATCGCGGCCATCGATTACGCGATCTCGATCAAGGACACGTACAGCGTTCGCGTCATCAACCTCTCGGTCGCGTCGGGCGTGTTCGAGTCGTACTGGCTCGATCCACTCGCCCAGGCGGCACGTCGCGCGGCTGATGCCGGCATCGTGGTGGTGGCAGCAGCGGGCAATCTGGGTCACGACGATCAGGGGCGTGCGCTGACAGGCGCCATTACGTCACCTGGCAACTCACCCTGGGTGTTGACCGTCGGTGCGTCGAGCCATCAGGGCACCGTGCGCCGCAGCGACGACATCATCAGCGATTTCAGTTCCCGGGGACCCACCTGGATCGACTTCGCCGCCAAACCCGACATCCTCGCTCCCGGTGTCGGTATCGAATCCCTCTCGAGTCCGGGCAGCGTGCTCTACAACCAGCTGTCGGCGTACCTGCTCAGCGGCACGGTGCAGGTCGGCTACAAGCCGTATCTCAGTTTGAGCGGCACGAGCATGGCGACGCCTGTCGTCGCCGGAACAGTGGCCTTGATGCTCGAGGCGAACCCGACGCTCACGCCGAATGCAGTCAAAGCCATCCTGCAGTACACAGCGCAGCAGCTGCCTGGAGAAAGCGTGCTCGCGCAGGGCGGCGGATTGATCAACGCCGAAGGCGCGGTCCGCCTGTCGCGATTCTTCGCCAACCCGCAGGCGGGAATCGGTCCGATGAGCGACTCGATCGGCGACGAATCGGTCGCATGGGCACGTCACATCCTCTGGGGCAATTACCTCGTCACTGGCGGCGTGCCGCTTCCAGCCAGCAACGCATGGGCGCAGGGTCTGACCTGGGGTCGCCTGCGCACGCCGACCGGTCGGCCGGTGGTGTGGGGTGCGCAGTCAGACGAGAACATCGTGTGGAGCGTGAGCGACGACCAGAACATCGTCTGGAGCGTGGCCACTGATCAGAACGTCGCCTGGAGCACGGCAGGTTCCGACGAGAACATCGTGTGGAGCGTCGCCGATGACCAGAACATCGTCTGGAGTGTCAGCGACGACGAGAACATCGTCTGGAGCGTCAACGACGATCAGAACATCGTCTGGAGCGTCGCCACTGCGCTCAACGTGGTGTGGGGCGCCGACTGCGGCGGACACAACTGCGAGAAGGTACTGTGGGGTGCGACGAGGAACGGCACCGTCTACGGCACTGCGACGCCCGACATGAACATCATCTGGGGCGCGAGGCTCGACGATCAGAACATCGTCTGGAGCGTCGTCGACGACGACCAGAACATCGTCTGGAGCGTCAACGACGATCAGAACATCGTGTGGAGCGTCGACGATGACCAGAACATCGTCTGGAGCGTCAGCGACGACCAGAACATCGTCTGGAGTGTCAACGACGATCAGAACATCGTGTGGAGCGTCGACGATGACCAGAACATCGTCTGGAGCGTCGCGAGCAGAGTTGACCAGGTTCTGTGGCCCGTCCAGTAGAGGAACAATCATGAGAACCCGCGTAACGATCATTTGGTTGCCAGTAGAACGACGCTAGGGAGCGGATGAACCAGCTGTCATACTGGCCCGTAGCCAGCCTGCCGCTGGTCGGCGCGCTCGTGTTCATCGGATACCGGGCGTACTCCATCTTCCTCGCACGGTTCGACCGAGGACGGCGCAACGTCCAGCAGATGTCCGAGCTGCACCTCGCCACGATCGAGGCACTCGCACGCGCGATCGAGGCGAAAGATGGCACGGCGACCAATCACATTCACCGCATACAGCTGTATGCGACAGCTGTGGCTCGCGCGCTTGGGATGCCGGAACGCGAGATCGAGGGGGTGAAAACGGCAGCGCTGCTGCACGACATCGGCAAGCTGGCGGTACCGGATCACATCCTGGCCAAGCCCGGGCCGCTGACACCTGAAGAATTCCAGAAGGTGCAGGCGCACCCCCAGGTGGGTGCCTCGATCATCGAAACGATCCCGTTTCCCTACCCGGTCGCTCCGCTCATCCGGAGCCATCACGAACGCTGGGATGGGCACGGCTATCCGGCGGGACTCAGAGGCGAGGAGATCCCGCTCGGCGCCCGAATTCTGTTTATCGTCGATTATTTCGGCGCGCTCACCTCTGACCGGCCGTATCACGAGCGCATGTCGCTCGAGGCCGCGGCCGCCATGATCGAACAGGAGGCGGGCAAAGCACTCGACCCGCGCGCAGTCCAGGCGTTTCTGCGCGTGCTCCCGATCGTGCGCGACGAGGCCGAAGGCGACGAGGGCGCAACATTGCGCGGATCGCGCGAGGTGTCCGCGAGCCTCTCCGCCCGGGCACCGGGTCACTCTCGATCGACGGTATTCGACGACATCGCGGAGGCGCACGGGGAAATCTACGCGCTCTACCAGATTGCACAGACCATGGGCACGAGTCTGGGCGTGGCCGGCTCGATGTCGCACATTGCATCGAAGTTGAGCAGCCTGGTGCCGTTCTCCGCTTGCTCGCTGTTCCTCTACGACGAGGCCGTCGAGTCGCTGCGGTGCGCGTTCTCGATCGGCACGGATGCCGAACTCCTGCGCCAGCTCGAGCTCCACAACGGCCAGGGGCTCACCGGGTGGGTCGCACGCAATCGCCGCTCGCTGGTCAACGTGAAGCCCAGCGCAGACCTCGACGCGGCGGGCCTGTCGGTCCCGACCTCGCTGCAGTCGGCGCTCGTGTGCCCGCTCGTCATCGACGGCCGCGTGATCGGGACTCTCGCCGTGTACAGCACGACGCCGAGCTTCTACAACGACGACCATCGCCGACTGCTCGACCGCGTCTGCGAACAGGCGGCGGCCGTGATCAAGAACGCGATCGTGTACGAAGAAACGCACGAGGCGTCGCTCACCGATCCGCTGACCGGGCTGCCCAACACCAGATTCATGGTGAAACACCTCGCGCGGGAACTTGCGCGCGCCGAACGCCTTGGCTCCGAAGTGTCATTGATCGTGATGGACGTCGACGAATTCAAAGTCATCAACGACACCCACGGTCATCACGTCGGCGATCTCGCGCTCCGTGAAATCGCCCAGGTGCTGCGGGCCGCCATCCGCCCGTACGACGTCTGCGTCCGTTACGCGGGCGATGAATTCATCGTCGTGCTTGCGGGCTGCGGAGCGGAAGAAGCAGAGCGCAAACGGCAGGAGTTGCAGGAGGCCGTCGATGGTACGGCCTTCGAGACCACGCCGGGCGTGTGCGTGTCACTCGCCGTCAGCGCCGGCGCCGCGGTCTTCCCGCTCGATGGCGAGACCTACGAGTCGCTGCTCGCCAAGGCAGACAGCCGCATGTATCGCGATAAGATCGTGCGGAAACGCAGCGTCAAGGAACGGCCGGCTCGCCCGGCCGTGCCCGACACACCGTCGGAGCCCAGAGCGAAGGTCGGATAAGCGGGACGAGTCAGACCCCCATCGCGTGGAAGCCCGCGTCGACGAACAGCACTTCTCCGGTCACGCCTTTGCCGGCATCACTCAACAGAAACGCAGCGGCTTCGGCCACTTCTCCCGTCTCGATGTTGCGGCGCAGCGGCGCGCGCTCGGGGTAGATGTGGAGGATGTTGGAAAAGCCTTTGATTCCCGCGGCCGCGAGCGTCTTGATCGGACCGGCCGATACGGCGTTCACGCGGATGTTCCGCGGACCGACATCCGCCGCGAGATACCGCACCGCCGCTTCGAGCGCCGCTTTGGCGACGCCCATCACGTGATATCCGGGGACCACACGTTCGCTTCCCAGGTAAGAGAGCGTGAGGATCGATCCTCCGCCACGTTTCTCCATCAACGGTGCCGCGCCACGCGCGAGCGCGATCAGCGAATACGCGGAGATGTCCATCGTGGTCTGGAATCCGGTGCGGCTCGTGTTGAGAAATGACGCCTCGAGCTCATCGCGCGGCGCGAACGCCGCACCATGCACCGCGAAGTCGAGGCCACCGAATTCCTGCTCGACACGGGTGAAGACGTTGGCAATGTCGGTGTCGGAGGTGACGTCGCACGGCAGGACGAGCGGAGCGGGCTCGAGGCCTTCCGACAACTCGCGGACATGATCCTCGAAGCGGCCCTGGTAGGTCAGTGCCAGGCGTGCGCCGCGTCGCGCGGTCGTCTGCGCAATGGCCCACGCGATCGAGCGCTTGTTCGCAACGCCGACGATGAGTCCGAGCCTGCCCGAAAAATCTGTCATGGGGTGAAAGACGTGGCATGCAGAATTCAGAATGCAGACACTATGTGATTCGCAGGAGCGGAGTGAACGCCTCGATTCTTACTCAGTTCTTCGTCTTCGAGTCTTGTCTGCATTCCGCATTCTGAATTCTGTGTTCGAGACTATCGTCCGCGCCTTCCGCGTCCGTGGCCGGAGTTCGGTCCGCGCCCCTGCCCGCCTGATCGGGCGCCCCCACGCTGTCCCGCGGGCGGTCGATTGCCGTGACGGGAACCTTGACCCGAGTGATGGCCTGCGCCCTGCCCATGCCCCGATCCGGAGCGATGCGACGACCCGCCGGAGTGGGACTGATTGAATCGCGCCTGCCCCGAGCCCTGTCCACGGCCATGACGATTGCCGCGATGACGATTGCCGCTGCGATCGAAGCGCCCGTTCTGACGAATCGTGAAGTCGGGTTCCTTGCGTTCGGGAGCCTGCCCTTCCGGCCTCGGAAGCGTCGCACGGATCAGCGGACGATGCACTGGCCACTCGTCGTCGGCGTCGTTGCGGGTTTCATCGGAGGATGGTGGCGCGACGACCTCGTCGATGTCGGGCTGAGCAGCGAACGGTTCGGCGGGAAGATCGAAGCTCTCCTCGGTCACCGGAGGATCAGGCGGGACGAATGCCGGGACTGCGAGCGGGCCGGCCGACACAGCGTCGGGAGATCCGGTGACGAGCGCGCCCGCGGCTTTCTTTCGTCGCGGCGCTGGAACCTTGGCCTGCTTGTATTCATGCTCGGCGTCGCACGTGCTGCAGCGTGTCTGCTTCACTTCGTCGTCGATCATGGCGACCACCGCATGATTGGTGATGCGGCGCTCGCGCGGACAGTAGTCGTCAAGAATGTCACCGAGCCGAACCCGGCGTTGCTGCATAAATACCCCGGAGCGTTATCTCTCGTCGGGCTCCTCGTCGAACACGGGACCCGCATCGCCTTCTACAGGTGGGGTTGGTGAATAGGTGAAGGCGTCTAAGAGTTTAACAGACTCGGATTCCAGTCAAACCTGAATTCTCGTCCGGACCCATTTCCGACAGTCCTCGAGCGCCGCCTGCACCGCCCCTGGGTGCGTCGACTGCGGCGTACGGCGCGCCTGAACAGACGCCATCGCCGTGGCCGCACGGGGCGCGTCCTCGCCGAACATCTCGCTGGCCTCCCGCCACTCGGCCATCGTCAAGGCGCTGAAATCACGGCCTTCGACGAGCAGCCGCCGCACCATCGCGCCCACGACTTCGTGGGCACGCCGGAATGGCATGCCGCGGGCCACGAGATAGTCGGCGACGTCGGTCGCCAGCAGCAGCCCCGATGCCGCCCGCCCCGTGCGCTCAGTATTTATCCCGATCCGCGACACGACCGCGTCGGTCGCCACGAGCGAGACCAAAAGCGTGGTTTCGGCATCGAAGACGGCCTCTTTGTCCTCCTGCAAATCCTTGTTGTAGCCGCTTGGCAGGCCTTTCATCGTCGCGAGCCATCCGGTCAATCGTCCGATGGCGCGGCCGGTCTTTCCTCGAACGAGCTCCAGCGGGTCCGGGTTCTTCTTCTGCGGCATCATGCTGCTGCCCGTGGCCGACGCGTCGGCCAGCTCGAAGAAGCCGTGCTCTTCGCCTGTAAAGATGATCAGGTCCTCGGCCATGCGACTCAAATGCACCATCGCGAGCGACGTGGCATACAGGAACGACGCCACGAAGTCCCGATCGGACGATGCATCGATGCTGTTCAACACGACCCTCGAAAAACCGAGCGCGCGTGCCAGGGCCTGGACGTCGATGGCGTAGCTCGTGCCGGCAATCGCCCCCGATCCGAGCGTGAGGGCATCCGCCTCGCCGACGGCTGCCTGCAGCCGATCGTAATCACGGCGCAGTGCCGCTGCGTGCGACAGAAAGAAGTGCGCCACCAGCACTGGCTGCGCGCGACGAAGATGCGTATACGACGGCATCAACGCGTCGGCGCTGCGATCGGCCTGCGTAGCGCAGGCGCTCACCAGTCGAACGATCGCCTGCTGCAGCATCGGAATGCGACGGCGCAGATAGAGGCGCAGATCGAGCGAGACCTGTTCGTTCCGCGATCGACCCGTATGGAGGCGACGACCGGCGTCGCCGATGCGCTCGACCAGCTGGCGCTCGACGAAGCTGTGCACATCCTCGTCGCTACCGCTGATCCACGCCGGGTGTCTCGACCCTTCGTCGAGGATCCCGCGGAGGCCGTCGACGATCGCCCGGCCATCCTCGGGGGAAAGCACACCGGCGTCCGACAGGGCCTGGGCCCAGGCGATGCTTCCCTTCACGTCATCTTCGAAGAGCGCGCGGTCGAAGCCGAACGAGATGCCGAACTCGAACGCCGCAGGATCGGGTGCCGTGTCGAAACGGCCTGACCAGAGGGTCACGCGTAATTCACCAGGGCCGACTGGCGATCCTGCGGCGCGATGACCGTGAACCGACCTTCATCGAGCTTCAGGCAGACATCACCCGTACCCGGTCCACCTGCGGCACGTGCGGCCGCCTGCAGCACTACCGCGGCCGGCGCATCGACGAGGACGCGTCGAGCGCCGCCACCGACATCGAGACGACCGATGCCGTGCTGCCCGGCGATGAGCGACAGGCACTCGATGAGCTCGGCCGGCGACATCGGCACTCCGTTGATCGACGTCGGCACGCCGTGATCGAAGTGAATGTCGACGAGCGCGGCTTCGTCGAGCAGCCGCGTCAGACGCGCCGGCTCCCGCTCGCCGTCCCACGTGAGGGTGCGTCCCCAGAGATGCTGATCGATGCGATATGCGCCGTCACGGAGCGCGCCGACGGGCATCGAACGTTGTCGCGCATAGGCGATCAGTTCGTCGATCGTCATGTCCCAGCTACGGGCAGGCGCGAGCACGCGAAGGGTCGGCGCGATCGCGAGAATCTCCATATCGAGAGCCGGGTCCTGCGATCCGTGCGCAACCAGATGCGCTCCCTCCAGCCCGGCGATGTCCACCAGCTTCCTCGCGATGACGGGTTGCGGCAGCGAGGCGATCGCGGCCTGGGGCAGGTCGTCGCGCTGCGTGTAGAGCGAGGGCAGCAGCACATCGCGAGCGAAGTCGTCGCGGGCATCGATGGCGTGCGCCCGTACGGCGCCGCAGGCCAGCGCACGGGCCCGAAGCTCGGCGAGATCGCGCCCCTGTCCGATGTCGAGGGTCACCGTGATCACGTCCAGGCCCTCGGTCTCGTTCAGCCACGCAATCGCCACCGAGCTCGCCAGCCCGCCCGCATACGCCAGGACGACACGCTCTCTCATGTCTGCGCCATCTCCTCGATCGTTTTCACCACAGCCTTCGCGCGCCGGACATCGGGCGCAATGATCAGAATGGTGTCCTCGCCGGCCAGTGTCGCGACGATGTCGGGCAGCCGCACGCTGTCGAGCGCCGCACAGAGCGACTGCGCGTGACCGAGGTTCGTGCGCAGCAGCACCAGCTGCTGCACGCGATCGACACGCAGCAGCTGCTCCGCCAGCGCGCGCTGCAGCATCGACTCGGCACTGCTTCCGTTCCGCTGCGCCTGCTGCGGCGCCTGATAGGCGCCGTCCGTTCCACCTTTCACCAGCCCCATCTCACGGATGTCCCGCGAGAGCGTGGCCTGCGTGACATCGAACCCCGAGGAACGAATCCGCCGCCGCAGCTGTTCCTGACTCCGGACCGGCTGCTCCCGGATCGCCTCGAGAATCACCGATTGGCGTCGCGCTTTCATCGCCCTCTCACTCTTCTGCGCCTCGGGCCGTGTCGAGGCGTGCGTAGCATACATCAGCCCTTGACTGATTATGCAACGCTCTGTATAAATATACTCTAGTTCGTGTCACTGGGATAATGGCCACAGCAGCCTCCTCCGCTCCGAATCGTTCCAGCGCGCCGCCCCGGCCGGCCCGCGTCGCCATCGCCGGCGCCACCGGGTTCGCGGGGCAGGAGCTCGTCCGGATCCTCGCGCGGCATCCGGCCGTCACGCTGACGACAGCGATGTCGTCGGGCGCGACGAGCGCGCCCCGGCCGCTGCCGGCGCTGGCGCGCATCTGGGATCAGCCGGTCGTACCGCTCGATGTCGAGCGCCTCGTGCGCGACTGCGAGGTGGTATTCCTGGCACTGCCTGAGTCAGCCTCGGCCGAGCTCGCGCCAGTGCTGGTTGGCCGCGGCCTTCGAGTCATCGATCTGTCAGGCGCGTTCCGGATTCGAGCGGAGGCGGACCGGAAGCGATGGTATCCGGCGACCGCGGCGCTGCCCGAGGGAACCGTCTATGGCCTGACCGAAGGCAATCAGGACGAGATCCGCGCCGCACGTCTGGTCTCGAACCCTGGCTGCTATCCGACCGCCGCGCTGCTGGCGCTCGAGCCACTGCATCGTGCCGGTCTCCTCTCGGGCCCGATCGTCATCGATGCCAAGTCGGGCATCTCGGGTGCCGGCAAGACGCCGTCTGATCGCACGCATTTCTCCGAGAATCACGGGAGCGTGGCGGCGTATGGGGTGTTCTCGCACCGGCACACTGCCGAGATCGAACAGGAGCTCGGATCGGGCGTGACCTTCGTGCCGCATCTGGTCCCGCTCGATCGAGGAATTCTCGAAACGATCTACGCCACCCTGAAGCCGGGAACGTCCAGCCAACACGTCGAGGCGGCGCTGATGGCGGCCCACGCGAACGCACCGTTCGTGCGTCTGACCGGCGGCCAGCTTCCCGAGATCAAGCACGTTGCGCATACGAATTTCTGCGACATCGGATGGACCGTCGACCCCGCGAGCGCACGTATCGTGCTCGTCGCGGTGATCGACAATCTTGTGAAAGGCGCCGCCGGATCGGCGGTGCAGAACCTCAACGTCATGCTCGGACTCGACGAGCGAACGGGCCTGCTGTGAGCAAACGGCCGCGGCTCGTGCTGAAGCTGGGAGGAGAGCTCCTCGAGCAGCCGCAGGACGTCGAACGGATCGCGCGGGCGATCGCGGCGCTGGCCAGGCGTGCCTCGCTGGTCGTGGTGCATGGCGGCGGCAAGGAAATCGACGCCGCGCTGGCCACGGCGGGCATCCCCAAGCAGCAGGTCGATGGTCTTCGTGTCACCGATGCCCGCACGCTCGACGTGGTCGTCGCGGTGCTGGCGGGTGCGATCAACACGCGACTCGTCGCCGCAGTGCGGCGGGCCGGGGGACGGCCGGTCGGTCTGACTGGCGCCGACGCGACAGTGGCCACCATGAAGCGGGCCACGCCGATCGTCAGCGTCGAGGGCGCGTCGGTCGACCTGGGACTTGTCGGTGCACCGGTGCGAAACGGCCGTCCTCAGCTGCTGACCGATCTCCTCGCACGCGGATACGTCCCGGTGGTCGCCTGTATCGGCGCCACGCGAGGCGGGCAACTGCTCAACGTCAATGCGGACACGCTGGCCTCTCACCTCGCCGGCGCGCTCGGCGCCACCCGTCTCGTGATCGCCGGCGGCACGCGCGGCGTGCTGGACGAACAGGGACGCACGATTGATCGCTTGACTCGACGGGATGCGGCGCGGCTGGTCAAAGCCGGCACCGCGAACAAAGGGATGGTGGCCAAACTGCAGGCCTGCCGCGCAGCGCTGCAGCAGGGCGTGCGCGATGTCGTGATCGCGCCCGGCCGGGACGTGGCCCTCGACGCGCTGGCCAGCACTGATGCGCCGCTGGCCGGCTGCACACAGGTGGTGCGATGACGAACTCACTCGACGACATTCAAGCTCGCGAATCCCGCTTCGTGCTCCAGACCTACCGGCGTCAACCGGTGGCCTTCGTGCGCGGGGAGGGCACGCGTTTGTATGACGTCGACGGGCGCGAGTATCTCGACTTCATCTCCGGGATCGGCGTGGCCTCGCTCGGTCATGCGCATCCAGGCCTGGCAGCGGTGATCGCGGAGCAGGCACGGACGCTGCTCCATACGTCGAACCTGTATTTCCACCCGTTCCAGGCGGACGCGGCCGGTCGTCTGTCGGCGCTGTCGGGCCTCGCGCGCGCGTTCTTCTGCAACAGCGGCACAGAAGCCAACGAAGCCTGCCTCAAGTTCGCGCGCCGGTACTGGCATACGCAGGGTGTGAAAGGACGAACCGGATTCGTCGCGGTTCAGCATGCGTTCGCTGGACGGACGATCGGGGCGCTGTCGGTGACGTACGACGAGCACTATCGCGCGCCGTTCACCCCGCTTCTCGAGCCGGTCACCTTTGTCGACCCCGCGTCGCCCGACTCATTGATCGCCGCGGTCACGGACCGTACCGCCGCGATCATCGCCGAACCGATTCGCGGTGAAGGCGGCATCCGTCCATTGCCGCGCGCGTTCTCGGACGCGATCGTCGACGTCTGTCGACGGACGGGCACGCTCCTCATCGCGGATGAAGTTCAGACCGGGCTGGGACGAACGGGCGTTGCGTTTCATTCTCACACCCTCGGATGGCGGCCTGACTTGATCTCGGTCGGCAAAGCCCTGGGCTCCGGCGTCCCAGTCGGCGCGGCGCTCGTCTCCGAACGCGTCGCAGCGGCGGTCTCGCCCGGCGATCACGGCAGCACCTATGGCGGCAATCTTCTGGCCACTCGTGCCGCGGCGTTCTTCCTCGAGCAGCTGACGGACCACGGCCTGATCGATCACGTGAAAACCGTCGGGGCGCACTTCGAGCGTCAGCTGCGCACGCTCGCGCTCAAACACCCGGTGATCGTCGAGACGCGGGGCGCGGGTCTGATGCGCGGCGTCGAACTGCGGATCGATGCGACGCCGGTCATCGATGAGGCCCGTGCGCAGGGACTCCTCGTCAATCGCACCAGCGAGACCGTCGTCCGCCTTCTGCCTCCGCTCACGGTCGAAGCGTCCGAGATCGATCGGGCGGTGGAGATCCTCGATGGCGTGCTGGCCACGATTGGTGCCGAGGTGCACGCGTGAGCGCCGCGGCGGCATCGGCTCGCGTGCGACCGGCACGACCGCGCCGGCTGACGACTGTCCGTCGCGCACTCCACCCGATCGTGCGGCCCGCGATCTCGGCGGACGCGCGCGCCGTCCACGCGCTCATCGCGTCCCATCTGCACGAGGGTCATCTCCTCCCCCGTTCGATCGAGGACATCGAGGCCAACATCACACGCTTCGTCGTCGCCACCGACCGAGGGCGTGTCGTCGCGTGTGCCGATCTCGCACCGCTCAGCCCCACCGTCGCCGAGGTGCGCTCGCTCGTCGTCGGGATCGCTGCGCGATCGCAGGGGCTGGGGCACCGAATGATCGACGAGCTCGCACGGCGTGCGCGAGCCGCGGGCTTCGAGTCGCTGTGTGCGTTCACACATGCGGCCGGCTACTTCGTGCGCATGGGTTTTTCGATAGTGCCGCATCCCTGGATTCCCGAGAAGATCGAGGCAGACTGTCGCACCTGCCCGCTCTTCAGACGATGCGGGCAGTACGCGGTCACGCTTCCCCTGGCGCAAACGGCGCACTCGTTTGTGCCTCTGGCATCGCTTCATGGCTAACGTCTCTTCTACTGCTCGTCCCTATGCGATCGCCCGCGCTGAAGGCGGGGTCACGGCACCGGAGGGGTTCCGTTCGTCCGCGCTCCACTGCGGCATCAAGGCAACGCCGGGGGCGCTCGATTTGCTGGTGCTCGCCAGTGACGCGGCGGTGCCCACTGCCGGACTCTTCACGACGAACCTGGTTCAGGCTGCGCCGGTCCTCGTATCGAAGTCACACCTGGCCCAGAGTCGCGGGCTGGCGCACGCCGTCGTCGTCAACAGCGGGTGCGCCAACGCCTGCACGGGCCCACAGGGATTCGACGACGCGCGTCAGATGACGCGTGAAGTTGCGGACAGTTTGGGTTGTGGCTCCGAGCAGGTGCTCGTCGCTTCGACCGGTGTCATCGGCGTGAACCTGGTCATGAGCAAGGTCGTCGCGGGCATTCATTCTGCCGCAGCGTCGCTGGCCCGTGGTCGAGGCAGCGACGCCGCGCGCGCGATCATGACGACCGACCCGTTCCCGAAAGAACACGCCGTGGTCGTGCAGACCGATCGCGGCTCGTTCGTGGTCGGCGGCACCGCCAAGGGTTCAGGCATGATCGAGCCGAATATGGCAACGATGCTCGGCTTCCTCACGACCGATGCACAGGTGCCGACCGCGATGCTGCAGCGTGCATTGATCGAATCGGCTCGCGACACATTCAATGCGATCACGGTCGACGGCGAATGCTCGACCAACGACACGCTGATCGCGATGGCGTCGGGGGCGAGCGGCGTGAGCATCGATGACGAGAGCTACCCCGCGGTGCTCGATGCATTCCTGGCTGTCTCTCGCGAGCTGGCGATCGGTATCGTTCGCGGCGGCGAAGGAGCGACCAAGCTCGTGACCGTCACCGTGCACGATGCGCGCAGCCGCGACGAGGCCAGTCAAGTGGCGCGGACGATCGCCAACTCACCGCTCGTCAAGACGGCGGTCCACGGCGCGGATCCCAACTGGGGCCGCATCCTCGCGGCGGCGGGCCGATCCGGGGTGCGTTTCGATCCGGCCCGGGCGACCGTCCGCGTGGGGGGCATCCTGCTCTTCGAGCACGGTCTGCCACACGACGACGCCGCGCCGCTCGCGGCCGAGCACTTGAAGAGCGCGGACGTGCGCATCGACGTGAGCCTCGGAAGCGGCGGTTCGAGCGCGACGATCTGGGGCTGCGATCTCAGCGCGGAGTACGTCCGCATCAACGGCGAGTACCGGACCTAGCCATGGAGGCCGCCCCAACGGTCGCGTTCGCCAAAGACTTCCTGTCGATCCTCGATCTCAGTTCGGCCGATCTCGATCGCCTGCTGCTGATCGCCGCGCAGATGAAGGCCGACCGGCGCGCCAGGCGTCCGACAGCGCCCGCGCTTGCCGGGCTTCATGTCGCCTTGTTGTTCGAGAAGCCGTCGCTGCGCACCCGATCGACCTTCGAGATCGCCGTACGCGAGCTGGCAGGTGACATCCTGCATCTGCCCGCCGAGTTCGCCGACGGCAGCCGCGAGCCGATCGAAGATGTGGCTCGGAATCTCGAGCGTTGGGTGCGCGCGCTCGTAGTCCGCACCTTCGGGCAGCGCAAGGCCGCGACACTCGCCGCGGCCGGACGGCAGCTCCACGTCATCAACGCGTTGACCGATGAAGAACACCCGTGCCAGGGGCTCGCCGATGCCTTCACGATGCGCGAGCGCTGGGGCGATGGTCGCGGCCGCACTGTCGCCTTCGTCGGCGACGGCAACAATGTCGCGACCTCGCTCGCCCACGCGGCGGGTATGCTCGGCGTGAGCATGCACATCGCCTCACCCGAGGGCTACGAGCTGCCGGACCGCGTGATCGAGGACGTTGCACGCGTATCGCGCAATGGTGCGCGCGTCCGACGCTTCCGCGATCCGAAGGAAGCGGCAGCGCAGGCCGATGCTGTGTACACCGACGTCTGGACGTCGATGGGCGAGGAGACGGAAACGGCGGAACGGCGTCGGGTCTTCGCGCCCTACCAGGTGACGAGTGTCCTGATGGCGGGCGCGGCTGATGGCGCCATGTTCATGCACTGTCTTCCCGCGCATCGTGGCGAGGAGGTCACCTCGGAGGTCATCGATTCGCCCGCGTCGGTAGTTTTCGATCAAGCTGAAAACCGCCTCCACACGCAAAAGGCACTCCTGTCGATGCTGATCGGAAAGTGACAGGAATCAGGAAGCAGGAATCAGGAAGCAGCTCTCTAGTGTGAACGATTCCGACCCAGGAAATCAGTTGTGCTGGTACCTCATACCTGGAGCCTGCACCCTGGCCCAGACCTGATTCCTGATTCCTGATTCCCGATTCCTTGGTAGCACGCAGGCTTCGGCCTGCGCGACAATGACGTCGCATGGCCGCGAAGCCCTGGCTGGCTCACTACGACGACGACGTCAAGCCGTCGCTCCAACCCTACCCCCGGTCGACGCTGCTCGACTACCTCGAGGCGCTCGCGCGCGACCATGGCGGCAGGACGGCCCTGCTGTTCAAGGGCTCCACCATCTCGTACCGCCGGATCGAGTCGGAAAGTGACGCGTTTGCCGCGGGGCTCTGGGATCTCGGCGTACGTCAGGGCGACCGTGTCGCCCTCCTCCTTCCCAATTGCCCGCAATTCATCGTCGCTGAGTTTGGCGCCTGGAAGACCGGCGCAATTGTCGTCGCCGTCAATCCTACCTACAGCGAGCGCGAGATCGAGCACACATTGGAATCGACGCGGGCCGAAACGGTTGTCGTTCTCACACCGTTCTACGAGCGCGTCAAACGGGTGCAAGGCCGTACGGGGATCAAGCGGATCTTCGCAACGTCGATCAAGGAATATCTGCCCCCCGTTCTTCGAGTCCTCTTTACGCTCTTCAAAGAGAAGAAGGAAGGACACCGCATCGCACTCCAGACAGGCGATCGATGGTTCCAGGAGGTGCTGCGCGCTCATGCCCAATCGAAACGGCCCGCGGTGAACACCGGCCCCGACGATCGCGCGGTCATTCTCTCGAGCGGCGGCACCACGGGTACGCCCAAGGGAGTCGTTGGACTCCATCGTCACTACGTCGCGGCCGGCCTTCAGCTGTACGAGTGGACGAAATCCGCGAAGAAACAGTGGGAGGACGTCATCATGCTCCCGCTGCCGCTCTTCCATGTCTACGCCAACGTCGGCGTCCAGCCACTGGCGTTCGTCGGACCCAATCCGCTGTCGCTCGTGCCCAACCCGCGGGACATCGGCGACGTCCTCAACACCATCGCCAAAGTCAAACCCGCGTTCTTCAACGGGGTCCCGACTCTCTACAACGCGATCCTGAATCATCCGCGAGTCCAGG
Organism: Vicinamibacterales bacterium; assembly: GCA_036407095.1. Classification (GTDB taxonomy): domain Bacteria; phylum Acidobacteriota; class Vicinamibacteria; order Vicinamibacterales; family UBA2999; genus Gp6-AA40. The sequence goes on along the minus strand of DASWZV010000143.1, from coordinate 34,351 downwards.
CCGGCAAGGTCGATCTGCGATCGATCAAGCTCTGTCTCTGCGGCGCGTCCGCGCTCATGGCGGAGACCAGGCGGCGATTCGAAGAACGGACCGGCGCGACGATTCTCGAAGGCTACTCGCTCACCGAAGCGATGATGGCCTGTTGCGTGAACCCCGTGCGCGGCGCGAGCAAGATCGGCTCGATCGGGTTGCCGCTTCCCGATGTGGAGATTCGCATCGTCGACGCGGAAGACGGCACGCGTGAGCTCGCGACCGGCGAGGTCGGTGAGCTCCTGTTGCGCGCGCCGCAGATCATGCTCGAGTACTGGAACAACCCGTTCGAAACGTCCGAGGTACTTCGCACCTACGACGCAGGCGCGCCATGGCTGCACACCGGGGATCTCGCGTACGTGGACGACGAGGGGTACATCTTTCTGGTGGATCGCAAGAAGGACATGGTCAAGACGAGTGGATACCAGGTCTGGCCTCGCGAGATCGAGGAAGTGATCTCCGCTCATCCCGCCATCCAGGAAGTCGGTGTGGCCGGAATACCGGATGCGGTGAAGGGTGAGGTCGTCAAAGCCTGGGTCGTGCTTCGCGCCGGCCGCGCCGTCTCCGAAGAAGAACTGCGCGCCTATTGCCGCGAGCATCTCGCACCCTACAAGGTGCCGGCGCGAGTCGAATTTCGTAGCGACCTTCCGAAATCGCTCGTCGGAAAAGTGCTCAGGCGAGTGCTGGCGGCCGAGGCCACCGCGTCGGGCACCGCCCCTCGCTAAAGTTTCGTCGCTCTCAGCGCTCTCACTTCGATTCCGACGCCCTTCAACGCTTCGCGAATGTGACGCGCGAGCGTAGCGGCGCCTGGTGTGTCGCCGTGTACGCAGATAGTCTCGATGTCGAGCGGCAGGCGTGATCCATCGGTCGCGTTGACGACGCGATCACGTGCCATCGCGATCGCGCGGTGAACCACGGTCGCGGTCTGCTCGATGACTGCACCAGGCTGGCTGCGGGATACCAGCGTGCCGTCGGGCTGATATGCCCGATCGGCGAATCCCTCTGCGGCGGTGCGCAGGCCCGACCGTCGGCCCGCCGCGATCAACTGCGACCCAGGAAGGCCGAGCAGGATCAAGGACCGATCGACAGACGCGGTCGCCCGCGCGATCGCGTCCGCGAGTGACGCATCGGCGACGGCCATGTTGTAGAGCGCGCCATGGGCCTTCACATGCTGGAGCCGTACGCCTTCTGTCGCTGCGATTCCAGCCAGTGCACCGATTTGGTACGCGACGGCATCCTCGACTTCGCGTGGCGTCGCTCGCATCTCGCGGCGACCGAAGCCGACGAGATCCGGGAAGCCCGGATGCGCGCCCACTGCGACACCATGTTCGCGAGCCAGCACGACCGTAGCGCGCATCACGCCAGGGTCACCTGCATGAAAACCACACGCGACATTGGCTGAAGTGATGAGCGGAATCAGGTCGGCATCCTGGCCCAATGTGTAAGCGCCGAACGATTCGCCGACGTCCGCATTGAGGTCTATTCCCATACCTGCGACCAGTTCAAGGACAGCCGTGTAATCCTTCCCACATTGTTAGGCTGAGCCGGGGGCCCAATCATTCGAATTTCACAGGAAAGCCGGTCGGCACGGCCATTGCCTCTTTAGCGGGCGCCGGTCTGTGGTTTACGGCAGGGCGCCGTAAATGCTGGGGGGAGCCAGGCTGGCATTTCAGGATGGGGCACCTTAGGGAGTCCCATCCTGTATTTTTGTACTCACGTTCTTGTCAGACCCCAGCGCCTTCCGGGTATTCCAATGCGAGCTTGAGCTCGCGAGCCAGCGAATCGACCGTCGTGCCGGCGCGCTTCCACACGCCTTCGCTTTCGAAACGAACGTTGCCGATGCGGCGGCCCCACGGGGCGATCACGCGCCCGATCGCGCGGTAGTCAGCCCGATCCGCATGCTCCTGATCGAGTCTCCGGACGACATCAGGCGCAACGCGAATGAATGCGCGGAGAGCCGTCGCAGATTTGATGCTGTACTTTCTTCCATTCCACGCGGTGCTGAACACGACAGACACCTGCTTGAAATAATTCACGAAGAATCGCTTGGCATCTTCGCGGAAATCTGCAGATTTGCGAGGGCCGCCAAATGCGTCGCTGGCAAACAGCTTCTTGAGCTCCTGTGCGAGCGGTGCCTGCGCTACGCGTCCGCGCCCCACGCCGAGCAGCTTGATCTCGCCCTGCAGCGGCGAATCTTCTTTGTCGTTGAGCGCGCGAACGACGTCGTGAGCCGCCGCCAAGGCATCGTCTTTGTACAGTTGGCGGCCCGACAGGCTCACGAGGTGTGACGCATTCAATCGCGTGTGCTTCGCGTTGATGGTCACAAACATCTGCACAACGTGATCTTCGGGCAAGCGGTCGAAGATGATCGCTGGAACGGTGAAGTCCTCGCTCGCGATGTTGTCGATGTCCGCGTGGAGCGCGAGAAGCCGATGCTGACCATCGATCGCGCGCAGGATGCCTTCGCGCTCGGGCACCTTCAGTCGACCAACCGCTGCCCCTTCGGCGACCGGCTCGAACGTCAGCTTCTCATCGCAGGAGATGATGACCGCCCCGGCAATCGATGGAAGATCTCGTGCCTGCCGGCATTGCTCGTAGTATTGAACCAGTTCGTCGATTTTTCGCCTGATGATCTGACGCTGATAGGCTTTCTCGTTCGATGCGATGCGCCGTTCGAGCAGGTCCCAGTTTACTTTTGAGGGCGTCTTCTTGTTGCTGCCTCGAACGGGCTGTCCCGACTCGCCGTAGCTGAGCACTTCGAAGCGCACGAGCTTGTCGATGTCCCCAGCGGTTAGAGAGGCCTGATAGAAGCGAACCCCGAACTGCTGCATCCGTATGGCGGCAACGTTAATCATGCGATTTTCGGTCCTGACAGAAGAGGCGAATTGTAGCGGCCAGTCACCCCAATCTCAACCCGTTTCTCGCAATTCTTCTGAGATTGCACGACACCTCGCCTGATCCGTCCTCGACCCTAATCATCGTTACGACATGAGGTTATCTGAATTTACGTCCTTTTGACCTGAATCAAGGTCATAAGCGTTTTGCCTGATTTTCGTGTACAGGCCCGAAGCTCAGCCGGTCCGGTCGACCAGACAGTCGCGCCTTGATTCGTACGAGCCAGAAGAGGAACGCGCTGAAAACGGCGAACGCAATGAGAGCCTGCGCGAATGTCAGCCGGCGATGCAGGGGCAGACTCGGGACTCCGTAGACCATCTCCACGTGAATCCAATACACGAACAGGGAGGCCACGCCGAACTCAACGAGAGGTGAGCGTCCGGGGGTCCGGACCGTCCAGGCGTACGTCAGAGGAACCGCGGCGATCAGAAGACCGAGACGGAGGAAAAAAAATGTAGGAGAGGTGGTCCAGTAGCTCGTATCAGCGTAGATCGGCGGCAGAAAGGACGTTCCGTATCCCGCCAACGCGGTGACGACTCCCAGGGCGCCGAGCCATACGAGCACGCGGCGCTCGTGGGCGCGGTCACGCGTCTGGTCGATCCACACGCCGACCGAGCCGCCGGCGAGAAGAAAACCTGCCCACGGAAACAGCGTGAATGTCGTCCGCCCGGGGTCGGGCCTGAAGTACCACTCGATGGGATCGGGAATCGGCGCGAGCAGCGGCGTCGCGCGAACAATCGGCGTCAGCATCGCCGTCGCAACAGCGGCCGCTCCAAGGACTACGGCGCGCCATCGAGGTGTACCGCCCGCCGACCACAACACTGCAGCGGCGAGCATCGACAGTCCCATGATGTTGAGGATGTCGACCTTGAACAACGATTGCGGCAGCGCCCCACCGCTGATCACCGCCGATTGCAGACGAAACAGAAACGCCAGACCGAAGATCTGCCATCCGCGTCGTCGCGCCGCGGCCGCGACTTCGGTTTCGGACAGGCCTTTTCGTCGGCGCGATCCCGCGGCCAGCGCGAGCGAAACGCCGGCGAGAAAGAGAAATATCGGCGCCCCGAAGCCGCCGATGACCATGGCCCACCCGTACGCATGCCCACGGTCCTCGACGCGCGTCCACGAATCGAGCGTGTGAGCCCCGATCATGATGAGCACGCCGATGCCGCGCAGCCAATCGAGGTAGGGCCGGCGGTTCACGGAGTAATGGTGAACGACGTCGTGAGCAGGATGTCCTGACGCAACGAATGCCAGACGGAGCAGTATTTATCCCGCGAGAGCGCAATCGCCCGCTCGACCGCTGGTGAGGGGACGTTGCCGTCCAGTTCGAAGCGCAACTGCGCGCTGAGAATCCGGGCCGGAGGCTCAGGCGCGCGCTCCGCAACGATCGACGCACGGAATCCGGTGAGGGCGTGGCGCCCCTTGCGAACGATGTCGACGACATCGGCAGCCATGCACCCGGCGAGGGCTATCACCAGCATTTGCACAGGGGATGCTCCGGCTGTGCTGTCTCCGTCGACAACTGTGATGATGCGCGCGCTCGCGACATCGAATCGGAGCCCTTCGGTCCATCTGAGATCCGCAACCACAGGCGGCTTTGCCATGACACGCGCGATTGTATCGGTCCCGTTCACCCAAGGCTACGACCACGATCAGGATGGCTCGACACCATCTCATACGGACTTCGATCAGCGCGCTGACAAGCCCAGCAACCTGACTGTTCGGTCGATGATCGGTCCGAAACGCCTTACGGTGTCTCGCCGCTCCTTCGTCGCAAGGGGCTGACGCTGTTGCTCCTCCTCAACCCGCGGCTCGTAGCGCCTACGATGCGGTTGGCGGCAATTCCTGCGCGGCTCGCTCCACGCCGCGCTCCAGGATGCATCAACCTGGCTGGCGCAACGGCAACGGTGCGAGTGTTTGACCCCCGCGAGGGAAACGTCTCTGCCCGGTGGGAACACATGTACTGCGACGAGGAGTCAGCAGCACCCGACTGGCTGATGCATTCCGGAGTGCCGCGTGGAGCGAGCCGCGTACGCGAGAGTCGCCAACGGACTCGCAGGCGACGCGAGCGGCGGCGGAGCAACAGCGTGAGTCCCTTGCGACGGGGGAGCCGCGAGACACCGAAGGCATCCGCCGGAGAGCCCGTTGGCCGGCGAGCGGATCGCGGCACGGAGGAATACGTCAGCCAGTCGGGTGCTGGTCGTCGACTGGCAACCCGCGTCCGCGCGGTAAGGACCGCGTGCCTCGGTAGAAAGCGAGGCACTACGAGGTGATCTCAAGTTGTATCGGCGGTTGAAATGCAGCCGGACAGGCGGAACGCAGGCCGCCGCGCTCAGCCCCTGGCCGTCTGCTGCTGAATCGGAACCGCGGGGCCCTGAGGGCCGCCTGAAGGCGGCCGTCTCCGATGCCCGAAGACCACCGAGAAACCAAGCCAGCCGACGGGAAGCGCGAGCAGAAGGTAACTCAGAAGATGACCCCACTTGCCGTCAGGCCCGTACGGCTCGGTGGCCCAGTGCAAGGTCTCACTGCCGGCCCAGAGGTTCGCTTCGGTCAGCTCGTGCAGACCGTAAATCAGGAGCTGCACCACGAACACGGCGAGAAAGACTGCGGTCACCTGGAAGAACAGCGCGAGGTTGACCCGGTGCCCGTATCGCGACCATAGCCACGCAATCAACGCGGCGCTCGACGTTCCAGCGATGGCACCGATGAGGATGCGGATGCCGTTCTCCTGGAAGAGCAGCGTTCCCATCAGCAGCGCCGTCTCCATGCCTTCGCGCGTGATCATCAGCAGCGTGAACAGGAAGACTCCCGCCAACGCTTTGGTACCGACTTTCATCGCAGACGATTCGAGATGCGCTTCGATCTCGCCCTTCATCCGCTTCGCATGCCGCCACATGTGGACGATGAGCGAGCCGACGAGTATGGCAGCGGTGATCGCGAGAATCCCTTCCCAGAGAGCTTGGTTGGAGGCCCGCTGGAACAGCAGCGCCGCTCCGACGCTGAGGACGATCGCAACGCCGATTCCCCAATGGACTGCGGACACCAGCTGCGGGCGTCCCGTCTTCTTGAGGTATGCGAGGCTGATGGCAACAATCAGGAAGGCTTCGAGTCCTTCCCGAAGGGTGATGACGAAGGCCTGGGACATAGCTTCCTTCCTAAAATGAGAACGAGTCTCAAGCTTATGATCCCAGGCCTATCTGATCAAGGCCCTTCTACGGCCTACTGAGCCGGCACCGGTATCGGAATGGTCCAGAAGTAGACCGTGCGTCCGTTGACGTTGAGCGTGTCGAGCGGTTTGGCAGAGCCCATATCGAAGGCGTGCGACACGACGCGCGTGCCGGGCTTCAGCTCCTTGTTCAACTTCGGCAGCACTTTGAGATTCAACGATGGCAGCAGGTACAGCGTCACGACGGTGGCTTCGCTGATGTCGGTCGTGAAGAGATCCTGATTCAGGAACTTGACGCGATCGCCGACCCCGGCCGCCTTCAGATTCTCGTTCGCCTCTTTGATGCGCTGTGGATCGATATCGATGCCGACCCCGCGGGCACCGTAGGTTTTCGCGGCGGTGATCGGAATGCGACCGTCACCCGACCCCAGGTCGTACACGACGTCGTTCTTGGTGACTTTCGCCATCTTCAGCATCGCATCCACCACTTCCTGTGGTGTCGGAACGAAGATGACGTCAGGCGGGCGGAGTTGCGTCTGCGACGAAGCGGGCACGGCCACCGCACCGAGGAGCACCAGCAACAGGAAGAAACTCCGTACAGTCATGGGCCTCCTTCTGAGGGCGTGAGTCCCAGAATTATAGAATGGGCATCGCATGGGCGTGATTGTTCAGAAATACGGCGGCAGCAGCGTCGCGGACGTACAGAAGCTGCGCACGGTGGCCGGACGCATCATGCGCACGAGACAGCTCGGGCACCAGGTGGTGGTCGTCGTGTCGGCGATGGGAGACACTACCGACGAGCTCCTGACGCTCGCGAAGAAGGTGTCCGCCAACCCGGACCGGCGCGAGCTGGACATGCTGCTCTCGGCCGGTGAACGCATCTCGATGGCGCTGCTCTCGATGGCCATCCGTGAAGGGGGCGGCGATGCGATCAGCTTCACTGGAAGCCAGTCCGGCATCATCACCAACGATCGCCACGTCGACGCACGGATCATCGAAGTGCGTCCGTTCCGCGTGCAGGACGAGCTCGCGCGCGGCAAGATTGTCGTCATCGCCGGCTATCAAGGCGTCTCGTACAAGAAAGAGATTACGACGCTTGGACGAGGGGGCAGCGATACGACGGCGGTGGCGATGGCCGCTGCCCTCAACGCCGACTACTGTGAGATCTGCTCCGACGTCGACGGTGTGTATTCAGCAGATCCGCGGGTCGTGCCCCAGGCCAGGCGCATCGGCAGCCTCTCGTACGAAGAGACGCAGGAGATGGCCGAAGCCGGAGCCAAGGTGTTGAACGCGCAGGCGGTGGAATTCGCCAAGGAGAAGGGCATCGCCATCTACGCGCGGGCGACCGAAGGTCCGCTGCCCGGTCCCGATCCCTCGAGCGACGGCACTGTCGTGCGCCAAAGCCCGCCGCGCATGCCCGGCACCGTCGTCGGCGTGGCGAGCGAGCGCGACATCATCATGCTCGATGGCGATGGCCCGGTCGGCGAACTGTTGAATCTTCTGGCCGAACGCGGCGTCGCGGGCAAACAGCTGCACGTCTTCGGTGCCCACACCACGATTGCGATCTCGCGCGAGAATCTCCACGACGAAGATCATCTTCGCGACGCGCTGCGGACGCGGATCGGTGGCCGCGCACGGCTCGTCGACGGCCTTGGCGCGGTCAGCGTCGTCGGGGCCGGCATCAACGCGACCTACGACAACGTTCGCGCGGGCATGGATACGCTGGCGGGGCTGTCGATCTCGCCGGCCGCACTCGCCACTTCCTCGTTCCGAATCACCTGGATGATTCCGCGCGAACGCGTTGCCGACGCCGTCCGCGCACTGCACACGCGGTTCATCGATTCACAGCGTCCGCTCCTGCCGGCCGATTGAATTGATGAAGAAGACAGTTTTTGTCAAGTCTTCGACGACCGCCCCCTCAACGACCTGACGGAACCGCAAGGTGCATGGTGGCCGTCCCGCACAGCGTGTCCTGCTGCGAAATGTGCAGGAACACGGCCGGGCGCAAGCCGTCGGCGCGCGTCCACAATCCCACGTACGCCGTCACCTCCGCTGGGACGCCGGCCTCGACGAACTGCGTGAGGCTGGCGGTACAATCCGACACGCCGAGCGGCTCGATCCCGGTGCTCGCCAGAAACGACGAGGACGCGAGCTGCGCGCACGCTTCGAGCAGTAGCGTCACTGGAACGTGATCGCACTGCTGATCGAAGAAGTACGGATGCCTCCGATCGACGACCACTGACGACGTGATCCCGTTCCCGCGTCCACGCCGCGGTGGAGAGATCGCGATGTTGTCGCCGCTTGCTCGAGGCACGAGAGCGGTTCGAGTGTCGGTGACGGTACCGGCATCGAAGAGCGCCGCGGGGGTGCGTGCCGCCGACAACCTGCGCAGACGCCGAAACAGCGGCGATGGTTGAATCGTGAAGACACCGGTGCCCCGGAACACATGGCGGGCGCCGATCCACATCGTGTGTTCCGTCACCACCCGCGAGACGGCGTTGCTCTTGCGACTGATCAGATCCTGGATTCGCACCTCGATCGTCACCGCCTCGCCGTCGTCGCCGGTGGCCTCCCAGGCGGCCTCGGTAAGAGCGGCATGCGAGCCCTCGAAGATGAAGGCGTCGTCTTTTCCAACGTCGAAGATGGCATGGCAGACGGTGAGGCTCGCCTGACATCCCAGCTCGGTGTAGAAGAGGATGTCGTCCTGCGGCCGTCGCCCGACGTCGTTGAAGAAACGATGTGCCGTCGGCAGCCGGCCTGCGCAGATGAACCGGTCGTCCGCACAGGCTCGAATCTCGGTTACAAAGACGTTGTCGAGCGAACGCTTGTGGACCCAGGCTCGAGGCACGGTCTGATCGACCCTGAGCGGCGATTCAATCAGCGCGTCTTGAAGCAGTGGTGGCATCGACTCTTCCTCTCTTTCTCCCGCTCGACCTTTACTGATCAAAACGGAATCGGTGGGGAGAATTGGCGAGGAAGATGAGATTTTCTTGCGTCAGCCAGAGGGCTGCCGGTCGAGCTCGCGTCGGAGCCAGGCGCGCGCCAGGCGCAACTCGTGCCGGACGATGTGAACGGAGCGTCCGAGGGCTCGGGCCACTTCATCGGCGGTCATCCCGCCGAAATAGTGCATTTCGACCACTTCCGCGAGCGCGTGGTTCTCGCGGTCGAGCGCGTCCAGTGCGTCGTGAAGGTCCAGGAGTTTGAGCTGCTGACTGCCGCGGCCATCCACGATTTCGATGCGCGTGTCGAGTGGAACATGTGCCTCCGGCCCACCTCGCTTGGCGGCGCCGGCCGAACGGGCGTGATCGACGAGCACCTGCCGCATGATCCGCGACATCAGGGCCATGAAATGCGTTCGATTGGCGAGTTGCGGCGCGAGGTCGCCGAACAAGCGCATGTAGGCCTCGTTCACGAGTGCCGTAGGCTGCAATGTGTGGCCGGATTGCTGCCGGCTCATGAACGCGCGGGCCACCCGATGCAGCTCGCCGTACATGATCGGCATCAGCTCGTCGAGAGCTGTACGTTCTCCGTCACGGAGCCGTTGCAAGAGACGTGTGACCTGTGCTGGCATGGTCACCACCTACAATAGGGCCTCCAGGTCAGTCACGTATGCGCCCCGAGGTCACCGCCCTTTTTCGTGAACTTGCGGACCGATCGCCCGAGGAACGCGAGGAGTACTACGTTCGCGAAGGCGTGGCCGAGGCGCTGCGCGAAGAAATCGAATCGCTGCTGCAGTACGACAAAGCGGACGATTCCATCCGCGGCTATATCGACTCTGCCCAGCGGGAGTTCGTCGACGAGACCGTGTCTCACACCCGCGAGGCCACGGTTCGTCCCGCCCCGCGCCGCGGACGGTCGGCCCTTCCAGACCTCATCGGCCGGTTCGCCATCACCAAGCTGCTGGGGCGAGGGGGGATGGGCGAGGTCTACCTCGCGCGCGATCCGATTATCGATCGGATGGTCGCGATCAAGGTGATCGGCAGCGGCCTCGAAGACGATGCGGGACGTCATCGGCTGCTGCGGGAAGCTCGCGCCGCCGGCCGCCTCCATCACTCGAACATCGTCTCCGTCTTCGAAGCCGGCGAGTACGAGAACCGGCTGTTCATCGCGATGGAGTATGTGCCCGGCGAAACGCTCGGCAGCATGATCCGGCGTCGCGCGGCGGTGACGCTGCGGCGACGGATCGAGATGATCGAGAGCGCCTGCGCCGGGCTCGCGCACGCGCACCGCGCCGGCGTAGTCCATCTGGATATCAAACCGGACAACTTGATGCTCGATGAGACCGGAGTCGTCAAAGTGCTCGACTTCGGCATCTCACGGATGCTGCAGAGCGAGACGCGCGCCACCGGACAGGGAGCCGGCACGCTGCGGTATATGTCGCCCGAACAGGTTCAGGGAACTCCGCTGGACCATCGCAGCGACGTGTTCTCGCTCGGCTGCTCGCTGTTCGAGCTGGTCACGTACGCGCCTGCATTCAGCGGAAGCACGCAGGAGATCGTCACTCAGATCGCGGTGGGCCCTGTGCCCAGTCTGCTGAGCATCGCGCCCGAGCTCGATCCGCGCCTCGATCAGATCATCCATCGCGCGATGGCGCTGGAGCCATCGAAGCGCTACGACGATCTGGAGGTGATGCGCGCCGAGCTCGCGCAGGTGCGCGCGGCAATCGATCCAGCCAGCGACGTCGCAAAGGTGTCGCCCGTCGCATCCGGCGGCGGCGCGATCATGACTCCATCGCAGCGGACCTCACGCCGCGGCGGGGCGTGGACGTCACGCGCGGCCATCGCTGTCGCCGCACTGATTATCCTCGTCGCCGCGACGTTAGCGCTCGTATACCGAAATGGTCGCGTTTCGACAGACGCCGCAAGTGAGGCCACGCCAGCGACAACATCGCCGGCGGCGACGAGCAACGAGCCGCCGGTTGTAGTCGAGAAGCCGGCACCCGCACCGCCTCAGGACGATGCCGCGCGGCAATCGGCACGAAGCGATCGAGCCGCGATCACCGAACGACCCGGAAAGAACAGCGCCGATGCTGCGCCGACGACTCCCGTGACGACCCCACCGGATCGATCGCCAGCACCGGCCGAGCCGCGAGCCGGCGCGGCGAGTGATCTCTCGACCACCGCGCCCAATGCGCCGCCACCACCCGTCGGAAACGAGACGCCACCAACACCGACGCCCCCAGCGGCCGCGGCACCACCCGCACCAGCTGCGGCGGCCACGCCGACCCCACCGGCGCTGGAAATGGCCCCCGACTCAGCCGCGATCGTGAAGATCCTGCGTGGCTACGACGCGGCCTACCAGTCGCTCGACGTCGGGGCAGTGCTGAAAGTGTTCCCGTCGCTTGGAGCCGGACAGGTGGAACAACTACGCCGTACGTTCGCAGGCGTGACGGCTTACGAGATGAAAACCAGCGTCACGCGAGTCGATGTCAAGAACGACATGGCGACTGTATTGGCGAGAGTGTCGAGACGGATGACGCCCCGCGTCGGAGACCGGCGTCCAATCGCCAACGATGTCGACACCGAGTTCCAGCTTCGCCGCTCGGGCGGCGAATGGATCATCGTCAGCGTACGTGCGCGATGACTAGAACACGTAATCCACGCCGATCGTCGGCGTCACGCGATCGCGCAATCCGGCCTTGGTCAGCGGAAACAGCAGGTTCGCGCTGACGAGCATCGTCCGCCACGGATTGAAGCGCAGACCGGCCGCACCGAGATACATGTCGAGATTCCCGGAATAGAACTGCAGCTCGGTTCGCGTGGTCGTCTGCGTCTCCACAGGAGTCGGTGGGCGGGCGCCGCCACCGCCGCCTCCTCCACCACCGCCGCCACCACCGCCTGCCCCGCCGCCAGAGAGCGCGTACTCGTATGTCTTCTCGGTCAAGCGCATGCGACCCGCATCGAGCACGACACGTCCGATCGCATCGAACGACATCGTGATGCGAGAGGTCATCGCGAAGTCGGCACCTGCCGTCGCCAGCGCCTCGTCGCGCATCGTCACACCGGGAATCGCGCCCTTGCTCGAGAACGTGTAGCCGAGGTTCACGTGCGGCGAAACCGGGCCTCGATCGTACGAGACAATCCCCATCACTTTTGCCTGCACACCGCCGGTGCCGAGCAGGTTGGTTTCGTCGCCGGTGGGCAGCCTCGTTTCAACGAGCCCGGCGATCCCGAGCTTTCCGAAGGGAACGCGATACTTCGCGCGCAGGGCGATGTCGCCGATGCCCGCTGCAGTTCCAGCGAGGCTGAAGAGATGCTCGTCGGGATTCGGCCCTTCAAACTCATGAGTCGTCGGCTCCGCGGCCGTCGAGAGACGCTGAATGTCCGCGAGCACCGACGCATTGAGCTTGACGCGAACGAACGGCACCGCAAGGCCGATATCGAATCGATCCGACACGCCGTAGGTCGCAAACAACGACGACGTGTCACTGACCAGCTCGAGCCCGAGCGCCGCCTGAATCAGATCACCTTCGAACGGCGGCGTCAGCCGGCTGCCGTCCGGAGTCGACGCGTTGGCCGCGCCAGGGCTGCAGCACTCGGCGTGCTGCACGTAGAACACGATCCCGCGCTGACGCAAGCTGAGTCCCTCGAAGGTGTCGTAGGTCGCGCGCTGATAGACGAACCCGACGCTCGCTTTGCCGCGTCCGGTTGTGAGTGCGCGCTCGGCGAACGACGGCCCGAAACTGTCGCTCGTGCGTGTGAGGCTGCCGAGAGCAGGGTCGAAGACGTAGGTGAATCCACCGCCCGGCGCGCCAATCGGGTACGTAGACAGCAGCGTGAGAAGCGCTGCGTTCACCTGTTCCGGCACCTTCACCTGGCCCGGCCCGGGCTGGAAGTGCGCGATATGGTTCGGCTGATCCGCGAGATTCGAAGGTTGAAGCGTGATGGTGTTGCCAAGCAGCACCGGAAGGATCTCCGACAGCGGAGTCGCCTGCGCCTGAGCGGCTGCAGGCAAGAGACAGCTTACGAGCACCAATGCGGGGCGAACGAACGATCTCGGCATGATGTGCATTCCAGCACATCCGTGCCGCCGCCGCCATCATCAGGTTCGGAGATTGCACCAAGGCGGGTCTGAAGACCCGCCTCTAAAACACTTGTCAGCGCCGGCGATTCACATTCAGCGATCGAAGACGCGCGGCTCTTCGAATTCCGGCGCGGCGCCAGTGAGTCGGCTCCAGATCGCGCGGCTGGGTTGCGTCAGGAACGCATGCCACGGCTGCTTCCGCGACGGCTCGATCACATGGTCGGTGCTGCGGCGTCCTCGCGTATGCCCGAACTCGTCGCGATATTCCGACGACGACGCCACGATGGTGGCCATCCCCTGGATGGTCGACCCCGAGCGGCGATCGCCCTGGGGAAACAGACGACAGAAATCTGCGACGGTTTCGACCGGGTCGAGATCCACGGTTGCCGCGTAGGTGCGCACCCACGCGCGCGAATAGAGCCCGCGGGGCCATTCTGAGAGGTCGTTGTTTTCAAACGCCGCAATCAGTTCCGGCTTGATACGAAGCGCTTCGGCAAGCTGCTCGATCGACACGCGGGCCCGCAACCGCTGACGGCGAAGGCGTGTGACGAACATCTCTTGTGGGTTCATGTGATCTCCCGATCAGGGATCCACAGCAATTCCCGGGCCCTGCTCAGCAGCGGCAGTTTGTCGGCTTTCTCGCTCATCTGTCGGCACTTAGGGGAAATAACGGATCTGTAAGCCGGTGCGTATCCCAGAATGACCCAGGAAAGTTACTGATTTCCTAGAGTTTCGGCTCCCCCGGCTGGATGAGCCAATCGGGAATTCACCCTAAATGACCACAGGTTTATTCCAGATGGACGAAAGGACTACTCCAGAGGTGGAACGGTGCCTGAAAGGACCGCCCCAAGGTGAGCTGGATCGAATTGCAAGCCGGTGTAGAAGGGACCGAACTCGGCGAACTTTGCGCTCGCTTCATCGAAGCGCATCTCATAAATGAGCTTCTTGAACACGAGAGGGTCCTGCGCGAACAGGTCGACGCCCCACTCCCAGTCGTCGTACCCGATTGAACCCGAGATGACTTGCGTGACCTTGCCCGAGTAATGACGGCCGATCATGCCGTGTTCGCGCATCATCGACGCGCGTCGTTCAAACGGCTCCGAGTACCAGTTCTGCGTCTCGCCGCGTCGTTTGTTCATCGGATAGAAGCAGACGTACCGCGACCTGGGCATCTCGATGAACAGACGGTTCATGACGCGTTGACGCTGCGTCTCCATTTCCGCGTCGAACGCCCGCTCGAATTCCTCGCTTCCCGGTTTGAATTTCGCGCCGAGCTGCTCGTGGATCTTGCCGGTCATCTCGTACATGCCGAGCTCGACGATCGAGACGTACGACGTGGTGGCCTCGAGGTGATCGTGCAGGGCCGTTCGCGAGAGCGCCAACTGGGCGCTCGCCAGCTGCTCGAAATTGCGCCGGAAACAGATGAACATCACATCCGCCTTGTGCCCCAGCACCTGCACGGCCGCCGTCGCCCCCGCATCGGGCACCGCCAGCGCTTTCATCGCTTCGTCGGCCAGGTGCTGCACCTCGGTCGCGGGCGTGTGACGCAGGCGGTCCCACCGTACGCGATACATCAGATGAAGGACGCTCCATCCTTCGAGCGATTCGGGGACAAGAGGATTGTGCATAGCTGTCAATTCTAGTGCCGGGACGCGAGACCCGCGCCTATGGTTCGGTCGCGGGTCTCTGCGCCGGGGCATGCGGCGCCGCCCCGTGCGCGGTCGCTGCCGCGGGCCTCCTGCCGAACAGCCGGACAGTCAACCAATCGCGCGTATCGGCCAGAATCTCGTATACCGTCGGAATCACGAGCAGCGTCAACAACGTCGACGTGACCACGCCTCCGATGACGGTGATACCGAGCGGCGCACGGAAGTCTCCGCCCTCGCCGCCGCCAAGGGCCACCGGCACCATGCCGGCCACCAGCGCGAACGTCGTCATCAGAATCGGCCGCAGGCGGACGCGCCCTGCCTGAATCAGCGCGTCGCGCCGATTCATCCCCGCCTCCTCCGACCACTTCGCGAAGTCGATCAGCAGGATGGCGTTCTTGGCGACGATCCCGACGAGCAGGATGACGCCGATCATGCTCATGATGTTGAGCGATTGTCCCGTCAGCAGCAGGGCGAGCATGACCCCGATCAGCGAGAGCGGCAGCGACAGCATGATCGACAGCGGCTCGAGGAACGAACCGAACTGCACGACGAGCACGAAGTACATCAGCATGATCGCCACGCCGATGGCAACGAACATCTGGGTGAAGATCTTCTGCTGATCGCGCGTTTCGCCACCCTGGCTCAGGCCGTACCCCGGCGGGAACTTGACGGACTGATCGACGCGCTTCACGAGATCCCCAACCACCTCTGACAGCGGTCGCTTCTCGGTGTTGGCCTCGACGTTGATGACCCGTTCGCGATCGAGGTGATCGATGCGGGCCGGCCCGATCGACGGCGTGACCCGCGCCACCTGCCCGAGCGGCACGCTGGCACCGGGATTGTTCGGGCCACCGACGGGAAGCGGCAACGATTCGAGATCGGCCACAACGGTCCGCGACTCCGGTGCGAGACGAATCGTCACGTCGCGCGTCTCGCCCGACGGATCGATCCAGTCGCCAACGTCGATGCCTGCGAACGCCGGGCGCAGCGCCTGCGCCACCTGGCCAACCGTGACTCCGAGCGATCCGGCCAGGCCGCGATCGAGCTGCACGTCGAGCTCCGGCTTCTGCCCTTTCGTGGAAAGACCGATGTCGACCGCACCCGGAACTTGCTTCAACTCGCCGGCGACTGACTGCGCCAGCCGCGTGAGCTCACCTGCGTCGGTACCGTGCAGCTGGAGCTGAATCTGTTTCTCACCGGGATTGAAACCCGTGCTGATCGATGCCGTCACGCCCACCAGCTTCTGAATCTCGTTGCGCAGGTCGCTGACGATGGCCAGCTGGTTGCGGCTCCGCTCGTGCTTCGGCTTCAGCTTCACGAAGATGACGCCTTCGTCAACGGCGTCGCCCTCGCCGCCGATGGCACTGTAGACGTACATCACCTCCGAATGCGTGCGGACTACACGCGTAATCTCCTGAGACTTCATGCGTGTGTAGTCGAGATTCGATCCCGGAGGCGTCTCGATGTCGATCTGAAACTCCGACTGGTCCATCTCCGGAACGAAGCCGGCGCCGATCGCGCCGATCGCAGGCAGTGCCAGGGCCGCCACGAAACTCGCGAGCGCCAGGCCCACCATCGCGAACCGATGATCGAGCGCCCAGGCAATCACCTTCTTGTAGCCCTCGGCGCGCCGATCGAACCAGAGATTGAATCGCCCCAGGATGCGGGAGAGCAGGACGCGCTTCTCGAGCGGGCGGTGCGGATCGGGCCAGTACGCCGACAGCATCGGATCGAGCGAGAACGAGACGAACAGCGAGACCAGCACCGACGACACGATCGTCAGGCCGAACGGCTTGAACCACTGGCCGGCCACGTCTCCCAGAAACGCGATCGGCACGAAGACGACGACGATCGACAGCGTCGTCGCGGTGACCGCGAGGCCGATTTCGTCCGTGCCTGCGAACGCCGCCTTGAAGTGATCCTTGCCCATCTCGACGTGCCGAACGATGTTCTCGCGCACGACGATCGCATCGTCGATGAGGATCCCGATGGCGAGCGAGAGTCCGAGGAGCGACATCGTGTTCAACGTGAACCCGAACGCCCACACCGCAACGAACGACGCGAGCACCGACACGGGGAGCGCAAGACCCGTGATGACCGTGGATCGCCAGGAGTTCAGGAACAGGAACACGACCGCGACGGTCAGCGCCGCGCCTTCGAGCAGGGCTTCCTGCACGCTCAGGACCGAGTTCGACACGCGCACTCCTGCGTCACGCACCACCCGCAGGCTGACGCCCGCCGGCAGCGTCGCCTGAATCTCGTTGACCCGCGCTCGAATCTCGTTGGCGACCTTGGTCGTGCTGAACCCGCTCGACTTGAGGATGTCCAGGCCGACCGCCTCTTCTTCGTTGTACAGCGCGAACGACCGCGCTTCCTCAGTCGCATCGCGCACGTCAGCCAGATCGCCGAGGCGCACGATCCGCCCCTGCGACTGCACCACGGTCAGCTGCTTGAAGTCTTCCGGCGAATCGAGCCGGCCCTTGAGCCGAATCGTTCGTTCTTCGAGCGGGCCTTCCAGCCGGCCCACCGGCGACGCGAGATTCTGCACCTGCAGCGCTTGTACGACCTGGGCCACGCTGACACCCGACGCCTGCATCGCGCGGGGCCGTAGCTCGACGACGAGCTCGCGCTCGACCGAGCCTTTGAGGTTCACGGTCGCGACGCCTGGGATCGATCGCAGACGCCGTGTGATGCCCGGGTCGACGATCCGCGTCAGCTCGGCACCCGTGAGCCCCGGCGACGACAGCGTCAACGACATGATCGGCCGATCCGCGGGGTCGAACTGCGTGAGGATCGGCTCTTTCATTTCAAGCGGCAGATCGTTGCGCTTCTCCGAGATCTTGTCGCGGATCTCCTGAGTGGCGACGCGCGGGTCCTTCGAGAAATCGAACTCGACGATGATCTGCGCGAAGCCGTCGAGCGAGCTCGAGCGCATCCGGTCGATGCCGCTGATGCCCGAGATCTCCTCCTCGATCGGATCGACGACCTCCCGCTCGACGACATCGGGCGACGCGCCCGGATACGGGATGGCCACCACGACGACCGGTGCGTCGATCTCGGGGTATTCGTCGGTGTCGAGCTGAAACAGCGCCACCAGTCCGAAGACCACGAGGATCATCATCGCGACGATCGTCAACGTGGGTTTCTTGATCGCGGTATCTGAGATGAACATAAGGCCTTAATGCGAAATGCAAAATTCAAAATGCAAAAAAGGCATCTGGCCACAACTCGGCCTTTTGCCTCTTCCATTTTTCATTTTGCATTTTGCATTTTGAATCTTGCATTTCGCATTCTGCATTACTTCGTCGCATTCACCTGAACCCGTGTCCCCGGCGTGATGCCCTGCGCTGCGCCTCTGAGCAGCGTGTCCCGGTCGTTGAGCCCGGAGGCTATCTGGACGCGCTCGGAACGTGGGTCACGAAGGCCGAGCGTCACGTTGACCTTTTCGGTCCTGCCGTCGGTGACGCGCAGGACCCAGGGGGCTGACGCGTCAGTCGTGTTGACAGCATTCATCGGAACCACCAGCCCCGCCGCGGACTGGCTGACGACACGTCCCTCGGCAAACAGGCCGGCCAGGAGTTGTCCACCCTTGTTGGGGATCGCGACGTAGATCGGGACCTGCCTCGTCGTCGCATCGGCTTGCGGCGCGATCCGTTCGATTTTTCCTTGAAACGGTTGGTCGTAGCCGCGCACAGTGAACTCCACGATCACGCCGAGTCGAAGCGTCTGCAGATCATCAGACGGAACCGAGCCCTCCAGCCGCATCGATGACGGATCGATGATGGTGAACAACTCCGTGCCGGGGCTGACGACGTCGCCGACGTTGACCGCGCGCCTCGACACGATGCCGGTAAACGGCGCTCTGATCACCGTGTCGCCCAGCGATCGTTCCGCCGTGGCCAGACGCGACTTCGCATCCGCTACCTGCGCTTCCGCCGTCGAGACGGTGGTGTGCGCCGCGTCGACATCGCGGGTCGCCAGACCCCCGGCGGTGGCCAGCGTCTCAGTGCGCTCGGCGTCGCGCTTCGCAACGCTCAGTTGATTCTCCGCTGATCGCACCGCCGACGCGGCGGATTGACGTGCGTCTTCCAGAGTACGCGTTTCGATGCGGCCCAGGATCGTGCCCTGCTTCACCGCCTGGGCTGCGAGCACCGAGACGTTGAGCATCGAGCCGCCGACCTCGGCGCGCAGCGTGGCCTCGCGCTCCGGCTTCAGCTCACCCGACACGATCGGACCGACGACGATCGCGCCCTTCTCGACCGTGACGACGTTTTCAGGGCCCACCTGCACCGCGGCTGGTGTCGCGACCGCAGGTTTCTCTGCTTCAGCCTTGCAGCTCGAAAGAATCAGGATCAGACCGAGGAGCCCCAACCCAACGACATGCCTCATTGAATCCCTGCCTGCGAACCGGACGTGACAAACGACGCCGACCTGATCTGACTCCCGGCCGGCGGCGGCGGTGGGGGGGACACTGGCGCCTGGCTCTGTCCCACGACCCGTACCGTTGCAGCCGCAGTGGACAGCTGACCGCCTCCCGCCGTGATCGGCAGATCAGGGAGCAATGCGACATGTGCCCGCGCGACCTGCAGATCGCGTGCGGCCTGCACGCGATTCGCTTCCGCCTGCTGTAAGAGCAGACGCGAATCGGACAGCTCGAGTTGCGTCGACACGCCGTTGGTGAAGCGGACGTTCGCGATCTGGTAGGCACGCTGTGCCTGCTCAATCGTGCCGGAACTCGCCTCCCACGTCGCGCGCGCCGACAGCAGTTCCGCCCAGGCCGACCGCGTGTCGAGTGCGGCCAGCTCGGCCGTCTGCTGCCGATCGAGGCGCGCTTGATCCAGTTCTGCCTGGGCAACCGCCTCATCACCGCGCTGTCGTCCACCGGTCAGCACAGGTACGGTCATGCTCGCGCCAACCGTCCAGTTCGCTCGATCGAACGTCGGGGAGACGCCGCTGGGATATCCGACCCGGCCGTAGCTCGAATTGAACGAGAGGTTCGGCATCTTTTGCGCTGCGGCCAGCTTCAGCGCAGCCTCGCGCGCACGTACGGTTGCGTCCGCTGCGGTCACGACCGTTCGATCAGGCAGCGTCGCGGTCACCTGCAGCGAGACCGGCACCTGGTCTCCCGCACGCAACATGCGCTCCACGACACCGACGCGCTCTGCATAGACGGTCGGCGGAGGCAGCATGTCGCCGCCGAGCGCGTCGGCCAGCTGGAGCGGGTAGTCGACCGGCAGATTGAGCAGCCGCTTCAACCTGAGCATCGCCACGTCGCGGTTGGTCTGCTGACGGATCAGCACGGGCGACTGGTTGTCACGATTCACGCGGGCGCGAAGGACTTCGAACTCGGGCTGCGTGCCCGCATCGAAGCCGGCCTGCGTCTGTTTCAACGTCGCGCCGGCCTGATCGAGCGTCGCAGACGCGATCGTCACGAGCGCCTCGCTGAGGACCGCGTCGTAGTACGCCTGCGTGACCTCGAACAGCAGTTGCGCGCGCGCGGACGTGAGCGTCAGGTTCGCCGACTCGTGGCCGATCGACGCTACAGCCGCCTGTGCCCCGAGGCGTCCGCCCGAGTACAGGCTCTGAGAGAACTGCAAGCCTGCACGCCAGGTGTTCTTGCGACCAAACGGCAGATTGGAGAATTCGGATCCGGTGCCGCCGAAGGCGCCGCCTCCGACCGCGCCGCACCCGATCGCACGCTCGATCTCCGCGACCCGTGCATCGATGGTGGCCTGCGGGTTCAACGTGAACGGCGGACAGTTCGGCGCTTGCACGTCGAAGAGGCCCTCGAACTCGGAGGCGAGCGCACGGTCGTAGCCGGCCGATGCCGAGAGCTGGGGATAGCGTCCGCTTCTGGCGCGGACCTCGTCGCCTTGGGCGCGACGGACACCCGCCTGCGCAATCTGTATCGACTCGCTCCTCGGTTCGGCCAGCCCCAGCACCTGTTCGAGCGTGAGGGGGCCTGGAGGAACCGGCGGCGGCTCCTGCGCACGCGTGAGGGCCGGGGTGAAGACGAGCAGCCCGAGGGCTGCAACTACTCGCGAAAACTTCGTTCGTCGGTCGCGCATCACTGTGCTCAATCCTTCTGTACGTGAATGTGCATGACATGCCGTCGCGGAGCGGATTTCCGGCGGCGCGTATACCGGCGTGCGGCGACCCGGCGTTCCAGCGGGGGCTGCTTCTGGAGCCAGACCAGGTGCTCGGACGCCAGCGTCACGGCGCGTGACAGGTAATCGACGACCACCGCGAGCTGCCGATCCCCGTACTCCTCGTTGAGACGTACGACCGCCGCGATCAGCGGCCGATACAGCAGCTCGATGCGCCGCAGGTTGTCAGGCAGCGCCTCGACCAGCACGCATCGTCGATCGTCGTCGTCGCGGACACGACGCGCGAACCCGGCGCGCTCGAGCCGATCGATCACGGCGGTCATCGCACCGGTCGTCAGGCCGGTGTGAGCGGCGAGGCGTCCGGCGGTGGTTGCACCGGCAAGACCGAGGAGGTCGAGACATTCCAGGTCGGTCGAATTCAGTCCCACGAGCTTGGCCACCGTATCGCTCATGAGGACCGATTGAGCGCCGACCTTTCGCAGCGTCTCGTCCAATGTCTTCAACAGCTCGGCGCGGGAGGGGGGAGATTTGGACACAGAAGCCTCAGTCGAAAAGTATCTTACACATCAAGATACTTGCGGCAAGAGGCGATTATGGTGTAAGGCGTCGTGCGATATCAGTCAGGATGGCTGCGGCCGGACCGTGCAGCGTCACGTCGACCGCGCCCGACGCCGGCGTCGGTTCGAGATTGATCTCCGCGGTGAACGCACCGCGTCGCCGCGCGTCGTGCACGAGACCGGCCGCTGGATACACGACCGCGGACGTGCCGACAGTCAGGAACACATCGCACGCGCAGGCCTCGCGCGCGGCATCCACATCGCGTTGCGCCAGCGCTTCTCCGAACCACACGACCGCGGGCCGCGCGATATCTCCACACTCGGGACAGACCGGTGGACAGACCGGAAGCGGCACCGCTTCGTCACGCCAGGGAGGCTGACCACATGCGCGCCAGCAGGCGAGCTCCCAGATCGACCCGTGCAGACGCACGACACCGGTCGTACCGGCGCGCAGATGGAGATCGTCGACGTTCTGCGTCAGAATCGAACAGCGCTCGAAGGCATGCGACCATTGCGCGATGACGACGTGGGCGGGATTGGGCTGGCAGGCCGCAATCTTCTCCCGTCTCCACGCATACCATTCCCAGACGAGGTGCGGATCGCGCGCGAACGCTGACGCCGTCGCGAGATCTGCGGGTCGATACTGACGCCAGAGTCCGTCCGGGCCGCGAAACGTGGGCACACCACTCGCTGCGGAGACACCGGCGCCTGTGAGCACCGTCACACGCGTGGCGCCGCGTAATTGCCGGACGACTTCGTCGATGCCCATTCGTCGCCATCACGCCGGGCCTTGCGGGACAGGCTCGGCCTACACCGTCGCTAAAGCGCTGAGTAGCAGTGTAGGCCGGGCCTGTTTTTCAGGCCCGGCGTGATGACGTAGGGTCCGGCTTTAGCCGGACCTTGATTCCCGCTAGAATCCACCTCGCCCAGGAGGATTCCATGCGTTCAACGCTTGCGGCACTCGCCGTTGCCGCCGCTGTCTGTGTCGGCTCGCTTTCGACCAAAGTGAGCGGCTCCACCGGACCGATTCCGCTCAACTGCGATCGCGCGTGTCTCGAAAACCTGATCGACCAGTATCTGAAAGCGGTCGTCGCGCACGATCCGTCGAAGCTGCCGCTCTCGGAAGACGTGAAGTACAGCGAGAACTACCAGATGCTGAAAGTTGGCGATGGCTTCTGGAAGACCGCCGAGGGCACCGGTAACTACAGACACGTCTTCGCCGACCCGGAATTCGGACAGGTCGCGATGATGGGGACGATGCGCGAAGCGGGCACGTTGCTCCTCATGAGCGTCCGACTGCGCGTCGAGCTCGGACGCATCACCGAGATCGAGTCGGTGTACTTCAAGCCGGGCGGTGGCGGCCCCAACAACATCGACGCCATGGACAAGTACAAGCTGGAAGACATGTGGCTCAAGTCGATCCCACCTGCGCAGCGTCTGTCGCGGCAGCAGATGATCGCGATCGCCGACGGCTACTTCACGGGCCTGCAGAAGAACGACGGCAAAGGCATCGGCGGGACCGGCACGTATCCCTTCACCACCGATTGCCATCGCATCGAAAACGGATCGCCCACGACGAACGTACCGCGGCCGCCCAACGAACCACCCGGCACGCTCAATCTGTTCGCAATGGACTGTCTCTCGCAGTTCAAGATGGGCCTCTACTACGTGGTTCAGAGCATTCACGGACGACGCTATCCGCTCGTCGATGCCGAGCGCGGTGTCGTGTGGTCGCACGTCGTCTTCGATCAGGGGACGGTGAATTCAGGCGTGCTGTCCGACGGGACCAAACACAGCTACCGCGGATTCAATCGACCGAGCAGCATCCTGGTGACCGAGGCCTTTCTGATCGAGAACGGCAAGATCCGCCGCGTCGAGATGATCGGACCATCGGCCGTGTATCACATGAACTCACCGTGGCCGGGTGGACTCAGCGGCAACTGAAATGCAGCACGTAGGGGCCGCCTTCAGGCGGCCCTGAGGAGGGCATGTGAAGCGGGTGGGATTGATGAGGCAGGTGGGGTTGATGGGGCTGGTAGGGATTGCGGGAATGCTCGCGATCACTCTGCTCGCTGCCCAGACCCGGCACGAGCTGCCGATCTTCGAACCGGATCCGTTGTGGGCAAAAGCACTGCCCAACAAATGGGTGACCGGACAGGTCGGCGGCGTTGCGGTTGATTCACACGACAACGTCTGGGTCTTCCATCGTCCAGACACCATCCCAGACGGCGAGAAGGCCGCATCGCTGAATCCTCCCCAAGCGGAATGCTGCATTCCGGCGCCGGCAGTTCTCGAATTCGACACGAACGGCACGTTTCTCCAAGCCTGGGGCGCCCCTGGCGCCGGCTATGAGTGGTTCAAGTCGCAGCACGGGATCTTCGTCGACAGCAAGGACAACGTCTGGTTGAGCGGCAGCGCGCAGGAAGACAATCACATCCTGAAGTTCACGAACAAAGGAAAGTTTCTCCTGCAGATCGGACACGCCGGCAAGAACCGCGGCAGCAGCGACACTGAAAACCTGGGCGGTCCGGCGGGCCTCTTCGTCGATCGCAAGACCAACGAGCTTTACGTCGCGGACGGTTATTTCAACCACCGCGTGATCGTCTTCGACGCGGATACGGGAAAGTACAAACGGCACTGGGGTGCGTACGGCAGGAAACCGGACGACGGGATCAAATTCCCGCCGCGAGCGCAGTTGATTCAGGGGCCAGCGCCGGAGGGATTCAACAACCCGGTCCATGCCGTTCTCGTGAGCAACGACGATCTCGTGTACGTCGGCGACCGTACCAACAATCGTCTGCAGGTCTTCAAGACCGACGGCACGTTCGTGAAAGAGGTGTTCATCGCACGGAACACGCTGCAGGCCGAGGGAACGGTCCACGCCTTCGCGACATCTCCGGACAAGGAGCAGCGGTTCCTGTATGTGGTCGATGGCTCGAACAAGACGGTTCGCATCCTCAACCGGCAGACGCTCGAGATCGTGGGATCCATCGGCGGTCATGCGGGGCACAATGCCCGCGAGTTCTTCCACATACACGGGATCGCGGCCGATTCGAAAGGCAACCTGTTCCTTGGCGAAGTGAACAACGGCCAGCGTTACTATAGATACGCGTTCAAGGGACTGAAATGAGGTCGTAGCGGCGGGTCTTGACCCCTCGACTGACGCGCGGGGTTCCGCCGACTCAGGAGACGCAATGAGGCGAAGGGCGTTACTCGCGCTCGGCCTGTGCGGCTGGATGGCCGCGGCGCTCTCTGCTATGCAGGCCCCGCCGGCGCAGTCCCAGTCTCGCTCTGCGTCCGCAACAACATCCCCGATCAAAGCCGTCGTCGACACCTACTGCCTCACGTGTCACAACCAGAAACTGCGCACCGCCGGCCTCGTGCTCGAGGGCGTCGACGCGACCCGCCCCGGCGCCAACGCGGAAATATGGGAACGCGTGATCGCGAAGCTGCGTTCGGGAGCGATGCCGCCGCCGGGGCTGCCCCGACCTGATTCCAAGACCTACGACACCGCCGCCAGCTGGCTCGAGAGCGAGATCGATCGCGCCTGGGTTGTCGATCCGAATCCGGGGCGGGCGAGCGCCGTGCAGCGGCTCAATCGCACTGAGTACAACAACGCGATCCGCGATCTGCTCGCCGTCGACATCGATGTGAAGCCGCTGCTGCCAGGCGATGACACCGCTGACGGCAGCTTCGACAACGTCGCGGCCGTCCTCAATATTTCGACGGCTCATCTCGAGCGCTATCTCTCGGTCGCGCGTCAGGTCACGCGCCTCGCCGTCGGGCTCCCGCCGTCGAGTTCGCCCGTCGAGACATTCGACATTCCCATTCACGTCGTACAGGACGATCGCCAGAGCGAAGATCTGCCGTTTGGTTCCCGCGGTGGAATCGCCGTGCACCACACGTTCCCGACTGACGGCGAGTACACGATCAAAGTGCGGCTGCGGCGCCAGTATCAGGACTACATCATGGGCATGGGCTGGCCGCAGCAGCTCGATATCCGACTCGATGGCACGCTGCTGAAGCGCTTCACCGTCGGCGGCGGAGCGAAGGGCAGGCCCGCAGCGGCGAGCTATGCCGGCGACGGCGAGCCAGGATTCGCCGGTGATCCCGAGTGGGAAAAGTACATGCAGCTCACAGGCGACGCGGGACTCGACCTGCGTGTGCCCATCTCCGCCGGACCGCACATCGTCGGCGTGTCGTTCGTGAGGGAACTGTGGGAACCCGAGGGGCTGCCGCAGCCGCTCCAGCGCGGGCGCGTCATTGCCAACGATCAGATTTACATGGACTACGCGAGCGTGGGTTCGGTGCAGGTTGCCGGACCCTATGAGCCGCCAGCGACGACGGTGACGGACACGGCCAGCCGTCGCGCGCTGTTCGTCTGCCGGCCTCGACGCGAGACCGAGGAACGCACGTGTGCGACGAAGATTCTGTCGCGCATGGCACGCCTCGCGTACCGGCGGCCGACGACGAAGGGCGACCTCGAGACGTTGATGACGTTCTTCGATCAGGGCCGCCGTGATGGGGCGAGCTTCGATGCAGGTGTTCAGTTCGCGCTCGAGCGCATGCTGGTCGATCCCGATTTCCTGCTGCGCGTGCATCGCGAGCGATCAGGGCCGCGTAAAGGACCAGGGTCGCCTAAAGGTGGCCCCTACGTACCTCAAGGCGGCCCGTACGCACTGAGCGACCTCGAGGTCGCGTCGCGGCTCTCGTTCTTCTTGTGGAACAGCATCCCCGATGAGCGTCTGCTCGACGTCGCCGAACGGGGCGAGCTCACGAAACCGCAGGTCCTCGAGCAGCAGACGCGGCGGATGCTGGCCGATCCAAAAGCGATCTCCGCGTTCGTCGACGGATTCGCCGCACAGTGGCTCAATCTCCGCCGCGTCGACGAAGTCGTCGTCCATCCCGATTTCTATCCGAACTACGACGAGAGCCTGCTCGACGCCTTCAAGACCGAGACGCGGATGTTCGTCGCGAGCACGCTGCGCGAGGATCGCAGCGTCCTCGACTTGCTGCGCGCCGACTACACGTTCGCGAACGAACGGCTCGCACGCCATTACGGCTTGACCGGGATCGCGGGCAGTCGGTTCCGACGTGTGACTCTTCCCGACCCGAATCAGCGCGGCGGGCTGCTGGCACAGGGTGCGTTGCTAGCGACGACCTCCTACCCAGACAGAACGTCGCCGGTCCTTCGAGGCAAATGGCTGCTGAACAACATCTTCGGCGTCGCCGTTCCACAGCCCCCACCGGGTGTGAACACGAACCTGCCCGAGACCAAACCGGGCGCGCCGCCGGCCTCGATTCGAGAACGGCTCGCGCAGCACCGCACCAGCCCGACCTGTGCGAGCTGTCACTCGGTGATCGACCCCATGGGGTTCGCGCTCGAGCACTTCGACGCGATCGGCGGCTGGCGCACCGTTGATGAATCCGGAAAGCCGATCGACTCGAGCGGAACGACACCGAACGGGTCGAAGGTCGACGGGCTCGCCAGCCTGCGCGCGCTGCTGCTGCAGAGGCGCGATCAGTTCCCGCGCACGATCACAGAAAAGCTGCTTGCGTACGCGCTCGGACGTCGACTGGAGTACTCCGATCGCCCGGCCGTCCGCACCATCGTCCGGGAGGCCGCCGCGAGCGACTATCGATGGTCGTCGATCGTGCTTGGCATCGTCCGCAGTCCTACGTTCCTGATGCGGTCAACGGAAGGCACACCATGAACTTCGTCTTCGACAAGTCGTTGCCACGGCGTACGGTGCTGCGCGGGATCGGGGCCTCTTTGGCGCTCCCGTTGCTCGACGCGATGACGCCTGCCTTCGCGCTCCGTGCGAAAGCAGCGACCGGCCCGATCCATCGATTCCAGGCCTTCTACGTACCGAACGGGATGGCCATGGAGTACTGGACACCGAAGTCCGCCTCCGCCAAGGCGACGGCGGACAGCGGCGAGCACACGACCACGCTCGGCACATCGCCGATCCTCGAGCCGCTCGCGCCGTTCCGGAATCAGATCCTGCTGCTCTCGGGTCTCAAGGCGAACTGGAACTACATCCACGCCGGCGCGTCGGGCTCGTTTCTCACCGGAACGCCCCGCGGCGGGCGCAACGAAGTCGAGGTCATCGCCGACGTGTCGATGGACCAGCTGCTCGCGCGCCACTTCGCGCGCGAGACGCAGATCGCGTCGCTCGAACTGTCGATGGACGGACCGGCGAACGCCGGCGCATGCACGGGCAACTTGAGCTGCGCCTACACGCACACGATCTCGTGGCGCAGCGCCACACAGCCGCTGCCGATGGAACACAATCCCCGCGCGGTGTTCGAGAAGCTGTTCGGCGACAGCGGCAGCACGAATCGCTCCGCCCGCGAGGCGCGCATGCAGCAGCACAAGAGCATCCTCGATTCTGTGAACGACAAGCTGTCGGCGCTCAGACGGCAGCTCGGACCGCAGGACCAGGAGCGGGTCAACGAATACACGGACGCCGTCCGCGACATCGAGCGACGCATTCAGCGCGCAGAGGAACAGAGGGACGTCGAGCTTCCGGTCATCGACGAGCCGCAGGGCATCCCACCCGTGTTCGAGGACCATCTGTCGTTGATGCTGGAGCTGCAGCGACTGGCGCTGCAGTCCGATTTGACGCGCGTGATCGCGTTCATGATCAGCAAGGAACAGAGCGCACGGCCCTATCCGCAGATCGGCGTGCCCGAGGCACACCATCCGCTGTCGCATCACAACGACATCGCCGAGCTCGTCGAGCGCATGTCGAAGATCAACACCTACCACGCGACCTTGTTCTCGGCGTATCTGGCGACACTGCGTGCGACACCCGACGGCGACGGCACGCTCCTCGATCACATGACGATTCTGTACGGCTCGGGCATCTCGAACAGCAACAAGCATTCAGGTGACAACCTGCCGCTGCTGCTCGCCGGCGGCGGCGCGGGGCGATGGAAGGGCGGGCGGCATCTCACCTACACCGAGAAAGACAAGGACAAGCAGCCCACAATCGCCGATCTGCTGGTGACGTTGATGGACAAGCTCGATGTGCCGGTCGAGAAGATCGGCGGCAGCAAAGGCAAGCTGCCGATCGACACGCTCTCTGGAGTTTGAGGTGTACTCCGTGCTCCGTGGTTCATGGCCTTTGCTGCTCCTGCTGTTGATGGGAGCGATTGACACGCCGTCGCTCGTTGGCGCCGTCAAGAATGGTGATGCCGCGGCAGTTCGCGCGCTGATTCAGCAGGGAGCGAACGTCAACGCGACAGAGGCCGACGGCGCGACCGCGCTGCACTGGGCCAGCTATCGTGACGACCTCGCCAGCGCCGACGCCCTCATTCGCGCTGGTGCAAACGTCAACGCGGCCAACGATCTCGGTGCAACGGCCCTCTGGATGGCCAGCATGAACGGCAGCGAGGCGATGGTGCGTCGGCTGCTTCAGGCCGGTGCGAATCCGAATGCGAAGCTGCTGCTCGGAGAAACACCGCTGATGGTCGCCGCTCGATCCGGTCATGCGGGTGTGGTGCAGCTGCTGGTCGACGCGCGCGCGGACGTGAACAGCCGCGCCGCGCGCAACCAGACCGCACTCATGTGGGCCGTGGCGCAGAAACATCCCGAGGTCGTCCGGATTCTGATCGCGCGCGGCGCAGACCTGCACGCGCGCTCGGATTCCTGGACCGACGTCGAAGCGGTGCCGCCGCACGGTCAACTCGAATACAACCGTGCGATCCCGCACGGCGGCGATACGGCGCTGATGTTTGCCGCGCGCGCCGGTGATCTCGAATCGGCCAAACAGCTGGTTGCCGCGGGTGCGAACCTGAACGACAAGGATGCCTGGGGCGTCAGCGTGCTCGTTCTGGCTGCGCACTCGGGCTTCGACGCCCTCGTCGATTTCCTGCTCGAAGGCGGCGCCGACACCAACGCGGCAGAGGCCGGCTTCAGCGCATTGCACGAGGCGATCCTGCGGCGCAACGAGCACATGGTGACTGCCCTGCTCGCGCACGGCGCCGACCCCAACGCGCCGCTTCGTACCTGGACGCCGACGCGACGATCGTCGAAAGACTGGAATTTCTACCCTGAGCTCGTGGGGGCAACACCGTACTGGCTCGCGGCGCGCTTCAACGAACCGGCGGTGATGCGCCAACTCGCCGAGCGTGGCGCCGACCCGAAGTTCGTGCACCGCGTTGAATACATCCCCGACGGACCAATCCTCAAACGCAAGACCGAAGTGACGACTACCCTGATGGCCGCAACTGGCATGGGCGGAGGCGGACAGGCATGGGTGCCCCTCGCTCGCTCTGAACGTGAAGCGCTGATGCTCGAGACTGTCAAACTGGCGGTTGGCGATGGCGTCGATGTCAACGCTGAAAACCCCGACGGCCGTACGGCCCTCGACGCCGCTGTCGCGTTGAAGTTCGAAAGCGTCGTGACGTTCCTCACCGAAAGAGGCGCGAAACGTGGGAAGAAGCCGGCGGAAGACAAGAAGCCGTAGTCACGTCGCGCGCCCGAGTCCCAGGCAGCAGACCGTCCACGCTACAACCCAATCTTGATCCGGACCAGCGCTTCGCCCAGCAGGCCGCTCTCGGGATAGAAGTGGCCGCCGATCACGTGGACTCCAATCTCGACGTCGATCGCGACCGTGTCCCCGGCCTGCACTTCAATGCCGCCGTGCACGTAGGGACCGGCGCGCCAACCGCTGGCGGGGGCCCGATCGAAGGTCGCCCTGTAGACGCCGATCCCGAGGCCGCCGTACGGCGCGATCGGGGCGAGGGACCGCTTCACTCCCGCCAGGCTGAGCGTCAGGCGCGTAAAGCGTGCCGTGTCGCCCACGTCTCCGCGATCGACCAACGCCGGAATCGCCTGCCGTGTGCGAGCCGCTTCGAGCCGAACCCGCGCCCGGTCCCCAAGCGGCACCTCGTAGGTGCCGGAGAGCAGCAGGTTCTTCCCGTCCCCGGACCAGTTGCCATCGTCGGAAACGCCGACGCCGATCGCGAACGTCGGCCGCGGGTGATCTTGCGAAAAGGCGGGCTGGGCCGCCGCAGGCACGGTGGCCGCGACAAGCATCGTGAGAAGAAGGAGTGTCGCGCGCACACCGATACTGTCCTGCGGGCGCCGCCCGGAAGTCCTGAGCCACTCCTGAAATTTCCTGATCCTGTTTCGATCAAAAGCCTGTGATTGAATCCGCGGCTGTTGAGTCCGACGCCCACCGTCTTATGAGATGGCTTCGAGCCCCAGCCCTGAGCCCCGAGGCCCACGGCTAGGGCAGCTTCGCCGGCACCGCCTTGCCGTAATAGATCGCATTGAAGAGGAATTTGAACGTTCCGTGCGGCTGCGCGCGGAACGTGATCTCGGGGCCGAACAGCAGCACCCGGCCCCGGCCGAGCGGCGCGTCGACGACCGCGACGCCGCCGTCCAGATAGCGTTGTCCCCAGGCCCACCCGCTGCGCAGCGGCGAGGGCCCCGCAAACCAGGCGACGCGTCGAACGTCCTTCGCGGCGGCGTCTGCGCCGAGCCTGAACACTGGGCTTCGATCGAAGAACACGTCCACATCCGATTCGAACCCGTAACCAAGCGGCGTGGTGTTGTCGACGCGGGCGCGAAGCACCGAGCCCGGAATGTAGAACTGTTCACGCCCGAGCGGCTTCGATCCGATCTCGAGCGCGCTCGATACCGGCAGGCCCAGTCCGATTGCGAGATCGGTGGCGCCTCCAATTGCGATGAGCGTGCCGCCATCTTCGACGAACTGCTTGAGCGCAGGCACGGTTCGCGCGCGCGAGATCGAGCCGGTCATCGCGCGATATTCGGCCGGCACTCGATCCGACGCCTGCGTCTCATCGATGCCGATGGTCGCTTCGTCAGTGAAGATGATCACGTCGTAGCGGCCGATGAGGTTCCCCGCATCGAGCGTCTGCACGTAGGTGAGCCCGAACGGGAACTCGTAGCGCTCCAGAATCCAGCGCGTCCATCCACTTGGGCTCGATCCGCCGTATCGATCCCACAGCCCCACTCGCACGGGCCGCAGTTTCAGCGCGTCACCCGTGGGCGGCTTCTCCACCCCGATGAATGTCAAGCCAAGATCCGCGGCGGCTCTCTGCAGGATCGATCGGGTCGTCGGCTTCGCTGCGATGTAGATCACACCAGTGCCAGTGCCGCTATCTCCGCTCGTTGATGACGCTGCGAGGTGACGATCGCGAGGCCAATACACATCCTCGCCGGCTTTCAACAGGCGATTCACCGCGATGAACGCATCGTTCAAGTGGCCGACGACATAGCCGGGCGGCTCGGCCGGACCGCTGATTCGTCCGGCCGGAGGCGGCGCCGTCGACACGAGCTCGAGGGGGCCGTCGAAGCCGTCGAGAATCCGATCGAACTTGACGCCCATCTGAAGCGCGAGCGTCCATCCTGCGCTGTCGTAGGGCGGTGTGGGCGGCCCTCCGGGATACGGAATGTCGTCGGGATGATCCTGCGGCTCGAACATGTCGAGCACATGCGCGCGAAATGCCTGCGCCGTCCTGACGACATACGATCCGGCCGGATAGCTCCTGCCTGCGACCGTGAACTTCGCGATCGCACGATGGACGGCGACGCCGGCCTTGAGCAGCGCGTTGACGAACTTCGTCGCCGTCAGGAAGTCGGGCTGATCCGACGGCAGGATGTACCCCCGCGCATCGCGCGACTGCGGAGCGCGGAGCTGCTGCTCGAACGCCTTCGCTGCTCCAGACCCGCGTTCCCCTGTCGCCGCGGCGAGCCGGCGGGGCGAGATGGTCCACGAATCATGACTGCCCTTCTGGATCGCATTCCTGCCCATGCGGTAGGCGTTGAAGAGCAGCGTTTCCCGGTATCGGGAGGCGAAGTCGAAGACGGCCCAGTTGGCCGTCAACGAGTACTCGATCGACTGCCGGAAGCGCCAGCGCTGCGGAGCAATCGGATACGGCAGATCGGCGCTGGGCAGCTGCCGCTCGGGAATGTATGGAATCTCGGTCGGCGTCGGACTGCCGATGGTCTCCGTCAGCAGGCCGATCTGGTTGTGGAAGTACGCCGTCGTGCGCAAGCCGCCGTTCCACCACGTCGAGTACGTCGAACCGCTCCTCATCGTGACGCCGGGCTTGCCTTCCGCGGCAAACCGGCTGTGCATCGCGGCGCCCACTTGATCGATCGACACCGGAATCAACGGATCCAGGACGTAGTTGAACGGGTCGCGGAACGGCGGCGCGAACATCACGGTCCCCGCAGGACCGCTCTGGTGATGGTCATAGACGATCTGTGGAAACCACTCCTGGTAGAGGATGCGGTTCATGTTGATCGTCTCGGCCTGACTGGCCAGATAGAAGTCGCGATTGTTGTCGTGGCCGGCGTACTTCTGATAGAGGCGGGGCACGCCCGACAGCGTTCGCTTCCCGGGATCGCGTTCGCGCATATACCAGTTGGCGACGAGCTCGTGTCCGTCCGGATTGGCGTGGACGGCGAGCACGATGACGTCACGCAGGATCCGACTGGTCTCTGAGTCCGATCGGCTCACGAGCTGGTAGACGGTCTCAATCAGCTGCTGCGATCCGAGCACCTCGGTCGCGTGCAGGCCGCCGTCGATCCAGACGACAGCCTTGCCCTCGCCAGCCAGCGCCCGCGCCTGGTCATCGGTCACGTCATCAGCACGCGCGAGACGACGCGAGATGTCGCGAAGGCGATCGAGCTGCTTCAGATTCTCCGGCGCCGAGATGATCGCCATCCATTGCGAACGCCCCTCCTCAGTGCGTCCGATGTCGACCAGCTGCATCCGATCCGACTCCTGATCGAGCTTCTTCCAGTACGCCTCGAGCTGCGAGTAGGTGGCGAGGAAGTAATCGTCGCCAATCGCTGCGCCGAACTGCTCGCGCGGCGATGTGATCGCCGGCGCCGGCGACTGCGTGCGCGCTCGCGGCGCCGGCAGCAGCAGGAGTGCGATGAAGAAGAGGACACGAAGTCGATTGGACACTACGTTCTCACCAATATCGCCCGGGTGTAGAGCACCTGAAAGCCACACCGTTCGAACGTGCGCTGCGAGATGCTGCCCGGCTCGGTCGTCGCCACCGCCAGATCGGCGAGCCCAATCGCGTCGCGGAGCGCACGCGACACCACCGCGGCCTGGGCACCCCGACGACGATACGCCGGCAGCGTCGCCGTGCCGAAGATTCCGAGCACGCGTCCGACGATGATGCTGCCGGCGGCTCCGGCAGGCTCGCCATCGATCCACGCAAGGTAGCGCACGATGTCGGGGTGCACGAATCGCCGCATGACGTCGCCGATCGCCTGCACGGTACTCGGCGCCGGCGATTGCGGTGCCGCGACGTTATCAGGTGTCGCAAAGCCTTCGGACGTCACGCGCAGCCAGAGGCCAGCATCGGCTTCTCCGGCCGCGACGTCGACCCGAGGCGTGTGGTCGACGTTCACCTCTGTCGGCAATGTCATGCCCAACTCGTTTTCAAACCCTTTGAGCACGTATCCGCGCGCGCTCAGCCTGGGCGGCAGGTCGGGCGAGGCGAGCGGACACAATTCGATCTGAATCGACGTCCCGCGCTCGTCGTAGAAGTCCTCGATCGCATCGAGATCGTGATCCGAAACGGCGCAGCCCAGACCGAGTCCGAGCACTTTGTTGACCGGCGAGCCCGGCGCGCTGCAGACCGCGCGTCCGCCACCGACGTCGAAAACCGAACCGCCGCCCGGCTCGCCCGCTCGAGCGAGCACCGCGCAGAAATCGATCTCCATGCGTTCGACACGCTGCGCGAGCGCCAGAGTCGCCTGAAGCACAGGGTGTATCTTAGTCAACTCCATAGGCGACACACCGAGGCGCTGAGGCACCGAGGATCAGATTGACTGAGCCCACACGCCGCGTCTCAAGGGTGAGATCGTCTGGATTTGTATCGGGGCCTCGGTGCCTCGGTGTGTCGTCGATTCCTGGAGCC
>DASWZV010000142.1:0-245539 GCA_036407095.1 Vicinamibacterales bacterium | reverse complement strand
GGAAACGCTGCGCGATCGGATGGTCGACGCCGCCGAGCACGAGCGCTTCGAGGAGGCGGCGCAGCTCCGCGACGCGATGCGGACGGTGCAGATCCTGCGCGATCGGCAGCAGAAGGTCGCGACCGCGCAGCTCGGCGACCGCGACGTCTTCGGCCTGAAGATCGGCCCGAGCGGCGGCGCCATCCAGATCTTCACGATGCGCGGCGGCCGCGTCGTCGAACGCGTGGAGCTGGCCACCGATCCGGGCGCGATCGCCGGCAGCGACGCGGAGGTCTTGAGTGCCGCCGTGGCGCAGTTCTACGAGATGCGTGTGGCGCCGTCGGAGATCAACCTGCCGAGCGAGATCGAAGACAGCGAGGCGATGGAGGAGTGGCTGTCGAGCCGTGCGGGCCGGCGCATCAAGATCCTCGTTCCACGTCGCGGCGACCGGCGCGCGCTGGTCGAGCTCGCGACGCGCAACGCGGAGCTGTCGTATCGAACCCGGTTCAACGTGGCGACGATCGCGCATTTCGAAGCGCTCGAGACGCTGCGCACGGTGTTGACGCTGCCGGCGCTGCCGCGGCGAATCGATTGCTTCGACATCTCGACGATCCAGGGGAGCGAGACGGTCGCGTCGATGGTGGTGTGCGAAGACGGCCGGATGAAGCGCAACGAGTACCGGAAGTTTCGAGTGCGAGGGCTCAGGGGCGAATTCGGGGCCGACGACTTCGCGGCGATGCGGGAGGTCGTCCAGCGACGATACCGTGCGGTGCTCGAACGCGGCGGCCCGTTTCCGGATTTGATTCTGATCGATGGTGGCAAGGGCCAGCTGTCGGCGGCGTACGAAGCGCTCGAGCAGATCGGGCTCGCGAATCTCATCGCGGTCGGCATCGCGAAAAGGGAAGAGTTGCTCTTCACGCGCGACTCGCAGGAACCGCTCGTCCTCGGCGAACACGATCCGGCGCTGCTGCTCCTGCAACGAATCCGGGATGAAGCGCACCGCTTCGCCGTCACCTTTCACCGTAAGGCGCGATCGATGCGCGATCTGCGATCGGAGCTCGATTCGGTGCCAGGCATCGGTCCGCGCCGGCGCCGCGCGCTGCTCGTGAAATTCGGCAGCCTTGCGGGTGTGCGCCGCGCGACCCGCGAAGAACTCGCCTCCGTGGTTGGACCGAAGGCGGCGGGTGCGGTGATCGATTACTTCGCGCGCGCGTAGTAGAGGGAACGGAGGTTAGGGAGGGAAACGAATTGCGGAGAGAACGGAGGATTTTCACACGGAGGTAACGGGCAAACGGAGTATGAATTGTTCTTGTTCTCCGTTTCCCCCGTTACCTCCGTGTTGATGCGTTTCCCCGTTTCCCCCGTGTATTCCCGTTTCCCCCGTTCTCCCCGTTTGCCTCGTGTGATCCGTTTCCCTCATCATTCGGAGGGCCGATAGTCCTCGTGTTCCCAGCACGGACAGGTCGCGCACTCGGCGTCCGATACCGAGCGACGCGTGCCGGTGCGCACGCAGACCCACAAGCCTTCGGGTTGGAGCGACTCCTTCACGTTCGAGAGGCGGAAGCCGGGCCGGCTCCACCGGCAGTCCCAGATCGTCTGCAATGTGGCGACGGCGGTCTTGGCCATGACGCCCTCCTAACTCACAGATTCCAGATGGAACGACAAGGTCACCGTGAGCACGAACCGCTCACGCGTGCCATTGAGAACGAGGGGCGAGTACCGCCATTGCCGTACGGCGAGCTCAGCCTCTCGATCGAGCAATGGATGCACTGAACGCAACACCTTGATTTCCTCGACCATCCCTTCGCGGCCCACGACGGCTTCGAGAATCACGATGCCTTGCAGATGTGCGGAGACCGCGACCTCTGGGTACTGCGGCTCTACGCGCTTGACGAGCGCGGGTTGCTGGATCTGGCCGCCGATGCGGACGGGCGCTTTCGCAACCGCTGGTGGCGGCGGCGGAGGCGCTTCTGGGAGACCTCCGATCACGCCACCGACGATGCCACCGGGGATTCCACCTTCGACGCCGCCGGGCACTCCGACATCGAGCCCTTCGTTGGCTCGCTCCGGAGTCAGCGCCGCTGGAGGCTCAATCGGCGCCGCTGCCTGATTCACCGATGTCGGCGCTGGCCTGGTCGCGACCGGCTTCGGCTGCGCCGGTGCTGGCGGCGGCGGCGGCGGTGGTGGCGGAGGTGGAACGGCGACGAACGCCATCATCGTTGGAATCTCCGGCATCGTGTCGGTGACGAGGAGGATAGGGATGGCAATCGCCGACCCGACCACCAGCACCTGCGCTGCAGTCGACGCGATGATGGGCAACGCCGCGTGTCGTGGAAGATGCCGTGCGTTCCCGGTGATCAGGTCGAACATGACGCTCCTCCTCCGCGCGCGTTGAATCGATGCGCGCTCCGGTGAGACTGCAAGCTCGACGCCATCGACATTCCGGTTGAAATCGCTCCTCACCTTGGACGCCCGATCGAGATTTTTCGCGGCGCCTCGAAAAAGTCCGCAGCAAGTCCGGCTGTGCGACCGACGGTTCACGCAAAACGCGCGACATAACCGCGGGTGACTGGCTTCGACGAGGTGGCGACTGCCTTGCACAACGACTCTGCATGATGGATTTCCTCGCGTCGCTCGAAGGCAGCGGTTTCGGGACGTGGCTTCGCGAGTCGGGGTCCATCTGGGCGTATCCAGCTGTGCTCACACTTCACACGATGGGCATGGGGGTGCTGGTCGGGGCGAGCGCCGTCCTCGATCTTCGGCTGGTTGGGTTCGCGCCGAAGATCCCGCTCGCCCCGCTCGGCAGGCTCTTCCCGATCATGTGGGCCGGCTTCTGGGTGAACAGCATCACTGGTGTCGCGCTCTTCATTGCCGATGCGACGACCAAGGGCACGACACGAGTCTTCATGGCCAAGCTCGGGATCATCGTCATCGCGGTGATCGTGCTCTTCGATATCAAGCGGCGAGTGTACGGCCCCGGCGCATCTGACGTGGTGCCGCCATATGCGCGCGGACTTGCGCTCGCATCGCTGGCGCTGTGGTTCGCGGCGATCGTCACCGGGCGCTACATGGCGTACGTCTAGGGGCGAGGAGACAGACATGGCACCGACGCTCGACGCATTTGCCTTCTGGCTTCGAGGCACCGCCATCTCGGAAGGGATCCGCGTGCTGCCGTGGCTGTGGCCGATGTGCGAGATCCTGCACTTCGTCGGCCTCTGTCTCCTTGTCGGGGTCGTCGGGTTCTTCGATCTGCGATTGCTCGGGTTCTTCCGGTCGGTCTCGATTGGCGCCGCATGGTCGCTCGTGCCGTGGGGCAAGGCGGGATTCGGCCTGGCGGCCATCACCGGCGTGACCTTCTTCATCGGCGCGCCCGATCAATACGTGAACAACGTGGCCTTCTACGCGAAGGTCCTGTTCCTCGTCATCGCCGGCGCGAACGCGATCCTGTTCGAGTGGGCGTACGGCGCGAAGGCGAAGGCCGACGAGATGAGCGGCGTCGCGCCTGGAGCGCTGAAGACGATTGCCGTCGTGTCGATCGTGTCGTGGTTCTTCGTGATCTATTGGGGGCGAATGCTGCCGTTCGTCGGCAACGCCTTCTGAGTACGTAGTGTCCGGCTTCAGCCGGACTGAAGGCGTAGTATCCGGCTTCAGCCGGAAGCAGGAGCAAAGAGATGAAACGAATCAGCGCACTGAGCGTGACGATGTGTCTGGTTGCAGCGTGCAGTACGAAACCGGCGGCACCAGCGACAGCTGCTGCAGCGCCACAGCCACCGGCGGCGCAGCCGTACGCAAACCTCGCGCAGATGATGCGCGCGATTCCATTCCCGGCGTCCAACATCATCTTCGACACGCAGAGTGAAGACCCGGGGAAAGCGAAGAAGCAAGGTGACGCACAGTCCCACAGTGCAACCGCGTCGTTCTCCGGCGTCTACGGCGGGTGGCAGGCGGTCGAGAACAACGCGCTCGCGATATCCGAGACCGCAAATCTGCTGCTGGTGCCGGGCCGGATGTGTGAAAACGGCCGGCCTGCTCCGGTCGATCGCGAAGATTTCAGAAAGTTCGCGGCAGGACTGGCCGACGCCGGCAAGGCGGCGTACAAGGCGGCGCAGTCGAAGAACCTCGATGCGATGGTGGAGGTCAGCGGCACGGTCGCCGACGCGTGCGCCGCGTGTCACGAGGTCTACCGTGACAAGGACGACAACAAGAATCGGTGCATCCCCGGAAAGTGAGTGACCCCATGTCTCCTGCCACACTGCTCATCGTCGACGACGAGGAACTCGTGCGATGGTCGTTGCGCGAACGGTTCACGCGCGATGGATACACGATCCTCGAGGCTGGTACCTGCGCGAAGGCGCTCGACCTGATCTCGTCTGGCGTCGATCTCGTTCTGCTCGACTATCGTCTGCCCGACGGCGACGGCCTGACCGTGCTCCGCCGGATCAAGGAACTGGCGCCGGACACGCCGGTCGTGCTCATGACGGCGTTCTCGTCGGTCGAGAACGCGGTCGAAGCGATGAAGCATGGCGCATATCACTACTTGAACAAGCCGTTCAATCTCGATGAGGTCAGTGTGACCGTCGAGAAGGCCCTCGAGACCAGCCGCCTGCGCAAAGAGGTCCGGTTCCTGCGCGGCACGCAGGGGCGCGAGTTCGGGTTCGACGCGATCATCGGCGCGTCGCCCGCCATGCAGAACGCCAAGGCGCTCCTGCAACGTGTCGCTGCGAGCCCGGCGTCCACGGTGCTGCTCACGGGCGAAACCGGAACCGGCAAGGATCTCGCCGCCAAGGCGATTCATTACAACAGCGATCGTGCGTCGAAGCCGTTCGTGAACATCACCTGCACGGCGCTTCCCGAG
This sequence comes from Vicinamibacterales bacterium, assembly GCA_036407095.1. GTDB lineage: Bacteria > Acidobacteriota > Vicinamibacteria > Vicinamibacterales > UBA2999 > Gp6-AA40. The sequence goes on along the minus strand of DASWZV010000142.1, from coordinate 240,705 downwards.
CAGTTGCTCGAAAGCGAGTTGTTCGGCCACGAGCGGGGCGCGTTCACCGACGCGCGCCAGCAGAAACGAGGGCTGCTCGAGACCGCAGATGGCGGCACGGTCTTCCTCGACGAAATCGGAGAGATGGCGCCCGGCCTGCAGTCGAAGCTGCTTCGCTTCCTGGAAGACCGGACGTTCAAGCGCGTCGGCGGACTCGCGGACATCCGGGTCGACGTGCGGGTGATCGCCGCGACCAACCGCGAACTCGAAGAGGCGGTCAAGGCCGGCACGTTCCGGCAGGATCTGTTCTATCGACTGCAGGTGATGCCGATCGTCCTGCCGGCCCTTCGCGAGCGTCGTGGCGACATCCGGCTTCTCGCGGAATACTACATCCAGCGCTACAACCGCGAGTTCCGCAAACACGTGAAGGGGCTGACGCCGGATGCGCTCGCACTCGTCGAACACTACCGATGGCCCGGCAACGTGCGCGAGCTCCGCAACGCCATCGAGCGAGCCATGCTGCTCGTGGATCGGGCGTGGCTGCTGCCGGAGGACTTCGCCACGTTGACGCGCCAGACCACGGCGGCGATATTCCGGCTGCCACCGGAGGGCGTGAACCTCGAAGAGGTCGAGCGACAATTGCTGGTACAGGCGCTCGAGCGCACGGGAGGCAACCAGACGACCGCCGGACACCTGCTTGGCATCAACCGCGACCAGGTGCGGTACCGCATCGAGAAATTCGGGCTCGTGCGGCCACAGCCTCAAACGCATCTACGATCGCAGTCGGCGGCGAATCAGTAGCGCAGGACGATGGAGCACGGCCATGACGCACACGATGAACCCGCGCATGAGCGATCTCGAGAGCCGTGTGCGCGCCGAGTTCAACGAGATGCCTGGGGAGCGATTGACGGTGGCACAAGCGTCGCGACTGTGGGGTGTCAGCACCAGGGTCGCCGTGACGGTTCTCGACCGGCTGGTCGACTCGGGCTTTCTCCGGCGGGTGCGGTTGTACTACTTCCGCGCCGATCTCGGCCATCGTTCGGCCTGATCGAACGACGCTGGCAGTCGATATACTGCGACGGTGTCTGCTGCCACGATCCTCATCGTCGATGATGAGTCGCTCGTCAGATGGTCGCTTCGCGAGCGGCTCACGAAGGAAGGTCACACGATCCTCGAAGCGGGGACCGGCGCCGAAGCGCTCGAGCGGGCGGGCGAGGGCGTCGACCTCGTGATGCTGGACTTCAAGCTGCCCGACAAGAACGGCCTTCACGTCCTGCGTGCCATCAAAGAGCAGTCTCCGGAAACGCTCGTCATCCTCATGACGGCGTTCTCGACGGTCGAGAACGCCGTCGAAGCGATGAAGCTGGGGGCGTATCACTACGTCAACAAGCCGTTCAACCTCGACGAGGTGACGCTGCTCGTCGAGAAGGCGCTCGAGACCAGTCAGCTGCGCCGCGAGGTTCGGACGCTGCGGAGCACACAGAGCCGCGACTACGGAATCGACGCGATCGTCGGCGCCTCGCCTGCCATGCAGACGGTGAAGGCACTCATCGCTCGCATCGCCACGAGCCCCGCGTCGACGGTGCTGCTGACAGGAGAGACCGGCAGCGGGAAGGACCTCGCCGCCAAAGCGATTCATTTTGCGAGCGCTCGCGCCACGCGACCGTTCGTCAACATCACCTGCTCGGCGCTGCCCGAGCAGCTGCTCGAAAGCGAGCTGTTCGGCCACGAGCGCGGGGCGTTCACCGATGCGCGCCAGCAGAAAAGGGGACTGTTCGAGACCGCCGATGGCGGCACGGTGTTTCTCGACGAGATCGGCGAGATGACCCCCGGTCTTCAGGCCAAGCTGCTGCGCTTTCTCGAGGAGAAGACGTTCAAGCGTGTCGGCGGACTGGCGGACGTCCGCGTCGATGTGCGCGTGGTGGCGGCAACCAATCGCGACCTCGAGCGCGAAGTGAAGGCAGGGAAGTTTCGAGAGGACCTCTTCTACCGGCTGCAGGTCATGCCGATCGGGCTCCCATCGCTGCGCGAACGCAAGGGCGACGCCGTACGGCTGGCCAACTATTTCATCGATCAGTTCAACCGTGAATTTCGCAAACGCGTGCGCGGGCTCTCACCCGCAGCAACGGCGCTCATCGACCAGTATCAATGGCCCGGCAATGTACGCGAGCTGAGAAACGCGATCGAGCGGGCGATGCTCCTCTCTGATCGAGAGACGCTCGAACCCCAGGACTTCACGCTGACGCGGACGGTCAACCCGACCGAGTTCCGTTTGCCGCCCGAAGGGGTGAACCTGGAAGAGGTCGAGCGCCAGCTTCTCGTCCAGGCGCTCGAGCGATCGGGCGGCAACCAGACCCACGCCGCGCAGCTGCTCGGTATCAACCGCGATCAGGTTCGCTACCGCATCGAGAAGTTCGGACTCTCGAAGGCGTAGCGCGCGGGCTCAAGCCCGCGCTCGACGGCGCAGGATTACAACTTACGCGGCCGCTCTCTCGTTGCCGGCCGCCGCACCGCCCCTGGTCGTGAGCACCGGGCACTTTGCGGTCCGGACGACACGTTCCGCGACGCTGCCCATCAGCAGGTGAGCCACGCCGCCGCGCCCGTGCGTGCCCATGACGATGAGATCCACGCCGAGGGCTGCCGCGCGTTCGACGATCGTCGCAGCCGTCGGACCGAAGACCACGTTCGTCGTGGCGTTGAACGCCGCCTTCTCTTGCGGAGTGAGTTGCGCATCGATCGAGGCTTCTGCGCTCTTCATCCACGACTCCCGCAGTCCTGCCGGCGGGGGCGCATACATTTCAGCGGCAAACGCGCCGGTGACATACGGGTCTTCGAGCACGTGCAGCAGATGAAGCGATGCGTCGAATCGTTCGGCCAGCGTCTTCGCGAGCGTGAGCGCATCTGCCGACGCTGCGCTGAAGTCGGTGGCCACGAGGATGCGTGTGACAGTGTTGGTCATGCGGGCGTCGGCCATGTGGGCCTCCTTAGGCTCGATCATGTGAGCCCAATCCGCGTGTGAGCACCTCTCGTGCCACGGCGTCTCACTCATCGCAATTTGTTGTGAGCGAGCCGTTGCGCCAGGCCCCGCGAAAAAGTCCCCAACATCGGGAAAAAGTTCGTTGCAACGAGTGAGACTCCCACGTGATATATGAGATGACACCGCAAGAAACCTTGATGGAAATCAAATCGGTGAGCCACGGGCACGATTGTTGAACTCAGGAGTGGTATGTCGAACGATCTCTCGCCTTCTCGTTTCCTTGCGATGTGTGTCGCGGTTGTCGTCGTGAGCGCAGCGACCGCTGCGGCACAAACCGCCGATGCTGGTCAGAAGGTCTACACCGCTCAGAAGTGCAACGTGTGTCACTCGGTGGCAGGCGTTGGGAACAAGAAAGGCGCGTTGGACGGCATCGGCTCGAAATTGTCGGCCGATGACATCCGTGCATGGATTACAGACGCGCCGACGATGGCGGCGAAGGCCAAGGCCGATCGGAAGCCGCCGATGAAGGCGTACACGCTCCCGAAAGAAGATCTCGACGCGCTCGTCGGGTATCTCCAGGGCCTGAAGAAGTAATCGCGCTCGGCGGAGGATTTCGTGCGGATCCCCACGATCCCCGAGACCGTCAGGAACCCGGTGTCTCTCCTGGGCATGGCGCTGGCGACGGCGACCTCGTTGGTGTTCCTTGCGCTCCTCTTGTTCGAGCTGCTTGGATACCTGACGAATCCGTATGTCGGGCTCCTGGTCTTCATCACTGTCCCGGCGCTGTTCGTGATCAGCCTTCTGCTGATTCCGATCGGCGCCTGGTGGAGCGCGCGGCGTCGCCGCGCCGGTCTCGAAGTGACGTGGCCCGTCATCGATCTGAGCCGGCCACGTCAGCGCGCGATGCTCTCGGGCGTGCTCGCGCTGACACTCGTCAACGTGCTGATCGTCTCGGCAGCCGGCGTTGGCACCGTGCACTACATGGAGCGCACCGAGTTCTGCGGGCAGGTGTGCCATACCACGATGGAGCCCGAATTCACGGCGCACCAAGCCTGGCCGCACGCGCAGGTCGCGTGCGTGGGCTGCCACGTGGGCCCCGGCGTCGGCACGTTCGTCGAGTCGAAGTTGGCTGGCAGCCGGCAATTGTTCCACCTCATCACCAATCAGGTCCCACGACCGGTCCCCACACCAGTTCGATCCCTCGGCCACACGCCCGACACCTGCGGTGGCTGTCACACCGCCAATCGGGCGCATGGCGACATCACTCATGTGATTCGCGAATACGCCAACGATGAAGCGACCACGGAAACGGTCACGACGATGCAGATGCACGTCGGCAACCCGTGGGGCGGCCCCGGTGCCGGCATTCATCGGCATATCGCGCTCGAGATCGACTACGTGGCGACAGATGATTCGCGTGCGACCATCCCCGTGGTGCGCGTGCTCAACGCACGTGAAGGCGTGAAGGAGTTCGTCGCTGAAAATGCGACTCGATCACAGATCGACGGCGGAATCAGCCGACGGATGGACTGTACAGACTGCCACAACCGCCCGGCTCACACGATGTCCTTCACGCCGGAGCGTGCGATCGATACGGCGATCGCCGACGGTCGAATCCCGCGCGCGGCCCCGTTCGTCCGCCGCGAGGCGATCGAGGCGGTCAAAGCCGACTATCCGAATCGGCCATCCGCGGACGCGGCGATTGCCAATCGCTTGACCGGGTTCTACAGCGCTCGCGCATCAGTCGATCGGGGTCTCGTGCGCCGGGTGATTGCCGGGACGCAGGAGGTGTGGTCGCGCAACGTCTTTCCTGCGATGCACGTGAAGTGGGGGACCTATCCGAATCATCTCGGCCACGTCGACACGCCAGGCTGTTTCCGTTGCCACGACGATACGCACAAGGCAAAGGACGGCGAGGTGATCAAACAGGACTGCGAGTTATGTCATGCGATTCAGTAACCGATTCCTCTGGTTGATGAGCGCGGGCACGCTGGTGCTCGCGTTCGCGATGACGACGTCGAGCGTGGAGACCGCGGCGGCGGCCCGGCAAACGAAGCCGGCCGCACCGCCCACCACGCCTGTTCCGCAACCAAAGGGTACTGCCCCGCAAGGCGAGTACGTGGGCGAGGACACCTGCCTCGGATGTCATGACACGCAGTCGTATAAGGGAACCGCGCACGCGCTCAAGGTGAACCCGCGCACGCCAGCCGCAACCCACGGCTGCGAGAGCTGTCACGGGCCGGGAAAGGCGCACGCGGAGAGCGGCGACAAGACGCTCATTCGAACGTTCGACAAAGCGACGCCGCCATCGGAGATCAGCGCGACCTGCGCCGCCTGTCACAACCGTGCGACGCATGCGCTGTGGGAGGGCAGCCAGCACGATCAGCGGAACCTGACGTGCACGACGTGCCACAGCGTCCATGCGCCGAAGGGCGAGCATCAGATCAAGGCGGAGAACCAGATGCAGCTCTGCGCCACATGTCACCGCGCCGTCGTGAACAAGCAGCACCGCTTCAATCACATGCCGGTGCGAGAAGGGGCGATCGCGTGCTCGTCGTGTCACAACGTCCATGGCAGCACCAACGTCCGCCTGTTGAAGGCAGGAACCACCATCGATGAGAGTTGCACCAGCTGTCACGCCGACAAGCGCGGCCCGTACTTGTGGGAGCACGCGCCGGTCAGCGAGAGCTGCATCACCTGCCACGATCCGCACGGGTCCAACAACGAGCGGCTGCTCGTCAGCAAGCTGCCGTTCCTCTGTCAGCGCTGTCACGTGACGTCGCGTCATCCTCCGACGGTGTACGAGGGGTTCCTGCTGAACAACTCGTCGAACGCCAACAAGATCTACGCGCGGCAGTGCGTCAACTGTCATACCCAGATTCATGGATCCAACGCGCCGTCCGGTCAGGCGCTGTTGCGGTAGGGAAGGAGGAGCCATGCGCACGATCGTGATGCTGCCTTTGGCGCTGCTGCTCACCGCCCGTCCCGCGATGGCGCAGGCCACCCAAGCCGCACCGGCACAGGCCGCCGCGCTTCCCGCTGGATACAACGGAACGGTCGACTTCGGCGGCCTGTTCACCGGGACCGATGGCGACGCGGCGCGTTACGAGCGCTATCGGGACTTCCGCAATGGCGTCTATTCCAACGTCAAAGTCAATCGAGACACCACGTCGATGCTGTTCGACGCGAACGCGTACCACATCGGCTACCGCGATCAGCGATATGAGGCGCGGTTGTTCAGTGCGAAGGTCAACGTCAACTTCGACTGGACGTCGCTGCCGCTGAACTACAGCTATTTGACGAGCACGCCCTATACCAGCAACGGCGGCGTGCTGACGCTGCCCGACGGTGCCCGGCAGGCGGTACAGGGACCGACCAATTCCGCGACCGATGGGGTGGTCGGCGTGCCATGTGCGCCAGGCGGGCCTCCCGGCGCATGCGGCAATGCCACGCAAGCGGCGCAGGCGATCACCAACCGGTCGATTTACGACTCGATCGCCGACCAGTTCGATCTGCGGCATCGCCGCGACACCGCCGCGCTCGGGCTGACCTACGCCGCGACGCACGCGCTCGACGTCGACGCCAGCTTCACCTCGACGGGCCGCTCCGGCCAACAGCCGTACGGCGCATCGTTTGCCTTCAACACGGCGGTCGAAGTGCCGCTGCCGATCGACCAGCGGACGAACGACGTCACGGTCGGCGCAACCTGGCGCAACGACAGGTCGATGCTGCGCGTCGGCTGGGACGGGTCGTGGTTCAACAACGCGATCAAGAGCCTGACGTGGGACAACCCGATCCGCATCACCGACTTCAACAACGGGATCACCACGTACACGTGTCCCGCGACCGGCACCGGCGGACCATGGGACTGCAGCGGCTACAGCAATGGCAACGGCCCGGCGCAGGGCCGCATGTCGACCGCGCCCAATAACACGATGAACGTATTGAGCGCCGTCGGTATGTACAAGCTGCCGGGACGCACCACGTTGAATGGCACGCTGCAGTTCACCGACCAGAGTCAGAACGATCCGCTGATCCCCTGGACGATCAACTCCGTCATCGATACGCCGGCCACGTTTGTGAACTTCCCGAATCTCGCGGCGCTGCCGCGGGCCACGGCCGAAGCGGAAGCCAAAGGTTTGAACGGGCTGATCAACTTCAGCGCGCGGCCGGCGCGCCGCGTGAACGTAGCAGTGCGTTACCGCTACAACAAGCGCGACGTGCAGACGCCCGTGTTCGACGCCACGGAGTACGTGCGCTTCGATGCCGTGCCTGAAGAAATCGAAGAGGGCGTGACGCCGCAGTTCGACAACTCGCGGCATCTGTTCGATGCCAACGTGTCGTTCACGCCGTCGCACCTGGGCACCGTGCGCGCCGGCTACGGTCACGAGCAGATTCATCGGGCCGGACGCGGCTTCGCGGACGTCGGCGAGCACATCGTCCGGCTCTCGTGGGACACGTACTCGAGCCAGTGGGTCACGGTTCGGGCCGCAGTCGACTACGGACGTCGCCGCGGGTCCGGGTTCGTCGAAGCGATATCGGGAAACGATGAACCCGACCTGGCGGTAGGACCCGGCGGCACGCAACCGACCCTGCGCTATTACGACGAAGCCGATCGCAACCGGACGCGCGGGTCGGTGATCGTGTCAGTCATGCCGCGCGACACCTTCGACGTCTACGTCCAGTTCGCGGGAGGCAAGGACGAGTATCTTCCCGACAGCTCCTTCCCGGTCGACCGCCCCGGCGAGCTGTTCGGTCTTCATGACGCCAGCAACACGAGCACGAACGTCGGCGTCAACGTCCATCCGACGAACATCGTGTCGTTTGGCGCCAACTACGGACGCGACACCTATGGATCGTTCCAGCTGTCGCGCAACGCGAACCCGCCGCCGGATCCGACGTGGACCGACCCGACGCGCGACTGGACGCTCGACAACGACGACAAAATCAACACCGCGACCGTCTATCTCGATCTCTTGCGCGCGCTGCGGAGGACCGACATCCGCTTCGCGTACAACTACAGCGATTCGACCAACTCGTTCGTGCACGGCGGTCCCCGCATCGCCAGCCTCTCAGCGGCAGGGCAGTTCATCCCGTTGCCCAATGTCGACAATACCTGGCATCAGATCACGGCCGACGTGCAGTACTTCCTGACGAGCCGCACCGGCATCGGCTTCGGCTACTACTTCGAGAAGCTCGCGATCAGCGACTACGACACGATCGACACGAATGGGCCGGTGGGCTTCGCGCCCGTCACCGGCGTGCCGCGCATCGACTGGCTCGGTGCGCTGACGCTCGGGTACGGGAATCGACCGTACACGGGCAACACCGCGTACGTGCGGGTGCTGTATCGGTTCTAGGAATCAGGAAGCAGGAATCGGGAATCAGCGGGAATCAGGGCCTGATTCCTGGCCCAGGCCTGCATCCTGATTCCTGCATCCTGATTCCTGGATCTTCCTGTGGTACGCTGACGGTCCTTGGCCGGCATCGACGTCGTCGGGATCCTGATTCAGTTCGTCGCGCTGATCGCGTCGTTGTCCGTGCACGAGGCCGCGCATGCGTGGTCGGCCGATCGGCTGGGAGATCCGACCGCGAGGCGGTTGGGCCGCGTGACTCTGAATCCGGCAGCCCATGTCGATCCAATCGGGACGATCCTCTTTCCGCTGATCGCGATGTTCACCCGTGTGCCGCTGATTGGCTGGGCGAAGCCTGTTCCTGTAGCGGTACAGAATCTTCGTGGGAACTGGCGCCAGCAGTACATGCTGATCGCGGCGGCCGGTCCGGCCAGCAACCTCGCCCTCGCTTTCGGTGCCGCCGTCATCTATCGTGTGATGTTCGGATCGCCGTTCGAGCACTCGGGGCTCGGCGCACAGCTGGTCATTCTCCTCGTCCAGCTCAATATCCTGCTTGCGCTCTTCAACCTCGTGCCGGTGCCGCCGTTGGACGGTGGCAACGTGCTGGCCGGCCTGCTCCAGGGCTCCGCTGCCGATTCCTTCGAGCGCATCAGGCCCTATGGCGTCTTCATCATCTACGGCCTGATGCTGACCGGTGTGTTGTGGAGAGTCCTCGGCCCAATCATGGAGACCATGATCTCCGTTCTTCTCTGATGGCAAAAGCGCGCGTTGTTTCAGGAATGCGGCCGACCGGCCGTCTTCACATCGGTCATCTTGTGGGCGCGTTGAAGAACTGGGCGGCGCTCCAGGATCAATACGACTGCCTCTACTTCGTCGCCGATTGGCACGCCCTGACGAGCGAGTACGCGAACACGGAGGCGCTCGTCGGCAATGCCCTCGACAACGTCGCCGACTGGATTGCGGCGGGCATCGACCCCGAGCGGAGCACGATCTTCGTTCAGTCGCTGGTGCCCGAGCATGCGGAGCTGTCGCTGCTGCTCTCGATGGTCGTGCCGGTCCCTTGGCTCGAGCGCGTGCCGACCTACAAGGAGCAGCGCGAGCAGATCACCGACAAGGATCTGTCCAACGTCGGCTTCCTGAACTACCCGCTGCTGCAGACCGCGGACATCGCGATGTACGACGGCCGGTTCGTACCGGTCGGCGACGATCAGGTCGCACACCTCGAGCTCTCGCGCGAAGCGGTGCGCCGCTTCAATCAGTTCTACGGTGACGTGCTCGTGGAGCCGCAGCCGCTGCTGACGTCGATGTCGCGCCTCGTTGGCCTCGACAACCGCAAGATGAGCAAGAGCTACGGCAACACCATCGACCTCAACGACGATGCGAATGCGGTGACGCAGAAGGTCCGGCAGATGTATACCGACCCGAAGCGGATTCGCGCCGACATTCCAGGCACTGTCGAAGGCAATCCGGTCTTCATGTACCATGACGCATTCAACGCCGACCCGGCGGAGGTAGAGGACCTCAAGGCGCGGTACCGCGCCGGGAAGGTCGGCGACGTCGAGGTCAAGACGAAGCTCGCCCGCGCGATCAACGCGGTGCTCGAACCGATGCGCGAGCGCCGCCGGGCGGTGCTCGCCAGACCGGGGTACGTGCGAGACATCGCCGTGGAAGGATCGCGCAAGGCGCGCACGATCGCGCAGGCAACGATGGAACGCGTCAGAGACGCGGTGAAACTGCGGTACTAGGCACCCCGTGACCGAACATATCGAATTCGAGTCGTCTCCCGACGCCTATCAGGTCAAGCTGGATACCTTCGAGGGGCCGCTCGACCTGCTCCTGCACCTCATTCGTACGAACGAGGTGAACATCTACGACATCCCGATCGCGCTCATCACCGAACAGTACCTCGGCTACATCACGCTGATGCAGGATCTGAACCTCGATGTCGCTGGAGAGTTTCTGGTGATGGCGTCGACGTTGATTCACATCAAGTCGCGGATGCTGCTGCCTCGGGCCGATCCGGCGCAGATCGACGGCGGTCCCGAGGAGGATCCGCGCGAGGCGCTGGTGCGGCGGCTGCTCGAGCATCAGAAGTACAAGGCGGCGGCCGGCCTGTTACACGAGCGCGAAACGCTTCGCGGCGCGCAGTTCATGCGCCCGGACTCGCGGGTCGCCGACGCCGCGGGCGACGACTACGAGCCGGAGCTCGAGGTCGATCTGTTCAGCCTGCTGGCGGCGTTCAAGGGCGTGCTCGAGCGTGCCAACCGTCGGCCGCGGATGGTGCTGCCGCCGGAGCAGATCCCGATCGAGGATCGCATCGAGCAGCTGCTCGGCCGTCTCTCCGAGACGGAGGCGTGCGGGTTCGAGGATTTGTTCAGCGACGGCGACGGATCGCGGCCGTTCATGATCGTCACGTTCCTGGCGATGCTCGAGATGATCCGGTTGAAACTGATTCGCGTATTCCAGTCGGGTGCGGCGGGACCGATCCGGGTCTACAAGCGCGCGCGGCCGACGGATGCGCCCCACCCGATCGACGACCCGCAGAAGGCGTGACGTCGTAGGCCGGGTCTTGTCTTATCGATCCGGCGGAGAAATCGATGACGAACGAAACAGTGAACGAAGCGCCGGCCGAGACGCCGGCGGGTCTGGAAGACAAGACCCGCCCTGCGACCGCCTCCGCCGAAGTGAAATCGGTGGTCGAAGCGCTCATCTTCGCGTCGCCGGAACCGATCACGCCCAGGATGCTCTACAAGCTGCTCGCCGATGAGCCGAAGGAAGACGTGATGGCGGCGGTGACGGCGCTCAAGGCCGACTACGAGAATCGTCCCGGGCTGCAGATGGTCGAAGTGGCCGGAGGCCTTCAGATCGTCACGCGTCCCGATCTGCACGAGTGGGTCCGGCGCCTGTTCCACGAGCGCTCGACACAGAAGCTCACCGCGCAGGGCCTCGAGACGCTCGCGGTCATTGCCTACAAGCAGCCGGTCACCGCGCTTGAGATCACCGAGATCCGCGGCGTGAACACGACGGGTGTCCTGACGACGCTGCTCGAGCGGCATCTCGTCAAGATCGTCGGCCGCAAGAACGTCGTCGGACGGCCGTTCCTGTACGCGACCACGAAGGAATTCCTGATCCGGTTCGGCCTGAAAGACCTGCACGATCTGCCGAAGATCGAAGACATGGCCGAGGCGCTCGGATTCGAGCCGCCTGCCGGACTGGTCGAGCGGATTCCGGCGGAAGAGGTGCTGCCGCTCGCGGAAGAAGACTATGCGAGCGGGAAAGTGGAAGACGTGGAAGAAGGAGGAGGGGAAGACGTAAAGGAAGAGTAGAAAGTGCGGAAGTCCTATGTGCCACTTTTCAACTTTTCCACTTCGCGTTCCGTGAGCTCCCGCCACTGTCCGACCCTGAGTCGCCGGTCCTGTAAAGGCCCGATGCGCGTCCGTCTGAGTGCCTTGACCGGATGGCCGACTGCCTCGCACATGCGTCGCACCTGACGGTTGCGCCCTTCCCGAATCGTCAGCAACAGCACGCCGTCGCGATCGCGGCGGCGTTCGTTCACGAGCACGACGGTCGCCGGCAGCGTGCGATGGCCGTCGAGCGGGATGCCCGCGCGTAACCGTCTGAGCGCTTCCTCATCGGGCATGCCGGCGACGCGCGCCTCGTAGGTGCGCTCGACGCCGTGGCGCGGATGGGTCAGTCTCGCGGCGAGATCGCCGTCGTTGGTGAGGAGCAGCAGGCCTTCGCTGTCGTAGTCGAGCCGCCCGACTGGATAGACGTACTCGCGAACCCCGCTCAACAGATCGATGACCGTTGGACGCCGCTGCGGATCCGAGCGAGTGGTGACATAGCCCTTGGGTTTGTTGAGCAGGATGTATCGTGGCCGCTCGGCGGACTTGACCCGACGTCCGTCGACGCGAATGTCATCGACGACGGGATCGGCCTTGACGCCCATCGCGCGGATCGTCTGGCCGTTGACCGAGACGCGGCCTTCGGCGATGAGCTTCTCGGCCGCGCGGCGCGAGGCAATGCCGGCTTGCGACAGGACTTTCTGGAGTCGTTGCATCTGCTCACGCGGCGACTGAAGCCGCCGCGCTACCTGACGGCGCAGTCATACAAGCGCACGCTTCCTCGTCCGCCGTAGCCTTGGCGAAGGCGGAAGCGCGCGCGATCTACTGGCGAAGTACGTTGGCCCAGAACGAAATCAATTTCCAGGCGTCGGCCGCCGTCGCGCTCTTGTTGACCTCGGCGTGGGTGATCAAGTTGCTGAGCAGCAGGTGGACGGGTGTGCCCTTGCTCTTCAGATAGTCGTTCAGGAGTGCCGACTCCGCCGCGGGAATGACGATATCGTCGTCGCCGTGCAGCAGGAAGACCGGGGCGGTCGGTGCTGATTCTGCGCGCTGCGGCGAGAGCGCCGGGTCGGCCACGCCGAGTTGATCGAGATACGGCACGAGGGCGGGCCCGAGCTTGTTCACCGCGCGATCGTTGACGTAGTTCATGAACGTGCGCGCCGGCTCGGGCATCTCTTTCGCCATGGCGCGCGCCTTGGCGAACGTCGCGTTGGCCTGGTCCATGTTGACGAGCGTCAGTTGCGACGCGAGCAGGAACGTGCGGATGCCGTCACGCAGCATGGCCACTTGATTGGCCGGCACGACGCCGCGATCGGCAAGGCCGTACATGATCACCGCGACGCCATAGTCGTGCGGCGGGTGCGACGTGAGCCCCTCGACGTGCGGCGCTTCACCGGTGGCGAGATAGTGCATGACGCGCGGCAGATCGCCGTGTCCACCGAACGACAGGACGAACGCCACCTTGTCGCGAATGGACGGCCGGCCAGCAGCGGAAATGGACAGGCCGCCGGCGAAGCTGATGCCGATCATGCCGACCCGCCCATCGGGGGCGAGGTTGCTCTGTCGCGACATCCACGCGACCGCATCCTCGATGACGTCGGTCGCGCGCGGCGTGATCCGGTACGCCTGCAGATCTGGCAGCGCCATCGTCATCACGGTGAAGCCGGTCCCGGCGAGGTCCTTGGCGAGCGCGGTCAGCCGCGGTTCCTCGATGCCCATCGAGTGAATGCCGGGCACGAGGAGGATCGATCGCTTCACTGGAGCATCGATCGTGTAGAAGCGCACCGGCACGAATCCGTACCGGGTGTTGATGTCCTGCCGCGGATTGACGGTCACCGGGAAGGCGTGCCCGGTCGCGAACGACTGCGCCCGTCCTCCAAGGTTGGCCGCCCGAACCACGAGCGAGGTGGCGCGCGCGTACGGCGCAGCGACATAGATCACGATCACGAAAACGACCACGACCGCAGTTGCGAGAGTGAGGAGTCGACGGCGCATCGGCGGCGATTTTACCGCGTGCTAGACTCGAAGGGGTCGGGAGTCATTTTCAGAGTGCTGTCGGGAAAATGACTCCCGACCCCGTTCATGAAACGAATCGTCATCGCGATAGACGGCCCGTCCGGGGCCGGCAAAGGCACCATCTCACGAAACATCTCGGCCCGGCTCGGGTACCGCCATGTGGATACCGGTGCCATGTACCGCGCAGTTGGCTGGAAGGCGCTGGATGACGGCGTGTCGCTCGACGATGAGGCTGCCATCGCGGCGCTGGCCGAACGATCGTCGATCGTCGTCGAGGGCGGGGTCGTCTCGATCGACCGCCACGACGTGACGAAGGCCATTCGAACTCCCGAGATCGACAAAGCGGCCGCGGCGGTTGCGCGTCTGCCGCGGGTACGCGCGGTCCTCGTCGAGCGTCAACGGGACCTCGGACGGGAAGGCGGCGTCGTGATGGAAGGGCGCGACATCGGCTCGGTGGTGTTTCCGCAGGCGGAGGTGAAAGTCTATCTCGATGCGTCAGCCGAAGAGCGCGCCCGCCGGCGTGCCAACGATCCGGCGCACACCGGAAGTCAGTCGGGTCAGGCCGCGGTTGCCGCAGCGATCCAGGCACGCGATACGTCCGACACCACGCGCGCGGCGTCGCCGCTCACACTTGCGCCCGACGCAGTGCATATCGACACGACTGCGATGCCAATCGATGCCGTCGTGGAGCGCGTGCTCGCGCTCGTGCACGCAAAGATCGCGTAGGCCGCTCTACGAGGTCTTGGTCTTGCGTTTCATCGATTCGGCCACGACCTGCGAGAACTTCACGCCGCTCGACACGATCTCGATGACGCGCGCGACGCGTTTGGCGCGCGTCTCGGGACGCTTCGCACCGTTCACCATGTAGAGCAGCATCTTGCGCTGGCTCTCGGTGTATGTCGGCCAGTTCTTCTTCGCCGCCGGGTTCGCGTTCAGCGCCTTTCTCAACTCGGGAGGTATGGTCAACGACTCGGAAGGTTTGTGCGCCTCCCAATGGCCGTTCTTCTTCGCGAGCGTGATGGGCGCCAGGCCCGCGGCGGTCATCAGTCCCGATTCGATCAGTCGCGCGGCCCGTTTGCGATTGAGCGCCGACCACAAGCTCTTGGCTTTGCGCGGCGTGAAGATCTGTTTGTAGAGCGAGTCGTCGATCGGATTGAGGAGGCTGTCGATCCAACCGAAACAGAGCGCTTCTTCGACCGCATCGTTGTAGGTGAGGCTCGGAATGCCGGTGTGTTTCTTCGCGTAGATCAGCCAAACGCCGGTCGATGTCGCGTGATGCTTCTCCAGCCAGGCTCGCCACGCTGCGCGTGAGCGTGGCTGGAATTGTCGGAGTGCGACCATGCAGGGAGGAATCAGGAATCAGGATACAGCCCTGGGCAAGGAATCAGGTCTGAAACCTAGCTCAGGACTGATTCCTGATTCCTGCATCCTGATTCCTTCATACATTCATCTTTCATCCCAATCATCGGACGAAGCTGGATCGAGTTCCCACCGATTCTTATCCCGTTTGGAAATCTTCGCCTCGCCCTTGAGTTCCTCGTTGTCCTGGTACTCGACGCCCATCGCGTGGCCGATGTCGTCGACGATGTCCTGGTCGGGAGTGGGGTTGTCACCCCCTGGCGCTTCGTCGCCAACGCTGTAGGCCGATTCCCAGTCGGCGTCGACGTCGCCGCCGGTCAGGGCGGGGCTGGTTTCGGTGTGCTCTTCGAATCGCTCGAGCATCTCGCGGCGTCCCGTTCGGGCTGCCGATGCCGTCCGATCGAGATCGAGCGAGGACGGCGGCGTCGGCACGACATCGTCGTCGGCAATCGTGCGCCGGGCGCGATTGAGCGCGGGTGCGGTCCGTGGGGGAACCTTCGCGACTGCTGGGCGCGTTCTCTTGCTCCTGGCCTTTACGGGGCGCCGCGCCGCGCTCTTTTTGCGCGCCGCGCTCTTTTTGGCTGTCGCCTTGGCGGCCTTGCGCGGCGCTTTCTTGGCCGACCGGCGCGCGCGGGCGACAGTCGTCTTCTTCGGCGTTCGTTTGCGGCCGGCCGCTTTGCGGGATGCCGATCGCCCACGCGCGGCACCCCGCCGAGCGCTCGCGCCCTTTCGCCGTGTCGCCCGTGCGGGCTTGCGTTTGGCCATCTCAGGTTCCTTTCGTGAACAGATCCTGCACGGAAAAAGACACTCACAAGTGCTCGAGCCCCCTGGAAAACTTTGCGGAGGCTCTGCCGAGCTACCTTGACAGTGTCCGATAAGTTACCTAAAATCTAACGCTTATCGGCGAAAGACTATGCCCGGCAGGGGGAGTAGGCTCGGGGTGCTCCGGTCACGACCCCGCCCACGCCTGAGACGCCCTGCATTTTCCAATCGCCGTTATAACGCGGGGAACCGGTCCCCGCAATAGAAACAAACCGGGCAGCCCTTCGCGAGCCCCGACCAGCCGGCAACGGCGGTTGAACGGCCGCGCGACGGGTCATCAGATTGAGGAGGACGCACACGTAATGGCGAACGCAGGAAACGGGTTGGTGTCGCCCGATCAGACGGGCGGACAGCCCGGGGCACCAGGACGGACCCGCTCAGGGAAGCCGGCTGGGCCCGCCTTCAAACCCATGCAGCACGACGACATGGACCCGAAGGAATTCTCGTCCATGCTCGAAGCGTATGACGACAGCTTCCGCAATATGGCCGAAGGCGAGGTCGTCAAGGGTACCGTGCTGAAGGTCACAGAATCCGCGGTCGTAGTCGACGTCGGCTACAAGTCGGAAGGCCTCATCCCGATTCACGAATTCCTCGACGAGAACGGTGAAGTGACCGTGCAGGCGGGCGACACGGTCGACGTGCTGCTCGAGCGGACCGAGGATCGCGACGGCTACATCGTGCTCTCGCGCGAGAAGGCCGAGAAGATG
Organism: Vicinamibacterales bacterium; assembly: GCA_036407095.1. GTDB lineage: Bacteria > Acidobacteriota > Vicinamibacteria > Vicinamibacterales > UBA2999 > Gp6-AA40. The sequence continues at coordinate 224,147 of DASWZV010000142.1, read as the reverse complement.
AAGATCTGGGACGAGGTCGAGAAGGCCTACGCCGACAAGAAGGTCGTCATTGGTCGCGTCATCGAACGCATCAAGGGCGGCCTCGCGGTCGACATCGGTGTGCGCGCGTTCCTCCCCGGATCACAGATCGACGTGCGTCCGGTGCGCAACCTCGATGCGCTGAAGGGGCAGGAGCTCCGGATGCGCGTCATCAAGGTCAACAAGAAGCGCGGCAACATCGTGCTCTCGCGCAAGGCGCTGCTCGAAGAGGAGAACGCCGAGAAGAAGAAGACCACGCTCGAGACGCTCGCCGAGGGCAAGGTGCTGCGCGGGACGGTGAAGAACATCACCGACTACGGCGCGTTCATCGATCTCGGCGGCATCGACGGACTGCTGCACATCACCGACATGTCGTGGGGCCGCGTCGGCCATCCGTCGGAGCTCTTCAAGGTCAACGACGAAGTCGACGTCACCGTGCTGAAGTACGACCCGGCGACCGAACGCGTGTCGCTCGGTCACAAGCAGCTGGTGCAGGATCCGTGGGCGACGGTGCAGGAGCGCTATCCGGTCGGCGCGCGCATGAGCGGCAAGGTCGTGAGCCTTACCGACTACGGCGCGTTCGTCGAGCTCGAGCCCGGTGTCGAAGGATTGATCCACGTCAGCGAGATGTCGTGGAGCAAGCGTGTGAAGCATCCGTCGAAGATCCTCAACGTCGGCGACAGCGTCGAGGCGATGGTGCTCGGGGTCGACCCGGCTGCGCGTCGGATTTCACTCGGCCTCAAGCAGGTCGAGAGCAATCCGTGGCACGAGCTCAGCGAGAAGTATCCGGTCGGCACCCGCATCAAGGGCAAGGTCCGCAACCTGACCGAGTTCGGGGCGTTCGTCGAGGTCGAAGAGGACATCGACGGCCTGATCCACATCTCCGACATGTCGTGGAGCAAGCGGATCAAGCATCCGTCGGAAGTGCTCAAGAAGGGTGATGTCGTCGAGGCGATGGTGCTGAGCATCGACGCCGAGAACCAGCGCCTCTCGCTCGGCCTCAAGCAGCTCGCGACCGATATCTGGGACGACTTCTTCTCGCGTCACAACGTCGGTGACACGGTCGAAGGCAAGATTACGCGGATGACCAACTTCGGCGCGTTCGTCGAGCTCGACGAAGGCATCGAAGGGTTGATTCACGTCTCGGAGTTCGACGATTCGCACGGCGGCGAGAAGATCGAGCTGACCGTCGGCAAGAACTACCAGATGAAGATCATCAAGCTGAGTCCCCAGGAGCGGAAGATCGGTTTGAGCATTCGCGCGTTGAAGAACGACGACTACCGGGCGGATTGGGAAGCGTACTCGGGCGAAGGCACTGGCACGGCGACGCTCGGTGATCACTTTAGGAACCGGTAGGGGATAGGGGGCACGCCGCCCCCTGCCCTTGAAGGAGCAGTAGCTTGAACACTCCTGGCGGCAGCATGACCAAGGCGGAGCTCGTCGAAGAAGTGTCGCGAGTGTCCGACCTCACCAAGAAGCACTCCGAAGTCATCGTCGACACGGTGTTCAAGAGCATCATCGATGCCCTCCATCGCGGAGAGAAGATCGAGCTGCGCGGGTTCGGCAGTTTCCGTCTCCGCAAGCGTGAGCCGCGAAAGGGCAGGAACCCGAAGACCGGCGACAAGGTCGACGTCCCGCCGAAGAAGGTTCCCTACTTCAAGCCGGGCAAGGAGCTCAAGGAGCTGCTGAACCGGGAAGAGGAGTCGAACCAGCAGCCGTCCGCCGCGCCTGGGCCGCCCGAAGGCAGCGTCATCCCGGCATAAGAGAGGCCCCGGGGCTCAGGCCTCAGGCCTCAGAGTTTCATTGGGCTTCAGAACTGTTCTGAGGCCTGGGCCCTGAGGCCTGAGGCCTGTAGAGTCTATGGATCGCCTCTGGACTCCGTGGCGGCTCGAGTACGTGACCGCCACCACGACCGACGAGCGCTGCGTCTTCTGTGACGCCCTTGCCGGCGCGCAGCCCGACCCGATGGTCGTGTTCACGGGTCGTCTCGCCTACGTCATCCTGAATCGCTATCCCTATAACAACGGGCACCTGATGGTCGTACCGCGACGTCATGTCGCGTCGCTCACGGACCTGTCGCCGGATGAACTGCAGGAGGTTGCGGTGTTGACCCAGCGATCCGAGGCGGTGCTGCGCGAAGCGTACTCACCCGGCGGCATCAACGTCGGCCTCAATCTCGGAAAGCCCTCGGGTGGCGGAATTCAACATCACCTGCACGTGCACCTGGTTCCGCGCTGGGTGGGCGATGCCAACTTCATGACCGTGATCGGCGAGACGCGCGTGCTGCCGGAAGAACTGGGCACGACCGCCGCGCGATTGCGACCGATTTTCGATCGTCTCTCTACCGCTGTATCGTGAGGTTCAGGGTTCAGGAGTTCAACCGTTCAAAGTTCCGGGTTCCGGTTCTCGGTTCCAGGTTCAATGTTCTCGCTTCGCGTCCCGCGTCTGAGTAACATCGCGGGACGCGAAGCGGGAACGCTGAACTATGAACAGTGAACTGGAACCTGGAACCGGAACTGTGAACTCCTGAACATTGAACCGCACTTGCTATGGATTTCAATCTGACCGACGTCCAGCGCACGTGGCAGACGAAAGCGCAACGTTTCGCGCGCGAGCTGCCGGCATCGACGGATGCGCATGCACTCGTCGTGCTCGCGGCTCGCGCCGGCCTCATCGAGCCGCAGATCGATCTCCTCACGGCGGCAGTCGCAGTTGAAGCGGTGGCATGGGAGTCGACCGGCGCGGCGATGACGTTGGCGTTGCATGCTGGTGTGGTGAGCGGTCTTGCGGAGGGCGCTCTCGTTCCCGCGCTCGTGCGCGGCGAGAAGGTAGGTGCGATCGCGCTCTCGTCGGAAGACGTGCCGTCGTACGACAACGGCAGGGTGTCAGGACGGACGTCGTGGGTTGCGCCGCTCAGCGATCGCGCGCTCGCGATTGTCGGCGTGCGTGGAAACGAGGGGCTCGAAGCCATCGCCGTCTCGCTCGACAGCCCTGGCGTCACGATCGAGCCGGTGTCAGCGGCCGGGTTGATGCGGCTGATGTGCGGGCACCTGCGTTTCGATGGGGCCCCCTTCACTGCAGTCGGCGCGACGATGCCGTTCATGTCGCGCGTACGTGTGCTGCTCGCCGCCGCGGGAATCGGGATGGGCCGGCGTGCGCTTCATGAGGCGCTCAGCGTGGCGCGAGGTCACACCGGTCGTGGCGCCGGAGGAGAGCAGACGGTGCAGGGACTGCTCGCTGACGCCGCAACCGATCTCGACGCGGCCCGGATGCTGCTGTGGAAGGCTGCCTCGTCCGACGACGTGTCGCTGGCTGATGCGTCGATGGCCAAGCTTGCCGCCACCGAAGCGACCCAGCGTGCGGTCGCCCACGCGACCCAGGTGGTCGGCGTCGACTCTTTCAGGAGCGGGCACATCGTCGACCAGCTCGCGCAGGACGTCCGCGCGCTCGAGCTGTTTGCCGGTCGCACCGAGTCGCTCCGTGAAGCGGTCGCGGCGGAGATCCTGCCGAGCGCGTAGCCCGAAGGCGGCCCCTACGACTTGACACGTCACAATTAGTACTAAATACTTAGTAGACACATGCGCACGCCGCATCCGACGCTCACACCGCAGGAGCTGGCGATCATGAAGGTCGTCTGGCGTCTCGACAAAGCGACCGTTCGCGACGTGTACGAAGCGGTGCGCGAGACCCGGCCCGTCGCCTACACGACGGTGATGACGATGATGAAGATTCTCGAGGAGAAGGGCTACCTCAAGAAGAGCCTCGTCGATCGCGCGCACGTGTATCGCCCGGCGCAGCGGCGTCAGCAGGTCGTGGGCGCGATGCTGCGCGACTTCCTCGATCGCGTGTTCGACGGCGCACCCGATGCGCTGCTGCTGCATCTCGCGAAGGACAACAAGCTCACCGACAAACAACGGCGGATCGTGAAACAGCTCATCGAGGAGATCGACGAGTGACAGCCGCCCCTTTCATCGCCGACGTCATCGCGTTCAGTGCGCAGGTCGCCTTCATCGTCGCAATTGCGACGATTGTGGCGCTGATCGTGCGGATCGACGCGGCTGCTGTTCGATACCAATACTGGCGTGCGCTCCTTGCGCTCTGTCTGCTGTTGCCGTTGCTGCAACGCCGCCAGACGTGGCCCATGGAGATGGATGGGATCAACGAGGTCATCGCGTCGGCGCCGCTCACGGTGACGCCGGTGGCCAACACCCCCCAGGTTGCCGCAGCGATCCCATGGGTCGAGATCGTGGCCTGGCTGTTCGTGGTGGGTATCGTCATCAGGCTCGCGCGCATCGGTCTCGGGCTTCTGCGATTACGAGCCATACGGCGTTCGGGGTGCCTCTCGCCGCCCGACGCCGAACACGAGGATCTCCAGTGGGCTCTTGGCACCGATGCCGAAATTCGCTACGTGAGCGAGGGGCAGCCGATCACGTGCGGTGCGTGGCGGCCGGTCGTGCTGCTGCCGGCCAGTCTCCTGTCGCAGCCACAGGCGATTCAACGCGCTGTGCTCGCCCACGAACTGATCCACGTGCAACGCCGCGACTGGATCTGGATGATGGGTGAAGAGGTCCTGTGCGCGATGTTCTGGTTCCATCCCGCAATCTGGTGGGTCGTCTCGCGCGTGAGACGTGCGCGGGAAGAAGCGGTCGACGAGCTCACGGTCCTTGCCACCGGTCAGCGCCGCGCCTACCTCGAGGCGCTGCTCGCGTTTGCCGATGCCGCGCCCGTGGTGCCGGGCGCCGCGTTCGCGCGGCGGACGCATCTGTTTCGCAGAATGAGGTTGATCTCGAAGGAGGCGGTCATGTCGTCGAAGCGAGTCGTGGCGTCGTGTGCGGTCCTGGCGCTCGCGGTGGTCGCGGGAAGCTGGTATGCGGTTGGCGCGTTTCCGATGATGCGGGCGCAGGCTCCGGGTGTGGTGCAGCCTGCGGCCCAGACGTCCGCGGCCAATGCGGCGGGGCCGCTCGAGCAGCGCGCGAAGCCGATCACGCTGGAGAATCCGATCCCGCGTCGTACGTTTTCGATTGCTCCGCAGAACCCTGGCGACGCCACGAATGGTGCGGTGGTCGTCATGCTTCGGGTCGTCATCGACCGGCAGGGCAGGGTCGGCGAGGTTCGCGCCATCAACACGGCACGTGCCGGGGTTCAATACGCTCGCGGATTCTCGGAACAGTCAGCGCCTCCAACGTTTGTCAAAGCCGCGGCCGATGCCGTGCGGCAGTGGCAATACGACCCGCCCGCAGACGGGCCGATCGCGTTCGATGTGATGTTCGCATTTGCGCCGGGAAAGGAAGGGCAGCTGCTTCAGCACGGTGACTCTCGGCCGCTCCTTGCGCGTGACGCTCAGCTTGTTGTCGAGCGTGGACGTGGTGGTGCGCCGGTCGGCGTGATTGGTGGCGTTGTCGGCGGGGTTCCCGCTCCGCCTCCGCCGCCGCCACCTCCGCCTCCACCAGGCTGGGGGCAGGGCGCCGTTCGCGTTGGAAGCAACGTCGCACAGCCGACCAAGACGAAGCACGTGAACCCGGAATATCCGGCAATCGCGCAGTCGTCGCGAGTTCAGGGCGTTGTGATCATGGAGGCGATCATCGGACCCGATGGGCACGTTCAGGATGCTCGCATCCTGCGATCGGTGCCGCTCCTCGATCAGGCCGCGCTCGATGCGGTGAAGCAGTGGGAGTTCACACCCACGCTGTTGAACGGCGCGCCGGTTCCGGTGATCATGACTGTGACCGTGCAGTTCACGCTGAGCTGATTCAGGGATCAGAGAACCTTGAACCGGTGTCAACCGGCAGGGGAGCTAGCATGCGATCAGGGCTGATTTCATCGTGCCTCGTGGCGCTGCTGGCCACCCTTGTTGTTACTCCAGCCTCGGCTCAGGGCCAGCTCTCGCTGGCCGGTTCTTTTCTCGCCGCAGACAAGCCAGGCCCGATCGAGCGGCGCGCGAAGCCGGTCACTCCTGACAATCCGATTCCTCGACGAACCATCTACGTGGCGCCGATCTACCCGGACGCGGCCGCGCTGGTCGACGCTCGCGTTGTGGTTCCGTTGCGGGTGACCGTCGACGAATCCGGTTATGTGGTGGAGGTTCGTCGTCTCGAGGTGCCGCTTCTTGGCGCCTGGCGACATCCGTTGCTGAACGGCGACTCGATGTCGTCCGTCTTCGACGCGCTCGTCGCGGCCTCGACCGACGCGGTTCGCAAGTGGCGCTACGATGCGCCGGAAGATGGGCCGGTCTCGTTCGACGTGAGCATCAGCTTCAGCCCCGATGACGAGCCCCGGGCCACGCAGCCACCGCCGGTGCCGGAGAGTGCGCCGCCCGCCGCACTGGAGAAGGTGCTTCCCGCGATCGCGCCGCACGAGCGCATCGAGCCGCCGCCGGCGGCCTGGGCTGAAGGCGTTCGCCCGCTGAGTGCGGTCGTCGGCTCGACGCTCGTCTCGCCCAAGAAGACGAAGCATGTCCCGCCGGTCTACCCGCAGGACGCCAAAGTCTCGCAGGTGCAGGGTGCCGTGCTCGTTGAGGCCCGCGTCGAGCCCGATGGTCGCATCTCACACGCGCGCGTGATCCGCTCGATCCCGCAGCTGGATCAGGCGGCGATCGATGCAGTGATGCAATGGGAATTCGAGCCGGTCAACATACAAGGCGAGCCCGTGCCGTACATCATGACGGCGACCGTGATGTTCTCTTTGAATTGATCGCGAGAAGGATCTTGAAAAGGCGGGTCTGAAGACCCGCCTCTACGAAGGACGCTTATCGCTGCGCAGCCGCGCTCAACTGCTCCGACTGTTCGGACTGAGGAACACCGAGGATGATCCTCAGCATGCGCCGCAGCGGCTCGGCTGCGCCCCAGAGCAATTGGTCGCCGACGGTAAACGCCTGCAGGTACTCGCCGCCCATCGACATCTTCTTCAGCCGCCCAACCGGGACCGTCAGCGTTCCAGTGACGGCGGTTGGCGTCAGGTCGCGCAGCGACGCGTTCTTCTCGTTTGGGACCACTCGCACCCAGTCATTGGCCGACGCCAGCAGGCGCTCGATCTCGGTAAGCGGCACATCGCGCCGCAGCTTCACGGTAAGCGCCTGGCTGTGGCAGCGCATCGATCCAATTCGCACACAGACGCCGTCGATCGGAATCAGATTCGACGACCGTCCGAGGATCTTGTTGCCTTCGGCCTGTGCCTTCCACTCCTCGCGGCTCTGACCGTTGCCGAGGTCGGCGTCGATCCAGGGCAGCAGGCTGCCGGCGAGCGGGAAGTTGAAATTCTCGACCGGGAACGACGAGCCGCGCTGCGCGGCGATCAGCTCGCGATCGATGTCCAGGATCGAAGAGCCCGGATCGGCGAGCAGATCGGCGACCGACGCGTGTGCGATGCCCATCTGGGAGACGAGCTCGCGCATGTGCTTGGCGCCGCCGCCCGAGGCCGCCTGGTACGTCATCGACGTCATCCACTCGATCAGGTCGGCGCGGAATAGACCGTCTATCGCCATCAGCATCAGGCTGACGGTGCAGTTGCCGCCGATGAAGTCCTTCAATCCGCGATCGAGCGCGCGATCGATCACCGCGCGATTCACCGGGTCGAGAATGATGACCGCATCCTCGGCCATCCGCAGCTGACGCGCCGCATCGATCCAGTAGCCGGTCCAGCCCCCCTTGCGCAGCGCGGGATGAATCTCCGCGGTGTATTCGCCACCCTGACAGGAGATGAGGATGTCCATCGCGGCGAGCTCCGCGATGTTCTTGGCGTCCTTGACGGTCGACGTCCGCGTCCCCACTGCCGGCGCCTTGCCGCCCGCCTGCGTTGTGGAGAAGAAGTACGGATCGACGAGATCGAAGTCCCGCTCCTCGCGCATGCGCTGCACGAGCACGGACCCGACCATTCCGCGCCAGCCGATGATGCCAACTCTCATTCTTCGATTCTACCTGTACGGCATGGCCGCCTGAAGGCGGCCCCTACGTTCATCCCAGAATCTCCGTTCATCCCAGGATCTGCTTCGCGATTGTCTGGAGCTGCAGATTCGAGGTGCCCTCGTAGATCTGTCCGATCTTCGCGTCGCGATACAGCTTCTCCACCGGATAGTCTTTGACGAAGCCGTACCCGCCGTACAGGTTCACGGCGAGTGATGCCACCCGCTCGGCGACTTCCGACGCGTGCAGCTTGCACATCGCGGCTTCGCGCAGAAACGGCTGGCCCGCATCGCGCAGGCGTGCGGCGTTGTAGACGAGCAGTCGCGCCGACTCGACCTCCGTCGCCGCGCGTGCCAGCTGAAACTGGACGCCCTGGAAATCCGCGATCGCCGATCCGAACTGCTTTCGCTCCTTCGTGTACTTGATTGCGTGATCGAGCGCCCCTTGCGCCAGCCCCAGCATCTGCGCGCCGATGCCGATGCGTCCTTCGTTGAGCGTTTCGATCGCGACCTTGTATCCTTTGCCGACCTCGCCGAGGACATTGGCGCGCGGCACCGCGCAGTCCTCGAACACGAGCTCGCAGGTGCTGCTGGCGCGGATCCCGAGCTTGTCTTCCTTTTTGCCGACCATAAAACCCGAGGCGCCTCGCTCGACGATAAACGCAGTGATGCCTCGATAACCGTCTTCCGGCTTCACGTTCGCGAAGACGATGAAGACGTTGGCTTCGTGGGCGTTCGTGATCCAGAGCTTGCGCCCGTTGAGCACGTAGTCATCGGCGCGCGCCGTGGCGCGCGTGGCCAGCGCAAAGGCATCGCTGCCAGACCCGGCTTCGGAGAGTGCGTACGCACCAACCGTATCGCGCGCGAAGCGGGGGAGATACGAGCGCTGCAGGGCGGGCGAGCCCCACTTCAAGAAGGCGTTGATGACCAGCGTGTTCTGAACGTCGACCAGCACACCCACCGATGGATCGACCCGCGAGAGCCCTTCGACGGCGAGGACGGACCAAAAGAACGTGCCGCCTGCCCCGCCATGCTCGTCCGGGATCTCGATGCCCATCAGATTGAGCTCGAACAGGCGATCGATGAGACGCCGCGGGATTTTCGCGTCGTCGTCCATTTGGCGCACGAGCGGTCGGATTTCCTTGTCGGCAAACTGGTACACGCTGTCGCGCAAGAGCTGTTCTTCCTCGGCAAGCGTCGTAAGGGCCATAGACACGCGACTATTGTTAACTCCCACCTCCCAATTCCCAACTGGTATCATCGCTTCGAGGCGGCATCTATGTCCTGGATGAGACTTTCGGCCGCGTTCGTCTCGTGTGTGGCCTGCCTGTGCCTGACGGCATCCGTGCCCGTCGCTGGTCCTCAGCAGAGCACGCCTGCGACCCAGCAAAAGGATGGCGGCACTCAGAAGCCGCAAGGCGGGGCGCAGGGTACGCCGGTGCAAGGCGGTGCCGGCCAGAGCGGCGCAGGCCAAGGCGGTGCCGCTCAGACGAATGCATCCCAGAATCCGCAACAGCCGACTTTCCGCGGCGGCATCGACTTCGTCCGCGTCGACGTGATCGTCAGCGACAAGAAGCAGCAGCCGGTCGCCAACCTCTCGCAGGAGGACTTCGAAATCCTCGAAGACGGCAAGCCGCAGAAGATCGAGCAGTTCAGGCTGGTGCTCGTCGACGGCAACCCCAAGCCGGGCGATCCGGCACCACGCGAGATTCGCAACCAGGACGACATCGAGCGCGAGGCGGCGCGCGAGGACGTCCGTCTGTGGGTGCTCTTCCTCGACGACTATCACACGCGGCTGGCGAACTCGATGACGGTGCGCTCGCCGCTGACGCGTTTCCTCCAGACGCTGCGGCCCAACGATCTCGTGGCCATCATGTATCCGCTGCAGCCGGTCACCGACCTGAGCTTCACCCGGAACCACGATCTGATCGCCGGCGCGCTCGAGAAATTCGAGGGACGCAAGTTCGATTACCGGCCGCGCAATCAGCTCGAAGAGAACTACGTGCGCTATTCGACCGACCAGGTCGAAACCATCCGCAATCAAGTCGTCATGACGGCGCTGCGCGGCCTGGCGACCCACCTGGGCGCGCTGAACGAGCGGCGCAAGTCAGTCGTCTTCGTCAGCGAGGGCTTCACGGCGATGCTGCCGCCGCAGATGCGTCGCATGGACGCATCGCGGCCGGCGGATCCTATCGAGACCGCGGTCGCGGCCGGGCAACAGGACACTCCGCGTGAGCAGACCGCGGAATGGTTCGGACAGACCGACGTGTATTCGCAGATGCGCGACATCTTCGATGCCGCCAATCGCAACAACACGGCGTTCTATTCGCTCGACCCACGCGGGCTCGCGCCGTTCGAGTACGGCTTCGACGATCTCCCGTCGGGGCCGCCTCCGAGCTTCGCGACCGATCGCCGCGCGCTGCAGATGACGCAGGACACGCTGCGTTCGCTCTCGGAAGAAACCGATGGCCGTGCGATCGTGAATCGCAACACGCTCGAGCAGGGCCTCGCTCAGATGGTCCGCGATTCGACGGCGTACTACCTGCTCGGCTACACCACGACCCAGGCAGCGACCGACGGCAAGTTCCACAAGCTTGAGGTGCGCGTGAAGCGGCGTGATGTGGAAGTGCGCTCGCGCAAGGGATTCTGGGCGCTCACGCCCGCTGACCTCGAGCGCGTGAAGAATCCCGCGCCCGAAGTGGCCAAGCCCGTGCAGACGGCGCTCGCGTCGATTTCGACGAATGTCCAGGCGGGCAAGTACGTGCGCACCTGGATCGGTACAGAGAAGGGCAGCAACGGCAAGACACGCGTGACGCTGGTATGGGAACCGCTGCCCGCAACCCCGGGCAGCGCACGACGAGAGCAGGCCGGGCGCGTGTCGCTGCTGGCAGCCACACAGTCAGGCGATCTGGTATTCCGCGGCCGCGCACCTGACGCGGCGCTCGCGGCTGCTGCGCCTCCGAGCGCGCCGAACGACACCGGACCGGTCAGCGCCCGTGCTCCGGCGGCCGCCGCAGCCAGCGCGCCGCAACGGCTCGTGTTCGATTCGCCGCCGGGCAAGATCGAACTACGAATGACGGTGGAAGCGGCCGGCAGCGGCGGCACGCTCGACCAGGAGATCCGCGATCTCTCGGTGCCCGACTTCACGGCTCCGCAATCGGCGCTCAGCACGCCTCGCGTCTACCGCGCACGCACCGCGCGCGAGTTCACGACGATGGTCGGCGATGCGGCCATCGTGCCGATCGCGAATCGCGAGTTCTCCCGCACCGAGCGGCTGTTGATCCGGTTCGATGCGTACGGAGTGGGTACCGAGCGTCCCGAACCGACCGCTGCGCTCCTCAATAACAGCGGGAAGAAGATGTCCGACGTCCCGGTTGCCGCGGGTACCGGTGGCTCCTCCCATCAGATCGATCTGTCCCTTGCGTCGATACCTCCTGGCGAGTATCTCGTCGAGATCACGGTGAAAGGGAGCGGCGGGGATGTGAAGGAGCTCGTGCCGCTGAAGGTGACCTCGTAGGTCAAAGGTCAATACACCTACACCTGTTCTTATACCTTTGACCTTTGCCTTTTGACCTCTGCCCTTTGACCTTTGACGTTTGACCTACGCGTACATCCCTCTCAGCTTCGTGACATTTCCAACTCGCGAGATCGCGACGACGTACGCCGCGGTCCGCAGATCCGTCTTGTACTTGAGCGCCGTCTGCAGGACGTCGTCGAACGCCTCGACCATCTTCTTCTCGAGGCGTGTGTTCACCTCGTCCAGTTCCCAGAAGTAGCCGTAGCGATCCTGCACCCACTCGAAATACGAGGTCGTCACGCCGCCTGAGTTGGCGAGGATGTCGGGAATCACGAAGATGCCGCGCTCGTGCAAATGGGTGTGCGCTTCCGGCGTCGTCGGGCCGTTGGCGCCCTCGGTGACGACCTTCGCGCGAATCTGCGGTGCGTTCTCCATCGTGATCTGATTCTCGAGCGCGGCCGGGATCAGCACGTCGACCTCGAGAGCCCAGAACGTATCGGCGTCCAGCAGATCTGCGTCAGGAAAGCCGGCCACGGTCTTGTTCTTTGACGTGTGAGCGAGGAGCTTCGGGATGTCGAGTCCCTTTGCGTTGTAGACGCCGCCTTTCCAGTCGGTGACGGCGACGATCTTCGCGCCGAGAGCAGCGAGCAGCTCCGCCGACACTGAGCCCACGTTGCCGAATCCCTGCACTGCGACGGTCGCGCCCTTGATGTCGAAGCCCAGATGCTTTGCCGCTTCGCGGGTCACGATCATCACGCCGCGTCCGGTCGCTTCGCGGCGCCCGAGCGAGCCGCCCATCTCGATCGGCTTGCCGGTGACCACCGCGGTTTCGGTGTGGCCGACGTGCATGCTGTAGGTGTCCATCACCCACGCCATGATCTGATCGTTGGTGTTGACGTCCGGTGCGGGCACGTCCTTCTCGGGGCCGATGGCGTCGATGATCTCCGCGACGTAGCGTCGTGTCAGCGCTTCGAGCTCGCGTCGCGACATGCGGGTCGGGTCGCAGATGATGCCGCCTTTGCCGCCGCCGAAGGGGATGTGCGCGACTGCACACTTCCACGTCATCCAGGCGGCGAGGGCGGTCACTTCGTCGAGCGAGACGTCGGGGTGATAGCGGATGCCGCCCTTGGCAGGCCCGAGCGTGATGTTGTACTGCACTCGATAGCCGGTGAAGACTTCAATCTCACCGTTGTCCATCAACACCGGGCAGGAGACGATGATCTGCCGCTTTGGCTGGGTGAGAATGCGCCAGATCCCCGGATCGAGTTGGAGGATGCGGGCGGCGCCGTCGAACTCCTTGAGCATCGCCCCGAAGATGCTGCCGTGCTCTGCCATCCCTACAGTGTAGGCCGGGTCTTGTTCTTCAGACCCGGCGTACCGGCGTCCTGCTGGTTCGACGAGCCGGTCTGCCGGGTCTAAAGACCCGGCCTATAAAAGAGGGCGCTCGATATAATTCCTATATGGGCGCTCCCGCCGACACCGCACACGCCAAACGTGTGGTCGAACGGCTCTACACGCCGGACAGTATCGCGTCGCTCGAGTACAAACGCGATCTGGGCGACCCCGGGCAGTATCCGTATACGCGCGGGATTCACGCCTCGGGCTACCACGGCAAGCCGTGGACGATGCGGCAGTTCGCCGGGTTCGGCACGCCCGAGGAGACCAACGAGCGGTATCGGCAACTGTTGGCAGCCGGTGGAACCGGTCTGAGCGTGGCCTTCGACCTGCCCACCCTGATGGGCCGCGATCCCGATCACGAATTGTCGCTTGGGGAAGTCGGGAAATGCGGCGTCAGCATCGCCTCGCTCGCCGACATGGAGGCGCTCTTCGAGGGAATCGATCTCGGCGCGATCACGACGTCGATGACGATCAACGGGCCCGCCTCGATGATCCTCGCGATGTATCTCGTCCTGGCCGAGCAGCGAGGCACCGATTGGCGGACGCTGTCGGGCACGATTCAAAACGACATCCTCAAAGAGTTCATCGCGCAAAAGGAGTTCATCTACCCGCCCCGTCCGTCGATGCGTCTCGTCACGGACGTGTTCGCGTTCTGTGCGGAGCACATGCCGCGATGGAACACGATCTCGGTCAGCGGGTATCACATCAGAGAGGCGGGAGCGACGGCGGCGCAGGAACTGGCGTTCACACTGCGCGACGGCATCGAGTACGTCCAGTACGGCATCGATGCCGGCCTCGCGGTCGACACATTCGCGCCGCGCATCTCGTTTTTCTTCAATTCGCACAGCGACTTCTTCGAAGAGCTCGCGAAGTTCCGGGCGGCGCGTCGCATCTGGGCGCGCGTGATGCGCGATCGCTTCAAAGCCGAGTCTCCGCGGTCCTGGCAGCTGCGGTTTCATGCCCAGACCGCCGGCGTGTCGCTCACGGCGCAGCAGCCGTACAACAACGTGGTGCGAACGGCTCTTCAGGCGATGGCCGCGGTGCTCGGGGGCACCCAGTCGCTGCATACCAACGCTCTGGACGAGGCACTCGCGCTGCCGACCGCGGAAGCCGCAACGCTGGCGCTGCGCACGCAACAGATCATCGCAGCGGAGACCGGGATCACCGAGGTGGTGGATCCGCTCGGCGGGTCGTACTACGTGGAAGCGTTGACAACGGCGCTCGAGAAGGAGGCGCTGGCGTACTTCGACACGATCGATCGCATGGGCGGGATGGTCGCCGCGATCGAACGGGGCTATCCGCAGCGCGAGATCGCCGAGAGTGCCTATCGTTCCCAGCGGGCCATCGAGACCAGGGAGCAGATCATCGTCGGCGTCAACCAGTTCACGGCCGACGAGGAGACGCCGATAAGAACTTTGTACATCGACGAGGCGGCGCAGCGGCGCCAGCTCGCACGGCTCGACGGGATTCGCAGGCACCGGGACAGTCGTCAGGTCGAGGCCGCCCTCGCTGCGCTCGAAGCCGGTGCGGCGACGGGCGCCAACACGATGCCGCTGCTCCTCGATGCCGTCCGGGCCTACGCCACGCTGGGCGAGATGTGCGACAGCCTGCGGAAGGTGTGGGGTGAGTATGTGGAGAGCCCTGTGATCTGAGGCCCCCAGGGCCCAGGCCTCAGGCCTCAGGGCTGGGCAAGGCCTCAGGCCTGATGACTGGACCAGCCCTGGGCCCTCAGGCCCTGGGCCCTGGGGCCTTGAGAGACATGCATAAGATTCGTGTTGTGATAGCCAAGCCCGGACTCGACGGCCACGACCGCGGCGCCAAGGTCATCGCCCGGGCGTTGCGCGATGCCGGCATGGAGGTAATCTATACGGGGCTTCGGCAGACGCCCGAACAGATAGTAAATGCTGCGCTTCAGGAGGACGCGGATGTGATCGGCCTGTCCATCCTGTCGGGCGCGCATATGCATATTTGCCCGCGTGTCGTGGAGCTCTTGCGAGAGAAGGGCCTGACCGACGTATTGGTGGTCGTCGGGGGCATCATCCCCGACACCGATGTGCCCAAGCTGAACGCCATCGGGGTCGAGGGGATTTTTCAGCCGGGCACGCCGATGCAGGACATCGTAGACTTCATCGATCGGCACGCGCGTGCACGCGTGGCATCGAACTCCTGACCAGGTATTGAGGGACTGGTGACACACAAGCTCCTGCTCGCCGACGACAGCGTAACCATCCAGCGCGTCGTCGAGCTCACGTTCTCTGGTGAGGACGTGCAAGTGGTGACGGTGGGTGACGGAGAACAGGCGATCGCTCGGATTCCGGTCGAGCATCCCGATATCGTCCTGGCTGATATCGGTATGCCCAAACGCAGCGGCTACGAGGTGGCGGCGTTCGTCAAAGGGCGGCCTGATCTCTCGCACATTCCGGTCCTGCTCCTTGCCGGCGCATTCGAACCGGTTGATGAGGCGCGAGCTCAGCAGGTGAAGTCCGACGGCGTGCTGGTGAAGCCGTTCGAGCCGCAGCAGGTGATCTCGCGTGTCCGCGAGCTTATCAACGGCAGCGGGCGATCCAAGGGAGGGCAGACGATCGAGGCGGCGCCGGCGATTGCGGCTGCGTTCGAGACGCGCATGTCCGATCGCGCGGCAGAATTGCGGTCGGCTTCAGAGGGCCGAGTCCCGAGCGCGGAAGCCGAGACATCGCCCCCGCGGATCCCGAGCCCCGATCCGATGATCCCGTCTGAGGACTACTTCGATTTCGATCGCCTCGACGCAGCATTTGCGCGGCTGGGAAGCGAAGTGGATCACATCGAGCCATTGCGCGGATTGCGCGAGCGGGAGGACTTCGGCGCGGGCTTCAGCGTGCCCACGGTCGACAGCCTGCTGGCGTCTGCGCCACTGGCCGAGATGCCGACAGCGTCGATCGCGCGCGCGCCGCTGCCGTCGGCGGCTCTCCCGCCGGCGGCGCGGTCGTCGTCAGCAGGCAGCGCGCCGCCGCGCATGGAATCCGTACCACCGGGCGCCCCGAGTCCCGCCGCCGACGCGGCCGCGCCTGGCGGGCGCAACGTGATCGCCGATGTGTTCAGCGCGCTCTTTGCCGCCGAACAGGGCGAATCCGGTCCGATGCCGATCCGTCTTGCTCATCCCGCGGCGCCTGCCGTCACCGACGAGCTCATCGACGAGGTGACGCGCCGCGTGGTCCAACGACTCGCTTCGAATGCTGCCAACGACATTGTGGGGCAGATCGTCTCGGAGGTCGCCGAACGGCTCGTGCGCGAAGAGATTGCGCGGATCAAATCGGCGGTCGCAAATCGACGCTGACAGAACATCGGTGAATGACGATCTCTGATTGAAGATCCGTGAGTGATTGTTGAGGAGTGATTGGCGGGTTATGTGCGATTGCTGGGGGCAGACAGCTGAATCGCCATTGAATCATCGATTGCGAATCGTCAATCATCAACGAATCACTGATCGAATCACTAATCACCAATCGACAATCACTGCTGCCCACATCATCAATGGACGGTCTTCAGATTTCTCTGCCTGACAAACCCGCCCTCGAAGGCCTCGAGGCGAAGTGGATGGCGCGGTGGGACGCAGAGGGCACCTATCGCTTCGACCGGAACCACGCCCGCGCCGAGGTGTTTTCGATCGACACTCCGCCGCCGACGGTCAGCGGCTCGCTTCACGTCGGGCACGTTTTCTCGTTCACGCACACGGATGTGATCGCGCGGTTTCAGCGCATGCGCGGCAAGGTCGTGTTCTATCCCATGGGCTGGGACGACAACGGGCTGCCGACCGAGCGTCGCGTGCAGAACTACCACGGCGTTCGCTGCGATCCCTCGCTGCCGTACGATCCGTCGTTTCAGCCGCCCGAGACGCCCGCCAAGCACCCCATCTCGATCTCGCGTCCGAACTTCATCGAGCTGTGCGCGCGGCTGACGGTCGAAGACGAGAAAGCGTTCGAAGCCCTGTGGCGCCACCTCGGGTTGTCGGTCGACTGGTCGCGCACGTACGCCACGATCGGCAAGAAGGCGCAGAAGGTGTCGCAGACGGCGTTCGTTCGCCTGCTCGAGCGCGGCATCGCGTATCAGCTCGAGGCGCCGACACTCTGGGACGTCGACTTCCGATCGGCGGTCGCGCAGGCCGAGCTCGAGGATCGTGATCAGGACGCCGCCTACCACCGCATCACGTTCGCGCGATCGAACGGGGCGGCGGTCGAGATCGAGACCACGCGGCCCGAGCTGATTCCAGCGTGTGTCGCACTCGTCGCGCATCCCGATGACGAGCGCTACAAGCCGCTCTTCGGCTCCGAGGTGTTCTCGCCGCTGTTCCAGGTGCCGGTGCCGGTGAAGGCGCACGCGCTGGCAGATCCCGAGAAGGGCAGCGGCATCGCGATGATCTGTACGTTCGGCGATCTGACGGACGTCACCTGGTGGCGCGAGCTTTCGCTTCCGGTCCGGGCGATCATCATGCCGAACGGCGCCTTTCGCGCAATCACGTGGGGCTCCCCTGGATGGGAGTCGCGCGACGCTGGGCACGCGCAGGCTGCCTACGATCATCTCGCCAACCTGTCAGCGGCGAAGGCCCGTGCCCGGATCGTCGAGCTGCTCCGCGGATCGGGCGACCTGGTGGGAGAGCCGCGACCGATCAAGCATCCGGTCAAGTTCTACGAGAAAGGCGACCGGCCGCTCGAGATCATCACGAGCCGTCAGTGGTTCATCAAGACGATGGAGTTCCGCGAGGCGCTGCTCGAACGTGGCAAACAGCTGCGATGGCACCCCGAGTACATGCGGTACCGCTATGAGAACTGGGTCAACGGTCTCGCTGGCGACTGGTGCATCAGCAGACAACGCTTCTTCGGCGTGCCGTTTCCGGTGTGGTACCCGGTGCACGCTGATGGAAGCACCGATCACGCGCATCCGATCGTTCCCGACGAATCGCGACTGCCGATCGATCCCTCGACCGACGTCCCTGACGGATATACGCACGCGCAGCGCAATCAACCGGGCGGGTTCGTCGGCGACCCCGACATCATGGACACCTGGGCGACCTCGTCGTTGACGCCGCAGATCACCGGCGACTGGCTCGACGATCCGGATCTGTTTGCGCGCGTGTTCCCGATGGACATGCGTCCACAGGCGCACGACATCATCCGGACGTGGCTCTTCAGCACCGTGCTTCGGGCGCATCTCGAACACGACTCGCTCCCATGGGCGAACGCGGCGATCTCGGGCTGGGTTCTCGACCCCGACCGCAAGAAGATGTCGAAGTCGAAGGGCAACGTCATCACGCCGATGGCGCTGCTCGAGGAGCACGGGTCAGACGGTGTCCGTTACTGGGCCACGAGCGCGCGCCCGGGGACCGACACCGCGTTCGAGCCCAGTCAGATGAAGGTTGGGCGGCGTTTGGCAATCAAGATCCTGAACGCGGCGAAGTTTGCGTTGATGCAGGCCGAACCGCGGGGGCCGATCGTCGAGCCGCTCGATCGCGGGATGTTGACGAGCCTGTCGCTGCTCGTGAAGGACGCGACCGAGAAGCTCGAGGCCTACGACTACGCGTGGGTGCTGGCGCAGACCGAGAGTTTCTTCTGGTCGTTCTGCGACGACTACCTCGAGCTGGTGAAGTCGCGGCGATACGGCGACTTCACGCCTGAGGGCGCGGCGTCGGCCAACAGCGCCATGCTGGTGGCGTTGTCGACGATGCTGCGGCTGTTCGCGCCGTATCTGCCATTCGTCACCGAAGAAGTGTGGTCGTGGTGGCAGGAGGGTTCGGTGCACCGTGCCCCGTGGCCGACGCCCGAGGAAGTCGTCGCCGAAATCGGCGGTGCCGATGTCAACGCCGATCCCGTCTTCGTGGTGACCAAGGATGCTCTTCGCGCGGTGCGGCGCGTGAAGGCCCTGCACAAGCGACCGATCAAGACGCCGGCAATCGCGGTGCTCGAGAAGGTGCGGTTCGAAAAAATCCAGCCCGCGATGCGCGACTTCCAGGCGGCCGCCCACATCCGGAGCCTGTCGTTCGGAGACGTGCAGGAGCTCGAGCTCACATTTCTCGACGAATCTCCCGCGTGAGTACCGTGAGTGAGTCGCTGCCGGTCGAGGCGTATCGCGATCTCGTGCGGCGGGCGCTGGCCGAAGACATCGGCGATGGCGACATCACGACACGCGCGACGATCGATGCAGCGCAGCGTGCGCGGGCGATCATTCTCGCGAAGTCGCGCTGTGTGATCGCTGGCATCGACGTGGCGTGCGAAGCCTTCCGTCAGCTGGATCCCGGCGTGTGCATGAGCGTCGCGTGCGGAGACGGCACATCGTGTGAGCCGGGTGTCGAGGTGGCCGAAATCACAGGCCACGCCGCGGCGCTGCTCACCGCCGAGCGGACTGCGCTCAACTTTCTGCAACGCCTCACGGCGATCGCGACGCTGACCCGTCAGTTCGTCGATGCGGCGGCCGGACGGATCACCGTGCTCGATACCCGAAAGACCACGCCCCTCCTGCGCGACTTGGAGAAGTACGCCGTACGCGTCGGCGGCGGAACCAATCACCGATACGGGCTGCACGACGGCATCCTGATCAAGGACAACCACGTGAGGCTGGCGGGAGGCGTCAGGTCGGCAGTGGCGAGGATGCGCGACGCCGGCAATGAGCTGGCGATCGAAGTAGAAGCACAAAGTCTCACGCAGGTCGACGAGGCGCTCGAGGCGGGGGCCGGGATCATCCTCCTCGACAACCTGTCGACCGCGGAGATCTTCGACGCCGTGAACCGATGCCGCGGCCATGCGAAGACGGAAATCTCGGGTGGTGTCACGCTCGCCCGCATGAGCGATCTGGCCGCGACCGGCGCCGACTATGTTTCGATCGGCGCGCTCACGCACTCGGCGCCGGCGGCCGATCTCAGCTTCGAGATCGAGCCGATCCCGTGACTCACCTCTGCTCGCCTGCGCCGCGCGCGCTTCCCGATGACATCGCCTCCGCACTGTCACATGTTGCACCTCGCCTTGGTTCGATCGGACGCGAGGTGCTGTGGTATCAGGACATCTCATCCACGAACGATGTCGCCGGCACGCTCGCCGACGGTGGGGCCCCCGAAGGCGCGATGGTGCTCGCAGACATGCAGACCGCGGGACGCGGACGTCTGGGGCGCACGTGGGCGTCGCCGCCGGGAGCCGGCATCTACGCGTCGATCGTGTTGAGACCGGGCCCGACCGTCGCGTCGCTGCTGACGCTGGCCGCAGGGGTCGCCGTGGCCGAAGGGATCGCGAGCGCGAGCGGTCTCGAGGCCGAGCTCAAATGGCCCAACGACGTGCACTGCGGCGGCCGGAAGCTGGCGGGCATTCTCGCTGAGCGAGGCCCGGCGCACGTCGTGCTTGGCTTCGGAATCAACGTGCTTCGCGCGGTGTATCCAGCCGATGTTCGTGTGCGCGCGACCTCGATCGAACTCGAGCTCGGCCGTCCGGTCGATCGTGCGCTCGTGTTGAGCGAGTGTCTGGCGGCGCTGGCTTCACGGTATCGTGAGTTGAACGAGGGGCGCGCCGACGCCGTGATGTCGGCGTGGCGCCGCCGCGCCGCGTCGATGCTGGGACGGCGAGTCGAGTGGGACGGCCCAGGCCTCGTCCAGCGTGGAGTGGCCGAGCGCGTGGACGACGATGGCGCGTTGATTGTCAGAACCGAGAGCGGTCCGACGCGCGTGATCTCGGGTGAAGTGCGGTGGGTGCTGTGAACGAGGGATCATCCGGAATCGCGCCCGATCGCTACTGCCGTGACATCGAAGCGTATCTCTGTCGCAAGAACGACGGTCACATCATCCGTATCGTCGGCCCCGCGTTCGAGCAGGTGTCCGGGTGGGCGGCACGAGGCGTGCCGCTGACGGTCGCCTGCCGCGGCATCGATCGATACTTCGAGCGCTACTACGCGAAAGGACGACGGCGGAGGCCCGTGCGTATCGAGTTCTGCGAGGCGGACGTGCTCGACGTGTTCGACGAATGGCGTCGCGCCGTCGGCATCACTGCCGTGAACACTGGTGAGGCAGCGGAGAGCGCAGACGAGGAGTCGGCGCGGCGCGTTGGCTCGTTGCCCGCACATCTGGAGCGTGTGGTGGCGCGGCTCACTGCTCTCCGAGCCGGCGAGGATCGATCGCTCGACGCCGTCGCCGATGCCTTGATCCGGGAGCTGGACACCGTTCGTGCAGGCGCACGACAACTGCGTGGCGAGTCGCGACAGAATCTGCTCGATCGACTGCGTCAGATGGATCGCGAGCTGCTCGACGCGGCGCGCGCTCAGATGACGGAAGGGGCGCTGCAGGATCTCGCCGGCGCGGCCGCCCGCGAACTCGAGCCGTTTCGCGAGCGGCTTGCGCCCGACGCGTACGATCGATCGATTCGCGCGTCGATCGATCGACTGATTCGCGAGCGCCGACGGCTTCCCGTCATCACATACGAATGATTGCTGCCGGCGCTACGCTCACCCTGGACGTTGAGAAGGCGACGGCGGGCGGCCGTATGCTCGCGCGCCATCGAGGGCACGTGGTGCTGGTCTGGGGCGCCATTCCCGGCGAGCGCGTCGACGCGCGTATCGAGCGCACAGGCAAGGGCGTCGCCTACGCAGACACGATCGCGGTGCGTTCGCCATCGAGCGACCGTCGGCCGGACGTGGGCGACTGGCGCTGCGGTGGGAACGTCTTCGCGCACGTCGACTATCCCCGTCAGCTCCGCCTCAAGGGCGAGATCATCCAGGACGCATTCGGCCGCATCGGTCGCATTCCACTCTCGAGTCCGCCAGCGGTGGTCGCATCGCCGGAACGGGGCTATCGGATGCGGGCGCGGCTGCATGTGCACGAGGGGCGCGTCGGTTTCTACCGCGAGGGATCGCACGATCTGTGTGACGCGGCGACGACGGGCCAGCTGCTGCCGTCGACGAACGCGTGGATCGCGAGGGCGCAGGGGATCGTTGCGGGCGAACGGCTTGCCGACGTCGTCGCACTCGAGATCTCGGAGAACGTCGCCGGCGACGAACGCGCCTGTCATCTCGAGCTTCGACCGGGGGCAGACAGCGCACGCTGTCAGGCATTGGCCGAGGGAGTCGTGGGACTGTCGGCGCATTACGCCGACCGTGCGGACACGATCGTGATATCGGGCTCACCTGTGATTCACGATGTCATCGAGCCGCGGCCAGACGGGCTCGCCTCGACGCTGCGTCTTCGTCGTCACGTGCGCGCGTTCTTCCAGGGCAATCGATTTCTGATCGCGCGCCTTGTCAGCGAGGTCGTCACCAGCGTGTCACGAGGTCCGGTCGTCGACTTGTACGCGGGCGGCGGACTGCTGGGCCTGTCCGTCGCATCGTGCGGTGTGCGTCCCATGACGCTCGTCGAGGGCGATTCGACGAGCGGCGCCGATCTCGCCGTAAACGCGGCTGCGTTTCCACCTGACGTTCGCGTGGAGCGCCGGAGTGTCGAGTCGTTTCTCGCCACCAGCTCGACCAGCGTCGACGCAATGGTCGGCGCAACGGTCGGCACGGTGATCGTCGATCCGCCGCGCACCGGGTTGTCGAAGGCCGCATTGAGCGGCGTCGTTCAAATGAAGCCTGCATCGATCGTCTACGTGTCGTGCGACGTGCCGACGCTTGCGCGTGATGCGCGCGGGCTCATCGATGCGGGCTATGGGCTGAGCCGTCTCGCCGCTCTCGACCTTTTCCCCAACACCGCGCATGTGGAAACGGTCGCGGTATTTTCCCGCGCGTAATTTCTCGCGGTCATGGCAGACGTAGTGTCCGGCTTCAGCCGGACCCAGGTTTCTGTCCTCGATTTAATGAACTCTTCAGACTCCGTTTATACGGACCCTTCGTACCATGAGAACTGGCGCTCGTCTGCGCCAGGAGATGAATGTCGATGTTCAGCAGAGTCGTAATGCGTCTTGCCGGTGCCGCTCTTCTCATGCTCGTCGCGTCGGCTCCCGCCTTCGCGCATCATTCATTCGCGGCCGAGTTCGATGCCAAGAAGCCGGTCAAGCTGCGAGGCACGGTCGTGAAGATGGAGTGGATCAACCCGCACTCCTGGATCCACATGGACGTGAAGGACCCGGTCACCGGAAAAGTCGAGCGCTGGATGATCGAAGGTGGCGCCCCCAACGCGTTGCTGCGACGCGGTTGGACGAAGAACTCGCTGCCTGAAGGGACCGAGATTCTCGTCGAAGGCTTCCAGGCCAAGGACGGCGCGAACCGCGCGAACGGCCGCGACATCACGTTCCCGGACGGCAAGAAGCTCTTCGTCGGATCGTCCGGCACAGGAGCGCCTGACGAAAGACCAGAAAAGTAGAGCGGGTCTTTAGGCCCTGCGAACAGCAGCGGCAGTGTAGGCCGGGCCGGTCTTCAGGCCCGGCGTCACCGCGCTCGATCATCTCAGTCGCGCTGAGTGGCGCGGGTCATTTCGCTTTTCCGTTCTCCGCTGCCTGTCAGCGTCTGCTGCCTCATCGCTGCCGCGCCAAGCAGGCCGCCCATGCCCATCGACTCGACGGCGGTGCTCGGCACGAGCATGAGTGCCCCCTTTTCCTTCAGCCCTTCGTACAGCATGTTCATCGCGCGGAGGTGGAGCGCCGTCGGGTTGTCCTGATAGACGCGCGACGCGGTTTCGAACGAACGCGCGATTTCCATCTCGGCTTCGCCAAGAATGATGCGCGCCTGCTTCTCACGTGCGGCCTGGGCTTCACGCGACATCGCATCCTGCAGCTGGCTTGGAATCACCACGTCGCGCATTTCCACGGAATGAACGGTCACGCCCCACGGCGTCGAGCGCTCGTCGATGAGACGCTGGAGCTCGTGCTCGATCTTCTCGCGTCCGCGCAGGAGATCCGCCAGCGACGTCCGGCCGATGATGTCGCGCAGCGCGGTCTGCGCGGCCCAGCTCACGGCGACGGCGTAGTTCTGCACTTCGAGCGCCGCCTTCTCGGGATCGTGAACGACCCAGAACAGCACGGCATCGACGTTGACCGGCACGGTGTCGGAGGTCAGTGTCTGTTCCGCCGCGAAACCGGTGGTGATCATGCGCTGATCGATCGTGCGGGTGACGGTATCGACGAACGGCACGATCCAGAAGAGCCCGGGTCCGCGCAGACCGGTGAAGCGGCCCAGACGGAGGACGACGGCCCGTTCCCACTGCTGGGCAACCCGGGGTGAGAGGGCTGCGATCACGCCGAGCGGGACGCCGACCGCCACCCACGTGGGGGAGCCGGTGACGGTCGTCAGCGCGAAGCCGAGGCCGACAATCACCAGCAGGACGATGACCGACACGACGTTGAGGATCACGATGAGGCTCCTTTCGCGAGGGAGGAGAGAGCACGCCGGAGATCGGACGCCGAGAATCCCTTCGCGGAGGCCTCGGCCAGCGCGCGGGTCGCAATCGCGCGCAGTTCGTGCTCGCGCGCTTCCTCGTTGTGCGAGGTATTCGTTGCATCGGCGACAAAGGTGCCAACGCCGCGCCGGGTTTCGAGCGCACCGGTGCGCTCGAGGTGGGAATAGACCTTGGCGACGGTATTCGCGTTGATGCGCAGAGCGACGGCGAGCTGCCGTACGGTTGGGAGCTGGTCGCCGGGCTGGAGATGGCGTGACGCGATCGCCACGCGGATGCTGCGCTCCAGTTGCGCGTGCAGCGGCGTCGCGTCGCGAGGGTTCACGCTGCGAGCCCAGTCCATGATCGGCATGGCAAAATCTATTGTACTAGTACAGTAGTATAAATCAAGGCATGGACACGCGTTGGCGAGCCTGTTCGACGCCGCCGGAGAACTGTTCGACCCGCCGGAGAACGTCGAGCGCACGCTTCAGCGCGCGCGCTCTCAGTTCCTGTACCGGGCCTCTTCCGCGTAATAGGCAGGGAAGCCGACAGCCGCCTTCAACGCTTCGAAATCCATCGTGTCGGCGGGGCGTGCGGCGCGCAGGCTGGTCAACGCCTCTCGCATCGCGCGGATGGACACGTTGAGCAGCGTCAGCGGGTAAACGGCGATGGTGTAGCCGATCGATTCGAGCTGCATATGCGAGAGCAGCGGGGTCTTGCCGCCTTCGATCAGGTTGGCCATCTTCGGTCCCGGCACCTCGCGGCAGTACCGGCGCATCTCGTCTTCCGACACCGGTGCCTCGAGGAAGGTGATGTCGGCGCCGAGATCGCGGAATGCACGGCAGCGCGCGATCGCTTCCTCGAGCGAGACGCACGCGCGCGCGTCGGTGCGCGCCATGATCAGGATGTCGGCACCCGCATCGCGGGCGTCGACCGCCGCGCGAATCCTCGTCAGCGCCTCATCACGGCCGACGACCGACTTGCCTTCGGTGTGCCCGCATCGCTTGGGGGCCACCTGGTCTTCCAGCATGATGCACGCAAAGCCGGCATCCGCGTAGCCCTGGACCGTGCGCTTGATGTTCTGCGCGCTGCCGAACCCCGTGTCGCCGTCGCCGATGAGCGGAATGGTTACCGCACGGCAGATGTTGCGACCTTGATCGACGAGCTCTCCATACGAAATGAGGCCCGTGTCCGGCATGCCGAGCCGTGCGGCCGACACGGCGAAGCCGCTCATGAAGCCAAGCTCGAATCCGGCCTCCTCGATGAGACGCGCCGATATCGCGTCGTGGCAGCCTGGCATGGTGACGAGGCCCGGGCGCGTCAGCAGCCCGCGCAATCGGTCGGGAGCGGTGGACATGAAGAGTTCCTCGTCTTGGGCCGCCTGAAGGCGGCCCCTACGTAGGCGGCCCCTACTTTCGGCGACTCGCGGCCCCGACGAGGCCTTCGAACAGCGAGCGGAACTCGCCCGTGCGATAGAAGTTCTCGGGGTGCCACTGCACGCCAAGGCAGAAGCGCTTGTTCGGATCCTCGATCGCCTCGATCACGCCGTCGGGCGCGGTCGCGCTCGCGACCAGACCGGTGCCCAATGTCATCGGGGCCTGATGGTGGCGGCTGTTGACCGGGCACGTGTCGGTCTCGAGCCGCTCGCGCATCAGCTGATCGAGCAAACTTCCTTCGACAATCCAGACCTCGTGCGCGATCGCGTGCGGCGGATCCCGCAAGACATGGTTGACGCTCGTCCCGAGCTGCTCCGGAATGTCCTGCACGAGCGAGCCACCGCGCGCGACATTCAGGACCTGAACGCCACGGCAGATCGCCAGAAGCGGAAGGTCGGCATCGATCGCGCGACGCGCGAGCTCGAGCTCGTAATCGTCACGGCCCGGCTCTGCGGCTGAAAACGTCTTGTGCGCGGCCTGTCCGTAAATCGACGGCAGCACGTCTCCACCGCCTGGGAGCAGAACGCCATCGACCGACGCGACCACGTCCGCCGGCGTGTCGACCGCGCGATCGAGCAGGCGGATCTCACCGCCGGCACGTCGGATCGACTCTTCGTAGTCGTGCAGCTTCGCGCACGGAGGGATGGCGATCACAGGCATACGATCACATTCTGACTGGAACGGCGACTCCCATCAGATCGAGCGCCCGCGTCAACTGGTTGCGGAGATAGATGACGGCCGCGGCCCGCCACCGACGGACCTCGTCGCGCTCCTCGTTGAGAATCGGCGATCGATGGTAGAACGCATTGAAGGCCTGGGCCAGTGCAAACGCGTACTTCGCGAGCACGGAGAATTCGAGCGACCGGATGACCTGTTCGACGATCTCGTCCAGGCGCGAGGCCTCGAGGACCAGCGCCCAGAGCTCGTGGCTGCCGTTGCCTCCCGTCAGCTCGGTGGCCGGTAGGTCGCGAAGGGCATCGAGCAGCGCGGCTTCGTCCAGACCGTCCCGTTGCTGCACCTTCTGAAAGATGTTGTTCGCGCGGACGACCGCGTACTGGATGTACGGGCCGCTCTCGCCCTCGAAGCTCAAAGCCTCTTCGAGGTCGAAGGCGATGACCTTGCCGCGTGAGAACTTGATGAGGAAATAACGTACGGCCGCAATGCCGATCATCTGTGCGGTCCGCTTCACCTCGTCGGGCGGGAGCTCGGGGTTGCGTTTGGCGACCTCGCCGCCCGCCTTCTGAACGACCGCATCCAGCAGATCATCGGCCTTGACGCCGAGGCCCTTCCGTCCCGACACCTCGACGAACGGCCGCCTGGCTTCCTCGGAATCAGGGGGCGGGGCGAAGCCCAGCTCGCGCGCGGTGGCATGGGATAACGCCACCATCTCGTACGAAAAGTGATGCGACCGCTCGGCCCCTTCCGGATGGCCGACCGCGATCAGTGCCTGTTTGAGCAGCTTCTGCAGGTACGACTGCCGCACGTCGATCACGTTGTAGACGTACGACGCCCCGCCGTAGGCAGGGTGATCGGCCGTGCCGTTCTGACTGCACGTCGCCCACAGCACGCCATGAGGGCGATCGGCAAACACGCGATACCGGAAGTCGCGACCGAGGAACCCGAGCTTCCAGAACTGATACGCGATGTCCTTGCCGACGTACGTGACGACGCCGTTCGACCGGACGATGACCTTCTCCCGCTCTTCACTGTCGTCGTCTTCGTCGGACGTTTTTCCTTTTGAATTCTCGAGATCGTCCTCGATCGGCATCACCCAGCAGCCGGCCAGGCGGCCCTCGGTACGGAGGTAGACCGCCTTCTTCTCCTTGAGCACCTCGAAGGCCTGCGCCCAGAACTTCAGCCGCAGGATGTCCCCCTCCCATGTCAGCAGGTCGTAGTCGACGTTCATCCTGGCCATGGTCTCGAGATGACGGCGGACGATGCGATCGGCGACGAAGGCGCCGATCTCGGCGTTCTCGTTGCCGCCATGTTCGATGTCGTGCAGCGTGGCGGCGCGGATCTTCAATCGTTCCTTGTCCTCGTCGTACCACTCGGTGACACGCGCATACAGGTCCCAGCAATAGAAGTCGAATCGCGTGGTCTCGGCAATCGCGCGGACGCCATCGAGCGTCAGGCTCTCGAGCACCCTGAAGCCGACGACGACATCGGCGACCTGCACGCCGGTGTCATCGATATAGTTCTGCACTTCCACCGGCGTGCCCCGGAACCGCAGGACTCGCACCAGCGTGTCGCCGAGCGCCGCGTTGCGCAGATGTCCGATGTGGGCCGCCTTGTTCGGGTTGATCGCCGTGTGCTCGACGATCGCCTTGCCCGCTTCGGCTGCGCGCACCGGAGACTCGTGCGACAGGCGCTGGAGCAGGAACGATGGTCGTTCGAGAAAGACGTTGAGATACCCGTTCGGAGCCGCGGCGATGTCGCGGATCCCGTCGAGCGTGCCGAACGCTCCGGCGATCTCCTGGGCGATGGCGCGCGGCGCCTTGCGCAGGCGGCGGGCCAGCTCGAAGGCGACCGGCGTACCGAGGTCGCCAAGGTCGCGATTCGGTGGGTACTCGAGGGTGAGCGCCGGCATCGACGCGGCGTCGAGCGAGTAGCGCGCGGCGACGAGAGCGGCAAGATGCGCGCGAAGCCGGTCGTGGACGGGAAGAATCATTCGTGAATGTGCACGCGAGAGGTGATTCTGATTGCGATTGCCGTTCCGGGTGCGGTACGCTCAGCGGGCAAGGCCTCTGAGCGCTCCGGCACCCGATGCGATCGGCAATCACCGGTACTCCGGCCCCGTCAAACCGCGTTCCGTCTTCAATGACGACGTGCGGAGTGAGCGTGCTGGAACGTAAAGCTTTCCCGCATCTTATCGTATGAGCGATTCCGCGGTCGGTCGGCTGCTTGTCGCCAGCCTTCATCAGAGTATCGCGGACCTCCTGCCCACGCGTCTCGAGTTCTACGAGTCCTGGCTGAACCCGGGGGGGCTGCGTGAAGGGCGCATCGGGCTGGCTCCGCTCGCCGCCGTGCTCAGTTTTCTTCGGCTGGAGGGCGAGCCGTATCACCTCATCACGGCGCGGGCCGGCGAATATACCGCTGAATGGACGGTCAGCGAACTGACCGCGTGGCGCGTGCGCCTGATTCGCCTGACGCCGCCGTTGATTCGCAAGCGTCTCGTGATCGATATTGCCCGATGGATGGTTCGCAGCACGTACGGCGACACGCAGGTCACGGTGCAGTGGCAGCAGTGGAGAGCCGCGGTCGACCTTCACGCCTCGCTCTTCTGCGAGGTGCGTGACAAGGTCGATCATCCGCTGTGCGAATTCTACGCGGCGGCGCTGCGCCGGCTGATGCAGCTCTTCGATCTCGATGCCGACGTGATCACCGAACGCTGTCGGGCCACGGGAAAAGGGGAGTGCGCGATGTCGCTGGTCGTGCGGCCTCCCAGTGCTCCCGCGGCATGAGTCGCCTGGGCGACCGAGACCAAGAAACTCGAACGATCGCGAAGAAACTCGGTGACGGTCTTCCGACAGTTGTGCTAAACTGCACAATAAGTCAATGACGGACGAGGGCGTTCACGAAATTCAACTGAACGGAAAACAGCTCGTCTTCATGTTCATGGCGGTGACGGTCGTCGCTGTCGTGATCTTCCTGTGCGGCGTCATGGTGGGACGAGGCGTTCGAGCGCCCCGGCCAGCCGAAGCCACCGAGGCGTCGGCCGATACGCCTGCCGATCCGACCGCGGCGCAGACGTCTCCGATAGCGACCGAGGCAAGTGGATCGACGAGTGGCACCCCAGTCACTTCTGACGAGAAACTGACCTACACCGAGCGTCTTTCCACGTCGACACCTCCGCCCGAAACGTTGCGCACTGAGCCGATTCCACAGGCGCTGTCTGCATCCGAACGTGCGCCGGTTGAAGCGATCACCACGAAGGCGGCGGTTGCCCCGAAGCCGGCAGCAAAGATCGACAAGAGGGACAAGACTGACCGGATAGAGGCCAAGGCCAAGGCGGACACGAAAGCGGCCGCGGCGCGCTCGTCCGGAGTCGCGGGCACCGGCTTCGTGGTTCAGGTGACGGCCGTCCGCGCCCGTGGCGAGGCCGACACGATCGCCAAGCGCCTGGCGTCAAAGGGATTCCCCTCATACGTGACCATACCCGGCCCCGGTGCCCCCGCCGTGTATCGCGTCAGAGTGGGCAAGTACACGGATCGTCGCGAGGCCGAGACCGTCGCCCACCGGCTCGAAAAAGAAGAACAGTTCAAGCCCTGGATTACGCGCTAGCCCTTGTCGCGGGCGCGCTGCTCGCCCTCTGTTTTCCTCGATACGGACATCCTGCGTGTGCCTGGATCGCCCTCGTTCCACTGCTCATTGCATTGAGCGGATGGCGTGGGAGACCGGGAGAGCTGCCGGGCCAGCCGATGCTGCGCTCATTCGTTCTGGGGCTCATCACAGGTGTTGTGTATTTCGTCGGTACCGTGTACTGGACCGGGACAGTCCTCTCGGCCTTTGGCGGCCTTCAGCCGTTCGTCGCTGGCGTGGCGATGCTGCTGCTGGCGCTGTATCTGGCGATCTATCCGGCGATCTTTGCGGTCGTCTCGTCGCGCCTGATCGCGACGGCCGGGGCTCCGGCTCTGTTGCTGACACCCGCGGTATGGGTAGCAACGGAGTATGCGCGGGGGCGCATGTTCGGTGGGTTCCCCTGGGTCCCGCTCGGGAACAGCCAGGTCACGGTGCTTCCCGTCGTGCAGTTTGCGAGCATCCTCGGTGTATACGGGGTCTCGCTCGTTGTCGCTGCCGTCAATGCCGTCGCGGCGTTCGCCCTGCTCGAACCGGGCAGGAGACGGATCAAGCTCATTGCCGCGACCGCGGTCGGCCTGATCGCCCTTGCCGCATGGGGCTCATGGCGCGTCGCCGACGGGTCGCTGACTCGCGAGGGCAGACCAATTCGGGTCGGGCTCCTTCAAGGCAACGTGGCGCAGGAGGAGAAGTGGGACCCGCGTCACGCTCGACGGATCTTCACGACCTACATCGCGATGACGCGCGACGCGGTGCGTCGCGGCGCGGATTACGTCATCTGGCCCGAGTCGGCGACGCCGTTCACGTTTGGAGAGGCGCCGGTTTCGGACCAGGCCCTGCGTGACCTTGCAGCAGAAGTGCAGGTGCCGATCCTCTTCGGCAGTGACGAGGACGTTCACACGAACCCGCCTGCGTACTACAACTCGGCATTCCAACTGGGTCCGGACGGCCGCACGGTGGCGGTGTACAGGAAGATGCATCTCGTCCCCTTCGGCGAGTTCATCCCGCTTCAGCGCTGGCTCACGTTCGTGTCACCGCTCGTCGGCCGGCTCACGCCCTTCTCTGAAGGCGAATCGTCGGTCATGCTGCCGGTGGGATCTGATAGGGCGAGCACATCGATCTGCTATGAGGTCGTGTTTCCCCATCTCGTTCGGGACGCAGTAAACATGGGCAGCGAACTGCTGACCACGGTTACCAACGACGGGTGGTACGGGCACTCGTCGGCCCCGTACCAGCATTTCGAACTCGCGTCGATGCGGGCGGTCGAGCAGGGCCGGTATCTGGCACGCGCGGCAAACACGGGGATCAGCGGCGTCGTCGATCCGTACGGCCGCGTGGTCGCCCGGTCGGGTATCTTTGAGCAGGTGGGGATGGTCGAGGAGGTCCGCTTCCTGACGACCCGCACTGTGTACGCGCGGATCGGCGACGTTGCCGCATATGCTTCTATTGTGTTGACGCTTGCGGCGCTGGTTGCCTTACGACCGCGACGACGGTAACAGCGGCGGCTCGAAGCGCCCGACTGGAGGAATCTCAGTGGAACTCGACGATCTCGAACGGCAGTACGACGACTTGAAGCGGCGCGCGACGGATCTGCGGAGGCATCTTTGAGGGTGCCCGCCCTGAGGATCAGCTCGCCGACATCGAGAAAACCATAGCCAATCCCACCTTCTGGAGCAATCAGGCCGAAGCACAGAAAGTCATGCAGCGCCGCCGGCGTGTGGAAGACGACCTCACGCTGCTGCGATCGCTTGGCCGTCGGATGGACGATCTCGTCGTGCTGCACGAATGGGCGTCGGCGGGAGAGGAGCTGGCAGACTTTTCGAACGGCCTCGCCGACCTGCGACAGGAAGTTGAAGCCGCCGAGACGAAGAAGATGCTGGGCGGCGAGCACGACCGCGCCAACGCCATCGTGACGATTCACCCTGGAGCCGGCGGCACCGAGTCGCAGGACTGGGCGGAGATGCTCCTGCGTATGTATCTCAAGTGGGCAGAGCGACGCGGATTCAAGCGCGACATCATCGACTATCAACCCGGTGAGGAAGCGGGCATCAAGAGCGCGACCGTCACCATCACCGGCGATTACGCCTACGGCCTCATGTCGGCCGAAGCGGGCGTGCATCGGCTCGTGCGGATCTCGCCGTTCGATCAGGCGGCGCGGCGCCACACGTCGTTCGCGTCGGTCTTCGTGTGGCCGGAACTGCCGGAAGACGTCGACCTTGCGATCGAAGAGAAGGATCTCCGCATCGATACCTATCGATCGAGTGGTGCCGGTGGTCAGCACGTCAACGTCACCGACTCCGCTGTGCGCATCACGCATCTGCCCACGGGCATCGTCGTCTCGTGTCAGAACGAGCGGTCGCAACACAAGAACAGAGCGCAGGCGATGAAAGTGCTGAAGGCGCGCTTGTTCGATCTGAAGATGAAGGAGCAGCAGGCCAAGCTCGAACAGCTCGGAGGGGAGAAGCGCGACATTGCGTTCGGCAGTCAGATTCGCAGCTACGTGCTTCAGCCGTATCAGATGATCAAGGACCATCGCACGAAGGTGGAGGTCGGGGACGTCAACCGCATACTCGACGGAGACGTCGACGGGTTCATCAAGTCGTACCTGATGCAGAAGGCGAGCGGGACACTCGGTAGTCCTGAGACGGCCACCGAGGACTAGCCGTGCAGTGGTCATCACAAGACACGCCGGAACAGGCCACTTTTCTCCAAAAACTTGTGAAACAAATCACTTGAGCTGCTCATCGACCACGGAGGTATAGTTAGGCCGATCGCTCTCCGATCTCGCTCCTGTGGAGGTGGCAATGTTCAAACTCCTGCGCCGGTACTGGGACGATCTCGTTAGTTACGACGGCGGCATGTCGTTGCTGATGATGGATGGGCTGTTGCTCGTTCCGCTCGTGATGGCCGCGTTCTTCTATCCGGTCCAGGTGTTGATCCTGGTTGCCGTCCTGCTCGTTGTCACGTTGGCGATCTACGAGGGTCTGGTGATGTGGCGGAAGCGTCATCCGCATCATCATCCGCCGCACGCGCACGTATAGCGGGGCCGTGCGGACGAAACGGCAGCGAGGCCGACTACTGTTCCAGCAGTGGGCTGCCTGATGTAGCCGTTACTGCTGGTGTGGGCGGCGCGACCTCCTCGGGCTGTGTGCCGTTGATGAACGCTTCGGTGTTGCCTGAATCCAGCGTCACGAACACGATGTTGCCCGGCGCCTCGAAACGCGGCAGGTTCCGCCGATCGCCATGCTTCTGGATGTAGATCTTCATGAAATCCATCCAGATGGGAAGTGCCGCGACGGCTCCTGTTTCGCCTGAGCCGAGCGGCTTCTTCTCGTCGTAACCCACCCAGACACCGACGGTGATATCGGGATCGAAACCGATGAACCACGCGTCGGTGTACTCGTCCATCGTCCCGGTCTTGCCAGCCAGCGGCCAATCGAGCGATTTCGCGGCTTCCGCTGTCCCGCGCTGCACCACGCCGCGCAGCAGGTTCGTCATCACGAACGCAGTGTCCGCCCGCAGCGCTTCGTGCGGCTCGGGCCGGTGTTCGTCGAGGATGTTGCCTTCACGATCGGCAATCGTGACGACCGAGTACGGCTCCATGCGGACGCCCCGGTTTGCGAATGCCGTGTAGGCGCTCGTCATCTCGACCAGCGTGGCTTCGGCGGCACCGAGCGCGAGCGAGAGGTACGGCTGATAGTCGCCGCGCAACCCGAACCGCTTGGCATAGCCGACGACTTCCGCCGGCCCGACTTCTGCCATCGCTTTTACGGCGGGGATGTTGCGTGAGTCTTCGAGCGCGTGCCGCAGGGTGACGCTTCCTTCGAACTTGCGATCGTAGTTGAGCGGCTCGTAGAGCGGCTGATTCGGACCGACTTCATAGGACACGGGTTCGTCGATGAAGATCGAAATCGGCGTGAAGCCACGATCGATCGCGGCGGTGTAGACAAACGGCTTGAAGAGCGACCCGACCTGGCGCCGCGCTTGCGTCGCCCGGTTGAATTTGCTGCGGGCGAAGCTGAACCCCCCGACCATCGCTCGAATCTGACCGGTGTGATTGTCGATGGCGATGAGCGCGCCTTCCACGGCCGGCGGCTGCTCGAGCACGATGACGGTTGGCCGTTTGTTCGCGAGCGATCGCACACTCACTTCGATGAGATCGCCGAGCTTGAACAGCATGGTGGCCGATGTCTTGCCCGTCCACGCATAACCTGCGCGCGGCAGGTCTACGTCATCGCGCCCAATCCGGACGCGCACGTTTTCCTTGGCGTTGGCCGGCATATGGGAGACGACCGCCGGGACGATGTCGCCCGCCAGAATGGGTTCGGACCAGCGTTCGGTCGTGAACGTGTCGAGCGTCTTGCCCTCGGCGAGGATGTTGCGTCGAGGGCGACGGTAGCCGTTCTTGCGTTTGTCGAGCGCACGCAGACCGCGATCGACCGCGGCATTGGCGGCCTCCTGAAGCGTGACGTCGAGCGTCGTCTGAACCTGGAGACCGGCCTGGTAGAGTGTGTCGGCTCCGTACTTCTGCTCGAGCATCTTGCGAATGTCTTCGACGAAGTAGGGGGCAATCGACTGCTCGGGGGTCGGTTGTCCCTGCAGCACGAGGGGACGCGAGCCCGCATCGGCCGCCTGCTCTTTGGTGATGAACCCTTCAGCGACCATCCGCGGCAGCACGTAGTTGTTGCGGCGTGACATGTTCGCTTTGGGATTGACGAAGGGGCTCAGACGCGCCGGCGTCTGGACGATCGCCGCGATCGCGGCGGCTTCTTCGAGCGTGACGTCCTTGGCCGATTTGTCGAAGTACATCCGCGCCGCCGCTTCGACGCCGTAGGCGCCGTGTCCCAGCGGGATGTGGTTGGCGTAGAAGGCGAAGATCTCGCGTTTCGTATAGCGCTTCTCGAGTTGGAACGCCAGCATGGCTTCCTTGAGCTTGCGCTCCCATCCGGCGACACCGGAACGGGCAAACACGCCGCCGCGCATGTACTGCTGGAGGAAGAGAATGCGCGCGACCTGCTGCGTGATCGTGCTCGCGCCAAAACGCTGGCCGGTGACGAGGTCACGCACGGCGGTCACCGCGAGCCGCGAGAAGCTGATGCCGAAATGCCGCTCGAAGTCGCCGTCTTCGCTCGCAATGATGGCTTGTCGGAGTGCCGGGGCGATATCGTCGTACCCGATGACCACCCGTCGTTCGGTCGCGAACTCGCCAATCTGATCGCCGTTGCTGGCGAGCAGTCGCGTGATGGTGTTC
This sequence comes from Vicinamibacterales bacterium, assembly GCA_036407095.1. GTDB lineage: Bacteria > Acidobacteriota > Vicinamibacteria > Vicinamibacterales > UBA2999 > Gp6-AA40. Next base: position 189,023 of record DASWZV010000142.1, on the reverse strand, counting down.
GGTTTGTAATTGTCGAGGGCGCTGACCTCAGCGACGTCGTTGGCGTAGGCGAAGAAGACGCCGCCCAACGAACCGAGCAGCGCCACCAGGACAAACAGCGCGGCAATGCCCGCGCGCCTTGCCACGCGAATGGCACTTCTGCCTGGATAGAGACGAAGACCTTCCGGCGGTTGGCGCACGTTCTCCTTCAGTATACGAAGAAACCCTTGTCGTAGTGTCGCTTGCGCCGAAGCTGGGCCTTCGCGCCGCGTGCGATCATTGACAGTGTCTCACTCAGATTTGATAATGAGTACTACCTAAAGGCACGGCCATCGCCATCGAAGACGTTTGGCCTTTGCTTACGCCGGTTTGCGAGCCAGGTTCCGCCTTCGCTTACGCTACGGCGAGACAAGTTTTGAGAAGGACGCGAGACACATGAGCAAAATCATCGGGATCGACCTGGGCACCACCAACTCCGTTGTGGCGGTCATGGAAGGCGGCGAGCCGGTCGTGATCACCAACCCTGAGGGGAGCCGTCTGACGCCGTCGGTCGTGGCGTTCACCAAGACCGGTGAGCGGCTGGTCGGGCAGGTTGCCAAGCGGCAGGCGGTCACAAACCCGGAGAACACGATCTTCTCGATCAAGCGCTTCATGGGACGGCGCTATTCCGAGGTCTCTGAGGAAATGAAGATGGTGCCGTATGCCGTGGCGGCCGCGGCGAACGGCGACGTGCGCGTGAAGATTGGCGACAAGGACTACGCGCCGCCTGAGATCTCCGCCATGGTGCTGCAGAAGTTGAAGCAGGCGGCTGAGGAGTACCTCGGGCAGACGGTCACCAGAGCGGTCATCACCGTTCCCGCGTACTTCAACGACGCGCAGCGTCAGGCCACGAAGGAGGCAGGCAAGATCGCCGGCCTCGAGGTGATGCGCATCGTCAACGAGCCGACGGCTGCGGCGCTCGCCTATGGGTTGGACAAGAAGAAGGACGAGACGATCGCCGTGTACGACTTCGGCGGCGGCACGTTCGACATCTCGATTCTCGAAGTGGGCGAGGGTGTCGTCGAGGTCAAATCGACCAACGGCGACACGCACCTGGGCGGCGACAATCTCGATCAGCGAATCATCGAGTGGATCGTCGCCGAGTTCAGGAAGAGCGACGGCATCGATTTGAGCAAGGATCGCATGGCGCTCCAGCGTCTGAAGGAAGCCGCGGAGAAAGCCAAGATGGAGCTCTCCACGGTGATGGAGACCGACATCAACCTGCCGTTCATCACTGCAGATCAGAGCGGACCCAAGCATCTTCAGCAGAGACTTTCGCGCGCCAAGTTCGAACAGCTCGTCGAGGATCTGCTGCAGAGAACCGTCGGTCCGACCAAGCAGGCACTGAGCGATGCCGGCGTCGACCCGCGGAAAATCGACGAGGTCGTGCTCGTGGGCGGCTCGATCCGCATTCCGCGCGTGCAGCAGATCGTGAAAGAGCTGTTCGGCAAGGAGCCGCACAAAGGGGTGAACCCTGACGAAGTGGTGGCCGTCGGTGCCGCCATTCAGGCGGGCGTGCTGGCCGGCGAGGTCAAGGACCTGCTGCTGCTCGATGTCACACCGCTTTCACTGGGAATCGAGACCCTCGGCGGCGTGATGACGACGCTGATCGGACGCAACACGACGATTCCGACGCGGAAGAGCGAGACGTTCTCGACCGCGGCCGACAGTCAGACCAGCGTCGAAGTGCACGTGCTGCAGGGCGAGCGCCCGCTCGCGCGCGATAACCGCACGCTGGGCCGCTTCCAGCTGGTCGGCATTCCGCCGGCGCCGCGCGGCGTGCCGCAGATCGAGGTGACGTTCGACATCGATGCCAACGGCATCGTCAACGTGTCGGCCAAAGATCACGGCACCGGCAAGGAACAGAAGATCACCATCACCGCCTCGAGCGGCCTGAGCAAGGACGAAGTCGAGCGGATGATGAAGGACGCCGAGTCGCATTCGGACGAGGACAAGAAACGCCGACAGGAAATCGAGACGCGCAATCGCGCGGACCAGGCGGCGTATGCCGGCGAGAAGATGCTGCGCGAGATGGGCGAGAAGCTCGCGCCGTCCGACAAGGCCGCGGTCGAATCGGCGATCGAAGGCCTCAAGACCGCGATCAACTCGAACGATGTCGCGAGCATCGAACGGGCGATGGATCTGCTCACGCAAACGCAGCACAAGGCGGCGGAGTCGCTCTACAAGAACGCGGGCGCTGGAGCCGCCCCGGGTTCTGAGGGTGCAGCAGGTTCAGCAGAGTCCGGTTCAGGTGGTTCTGCGAGTTCGACGGGTTCTGGCGGTTCGCAAGGGGACGTGATCGACGCTGAGGTCGTCGACGACAAATAGCAAAGCCCGTACGTCAGGGCCGCCTTCCGCCTTCGCCGAAGCTCGGGTGGACCGCCGTTGCCTTGGCGGAGGCGGTGAGGCGCCCCACCCATGAACATGGATCTGTACATCGTCTTAGGTGTGGCGCAGGGCGCGTCGGAGTCCGAGATCAAGCGGGCGTATCGACGACTCGCGCGACGGTATCATCCGGACATCAATCCGGGTGATCGCGCCGCCGAGGCGCGATTCCGTCAGATCCTCGAGGCCTACGAGACGCTGATCGATCCTGCCCGCCGATCCCGCTACGACGCGGGCCATACGAGCGAGCCGGAGCCGGTTCGAGCGACCGGTTTCGAGGGCTTCGATTTCTCCACCCGTGGTGTCGACTACTCGGCGACCTTCGGTGATCTGTTCGCCGAAGTGCTGACCGAACGCGGCGCGAGAGGCGATGCGTCGCAGCGCGGGACCGATCTCCACGCCGAGATGCCGGTGTCGTTCGAAGAGGCGTTTGGCGGGACGCAGCGATCGATCACCGTCACACGGCGTGAGGGCTGCCGTACGTGTACTGGAAGCGGCCGCACGCGCGCGAGCACAGGGATGTGCCCTCTCTGTCAGGGGACGGGGACGGTCCGTACCGTGCGCGGGCACATGGTGTTCTCGCGCAGTTGCACGTCGTGCGGTGGCACCGGGCAGCAGATTCCGAGACCCTGCGAGCCGTGCGGCGGGACCGGACTCGAGACCCGCATCGAAACGGTGACCGTGCGGGTGCCGGCGGGCGTGGCAGACGGTGATCGGCTTCGCGTCCCTGGCAAAGGACACGCGGGGATTCGTGGAGGGCAGCCCGGCGATCTCTATGTGGCCGTGAAGGTGGCCCCGCACCCGACCTTCCGCCGCGACGGCGACGACCTGCATCTGATCGTGCCGATCGCGGTGCACGAAGCAGCGCTTGGCGCGCGCGTCGTGGTGCGCACGCTCGAAGGCGAGGCCCGTCTGCGGGTGCCGCCGGGAACGCAGTCGGGTCAGCGCTTCCGGCTGCGCGAGCGCGGCGCGCCGTCCACCAGGACGGGTCAGCGCGGCGATCTCATCGTCGAAGTCCGGATCATGCTGCCGAAGGTCCTCGACGAGCGATCGAAGGAACTGCTCCGCGAGTTTGGCCGCCTCAACGGCGATGGTGTGCGGGAGTAGCGACAATGGCCAAGCGAGCTGAGCGCGGCAAGGCGTACTACATGATCAGCGCGGTGTCGCAGAAGTACGACATCCACCCGCAGACGCTTCGCCTCTACGAGCGTGAGGGCCTGCTCAAGCCATCGCGGACGGAGGGGAACACCCGTCTCTATTCGGAAGAGGATCTCGAACAGCTCGAGACGATCCTGACGCTGACCCGAGATCTGGGTGTCAACCTGGCCGGCGTCGAAATCATCCTGAACCTGCGCCGGAAGATCGAGCAGATGCAGGGTGAGGTCAACGAGTTCATGCACTACGTCAAGCGGGAGATGGCGCGCGGCATCGACGACTGGGAGCAGCGTCTCGGTACCGCGCTCGTCAAATCCGCGCCGACCGATCTGGTCCGCCGTACGCCGCCTGCTGCCACGCCCGAAGCCGGCGAGAGGACGCCTACGCGCAAGTCGAATAGCTAACGTCACGTACTTCTGTCATTCGACCGGGCCTTTTTGCAGTCGTGCCTCCTCGCGTGACGATTCATGCGGGAGGTTCGGGGTTACCATGGCGTGTGGCCTGTTCCCTCTGCGACGACACTGGATGGAAGACGATCGACGTCAGCGGTGTCGCGCGAGTGACACGCTGCGACTGCGTCCGTGATCGAACCGTCGATCAGCGATTGCGGGACGCGCGCATTCCTCCGCGGTATCAGCGCTGCACGGTCGACAGCTTCATGACGTATCAGAACGAGGAACTGCTGCGCGCCGTCGCGTCCGCGCGTCGCTTCTGCGAGGCGTTCCCCGTCGTCGAGAAAGGCCTGATGCTAATCGGCCCGCCCGGGATCGGCAAGACTCACATCGCCGTGGCGGTGCTGCGCGACGTGGTCCGACGGACCGGTGCTCGTGGGATGTACTACGACACGCGCGCTCTCCTGAAGGACATCCGCAGCACCTACAATCCGGTGACCCACACCGCCGAGATGGACGTCATCCGACCGGTGATGGACGCCGAGCTTCTCGTGCTCGACGATCTGGGCGCTGAGCGACTGACCGACTGGGTCGAGGAGACGATGAGCCTCATCGTCAACACGCGCTACAACGAGCGACGCCCCACCATCTTCACCTCGAACTACGAGGACGTGCCCGATGAAGGGGAGCTGAACTCGCTGCTCGTCCGCGTCGGATTCAGACTGCACTCGCGTCTGCGTGAGATGTGCGAGTTCCTGGAGTACGATGGCCCGGATTACCGCAACCTGCCTCCCAATGCCGGTGCGGACGACCTGTACAAGTTGTGGAAGGCTCAGCCCCGTCGAAAACTCCCGGCCCGATCGCACGGGCAGGCGCGCGCCCAGCTCAAGACGCCGAAGCAGGAAAAGGTCGACTTGAAATGGTCGGGCGGCCGCGCGGGAACCTAGGTCTCTACCTCCACATCCCTTTCTGTTCGGCTATCTGTAATTACTGCAACTTCAATCGCGGTCTCTACGACGGGGATCTGAAGACGCAGTATGTTGCCGCTCTTCGTCAGGAGATTCAGCAGAAAGCCGACGGAGCCCCGGCTGACACCATCTTTTTCGGAGGAGGCACACCGTCGCTGCTGGAGGCGGCGGAGGTCCGCGGTCTGATCGACGCGTGCCGCCAGGCTTTCGATTTAAAGACCGACGCCGAAGTGACGCTCGAGGCCAATCCCGAGACTGTTACCGAAGAACGGCTCACTGGATTCAGGGATGCGGGTATCAACCGACTCAGTTTCGGGGTGCAATCGTTCCGCGACGAGGAACTGCAGCGTCTGAGCCGGCTGCACTCGGCGTCGCGCGCTCGGGAGGCGTTCGCCGAGGCCAGGCGGGCGGGCTACGACAACATCTCGCTCGATCTCATGATGTGGCTGCCGCAGCAGACGGTGCCCGGCTGGCTCGAATCGGTCGACCGTCTCATCGAGCTCGGTCCCGAGCATGCGTCGCTCTACCTGCTCGAACTCTACCCGAACGCCCCGTTGCGCGACGCGATGGCCCGGGGCCGCTGGTCGGTCGCTCCGGAGGATGACGCTGCAGAAATGTACCTCCAGGCCATGGATCGGCTCGATCGTGTCGGATACGTCCAATACGAAATCTCCAACGTGTCGCGTCCCGGCCGTGAGTCGGCGCACAACGTGAAGTACTGGACCGACGGCGAGTGGCTCGGACTCGGATGCGGAGCGCATTCGACGAGGAATGGCGTCCGTGAGAAGAATGTTTCCTCCACAACCGAGTACATCGCGCGCGTGGCCGAACGAGGTCAGCTCTGCGTCGAACGGCGTGTCCTCACGGCCCAGGAGCGCCTCGAAGAGGCGCTGTTCACCGGGCTCCGCCTGTCGCGCGGCGTCGACCTGGCCGAGATGAAGTCACGATATGACGTGGACGTTCGCGCCCGATATGGCGGGGAGCTCCAGCCGTTCGTGGACGAGGGGCTCTTGATCTATGATGCCGGACGCATGCGCCTGACGAGGGCAGGAATGCTTCTTGCTCACGAGGTGATGACCGTTTTCATAAGCCCGTCCGTACGTTAGGATCACCGGCCTATCGAGGAGGCTCGACGATGCGACGACTGTCCGGAGTGTTACTGGCTGGCGCGATTCTCTTGCTGCCGGCGTTTTCGCAGAATGCAATCGCCCAGACGCCACCGCAGAAGACGACTTATTCGGGCGATATGGTGGTCGCTGCCTACGCAATCAACGCGGACAAGGTGGGCGACTACGAGAAGGTCATCGCGACGTTGAAGGATTCGCTGACGAAGTCGACCAAGCCAGAGGCGAAGCAGCAGCTCGCCGGGTGGAAAGTCATCAAGAACTCCATGCCGCAGCCGGATGGCAGCATCGTCTACGTGCACGTCATCACCGTCGTGAAGGATGCCGACTACTCCATCACCAATCTCGTCTACGAGGCGGTCACCGACCCGATGGAGCGGACCAATTTCTTCAACATGTACAAGGGAGCCTTGAAGCAGGCGCTCTTCGCCATCCAGGGCCCGCTGATTTCGGACTTCTCGAAGTAGCCGCAGCGTACGCGAGACACTACAATCAAAAGCCACGGACGGCAGGCCGCCGTTCGTGGCTTTTCTTCGTACAGGAGACAGTTGATGGTTTGTGTGCGCACGCTCGTCGGTTCACTCGTGGTCGCGAGCGCGATCGGCGCGTCCGTGGTGCATGCCGCCGATCAACAACCACCGGCGCCAGTGCCAGGCCAGGTCCCGGCGACACCGGCTCAGCCCGGGGCACCGGCTGCACCGGCGCAGCCACGCACGTTCACCGCGCCTGCTGGTGTGCTGTTCAACACCGTTCGCCCCGAACGCGTGGCTGATTTCGAGAAGGTGATGGCCTATCTGCAGGCCGCGCTCGAGAAGTCAACTGACCCCAATGTGCGTGAGTTGGCCAAGGGCTGGCGTGTGTTCAAAGCGACTGAAACGGGCCAGGGGGGCGTGGTGTTGTACGTATACCTGATCGATCCGACGGTGGCCGGCGCCGACTATGGGATCGGAAGGATCCTGGCTGACGCCTATCCTGATCAGATCAACCAGATCTGGAAACTCTATACGGGCGCGGTCACCGGCGGCACGCTGGTGAACCTCACGCCCGTGAAGCCCGTTCCGCCGCCGCCCCTGCCACCCGTTCCTGGACAGAAGCCCTGACGCTTCGAGCCTGAATCCTCGTGTGCCCGGGCTCCTGATCCTGTTTCCTGATTCCTGATTCCTAGAACTTGAGATTGCCCCCGACGTAAAACCGATGCACGGTCGAGAAGAGCGGGTTACCCTGCAACGAGAAGACGCGATAGTCCACGCGCGCGCGCAGCGGTCCGAGCAGCGAGATCTTCGCGCCCCCTCCGGTGTTCACGCCAAAACTCGTTTCCTGAATGGCATCGAGCCGCTCGCGAAAGACGCCTCCGCCCGTGGTGAAGTACGGTTGCACGTGCAGAATCGCGATCGGCGTCTGTATCAGCACGTTGCCCATGCCCGTACGCAATGAGGGCGCGCCATCCGCGATGTCCTCGCGGATGTTGGAGTACTCGAATTCGAAGCCGACGATGAGCAGTCCCGCGCCGAAGCCGAAGCCGCTGGCGAGGCGATTCGATGGTGTCGTCGCCGTTCCGACGAACGCGGTGATGTCAGCCCAGGCCGGCGAGGCGACAACGAGTAGAGCGACCGAGAGGACAAGAGGTCGGATGAGTTGCATACCGAATGATACGATTTCGATGGTCCGGCTGCTGCCTTCGCGTTTTGGCACTTCGGCGATCTCGGCGTAGCGCAGCGCAGGCGGACGGAACACCCACGCGCTATGGACGTCCGGTTCACGACGGAACAGGAGCTGCTGCGCCGCAGCGTGCGCGAGTTTGCCGAGTCCGAGCTTCGTCCCCACGTCATGGAATGGGATGAAGCCCAGCAGTTTCCGGCATCGTTGCTGGCCAAGTGCGCCGCACTCGGGTTGATGGGCATTCAGTTTCCCGATGCCTACGGCGGTGCGGCGATGTCGGCGGTCGACTACTGCATCTGCATCGAGGAACTGGCGCGAGTCGACCCGTCGGTCTGTCTCTCGGTGGCGGCGCACAACGGCCTCGGCGCGTCGCACATTTTCATGTTCGGCACCGAGGCGCAGAAGCAGCGGTATCTCGTGCCGCTTGCGACGGGACGTCAGCTTGCCGCGTGGGCATTGACCGAAGCCACATCGGGCAGCGACGCGGCGTCGATGCGCACGACGGCAGTGCGTGACGGCGACTCGTGGGTCATCAACGGAACGAAGCAGTTCATCACGCACGGGCGCTCTGGAGACGTCATGGTCGTGATGGCGGTCACGAGCCGCGCGAAGGGGAGTCGTGGCATCTCCGCCTTCATCGTCGAGCGCGGAACGCCCGGCCTTCGCGCTGGGAAGAAGGAGAACAAGCTGGGGATGCGATCGAGCGAGACCAGCGAGGTGATCCTGGAACAATGCCGTGTGCCCACCGATCACCTGCTCGGGATCGAAGGGCAGGGTTTCATCAACGCTCTTCAGGTGCTCGACGCGGGCCGGATCGGGATTGCCGCGCTCGCCGTCGGGCTTGCGCAGGGCGCGTACGACGCGGCGCGCGCGTACGCATTCGAGCGGCGCCAGTTTGGACAGCCGATTGGCACCTTTCAAAGCATCCGTGCCAAGCTCGTCGACAGCGCGATCCGGATCGAAGCCGCGCGCCTGCTCACGTATCGGGCGGCGGCGATGAAGGACGAAGGCAAGCGCACGACACTCGAAGCGGCGATGGCGAAGTTGTACTCCAGCGAAGTTGCGGTTCGAGCCGCGGAGGATGGCGTGCAGATCCACGGAGGGTACGGCTTCGTGAAGGATTACCCGGCCGAGAAGTTCTTCCGCGATGTGAAGCTCACGACCATCGGCGAAGGGACGAGCGAGATCCAGCGCCTCGTCATCGCGCGTCAACTGCTGGTCAGCTAAATGGGGTCGGGAGTCGAATTGGGGTCGGGAGACCCCATTTACGATGGCGTGCTTGCCGGCGACGCGCGCGCGATCGCGCGGGCGATCTCGATCGTTGAAAACGATTCGGCCGGCGGCGCGGCACTGATCGGACGTCTGTACTCGCGCACAGGACGCGCGTACGTCGTGGGCGTCACCGGCGCGCCAGGCGTCGGCAAGAGCACGCTCGTCGACCGGCTGACCGCGGTGGTCCGTCGCGCGGGGCTGTCGGTCGGCGTCATCGCCGTCGATCCCACGAGCCCGTTCAGCGGCGGGGCCGTGCTCGGCGATCGCGTTCGAATGAGCGCGCATGCCGGTGACGAAGGGGTCTTCATCCGCAGCATGGCGACCAGAGGGCATCTCGGCGGGCTCGCAAACGCGACCGCCGATGCGACGCTCGTCCTCGACGCGGCAGGAAAGGACATCGTGATCATCGAGACCGTCGGCGTCGGACAGGATGAGGTCGACATCATCAGCACCGCCGACGTGTCGCTGCTGGTGCTCGCGCCAGGAGCGGGGGATGAGGTGCAGGCGATGAAGGCGGGCATCATGGAGATAGCCGACATCTTCGTCGTGAACAAGGCCGATCGTGAAGGTGCCGATCAGGTCGTGCAGACCATCAGCGCCAGCCTCTCGCTGAAAACATTTGGACCCGACGACTGGCGTCCGCCGATTCTGAAGACGGACGCGTCGGCGGGGGTCGGGCTCGATGCGGTCTGGGAAGCGATCGGCCGATTTCGCGAGCGTGCGTCGCCCGAGCGTCTGGCGCGGCGCCGCGAGCGCGAGTCGTCACGTCTCCGGCGGCTGCTGTCGCAGCAGCTCGTCGCGCGCGTGGAACGGGCGCTGCCGGCGGGCGAATTCGACCGGCTCGTCGACGCAGTCACTGCGCGCGAGATGGATCCGTACGCGGCTGTCGGCCATCTGATGCGCAGCGTGCTTCAGTCATGAAGGCGATCCTCGATCACATCGGGATTGCCGTGCAGGACATCGGCAAGGCACTGGCGTTCTATCGCGACGCGCTCGGGTTGGACGTCGAGGCCCCAGAGGACGTTGCGACGCAGCATGTCCGCGCGCACTTCATCTCCACGGGACAGGCCGCGCTCGAGTTGCTCGAAGCGACGTCGCCCGAATCACCAATCGCGAAATACGTCGACAAGCGCGGACCGGGCATCCACCATGTCACGCTGCGCGTCGAGGACATTCGCGCCGCGCTCGCGCAGTTGAAGGCGCGCGGGGTGCGCCTGATCGACGAGCAACCGCGACCCGGGGCCGAAGGCGCGCTGGTCGCGTTCATACACCCAGCAGCGGCGCATGGTGTGCTGGTCGAGCTGAAGCAGCGCACGCCGCGCGGCCCGACGCTGAGCGTCAAGTCGCTCGCGCTTGGCGACCTGCAACTGACGTCGCTGCACGATGGCGGATTCCGGCTCGATGGCGGAGCGATGTTCGGTGTCGTGCCGCGAACGATGTGGGAGAAGCCCGCGCCGCCCGACGATCGCCACCGCATCCAGCTGACTATGCGGCCGCTGCTCGTCGAATCGTCGTGGGGCCGCCTGATCGTCGACTGCGGCGCCGGCGACAAGATGAGCCCGAAGCTGGCTGACATCTACGCGCTCGATCGCGCCAGGCATCTCGATCACGCGCTGGGCGAGGTCGGTCTCGACTCCGCGTCGATCGATTTCGCGCTCGCCACTCATCTTCATTTCGACCATTTCGGTGGAGCGACGGCGCGCGCCCGGGATGTGCTGAAGCCGCGTTTCAGTCGCGCCAGGTATTTCATTCGGGCTGCGGAGTGGGAAGACGCGACGCATCCGCACGAACGCAACCGGGCCAGCTATCTGCAGGAGGACTTCGTACCGTTGAAAGAAGCCGGAGTCGTTGATTTCTTCGAGGGCGACCAGGTCATCAAACCAGGCGTGCGCGTGGTCCGCTCGGGGGGCCATACTGGCCAGCATCAGGTGGTGTTCATCGAGTCCCAGGGGCGCACGGCCGTCTTCGTGGCCGACATGATTCCCACCGTGGCCCACCTGCAGGACCCGTGGATCATGGGATACGACCTGTTCCCGGTCGAGACCCTGATGTTCAAGAAGCGCTTCATCCGCGAGGCGATCGACCGCGAGCACCTGATCTTCTTCGAGCACGATCCGCACATCGCGGCGGGCTACATTCGAGAAACAGCAGATCGGAAGCGCTACGTCGAGCAGGTGCTGTAAACTCCTAAAGCCCGGAGCCTGAAGCCCAAAGCCTGAGCCCAGAGCCAGACATCATGGAACACGTTCGCATCGGCATCATCGGCGGCAGCGGTCTGTACGATATGGCAGACGTGAGCGGCCGGACGGAAGTCACGCTCACGACGCCTTTCGGCGATCCGTCCGGACCGTACCTGCTCGGCACGCTGCGTGGCAAACGCGTCGCGTTCCTGTCGCGTCACGGCGCCGGCCACCGGCTGTCGCCGTCCGAGCTGAACTATCGCGCCAACATCTTCGGCATGAAGATGCTCGGGGTCGAGTTCCTCCTCTCGGCCAGCGCGGTCGGCAGCCTCAAGGAGGATCTTCCGCCCCTCGACATCGTCATGCCCGATCAGTTCATCGATCGCACCAAGGGGCGCATCAGCACCTTCTTCGGGCGCGGGCTCGTGGCGCACGTGGCCTTCGCGCACCCCATCTGCCGCATGTTGAGTGAGGTGGCGTACGACAGCGGCCGCCGTATCGGGGCGAACGTGCACAAGGGTGGCACCTACGTGTGCATGGAAGGGCCGCAGTTCTCCACGCTCGCGGAATCGCGTCTGTATCGGTCGTGGGGAGCCGACGTCATCGGCATGACCAACCTGCAGGAGGCGAAGCTCGCCCGCGAAGCGGAGATCTGCTACGCGACGATTGCGCTCGTCACCGACTACGACTGCTGGCATCCGGACCACGATTCGGTGACGGTCGACATGATCGTCGCCAACCTGATGCAGAACGCCCGAACCGCGCAACAGATCATTGCAGGCGCGGTGGAACGGCTGCCGTACGCCCGTACGTGTGAGTGCGCGTCGGCGTTGAAGTACGCACTCATCACGCGCCCGGACGCCATCCCGCCGGCGGTGCGGGAGGAGCTGGCGCCGCTCGTCGACAAATATCTGGCGCAGGTGTCGTAGAACACACCGCGATCGCCTGTCCCACCACAAGGATCGAGGAGAGTTGATGAAGAGCTCGCGTTTCGACGTTACCGCTATCGGCAATGCCATCGTGGACGTGCTTGCCCGCGCCGACGACTCGCTGCTCGTGCAGCACAAACTCGCGAAGGGCGCGATGTCGCTCATCGACACCGAGACAGCCGAGCGGTTGTATGCCGTGATGGGTCCGGGCACGGAGAAGTCCGGGGGATCTGCCGGCAACACCGCTGCGGTCGTCGCCGCACTGGGCGGCCGCGTCGCCTACATCGGAAAAGTCGCTGACGATCAGCTCGGTCAGGTGTTCTCGCACGACATCCGCGCGATCGGCGTGACCTACGACACGACGCCGCTCAAAGGCGGTCTGCCCACCGCGCGCAGCCTGATCTTCGTCACGCCCGATGCCCAGCGCACGATGCAGACCTATCTCGGCGCGACGACGCAGCTCGGGCCCGAAGACGTGAACATGGACTACATCACGTCGTCGAAAGTCGTCTACCTCGAAGGATACCTATGGGATCAGCCGCGCGCCAAGAAGGCGATGCGCGATGCGGCCGTCACCGCCCATGACGCAGGGGTGAAAGTCTCGCTGACGCTGTCCGATGCGTTCTGCGTGGCGCGCTTCCGCGACGAGTTCCTCGAGCTCGCCGAGAAGCACGTCGACATCCTGTTCGCCAACGAGAGCGAGATCCTGTCGCTCTATCGGGTCGACAACTTCGACGACGCGCTGCAGCAGGTGAGGAAGCACTGCGAGATTGCCGCACTGACCCGGAGCGAAAAAGGGTCGGTCATCGTCAACGGCAACGAAGTGCACATCATCGACGCCGAGAAAGGCGTCAAGGTGGTCGACACCACTGGCGCGGGCGACGCCTACGCGGGCGGGTTCCTCTATGGATACACCCAGGGGTACGACCTCGTGACCTGCGGACGGCTCGGTGGTCTGATGGCGGCAGAAGTCATCAGCCATCTGGGTCCGCGCCCGGAGACCGATCTCAAGAAACTCGCGTCAGCGGTATTGGCCTAGACGACAAGGGCCGCCTGAAGGCGGCCCGCCTATCCATCATCGATCGAACGATTCGCGCCGAGCCGACTCGCTGAGCCGAATCACGTAACGCTCAGGATCCTGTTGAAACATCTGGCGCAGCTCCGCGAGGCTGTTGGCGCCGCCGTAGCTGACCGCCGAGCACAGATGCTTCAGCATGTCGCGGACAATCGGTCTGACCGAGCCGCGCGCGGGCACGCTGACTTCCATCCCTTCCGCCCCCAAGGCTTCCACATCCGCTGTCTCCGCGTCTTCGACGTCCAGGCGGTCGACGATCGCCTGGAGCGACGCCATCCCGCGAAAGACCTTGAAGGGCACTTTGACCGTCTTGTGTGACTCGGGGATCACCACCGGTTTCTGCACTGTGTCGCCGGGTGTCTCGATCGTACCCGCCAGCACGCTGCCAAGCATGACGGTGTCGCCGCCGAACAGGAGTGCCTGTGCCAGCGCGCCGTCGCGTCTGACGCCGCCATCAGCGATCAACGGCACGCGACCGGCGACCTCCTGGCACGTGACGAGCGCTTCGACCTGCGGCACACCGAAGTTCGTATTCAGCCGTGTCGTGCAGCCGCCGCCCGGACCGATGCCCACCTTCACGCCGTTGACACCACGTTCGACCAGAAAGCGCGTGCCGTCCGCGGTGGCGACATTGCCGGCGATGAGCTCCGCGTCGCCGAACTGACGGCGGAAGGCCTCGATGGCGCGGCCCATCACCGCGGAGTGCCCATGCGCGATGTCGATCACAATCACGTCTGCGCCAACGCGCAGGAGCTCGGCCGCTCGCTCGAGGTAGTCCCCTTTGGCGCCGATCGCGGCGCCGACGCGGAGACGACCGTGCCCATCCCGCGTGGCGAATGGCAGCCGCTTCTGCTGGAGCAGGTCCTTGGCGGTGACAAGGCCCATCAGCCGGCCTTCACGATCGACGAGCGGCAGCTTCTTGATCTTGTGCGTCCGCATCGCCGCTTCGGCGGCCGTACTGTCGATGCCGCTTTCGCTGACGATCAGGCGATCGCGCGGTGTCATGCGATCTGCGACCGTCCCCTGTCGATCCGCAAACCGGAGATCACGCGTCGTCAGCAGTCCAACGACGCGGGTGGCGTCATCGACGACGACCAGGGTGCCGACACCGGTCCGTCGCATGATCTCGAGCGCCTCGCCGAGTGATGCCGAGGGATGAATCGTGTACGGGTCGGCGATCACGCCGTGTTGTCGGCGTTTGACGCGTTCAACCTCGCGGACCTGGGGCGCGACGTCGCCGGATCGGAAGCCGCGGTCGATGATGCCGATGCCACCCTCTTCGGCGATCGCGATCGCCATATCGGCGCGCGTGATCGTGTCCATGTTGGCTGAGACGATCGGTCGCTTGAGAACCAGGTGTTCGGAGAGGCGGCTCGCCAGATCGATCGTGGTCGGGTCGCGCCGCTCGATCACGCTGTACTGAGGCGTGAATAGAAAGTCGTCGAAGGTACAGCCACGAACCAGCCGTCTGAGATCGGACACGGTCAACTCGAGAGGGAAAACTCAAGACTCAAACGAGGGCCGCTAAAGGCGGCCCCTTCGTGCCACGGAGGAGCTTCACTTGCCAAACAGCGGCTTGTAGTCGCGATTGTTCTCGCAGAAGAACTCGTCGACGCGATTGAATTCGGGCAGGAGCGGGAACGTCCGCGTGATGCGCCAAGGGCCCGCGAAGACATTGGGATCTTCGATGACCGCTTCGTACTCGACCGTCCCCATATTGGGCCGGCGGAAGCGTTCGACCACGTGGAGCGATTCGGTCGTCTTGTAGCCGCTGAGTTCGCTTTCCTTGAAGCCGACAGAGTCGACGACCAGCGTGTCCCCCTCCCACTTTCCGATCGAGTGTCCCATCCAGAACGGATCTGGATCCGGTGGATGCGGGGAGCCATCGAGCGTGATGGTGCGCGAGAGGTGCAGGTATTCGTGCAGGATGATCAGGTACTTCGGGGACTGCACGAACTGCACGTAGTAGGGCACCATGAACGTCTGCGGGACGCCAGGCGGCGTGCACGCCGAGTACTGACCAGTGTCGTCGGGACCGCGCACGATGCGATACTGTTCGGCTCCAGGTTTGAGCGTCGGCGTGGTTGGCAGCGATCCCGGTGGCGGAGGCGGAGCACCCCGGCCAGGACCCTGCGCGTAGCCATACACGCCGGTGAGATCGGGTCTGCCGTCTGGTGTGCGGGGCGCGGGCTGCTTGGAAAGGTCGGCGGTCGGGGCGGTTGCAGCGACAGGTTGGGTGCCGGCGACAGTCACCGTCACGTTGCGTGTCAGCGGCGGCGTCCCGTTCGGGCCGCCGGTGACGGTCAGCGTGTAGGTCGTGGTCGCTGCGGGCGTGACCTTGAGCACGCCTCGTGGTGTCGCGCGTCCAACCGTCGGCTCGATTGTCGTCGTGCGTGGATTCTCGACGGCCCACCTCAACGTCGCCGATTGGCCAGGCTTGATGTCGGCGGGCTCGGCCTTGAACTCCAGGATGCGCGGCAGCAACGTCCCGGCTTCGGTGTACCCGCCCCGTAACGGACCCTGTACGCCGGCGGGCGGCTTCGCGGGCTGCACCTGCCCGGCGGCCACGGCCACGAGCACGACGACGAAGACGGCCGCCGCGTGCGCGCGGCGCCAGATCGGTGACTGCGCTGACATGACGACCTCCGCCTATGAACGAATCTTCCGGCCGTCCGGCAACTCGACGACGCCCGCAATCATCGACGGAGCGCCGCTCCTGGCAGCGCCGCCCGTCGCGCTGATCACATCGCCCGGTTTCACCGTGCTGCGAATCCATCCGTACGAGCGAAGGTGATTGAGGCTCATGAGCTCGATCTCCCATTCGGTCGACGCGCCTTTGTCGTCTTTGACCTCGAGATAGATGAAGGCGTGAGGATTGGTCCACTCGAAGCGCTTCACCGTGCCCTTGACGGTCACCGGATTCGCCATGTCGTACATGGCGGTGGAATGATGCGCGTGCGTCAATCTGGAGCCGACCAGCACACCCAGTCCCGTAATCAATAGCGCCCGGCGGTTCATGTCATCCTCCTGCTGCGCGAGAGTGTACCGCAATACTGAGGAAACGGAGAACGGCGGAGTCACAGTTCGCACGGAGGCACGGAGTCACGGAGTTCGGACGGAGGCCACACATGGTCGAACGTTCTCGCCGCGGCTGGACCCGCGCGTGCGCGGCTCTCCAGGCGCCGGCCGAAGGCGGCCGAAGGCCGGCGGTCCACCCGCGGCGCGTGTTGGTCGCAGCGCGCTGCCTTCGTCTGACCTCCGTTTCTCCGTGCCTCCGTGCGAGACCGTGTCTCCGTGATCTCCGTAGCTTGGATCTTCGTGATCCCCGTGGCTTTCTCTACTGTCGAGTCGACAGCGTGCCCGCCGCGGCGCCGTAGGTCGCTGCGCCAGCGAGAAGCGCAGTAGAGAAGCCCCAGTTCATCGCGATGAAGATGGCAAGTGTTGCGCCGATGACGGAGAACGCGCCGTTGAGCCCCCAGCCCCACGGAATGATCTCGGGCCGGTGCCCGGCGAGGAGTCGCATCCCTCCTGGAAGCGGGATGCCGAGCAGGAACCCGAGCGGCAGCATCAGCGCGACCGCAGTGAGGATCCGCAGCCATAGCGGCCACGGGATCGCGAGGTTGATCAACGCGGGTACGAGCCATGGTGACGCGAGTGCCACCGCCGCAACCGCAAGTACCGCGCGGATTGTCACTGTCTTCACGCGGTCCGGCGCAATGCGGCGACTCAGAAAGCTGCCCACACCCGTGCCAAGGAGCAAAGAGAACAGCGTCACGGTGAGCGAGTACACCGGATGTCCCAGCAGCAGAACGAACTGTTGGAGGAGCGCGACCTCGAGGAGCATGAAGCCGGCGCCGAGCGCACCGAAATACGCGAGCCACGCAGGCCATCCAGTTCCGGGCTGCCGGGCGACGAGCAACAGCGGCCCGACGATGAAGAGGAGCACCAGCACCGCCGAGATGCCGAACAGCGTGAGCAGCGCACTCAGCCCGTTGCCGAACAGCATCGAGCGCCCGAACGCGACCGAGAACTGATTGCCGAGACGCGTCGTGTGGAAGAAGAATGGCCGATCGTCGGTCGTCGGGCGAATGTCCAAGGGGTACTCGGCGAGGAACCGACCGCGGTCAGGCGCGAGAATGAGCTTCCGGTAGTCGCCTGCGCCGGTTCCGTACCGCGCCATCTCGAAGGGATCCGATCCCGTTGCTGCGGGCTCGGCGCCGGGGGCATACAACACCGTGAACCCGAGGTCGTGAGATCGCTTCACGAGGTCAGCGGTCTCCGCCTCGGTGAATGGCTGCCTCTTCAGCAGAAACGTGGCAACCCGATCGTATCGGACGATCGCGAGATGACGGGAGGGATCGAGCCCGCGCTCGGCGCACGCCGCTTGGGCGAGCGACACGAGTCGCAATCCATCGAATACCCAGCGCGTGATCGTCAGCACTCCCCGCTCGCTCAGGTGATCGATGTACTCACCAAAGGCCTCCGTCGTGTAGAGCGAGTTCTCGGTGAGTGTGTACGCGCCCGCGGCGGTCGCGGCCCACGTATCGACGAGCGACGCCTGAATCACGTCGTACTTCTCGGCGCTGCGACGCACGAAGCTGCGGCCGTCGTCGACATGAATCGACACCCGCGGGTCCGTATAGATGCCGCCCGAGTAGTCGCGGAAGCGCTCCATCATCACGTCGCGCGCGATGATCGGGTTGATCTCCACGCCGTCGACATGACTCGCGCCGAAGACGAGCGCTGACAGCAAATCGCGGCCACCGCCAGGTCCGATGACGAGCGCTGAGAAACCTGGTCCGGCGGGCGGCGGGGCAACCAGGTAATAGCCGATCGCCGTGAGCTCGTACTTGAGAGACTCGGCCTCAGACAGTCGACCGGTGCTCTTCACAATCGGCGTCGACGCCGCCGAGTCGATGTCCATGAAGAGCGAATCGAGGTGCGGTCCGGTGAACGTCGGGCTGAGCGACCAGTCGCCGTGCGCGCGGTCGTACACCGCGACGCGCGAGAACGAGTTCCATTTGCTGAAGAGAACGCGATCACCCAGATGGCCCTTCGTGTCGGCCACGGCAAACGGCGAGCGGCCGGCGAGTTGCGCACAGGACGGCACTGCGAGCAGCACCAGCGCACCAAGCCCGACGCCCAGCCGGGACCTGCGCGGAGAGAAACACAGCGCGGCGATCATCGAAAGTCCGGCGGCCATCATCACGACGCCGGGCGCGCCCAGCGCGTTCATCAGGGGGATGAGCAGCAGACAGCCGGTCGCGGCGCCGAGCAGATCCGACGCGTACAGCATGTTGATGCGGCTCGAGAGTCGCGCAAACGAGAGCGACACGACCGCACCGCCGGTCAGGAAGGGGAGGGAGGAAAGACCGTAGATCGCCAGCATGAGAAGCAGATTCCCGGCTGAGTAATCCAGGCCGACACGAATCCGAACCAGAAAGGCGAGCGCGACGAGTGTGGCGGCACCGTGCAGCATGGCCGCCGTGGCGAGCAGAGTCGACGTCGACACGCCGGCAAGCCGCTGCCGCAGCACGAAGACGAGCACACCGCTCGCGCTCAGGCCGAACAGGGCGATGGAGATCGCCAGAAACGCGAAGTGGTAATACATCGTCACCGAGAAGATGCGCGTCAGCGCCAGCTCGGTCATCAGCAGCGCAGCCGACACGCAACCAATCCCCAGCAGCGCCAACCGACTGACACCTCCCGTGTCTGAAACCAACCGTTTTGTCATCGCTCCGAGTCTACATGCAGCGACTTCAGACACGGAGCGATTGCGCACTCATCAATTTTGTCGAGCGTTTTGACATCTCGAAGACGTCGCAGTGGCATCGAATTGCCCGGGCACACGCTTTGCACAAACTGACATCAGCCCAGATGGAGGGCGGGAGGTTGTCGTGACGCGATCGATTCTGCTGGTTGTTTGTGCCCTGGTCGCAGCGGATGCGCGCGCGCAGGTTCAGGGCACCGACGCCCCGGCGGCCCCGACCAGCAGCGTGACGACAGGCGCGTCGTCTCCCACCGATCACGGCCAGGCGCCCACGACTTCTCGGCGATCCGAAACCACCACATTCCGCAGCGGCGTCGATCTCGTGGCGCTGAACGTGGTCGTGACCGACGCCGATCAGAAATATGTTGCCGGGCTCAGTCCCGCTGATTTCGCCGTGTTCGAGGACGGCATTCAGCAGGACGTCTCCTTCTTCGGCGCCACCGAAGTGCCGCTCGACCTCGCGATTCTGCTCGACACGTCGGCGAGCATGACCGGCAAGATGTCGCTCGTGCAGCGCGCGGCCGCAGGGTTTCTCTCGACGCTGCGTCGCGGAGACCGCACGACGATCGTCGATATCAAAGATGCGACGCGGGTGCTCTTCCCACTTGGCGACGATCTCGCCGCGGCGCGCGCCGCGATCATGAGCACGACGCCGCGCGGTGGAACCGCGCTCTACAACGGCACCTACCTGACGCTGAAAGAGCTGGCCAAGCAGCGGCGCGCCAACACCGACGTTCGGCGCCAGGCGATCGTCGTGTTGTCGGACGGAGACGACACGGCCAGCTTGATCTCGTACGACGACCTCATGGACACCGCGAAGCAGTCGGGCATCGCGATCTACACGATCACGCTGCGATCGAAGTATCTGGTGACGCTCGCGGCACAGCGGGGTCACAGTTATTTCTCACAGTCGGAGTTCGGGATGAAGGCGCTGGCGCAGGAGACCGGCGCGCGGTCGTTCTTCCCGATGGATATCGCGGAGCTGCCGGGCATCTACTCCACGATCGCCGAAGAGCTCGCGACCCAGTATGCGATCGGCTACTCCTCGAAGAATCCACGACAGGACGGCGCCTATCGTCGGGTTATCGTTCGAATCGCGGACCGGCCCGGAATCAAGACCCGGACGCGCGCAGGCTATCTGGCGGCGAGGTCTGCGGCACGGGCGGCGGTCACGAACTGAGGAAACGCGCACGCTGAAGCGTGCGCCCTGCGAAACGCCGACGCTGAAGCCTGTCCCTCGACGAAAGGCTCGCCACATCAGCGCGATTCGTCCCGTTCGCCCTTAGAATGGGCGACTGATGGCGATTCCGGCCGCGCTGCTGACCGTTGCCTGGCTTGCCGCGATTGTCGTCGCTCCGTTTCTGACGGCTCCACTCGCCGCGCTCGTGTACGCCCTCGGCTCGTTCGTCTGCCATCAGCTGCCTGATCGATCGTTTCACATCGGGGCGTCTCAACTTCCGGTGTGCGCGCGCTGCCTCGGCGTGTATGCCGGTGCCGCATGCGGTGCGCTGAGCGGCGTCGTGTTGACCTATGGCCCTGCTGATTCCCCCCTGAGAATGAGCGCCAGGCAGGCGCGATGGAGTGTCGGCATCGCAGTGGTGCCGACGGTCGCGTCCGTCGTGTTGGAAGCTGCGGGACTGTGGCGCACGACGAACGTGCAACGGGCGGTGATGGGATTTCCCGCGGGGCTCGTGGCGGCGTTCGTGGTGATGAGTGTGCTGGCTACGCTACACTACACTCAATGCGTGCCACGACGGCCGATCGCACCCAGCCAGCCGCCATCTATCTGATCTGCGCCGCTGCCTGGGTGGTTCCGGGTCTCGGACACCTCCTGCAGGGTCGGAGGCAGAAGGGGCTCATTTTTCTCGTGGCGCTGACGCTGATGTTCGCGTATGGCTTGTGGCTCGAAGGCCGTCTCTTCCCGTTTCAGATCTCCGAACCGCTTGTTGCGCTGGCATTCATCGCAGATCTTGGCATCGGCCTCCCGTATTTCATCGCGAAGAGCATCGGCGTCGGGGCGGGGCGGGTCGTGGCGATCACCTATGAGTACGGCAACGCGTTCGTGATCGTGGCGGGTCTCCTCAACATGCTGGTCGTGCTCGACGCCTTCGACATCGCGAAAGGCCGCAAATGACCAGTCACTTCGGCTTGATGGTCGTGTTCGCGCTGTTCGTGTCGACGGTGTTCGCGACGTTGATGCGCGACCAGCCGAAGGAGCAGCTCGCGTTCGGCGGGCGTCTGCTCGTCGGTTTCGTGGGAGCCGGCGTGTTGATCGGCTGGCTTCTGTATCCGCTGCCGCTCTGATAGACCCCGTGATTCGTCGTCTCTGGTTATGGGCGCCCGTCGTCGTGTACATGGCGCTCATCTTCTTCGTGTCGGGCCTGTCTCAAGCGCCGCTGCCGAGCAACGTTTCCGACAAGAACGCTCACGCGGCTGCGTACTTCGTAATGGCTCTGCTCACCGTGCGCGCCGTCCATGGCGGTCTGCCTGCGCGGGTCACGGCTCGCGGTGCGGCGATCGCCCTCGCGATCACGATCGGCTACGGCGCGCTCGATGAGACGCATCAGTACTTCGTGCCCGGTCGATCCGCAGATGTCTTCGACCTCCTCGCCGACGCGACCGGCGGACTCCTGGGGCTCATGCTCTGCTGGGCGTGGGGTATACTCTGGCTTCGCTGGATGGGTGAGACGCAGGTTCCCGACGCATGATGGAGCTGCAGGGCTCACACACGGCGCCCGGTTACCGCTTCGCGATCATTGCGTCGCGCTTCAACGTCGCCGTGACCGACGGGCTGCTGAAAGGGGCGCGTTCGGCGCTCGCCGATGCTCTCGTTCGCGACGAGGACGTCACGCTCGTGCGAGTCCCTGGCGCATTCGAGCTCCCCGTCACCGCCGAGCGCCTTGCGAAGTCCGGACGGTTCGACGCCATCATCTGCCTGGGCTGCGTCATCAAAGGCGACACGATGCACTTCGAATACATCTCCGCGGCTGCATCGCAGGGCATCATGAACGCCAGCACGAGCTCGGGCGTGCCGGTCGCCTTCGGCCTTCTGACAGCGCTCACCGAGGAACAGGCGCGGATGCGATCCGCGGATGGTCCCGAGAACAAGGGCCGCGAGGCGGCGCTCGCCGCCGTGGAGATGGCCACACTGTGGCGCCATCTCGGAGGCCGGACTCCATGAACGTTGATGCAGAGCATTCGGAGGCATCACGGCCATCGGGGCAGCCGCGCCATCGCGGCCGCGAGGCCGCCGCTCAGATGCTGTACCAGTGGGAAGTCGGGCGCATCCCGATCGCGCAGGTGCGGGAACAGTTCTGGGTTCAGACCGCGAGCGATTCGCCGGATGCCGACGACGTGCGCGGTTTCGCGACCCGTCTGGCCGAAGGGGTTGTCGCCCACGTGCAGGAGATCGACCCGATCATCACTGATGCCACCGATCACTGGCGGCTCGAGCGGATGCAGGTGATGGATCGGATCATCCTGCGCCTCGCGGTGTACGAGTTTCTGTTCGAGGCTGACACGCCCGGCAAAGTGATCATCAACGAGGCACTGGAACTGGCGCGCACCTTCAGCGCCGACGACTCGGTGCGATTCATCAACGGAATCCTCGACGCGATCCGTCGCACGCGCGCACGCGAATGAGCACAGAGGAATCTGATCAGGTCGTTCAGCGCCGGGCCAACCTCGATGCGCTGAAGCGGCTGGGAGTGGATCCGTACCCGCGACGCTTCACGGCCGAAGCAGCGATCGGCGCCATCGTCGCCGAACACGGCGGCCGCGACGCGGCGGCGCTCGAGTCGATGCAGATCCGCACGCGGACTGCGGGGCGGATTCTGGCGATACGCAGCTTCGGAAAGGCCAATTTCCTTCAGCTGTCGGACGGCCAGTCGCGGATTCAGGTGTACATCCGCCAGGACTCGGTGCCCGAGCGCGACTTCGCGATCTTCAAGCTGCTCGATTTCGGCGACTGGGTCGGTGTCGAAGGGCGTCTGTTCCGGACCAAGACGAACGAGTTCACGATCTGGGCGTCGTCGATCGAGTTCCTGTCGAAGTGCCTGCTGCCGCTGCCCGAGAAGTGGCACGGTCTGCAGGATGTCGAGATCCGGTACCGGCAGCGCTATCTCGATCTCATCGTCAATCCCGATTCGCGACACGTGTTCGAGGTGCGCAGCCGCGTCGTGACCGCCGTCCGCGAGTTCCTGATCGCACGCGGCTTCCTCGAAGTCGAGACGCCGATGATGCAGCCGATGGCTGGCGGAGCGCTCGCGCGGCCGTTCGTGACCCATCACAACACGCTCGACATGCGGCTCTACATGCGCGTGGCACCGGAGCTGTACCTGAAGCGGTTGACAGTGGGAGGCGTCGAGCGGGTCTTCGAGATCAACAGGAATTTCCGAAACGAGGGGATCTCCACGCAGCACAACCCCGAGTTCACGATGCTCGAGTTCTACTGGAGCTACGCGGACTACCACGATCTGATGACGCTGACCGAAACGATGCTGCAGCAGGTCGCGCTGAAGGCGATCGGCACCGATCAACTGGCATTCGGCGACCATGCTATTTCGCTGACGCCACCGTTTCGTCGTCTGTCGTTGAGAGACGGCGCGCGCGCTGCTGCATCGCGACGGCTCGGCGAGGACGTGGCCGAGAGTGCGCTCCGGAACCGATCAGAGGCCGCGGCGCTCGCCTCGCAATTGGGATTGGAGGTTGCGGCCGGCGATGGGCCGGGGAAGATCGCGGGGGCGATCTTCGAAGCGCTGTGCGAAGGCGATCTGATCGCGCCGACGTTCGTCTACGATTTTCCGACGGAGGTCTCTCCGCTCTCGAAGCAGAAGCCGGACGACCCCGACACGGTCGAACGCTTCGAACTCTACATCGGCGGGTTCGAGGTGGCCAACGCCTTCAGCGAGCTCAACGATCCGGTGGAGCAGCGGCGGCGATTCGAAGAGCAGCTGGCGCAGCGGGCGAAGGGCGATGAAGAAGCGCACGCCATGGACGAGGACTACATTCGCGCGCTCGAGTACGGGATGCCTCCCGCAGCGGGAGAGGGCATCGGGATCGACCGACTCGTGATGCTCCTCACCAACAGCGCGTCGATCAGAGATGTGATTCTCTTCCCGCTCATGCGTCCCCGCTAGCAAGGGGGGAGTGTCCCACCGAAGCCTTGGCGGAGGTGGTCAGCCGGACTCTCACCGCAGATGAACCGTGACCACCTTTTCCGACGGCACAGGTCGTCCATTCAACGTCGCGGGCTGGTATACCCAGTCTCGTGAAGCCTGAAGAACCAGTCGGTCGTACAACGGGTGTGCCGACTGCTGAACCGTCGCGTCCGTCACCTTTCCGCTGGCGCCAATCACGACACGAATCGACAGCGTCGGTCCACCCTGATCATTGAGCTCGGAGGGGACCGGAGGAATGAACTGCTTGACCACGATCGGCTGCACGATTTCGGGGGTCTGGGTCGGCGGCGAGCTCTCGGGCGGTTTTGCTGCTGCTTCGACCGGCGCCGGTGGTGGGGGCGGAGCGGTAGCCTTTGCCAGATCGATGAATCCGGAAGCCAGCGTCCGAAGATCGTCGGCGTCGGACGACTGCTTGAACAACGCGTCGGACGTCAGCGTCATCACGAGATCGAAGCTCTTGAGCGCTTCCTCACGCGATCCGTTCTTGAACTGATCGCGTCCTTCGTTGAACGCACGGCGCGCCAACGTTGGCAGCAGCCTGCGCTTGGCATCGGAGACGAGCGCCACGAATCGCGGCGGCACCTCCTGTGCCGAGGGTTCGAACGTCGGCTCTGCGGTGACGAGCCGTTCAACGGCGCCAACTGCATCCTTCGAGCGGCCAAGCGCGAGCAGGCACAGCGCTTTGTACTGTTGCGCCTCTGGGGCTTCGACCGGCGTCAGAATCGTCAACGCATCTTCGTACGCGGCCGAATCGTAGAGCGCTTTGGCCTTGGCCAGTGGTTCCTGCGCAGCTGCATCCGGTGCGAGACAGAGCATGGCGGCGATCGGAAGACCACAGGCACTCGACCACCGCAGACGAAGAACGACGCTCATCGTGACCTCATGTCGATTGAAACGCGATTCGCCCCCTTCAGTGTGATGACGGAGGTCACGCGCCGCTCGCCCAGTTGCGGATGGCGGAACACGATCTCGTGCGAACCCAGCGTGATCGAGACGTTGGCCAGCGGGGTCTCGCCCAGCCGCGTGCCGTCGATTGTCACCTCGGCCCAGGGAATTGCGTTGATGCTGACCGGTGTCTTCGGCATGTCCACGGTGAGCGTGGTGGTCTGACTCGCGGCGACCTTCACCCGCCGCGCCGCCCGATAGCCGACCGACTCGACGACCAGGTCGAGATCGTGATCGCCGCCTGGCAACATGATACGGTCGATGTCACTGGTCCCGATGAAACGTTCTCCCTCGTACAGCTGTACCGCGATCGGAGAGGTGACCGATAGCCAGCCCCACGTGGCCACGCCGTTTCCGCTCAGCACCAGTGATGCGGTCACTCCCGCTTCGATCGAGACGGTGCGGGTGTAGGTGGCGGCCGCGCTCTTGACGACGACTCGATGTTGTCCTGGTGTGAGGTTGCGTACGGTCAGGGGCGCAGCGCCACGATCCTCGCCATCGATGCTGACCTGTCCGCCAGGCGTGTCTGTCGACACGGATAGACTCCCGACGACCGCCGGGGCGGGCGCGGGCATCTCGGTCGCCGTGATGTGGTGGACCGCGACTTCTCCGGTCGTCACCATGACCGGCAGCTGTTTGACGGTGCTTCCGAGCTGCACGACGACATCATGTTTTCCGGCCGTAAGCGCCAGCGAGAGAGGCGTCTTGCCTCGAACGCTGCCGTCGACACGGACCTCGGCGCCGGGAGAATCCGTCTCAATACGGAGACTGCCGGTGGGGGGGGCCGTCGGGGCCTTAAGGCGATCGGCCCAGTACACCGCGGCGCCCATTCCCGTGATGAGCAGGGCCACCGCGAAGATCTGCGCCGGCCGTCGAAAAAAGGCGTTGATCGAGTCAGGATGCTTGAAGGCGACCGCGGTTTCCGCCCCGAATTCAAGCGTTGCGTCGTCCACCGTTTCGGTCTGGTTCGCACGTTTTCCAAACGCCGCCACGATCTTCATCTTTGGTAGAGAGGGAGACACGCCCGGTGATGAAGCTCGACGCGTGCCAAGATTTTTGACGGAGTTCGGCCGAAACTGTGCAACCCGCCCGGATTAGTCCACGATTAGGAAGACTCTTTTCGCGCGCGCCCGAGACTTAGGAGAGAGTGACTGAGCTGTGTGTGCGTTCCCTGATATAAGTGGTCGCCAACGTGGGATTTGAACTCTTCATCGCGCTTCGCTACCTGCTGGCGCAACGGCAGCACGCGTCCATTTCACGTGTCTCCTTGTTTTCGACAATCGGCGTCGCGGTCGGCGTCGCTGCATTGGTGGTGGCACTGGGACTCATGACCGGCCTTCAGGGAGAGCTGCGCAGCCGAATCCTCGGGTCCACCGCGCATATCTACGTGTGGAAGCCGAAAGGCATTACCCATTACGAGAAAGAGGTGCAGCGTCTGCTGGCCATCCCCGGCGTCGAAGGTGCCGGCCCCGCGATCATGGGCAAGGCGATCATCGAAGCCGCTGGGGATCCGGAATTCATCACGGTCAAAGGCGTCGATCCAGCGCTCGAAGGTCACGTGACAGAGATCGAGCGGACGATGGTGCAGGGCCGGTTGGGGGCGCTGCACGGATCGGAGGACGAGCGCCCAGGCATTCTGCTCGGCCAGGATCTGGCCGCGAAGTTGGGTGTGCATGTCGGAGATCAAGTGACGCTGATGCCGCCAGTGGGCACGACGTCGCCCTTTGGCATGATTCCCCGCATGCCCGTGGTGAAGGTCGTCGGGATTTTTCAGCTGGGGCTGTATGAGTTCGACTCCGAATATGGCTTTGTTTCCCTCGACTTCGCCAAGCGCCTGTTCGACACCGAGACGCCGAGCGTGATTCAGCTGCGGGTCCACAACATCTACGACGCACACACGATTGCCGAAAACATCCCGAAGGACTTCGGAACGGACTATGTAGCCGAAGACTGGTCCGAGTTGAACCGGTCCCTCTTCTCTGCGCTCTGGCTGGAGAAGATGGCGATCTCGACGACCATCGGTCTGATCGTCTTCGTTGGCGCCCTCAATATCATCTCGTCGCTGATTCTGCTCGTGCGACAGAAGAGCCGCGACATCGCGATCCTGAAGACAATGGGCCTGTCGTCCCGTCGCGTGATGGCGATCTTCATGCTGCAGGGGCTCGTCATCGGCGTAATCGGCACGGCGGTTGGGGGCGCGCTGGGGCTTGGTCTCTGCTACGTGCTCGACAAGTACAAGCTGATACAGATTCCGATGGACGTCTACCAGGTGTCGCACGTGCCGTTCGTCGTGCTGCCGCTCGACTTTGCCGTCGTCGCGCTGTCGTCGATCGCCATTTGCTTTCTCGCGACGATCTATCCCTCCCGGCAGGCTTCGAGCCTCGATCCGGTGCAGGCCCTCAGGTTCGAGTAGCGCGGATGGCCTTCATCGACGTCTCCGGGCTGAACAAGTCGTATCGTGTCGGCACCCAGCACATTCACGTGCTCCGGAATCTGGAGCTTCGCGTCGCGCACGGAGAGATGGTGGCGATCGTCGGTGCATCCGGCGTCGGCAAGAGCACGCTGCTGCATCTGCTCGGCGGGCTCGATCGCGCCGATTCGGGCACGATTCATCTCGCGGACACCGACCTCGCCGCGCTCGATGACACCGCGCTGGTGCAGTTTCGCAACCGCAACGTCGGCTTCGTGTTTCAGTTCCACCACCTCCTGTCCGAGTTCGACGCCGCAGAGAACGTCGAGATGCCGATGCGCATCGCCAGGAGGCCGAAGGCCGTCGCGCGGCGACGAGCGACGGAGCTGCTGACGCGGGTTGCACTGGGCGATCGCGTGGCTCACCGCCCGAGCATGATGTCGGGTGGGGAGCAGCAGCGCGTGGCCGTGGCGCGTGCGCTCGCGATGAATCCGGCGGTGCTCCTCGCTGACGAACCGACCGGCGATCTCGACGAACGCACGGCGGATTCGCTGCACGATCTTCTCAGGAGCATGCACGCCGAGTCGGGACTGACGTCGGTGATCGCCACGCACAACCCACGCCTCGCCGGGGCATGCGATCGGGTGCTGCGGATGGAGCAGGGACAGCTGCACCCGGCGTAGCTACCAGATACGTGTTAGTGAGCGGTGTAGCCGGGCCCGTTCTACAGGCCCGGCCTACACTGTCCGAATCTGCTTATGGATAGTCGGGCTAATTCGTTTGGGTTGCTCCGGTGGCCCACTCCCAATGACGCGTGGCGCGTTGAACGACGTTGTCGACGTCTTCAGCCAGCAGTAACCGATCTTTGACCAGCGCATCGGCCGCCGAGCGGATACGCTGCAGGTAATCATCGCGACCCTTGTAGCGTTCGGCGATCGATGGACGCGGGTCGTGTTTCAGCTCGCGCTCGGCGCGGGTCTTCGCGAGCGGGATGTACGAGCCGAGCAACGCGTAGATCGTTGATGGATTGCCGACCCGCTCCGCGCGGAAGTTCCATCCCGTCGTCGTCGCGAGCGGCACCGTCACCTCGGGCACTCTGATTCCGGCAACCTCGTTCCCATCTGCGTCGACCTGTGGCACGAGGAAGGGCAGCGGTGCGAACCGGCCTTTGACGATCTGGCCCGGTCCTTCAATACCTCGTGGATCGCCCACGCCCCCAAGCTCGAGGAAGCGCAGGGCTTTCACTGCGACCAGCGTCTGATCTCGCAGCTGTGGATGACGGCTGTCGGGCGGCTTTGCCCCGGTGGTGACCCATTGGTGCGCCGCCCGCAGCAGCGCCCGCATCACGTTGGCTTGCGGCGTCGGGTTGGGCAGCGCCTGTCCATTGCCCCCGTTCGGCGGGAACGCAGCCTCGCCGTGCTGCGTGCCCGCGAGCAGATAGATGCGAACGTTGTCCGGCACCTCCGCGTCGCGTTTGCCGTCGATGGTGGTGTGCGTCAACGCGGCGGCGCGGCCCTGTCCCCAATATTCCACCGACGTGTCGGTGTAGATCACCTTTGGCGTTTGGTCGGGTTTATAGCCGATGAGGATGCCGTCGCGTTCACCAGATGCATTTCGTTCTTCGAGATCCGTGAACGGGAAGCGCGTGGCGGGGAACGACGAGTAGCCCGGCGACGCGAATCGTTCGTTGAACGATCCCAGGCCCCCGCCCGCGATGTGCGGCCACACGACGTCGAACACGCGTCGATCGTGTTCGTCGACGTTGAATCCATCGTGGAGGAACTGACGAAGGAAGCGACCGCTTTGTGACGCGCCGAAGATATACGCGTATCGGCCGCGGACAGGAAGATCGGTGCGATGGACGAACGCGGATGCCGCATCGCGCGTCGCCGCGAGGCCGACTCCCGCGACGCGCGCATCGGTCGACGGGTAGTCGACTTCGTACACCCGGCCGGGCTCGAAGCCGCCATCCAGATGAATCTGCGGCCGGCCGTTCGCGGTGACGATCTGCCATCGGTCGCGTGCGATCGTCGTCGGTGTTCCCCAGAACCGATCGCGAACGGTGAGGGTCGCCGAAGGATCGCCGCTGCTCACCGGCCGGTAGTCCGGGAGATCGGCCGGCGTCAGATCGGTCTGGCGAGTATCAGGAACGAACGAGAAGCGGACCCGGTCTTGTGCGTTGGCAGATGGCGCATCGACGCGGACGAGTGGAGGCGCGACATCGAACTGCCAGCCCACCCACACGAGCGTGTACCCCTCGCGCATGAGAAAGCCATCGCCGAAGTCGGCCATCTTCGTGGGGTCCTGGCTTCCGCCGGCGCGATTGAATCGGCCGAGCAGCCCCTTTCGACCCCGATTGGCGATCTCGAAGAGCAGCGCACCGTTCCCGCGCGCGGCGTCGACGGGACGCAGGACGTAGAGATCGGCGGAGAAGTGGACGAGACCGTCGGCAGCTCGCGGTGCCTTCTCGAGATCCGCGATGCGCGTGTTGTGACGGTCCTTCGGATCGAGCGTGAACTCGATCGTCCCGATCAGTTTCTCGTACGCCCCGATCGTGCCAAAGGCCTGTCCATCGGCAACCGTGGTGCGCGACGTGATGGTCACCTTGGAGACTTCTGCGCTGACCGCAATCGGGACGAGCAGCGCGTAGAACGAAATCGCGGAGATCCACCGGGCCGTTCGCTGCGTCATGGGGCGCTCTCCTTTATGCACGCGACGATCACGCCGGGCCTACAGAACAGGCCCGGCCTACACCGTCCGTACGCGCTAAGCGGCAGTGTAGGCCGGCCTTGTTTTCTCAGCCCGGCGTGATCGTGGATTCACTTCAAGCCTGCCATGTCAAAAATCGTCTTGGCCATGATCGAGTTGTCGTCGTTGCCTCGTCCCGCCGCCATCGTTGCGTGCAGCAGCTGCTGCACGACTGCAGTGACCGGCGCAGGTGTCTCGTGTTCCGCGAGGGTCGAGACGACATTTCGCATGTCCTTCGCGAAGAGGTGTGTATAGAACCCGGGCTTGTAGGTGCCCTTCAGCGCGCGCTCACCGTGCACTTCGAGCACACGGCTCTGCGCGAAGCCGCCGAGCAGCGCCTCGCGCACTTTGCCGGCGTCCACTCCCGCCTTGCGCGCCAGCGCCAGCGCCTCGGCGACGACGGCGAGTGTGCCGCCGATCACCATCTGATTGCACAGCTTGCACAGCTGGCCCGCGCCGGCCTCGCCGACACGCACGACCTTTTCGGGATTCCCCATCACATCGAGGATCGGCTTCACACGCGCGAAGGCTGCGGCATCGCCGCCGACCATGATCGACAAGGTCCCGTTGATCGCGCCGATATCGCCGCCGCTGACCGGCGCGTCGAGCATGGTCGCGCCGAGCTCGGACGCGCGCGCCGCCAGACGACGAGCCGTACCGGGCGCGATGCTGCTCATGTCGATGATGATCGTTCCCCGCTGCACGGCGCTGAAGACGCCCTGCGGGCCGTCGAGCACCAACTCCACGTCAGGAGAGTCGGGCACCATCGTGATGATCCGTGTGGCGCCCCGCGCCGCGTCGGCCGGGGTGAGGGCCCGCGCTGCGCCGCACGCGACGAGATCATCGACAGGGCCCTGGCTGCGGCTGTTGACGATCAGTTTGTGGCCGGCCTTGAGGAGGTTCTTCGCCATCGGCCGGCCCATGAGTCCCAACCCGATAAATCCAATAGTCTCCATACGCAGCGAAGTATAGTCGTCGTCGCTATGCATATCGTGCTGGTCCAGGTTACCGTCCGCCCGGAGATGCTCGAGGAATTCGAGGGCGCGCTGCTGCACAACGCGCGAGAATCGGTGGCACGCGATCCCGGATGTCTGCGGTTTGATGTGAGTCAATACGCCGACGACCCGACCCGTTGGATACTGCACGAGGTGTACAACACACCCGATGCGCACGCAGCGCATCGAAAAGCCCCGCATTTCCTCGCCTACGACGCGGTGGCATCTCGCGCCGTCACCGAGAAGACGGTGGCGCGATGCATCGGCCGGCACGTCACGTAAACGGGACGCATGCTGGAACGGGTAGCAGCCGATAGTTGTGCATGAACGGGTGAGTTTGGAGCCCCGATTGCACAAACAGCGTCGAATGGATCAGGAGGTTGCGCTGAAGGCATCTGCCCCAAGCGCAGGGCGAAACCTAACCAGACGTGGGACTTAGGCGCGACAAGGCATTGGTATCGCCGAAGCTTTGCCTTATAATGATTTCATTGAGGATCTGACTCCCTCAGGACCTCTAACCCCAAGGCAGGCCGGATGTTCGAACGCTATACGGAACGGGCGCGACGGGTTCTATTTTTTGCCCGATATGAGGCCAGCCAGCTCGGAAGCATCTCGATTGAGACCGAGCATCTGCTTCTTGGCCTGATCCGCGAAGGAAAAGGGCTGACAAGCCGAATCTTCGCCCGATCGCATCTCTCGCTGGAAAACATCCGGAAAGAAATCGAAGGGCGCACGGTTTTCCGCGAGAAGGTCTCGACTTCGGTTGAGATTCCCTTCAGCGCCGAAACGAAGCGGGTGCTGCAGTGCGCCGCTGAGGAGGCCGATCGCCTTCTCCACAACTACATCGGCACCGAGCATCTGCTCCTCGGCATCCTGCGCGAAGAGCGCAGCGTGGCGGCCTCCATCCTCATGGAGAAGGGGATGCGCCTCCATACCGTGCGCGAGGACATCGTCCAGCTGCTCAACGAGAAGACCACGCTGACGCGCGTCAAGGAGACGCCGCTGCTCGCCGAGTTCAGCCGCGACTTGACCGAAGCCGCGATGAAGAATCTGCTCGATCCCCTGGTCGGCCGCGACTACGAGCTCGAACGCGTGCAGCAGGTGCTCTGCCGCCGCACCAAGAACAACGCCGTGCTGATCGGCGAACCCGGTGTCGGCAAGACGGCGATCGTCGAAGGGCTGGCGCAGAAGATCGTCTACGGCGACGTGCCGCACTTCCTGGCGGACAAGCGGATTCTCGCCCTCGACATCTCGCTGATCGTCGCCGGCACGAAATACCGTGGGCAGTTCGAAGAGCGCCTCAAGGCGATCATGAAGGAGCTCACCGAGAACCCGAACATCATCGTGTTCATCGACGAACTGCACACGCTGGTGGGCGCGGGTTCCGCGGAAGGTTCGCTCGATGCGGCGAACATCCTGAAGCCGGCGCTCTCGCGCGGCGAGATCCGCTGCATCGGCGCGACCACGCCGTCCGAGTATCGCAAGTACATCGAGAAGGATCGCTCGCTCGAGCGGCGCTTCCAGGCGATCAAGGTCGACCCGCCCGCCGAGAAGGAAACGATCGAGATCCTCATGGGCGTGAAGGATCGCTACGAGCAGTTCCATCACGTCGAATACACCTCCGAGGCGATCGAAGCGGCGGTCTATCAGTCGAGCCGTTACATCACCGACCGATTCCTGCCCGACAAGGCGATCGATCTGGTCGACGAGGCAGGGGCGCGCGCCAAGTTGAAGGAAGCGGGCTACAGCGAGGAGTTCGGCGAGATCAACAAGTCCATCCGCGTCGCGGTGGAGCAGATGGAGAACGCCGTCTCGCAGAAGGACTTCGAGAAGGCGCAGTACTACCGCGAGCAGGAAGTGTCGGCGCGCGAGAACCTGCAGTTCGCGCGCGAGCGGTTCGACGTCAAGTCGAGCACGCGCCGCGTCGTCGTCAGCAAGACCGACATCGACGAGGTCGTCTCGAAGTGGACCGGCGTGCCGATCGCATCGATCAATCAGGACGAGGGCGACCGGCTCCTCCGCATGGAGGCCGATCTCCATCGCCGCGTGATCAGCCAGGAGAAGGCGATATCGGCAATCTCCCGCGCCATCCGCCGTTCACGCGCCGGCCTGAAGAATCCGAACCGGCCGGTCGGCAGCTTCATCTTCCTCGGCCCGACGGGCGTCGGAAAGACGGAGCTCGCGCGCGCGCTGGCGAACTTCCTGTTCGGCAGCGATCACGCGTTGATCCGCTTCGACATGTCCGAGTACATGGAAAAGCACTCGGTCTCCAAGCTGATTGGATCGCCTCCGGGCTACGTGGGCCACGAAGAGGGCGGACAGCTCACCGAGAAAGTGAAGCGCAATCCGTACTCGGTCGTGCTGCTCGACGAGATCGAGAAGGCGCATCCCGACATCTTCAACATCCTGCTGCAGGTGTTCGAAGACGGCCACCTGACCGACGGCCTCGGGAATCGGGTGAATTTCAAGAACACGATCATCATCATGACCTCGAACATCGGGGCGCGCTTCATCCAGAAGAAGTCGTCGCTCGGGTTCCAGGCGAGCGATACCGGTGTCGTCGACAAGAACGTGACCGACATGGTGCTCGGCGAGGTCAAGCGCACGTTCAACCCCGAGTTCATCAACCGTATCGACGAGATCATCGTCTTCGACGCACTCTCCGATGAGGATCTGCGGCGCATCATGGCGCTGCTGGTCGAACAGCTGAACGCGAACCTCGTCGATCGGCGCATGAAGATCGCGCTGACCAGCGATGTCGTCGACTGGATCATCGACGTGACGTGCAAGGACCGCTCGTACGGGGCGCGTCCGCTGCGCCGCGCGATCCAGCGGTACGTCGAGGATCCGTTGTCGGAAGAGCTCATCCGGGGCAACCTCCGTGACGGCGAGGTCGAGGTCTACCTCGATGGCGGGCAGCTGGCATATCGCCCGGTCGGGGAACTCACTGGGGGGCGCAGGCTTGCGTAGGCCGGTGTCGCAAAGCGGGTCGTGTCCGCCTCCGCCCAGGCTTCGGCGGACCCCGCCGAAGCGTTTCACGCGAAGACGGGCTCTTTAGACCGGCTAGCTGCCTGGTCTCAAAATGAGACTCGGCCTGCGGATCCCCGCAGGCCCTACGGGATTCTGCCTAGGGCCCCCGGCCATCTATTCGCGCCACACGTCCTAAATCCTGTAAGCTAAGACGTTTCCCGCCTGCGACCGAGGACGCGCAGGTGGATGAGCCGCGTGATTGTGCGCCTCGCGGCACGCCTGTCATCGGTGGAGAGGTGCGGG
The DNA here is from genome assembly GCA_036407095.1 of Vicinamibacterales bacterium. Taxonomy (GTDB): domain Bacteria; phylum Acidobacteriota; class Vicinamibacteria; order Vicinamibacterales; family UBA2999; genus Gp6-AA40. Next base: position 154,545 of record DASWZV010000142.1, on the reverse strand, counting down.
CGGGCGAGGCGGTCGCGCACGACAGGATATCCGCGCAATGGTCAAGTGGCTTTTCCGACTGCTGGTCATGTCGGTCGTGTTGGGCGTTTCGCGCGTCGCGCACGCGCAGTCGCAGACGCCGGATCGAACGACGCCGCCAGCCCAGACCCAGACTCAGGCGGAGCCGCCTGGGACAGTTGCGACGACGTCGTGCGGCACCCCGGTGGCCGCACCTGCCGGGCTCCCTCCGGCTGGGTCGCCTCCTTTCATCTGGATTTTCGAGCTCTGCTTCGACCGGCAGAACAACACGCCAATCGTCGAAACGGAGACCTATCAGTACTGGATCAAGCTGAAAGACATGGTCAGCAGCCCCTCGAAGGGCATCTTCGTGCCCTACAACGAGAAGGCCGAGGACCAGATGCGGGCCGACTTCAAGTCGCTGTGGGACACCCACTTTCTCGACGACCTCGCGATCGAAGTCACCGACCATACATTCCCGAACGGCGTGGTCGGCAAGATGGTCGTCTACCACCTGGAAGAGCGCGAGCGCATCAAGATCGTCGACTACCGCAATAACAAAGGCGATTCGATCAGCATCATCAAGCGCTCCGACATCGACGCCAAGCTTCGCGAAAAGAACATCGAGCTTCGACTGGATTCGTTCCTGGACGAGGGCGCGATCCGCAAGGTCGAGACCGTCCTCAAGGAGCTGATGGGCGAGAAAGGGTTCAACAACGCGGACATCGGCCACAAGGTCACGCCGGTGACCGGCGGTCCCAAGCTGGTGAACGTCACGTTCACGGTCGGTGAAGGTCCGAAGATCAAGATCCGCAGCGTCGACTTCGTCGGCAACAGCGCGATCGGCGACGGCGCGTTGACGAAGAAGATGAAGGAGAACAAGCCCAAGGGCCTCCTCGGCATCATCAAGGGCGGCGGTACGTACAAGGAGGCCGCGTTCGAAGAGGACGCAGCCAAAGTCGTCGAGTTCTACCAGAACCAGGGCTATCCGCAGGCGCGCGTCGGAAATCCCGAGATCAAAACCATCGAGGATTCAAAGGACGGAAAGACCCGGTGGGTGGAGCTGAAGATCCCGGTAACCGAGGGGCATCGTTACAAGATGGGCCAGCTCGCGTTCGAGGGAAACAAGCTGGTCGGGAGCCAGGGGCTGCGGACGCTGTACAAGATCGAACCGGGCGAGTGGTACAACCGCAAGAAGCTGAACGACGGGAACAAGAAGGCGCAGGAGATCTACGGCAGCCGCGGCTACATGGAGTTCACGCCGTTCCCGCTCTTCAAGTACAGCGACGACCCGAACAACGCCGAGACGCTGCTTGCCTCGCTCGTACCGCCGGCGCTCGCCGCGCCCGTGACCGACACGCCTCGCTCCGGGCCGGCGGCCAAAGAGACCTCGAAGCAGACGCCGACCGTCAACGTGACGATGCAGATGACGGAGGGGCCGCAGTACTTCGTCAACCGCATCACGTTCACCGGCAACACGACCACGCGCGACAACGTGATTCGCCGCGAGATGCGCGTGTTCGAAGGTGGAGTGTTCGACACCGAGTCGCTGAAGTACAGCGTGCGCCGCTTGAATCAGCTCGGCTACTTCAAGGAGCTCAAGGGCAACGAGAGCGACATGAAGGTCGAGAAGACGCCGAACAAGGAGAACAACGTCGACGTCACGCTGAAGTTCGAAGAGCAGAACCGCAACCAGCTCACGTTCGGCGCCGGCGTGTCGCAGTACGAAGGGCTCTTCGGCCAGCTGGCGTTCCAGACGTCCAACTTCCTCGGGCGCGGCGAGAGCCTGACGGTCTCGATGCAGGCCGGCGATCGCGCGCAGAACTATCAACTGGCGTTCACCGAACCGTTCCTCTTCGATCGCAACATCACGGGCGGGTTCGACATCTACAAGCGCTCGCTGCAGTACATCGGCTACTACACGCAGAAGTCGACCGGCGGGAACATGGTCTTCGGGTTCCCGGTCGCTGACTTCAGCCGCATGTTCTTCAACTACTCGTACGAGGCGGTCAAGATCACCGACCTCAGCGAGGCGCTCATCGACACGTCGTGTCTGTTCCGGCCCGGCGGCTGCTCGGTGCTGTCGAATCTGAACGATCTGTCGCAGCTCACGCCGACGCAGATCGACGTGCTCAAGCGCAATCCGTTCGTCTACGATTCACTGCTCGTTGGACAGGGCGGGCAGCGCACGATCAGCAAGATCACGCCGAGCTTCGTCCACAACACCGTCGACAATCCGATCTTCCCGAACACCGGCCGTCGTCTGACCGCGGCGATCGATCTCGCCGTGCTCGGCGGCAACACGCAGTTCTACAAGCCGTCTGTCGAAGCGATCCTCTTCAAGAAGCATCTGGCACGGACATCGGTCGGGTTCCGCGCGCAGGCGCAGTACATCGCGCCGATCGGCAACACCTCCACGCTTCCGATCTTCGAGCGACTGTTCCTCGGCGGCGAGTACAGCGTGCGCGGCTTCGACATCCGCTCGATCGGTCCGACGGTCCCTGGGTCGGGTGTCGTGCTCGGCGGCAACAAGAGCCTGCTGTTCAACGCCGAATACCTGATCTCGATCGTGAGCCAGGTTCGCATCGTCCTGTTTTACGACGCCGGCCAGGTGCGCGATATCGGTGAGCCCTTTGCGTGGAAAGAAAACGTGACCAAGACGATCCTTCCTCCGGTTCCTTTGCTCACCGATCCGTTTGCCACGTCAGCCCTCGTGGATCCGTCCCTGCCAGGACTCATGACGCAGGTCGTTGGGCAGACCAGTGCGTTCAAGACATCGACAGGCGTGGAGCTGCGCTTCTTCATGCCCGTGCTCAACGTGCCGTTCCGGTTGATCTACTCGTGGAACCCGCAGCGTGAGGGCGTGCTCGACAACCAGTACAGACCGGCGAAGGCGACGACGTTCCGCTTCGCGGTGGGGACGACGTTCTAACGAATGCAAAATTCAAAATGCAAAATGCAAAATGCGAAATGCAAAAGAACTAGAGCCCCGCAGTCGGGGCTCCTTTTGCATTTTGCATTTTGAATGACGCTTCGATCAGAAGTGCGTGATCTGCAACGTGTAATTGGTCGCCGCCGTGAGCTTGCCGACGTCGTAGATGCGCGCGCAGAAGCTGCCGGCGGCTTGCGCGGTGCCGGTGACGGTGACGTTCAGCGCGGCGCTGTCGTTGGTGACGATGAGCGTGCACGACGAGCCGTTCCAGGTACCCAGGCTCAGCCCGAATACGACTGCGGGGTCCGGGTCGAGCGCAATGACGCTCGCGGTGACGGTACCGGCTTTGGTGACGGTGAACGGTTGGGTCTTCCCGCCGTTGACCGTCAGCGTGTCCGAATTGGTTTCCGTGACCGGCGTGAGCGTCGGCGTATCGGGGTTGGTCGTGGGGTTATTGCTGCCGCAGGCGGCCGTCCCCAGCATGAGCAGAACGCAGCCAACAACGGTGTAACGGGCGGTGAATCGATGCATTCGTCGACGAGTCTCCTGGCACAGGCAACGCGCGGCAAGAACCATCTTACTTGGCGTGAGATGGTCGAGTAAAATCGTCAGCTGTAGTTTCGACAAGAAAGGACGCATTGAATGAGAGTGTTTGCCATCGCTCTGGCGTTCAGCCTGATGCTGGCCTCGGGCGTGTCGTACGCCCAGGCGACCGCACAAGGAGCGAAGCCGCCTGCTCCGGCGACCCAGAAGCCACCAGCGCCCGCTGCTCCGGCACCGACGCAGAAGCCTCCGGCGCCCGCCGCTCCAGCTGCACCGGCGCCGCCTCCTGCGAAGTTCCAGGACGGCCTGAAGTACGCCTACGTGAACATGCAGGTCATCGCGTCCCAGTCTGCCGAGGGACGGGCGGCCGCAGAGAAGCTGAAGGCGGCCCAGGAGACGAAGCAGCGTGAACTGCAGGACAAGAACAAGAACCTGCAGGCGATGCAGCAGAAGCTCGATTCAGGCGGCGGCGTGCTGAGCGACGCGGCCCGCGCGCAGCTCCAGAGCGACATCGATCGCACGCAGCGCGATCTCCAGCGCGCCAGCGAAGACGCGCAGGAGGAACTGCAGAAGCTCGCGCAGCAGGTGGAGGAAGACTTCACCCGCAGGGTGCTGCCGATTGTCGACAAGGTCGCGAAGGAAAAGCAGGTGCACTTCGTGTTCAACGCCGCACAGAGCGGCCTCATCTGGGCCGATCCGGGCATGGACCTGACGACCGATGTGATCACTGCGCTCAATTCGAGCGGCGGGGCCAAACCGGCGGCACCTGCGCCGCCCGCGAAATAGAGGCCGGTCGCGCATCCCAGGCTCCAGGTTCATCGACCTGAACCTGGTTGCCTGGAACGATGACGTCCTGAAGAGATCCGTGTCAGTCGACCTCCCAGCGCTGCTCGATCGCGTCTACTATCGATACCCGTCTTTCCTGATCGACGCGGTCGCCGAGCACGATCGCGGCCGGCGGCTCGTCGGCTTCAAGAACGTCACCATCAACGAAGAGTTCTTCCAGGGACATTTCCCCGGCTCGCCGCTGATGCCGGCGGTGCTGATGATCGAAGCGCTCACGCAGGTCGCCGCCGCACTCCTGCTCGAGCACGAGTCGATGTCGGCGACCGCGCGGGTGTGGCTGCGCGGCGTGAATCAAGCCAAGTTCCGGCGCAATGTCGTGCCGGGCGATCGCCTCCGGCTCGAAGTCACGATCGGCCGGATGCGCCCGCCGCTCGCCACCGTGCTCGCGTCGGCGACAGTCGAGGGGCAGCTGGTGGCCGAGGCTGAACTGCTGCTCGGCATCGAAGCCGGTTCCGCGTCGATCGATCCGTCGGCCCGCGTCCATCCGACGGCCTGTATCGGCGATGGGACGACGGTTGGCGCCAACGCGGTGATCGGTCCCGATGTACGGATCGGCCGCCGGTGCCAGATCGGCGCGTCGGCGGTCATCGAAGGGCTCACCGAGATCGGCGACGGCACCCAGATCTATCCGATGGCCTCGATCGGCCTCGCGCCGCAGGACCTCAAGTACCGAGGCGAGCGCACAAAACTCATCGTCGGACGCGGCAACATCTTCAGAGAGTTCGTCACCATCAATCGCGGCACTCAGGGTGGCGGCGGGGAAACGACGATCGGAGACGACAACCTGTTCATGGCCTACGTGCACGTCGCGCACGACTGCCATATCGGCAACCACACGATCTTCGGGCCGCATGCCACGCTGGGCGGCCACGTGCACGTCGAGGACTTCGCGAACATCAGCGCGGGGTCGGCCGTGCATCAGTTCTGCCGCGTCGGTCAGCACGGCTTCGTCGGTGGCTACTCGGTGGTGACGAAGGACGCGCTGCCGTTCGGACGGACGATCGGCAGCCGGCCCGCACGGATCTTCGGCGTCAACACGATCGGGCTTTCACGCCGCGGGTTCACGCCGGCGACCATCACACAGCTGCGCCACGCGTTTCGCTATCTGCTGCAGTCGAAGCTCAACACCACGCGGGCGCTCGCGACGATCGAACAGGACGAATCACTCTCGGCCCCCGAGATTCGGTACCTCGTCGACTTCATCCGCGCCTCTCAACGCGGCGTCATCCTGCGGCGTCCCACCCGGCGCGCCGAAGAGCTCGTGGCCGATGAATAGCCGGACGTCCCCAATATCCGGGCAGCCGCCAATATCCGGGCAGGCGCCGATATCCGGGCAGGCACTGTGAACCTCGGCATCATCGCCGGCAACGGGCGCTTTCCCTTTCTCGTGCTCGAGGCGGCCAGGTCGCAGGGGCACGACGTCACGATCGTCGCCATCAACGAGGAAACCTTCTCCGAACTGAACGACGCCGCCAGGCGCCATCAGGCGGCCATCCACTGGATCTCGCTCGGGCAACTCGGCAAGTGCATCAGCATCCTCAAGGAGGCAGGGGCCACGACCGCCGTCATGGCCGGGCAGGTCAAGCACACGAAGATCTTCGCGGGCATCGTCCCCGATCGCGTGATGCTCGGCGTGCTGATGGGCCTCGTCAAGAAGAGCACCGATGGGCTCATCGGCGCGGTCGCCCGGGTGATGAAGGACCAGGGGATCGATCTGATCGACTCGACCGCGCTGCTGCTGCCGCTGCTCGCCAGGCCTGGCGTCCTGACGCGGCGGCCGCCCACCGAGGAAGAGCAGAAGGACTTCGAGTTCGGCTACCACATGGCCGACACCCTCGCGGGGCTCGATATCGGCCAGACCGTCGCGGTGAAGCATCAGGCCGTCGTTGCCGTCGAAGCGATGGAAGGCACCGATGAAGTGATCGGCCGCGCCGGCCACCTCGCCGGGCCGGGGGTGCGCATCATCAAAGTGGCCAAGCCGAAACAGGACATGCGCTTCGATGTTCCAGTGATCGGCTTCGCGACGATTCACGCGATGCGCGTCGCCGGAGCAACGGCGCTGTCGATCGATGCGGGCAAGACGCTGGTGCTCGACGGCGACGCAGTGTTCGCGTCGGCGAACGAGGCGGGGATTACCATCGTCGGCCGTCCCCCCATCACCGTGCAATGACGCAGGCGCTTCGAGTAGCCGTGATCGGCGTCGGCCACCTCGGCCAGCACCATGCGAGGCTCCTGGCGTCGATGGACGGGGTCGAACTCGTTGGTGTGGTGGACACCAAACCTGGACGCGCGCAGGAAATCGCATCGAAGTTCGGCTCGCACCCGTTCATCGAAGCGGGCGACATCCTGGGACGTGTCGATGCGGTCACCATTGCCGTGCCGACGGTCTTGCATGTGGACATCGCGTTGCGGTTCATCGAACGGGGCATAGGCGTGCTGGTCGAGAAGCCGATTGCCGCATCGGTCGCCGATGCCGATCGCCTGATCGAGGCGGCAGAGCGCTGCCGGGTGACGCTGGCAGCCGGACACACCGAGCGCTTCAATCCTGCGGTGACGGCTGCGCTGCCCCTGGTGACCGATCCCCGCTTCGTCGAGATTCATCGTCTCGGGACGTTTCCAGAGCGGAGCCTCGACATCGACGTGATCTTCGATTTGATGATCCACGATCTCGATCTGCTGCTGGCGGCGGTGCGGTCCGAGGTCACCGGCGTCGAGGCGATCGGTGTCAACGTGCTCACCCGTCGAACCGATATCGCGAACGCGCGACTGCGCTTCGCGTCTGGATGCGTCGCCAACGTCACGGCCAGCCGCATCAGCCGCGATCGCGTGCGCAAGGTGCGGTTCTTTCAGCACGATTCCTATGTATCGGTCGACTACGCGACACAGGAGGTCGAGGTCTATCGCCTGGCGCCGCAGTCCCCAGCCGCGGATCGTCCCGTGATCCAGGGAGGCAAGCTCGCGATCGCCAACGAAGAGCCGCTCGAGCGCGAGCTCGCCGACTTCATCGATGCAGTGCGAACACGACGTGAGCCTGGCGTATCCGGACGCGCCGGTCGCGAGGCGCTGGCGCTGGCGACGAGGGTGGCGGAGGCGATGGAAAGTGCGGTGTAATGCAAAATGCGAAATCCAAAATGCAAAACCATTCGTCCCGTATAGCTGGTTACCTTTTGCATTTTGCATTTTGAATTTTGCATTACTGATTCATATATGACCGCATCGACCACCTTCGATCGCTACATGGAACGCGTGGCCGCGGGCGAGCGCCTGTCGGCCGACGACATCCAGGAGCTGGCGACGACGCCGGACATCCTGCCGCTCGGCATGCTGGCTGACACCGTGCGGCGGCGGTGGCACGGCGGCCGGACGACGTTCGTGCGGGTGGCCAGCGTGCCAGTTGACACACCGTTCACCGAGCCGCTTCCCGCGATGGCCCGGGAAATCAGAATCAGCGGATCGCCCGATCGTCTGGCCGCTGCGCTCGAGATCGTGACCCGTGCGAAAGGGGCAGCGGGTGGGCGCGCGGTATCAGCGTTCTCGTGGAGCGATGTCGAGAAGTTCAGCGCCGGAGGAGTGGCGCGCGTCGACGAGGTGCTCGGCGAATTGCGAGCGGCAGGCCTCGACTCGTTCGCCGAGTTGCCGCTCGATCGCATGAACGATGTGGATGCGGCTGTCGAAGCGCTCGCCGTCGCGGGCTTCAGTGCGCTGCGCCTGACGATTGACAACATGCCCGCCGCAGATCGCACGGCACTTTTCCTGCAAGTCGACCAGCTTCAGCAGCGCCGTGGGTGCATTCAGGCAATCAATCCGCTCCCGATGACGCTCGCGACGTTTCGGCCTACTACCGGCTATGAAGATGTGAAGACAGTCGCGATCGCGAGGCTGGCTGCAACAGACGTCCCGACGATCCAGGTCGACTGGCTGCGGTACGGGCCCAAGCTCGCGCAGGTTGCGCTCACGTTCGGCGCCGACGATATCGACGGCATCTCGCCCTCGGACGAGGCACCCGAAGGACGGCGGCGAGCGCCGCTCGAAGAGGTGCGCCGCAACATCGAGGCGGCCGGGTACACTGCCGCCGAGCGCGACGGACGATTCGCGGACGTGGCGTGATGTCGACAGGCTCAGCTGAAGCGACAGCGCGGGGACCGCTGCGCATCGGTGCGGTCGGCTATCTCAATGCCCGGCCGCTGACCTGGGCGCTCGATCGCGCGCCCGATCGCTGGCGCGTGCGGTACGACGTGCCGTCGGTGTGTGCGACGTTGTTGCACGACGGCGACGTCGACCTGGGGCTCGTCCCGTCGATCGAATACCTGCGCTCGCCCGAGTACCGCTTCGTTCCTGGAGTGGGCATCGGATCTCGAGGCGCCGTGGCGTCGGTCGCGATCTACGCCCGGCGACCGATCGCAGAGATTGGAACGATTGCGCTCGACACCAGCTCACGCACGTCGGTCGCGCTCATTCAGGTGCTCTGTCGCAATCACTTCAGAATCCAGCCCACGTTCGTTCCGCACGGCCCCGACCTCGCTGAAATGATGCGAGCCGCGGACGCCGCGTTGCTCATCGGCGACCCGGCGTTCGATGCCGATCACTGCGCGCTCGGCGTCGAGAAGATCGATCTCGGCGAGGAGTGGACGCGCATGACCGGCCTGCCCTTCATCTACGCCGCCTGGACTGGCCGGGCCGGCGCCGCGAGCGCCGACGATGTGCGGGCGCTGCAGGAGGCGCAGGCCGAGGGCGTTCGCGCAGCGGAGGACATCGCGGCAGAGTACGGGAGAGGAGATCCCGGCCGCGCCGCGAGGGCGCGTGCGTACCTAAGGGATAATGTGAAGTACGGTATCGGGGTGGAGGAAGCCAAGGGATTGCAGTTGTTTCTGGACTACGCCGCAGATCTCGGGCTGGCTCCCGGCCGGCGACGGGTGGAGTTCTTCTGACGATCGTCGATCGCATCGCACGGAAGGTGCTGGACGGTGGCCGCGTCGACGCGGCCGAGGCGCTCGATCTCTATCGTCACGCGCCGACGCATCTGCTCGGCCACCTCGCCGATACGATCCGCGCCCGCAAGCATCCCGAGCGCATCGTCACCTACATCATCGACCGCAACGTCAACTATACGAACATCTGCGTGGCGCGCTGCAACTTCTGCGCGTTCTATCGGCAGGTCGGCTCGAGCGAAGGGTACGTCCTCGGCTTCGACGAGATCTTTCAGAAGATCGACGAGACGATCGCCGTCGGTGGCAACCAACTGCTGCTGCAGGGCGGCCACAATCCGGATTTGCCGATTCAGTGGTACGAAGATCTGTTCCGTGCGGTCAAGGCGCGCTATCCGGAGTTCAAACTGCATGCGCTCTCGCCGCCGGAAGTGCTGCACATCTCGAGGCTCAACCGCGTGCCCGTGCCGACGGTCATCGAACGGCTCGTGGCGGCGGGGCTCGACAGCGTGCCGGGCGGTGGCGCCGAGATCCTGGTCGATCGCGTTCGGCGTCTGCTCAACTGCTACAGCAAGGCCTCGTCCGACGAGTGGATCGACGTGATGCGCGACGCGCATCATGCCGGGCTGCGGACGACGGCGACCATGATGTACGGCACAGTCGAGACCGACGAAGAGCGCATCGAGCACATGATGCGCCTCCGCGATCTGCAGGACGAGACCGGCGGGTTCACGGCCTTCATCACGTGGAGCTATCAGCCCGAACACACCGAGCACGGCGGCTACGAGGCCACCGGCGTCGACTACCTGCGCACGCTCGCGCTGTCGCGCATTGTCCTCGACAACTTCGACAACCTGCAGGCGTCGTGGGTGACGCAGGGCGGGAAAGTGGGGCAGCTCAGTCTGGCGTTCGGCGCCAACGACATGGGCAGCGTGATGATCGAAGAGAACGTGGTGCGGGCGGCCGGCGCGGCCTACTGCATGGACGAACTCGAGATCGTCGTGAACATCGAAGACGCCGGCTATGCGCCCAAGCGCCGCAACATGCACTACGAGATTCTCGGCGACCCGATCTTCCGCGAGCGCGACGTGCCGCGCATGCTGTCGCTGGCCAGGGCGCGCGCCGACGGCGACACGTCGGTGCCCGAGGAGCTTCGAAACTACGCGGCGCGCACCCGCGCCGGCAAGACGCTTCGGCTGGCCCAGTAAACCCGATCCGACGGACGTCCCGATGCTCACGCTCAGTGCGCAGTGGATCGTCCCCGTCACCGGTCGCCCCATCCGCCACGGGTTCGTCACCGTCGATTCGGACGGTCGCATTCAGGCCGTCGGTGAGCGCAGTCCTCAGCACGCGACGTCGCTCGGCCACGTCGCGCTGATGCCATCCCTCGTCAACGCGCACACGCATATCGAGCTGTCATTCCTGCACGGACTCGTACCTCCGAGCTCGAGCTTCAATGAGTGGGTCACCTCGATGATGGCGATTCGACGTGAGTCGGCACCGGATCCGACTGCAGCCGCGATCGTCGATGCGGCGCAGCGAGCGGTCATACGCGCACGCGCGACCGGCACCGGACTCATTGGTGACGTGAGCAACACCTTGACGTCGGTTGGAGTGCTCCGTGACGCCAGCCTGCCGGCGCATGTGTTTCACGAGCTGCTCGGGTTCAACCTCACCGACGTACCCGGCAGAGTCGCGCAGGCGCGCTCGGCGATTGACAACTGGGACATCGATCGCGACCGGATACGGATCAGCCTTGCGCCTCATGCGCCTTATTCGGTGTCGCCCGCGCTGTTTCAGGCGATTCGATACGACCTGGATGCGCATCGACATCCGGTGACCAGCGTGCATCTCGGCGAATCGGCGCAGGAAATCGCGTTGCTTCGTGACGGTACCGGTCCGGCTCGCTCCATGCTCGAGCGGCTGGGGGTGTGGACGGATGCATGGAAACCGCCTGGTGTGTCGCCGGTCGTGTATCTCATGGACCTCGGGTTTCTCGATGCCCGCACGCTCGTCGTGCACGGCGTGCAGTTCGAACCCGACGACCTCGCACGACTTCGGACGATCGGCGCGACGGTCGTGTCGTGTCCGAGGAGCAACGCCTATGTCGGCGTCGGCTCTCCACCGCTCGCGGCGTTCTACGAGTCGGGTGTCGATGTCGCGTTCGGAACCGACAGCCTTGCCAGCGTAGCTGACCTCAACATGTTCAACGAGCTCGCCGAGGCAAGGCGTGTCGCTCCTGATGTGGCGGCCCAGCGTCTGCTCGAGAGCGCCACGCTGATTGGGGCTCGTGCGCTTGGATTCGGCAGCGAGCTTGGCAGCATCGAGGCAGGGAAGCGCGCCTCGCTGCTTGCTGTCCGCGTCCCTGAGGGCGTGTTCGATGTGGAAGAATATCTGGTTGCGGGGGTGGAGCCGGATGCGATCATGTGGCTCGACGCGACAACTCCTTTGATCCATGCACGTGAGTAGACTCTCGACATATCTGTCCTTCGTCCGCTTCAGCCACTCCGTGTTCGCGCTGCCGTTTGCGTTGACGGGTGCGCTGCTCGCGTGGCGCGATCATGCGTTCTCATGGGCGCAGATCGGATGGATCGTGCTCTGCATGGTGAGTGCACGAAGTGCCGCCATGGGATTCAATCGCGTCGTCGATGCCCGCTACGACGCGCTCAACCCGCGGACCTCGATGCGAGAGCTGCCGCGGGGCAGGATGACTCGGCGCGAGGCGATCCTGTTCGTGGTCACCGCGTCGGTCATTTTCTTGTTCGGCGCATCGCGTCTGGGGACCCTCTGCGTGATCCTGGCACCGATCGCGCTGGCGATTGTGTTCTGGTATTCGCTCGCGAAGCGGGTAACCGCGTTCACGCAGCTCTTTCTGGGACTCGCGATGGCGGTTGCACCAGTGGGTGGGTGGATCGCTGCGGGTGGCCGGGGAGGACCCGAGCCGTGGCTGCTCGGTCTTGGGATCGGACTCTGGGTCGGCGGCTTCGACGTTCTGTACGCGTGTCAGGACGTGGAGTTCGATCGCGGTCATGGCCTGCGATCGATTCCGACTCGCTTCGGCGTCGGCATGGCGATCACGCTCTCGCGAGTGATGCACGTCGGCGCGGTCGTGGCGATGGCGGCGCTCTGGCAGGCCGCGCGACTTCCGGTGATGTATCTGGCCGGCGTGGGGTGCGTAGCCGTACTGTTGGTGTACGAGCAATCGCTCGTGCGCGCCGACGATCTTTCGCAGGTGAAGAAGGCGTTCGATCTGAACGGGTGGGTGGGCATCATCTACTTCGGCGTCACCGCGCTCGCACTCTATATTGGATGACGAGACACGGACAGGCCTCTGTTGGCTGACACACCTCTCGACAAAGCTCCCGAGCGCATCGCGGGCATGTTCGACGCGATCGCGCCGCGGTATGACCTCCTGAATCACCTCCTCAGTGGGGGCATCGATCGACGATGGCGCCGGCAGGCGATCGCGTCGCTTCACCTCGCAGGCACTGAAACCGTCGTCGATGTATGCACCGGCACGGCCGATGTCGCCCTCGAGGCACATCCCGCGCGCCGCGTGCTCGGCATCGACTTCGCCGGCGCGATGTTGCGCCTCGGACTGGATAAGGTCCGTGCGGCACGCCAGGATCGACGCGTCTTTCTCGCACAAGGCGATGCGACGGCGATTCCTGCCGCCGACGGGTGCGCGGACGCAGCCACTGTGGCGTTTGGTATCCGTAATGTGCAGCGGCCCGATCTTGCGTGCCGGGAGCTGGCGCGCATCCTGCGACCCGGCGGCCGGCTCGCGATCCTCGAATTCGGCGTGCCCCGCATCCCCGGGTTCAGCGCGCTCTACCTCTGGTACTTCAAGCGCGTCCTGCCGCTGATCGGACGTGCGATCTCGGGCCACATGGGGGCATACTCGTATCTCCCCGCATCGGTCGGCACCTTCCCTCCGCCGGCTGAGTTTGTGACATTACTAAGGCAGTCGGGTTTCAGCGACGTTCGCGCCGTCCCGCTTACGCTGGGAGTCGTCTATCTCTACACGGGAACCAAGGGATAAAGGGGGCCGCGGGACGTTGAGAGCAGCGCAGGAGGAAGCCGACGATCAAGGCGCGCGACGTAAGTCGTTGTGCCAGCGAATGTTATAATTTCGTTTCCAGACCGTTGATTCACTTCGACTTCGAGGAGCGGTATCAGGACGAGCAGGTTGTCGGCCGCGGCATTTCGGCCGGCACCATTGTCGTTTTCTCTCTCCTCTTCCACGTTCTCGTCCTTCTGCTGGTGCACTACACGCCGCAGTTCACCTTCTTTCTGCCAAGCCAGGAAGAGCTCGAAGCACGCCGGCAGGAACTGCTCCGGCAGCAGCTCGAACGCGAGCGGAACGAACGCCGGTTCGTGTTCATTGCGCCACAGGTCGATCTGCAGACACCGAAGCCGAAGCTGGACGTCCCTCTTTCCGATTTGGACCGGCGGGCCCAGGCGCCTCAACGCGCCTTGAAGCCGGACAACCCACTGCCGTTTTCGCGGGGCAATTCACCGGAGCGTGTCGACCAGACGCCGTCGGAAAAGGCCCGGGGGGCCGAGACGGCGGCCAAGCCTGACGAAACGCCGCCGCAGCCGGACCCGCAGGAGCGGGTGGCGCGAACGCTGCCGCCCGCCGACCAGGGGATTCGACGGGCGCCCGATACTTCGCGGCCCGCGCCCGGCGCGCTGGGTGATGCGCTGAAAAACCTGCAGCGATACGTCCAGAACGAGACATTTCGCAACGAGGGAGGCGGCGCCAACGATCCGGGCGCGACGATCCAGTTCGACAGCAAGGGCGTGGATTTCGGTCCGTGGCTGCGGCGCTTCGTCGCGCAGGTGCGACGCAACTGGTTTGTTCCGTACGCGGCCATGACCTTCCACGGTCGGGTGGTGCTGCAGTTCAATATTCACCGGGACGGCACGATTTCTGACGTCGTCGTCGCCTCTCCGTCCGACATCGACGCGTTCACGAGGGCGGCGAACAACGCGATTCTCGGTTCCAATCCGACCGAGCCGCTCCCGCCGCAGTACCCGGACCCGATGGCGTTCTTTACGGTGACCTTCTACTACAACGAGCAGCCGCCGCTGCGTTGAGACGAGCATCGTGCCCACTCGCGTACAGCAACTCGGGCTCATCATCGTACTGGCTGCGATCGCGCTCTACGTCATCGTCCGCGTGCATTGAGCGCGCACCGCCTGATCCTCGCCGTGCTCGGCCCGACTGCGTCCGGCAAGAGCGCACTGGGCCTCGCTCTGGCGGAGCGATATCGGGGCGAGATCGTCAACTGCGATTCCACGGCGGTCTATCGCGGTTTCGACATCGGCACGGATAAAGTCCCGCCCGCCGCGCGACGAGGCGTCCCGCATCATCTGATCGACATCGCCGATCCTACCGACGTGTACACGGCCGCGCAGTACGCCACTGACGCAGCCCGCGTGATTCGAGAGATTCATGGGCGCGGGGCGCTGCCGATTCTGATCGGGGGCACCGGGTTCTACTATCGCGCGTTGACGCGCGGTCTGTTTCCGGGACCGGGCGCCGATAACGCGCTGCGCGCGCGACTCGACAGGGTGGCCGAACGCAAGGGACCCGAGCGCCTTCATCGGATGCTGCGGCGCGTCGACGCCGACTCGGCGCAGCGCATCATGCCTCGCGACCAGAAGCGGTTGGTGCGGGCGCTGGAGGTGTATCTGACGACCGGCCGGCCGCTGACCGCGCATTTCGTCGACACGCGGTCGCCGGTGGCCGACTGCGAGATCATCGCACTTGCGCTGACGATTCCTGCCGCGCTCATCGGCGAACGTGTGGCGCGCCGCGTCGACGAGCAGTTCGCGCGCGGGATCGTGGGCGAGGTCGAATCCTTGCTCGCGAGCGGAATTCCTGCCGACGCACGACCTTTCGGCGGTCTCGTCTACCGACAGGTGATGGAGATGCGTCGCGGTGTCAGGGACGAGGCCGCGACGCGCGCGCTGATCGTCCGCGAGAACCGTCGCTACGCGCGCCGACAGTTGATCTGGTTTCGTAAAGAGCCTAACCTTATCTGGTTTGATGGACCCGGCGAGCGGCCGGAGACTCTTCATCGCGTCGAGGGCGTGCTTGCCTCGCGCGGTGTGCGCGCGCGAGGAGACGCTCTCTCTGATGGCCCAGGTATCTGAACCACGCACTTCGTCGTCGTCGGCTTCGCCCAACATTCAGGACGCGTTCTTGAACTACGCTCGTCGCGACCGTCTATCGGTGACGATCCATCTGATGGACGGCCGCCAGTTCGACGCACGCATCAAGAACTTCGACAAGTTTGCCGTGGTGGTCGAAGTCGACGGGGCCGATCAGCTCGTGTTCAAGCACGCGATCGCCACGATCGAGACCACGCGCGTGGTCGCGAACTATTTCGCGTCGCAGCATTCGTAATCTGACTGCTTTTCCTCGCGTCGTTCTGATCGTGCTCGACAGCGTGGGCTGCGGGGAGTTGCCCGACGCGGCAACCTACGGCGATCAGGGCAGCAACACGCTCGGCAACATCGCAAAGCAACGGCCTTTTCGAGTGCCGCACCTGCAGGCCCTTGGCCTGGGACGCCTCGTCGATCTTCGAGGAGAGCGGGTCGCGACACCCCAGGCGGCTTACGGCCGGATGGCCGAAGCGTCCGCGGGCAAGGACTCCGTTACCGGCCACTGGGAGATGATGGGCATCGTGCTCGATCGTCCCTTTCCGACATTCCCCGAAGGGTTTCCGCACGCGACGATCGAGGCATTCGAGCGGCGCATCGGCCGTGCCATCCTGGGCAATGTCGTCGCCTCCGGCACCGAGATCATCTCGCGGCTCGGCGCAGAACACGTGCGGACGGGTCGCCCCATCGTCTACACGTCAGCCGACAGCGTGTTTCAGATTGCCGCGCACGAAGACGTGATTCCCGTGCCGGAGTTGTACCGCTTGTGCGAAATCGCCTTCGACCTCGTCGGCCGTGGCATGGGGGTGGGCAGGGTCATCGCCCGGCCCTTTGTCGGAACGACTGGTGCGTTTACTCGAACCTCGAACCGGCACGACTACGCCCTCGATCCGACCGGTGAGACGCTGCTCGATCACCTCACACGTCGCGGGATTCCGGTTGTGGCGATTGGCAAAGTCAACGATCTGTTCGCAGGCCGCGGAATCGGACGCGCGACGCCGACGGTCAGTGACGAAGACGGGATGAACCGGGTGCTCGAGGCGATGAAGAACGAAGACGAGGGACTGATCTTCGCGAACCTCGTCGACTTCGATACGGTGTACGGGCATCGTAACGATGTGGAGGGGTACGCATCGAACCTCGAGAGGTTCGATGCGCGGCTCCCTTCCGTGCTGCACGCGCTTCGCGACACCGACCTGCTGGCGATCACCGCCGATCACGGGAACGACCCGACGACACCCAGCACCGATCACTCGCGAGAGCACGTGCCGCTGCTCGTCACCGGCCCCCGCGTCAGGCGAGGCGCGTCGCTCGGAACCCGCGCGACGTTTGCCGATCTGGGGCAGACCCTTGCCGCCAACTTCGGTGTCGGGCCACTCGCGCACGGGACGAGCTTCCTGGAGGAGATCGTTGTCGAGCATCCGTGAAGCACTCGAGCAGCGGGAGCGCGAGACGCTGGCGCCGCAGGCCGCAAAGAGTGCGGAGTCGCGAGGACGCCTGCATGCGGAAGCCGAAGACGACGTGAGGCCGGCGTTTCAACACGATCGCGATCGGATCATTCACAGCAAGGCCTTTCGCCGCTTGAAGCACAAGACGCAGGTCTTCTTCGCGCCCGCGGGCGACCATTACCGCACGCGGCTGACGCACAGCCTCGAGGTATCGCAGATTGCGCGCACGATCGCGAAGGTGCTCCGCCTTCACGAGGAGCTCACCGAGTCGATCGCGCTCGGCCACGATCTCGGGCACACGCCGTTCGGTCATGCCGGCGAGCGTGTACTCGATTCCCTCATGCCCGGCGGGTTCCGGCATTTCGAGCAGAGCCTGCGCGTGGTCGATGTCCTGGAGAACGACGGCAAGGGTCTGAATCTCTCGTGGGAGGTTCGCGACGGGATCGGGCGGCACTCCAAGGGCAAGGATGGATCGCCGGTCGGTCTCGATCCGGAGAAGCGGTCGGCCACGCTGGAAGGCCAGGTCATGCGCGTTGCCGATCTCATCGCATACGTCAACCATGACATCGACGATGCGGTGCGGGCGGGCGTGCTGAGACCGGAAGACCTGCCCCGCGACGCGGCGCGAGTTCTGGGAGCGACGTCCTCGGCGCGCATCGCCTCGATGGTCAAGGACGTCGTGACCGAGACGCAGCGCGGTGGTCTCTCGGAGATCCGCATGAGCGCTGATGTGCTGTCGGCGACGCTTGCGATGCGCTCGTTTCTGTTCAGCGCGGTCTACGAGAACGACATCGCCACCGCCGAGTTCAAGAAGGCGAGTGGGATTCTCGGCGGGCTGTGGGAGCGCGTTCGCGAAAGGCCCGCGGACCTGCTGGACGATCGCATCGTCGAACGCGAGGGCCTCGACGTGGCCGCGCGTGACTTCCTCGCGGGGATGACCGATCGCTTCGCCGTCGCGCTCTACGAACGCCTGTTCATCCCCAAACCATGGGTCGGCCCGATGGCCTGGAATCAGCTGCAGTAGCCGCGGTCGAGCGTGAGCCACGGTCGTTTTCACGCAGAGATCGCCGAGACGCAGAGCACGCAGAGGACGCCTGCAACGGGTTATCGCGCAACGCGCTGCCATTGATCGAGCGAGACGGTGATCGCAAGCGTTACTCCGAAACCAGAACGCTTGCGATCACCGCCTCGCTCGGTCAATGGGCCGGCCGAAAACGGCCGGCATAACCCGTTGCAGGCATCCCTCCGCGATCTCGGCTCCTCGGCGATCTCTGCGTGAATCCTGACAGGCGGTGAACAGGGCCACGACGGTTCCTGACTCAGCCGGGTGTGTGGGGATGGGCTATAATAGTAGGTCGCCTTTCGCGGGATTTTCGCGAGAGGGGGAACCGCGATGCAACTGGACCTGACCCGGTATCATCAGGGCCTCAACCACTTGGGCCGAGTGTTCCAGCCCGCCGAGGTGGGGCAGGAAGGCGAAGCATACAGGGTCGTCGAACCGGTCCAGGTCGACATCGACATTCACAAGGACAAGGAGCGGTTCCGTCTCGTTGGCAGTGTTCGTACGCGACTCGAGCTCTCGTGCAGCCGGTGTCTCGAGCCGTTCACGATGCCGATCGACAGCACGGTCGATCTACGGTATCTGCCGGTCGGGGCCGAGGGCGGCGTGGCAGATCGGGAGGTCAGCGACGACGATCTCGATGCGAGCGTCTATAGCGAGGACCAGATCGATCTGAACGAGCTGCTGCGCGAGCAGTTCTATCTCGCGCTGCCGATGAAGCCGCTGTGCCGCGACGACTGCGCAGGGTTGTGCCCGCAGTGCGGCACCAACAGGAACACCGCGACGTGCGCGTGTGCGCCGCAGTGGGAAGACCCACGGCTGGCGCCGTTGAAACGATTGAAGTAGCCATCATGCCAAACCCGAAACGCAGACACTCCAAGACGCGCACGGCCAAGCGCCGCACGCACGACGCGTTGCGCGCGGCGACCACCGGCCTCTGTCCGCAGTGCCATGAGCCGAAGGCGCCCCATCGGATCTGCCCGCACTGCGGCTATTACAAAACGCGGCAGGTCAGACCGGTCGACGAGGAGTAGGCAGGGTCGCCTCCGGCCATGATTCGGATCGCGGTCGACGCCATGGGCGGTGACCACGGGCCGTCGGTCATCGTCGATGGCGCGGTGGCGGCTGCACGCCAGGGGGATGTGCGAGTCGCGCTGGTTGGAGCGAGTACCGATCTCGAACGTGCATTGACGCGCCATCAGGGCTGGTCGGCGCTGCCGATCGAGATCGTCGAGGCGTGCGAGGTGATTGCGATGGCCGAATCGCCGGCCGCGGCACTGCGGCGCAAGCCTGGTGCGTCTATTCGCGTGGCGGCCGATCGGGTGGCCTCCGGTCAGGCCGATGCCCTCGTCAGCGCGGGACATACAGGCGCCACCGTCATGGCGGCTCATGCCGCGTTCGGGATGCTCGGCGGCGTGGATCGCCCCGCGCTCGCGGCGGCAATCCCGACGCAGAAGCACCCGGCCGTGCTCCTGGATGCAGGCGCCAACGCGGAATGCCGGCCGCAGCATCTCCTGCAGTTTGCCGTGATGGGCAGCGTGTACGCCCGTGTGGCGTGGGGTTTCGAGCGACCGAAGGTGGGACTGCTGTCGATCGGTGAGGAAGCGACGAAAGGCAACGAGTTGACGCGAGAAGCGCATCGGCTGCTGAAGAGCGCACCGGTCAATTTCATCGGGAACATCGAAGGGCGTGAGATCTACAGCGGCGCCGCCGATGTCGTCGTGTGCGACGGCTTCACCGGGAACGTCGTGCTGAAGATGAGCGAAGGGCTCGTGGAGACCGTCGAGACGCTGCTCGCAAACGAGCTGCAGGGTGCGTGGTCGAGCCGGGTGGGATACCTCCTGTCCCGGCGCGCATTCGCGCGGTTTCGCTCGCGCCTCGATTACTCGGAGTACGGTGGAGCGGCGCTGCTCGGTGTCGCCGGCCTGGCCATCGTCGGACATGGGTGCTCGTCGGCCAAAGCCGTGGGGAACGCGGTGAAGATGGCCGCGCGTTTCGCCGCCGCGGAGTTCACGGCGCGCATCTCTCAGGAAATCGGCGCCGCCGCCACGGCCGGCGAGGATCGACTGTGATCGCATTCATCTTTCCAGGGCAGGGTTCGCAGCAGGTCGGCATGGGCAAAGCGCTCGCTGCGGCGCATCCCGAAGCCAACCGCGCGTTCGACGAGGCCGACGCCGCGTTTGCGGCCGAGTCTCGGAGCGCGCGATCGCTCAGCACCTTGTGCTTCGAGGGGCCAGAGGAGGAGCTCGTGCTGACCGAGGTCACGCAGCCCGCGCTCCTCACGACCAGCATTGCCGCCTGTCGCGTGTTGCAGGCGCAAGGTATCCAGCCGGCGTTCGTTGCCGGGCACAGCCTCGGCGAGTACTCCGCCAATGTGGCGGCCGGCACGATGGCGTTCGCGGATGCGGTGCGCCTCGTTCATCGGCGCGGTCGTTACATGCAGGAGGCCGTGCCCGTGGGCGTCGGCGCGATGGCCGCGATCATCGGCGCCGATCTGGCCATCGTGCAACAGGCATGCGAGGAGGCGGCTGAGGGCGAGGTCGTGAGTCCCGCCAACATCAACGCGCCGGGCCAGATCGCGATCGCCGGGCACGCGGCGGCGGTGCAGCGCGCCTCGGATCGCGCCCGTGCGCTCGGGGCAAAGCGGGTCGTGCCACTAGCGGTCAGCGCGCCGTTTCACTGCGCCTTGATGCGACCAGCCGAGGCGCGGCTCGAGCCGGAGCTCCGCGATCTGCCGACGCGCCCGCCCACGAGTCCCGTCGTCGCCAACGTCGACGCGCAGCCCAAACGCGAGGCGTGGGCCGCGATCGACGCACTGGTACGGCAGGTGTCGGCGCCCGTGCGCTGGTGTGAAGTGGTCGAACGCCTTGCGTCGGAAGGCGTCACCACGTATGTTGAGGTGGGCCCGGGAGCGGTGCTCAGCGGTCTGGTCAGACGGATCCACAAAGAGGCTCGCGTGATGCAGTTCGGATCGCCCGATGACCTCGGCGCGATCATGGCGGCATGCTCGACTTCGGCGGAAAAGTAGCCATCGTCACCGGCGCGTCACGCGGCATTGGACGCGGCATCGCCGAGATGCTCGCGGCGCGGGGGGCGCACGTCGTTGCCGGCGCGCGAGGCGAGAACGCTCAGGGCACCGTTGATGCCATAGGCGCGGCGGGCGGGCGCGCCGAGGTCGTGTCGCTCGACGTCACCGATCCGGCATCGGTCGACGCGATGGTGGCGGGTGTGCTCAATCGCCACGGACGCGTCGACGTGCTGGTCAACAACGCCGGCATCACACGCGATCAGCTGATGCTGCGCATGAAGCGTGAGGAATGGGACGAGGTCGTCGCGACCAATCTGACGTCCGCGTTCACCTGCGTCCAGGCGGTCCTCAAGACGATGATCAGACAGCGCAGCGGACGGATCATCAGCATCAGCTCGGTCGTGGGACAGATGGGGAACGCCGGGCAGGCCAACTACGCGGCCTCGAAAGCGGGGCTGATCGGCTTCAGCCTGGCGCTCGCCCGCGAGGTCGCCTCACGCAACATCACGGTCAACGTCGTCACGCCGGGCATGGTCGACACCGACATGACGCGCGCCGTGGCAGACAAGGCGCAGCACGACTGGGAAACACTGATTCCACTCAAGCGCCTCGGGACTCCGGCCGACGTGGCGGCGGCCGTCTGCTTCCTCGCCTCGGATGAGGCGTCGTATATTACGGGGCAAGTTCTCGCCGTGAACGGCGGTATGTACATGTAATCAACGCGCAGTGCTCGACAACGAATGCCAGGTGGCCCTGGAAACCGGCGGCACATGGAGTTCGAGCATTGGGCATGCGGCATTGCGCGGAACGCGCCAGGAGATACTGGCCAGGCCGAGCGTTCTGCGGGGGACATCGGTGCCAGAACGCTTGGCTCATGAGGAGGATTCGATGGCGGTCGCAGATAAGGTGAAGAGCATCATCGTGGAGCAGCTGGGTGTCGACGAAGAGGAAGTGACGCCGGATGCGTCGTTCGTGGACGACCTCGGCGCCGACTCGCTCGACACGGTGGAGCTCGTGATGGCCTTCGAGGAGGAGTTCGGGATCGAGATTCCGGACGAAGATGCCGAGAAGATCACGCGCGTCAAGGAAGCCATCGATTACATCGAGGCCCACGGCAAGGGCAAGAAATAGGAGCCTGGGCGTTTGAGTAGACGGGTTGTCGTCACAGGCATCGGCCTGGTGTCCGCGCTTGGCATCGGCACGGCTGAAACCTGGAAGGGACTGCTGGCGGGTACGCCCGGCGTCACGCGGGTCACGAGGTTCGACGTGACTGGCTACGCGGCCCAGATCGCCGCGGAGGTGAAGGGATTCGACCCGCTGCAGTTCATCGAAAAAAAAGACGTCAAGAAAATGGACGTCTTCATTCAGTACGCGGTCGCGGCGTCGCAGTTTGCGATGGACGACTCGGGCCTGAAGATCACCAAGGAGAACGCTCCGGACATCGGCGTTTTCATCGGATCGGGCATCGGCGGGTTCCAGACGATCGAGCGGGAACACAGCGCGTTGCTCGAGGGCGGCCCGCGAAAGATCTCACCGTTCTTCATCCCGTCGGCCATCATCAACCTCGCCTCGGGACAGGTCTCGATCCGGTTCGGTGCGAAGGGGCCCAACATCGCGACATGCACGGCGTGCTCGGCGTCGGCGCACTCGGTCGGCGAATCGTTCGAGATCATCAAGCGCGGCGATGCCGAGGCGATGATCGCGGGCGGCTCCGAAGCGGCGATCACACCAATGAGCCTCGGCGGGTTCGGCGCGCTGCGCGCGCTCTCGACCCGTAACGACGAACCCGCGCGCGCCAGCCGCCCGTTCGACAAGGATCGAGACGGCTTCATCATCGGCGAAGGCGCAGGCGTGCTGATCCTCGAGGAGCTCGAGCACGCGAATCGTCGCGGCGCGAAGATCTACGCCGAGCTGGTCGGCTACGGACTCTCGGGCGACGCGTATCACATCACCGCGCCGTCGGAGGATGCCGATGGCGCGATTCGCGTGATGCGCATGGCGGTGAAGAAGGCAGGCATCACCACCGGGCAGGTCGACTACATCAACGCGCATGGCACCTCGACGCCGTACAACGACAAGCTCGAGACCCTCGCGATCAAGAACACCTTCGGCGACCATGCCCACAAGGTTGCGATCTCGTCGACCAAATCGATGACCGGACATCTGCTCGGCGGCGCCGGGGGCCTCGAAGCGGGCATCTCGGTTCTGGCTGTGCACGATCAGGTGGCACCGCCGACGATCAACCTCGAGCAACCCGATCCCGAGTGCGATCTCGATTACGTGCCGTGCAAGAGCCGGCCGATGCCGATCCGCTACGCGCTCTCGAACTCGTTTGGTTTCGGTGGTACCAACGCGGCGCTGTTGTTCAAGAAATACGAGGAGTGATCACGACCCGCCTCGGTGCCTCGCCCCTTCGACGTGCTCGGGGCGTCTCGTAACTTCAGAGCCTGACCTGGCAACTCTATGAAGATCGCTGTCTGCATCAAACAGGTCCCCACCCGCGAGTGGCAGCCTCGTCTCAACGACGCGAAGACCTGGATCCGCGAACAGGACACCGCCTTCGAGATGAACGAGCCGGATGCGTACGCGCTCGAAGAGGCTCTGCGACTGCGCGAGAAGCACAGCGGGGAAGTCGTCGTCTGCTCGGCGGGTCCTGCCCGCGTGCAGCAGGTGCTGCGCGAGGCGCTGGCACGCGGGGCCGATCGCGCGCTGCACGTCGAAGACAACACGCTTGCAGCTGCGGACGCCGCGGTGACCGCCGACGCGCTTGCTGCTGCGATGGCCGACGAGAAGTTCGATCTGGTACTGACCGGACTGCAGTCCGACGATCAAGGTCACGCACAGACGGGCGTCATCCTGGCCGAACGGCTCGGCATCCCGCACTCGACGATCGTGATGGACGTCCAGATCGAGTCTGGTGCGCTGCGCATCAAGCGCGAGCTCGAGGGCGGGTGGTTTCAGTGGATCGCGATGCCGCTGCCGGCGCTCCTGACGATTCAGAGCGGCATCAATCAGCTGCGCTACGCGACGCTGAAAGGCATCATGGCGGCCAAGAAGAAGGAGATCAAGAAGGTCGCGGTGCCCCCGGGTCTGAAGCCGGCACAGGAGATCATGGCGCTCGCGCTCCCGACGCGATCGAAGCAGACGCGCCTCATCGAGGGAGGGCCGGCGCAGGCCGCGCAGGAACTCGTCAAACGTCTGCGCGAGGAGGCGAGAGCACTATGAGGAGGAAGACCGCATGATCCTCGTCATCGCCGAGCAGCGCGATGGTGTCCTCAATCGCGCGTCCTGGGAAGCGGTCGCGGCAGCGCAGGCGCTGTCCGGCGGGATGCCGATCACGATCGCCGTACTCGGCGCATCGACAGCAGCGCTCGCGCAGGAGCTCGCGAAGGCCGATGTCGCGGAGGTCCTCGCAGTCGAGCATGCCTCGCTTGGCGTCTATACGCCGGACGCGTTCACGATGGCGGTGCAGGCGCTGAGCGCGTCGCCCGCATTCGTCGTGCTTGCGCACACGTATCAGGCACGCGACTTCGCGCCGATGCTCGCTGCGCGCGTGCGCGCCACCCTCGTCACCGACGTGATCGCGATCGCCGGCACCGGGACCGGTGCGACTTTCTCGCGGCCGATGTTCCAGGGCAAGCTCGTGGCCACCGTCCGACCCGCTTCGTCTGGCCCGTGCATCGTCACGTTTCAGATCGGGTCGTTTCGAGCGGACGCCGTCCGCATGGGCGGTTCCGCCAAAGTCACTCCCGTCAAGGCGTCAATCGACGAAGCCGCGATCCGGCAGAAGCCTGAGCCGCCGTTCCAGGAAGCCAAGCAGGCGGTGGACCTCGGTCAGGCCGAACGGATTGTCGCCGTGGGCCGGGGCATCAAGTCGCAGGAGCATCTCCCCCTGGTGCAGAAGCTGGCTGGCGCCATGGGCGCCGAGGTCGCCGCGTCCCGTCCGATCTGCGACAACGGGTGGCTGCCGATGGAACGCCAGGTCGGCAGCTCGGGCCAGACGGTCGCTCCGAAGCTGTACGTTGCGCTCGGCATCTCGGGAGCGATCCAGCATCTGGTCGGCATGAAGGGCTCACGCACCATCGTCGCGATCAACAAGGATCGGGACGCGCCGATCTTCGAGGTTGCCGACTACGGGATCGTCGGCGACCTGTTCGAGATCGTGCCGGCGTTGATCGCGGAGCTCGGGAAGAAGTGAACGGAGGTTACGGAGAAAGCGGAATGAACAGGAGAAACGGAGGAACGGAGATCGGACGGAGAGCGGTACGCCCACGATCACCAGATGATGAGCCCATTGGACGATGTGTGATCATGGGAACCGATGTGGCGTAACTCCGTTCGTCTCCGTTTTTCCGTTGCTCCTGTTAATCCGTTCCCTCCGCAACCTCCGACCTGACACACATGAATCGCGAGACGCTTGAAGTCGACATCCTGATCGTCGGCGGCGGCCCCGCCGGGTTGTCGGCCGCGATCCGTCTGGCGCAGCTGCAGAAGGTGCACGGAGGCGAACCGCTTTCGATCGCCGTGCTCGAGAAGGCGCGCGAGGCCGGGGCCCACACGCTGTCGGGGGCGATTCTCGATCCGTCGACGCTCGCCGAGTTGATTCCCGATTTCGTCGCCAAGGGCGCCCCGCTGGCGACGCCGGTCGAGCGCGATCTGGTGTACCTGCTCACCGAGCGTTCGCGACTGCGTCTGCCGATCGTCCCGCCGCCGCTCCGCAATCACGGCAACTACGTCATCTCGCTCAGCAACCTCGTGCGCTGGCTGGCCGCACAGGCCGAAGCCGAGAGTATCGATTTCTTCAGCGGCTTCGCCGGGCAGGAGGTCCTGATGGAGGGGTCGCGCGTCATCGGTGTGCGCACCGGTGATCGCGGCGTGGGAAAGCACGGCGAACACAAGCCGAACTACGAGGCGGGCGTCGACATCCACGCGAAGGTGACGATTTTCTGCGACGGGGTTCGCGGCAATCTGACCAAGCAGCTCATCGAACGCCTCGGGCTCGACACCGGTCGCGAGCCGCAGCAGTACGCGATCGGACTGAAAGAGCTGTGGGAGATTCCGCGCGACCGCATTGCGCCCGGCACGGTGATGCACACGCTCGGCTATCCGCTGCGTCAGGAGGAGTTCGGCGGCGCGTTCATCTACGCGATGCCCGAAGGACAGCTTTCGATTGGTTTCGTCGCAGGTCTCGACTACGCGGATCCCCTCTTCGATCCGCACATGGCCTTCAACCGCCTCAAGCTGCATCCGCTCGTCAAAGAGCTGCTGCGGGGCGGAACGTTCGTGCGCTACGGCGCCAAGGCCCTGCCCGAAGGCGGGTGGAACACGATTCCACGGGCGTACATGGACGGCGGCCTCATCGCCGGCGATGCCGGCAGCTTCATGAATTCGATGCGCCTCAAGGGCGTGCACCTCGCCATGCGTACGGGAATGCTGGCGGCAGAGTCGGCGTTCGAGGCGGTTCGTGCCGGTGATACCTCGGAAGCCAGCCTCAAACGCTACGAGAACAAGATCGACGCCAGCCCCGTGCGTGCCGAGCTCTATCCGGTCCGCAATGTTCACCAGGCTTTTGGATACGGCCTCTTCGCCGGTCTGGCGTTTGCGGGCGTCTCGCTGCTCACGGGCGGCAGATGGGTGGAAGACCTGCGTGCGCGCGCCGGCTACGCGCGCATGAAAACGCTCGCGTGGTATTACGGTCTCGAGGTGCCCGCCCAGCGTCCCAGCAACGCGGTGACACCCGATCGTGTCCTGACGTTCGACAAGTTGACCAACGTGCACTACTCGGGCACCGCGCACGAGGAAGATCAACCGTCGCATCTGCTGGTCGACACCGAGGTGTGCAGCACGCGATGCGGTCCCGAGTACGGTCATCCGTGCACGCGCTTCTGTCCTGCCAACGTGTACGAGATCGCCCGCGAACCGGGGCAGCCGCCGCGTCTGGTGATCAACGCCTCGAACTGCGTCCACTGCAAGACGTGCGACATCGAGGATCCCTATCAAGTCATCACCTGGGTGCCTCCCGAAGGTGGGGGAGGGCCTCAGTACAATGGAATGTGATCACGGGATCACGATAGTGAGCGATGCTGCTTACGCTGGATGTCGTGTCGCCTGAACACTGGCGTGATTCGGCCATCAAGCGAGCACAAGTCGCCGCGATCGCCGGGCTCGGCTACCCACTGATCAACGCGCTCGGGCACACGTTGCGATGGCGCACCGAAGGCCTCGCGCACCTCGACGCGGTTCGTGTATCGGGCCGTCAGCCGGTGTTGGCCTTCTGGCACGGCCGCATTCTTCCCGCCACCTTGTACTTCCGCCGCCGCGGCATCGTCGTGATCACGAGCGAGAATTTCGATGGCGAGTGGATCGCGCGCATCATCGAGCGCTTCGGATACGGCACGGCCCGCGGCTCGACGTCGCGCGGTGCGCGGAAGGCGATGCTGCAGCTGGTGAAGGACATGAAAGCGGGCAAGCCCGCGGGATTCACGCTCGACGGTCCTCGCGGCCCCGCGCGAGCCGCGCAGGCAGGCGCGGTGTGGCTCGCGAGCGCGACCGGCAATCCGCTGCTGCCGTTTCATATCGAGGCGTCGTCGTACTGGACGCTGAGAAGCTGGGATCGTACTCAGATTCCCAAACCATTCAGCACCGTGGCCCTCTCGGTGGGCGAGCCGATGGAAGTGCCAAGGGATGCGTCGAATGGTGTGCTCGAGCAGACGCGAGTCGAACTCGAGCGATCGCTGGCCGCTCTCGAAGATCGCACGCGGCAGATGTTGAACCGAACCTGAAACCTAACGGGCCCTGCCAATGACGAAACGCTCACCGCACCTCTGAGATCCCTGCGTTGACCCTGTCTCTGCACTTTCGCAGACTGGACTTCGAGGTAACAGAGGTTTTCGGAGAGATGCTTTTAACAGGAGAAACGAAGGAACGGAGCCTCAACGGAGGCCAGCGCCCCCACTCGCGCGTTGTCGTGTGTCGGCAGTCAGCTCCGTCCGTCCTCCGCGTCTCCGTTTCTCCTGTGAATCCGTGTCTCCGTAATCTCCGTCTCTAGGGATTACTGTTCCGCGGGCCGTGCGAGGCGACGATGCTGTTCGCGTGAAGTCGGCGAGTGTCTGAGGTGGACCGGCAGGGAGATGGCAGGCCAGCGACCACGCGTCGCCTCCGCGACCTCGGCACCTCGGCGTCCTCTGCGTGATCGCCCTTCTCGGCGGGAAGAACTTGGCCCTACGTTCACTCGTACCTGAGGGCAACAACCGGGTCGACTTTGGTGGCACGACGCGCGGGCACGTACGACGCGAGCAGTGCGACCGCTGCGAGGATCGTCGCCACGCCGACCATGGTCAGCGGGTCTTTCGCTCCGACGCCATAGAGCAGACCGGTCAGCAGCCGCGTAAGCCCGATCGCGCCGGCGAGGCCGATGCCGATCCCGATCGCCGTCAGCAACGCGCCGCGATCGATGACGAGCCGCAGCAGTCGCTGGCTCGACGCGCCCAAGGCCGCGCGGATGCCCATCTCCCGCGTGCGCTGCGCGACCGAGTACGAGATCACGCCGTAGATGCCGATGCCCGCCAGCAGGAGCGCGACGGTGCCGAACGTGCCGAGCAGGATCGACACGACCCGCCGGCCTCCCATCTGTTGATCTCTGATCTGGTCGACGGTCCGAATCTGACTGAGCGCCTGGTCCTTGTTGACACTCCAGATTGCCGCGCTGATCCCTTTCTGAAGCGTGAGCGGGTCGACCGCCGCGCGAACACTGAGCACCATGCCGTACACCGGGCTCTGTTCGTTCGAGACGTACACGCCGGCAGACTGGATGTCTTCGGGTCCGCCGATCTTCTCGTCTCCGATCACCCCGACGACTTCCCATGAGATGTCCGGGCCGAGTCCGGTTTGTCCAGGGATGATTTCCTGGATGAGGATGTGCTGCCCGATCGGATTCTCTTTGGGGAAATAGCGCTTGGCGAGTCGCTCGTTCATCACCAGCACTTTGGGTGACGTCTTGGTATCGCGATCCGAGAGCCCGCGGCCCTTGATGATCTTGATGCCGAGCGTCGAGAAATACGACGGACTCACGACCTTGAAGAAACCGCCGTCTCGCTTCGCGCGATCGACGACGGGGCGGTTGGTCGGTTGCATCGGCATGCCGTAGCAGCTTCCCTGCATGGGCGGCGCGCAGCTGTACGCCGTCTGGCGCACGCCTGGCACTGCGTCCACGGCGGTGCGGACCTCGCTCAAATAGCGATTCAGTTGATCGGGATCGGGGTATCGCTCCGTCGGAATCAGCAGCTGCATCGTCAGCACGTTCGTCGAATCGAAGCCGGCGTCGACGTTCATCAGTCCGAAAAAGCTGCGCATCATGAGCCCGGACACGACCAGCAGCACGAATGCGAGAGCGATTTCGGCCACGATGAGGCCGTCGCGCAGTCTGCGCCGCCCCACGCCGCCGCTCGAGCCGCGGCCTTCCTCCTTCATCGAGGAGGCGAGATCGGGCCGGGTGGCCTGAAAGGCGGGCGCCATGCCGAAGAGCAGACCTGTGAACACCGAGACGACCGCCGCAAACAGCAGCACGCGACCGTCCATCTTGACGTCGATCTCGCGGGCGAATGAAAAGGGCGGAATCATCAGCTGTATCGCATGGAGCAGGCCGTACCCGATCGCGATGCCTGCCACGCCGCCGCATATGGAGAGCACCACGTTCTCCGTGAAGAACTGCCGGATGAGCACCCATCGGCCGGCGCCGAGCGACGCGCGGACGACGACCTCGCGCTCACGGGACACCCCGCGCGCGAGCGCGAGGTTTGCGAGGTTGGCGCATCCAATGAGCAGCACCAGTCCGGTCGCCGACATCAACGTCAGCACGATCGTGCGCATCTGTGTGCCGACGAGCGTCTGGCCGTAATCCTCCACGATGACGCCCCAGCCTTTGTTCGACGCGGGGAAATCCGTCTCGATGCGCTTGCCGATCACGTCCATGGCCGCCCGCGCCTGCTGGAGCGTCACTCCGTCCTTGAGGCGCGCGTACGATGCCAGCCAGTGGAAATCGCGCGTCATGTTCGACGGCTCGAACGCGAGCGGGCGCCAGATCTGCCCCGCCGCGCGATCGAACGCGCTGTCTTCGGGGAGCACGCCAATAATCGTGTACGGCTGGTTGTCGAGCAGGACCGTGCGATTGACGATGCCGGGGTCCGAGCCAAACTGGTTGATCCACGTGACGTGACTGATGACGGCGACCTGATGCTTGCCGAGCTGATCCTCGCCTGGCAGGAACGTGCGACCGATCGCGGCGCGGATCCCGAAAATCTTGAAGTAGTCGGCCGAGACGCGTGCTCCGCGGAGCTGCACCGGTTCGGATCCGCCGGTGAGCGTGACCGCCCCGCCCGTCTGTGCGGACATGAAGTCGAAGACCTTGTTGTCCTTTTGCCAGTCGAGAAAGTTCAGCGTCGAGATCCCGTTACGCTCGCCGCGTGGAGGTTTCTCCAGGACTCGGACGATCCGGTCCCCGTGCTCGTAGGGCAAGGGGCGCAGGAGGATGCCGTCGACGAAGCTGAAGATCGCGGTATTGGCACCGATGCCGATCGCCAGCGTCAGGACACCGACGACGGTGAATCCCGGGCTCTTGCGCAACGCACGGCCGGCATATCGAAGATCGTTCGAGAACGAGGACACTTCGGACCTCCCGCGTGCGGGCTGCCTGTAGTACGTAGCCTGTAGTACGTAGGGGCCGCCTTTAGGCGGCCCACGCTGGCCCTTTGACGTAATGGGAGGCCTCTTGGTTCACACCCAGGGCGGCAGAGACCAGTGATAGCCTACATTCCCGCCTTCGCCGAAGGCTACGGCGAGACAGGCTCGCTACGGCGAGACATGCTTTGAATTGGAGGTGGGTCCATGCGCCGACTACTGACGTTGCTGCTCGTCTCTCTCTGCGCGGTCTTCGTATCGGCGCAAGGCCGGACGACACTCGACATCTACCTCATCGATGTGGAGGGCGGGAACTCGACACTGTTCGTGACCCCCTCCGGCCAATCCCTGCTCGTCGATACCGGCAATGGCGGGGCCGCGGCGGCACGCGATGGCGACCGCATCCTCGCCGCGACCAAGGCTGCCGGGCTGAGTCAAATCGATCACCTGATCACGACCCACTATCACGGCGATCACTTCGGCGGAATGGAGAACGTCGCGGGGCGGATTCCGATCAAGGAGTTCATCGACCACGGCCCAAACGTGCAGCCCGCTGCGGCGACCGATGCCTTCCTGAAGGACGTGTATCCGAAGTTGTACGCGAGCTCGAAGCACACCATCGCCAAACCGGGCGATCGCGTCGAGCTCAAAGGCGTCGATGCGCGCATCGTCGCCGCGGCAGGGCAGTTCATCGCGAGTCCGCTGCCTGGAGCGGGCGGCAAGAATCCGTACTGCGCTGCATACAAGCCCAAGGATCCCGACCCGTCGGAGAACGCGCAGTCGGTGGGCACGCACTTCACGTTCGGCCGGTTCAAGACGGTGCACATGGGCGACCTGACCTGGAACAAGGAATCGGAGCTGATGTGCCCGGCGAACAAGCTCGGAACCGTCGACCTCTTCATCGTCTCGCATCACGGGCTGGCGATTTCCAATTCAGAGGTCCTCGTCCATGCGCTGGCGCCGCGCGTCGCCATCATGAACAACGGCACACGTAAGGGCGGACAGCCCGAAGCGATGAAGGTGATGTTCTCGTCGCCGGGACTCGAGGACCTCTGGCAGATTCACTTCTCACAATTGAGTGGGCAGGAATACACCGTCCCCGGACTCTTCATTGCCAACGGCACCGACGAAGCGCTGACCGCGATGCCCATCGCCGCGATCGCCGCACCGGCGCCAGGACCGGGTGCGGCCCCTCCGCCCGCGCACAACGGCGCGGCGCATTGGATCAAAGTCTCCGCTAAGGAAGACGGATCGTTCACGGTGACCAATGGCCGTAACGGATTCTCGAAGTCGTACGCCGCTCGCAAATGATCGCTCGCGTGTTCGAAAGAAGGGGCCCGACGCCTCGCGCTTCGTGAACGGGAGACGCGGCGACCGAACTGACGTGTCCTTCCGTCCGGCGATCCGCAAGCCCGGCCGATGGCATCTCCGGCGCGTACCTTACGTCGACTTCGCTGCTCCCCCGTCGCAAGGGCCTGACGCTGTTGCTCCTCCTCCGCAGCTCGCGCTCGCCTGCGACGCCATTGGCCGGGCGAGCGGATCGCCGCGCGGAAGAACGTGTCAGTCAGACCGACGTGCTTGGCCGCCGACTAGGTCCTGCATGCCCTAATCCCCCGTATATCTGTATTCGAGAATCGCTCCGGGATTTGTGAGCCCTTGCTGCCCCTGCGGCAGATTGCGGCTCGGGCCTGACGGATCGGTCGCGAGATACAGCGTGCGCCCATCCGGATTGAGCGCGATGTCGCGGTAGCGATTCGCGGCCTTGAACATCTCGACCGGCGGTTCCTTCACCGACTTTCCATCCGGTGCGAGCGAGAGCCGATACACGGCGCCGCGAATCAGGCTGAGCACGAGTAGCGAATCCTTCCATCCCGGAATTGCCGTCCCCGCGTAGTAGTCGATCCCGCCGGGTGCGATCGTGGCGCTCCCGATGCCATTGACGTTGTAGCCGTTGTCGACGGTGAAGAACGTGCGGAGCGGCGGCATGAACCGCGGATCGTTCCACGCGGTTTCCTTCTGCTGCGGCACCGACGATGGGATTGGTCCTGCGCCGGCGGCGCGTCCCAGCGACGCACACGGCGTCGGGCTCGACTTCGAGAAGTTCGCATACACGTACGACTTGTCGTCCCGGTATCCTGCGACGTTCGGCCAGCCGTAGTTGTGTCCGCCTTCGATCAGATTCACCTCGTCGTCAGAGCTCGGCCCATGCTCCGACTCGTAGAGTCGTCCATTCGGGCCAAACACCAGCCCGAGCGGATTGCGATGTCCCCACGTGAAGACATGGCTGCGGACGCCGTCGATCATCGGGTTGTCGGCCGGAATCGATCCATCGAGCTCGATGCGCAGGATCTTGCCCTGATAGTGCGACCAGTCCTTGGCTTTCACTTCCGCCGCGGTCGGCAGATCCTGTGCGTGATTGGCGTTGCAGAGATTGGGCCCGAAGTTGCTACCCTGATCGCCGATCGTCAGATACAGCTTGCGATCAGGCCCGAAGGCGAGACGACCGCCGACGTGATCGGTATGCGTGGGAAGACCCTGCAGGATATCGGTCGGGTCGACGAGCGTTTTCGTTCCCTGGTCGTATCGATATCGCCGAACCACCAGACGGCGGGCGAGCGCCGGTCCGGGTGCATCGTCATAAGTGAACGCGACGTAGACGAAGTCGCTGTTCGTGCCCTTCCCGAAGTCTGTATGGAACGTGAGACCGAGCAGCCCGTCCTGCATGAAGGTGGTGTTCACCTCGGGGATCGTGACGAGCGTGCTGCGCGATCCGTCGGAGGGATTGATGCGAATGACACGCCGGCCGGTTCGCTCGGTGATCCAGACCATCTGATCCGGTCCCCACGAGACCTCCCACGGTCCTTCGAGACCTGACGCGAGCACCTTCATCGCGAAGTGCTCAGGTGGGTTCGTCACGATCGTGGAGTCCTGCATGTCCGCACGAATGGACAGGAGTGCGACAACGATTCCAAGGCCGCATGCGAGGTGTCTCATAGCGCGCTCATTATCCGCTTTCGCCGATGGCTTCGGCGAGACCGGCCGCCTAAAAAAACAGTGCGATCAGGAAGATCCCAATCATCACGAATGCCATCGCGACCTTGATGGCCGTGCCGATCGCAAAGCCGATCCACGCCGCCACACCCGCTTTGCCCGCACGTCGCAGATCGTTCTCGACCGTCAACTCCCCGAGCACAGCGCCGACAAAGGGACCAAAAATCACGCCAGGCAGTCCGAACAACAGACCTGCGATCGTGCCAAGACCGGCGCCCACCATCGCGCGCTTGCTGGCACCAAGCCGCTTGGCGCCGACCGCCGCGCCCACGAAATCGACGACGTAGCTTGCCGCGGCAATGACAGCGATCACGACGAGCGTCCAGACTCCGACCCGCGTGAAGTGCTCGGCCCATGCGGCCAGCACGAGCCCCGCAAGAATCAGGATGTGTCCAGGCAGCGCCGGCAGGACGATGCCTGCCAGCCCGATCATTACCAGAACAACCCCTGCGGCATAGAGGACGATGGCCATACAATCGAATTCGTGTCAGTGACGTTGATCACATCCCCCCGGTTCGCCGACCATCTCACGCCGCCCGGTCATCCCGAGCGCGTCGAACGCTTCGAGGTGATGCAGGTCGTCGCTTCAGAGTTCAAATCGCGTGGCGGCCGCATCATCGAGCCGCGCCGCGCCTCTGACGACGAGATCACACGCATTCACGACCAGGCTTACTTCGCGCAGATCAAAGAGACCGCCGGTCGTGCGCTCGCGCTCGATGCCGATACATTCACGTCGCCCCGCACCTACGAGGTCGCCTGCCTGGGCGCCGGAGCCGCTGTTGCCGCCGTGGACCTCGTGCTCGATGCCCGCCCAGGTGCTCGCGCGCTGGCCCTGGTCAGGCCGCCGGGCCATCACGCCGAGCGCGGTCGCGCGATGGGCTTCTGCTTTTTCAACAATATCGCAATCGCCGCTGCGCACGCGCGCGCCCGAGGTCTCCAGCGCGTGGCGATCGTCGACTACGACGTACATCACGGCAACGGCACGCAGTGGAGCTTCTACAGCGATCCCACTGTGCTCTTCATCTCTTCGCATCAGTACCCCTATTACCCGGGCACGGGTGCTGCTGGTGACATCGGCCGTGATGCAGGTCTGGGCTTCACGATCAACCTGCCGCTGGCAGCCGGCGCTACCGATGCCGACTACGAGCGCGCGTACATGAAAGTGGTGCTCCCGATTCTCACGCGCTTTCGGCCTGAGTTGATTCTCATCTCGGCGGGCTTCGATGCCCACATGGACGATCCGCTGGCTGGCATGCGGGTGACCTCCTCGTATTTCGGCCGCCTGACGTCGGCACTCGTCAAGGTGGCCGAGGAGTGCTGCCAGGGCCGGGTCGTCGCGGTGACCGAGGGCGGATACGACCTGGCGGCGCTCGCCGAATCGCTGCGCGAGACCATCCGCGCGCTCGAGAACGAGACCTCGTTCGCCGCGCCGGCTGGTCCAACCCCGCGCGCCGACGCAGCGATCGAGGCCGTCACGCCTCATCTTTCGAAGTACTGGCAGTTATAATTCGAATCAGGGCTCCGATCCTGATTCCTGCTTCCTGACTCCTGATTCCCGACAGGCGGGTCCGGAGGACCCCCTCTACATTGATGCCCGACTATCATCCGCAGGAGCTCGACAAGAAGTGGCAGAAGCGATGGGCGGCGTCACGTGCATTCGAGGTGACCACCGACCCGTCGCGTCCGAAGTTCTATTGTCTCGAGATGTTCGCGTACCCCTCGGGGCATGCGCACGTCGGGCACCTGCGCAACTACATCATCGGCGACGTCCTCGCCCGCACCAAGCGGATGCGCGGCTACAACGTCCTGCACCCGTTCGGGTGGGACGCGTTCGGCCTGCCCGCTGAGAACGCTGCGATCAAGAGCGGCATTCACCCCGAGGTGTCCACCCGCGACAACATCGCGCACATGAAGGGGCAGCTCCAGCGCCTCGGGATCAGCTACGCGTGGGAGCGCGAGCTCGCGACCTGCGACGCCGAGTACTACAAGTGGAACCAGTGGCTCTTCATCCGGATGTTCGAGAACGGCCTCGCGTACCGACGGAAGTCGTCGGTGAACTGGTGCCCGGTCGACAACACCGTGCTGGCCAACGAGCAGGTCGTCGACGGCGGATGCTGGCGCTGTGGCACGCCGGTAGAGACGCGCGACCTCGAACAGTGGTTCTTCCGGATTACCGCCTACGCTGACGAACTGCTCGATGCAACGGCGACGCTGACGGCGTGGCCCGAGAAGGTGCTCACGATGCAGCGGAACTGGATCGGGCGGTCGGAAGGCGCCCGTGTGAAGTTTCCGCTCGAGGACGATCTCGGCACGCCGATCGAGGTGTTCACGACGCGCATCGACACGATCTACGGGGCGACGTTCGTACTGCTCGGGCCCGAGCACCCGCTGGTGTCGCGCCTGGCCGAGAAGTCGAAGGATCCCGTCTCGTTCAAGCGCCAGGCGCAGGCGTT
The DNA here is from genome assembly GCA_036407095.1 of Vicinamibacterales bacterium. Classification (GTDB taxonomy): domain Bacteria; phylum Acidobacteriota; class Vicinamibacteria; order Vicinamibacterales; family UBA2999; genus Gp6-AA40. Next base: position 118,416 of record DASWZV010000142.1, on the reverse strand, counting down.
TCGTGTCCAGGATCGGGCCGCGCGTCTGAGCGGCGACATCGAGAAGCAGGGCTTCGATACCGGGTTCCGTGCGATCAATCCGTTCACCAAGGAGCCGGTTCCGATCTGGGTGGCCAATTTCGTGCTCGGCGAGTACGGGACGGGCGCGATCATGGCGGTGCCGGCGCACGATGAACGGGACTTCGAGTTCGCGACGAAGTACCGCCTGCCGATTCGCATCGTCGTGACGCCGGACGGGAAGCCCGCGCCGGCCGGTGTCATCGACGCCCCGATCTCCAATTACGGCACGCTCGTCGACTCGGGTGAGTTCAGCGGACTTCCGTCCACTGAAGCGCTGACGAAGATGACCGCGTTCGCACGCGCGCAGGGTTTCGGCGAGGGCACCGTCCAGTTCCGTCTCAAGGACTGGGGGATCTCGCGCCAGCGCTACTGGGGCACGCCGATCCCGATGATCTACTGCGAGAAAGACGGGATCGTCCCGGTGCCCGACGATCAGTTGCCGGTGGAGCTCCCCAGGATCGCGCAGTTCACGGGGCGGGGCGATTCGCCGCTCGCCCAGGTGCCGGAGTTCGTCAACGTGATGTGTCCGGAGTGTGGCGGTCCCGCCCGCCGCGAGACCGACACGATGGACACCTTCGTCGACTCCTCCTGGTATTTCTACCGGTTCACCGATCCACGCAACGACCGGCAGCCGTTCGATCCGGCCGCCGTGAAGTACTGGTGCCCGGTCGACTTCTATTGCGGCGGCGTCGAGCATGCGATCCTGCATCTGATCTACTCGCGATTCTTCGCGCGCGTGTTCCGCGATCTCGGGATGGTGGGTCACGCCGAGCCGTTCTCACAGCTCCTGACGCAGGGCATGGTCCTCAAGGATGGGGCCGTCATGTCCAAGTCGAAGGGTAACGTCGTCGATCCCGACTCGATGCTGGAAAAATTCGGGGCCGACGCGCTGCGGCTGTACGTGATGTTCGTCGCGCCACCCGAGAAGGAAGTCGAATGGAGCGACGCTGGACTCGAAGGGAGTTTCAGATTCCTCTCTCGTGTCTGGCGGATGGTCGAGAACTGGACCGAGACGATCGCGGGCGAGGGTGTCGGGCACGCCGATGGCATCGCGGGGCTCACTGCTGCGGAGCGGGCGCTCCGACGGAAGACCCATGACACGATTCGGCGTGTGACCGGAGACATCGAGCAGCGACAGCAGCTGAATACGGCGGTGTCGGCGCTGATGGAGCTCGTCAACGAGCTCTACACCTTCAGTGAACAGACGGTGACCGGTGGACCCGCGCGCCGCAACGACGAAGACGTCGACCGCGCGGGACAAGTCGAGCGTCAGGAAACCGTCCGGGTCGTGCGCGAAGCGCTCGAAGCGCTCGTGCGCATGATTGCGCCGTTCGCGCCGCATACGGCCGAAGAGATGTGGGAGACGATGGGCTACAGCGACGGACTGGCCGCTGCGTCGTGGCCGGCCTTCGATCCTGAGGTTGCAAAAGCAGACGAGATCGAAGTCCCGGTCCAGGTCAACGGAAAGGTCCGCGGCCACATCATGGTGCCGCCGGATATTGCGGAGAAAGATCTCGAAGCCCGGGCGCTGAACGATGCCGCCGTGAAGGCGCACATCGCTGGCAAGACGGTCAAGAAAGTTGTCGTCGTGAAGGGCAGACTGGTCTCGATCGTGGTGCAATAGGAAGTGAAGTGAAAAAGACGTGGCTAGTGATCGTCGTTGCGTTCTTGAGCTCGGGGTGCGGCTACGCGCTCGCGGGGCGCGGCTCGTTTCTGCCGACAGACATCAAGGTCGTCGGCATCCCGCCGATCGAGAACCGAAGCACGTTCCAGCAGGTCGAGCAGGTGCTCACCGACAGGATTCGGACGGAATTCATCGGTCGCGGCAAGTACAGGGTCGTCGCCGACGCGGCTGGCGCCGATGCGGTCCTGTCAGGGGAGATCCTCGGAATCTCGGTCCAGCCTGTGGCGTTCAACGAGCAGCAGATCGCGTCGCGGTATCAGTTCATTCTCACCATCAAGCTGGCGTTCACCGACACCCGGACCAACATGGTGCTCTGGTCGAACGATGCGATGACTGTTCGTGAGGAGTACGAGCTCCAACAACATGGCACGAACATCGAAGGCACGTCGTTCTTCGACCAGGAGCGCGGCACCGTCGATCGGTTGTCGACCGACGTGGCCCGCAGCGTCGTCACGGCGATCCTCGAAGCCTTCTGAGAGCGGATGCCACCACTCAGTCCCTCAGCCCTGCGAAAACAGCTGACCGCCCGCGACACCGCCGCACTCTACATGCTGGTCGGCACCGATCCGGTGGAGCGCGCAGCCGTCGCCGCCGAGTTCGCGGACATGGTGGAGGAGGATCTGCGTCCGTTCAACGTCGAGCGCCTGCATGGCGGCGAGATGAAGGTCGACGACCTGATCGACGTCGCTCACACGCTGCCGATGATGGCGCCGCGGCGCATCGTCGTTGTGGCCGATGCCGAGAAGCTGCTGGTGCCCAGGCGCGAGAGCGCGGCGGCGGAGGCCGAGCAGCAGCGGCTCGAGTCGTTTATCGCGGCGCCACCGGCGCACGCGACGGTGGTGTTCGTCTGCGGACCGCTCGACCTGCGGCGACGGGTCGTCAAGCTGCTGATCAAGCTGGCGCACGTCGTCGATTGCGGCACGATCGAGAGCGCCGGGGATGCGGAGCTGTGGCTGAAGACGCGTGCTGCGCGCGAAGGCGTCCCGATCGATCCTGCCGCGGTTCGGGCGCTCGTCGCGCGGGTGGGGCTCGATCTGACGCGGCTGCGCGCCGGTCTCGAACGGGTATCGCTCTACGCGATGGGGCAGCCGGCAATCACCGTCAACGATGTGAAACAGGCGGTGGCGCCCGGACCTGAAATGCAGGAGGATTTCGGGATCGCCAACGCGATCAAGCGCAACGATGTGCGCGTCGCGCTGCGGGAGCTGTCGCTTGCGCTCGAGAACGGCGCGCTGCCGCACTTCGTCCTCGGTCAGCTGCGGACCGCGGCCGAGCGCCTGCCGCCGCCGCGAGTGCCGAATGCGATCGAGTCGGTTTTCCGCACCGACCTGGCCCTCAAGTCATCAGGGGGCGACCCGAAGATCCTGCTCGAGCGGCTGGTGGTCGAATTGTGCGTGATTAAGTAAGACTCAGGCGCTGACTTTCGTGATACGCGCCGAGAGCCGCGACTTGTAACGGCCCGCCGTGTTGCGATGAATGATCCCCTTGCTGGCCATCTTGTCGACGATCGAGACCGTCTTGTCGAGCGCCGTCTTCGCGCCGCTGAGATCCTTGGCGTCGAGCGACGCGCGGATCGCCTTGAGCGCCGTGCGCAGCCGCGAGCGCATCTGCCGATTGTGTTCCCGGTGTCTGATGTTCTGGCGGTTCGCCTTCAGGGCGGACTTGGTACGCTTGGCCACGGTCGAAACGTCCTCTCTATGGGGTCGGGGACCCCTTGCGCGTGAAAATCCACGCCGACAAAACCCCTATTGTAGCACGTCGACCGCGACCTTCCATTGACCGTTGCGCTCCCGCACCCACACGCGGATGTAGAAGCCGACCTGGGCGTCGACCCTCTGCGCCCCCTCTGGTTTGCTCACTACGCCACGGCGCGACGGGATGGCATAAGAGCCCCAGGTGTAGCCCAAATCACCCGATCGCGCCGACTCCGCGTACCGGGCATCTGCATTCGCGTAGGCGGGCTGCGTCGCCAGCCACTGGAGCACCGCGTTCTGTCCGACAATCGGCAGCATGTTCTGACGATGGAATCGAACGCCGTCGGCGAGACGTGATCGATATGCGCGCGCCTGCCCGGATCGCAGCGCGGTGTTGAGCAGTCCATCGGCGGTGCCGAGGGGCGGCGTCGTTTCGTCGTAGTCGCCGGTAAAACGGTTGGCATGAGGGGCGCGGGTGAAGCCCGTCGGGTATGAAACCGGACCTGGTGTTTGAGTGCCGGCGTCGATCACCACCTTGAACGAACCGTCCTTGTCGCGCTTCCAGATCGAGAAGTAGTTCGAGTGACGCGGCTGGCCCTTATTGCGCGAGGGCAGGATGTTCTTGACCGGACCAGTGAGGTAGCCGAGCTCGCCGCTGGCGGCGCTGTCGCCGTACCGAGGCTCCCAGATCAGTTGAAGATCCTTCGGGGGATCGGGAGCCTTCGACACCTGCTCGCGCGCGTTGCCTGGACGTCCGCCGTCGAACCCGATCGCGCTGTACGAGAAGTTTTCGAGGAACGCCTCTTTCCATCCGACGACGAGCGCCCGCGCGGCGAAGGCGCGCTCGGCCTCGACCATCTGCGTCAGGGCTTCGGGGAGCGGCTCGCGGACTTGGGCTGCCGAGCGCGTCATGAGCAGCCCGAAGATGCACGCGACGATGAGAGCCCCTCGTTGAAGCACGGCGGAACTATACGCCAATCATCGGGTACATTACGCAGGCGAAGAACCAGCGGGCAGAGCCGGCCAACGGATTGGTGTACAACTCACGGGGCGCCAGAACGCGCCGACGAGGGGGGCAATTGGGGGTCTGGCAGCGATGGGTACGACAGCCACAACGCGTGTGGCTGCGCAGGGCACTGTTTCAAGTTCACCTCTGGACCGGGCTCGCCCTCGGCCTCTACGTCGTCATGCTCAGCATCACTGGCAGCGCGCTCGTATACCGCAACGAGATGGACCGCTTCTTTGCGACGCCGCGGCCCAAATTCGATCAGAATGCGAAGCGTCTATCGAGCGACGAGCTCCGCGCTGTCGCCGAAAAGCTCTACCCTGGCTACAAAATCACCCGGGTGGGCGATCGGGTGACCCGGCGTAATCCGACGATCGAAGTCTGGGCGGAGAAGGGCTCTGACAGGAAGGAGCGACTCTTCAATCCGTATACAGGCGAGGACCTTGGTGACTCGGTCACGCAAGGCGAGTATTTCGTGCTCTGGCTCGCGCGGCTGCACGACGAGCTGCTGTTCGATCGCCCCGGCCGTTACTGGAACGGCGCGCTCAGCGGTGTTTTCACGATCACGGCGATCACCGGCCTCATCGTGTGGTGGCCGGGCTCGAGCCGATGGAAACGAAGCCTCGGGATCAAGTGGAGCAGCGGGTGGCGCCGGTTCAACTGGGATCTGCACAGCGCGATCGGCCTCTGGCTGTTTCTGTTCATGCTGATGTGGGGAATCTCGGGGTTCTACCTCGGCGTGCCGGAACCGTTCTCCAACTTCGTCGATGCGATCTCCGATCCGGCTGCAATCCTCGGCGATCGTCCAGGTGACGTCGTATTGAACTGGCTCACACGGCTTCACTTCGGCCGCTGGCGGGACATGCCGTGGTTGAAAGCGGTGTGGGCGTTCGTCGGTCTGATACCGACACTGATGTTCGTCACCGGCGTGATCATGTGGTGGAACCGCGTGCTGAGGAAGCGCCCCAACGTCAACGCCGACGAGGCGGTCGTCTGATGCGAGCATGGGTGGTTCCTGCCGGAGCAACGAAGATCACCGATCTGCGTCAGGTCGATCTCCTGCATTCGGCTCCCGGGCCCGGCCAGGTGTCAGTCCGTATCCGCGCGACGTCGCTCAACTATCGCGATCAACTCGTGGCCACGGGGACGTATGTCGGCGCGCCATTGACACGCAATCTGGTGCCGCTGTCTGACGGCGCGGGTGAAGTGGTTGAGGTCGGCGACGGCGTGTCACGTGTCCATGTCGGCGATCGCGTGGCGGGCGTGTTCTTTCAGCGCCCGCTCGACGGGACGGCGGCGCCGGCAGCGCTCGGGTCGCCGCTCGACGGGATGCTCGCTGAGTGCGTCACGTTGTACGAAGACGGGCTCGTCGTGGTTCCGCAGGCTCTTTCCTACGAAGAAGCCGCGTGCTTTCCGTGCGCAGGGGTGACGGCGTGGCATGCGCTCTTTCACGCAGGACGGCCGCTGAGAGCGGGTGACACGGTCCTGGTGCTGGGTACCGGCGGCGTATCGATCTTTGCGCTGCTCTTCGCCCGTGCGGCAGGCGCGCGTGTCATCGTGACTTCGTCCAGCGACGAGAAGCTCGATCGCGCGACGCACATGGGCGCTTCAGAGGCGATCAACTACCAGCGCACGCCCGAATGGGAAAAGGAGGTCGCGCGGATGACGGGCGGCCGTGGCGTCGACTGTGTGATCGAAGTGGGCGGTGGCGGAACGTTTGCGCGCTCGGTGCAGGCGATCGGGCGTGGTGGCAAGGTCTGTCTGATCGGATTCCTTGCCGGTCGCGAAGGCGACCTGAGTCCGTATCCTTTGATGTACAAGGGCGGCAGCCTGCATGGTATCTATGTCGGCGATCGCGCGATGTTCGAGGAGATGAACCGTGCGGTCTCGGTGAATCGAATCAGACCGGTGGTGGACCGCATTTTTTCGTTCGACGACGCGGTGGCCGCGTTTCAGCATCACGCCTCGGGGAAGTTTGTCGGCAAGGTTGTGATTGCGGTGTAAAGAAAGCCAGCAATCAGGAAGCAGGAATCAGGAAGCAGCAAAGGACGGGGTAGAGAGGAGCGTGCCTGATGCAGCAGAATCGACGCGAATTCATTGTGACATCGTCATTGGCGGTGGCCGCGGGGGCGCTCGGGCCCGTTCGGCTCTTCGGCCAGCAGACGCCGCCGGCCGCGCCGCAGCCGCCGGCCGTTCCTGTGTTTACGCCGCTGCGACGCAACATTGGTACGTTCACAGCGCGTGGCGGAACCATGGGGTGGATGGTGACGCCTGATGCGGTGCTGGTGATCGACAGCCAGTTTGCCGACACCGCACAAATGTTCCTCGACGGTCTGAAGACCCGCACGCCGCGAAAGATCGATCTCTTGATCAACACGCACCATCACCCCGATCACACGGGCGGCAACAAGGTGCTGCGCCCGATGGTGACGAAGATCGTCGCGCACGAAAACGTCCCGGGCTTGCAGAAGAAACAGGCGGCCGCAGCCAAGACCGAGGACGCCCAGGCGTATGCCGACGAGACGTTCAAGGACGGCTGGAAGGTGGACATCGGCAACGAGGTCGTGTCGACGAAGTACTACGGGCCCGGCCACACCAGCGGCGATGGCGTGATCTTCTTCCAGCGCGCGAACATCGTGCACATGGGCGATCTGATGTCGCACCAGCGTCATCCGCGTGTCGACCGCCCCGCGGGCGCGTCGATCCGCAACTGGCTCGTGTCCCTCGAGAAGGTCGTCAAGGATCACAACAACGACACGATCTACATCTTCGGTCACTCGAAAGTGGGCGCACCGGTGACCGGGCCGAAGAACGATCTGCTCGCACTGCGCGACTACTTCACGGCGATGCTCGACTACGTGCAGAAGGGGATCAAAGCAGGAAAGTCGGCCGACGAGATCGTCAAAGCCGGCATGCCGCAGTTCGCGCAGAACGAGGGCACGCCCGCACTGCAGGTCTGCTACGACGAGCTCACATCGAAAGCCTGAACTCGTAGTGTCCGGCTTCAGCCGGACCGTGATCGATCGCGGGGGCCGCTTCAGGCGGCCCTTGCTACAGGAGGCCGCATGTTCGGTGCTGTTGGGCTGCCTGAACTCCTCATCATCATCGCGATCGTGTGCACGGGGCTCGTCGTCGTGTGGCCGGCCGGACGAATCTGCCGTCGGGCGGGCTATTCGCCGTGGCTCGGGCTGCTTGCGATCGTGCCGATCGTGTGTCTCGGCCTGCTGTGGTTCATCGCCTTCGCCGAGTGGCCGGCTCTGAGCAAGCAGACCGGTTCGTAGCGTGTATCGGACAGGCGGTAAGGTCATCACGTGCGTGGGCGGATTCTGTCTGAAGTCATAGCGTTGTTGGGTTTATCGGCGATCCTGTCGAGTCAGTCCGCAGTTTCTCAACGCGCGAGGCAAATGCACAATCGCGCCATCGTCATCGATACCCACGATGACACCACTCAGCGGCTGATCTCCGACAAGGCGTTCGACATCGGCACTCGCCACGCCGACGGGTCGATCGACATCCCTCGCATGCGGGAGGGCGGACTCGACGCGATCTTCTTCTCGATCTGGATCACGGGAGACGTGACCGGTCCAACAGCGGTCAAGCGAGCGCTCCAGCAGATCGATGCGGTGCGCGAGACAGTGAGGACGCATCGGCGCGATCTCGTGCTCGCCACCACCGCTCACGAAATCCGTCAGGCGGCTGCGAGTGGAAAGATCGCGGCGCTCATGGGGGTCGAGGGCGGGCACATGATCGACGAGGACCTCGGGGTGCTGCGGAACTTCGCCGCGCTGGGCGTCCGCTATCTGACGCTGACGCACTCGCTGAACACGACGTGGGCGGACTCCTCCGGCGACACACCCGCGCACAACGGCCTCACGCCGTTCGGACGGGAGGTCGTCCGCGAGCTCAATCGGCTTGGCGTGATGGTCGACGTCTCGCACGTCGACGACAAGACCTTCTACGACGCGCTCGAGGTCACGCGGGCGCCGGTGCTGGCATCGCACTCGTCGGTACGCGCGATTGCGAACAGCCCGCGCAACATGACCGACGACATGCTGCGCGCGCTCGCGAAGAACGGCGGCGTCGTGATGATCAACTACAATGCCGCCTTCCTGAGCGAAGAGTTCCGCGTGGCCTCTGGCATGCCCGAGTGGCGGGCACGGATCGAGGCGATCAACGCGATGTGCGCGGGTGATGAGGTGTGCGCCATCCTGGGGGGACAGCGCCTCAATCACGAGGCAATGCGTTCGGGTCAGCTGCCGTCAGTGAGCTGGGAGAAGATCGTCGACCACATCGACCACGCGGTGAAGGTGGCCGGGATCGACCACGTCGGCCTCGGCTCGGACTTCGACGGGGCGACGATGCCACTTGGGATGGAGGATGTCTCGAAGCTGCCCGCGATCACGGAGGCGCTGATGAAGAAGGGCTACTCCGATCGCGACGTCGAGAAGATCCTGGGTGGGAACCTGCTGCGCGTGATGGAACAGGCCGAGCGGGTTGCGGCAGAACGAGCGCCGGTACGGAGGTGATGTCTTGGAGGCCAGTGAGCATCCGACCGCTGATCCGTACGATAAAGTGTGGACAACGATGGCCCGTCAACGCGCCCAATCCACGCGACTCGTTCTGTCCGACGAGCGTCGTACCGATCTCGTCGCGACGATTCAGCATTTCGTCTCTACAGAGTTCGATCACGAGCTCAGCGAGTTCCAGGCGCGCAGCCTGCTCGACTTCTTCATCCGCCACCTCGGGGCGCCTGTGTACAACCAGGCGGTACAGGACGTGAGGGCTTTCCTGCAGGAGAAGGTGTCCGACCTCGATGTCGAGTTCTACGAGCCCGAAGAACCGCATCGATAGGAGACGCGATGTTCGGCGCGATCGCTGCCGACGCTGATACACTCGCGTGCATCACCGGCATCGTGGCGGAAGCCCACTACGGAGGCGTGCCGCGCGTGTCCTTCGGCCGGCGCTGGAACGGCTCGACGACCGGTTGAAGGCTTGGCGATGCGCTTTGGCGGGCGCTAAGGTACTCATGGTTCGATTCAATCGGAGACATAGGCATGAAGACGTATCTCACACTGTGCGGCTTGACGATCGCGGCGCTCGCCATCGGCCCGTCGGCCGCGAGCGCTCAACGGGTGAAGTCAGATCAGGACACGTTGATCGAGCTGGAGCAGATGTGGGATGCGGCCTTTCACAATCACAATCCCAAATTCATCGAATCGCTCCTGGCCGACGAGTTCGTCGTCACCTACGGCGACGGTGCGCGTGGCGATAAGGCGAAAGAGCTGAGCCTCGCGCTCGACTTCAGCCAGCAGGTCGACTCCTCCGAGCTCGACGAGTTCATCGTCAAGGTCTACGGCAACACGGCGGTCGTGTGGTTCACTCAGCATCTCGTGGGTCCCGTGAAAGGAAAGCCGGTGGCGGTCAGCTACCGGTATGTCGATGTCTGGGTGAACCGCGAGGGGAAATGGAAGTGCGTCGCCAGCCAGAGCACGAGGGTTGGCAGCAGGGAGTAGACACATGACCGTCCGCCGACTGGTATGCGTCGTCGCGGTGCTTGTTACGGCATGTCCGCTGCTCGCGCAGCAGAGTGAATCTCCTGTCGACTGGATTCGTGAACATGCGATCAGGCTGACGACCCCCGAAGCCGGTCACGGGTTCGCCGATATGCAGCGGCTGAAGGAGGTCGTCGGCAATGCTCGAATCGTGTCGCTCGGTGAAGCGACGCACGGCTCGAGGGAGTTCTTCCAGTTCAAGCACCGTATGCTCGAATTCCTCGCGTCGGAGATGGGCTTCAGCATCTTCTCGATCGAGGCCAACATGCCGGAGGCATATCGCCTGAACGACTATGTGCTCAATGGCACTGGTGATCCGGCGCAGCTGCTCAAGGGCATCTATTTTTGGACCTGGGACACAGAGGAAGTCCTGGCCATGATCCAGTGGATGCGTGCGTTCAACCAGTCCGGGAAGGGACGCGTGCAGTTCACAGGCTTCGACATGCAGACGCCGAACGTCGCCGCAGAGAACGTTCGGACGTTCGTCGCTCGGTACGAGCCGGCGTATGTCGCCACTGTGGCCGATGCGTCGACAGCTGCGACGCGCGCTGGGGCAGGCGGGGGCGCGGAGTTCGGCGTGGCGACAGGATCGTTTCCGATTGCGCGCGCAGCCGGAAAAACGATCAGGTACAGCGGGTACATCAAAACCGAGGGGGTCACACGCGGCTTCGCGGGATTGTGGTGGCGAGTGGACGGGCCGTCAGGGATCCTGGCATTCGACAACATGCAAACGCGCGGCGTGAAGGGATCGAGCGACTGGGCCAAATACACGATCGAGTTGCCGGTGGACGCGACCGCCAGGAACATCAACTTCGGCGCGCTGCTGCCAGGAGACGGCACGGCATGGTTCGACGATCTGACCGTCGAGATTGACGGTCGACTGTCCACAGACGCGGACGCGTTCGACTTGAGCTTCGAATCGTCGACGCCCCGCGGCTTCTTTACAGGCGGCAACGGGTACCGCGTGCAGCTCGACACCGCTGTCAACCATTCGGGGAAGCAAAGCCTTCGAATGCAGTACGTGGGCACGACCGCAACCAACACGGTGCCGGCGGCGACCGCGGTCGCGACATGGAAGGACGTCGTCTCGCACGTCGAATCCGGGCGTGCGGGCTATCGGGCAGCGGGAGCCTCGGATCCCGATGTCGAATGGGCCGTTCAGAATGCGCGAGTCGTGCTGCAGTGCATGCAGCTGCGTGCGAACCAGGTCACGCGCGACCGCAGCATGGCTGAGAACGTCAAGTGGATCCTCGATCACAATCCGAACGCAAAGATGGTCGTTTGGGCGCACAACGGTCATGTCGCAACCAGTGGCTTCTCGTACGAGACGATGGGCACGTCGCTGAGGCGGATGTACGGGCAGGAGATGGTGGTGTTCGGGCTCGCGTTCAACCAGGGTTCGTTCCAGGCGATTGCTCAAGGCGGCGGTGGGCTGAAGAACTTCACCGTACCTCCAGCGAAGCCGGAGATGCTCGAGGCGACGCTGGCCTCTACAGGAATTCCGCTGTTCGTGCTCGACGTGAGAACGGCCCCCGCATGGTTCAAGGAGCCGCGAGGCTCGCGCCAGATCGGCGCCGTCTACCCGGATGGAGATCCGTACGCATTCGTGGGCAACCTGGAGCCGGCTTCGGCGTTCGACGCGCTCGCTTTCTTCGACACGACGACCGTCGCGCGCAAGAATCCCGGTCGGTAGTGTCGGCGAGGAACGCATGCCTTCGAAGCAGGACTTCGACGCAGCGTTCGCTGAGCTTCGCGCCATCCTGCAACGGCAGTCCGCGACGTTGTCGGTCACTGACGATGCACCAGGGCGCTACTGTCTGGAAGCGCCAATCGGCCCTGCGACGTTGAAGGCGTGGGGCGGCAAAGCGAAACGGACGACGATTCCGGTCGCCTGGAGCGAAGTCGGCAAGGCCTACGTCAGCTTTCACTTGATGGCCCTCGGCGCGATGCCCGGGGCGATGTCGAAAGCGCTCACGGCTCGCATGCAGGGGAAGACATGCTTTAACTTTTCGAGCCGTGATCCAGAGCTCTTCAAAGAGCTCGAAGATGTGACTTCGCGATCGATCACGGCGTTCAGGAAAGCCGGCTTTATCGGTTGAACCGATCGAACTGCGGTGACGTCTTGTTCAAACGATGAGACACGCGTTACGAATTGGCGCCATCCTGCCGCTGCTATTCACCCCCGCATTCGGCCAGACGGCCACCACACCGTTGCAGGTGAACTTCACAGCGTCGGCCGACTCGTTCCGCCCGGCCACGGAAGAATACCGGGCGATTTGGAAGGAGGAAGGGTCCCGAATCGTCGCGACCATGGAGAAGCTGACGGGATTGCGGTTCGAGCCGGGCCCGATCGAAGTGAGTGTGTACGAAGGCACCAGCTTCTCAGGAGATCCCGGCGGACGGCCGATGCTGCTGCGCGCAAGTTATCCCGTTGCGACGAAGCGGGCAACGTTGGTCCATGAGCTCGGCCATCGGCTCGCGAATGACGTCGTCGTTCCATTCGACCATCACGAAGTCATCTTCCTGTTCGTGTACGACGCCTGGGTCGAGCTGTGGGGAAAGGCCTTTGCCGACGAACAAGTCGTCGTCGAGAGCGGCCGTAAAGGTCTGGTCGATTACGCCGGTATCTGGAAGCAGACATTGATGCTGTCCGCCCCCGAACGAGCGCGTCGCTTGCAGGAAGTCATCAAGCAGTACCGAAAACCACGCGGGTAAGCCTCGCGATCACGCGAGCATCTGATCATTCCAGTCGCGAATCGTAACGGACTTCACCAGTCCCTCCAGCACGAACGGATCCTGCTTGACGAACCGCTCCGCCGCTTCGCGACTCCTGAAAATCGCCATATTGCCGCGATCCGCGAACGGCCCGATGCCGATCACATGCCCTTGAGCGACGAACTCGTCCACCACCGCTTTGTGACGAGGGAATACGGCCATGATCTGTTCCATCGTGGCCCCCGAAGATTCACCGATGACGACAGCCTTCATGCGTTGCTCCTTAGGACGATGGCCCATCACCAGGAGGCACGTGCACAAACTCGCCCTTTACTTGATCAAGTGAAATTCTGGATCCCCAAGCCGACGCTAACCTCTGTATGCCGGGTAGCTCATCGAGCAATTCGTTGGCCCGTTGTCGGCTGGGTGGTCGAAATCTTTGCGAGGGCATCAGGGGTGCACGAATAGCTTTCGAACACGACGCGATACCATGCGCCGAAGCTCGGCGGGCAATCGGTGATCGGTGAAGCGTTCGGACACTCTGAATCGCGCCGGGACACGCTGACCTTCGACAGAACGAGTAACGCGTTGGCACCAGCGGCGCCCGCGTCGTTCCGCTGCACGCGAAACGGATCCTTCTGACCTTCCATGTCGAGCTCGGTCATATCGATTGAAGGCTTCGACGCAACCAGACGGCAGCCGGCGGGCATGCTGCGTTTCGACAGTGGAGCGTCCAGCGGAGCGCGATACACAGCGACACCGGCTCCATGGGGCGTCAGTGTGGCGCAGCCGCAGATGACGCCTGCGATCAGGGGCAGGCACCACAGTGATGCCGGGATGTCGCTATGCGGAGAGCATCTTTTCCACGACGGTTCGACTCGCATCGAGCATCTCGCGAATCTTCGACTCGTCCTTGCCTCCGGCTTCCGCGAAGTCCGGTCTGCCGCCGCCGCCACCGCCGACGATCGGCGCAAGCTGCTTGACGATCTGGCCGGCAGGGGCCTTCTTGGTGAGGTCGGGCGTCACGCCGACGACGATCGAGACCTTCCCGTTGGAGGGTGAGGCGAGGACGACGACGCCGCTTTTGATCTGTCCGCGATGCTGATCGACGAGCGCGCGCAGGCCGTCCTTGTCGAGCCCGCTGACCTCACGCGCCACCAGCTTCACGCCGGCGACATCCGTGACGTCGCCATGCGGTGCGATTGGTTCGACGGCGCCAGAGCTCGGTTGCACGTGAGCCGGTTGCGGGGGACCGCCCATGGCAGCCCGCACCTTTAATGCCTGATGATCACGTTTCAGCTTTTTCAACTCGTCCTGCACCGCCGCAATGCGCGTCGTCAATTCGCCAGGACGAGTATTGAGTGCGGCCGCAGCTTGTCCAAGGTCGTCGCGCTGCTGCTGAAACACGCGCAGCGAATCGAGTCCGGTGATCGCCTCGATGCGCCGGGTCCCGGCGGCCACGCCGCTTTCCGAGACGATCGCGAAGAGCCCGATGTCGCCGGTAGCGCAGACGTGCGTGCCGCCACAAAGCTCCTGGCTGAAGCCGGGGATCGAGACCACGCGGACACGATCGCCGTACTTCTCCCCGAACAGCGCCATTGCACCGGCGGCGATCGCTTCCTGCGTGCTCTTCACGTCGGTCTGCACCGGCGTGTTCTTCAGGATCTGTTCGTTGACGATGCGCTCGATCTCGAGCTGCTGCTCGCGGGTCACGGCGCTGAAGTGGACGAAGTCGAAGCGCAGACGATCGGGCGCCACGAGTGATCCCGCCTGCTTCACGTGCGGTCCGAGAACGGTGCGCAGCGCCGCATGGAGCAGGTGGGTGGCCGTGTGATTGCGGCGGGTGGCGTCGCGCACGTCGACCGCCACGCTTGCCGTCACGAGGTCGCGTGGCGTCAATGTTCCATGCACGATCCGAACCGCATGCAGCCGAGGCCACGCGCCGACCTTGATGACGCCGGTGACCGCTGCCTCACCCCAGGCTCCAGACAGCGTGCCGACGTCGGAGACCTGACCGCCTGCCTCCAGGTAGAAAGGGGTGTCGGTCAGCACGACGAAGCCTGTCTGTCCCTCGCTCAGCGATGTGGCCTCGCCGCGGTCGGCGCCGAACAGCGCGAGCGCCTGCGTGTTGAGCGTGGTTGTTTCGTAGCCGCTGAAAGCTTGATCTTTCGTTGACTCGAGCACGGCGCGCACGTCGTCGCTGACGGTCAGGGTGTCCCTGACGCCCGACTTGAACGTGCTCTTCGCGCGCGCCTTTTCGCGCTGGCCTTCCATCGCGCGCTCAAAAGCGTCTTTATCGAACTTCAGGCCACGCGCTTCGACCGTGTCCTCGATGAAGTCGATCGGCAGCCCGTGGGTGTCGTAGAGCCGGAACGCGATTTCTCCCGCCAGAACCCCGTTGCTGGCTGCGGCCTTTTCGAGAGCCTCTTCGAGCCGCGGAAGACCGCCGCTGAGCACGGCATCGAAGCGCTCTTCCTCGCTCCGGACGACCCGCACGATCGCTTCACGTCCGGATCGCAGCTCGGGATACGCATCGCCGTACTCGCGGACGAGCGTGTCGACGAGCGTGTAGAGAAACGGTTCGGTCATCCCGAGGTGCTTCCCGTGACGCATCGCGCGCCGCATGATCTTGCGCAGCACGTACCCGCGATGTTCGTTCGACGGGACGACGCCATCCGCGATGAGGAACGTCATGGCGCGCATGTGATCGGCAACGACCCGCATCGACACGTCCGTTTCCGACATCGTCCCGTGATGTGTGGCTCCGGCGAGCTCGCCGATTGCGGCCAGCAGGGGAGTAAACGCATCGGTGTCGTAGTTCGAGAGCACTCCTTGAAGCACCGCGGTGACACGCTCGAGGCCCATGCCGGTATCGATCGACGGTGCCGGCAGCGGGTTGAGCGTGCCGTCCGGGTGTCGATCGAATTCCATGAACACGTTGTTCCAGATCTCGATATAACGGTCGCAGCTGCATTCCATCCCGCGGCAGGCGCCGCCTGCCGCTTCCTCGCCACACGAGAGCTGCGCGCCACGGAAGTAATAGATCTCCGAGCAGCGGCCGCACGGGCCAGTGTCGCCCATCGACCAGAAGTTGTCGTCGGAGCCGAGCTCGCCGATGTGATCGGCCGGCAGAAACGTCCGCCACACGTCGTAGGCCTCGCTGTCGCGTGGCACGTTCGCGTCGCCGCGGAAGATCGTGGCGAAGAGGCGATCGGCCGGCAGCTTCCACTCCTCGGTCAGCAGCGTCCACGCGAACGGGATCGCCTCCTTCTTGAAGTAGTCGCCGAACGAGAAGTTGCCCAGCATCTCGAAGAAGGTGTGATGACGGAGCGACGGACCGACGTTCTCGAGGTCGTTGTGCTTGCCGCTCACACGCATGCACTTCTGCGCCGTCGTGGCCCGCTGGTATTCGCGCGTCTCCTTCCCGAGAAACGTGTCCTTGAACTGGTTCATGCCCGCGTTGGTGAAGAGGAGCGTCGGATCCTCGTGCGGCACGAGCGGTGAACTGGGGACGATGCGGTGGCCATTCTTCTCGAAATACTTCAGGAAGGAGGCGCGAATCTCCTTGGATGTCATTGTGTCTATTGTAGGGCCCAGGGCTCAGTCTCCGGGCCTCAGGGCTGGGCAAGACGTAAGGCCTGAGGCCTGGCCCAGCCCTGCGGCCCGAGGCCTGGGCCCTGGGGTCTAGGGGCGGGTGCGTTTGGAGCGAAGCTTTGCGAGCACCCGATCTGGCTCGAAGCCCTGGCCGACGAGGTAGCGGTACAGCCGCTGCAACTCCTTCTCGTCTTCGATCGCGGTTCGACCTCGCAGTCGCCGCTCGAGCGATGCGGCGAGGAGTGCATCGGCATCGACCTCCTGAAACAGCTGCTCGACGGTGCGGTCCGCGACGGCCGGCGCAATGCCAGCGGCGCGGAGCCGGCTGCTCACGCGCGCCTTGCCACGGCGGCGGACGGTGGTCTCGCGGCGCGCGATCACCGCCGCCGCTCGCGCATCGTCGATGGTGCCGTTGGCTTTCAGACGGTCGATGGATTGATCGATCTCGGGCTGGTCATACCCGCGCCGGGCGAGCCGCTGTCGCACCTGCGCCTCGGAAAGCTCGCGGCCCGCGAGCATTTTCAAAGCCGCGAGGTATGAATCAGAGGCCACACCACAAATCTAACTCAGAGACGCCTGGCCTCGAGACCAGGCCCGGCCTACACTGCGCTTCGTCGCACGATTCGACTACGACCCGAACCGGGTGATCTGAGGGGCCCTGCCGCCGCCCGTCACCTGTCCGTTGCGCGCCATGTCGGCGGTCGTCGAGATGCCCTGGACTTCGAGCTTGAACTCGTCGACGTTGGAGGTCCAGCGGAGCGCTTCTTCGTAGGAGATGTGCTTCTGCTCGTACAGGCTGAAGACGGACTGGTCGAACGTCTGCATCCCGTACTGCGACGCGCCCTCCGCAATCGCGCCGTGAATGAGGTGCGATTTCTCCTTGTCGAGGATGCAGTCGCGTAAATAGGCGGTGCTGATCAGGACTTCCACCGCCGGCACGCGTCCTTTGGAATCGGTCCTCGGAATCAGGCGCTGCGAGATCACCGCCCGCAACACGCTCGCCAGCTGGATACGTGCCTGCTTCTGCTGGTGAGGCGGGAACACGGCGATGATACGGTTGATCGTCTCCGTCGCGTCGAGGGTATGCAGCGTCGAGAGCACGAGGTGCCCCGTCTCCGCCGCGAGCAGCGCCGTCTGAATCGTCTCGAAGTCGCGCATTTCGCCGACGAGGATGACGTCGGGGTCTTGACGCAGCGCGCTTCGCAGCGCGTGCGCGAACGAGCTGGTGTCGACGCCGATCTCTCGCTGGTTGATGATCGATCGATTGTCCCGATGCAGGTATTCGATCGGGTCCTCGATCGTCATGATGTGCGAGGTGCGCGTCGAGTTGATCTCGTCGACCAGCGCCGCCAGCGTGGTCGACTTGCCCGAGCCGGTAGTTCCGGTCACCAGCACCAGACCGCGTTCCTCGGCCGCGATCTTCTTCAGGACCTTGGGCAGCATCAGGTCCTCGATCGTCGCCACCTTGATCGGGATGACGCGAAAGATCATGCCGATGGTGCCGCGCTGCTGGAACGCGTTGCAGCGGAACCGGCCGAGGCCCGCCACGCTGTAGGCCAGGTCGACTTCGTGATTGTCCTTGAACTTGTCGCGGTGGCCGGCGGGGAGGACCGCGGCGGCCATCGTGACGAGATCTTCGTGTTCGAGCCGCCGCTCCCCGGTGGCGGGGATCAGAGTGCCACGGACCCGCATCATCGGATACGTTCCGACCTTCAGATGCAGGTCCGAGGCGCCGTTCTCGACGGCAATCTTCAGGAGGTCGTTGACGTGCATGGCCTCCAGTGTATAGGCCGTTCTACGCTCGAGTTGCCGCTGGCTCGCGCGAGGTGACCGGCTGCAGCCAGCCGTGCGTGTCGGGGGTCTCGCCGCGGACGATCTTGAAGAACGCCTGTTGGATTGCCTCGGTCACGGGCCCGCGCCGGCCGCGGCCGATCTTGACGCGGTCGACCGACTTGATCGGCGTCACCTCGACAGCGGTGCCGACGAAGAAGACCTCGTCTGCCATGTAGAGCATCTCCCGGGGCATCGTCTGCTCGCGGACCTCGAACCCGAGCTCGCGCGCGATCGTGATCACCGAGTCGCGGGTGATGCCGTAGAGCACCGAGTTGCCGATCGGGGGAGTGTGCAGCACGTTTTCACGGACGATGAACACGTTCTGACCGCTGCCTTCGCTCAGGTTGCCCTGGGTGTCGAGTGCGATGCCCTCGGCGTAGCCGTCCGCGATCGCTTCCATTTTGATCAACTGGGCGTTGGCGTAGTTGGCCACGCTCTTCGCCATCGCCGGCGTCGTGTTCGGCGCGTTCCGCGCCCAGGTCGAGATCTTGACGTCGAGCCCTTCTTCGATCGCCTCTTTCGTGAAATAGGCGCCCCACTCCCACAGCATGATCGCCACGTCGACCGGGCATGGATAGGGATTCACGCCGAGCGAATCGTAGCCGCGGTAGACGATCGGGCGGATGTAGCAGGCCCTGAAATCGTTCACCCGGATGAGATCGATCACCGCATCAGTGAGGGTCCGCTGGTCGTAGGGAATCTCCATCCGGTAGATGCGGGCCGAGTCATACAGCCGCCGCATGTGCGCGTCCAGGCGGAAGCAGGCCGGTCCCTGCTTGGTCTCGTAGCACCGGGCGCCTTCAAACACTGCGCTGCCGTAGTGAACGACGTGGGACGCGACATGGATCGTGGCGTTGTTCCAGTCCACAAGCTTGCCGTTCATCCAAATCTTGCCGGTCCCAGGAAAAGACATAAGCCGCTCCCTTCAGTGAGTGTTTCTCTAGATCGTAACCCGGGGCTCAGGGAAATGCCCAATGTCAGCCGGACACTGAAGGAGATCCGGGGGGCAGGGCAATCCAGGCGTGCTTCGATACGAAGCCGATTTGGAGTTCACGTGTGTTGGCCGGCATCCGCGGACGCTGCGGCCGGGAACGCGGCCTCCGCTCGTACCCTCGCGCTGACGCGTCGACTACTTGCTCGCTCGATGCGACATCTGTTGCGCGGCTCAAAGTGTCCGAGCTACCTCGATGCAACTCGAACGCGGTTACGGAAGTCGACGCGATGAATCGCTCCGCCCGCGTTCCGGCTTCGCGCCGAAGTCGGCCTGGCTCACGCGGCTGCCGTCCAACACACATGAACTCCAAATCGGTGTCGTGAGTCGAGCGCGGGTTGGACGGAGCGGCCGTCAGGCTGATGCATCCTGGAGCGCGGCGTGGAGCGAGCCGCGCACGCGAGAGTCGCCAATGGCTTCGCAGGCGACGCGAGCGGCGGAGGGAGGAGCAAGATCGTCAGACTCTTGCGACGGGGGAGCCACGAGACAGCGTGAGGCACGCGTCGAAGAAGCCATTGGCCGGCGAGCGGATCGCCGCGCGGAAGGATGCGTCAGTCTGACGGCCGCTTCTCGGACGCGCGTGTTCCCGGCCGCAGCGTCCGCGGCTGCCGTCCAACACCCACGAACTCCAAATCGTAGGAGCCGCCACGGCGAGCTTCGCCCGGTCAGAGCTATCCGCGAAGAACGGCGATCGGAACTGTCGGCGCGACTGGAGCTGCGTCGGCACCTGCCGGCAGCGGATCCGGTGCATCCAGATAGATTCGCTCTTTGGCCCGGATCTGTTTGTAGCGGCGGAACACGTCGCGAGAGGTCTCGAGGCCGATGAACGATCGCCAGGTCACGCCGCGGAAGGTGTGCGCGAGCATGCGGCGCCAGTTCTTCAGGATGAAGCCGGGATAGTAGCGGAATGCGACCGGCATGTGGCGGACCTTCATCCATCGATCCGCCTTCCAGCGCAGATACTCGATCTCGTCGGCATCGAGGTGCGCGCTGCGCGTCACCGCCGACGTGCCGTCGTATTCCTCGACGCGCGCATTCACGATCAGACCGCGCTCGCGGAAGTCCTTCGTCATCGGCGTGCCCGGATAGGGTGTTGGATGCTGGATGTAGGGCCAGTCGACGTACTCGCGCGCGAACGCAAGGTTGGTGTCGATGGCTTCGCGCGTGTCGTCCGGGTTGCCGACGATGAGGCCGCCGACGACGAACATGCCATGTCGATGCAGGACGTCGACTGCGGCGAGCGTCAGGTTCTGCCGTCCTTGACCGGCTTTGCTCCGGCTGTTCTTGGTGGTGGCCTTGAGAAATGCCAGGTCTTCCTCGATCACGTTCTCGATGCCGAGAAACACATAGCGAAAGCCCGCGCGCTGCATCAGCGGCGCGAGCGTAGGCCCATGCGTGGCAAAGGCCGCCGTCATGCCTTGCACGAGATAGAAGATGTCGTTGAGCCCCGCGTCGATGATCGCCTGGCACAAGGCTTCGAGGCGAGGGACGTCGATCGTGATGTTGTCGTCGACGAGGAAGATCGATCGCGCCCCCCGGCTGCGGGCGTCGGCAATATCGGCGATGACCCGGTCGATCGATAGCCGGTGGAAGTTGCGCCCGCGCATCTCGATGATCGAGCAGAAGCTGCAATCGTAAGTGCAGCCGCGCGACGTCTCGACGACGTCGATCGGCTGGCCCATCATCGTGTAGCCGGAGAGCACACGCGCGTTGCGGCGCGGCGGCTTCACTTCATCGCGTTCGAGCAGAGCCGCGGCGCGGGGCGTCGTGGCCTGCATGCCGCTGGGCGTCCTGAACCAGAGTCCCTGAACGTGCTCGAGCGGCTGACGGCCCTCGAGCGCGCGCAGAAGCTCGCGGAACGTGATGTCGCCTTCGCCGCGCACGATGTAATCGACGCCGAGCGCCGGGTGCGTCCACATGTCAGGCGCGAGCGACGGGTCGTATCCCCCGACGACGATCTGCACATCGGGTTTGACCGAGCGGACGAGCGAGATGACCTTCCGGGCTGTCGCCCGCTGAAATGTCATCACCGACAGGCCGACGAGATCCGGCTGCTCGTCGCGCACGAGCCGCTCGACCGTGGCGCCGACCGAGTCCTGCGCGAGGATCAGATCGGCAATGGCGACGTGGTGATGGTCGTCGACGTTCCCCGCGAGAGACGCGAGGGCCCCGTTGGGCATACGTACCGCAATCGTAGGCGTGTGCTCGAAGGAGTCCGGCATCGAGAGCAGCAGGATGCGCATAGCCGTTCAGAAACTAGCACGAAATACAGTGGCCCAAGCTGAGCCGTGTCGGGATTTCGATGGCGCGTCTCAAAACCCGTCTTCGCGCGAACGCTACGGCGGGTCTCGCCGTAGGCTTGCCGAAGGCGGACAAGACCCGGCCTGCGACCGTCACTGTTTTTCACCACAGAACGGGCACTTGTCCGACCGTGCGTGCAATGGCTTGCGGCAATGCCAACAGAAGCGTGACTGCGGCGTATCCTCGCGTGCTTTGAGACGCGACTGGATCTCAGCGACGTGCTCGTCGGCGGTCGCGGCGGCGATGCTGACGCGACGCACCGCCCGGCGCGGCGCCGGTTCGCGCGCGGCCAGGATGTCGTTCAGCAGGTCCGAGACCCGCTGGTAGCGGACCGTCAACTCCGGCGCCATCGCCTTGAGGACGATGTCGTTGATCGACCGGGGGACCCTCGGGTTTTTGATCCGCGGCGCCGTGAGGAGCTCGCCCCGTTCGAGCCGCGCCAGATCGGCCGGTGCCGGCGTGTCGTAAGGGAGCGATCCCGTCAGCATCTGATACATCGTCACGCCCACCGAGTAGACGTCGCTCGCGAAAACGGCCTTCCCGTGAAACTGCTCGGGCGCCATATAGGGCGGGCTGCCGATGACCGTCGTCCCGTGGGCGGCGATCTCGAGGAAGCGCGAAGTGCCGAAGTCGGTGACCTTCAGGATGCCTGACTCCGAAACGAGCATGTTGCCCGGCCGCAGGTCGCGATGCAGCACCCCCGCACCGTGCGCGTGATCGACGGCGTTGCACATCTGGCAGCTGAAATCGAGCGCGCGGGTGATCTCGAGCGGTCCTTCACGCATGATCAGGTGCTCGAGCGTCTCGCCCTGCACGTACTCCATCACGATGAAGAACAGATCCTCCTGCTTCTCCGCCGTGAGCACGGTGACGATGTTGGGATGGCTCATCGAGGCAAGGAGGCGAGGTTCCTTGACGAGCTCGCTGAAATCGAGGTTCTGTTTGTGCGGAACCTTGATTGCGACTTTCTTGTCGATCCAGGTGTCTTCTGCGAGGTAGACGGTGCCGAACCCGCCACTGCCCAACGCCGACAGGATGCGGTACTTGCCGATCAGTTGACCGCGAAAAAACATCGAGGGTGACGGGAGTATAGCAGGAGAAGAGACGTGTCGGTGCGAGCACACGCACGCTGTCGGTGCGATCGAGACTGACGATGCCGGTGCGATCGGACTAACGCTGTCGGTGCGGTACCGCACACGAGCTTGCACGGAGATCGGAATGCGCGCAATAGTCCGTGGCGTCATCAGGAGGTTTGCGATGCCGAACGCACGTAGAACGATGCTTGCCCTCGTCGTCTCCATCGCCGGAGCGATCGGTCTCACTCATTCGATGCTCGACGCACAAGCGCCGGGCGCGGGGTATGTCGCCGTAGGCGATTCGATCGAGTTCGGGCTGGGCGACGATGTGACCGCCGACGGCATTGGCTATGTGGAACCGTTTGGCGCGTTTCTCTCGCAGGTGCTCGGTCTGCCCGTGCAGCTGCAGAACTTCAGTTTTCCTGGTGCTGAAACGCGCGACATCCGTCAGCAACAGCTTCCGCTCGCCGTGGCAGCCGTGAAGGCACATCGGCCGGTCGTCGTGTCGTGGGGAGGCGGTGGTAATGACATCGGGCGTGTGTTGCTGACCCCGGAGGCGGCTGCATGTATGCACATGCTGTCATGTCTCGGTCGCTTCAATGGGCTGTGGAACGAGGCGGAAGCAACGATCGATCGGACGATTGCCGCGTTGCGTCAGGCAGCCGGGCCAGACGCGCGCATTCTGATGCGAACCCAGTACAACTCGGTGGCAAAGCGCGGCTGTGCTCCCGCAGAAGCAGTCGCTCTGGGCAATGCCGTACTCGAAGGAGCACCAGGAACGGTACTCGATCAAGGTCTGAACGATCGGATCAGGGCGGTTGCCGCGAAGTACAACGCGACCGTCGTGGATCTCTTCCTGCCATTTGCCTTCAACCCGAACCTCTTCGTGGCAGCTGATTGCATCCATCCGAGCGGCGCGGGATATCACATCATCGAAACCCTCTTCGAGGCGGCTTACGTTGCCGGTTAGTTCGGGGATCCGGGTCGGCGGGAGGCTCAGAACTCCTTCCACGTGGTGAACAGCGCAGACAGAGCGACGACTGCCATGACGTCGGCGCGCAGCGTGCGTCCACCAAGCGTCACGACACGGCACGCGTGTATCCCGGCCTGGACCTCTTCCGGCGTCCAACCGCCTTCGGGACCGACGATGATCGTGGCTTCCGGAGATGGCTTCAGATCGAGTGCACCGAGCGGCAGCACGTCCTCTGATACGCCAGGTTCGGCAAACATCAGGACGGTGGCTCGCAGCGTCAGCGGGGCGAGGGTTGGGGCCAACGCGTCGAATGTCACCGGCTCCAGAATGCGCGGCACCACGGCGCGGCCGCACTGCTTGGTCGACGCGATGGCGATCCGCTCCCATCGTTCCCGTCTTCGCGCACGCTCGAGGGTAGCGAGGCTGACTTCGGTTCTCGTTGTGATCACGGGCTGAATCGCCGCAACCCCCATCATCACTGCGTCGCGGACGACGTCGTCCATCTTGTCGCCCTTGAGCACCGCCTGGGCCAGCGTCATCGCGACGTTCGCCTCTGGCGCCGCGTATCGGCGTGTGCCCACGAGAACGCAGGCTTCGTCCTTGGTGGTTTTCTCCACCGTGGCATCGAACTCATCGCCGCGCCCGTTGAACACGCGGACGCTGGCGCCGGTGGAGAGGCGCAATACCCGTATCAAATGCTGGGCCTCGTCGGTCGGCAGCGCGATGAGCTCGCCCTCTCCTCGCGCATCTGGTGCGTAGAACCGTGCGGCCACCAGCGAATTATAGAAGGGCGGCTCGGCAGCAATCAGGATCGCACCGACGGGGGCTCGGAGAGAGCCGTAGGTCAAAGGTCAAAGGTCAAAGGCATCGACTCATGCCGCATGTGCCTCCGCGCGCGCCCCCGTTTCATCCGATCGGAATAGCAAGGCAAACAGAATCAGCACCAGTGCCGCGCCTGCTGCCGGCACCAGCCAGATGCGGTTCCACGCGTGGCCGCCGCTTGTAGCGAATGCATCGACCACGCGTCCTGACGCCCAGGAGCCGAGGAACCAGCCGACGCCGAGCGTGACAAACGCGATCAGACCCTGCGCGGCGGCGCGCACCTCGATCGGCGCTTTCCTGTCGACGTAGATCTGGCCGGTCACGAAGAAGAAGTCGTAGCAGACGCCGTGGAGCAGGATGCCCCCGTACAACATCCACATGAGGTTCGAGCTGTTGCCGTACGCAAAGAACAGATAGCGTGTGGCCCATGCCGCCATGCCGACGAGGAGCATGATTTTGACTCCGAGTCGTTTGAAGCACCACGGCATCACGAGCATGAAGCCGATTTCCGACATCTGTCCAAGCGTCATCTTCCGGGCGGCGCCCTCGACCATCAGCTCGTTCAGGAACAGGTTGGCGAACGCGTAATAGAACTGCAGCGGGATGCAGACGAGAAACGATCCGAGAACGAACACGGCAAACGATCGATCGCGCAGCAGCCGCAGCGCATCGAGGCCGAGGATGTCCGAGAACGTGGCCCGCTGGCCGCGTTTGGGCGGCGTATGCGGAAGCGCGAAGCAGAACAGACCAAGGGCGATCGACGCGCCCGCTGCGATGCGCATCGGAACCGCCGTGGCTTCGAGCCCGAACGAGCCGATGATCACGCCCTGGACGATCCACCCGATCGTGCCGAGGACGCGAATCGGCGGGAACTCCCGCCCCGGATCGCGCATCTGGTGAAACGAGAGGGAGTTGCTGAGCGCGAGCGTCGGCATGTAGCACAGTGCGTAAGCGATCAGCACCACATAGAACGGTCCGAACGCGTGCATCGTCGAGGCGTAAAGCAGAATCACGCCGCCGACCAGATGCAGCGCCGCGAGGATGCGTTCGCTGGCGAGAAACCGATCAGCGATCATGCCGACGAAGAACGGCGAGATGATCGCGGCGAGCCCGGTGGTTCCGGCGGCGAGCCCGATCTGTTCGCCAGAGAACCCCAGCGTCTGACCGAGCCACGTGCCCAGCGTGACCGACCATGCTCCCCAGACGAAGTACTGCAGGAACATGAGGGTCGAGAGTTTGAGTCGAATCGTCAGCGGCATGATCGTCAGCGCTATGCGAGCGCGCGCTTTGCGTACTCGAAACAGGTCTTGACTTCTTCGACCGCCCCCGCCGTGCCGCGGTGCTCGTACTCGACGTACGCGCGAATTGGATACTTCTCGCGCTTCAGCAGCTGCAGCACTTCCTTGATGGGCGTGTCGCCCATGCCCCACGGCACGTTGTCCCCCTGACTCTTCTTCCGGTCCTTGAGGTGCAGGTTGGTGATGCGGTCGTGGTGCTCGCGGATGTAAGCGACGGCATCGTAATTCGCCGCCGTGAAGTGCCCGATGTCGAGGTTGATCCTGAAGTACTTCGACAGTCCAAGCGCGGTGGCCAGGCTCTCCGTCGTCGCAAACTCGTTCGGGTTGTTGACCTGCGAGTGGTTGTGCATCGCGACGACCATCTTGTGCTTCTCGGCAAACGGCACCATCCGTTTGGCGGCGTCGAGCGTCGCCGACGCCGTGATGATCTCGGCGCCGAGCGCCTTCGTGATGTCGAAGCCGCGATCGATCTCTTCGTCGGTGAAGCTGCCGTTCGGGCTGTAGTTATATGCGTACACAGTGATGCCAGCTGACGTGAACTTCTTCCCGATCGCCTGGAAGTGGTCGAGCGGCGTCTTCAGACGCCAGGTGCGAAGTTCATCGCGTGCTTTCTGTGCCTCATCGGGCGACGGCCGGCCCCGACCGGACGTCGAGGCGGGCTCAATCTGCGGGGCGAAGAGCTCGCACTCGGTCAGCCCGCACTCCCGCATCGCCTTGATGACCGGATCGACGGCGTCACTGCCGGGTGTGCGCGGCAGCTCGCGGAACGAGTAGGTCTGGACGCCGAGCCGCACGCCGGCGACCGTCTGCCCTCGAGCGATCGCGGGAAGCGTGAGGCCGGCCAGCGTCATCAACCCGAATTCACGTCGCGAGTACATGGACATCTCCTAGTACAAAGCAAACGAGAACAACGTATCCCCCGCGGCAACGAGCACGTGTTGCTTGCCGTCGACCAGATATGTTTCCGGCGCGTTCGAGACGTTTCCGATCCGCGAGTGCCACAGAGGGTTGCCGTTTGCCGGATCGAACGCGATGAAGTTGCCGGAGACATCGCCGCCAAAGAGCACGCGTCCCGCCGTCACCAGCAGTCCCGGGCCACCACGCCCATCGCCGGGCGCCGTGCGGAACTGGTGCTTCCAGACCGTCTTGCCGGTCTTGTAATCGATCGCCGCGATGTAGCTACCGACAGCGCCGACGCCGACTTCCTCTTTGCCGCCCAGTCCCATTGCCCCCCGCGGGTCGAGCTCGGTGAGGTAATACATCGCGTAGTTCTCGGCCAGGGGCACGTAGAGGAGTCCGGTGTCGGGGCTGTAGGCCTGCGGCGGCCAGTTCGTGGCGCCGCTGTTGTTCGACGACACGAGCGCGCCACCGATGTGGTGGTCTTTTGCCGGATCGCGAACGGGCTGGCCCTTGGCGTTCATCCCCTTGGCCCAGTTCACGGTGTTCGAGAACTGACTGCTCACGATGCGCTCACCGGTGCGGCGATCGATCGTGAAGTAGTAGCCGTTGCGGCTCGCGGTCACGACCAGCTTGCGGGGCTGACCGTTGATCACGCCATCGACGAGGACCGGTGTCTGCGCGGAATCCCAGTCGTGCATCTCGTGCGGCGACGTCTGGTAGTACCACGCCATCTTGCCGGTATCGACGTTGACGGCGACGATCGCGCAGGTGAACAGGTTGTCGCCGTCGCCACGTGGAGCCGAGATGTAGGCGGGCGTCGGATTCCCAGTGCCGAAGATATAGAGACGCTGCTCGGGATCGTAGGCGCCGGGCAGCCACGGGTGACCGCCACCGTTGCGTGCGGCGTCCAGGTCTTTCCACGTCGCGAGTCCGGGATCGCCCGGGTTCATCGGCACGGTATAGAACTTCCACTGCAGCGCGCCGGTCTCGGGCTCGAACGACTGCAGGAAGCCGGGCGAATCGAGATCGTTGCCGGTCCCGATGATCACATGGTTCTCGATGACGACGGGCGCCGACGTGAGGAAGTACTGCTGATTGAAGTTCGCGATCTCTTTCGACCAGCGTTCCGCGCCCGTCCGCGCATCCAGCGACACGAGGTAGTCGTCCGGCGTCACGAAGAAGAGATAGTTCCGCCACATCGCTGCACCGCGGTTGCCGATGTGCGTGCCGCCACGCGTTCGCCAGAAGTAGCGCCACAGCAGATGTCCATCGCGCGCGTCGAGTGCCCACACGTTGTCGGGTGCGGTGACATAGAGGACGCCGTTGACCGAGAGGATGGCGCCCTTGACAGTCGTGGCGCCAACGAAATCGTTGTCGCCAACGCCTCCGACGATCGTCTGCGGCTGAATCGGCCCGAACGGCGACGGAGGAGTCGGTCCGTCGGGACCGGCCACGAGGCGAGTCGTCCACGCGAGCGTGAGGTTCTTGACGTTCGACTGGTTGATCTGCGTCAGCGTGCTGTAACGACGGCCGGTGTAGTCGCCCGAATAGGTCGGCCACGAATCGGACAACGGCTTCAGGATTGTGGACGGATCGAGCCCCGCCTGCTGCGCGTTCAAAAGAACCGTGGCAAGGCCAAGCACCGACGCCACGCACACGACGATCGTGGGGGCCGCGTTCCGCCTACGCATAAAGCTACGGCGGACCGCCGGAGCCTGGGCGAAGGCGGTTAGGCGGCCCTTCAATGTTCTCATTTGAGTGTCACCAGGTACGCCGTGACGTCGTGAATGTCCGCGTCGCGATACTTGCGCAGCAGATCGCGATGCGGCTGCAGCGGATCGCGTATCTGCACCTTGACGCCCTCCGTCACACGTATCGTGCGACGGGTGCCGTCAGCAGTGCGCAGCGCCACCACGAAATCGTCGGCGCGCTCGAGCTCACCTTCGATCGTCTGACCGTTCGCGAGCGTGACCGCTGCCCTCGGGGGCTTCGGTGATCCCGGCGGCGGCCCGCCTCGACCGGCCGTGCTTCCCGGCATCAGCCAGCCTTGCTGGAGCGTACGAGGATCCGGCATCTTCGATGCGAAGCCTTTCAGGTCTCCGCTCGCCGAATGACACGACGCGCACGTTTCGTTGAAGTACTTTTCGCCCGCGCGCGCGTCGCCGACGAGAATCGATTCGGGACGTTTGCGCGACGGGTCGTATCCGTTGATACGGAAGGTATGCAGGAAGGTGGCGATGTCGGCGATCTGATCGTTGGTCATGCCGAACTTCGGCATCCCGCGATCGGTTCGCCCGCTCTGCACGACTGGGCCGATCAACTCGCCGTTCTGATCGTCGAGCACGACCGACGAGCGGAGGAGGCTCGGTCCGCCGTCGCCCCCGCGGGCGTCGGCTCCGTGACAGAAGGCGCAGTTGGCGCTGAACGTGACACGCCCGCGTTCGATCGCGGCTGGATCGCCTGCCGCACGAACCGGGTATGCGCCGATGCCGTTGCCGCCGATCCGTCCGCGTCCTCCTCCGGCCGGCGCCTGCGGTTGCTGCGCGCTCACGAGGATGGAGCAGAGCGCGACGAGGCTGGCGATCGCCGGCGCTCGCCACTGCCTCATCGTTTGGCCTCGGCGGCGTCGTGCCCGGCCAGATAGGGCCTGATCACGGTCGTCCACAGCTGATATCCCTGCGGCGAGAGATGCAGCCCGTCTTCGACGAAGAGCTCGCGCCGGGGGCGATCGTCCCAGCCGAGCATCAGCGTGTCGAAGTCGACGAACGCCAGTCGATCGTCGCGCTCGCAGTAGGCTCGGATGATCGCATTGGCGCTCCGCATGCGATCGATCTGCGTCCATCGCAGGATGCTCGGCTTGATCGCGATGTAGAGGATGCGGGTCTGCGGCAGCTTCGCGTGCACCGCGCGCGTGAAGCGTTCGAACGTCACCGCCACCTGCTCCGAGATCCAGCCGGCACTGATGTCGTTGTCGCCGGCGTAGACGACGATCACACGAGGCTCGTACGGCAGGACGATCCGATCGACGTATCGAAGCGTGTCGGCGAGCTCGGATCCGCTGATGCCGCGGTTGATGATCTTCAGGTCGGGGAAATAGCGGGCGGTATCCCAGCGCTGGATCGTCGAGCTGCCGACGAAGAGGATCTGCCCCTTCGGGGGCGGTGACGCTTTATCGGCCGCTTCGAACGCAACGACGTTCTGTTCGAATCGTTCTGGGGCTGCTTGCTGCGCTCCCACCCGCAAGGCAGAGGCGAGCAGCATCACCAGGGCGGCGACGACGGGGGGGCGCGCGTGCATGCGCGAAAGAGTAACATCTACTGGTGTGTACCATCCAAGATCAGCAGCGGCCGCTCCAATGTCGCGGCCGACAGCTCGCGGTCGAAGCTGGTTGTGGGCGGTACTCTTCCAGTTGAGGCCCTACCAGTCATGCGGTATTTGGTCACCGCCCGGGTGAAGCCCGGCCAGCATGAGGCGCTCGATCAGGCCATCGATGACGGCACGCTCGGCGCCGGTTCGATTGCCGGCGACGAATACCTGCACAACATGGTCGAGGCGCGGGCCCTGCCCGATGGCTCGGTGAAGTGGGTGGAAACCTGCTTCTGCGCGACGCCGCTCGCCGAGGAACGGCCCTATTGGGAGGAGTACTTCGACCTGGTGAGCGTGAAAGACGCGCACGCACGAACCAAGTGCCGCCACGAGAACGGCACGGAGTACTGGGCCTGCTCGAGCTGCGACTGCACCGAACGCCTGGAGGGCGTGCTCCGAAAGCAAGGAAAGCCGTTCCGCTCCTAACCCGCTCACTTGGGTTCGACACGAACGTCTTGGGCTCGCGGGTCCTGTCGCCGGCGCTCGTCCTCGGCGCCAAATGATCTGTCAGGGGTACGAAAACCGGATCACGGAGTAGGCGCCTGCGCGGCGAGCGGAAACGCCCCTCCCGGCGCCACCCGCTCGACGCGGCAACGAGCCTCGTAACCCAAGTGAGCGCGCATAGGATCTTGGACCGGCGATGCAGACAATTGTGCCGAGCTCAGTTGGGTGTCGGACGGCGGTGAACCCTAAAGGCGACGCGATCAGCCCACACCCAACTGAGCTCGGGCCGCAGACTGGCGTCGCGTCAGACTGCTCTCGATCTGCGGCACGCACGGCAGATTCGACTAACGCCTGAACACCCGCCCGACGTCCACACCGAATTGCGGCTGCGATCGTGGCCCGGTGATCTTGATCGGCAGCTGGGTGCCGCCGCCTTTGCGCCGGAAGAACGGCTGCGCGAGGCGCGCGAGCAGGGCTTTGAATCCGCTCGTCATGTCGGCGAGCGTCGCATCCACCAGCAGGTCGCCGTGAAAGTCGAGCTGCTCGTCGTGCAGTGTGTAGGTGCCCGTGAGCTGCACGATCGCGCCGGGCACTGAGAATCTGAGATCGGAAAACTCCAGGACTGCGTTCTTCAGCGTGAACTTGCCCTGCATCCTCGAGACGACGCTCGCGTGTTCGTTCTCCGGGTCGTCTTCTTCCTTGCCGCGCGCCCTGAGGCTGAGAGCCGTCAGCCGCTTCTGGATGTCGACATTCGAGAACCGCGCTTGCGCAAGCGTGAATCGTCCATCGAGCCTCAAGCGATCGACGACGTCCTCGTTGCCTTCGGGCAGGAGGAACGCCGTGGTCGCATCGACGCGCCCGGTGAGCGGCGGTTTGTCCGCCTTGACCGCCAGCCGCATCAGATCTTCGACCCGCGCCTCGCGAAGCTGCACGTCGAGCGTCACCCGTCGTCCCTTGACCTCCTCCGTGCGGATGACCGCACCCGACGCGAAGATTGGCGACTTGCCAAGTGTTGCCTCGACACGGTCGAGCCACGTATCGCCGTTGGTGCCGTCGACGATCGCTTTGAATTTCGTACTGAGCGGGACCGCCTGACCGCCGACGTCGATCGCGAACTTCGGCGTCTCTGTCTGCCCCTCGACCTCGATGCGCTCGAGCGTCCCGCGATACGAGCCGACCGACGAGAGGATCCCCGAGATGCCTTTGATGTCGTCCAGGTTCGCGTCTTTGAAGGAGTACTGACCTCTGACCGGCGTCAGCCGTGGCTCATCGGCCTGCCACGGGCCAAACGTTCCGTTGGTCTCGACGCGCCCGCGCGGGATCGGATTGGTGACGCCCGCCTGGAACTTCGCGGCTTCTCTGGGGCCGAAAGCGTTCATGACGAGATCGTGGATCTCGAAGGTTCGAGGAAGCCGACCCTCCTTCTTCGACGCGATTTCGAGACGAGCTTCGCGCGCGACGACTTCGTCGATATACATCTCGGGAATCCGCCCACGGAACTGTGGTCTGGGTGAGTTGCCCGCGGCGTTCGGGTGATCGGGCGGAACGAAGATCTGCAGTCCGTCGAGCCGGACGTTGGCGAGATGCAGGCGCCCGCCGATGAGTCCCGATAGAGGCGCCGACGCGCCGAACGACCGAATGGTGATGAGCGGAGCCACGTCCGTGCGGCCTTGATAGCGGAGCGTCAGATCCGTGCCCGTCGTCTTGAGGGCGGGGTAGACCGAGATGTCGGCCGAGCCGACGGTGACCTGACTGTCGAACCGTTCATTCAACGCGGCGAGCACCCGTTCCTGAATCCGTTCCGGGCGCAGATCCCACCAGACGTACACCGCGTACAGTCCGGCTGCTGCCCCCGCGATCACGCCGATCACAATCCACAGGCGTCGCATGAAGCGCTTCCATCATCGCTCGCCGGGGCGGTTCGTGCGAGAAGGACCTTACCCGAGCAGCCCTACAGGCTTACCAGTATCTAGTGGCTGTTTGGGTCACTTCTGTTGCGATCGATCCGTTGTCGCGACCGCGAATCCGCGGGCCAACCAACGGGGCGGCCCGCTCTAGAAATCGCTGATGCGTCCCACTAGGTGAGGCCAACTGCCCGCCGGCGGTGTCTAAAGCGGCGGGATGCGCGTGCCTCGAACCGGGGCGATGTCTGTGGTTGGCGTTCTGCTGGGGATGGCGGTCTCCCTCTCGTGCGCGACGCGGCAGGCGCCCACCGTTCCTGCCGTTCCCAGCGTCGAACCCGTCTCGACGGATGACATCGAGGCGTTGATCGCCCGCGGGTGCTACCGCTGCCTCGAGGAGGCGTTAACCCTGTCTCGTCAGCGTGCAGTGCAGAAGCTGGCGTTCGAAGCCACGGCCCTGCTTGCGCTGCGTGCCAGCGAGCTGGGGATGCCGGGTCAGGAGTGGCTCACGCAGGCCCGTTCGTTTGCGGCAGAGGATGCAAGCTCGACGACGTATCTAGAGATGATCGCGGCGGTGCCGCCCGATCCGCTGAGTGGCCAGCGTGACGATTTCCTCGTCGAAAGGCAGGCGAGCACACGGGTCCGGCCGATGCTGCCGGCGTGGCGCGAGTTCCTGCGAACGGATGACGCGTCATCAGCCTTCCGACACTACCTGGAACTCACGCTGGCGTGCTCTGCCGATGTGTCGCCCGAACGCGATGACGAGATCGCGAGGCTGGTGGGCGCGCTGACGGACGTGCCGCTGCTGCGCTATCGCGCGGGCATCTGCAACGCCCGGCTCAGACGCGACAACGTCGCGATGCTGACGTCGGTCCGGCAGGACGATGCCGGCTTCGTCGACGCTGATTACCCGCTTGGCAAGTATGCGCTGTCCGATGCCGACGCCCCCGATCAGGAGGAGGCGATGCGCCTGTTCCAATCGGCGGCGTCGGCGTTCCCTTCGTCAACTGCGATCGCCGTGTCGATCGGAAACCTCTATCAGAGCTGGGAGGAGTGGAAGAACGCGCTCGCAGCGTATGACACTGCGCTCGCGCTCATGCCTTCGCATCCCGATGCGCTGCTGGGACGGACGATCAGCCTTTCGAATCTGGGGCAGCATCAGGAGGCGATTGACACGGCGACGCGTCTCATCGAGGGCGGCCAGTGGTTTCTCGGTCAAGCCTTCTACTGGCGCGCCTGGAATCGCTACAACCTGGGCGACAACGCCGCCGCGCGCGTGGACGCGGATCGAACCCGGATGTTGATGGTCAACTCGTCGGTGTTCCTGTTGTCCGGGTTGATCGAGTGGAAAGCACCACGGCTCCCGTCGGCAGAAACCGAGTTCGAACAATCCGTCGCGATGGACTTTGGCCAGTGCCTCGCCGCCCTCTATCTTGGCGGGGTGCGCGTGGAGCAGTCCAAAGTGCCGCAGGCGATCGTCGCGCTGCAACAGGCGCGTCAATGCTACGACCTCTCGATCGCGGTGCATCGCGCGTCGATCGAAAAGATCAATGCCGGACGTGGAACCCCGGTCAGCAAGGCCCGAAGCGTGGCCCGGGAAGAGCGGCTCATCGCGGACGCAGAGCGACGCCGCGACCAGGCCGTGAAGAACATCGATGCGCTCCACCGCGCGCAGCAGCCCAAGGTATAGATCGCTACTTCGAAACAGTGACCGTCAGTCCGGTCACAGCCTCTCCAGCGCCAACACCTATTCGATTTTCTCGTAGAGGCAGACCCGCGAGGCTGACCCGAAAGCCGGACGGCAAGCATGGAAGCGAGATTCCGTACTCGCCGAGCGCGCCCGTCAGGTGGAAAGTGCCATCTGATGCGAGCGGCGCCTCAGGTGACGGATAGAGTCGCGAGACGTGCAGCAGTCGTGGAACGAGCGCGATCGTCTCCGGTCGCGACGCCGCGGGAACATCCTCCGAGAATGAGACGCGCCCTTCGACCGATCCTGGCACCATCCGCGTCACGTGAGGTCCTCGACGTCACCGACGCGGACATCTGTCGAGGCGATGCCCCTCAGTGGCCCGCGATCCGAATCGGCGGTTGCGAGCAGCACCAGCGTTCCTGGTGCGACGCCTCCAACCGTGAACAGGCCAGCATACGGATCCGGAATGGGGTCGGGAGTCATTTTACAATTCAGTGAAATGCGTTGGGTCAAGGCCGCCGTGATCGCCGCGGCGATTGCGTGCGCGCTGATTCCATTCAGCCCTTCGTTCATCGAACGCTGGTATTCCACGGGCCTCTACCCGTTCATCCAGCGCGTCCTGACGCCAGTCTCGAACCTGGTCCCCATGGCGTTCTTCGACCCGCTGACGGTTGGCGCGTTCGTGTTGACCGCGGTTGCAGTGGCGCGTGCGATTCGTGATGCCAGACGACTCAAGCGCTGGTCGCGGCTCTTGACGACCACTATCAATCTCGCCACGGCGGCCGCGGCCGTCTACCTCGTGTTCCTGGCGTTGTGGGGATTCAACTACCGCCGTGTGCCGATGTCGTCTCGACTCGTCGTCGATCGGCCGGCGCCGAACGAGGAGGCGGTCGCCGCGCTCGGTCTGCAGGCGGTGCAACAGATGAACGCGCTCTACACGGCGGCGCACGCGGCTGAGAACACCGCGCCCTGGCGAGACGAGCAGCTTCGGGCGGCCTTCTATACGGTGCAGGGCTACCTGACGAATGCGCCCCGCGCGGTGCCGGGGCGTCTCAAGCAGACGATCTACGGACCGTATTTCCGTTGGACGAGCGTCGACGGGATGGTGAATCCGTTCGCGCTCGAGGTGATGGCCAACCCGGACCTGCTGGCGATCGAGCGCCCGTTCGTCGCGGCGCACGAGTGGTCGCACCTGGCCGGGTACGCCGACGAATCAGAAGCCAACTTCGTCGGCTGGCTGACCTGTCTTCGTGGCGGCGAATCAGCGCAGTACAGCGGATGGATGTATCTCTACTGGCAGCTGGCGAACGAAGTGACTCCGCCGACGCGTGGACGACTCGCGGCCGCGCTCGAGCCGGGACCGCGGCGCGACATCGAGGCGATCGTCGAGCGGCTGCGGCGGGGTCAGCTGCCGATGCTGAGTCGAACGAGTTGGATGGTCTACGACAGCTATCTCAAGGCGAATCGGGTCGAGGCAGGGATTCGAAGCTACGGGCTGGTCGTCACGCTGATTCTGCGCGCGAGGTTCGAAGCAGGGTGGAAGCCCGTACGAAGAGCTCCGTAATGCAAAATTCAAAATGCAAAATGCAAAACGGCATCACACGCGGACGACGCGACCGGCAGCAGCTCGGGTCAAACGATCGTGAATCGCGACGCCGAGACCTTCGTCGGTCGAGAACCCGCGCACCAGAATGCGGGAGACGCCCACGGCATCGAGTTCACGAAGGGCGCTATAGAGTCGTGACGCGATCGCTGCCAGATCGTGCTCGGACCCGAGATATCTCAGCTCGATCGCCCGCAGGTTCAGTGCCCCCGGTCTTTCGAAGGCGTGCCAATCCTCCTCCGCTGCGACGATGCCGATCGAGTGGCCCCCGGCGAGCTCCGCTGCCGCGTCACTGATCATGCGTTGAAGGACGTCAGCCGTCGTTCCCTCATACAGGGTCAACGACGCGCGCGGCGAGTAGTGCTTTGGCAGGAGCCCCGGGGACGCGGCAGGAGCACCCTCGATGTCTGACGGCGCGCGCATGGTCACGTCGGGCACGATCTGCTGAAGCATCTCGATCGTTGTCGCTCCGGGTCTCAGCACCGTTGGTGCCGGACGCGAGAGATCGAGCACCGTCGACTCGATGCCCAGCATCGTTGGACCACCATCGACGATGAGGCTGATCCGTCCCTGCAGATCGTCGAGGACATGCACGGCCTGCGTCGGGCTGGGCCGTGAAAACAGATTCGCGCTCGGCGCGGCCACCGGGATCCCGGCTGCAACGAGCAGCGCTGCCGCCACCGGATGTGCGGGCACGCGGACGGCGACTGTGTCGAGCCCCGCTGTGACTTCGTCCGGTACTGTGCGCGATCGCCTCATGACGAGTGTCAGCGGTCCGGGCCAGAAGCGCGCCGCCAGTGTGCGCGCGACATCGGGCACCTCGAGCACGAGTGGTTCGAGGCGGTCGACCGAGTCGACATGCACGATGACCGGATCGGTGGCGGGCCGACCCTTGGCGTCGAACAACCGCCGAACCGCATCGCGATCGAGCGCATGCGCGCCGAGCCCGTAGACGGTCTCAGTGGGAAACGCCACCAGTCCGCCGTCGCGCAGACAGGTTGCGGCTCGAGCGATCACATCGAGATCGGGGCGTGCCGGGTCGACGCGGAGCACATCGGTCATGTGCGTTCAATCGTACGGGAGAACCGGATATCATGCGCGCTCCGCTCGAGAGTAGGAGACATTTCCGGTGAACGTACATCATGTTTGAAGCCGCGGAAGTCGGGCGAACGCTTTCAAAGGAGCAGTTCAAGGCGCAGGTGCCGAAACTTCGCGCGGAACTGCTCGAGGCACAGCAGCGGCTGCTGCAGGCCCCTTTTCCGGTCATCGTCCTCTTTGCCGGCGTCGATGCGGCGGGCAAAGGCGAGACGGTCAACCTCCTGAACGAATGGATGGACCCGCACTGGATCGTCACCCGCGGCTACTCGGATCCCTCCGATGAGGAGCGCGAGCGCCCGCGACTCTGGCGCTACTGGCGCGATCTGCCGCCGCACGGCCGCATCGCGCTGTTTCTGAGCGCCTGGTACTCGTCACCCATCCGGCATCGGGTGGCGCGCCGCATCTCGATGGCGGAGTTCGATTCGCTCCTGGACGAGATCGTGGCGTTCGAGCGCGCGCTCACTGACGATGGTGCGCTCGTCCTGAAGTTCTGGATGCATCTCGGAAAGTTGGCGCAGAAGAAGCGACTCACGGCGTTCGAGCGCGATCCGCTCAGCCGCTGGCGCGTGACCAAGCAGTCGTGGAAGCACTGGCGGATGTTCGATCGCTTCGTGGCCGCGGCCGATCGTGCCATCCGGAAGACGAGCACCGAGCAGGCATCCTGGCAGATCGTCGAGGGCGATGACCATCACTACCGCACCGTCGTCGTCGCAACCGCTGTTCGTGATGCCATTTACCGTGCGCTCGACCGGAGGCCTGCAGCGCCCAGCAAGAAAAAAACAGTGTTGTCACGGCGGCGCGGAAAGAGCAGCGCCGTGGGCGACACGCTGCGCGAGATCGAGCAGGAGTTCAACGTGCTCGACAAGCTCGACATGACGCAGCGTCTCGCTCCCGAGAAGTTCAAAGTGGCGATCGAAGAACAGCAGGGGCGTCTCAACCTCCTGCAGCGCAGGGCGGCCGCGAATGGCATCTCGACGATCGTCGTGTTCGAAGGATGGGATGCGGCCGGAAAGGGCGGTGCGATTCGACGGATCACCGCCGCGCTCGATGCGCGCGACTACGAGGTGATCCCGATCAGCGCGCCGACCGACGAGGAGCGCGTCCGCCATTACCTCTGGCGGTTCTGGCGTCACCTCCCGCGCGCGGGGAAGATGACGATCTTCGATCGCAGCTGGTACGGACGGGTGCTGGTCGAGCGCGTCGAGGGCTTCGCGACCGACGCCGAATGGCGCCGCGCGTACGGCGAGATCACGTCGTTCGAAGAACATCTCGTCACGCACGGCCTGCTCGTCGTCAAGTTCTGGATTCACATCACCAAGGCCGAGCAGCTCAAACGATTCAAGGAACGCGCGCGCATCGCGCACAAGCGCTGGAAGATCACTGACGAGGACTGGCGCAATCGGGCGAAGTGGCCCGACTACACCCTGGCCGTCGACGAGATGGTCGCCCGTACGAGCACCAACGTTGCGCCATGGACGCTCGTCGAGGGGAACGACAAACAGTTTGCGCGACTGAAAGTGTTGAAGACGCTGGCGGACCACATGGAGGCGCGACTCAATCGGTAGCGCTGGGGCACGGAGTTGACGGAGCAAACGGTTTTCGCACGGAGCAACGGAGAAACGGAGGCCGGACGGAGGCTGCTTAGCGTCGAGAAATGCTCCGCCGCGGGCGGAGCCGCGCCACGCGCGGCCCGGATCGCGAGATACCACGAGAACGCAAGCCCGCAGCGTTTCGTCGAGGCTTGTGTTCTCGTGGCATCTCACGATCAGGTCGCCGGCCGCAGGCCGGCGGTCCGCCCTTGGCCTGTTTGGCTCCCAGCGGTGATGCCTCCGTCTGGCCTCCGTGCCTCCGTGTCTCCGTGCGAAGACCGTGTCTTCGTCATTCCCGTTTCTTAGAGAGGCAAACGGAGCGTGGCGCGTGTGCCGCGGCGGTCAGCACGATTCGCCAGCATCAACGATCCCCCGTGGCCTTCGGCGATCTGCCGGCTCAGCACGAGGCCGATGCCGGAGCCGCTGGCTTTGGTCGTGAAGAAGGGGACGAACAGGTTGCCGGTATTCTGCAGGCCCGGTCCTTCGTCGTCGATGCGCACTTCGAGCGTGTGGTACTTCGAGGTCCAGCCCACCTGCACTCCGCCGCCGGTTTCGAGCGCCGCGTCGACCGCGTTGCGCAGCAGGTTGATCAGCAGCTGCTCGAGTTGATCGGCGTCGGCTTCGATCGTCAAGTCAGGCGAGCCGTCGATTGTCACCGACAGCCGCGACTCGAGGGCGACGACGCGGCGGACCAGGGGGCCGAAGTCGAAGATCTTCCGGGTGGGTGCGGGCAGACGAGCCAGCCGGGCGTAGGCGGTGGTGAACCGGCTGAGCGCGTCGGCGCGCGACGCGATCACGGCGAGGCCGCGCTGCATATCGTCGCGCCAGTCATCCGGTGGCGGCGTGCGATCGAGCAACGACTCGAGACTGCCGGCAATCGATTTGATCGGCGCGAGCGAGTTGTTCAACTCGTGGCCGATGACGCGAATCAACCGCCGCCACGCCAGACGCTCCTGTTCGCGCAGCGGCTGGCTCAGATCCGACAGCGCGAAGAGCTCATGCGGAATTCCACCCTGCCAGAATTTCGTCCGCCGGATTTCCCATCGACCGGCGCCACCGGGGAAGCTGAGGTCCTGAATGGCCGCCGAATCGGTGACTGCGCCCTGCAGACCGAGGTCGTCGGCGGCCCCGCCGATGAGATCGGCGGCATCACGCCCGAGCAGACGTTCCCCGTAGCGATTGACCAGCACGAGACGCTTGGCGCTGTCGAACGCGAAGATCGCGACGTCGATTTCGGCCATGACCGCGCGCAGGAGCACGGTCGCTTCCTGTGCACCGAGCCGCTGTGTGCGGAGCGTTTCCGCAAGCGTGTTGATCTCGAGCATCACCTGCCCGAGCGCATCATTCGGCTCGGCGACGCGGGCGCGGATGGAGAAGTCGTCCTCGCGGAGCGCCGCGAGCAGGTTGGATACCGTCTGCAGCGGCCTGATGATCCGATCGCGCAGCGTGATCGCGACGACGAGCCAGAGACCGAGGATGAGGATTGCAGCCGTCGTCTTGACCAGCCACGAATAACCTCCGAACCACAGGAGCAGAAGAGAAAGGAGAACGGCGGGAAAGCCCGCCGCGAGCGCGAGCAGCGTCAGGCGTCGGTCATAGGACAACATCTAGTGGACCGTATCAACTGGAAGAGTACCGCGCACAACGGGCCTCGACCGCGATTTGCCGGCCGCGACAACGCGGGGTCCCCGCCGCGCACGCTTGCGCGGTGGGGTGCGAGCGGAGCGGCCGGTCCCGTTTTGGGTAGTACACACCACTAGTGGGGTGTCCTTTGCGGGTCGGGACTGGCGGGCACGTGTCACTCCTTACCGGATGCAGTCCACTGGCCTAAGAAGGCCGATAGCGCTCGAGACGGCGATAGAGCGCCGATCGGCTCAGCCCGAGAGCTTTCGCAGCATGGCTCACGTTTCCATAGCGCGCCATCGCCTTGCGGATCAGAAAGCTTTCGACGTCCTCGAGGCTCATCTCCTCGAGCCGGGCGGCGCCGTCCGTCCCGCCGGGCGTCCGCAGGCCGAGGTCGCCGAGGTGAATGACGTTGCCTTGCGCCATCAGCACTGCGCGCTCGACGGCATGATCCAGCTCGCGGACGTTGCCCGGCCACGGGTGATCCACGAGCGCCTGCAGCGCAGCGGGGTCGAAGCCGGTCATCGCCTTCCGGTAGCGCTGCGCGTGCGCGCCGAGAAAGTGTTTCGCGATCTTCGGGATGTCCTCGCGCCGCTCGCGCAGCGCCGGCAGTCGAATCTCGATTGTGTTCAAACGGAAGAGAAGATCCTGGCGGAATCGTCCGGCCGTGACTTCAGCGTTGAGATCTGCGTTGGTCGCCGAGATGAGCCTGACGTCGGCCTTCCGCGTGCGCGATGATCCGAGACGCTCGAACTCGCCGGTTTCGAGAACGCGCAGCAGCTTCTGCTGCTGACTGAGCGGGACGTTGGCGATCTCGTCGAGAAACAGCGTGCTGCCGTCGGCCAGCTCGAAGCGGCCGACGCGATCCTGCTTGGCGTCAGTGAATGCACCCTTGACGTGGCCGAACAGCTCGCTCTCGAATACGCCCTCCGATACGCCGCCCGCGTTGATCGTCACCATCGGCCGGCTCGCACGCGGAGACACGGCGTGCAGGGCCTGCGCGACGACGCCTTTGCCCGTGCCGTTTTCACCGGTGATGAGGACGTTGGCATCGGACGGCCCGACGCGCGCGATGATTTGCAGTACCGGCTGCATCGCGGCCGAGTCCGCGATCAGGAGCGGTCCGCCCTCGGCCTGCGTCACGCGCGACTGGGCCTCGAGCCTGGTCGCGCGGCGCAGCGCCTTGCCCAACTCCGTTTGGGTGCGGATGATCGACTTGAGCCGTTCGTTCTCCCACGGCTTCTCGACGAAATCGCGTGCGCCCCGGCGCATCGCTTCCACGGCGACGTTGATCGATCCCCAGGCGGTCATCACCACGACCGGCAGCATCTCGTCGGCGGAATGGATGCGCGTGAGCAGTTCGAGCCCCTCCTGGCCCGACGTCGTGTCGCGCGCGTAGTTGAGATCGATCAGCACGACGTCGTAGTCGCGCTGCTCGAGCGCGGTCAGGACGGCCGCAGGGGATTCGACGGTGTCGATCTGATAGCCCTCGCCTTTCAATAACAGGCGGAGCGCTTCGAGCACGTCGCGTTGGTCGTCAGCGATGAGGAGCCGTATGGTAGCTGAGGGCACCGGGGGAATCATCCTCCATGGAGACGAGTGCGTTTACGCATCTCGAAGAGTCGAAGCAGGGTCGACAGACAACGCGCGCCGCGCCGGCATCCAGGCGGCACACAACCCGGCCAGAGCCATCGCTGCCGCCGCGGCGACGAGGACGACTGGCTCACGGCTTGAGGCGTGATACATCACAGCGCCGAGCAGCTGATTGGCCGCGACACTGGCCGCGAATCCCAAGAGCGATCCTGCGCCGAGAAGCACAGTCGTCCGGCCGAGTACGAAGCGGATGATGTCGTGACGGCGGGCGCCGACCGCGGTTCGGATGCCGATTTCACGAAGGCGGGCGCTCACAGAATACGCGCAGAGGCCGTACAGTCCCGTGAGGGCCAGGGCGAGTGCGAGCGCGCCGAATGCTGTGAGCGCGACGCCCGCGACCCGCGCCGGCAGGAATGCAATCGCGATCGCGTCAGTGAGGCTCTGTTGCGAAAGAAGCGGCACCCGCGGGTCCAGTTCGGTCACGATCGCCGCCATTTCACGAACCATGTCTCGTTCCGGCCGCTGTGAGCGGACGACGAGCACTGCCGTGGAATTGTACGACTGCGCTGCCGGCCGGAAGATCGTGGGCTCTGGCGGGTCGCTGAGCGCTTCGTACTTCCCGTCCTCAGCCACTCCGACGACCTCAATGAACTGCGTAGGCCCTGTCCTGAAGCGGCGGCCGACCGGATCCTGAGTCTTGATGACCCGACGCACGAACGCCCGATTCACAACCGCGATCGCGGCCCGGTCAATAGTGTCGTCGTCTGAGAACGCCCGTCCCTGGACAATCGGGGTTCTGAGGACCCTGAAGTAGTCGGGGGACACCTGATAGACGTACGCGTTGACCGATCGTGAGGGGCGGATGTCGCCGTCTTCGGGAAATGCGGAGGTATTCGACTGATCGATCGTCAGAGGAAGCGAATTGGCGTAGGCGGCGGCATCGACGCCAGGCAGCGCGGACACGCGATCGAGAACGCGGCGCTGAAACTGTCGTCCATCCTCGGGCGTGTATCCGGCTAGCGCGACGTCGAACGCGACGGTGCTGACGCCAGACGTGTCGAACCCGAGGGGCAGCGCCACCGCGTTCTTCAAATTGTCCAACGACACTGCGCAAGCGGTGACCAGGACCGCGCACAAAGCGATCTGCGCAGCAAGCAGGATGTCTCGTGGAGACCATCGACGGCCGATCAGTGCAGGAACCTGGGCGGCGGTCAGTCTCGAAGGCTGAGTGGTCCAGGCCCGGCGCGCGGGTGCAATGGAAGCGCCAGCGGCGACTGTCAGCGTGACGATGGCAGCGAACAGGAACACCGACACATCAGGCGTGACCTCGAACTGCACTGGCAACGGAAGGGGCAGGCGCCACTGCGCCAGGAGTTGCAGGATTGCTGCTGCTATTGCAAAGCCGGCCACGCCACCCGCGACTGACAACACCAACGTTTCGGTCAGCAGATGACGGGCCACCGAGCTTCGTGTGGCGCCCAATGTGAGCCGGATGGCCATCTCACGGCGCCGGTCGATCACGCGGGCGGCAAGCAGACTGGCCAGGTTGAAGCACGCGGCCAGCAGCACCAGGCCAGCGAGTGCCATCAGGGCGACGATGAACGCGCTGACGGGCCCGCGACCGGTATTGCCAACGAACCCGGGGCGGGCCAACGAGAGTCGCAGCCCCTCATGGGAGCGCGGATATGCCGCCGCGATCGAGGCGGCGATCCGATTGAGATCGGCCGTGGCCTGATCCGGCGACACACTCCGAGCCAAACGCCCGATGACCCAGGCATTCAGTGTCGTTCGTAGGTCGAGCCAGGATCGTCCTTCGATCTGTGGCTGCATGGACATCGGCACCCAGATCTCGGACGCGTAGGCGACCTCGGTGCCACGGAATCCTCGCGGCGCCACCCCGAGAATCGTGTAGACGAGACCATTGATGCGGATCGTCGAACCGATCACGCGAGGGTTTCCGCCAAATCGTCGACGCCACGCGTCGAAGCTCAGTACGGCGTACGGCGATGCACCGGGCGTGGTGTCTTCCGCCGGCGTGAAGAACCGGCCGAGCGCCGGCTGCACACCCAGCATCTCGAAATAGTTGCCGGTCACAAGGTAGCCCCAGGCGCGGTCCGCGCCTGCGCCGGTCTGCAGACCCATTGCCGCGATACGGTAGGCCGCGATGTCCGAGAACGTCTTCGTGGTGCGCTTGTAATCGAGGTAATCGGGGAAGGAATGCGACGGGAATCGCCCTCGACTGCCGCCCGCCTCGATGAAATACAGTCGCTGAGGTTCCGCCACTGGCAAGGGCCGCAAGAGCAGTGCGTCCAGGATGCTGAAGACGGTGGCGTTGGCGCCGATGCCGAGCGCAAGCGTCACGATCGCGATGACGGTAAACCCGGGGCTGCGGCGAAGGCCGCGGAGAACGAATCGAAGATCGCGAAGCAGTGAGTCCATCATTCGCTCCTCAACGCGATGACCGGGTCGACGAGGGTCGCAAGCCTCGACGGGCCGTGATCCGAAGGTCGCGAAGGAAAGAGTCCATCGTGTAGCCGGAGCTTCGCCAGAGCGAGTTACTCGTATCGCAGCGCGATGCTCGGGTCGAGCCGCATCGCACGACGGGCCGGGACGTAGGAGGCGAGGAGCGCGATCCCCGCGATCAGGA
Organism: Vicinamibacterales bacterium; assembly: GCA_036407095.1. Lineage (GTDB taxonomy): Bacteria > Acidobacteriota > Vicinamibacteria > Vicinamibacterales > UBA2999 > Gp6-AA40. Next base: position 74,363 of record DASWZV010000142.1, on the reverse strand, counting down.
GCCCGGCCGCGATGAACGTCTGCGGATCGTTCGGCCCGACGCCGTAGAGCAGACTGGCCGTCAGTTGCGTCAACGCCAACGCCACGCCGGTCCCGATCGCGATGCCGGTCACCGTGAGCGTCATGCCGTGCCTCAACACCATCCACATGACGTCGCCGCGCCTGGCACCCACGGCGATGCGCAGTCCGATCTCCTTCGTACGCCTGGCGACCGAATAGCTGATCACGCCATAGAGCCCGACGGCCGCCATGACGAGGGCGATCAACGCGAAGATCGTCACGAGCGCCGCGGCAGACTTCGGCAGCGAGAGCAGACGATCGAGAAACATCGGCATCGTCTTGACGCCGTAGACCGGCACATCGGGATCGAGCGCCGCGATCTCCCGCTGCACCGCGGTCGCCAGCGAGGCTGGTGATGCGGAGGTCCGCGCGATCATCGTCATCTGACCACTGAAGTGCTGTGCGTGCGGCAGGAAGAAGTACTCCGTCGGCGGCTCACCCAGAAGCGAGTATTTGCCGTTTCGCGCGATGCCGACGATCTCGACGAGCGGTGCCCGTTCGTCGCCGAGACGAAGGCGTTTGCCGAGCGCGCTCTCGTTCGGCCAGAACCGGCGCGCCATCGTTTCGTTGATGATGATGACGGGAGATGTGGCGGCGGTGTCGGTGTCCTCGAATGAACGGCCTGCGACAATCGGCGTGCTCATCGCGCGGAAATACTCGGGGCCGACGACGCTGTAGCCGACGACGATGCGCTCGTGCGCGTCGCGTGGGACATAGCTCTCCGGAATGACGCGCGTGCCAGCGCTGTAGGCGTCGAGCGGCAAGGGTCCGCCCATGCTGGCGGCCTGGACGCCGGGGAGCGCTTTGATGCGATCGACCGCCTGCGTGAAGAACCGGCGGGCAGTGGCTTCGTCATATCCTCGCAGCCCGGTGTCGACCGACACGAGCAGCACGTTCTTCGTCTCGAAGCCGGGATCCAGTTGTTGCGCGCTTTGCATGCTGCGCACGAACACGCCAGCCGCAACGATCAACGCGAGCGAGACGGCCACCTGAGCGACCGCGAGTCCACCGCGAAGGCTGAGATGGCGGCCGAGAGTACTCGGGATGCGTTCTCCGGTCGCATCGCGCGTCTGAAGCGCGGTGAGCAGATCGACCCTCGATGTCTGCAGCGCCGGCAGCAGTCCGAAAACGATCCCGGTGAGGACCGTCATCGTCGTTGTGAAGATCAGCACTCGATGATCGAGCGCGAGGTCGTAGGCGAAATCGACAGTCGCGAAATCGAGCGGCGGGTTGAGCGCGATGGTGAGTCGGTTGAAGGCGCGCGCCAGCAGCAGGCCGGCGATGCCGCCGGTCGCCGCCAGGAGCATGCTCTCGGTCAGCAGCTGGAGGACCACTCGACGGCGCGACGCGCCGCAGGCCAGGCGCATCGCGATCTCGCGCTTGCGCGACGATGCGCGCGCCAGCAGCAGGTTGGCCACGTTCGCGCACGCGATCAGCAGAACCAGCAGGACGATTGCCAGCATCGCCTGCGCCGCAATCGGGACGTAACCGAGAACCGTGATCGCGGGCTGTGTCTTGTTCCCCGCGGCGACCATGCCGACCCGCTTGCGTGCGTTGGTCGTCGGATAGAGGCGGGCGAGCCGATCCGCGATGACGGTCAGCGCCGCCGTGGCCTGTTCGATCGTGACCCCGGGCTTGAGCCGTCCGTTCACGTTGAACGAGTCGTTGGCGCGGTTCTCGAGGGTACCGAGCCACGGCAGGAACTGCGTCTGCATCGATACCGGGACCCAGACGTCGGGGATGAATCCGGCGAAACGAGTGCCCGAGAAGCCCTTGCGGGCGACGCCGACGATCGTGAACTCGTGGCCCGCCAGCTTGACGATGCTACCGACGATCCCCGCGTTGCCGCCGAACCGCCGCTGCCAGAAGTCGTGGCTCAACACCACGACCGGGTGCGCGCCTTCAGTGCGGTCGTCCCCAGGTGTGAGGACACGCCCGGCCGCGGGCACGACACCAAGTCCCGTGAAGTAGTTGCCGGTAACGAGTTCGCTCCAGATCAGCTCTGTTCGCCCGCCGCCGACGGAGAAGCCGAGCGATACCCCGTTGTGCACGAAGAGATCGCTGAAGACATCGCTGCCGTCGCGGTAATCGCGGTAATCGGGATAGGAGAAGCCAGAGGGGTAGATCGATGTCGGCTCGGTCGTATAGAGCGCGACCAGCTGCTCCGGGTGCGGCACCGGCATCGGCTTGAAGAGGACCGCGTTCACGAGCGTGAACACGGCGGTGGTGGCAGCGATGCCGAGCGCGATCGAGAGGGTCGCCGCGATAGTGATGCCCGGCGTCTTGATGAACGATCGAGCGGCGAATCGGAGGTCGTGGAGAAAGCCCATCTCCGTTGGCTTCAAACGCCTTTACGACTGATCGATGAACCCGTCGCGCAGCTTGATGATGCGGCTGCCGTACCCGGCGTTGGTCTCCGAGTGCGTCACCTGCACGATCGTCGTCCCGTTGTCATTGAGCTGCTTGAAGAGCTCCATGATTTCCTGGCCCTGCGCCGAATGCAGATTGCCGGTGGGCTCGTCGGCGAGAATCACCTGCGGGCTCGCGACGATCGCGCGCGCCACACCGACCAGCTGCTGCTGACCGCCCGAGAGCTGGCTGGGATACAGATCCTTCTTCGCCACGATGCCGAAGCGATCGAGCACGTTGGCGACGATGCCCTGCCGTTCCGACTTCTTGACGTCGCGATAGGAGAGCGGCAGCTCGATGTTCTCGTAGACCGTCAGGTTGTCGAGCAGGTGATAGCTCTGAAAGACGAACCCGATGTGCCGCTTCTGCAGCGCAGCCCGTTCCTTTGCCGGCAGCGCGTGAATGGGGTGACCCATCAGCGAGTATTCACCCGCCCAGGCGCTGTCGTGCATGCCGAGGATGTGCAGCAGCGTCGACTTGCCTGCGCCCGACGGACCCATGATCGAGACGAACTCGCCCGGCTTGATGTCGAGCGTGATGCGCCGCAGCACGAAGGTCTGGCCGGCGCCGACCGGAAATGATTTCTCGATGCCGCGCAACGACATGAGCGGCATGTTGCCGGTCGGCTCCCAGGGAGCGTCGGTCAGCGCCGAAGAGGATGAGCGTTTGAACAGCATGTCTGTGCCTTTCACGGCTGGGTATCAAGCCGCATGCCGGGGTTATTCAAGGGAATTTATGCGATCTTACGGTTGTTTTGTTCGAGCGCGGGATACATCGTCCCGGAAACGGACAGGGACGCCGGGGGCTTCGCGGTGGGCCGCTTTCGGTAGGGCCGCTTCGCGGTAGGGCCGCTTTGCATTAGGGCAGGCGCTGCGCGCCCGTGGGGCCGGCCTTCGGCCGCTAACTCCCTACACCTCCGAAGGACGTGCCCGACGGGCTCGCGATAGCGAGCCCGCCCTACGCGTGCGGAGCACGCGCCCTACACGTTCGCAGAACGTGCCCTGGCCGCAAGCACGCGCCCTACACCTCCGAAGGACGTGCCCGATCAGAGCCTCCCCATCACCCGCAGCAACCCCTCCGTCAACAGCGGCACATACGTAATCAGGAGCACCCCTGCCGCGAGGATCCCCAGCATCGGCAGCGTCGCCATCGTCACCTCGAGAACGGGCTTCTTGAACCGATACGACGCGAGCAGCAGGTTCAAACCGAGCGGTGGGTGCAGGTATCCGAGCTCGAGGTTCGCGATGAAGATGACGCCGAGGTGGACGTAGCCGATCCCGTAGGCATCGGCGAGCGGCAGGATCAGCGGCACGACGACCACGATCGCCGAGAAGATGTCCATGACCGTCCCGACGAGCAGCAGGAAGACGTTGAGTGCGAGCAGGAACAGCGCTTTCGACTCGATGTGCGCCTGCGTCCATTCGATGAGCCGCATCGGCACTTGCGCGTTGACGAGGTAGTTCGTCAGGCCGACTGCGACCGCGAGGATGATCAACACGCCGCCGACGAGTGCGACGCAGTCGCCCGCCACCCGCACGACGTCTTTGAACGAGGGGACGTCGCGATGAATGAAGCGCTGAACGATGAGCGCGTAGAGCGCGGCGATGGCGGCCGATTCGGAGGTCGTCGCGTAGCCGCCGAGCAGCGCCCACAGTACGACGATCGGAAGCAGCATCTCCCACTTCGCTTCCCACAGACCCGCCGCGACCTCCGATATCCGGAAGGGGGCGCGTTCGGCGCCGCTGCGGATCGCTTCGCGAACGCCGAGCGTGGCGACGAGGGCGAGCATCAACACACCGGGGACGATGCCGCCGATGAAGAGATCCTCGATCGCCACGTTCTGCGCCACGATGCCGTAGAGGATCAGCGGCACGGAGAGCGGGAAGAGCAGGCCAAGCGATCCCGACGCTGTGAGGAGTCCGATCGCGAAGCGCTCGCGATAGCCCTCTTTCAGCAGCGCCGGCAGCAGCAGTCCGCCAAGCGCGAGAATCGTGACGCCGGATCCACCGGTGAAGAGCGTGAAGAAGGCACACAACGTGGCTGCGGCGACCGCTGTGCCACCCGGCGCCCATCCGAAGAGCGCGCGCAGCGCGCGCAGGAGTCTGGTCGAAGCGCCGCCCTCCGCCAGGAGGAACCCCGTCAGCGTGAACAGCGGAATCGCGGCGAGATTGGCCGAAGGGGACGTGAGCTCTTCGTACGCCTTGATCAGCGGCACGATCGGCCGGCTGCCGTCGGTGAAGAAGGCGAGCATCGCGATGCCGCCGAGCAACGAAAAAATCGGCGCGCCCAGAACGCCCGCGACGACGACGCCGATGGCCCAGGGCAGGAGCGCGCGTCCCTCGAAGAACTCGAAACGGAGCGCGGCGAACGCGCCCACGACGATCGAGAGGAGCGCGATCGCCCGCCCGCGCCAGTGCGGCGCTGCACGCAGCGCGAGGCGAATCGCGATCAGCCCGAATCCGATCGGAAAGGCCAGCGTCGATACCCACACCGGCACGTTCACGGCGATGTGATCGCCGGCGGCGCGCTCGGTGATCACGAGGCTGAGGCCGCCGACCATGAACATTGCCGCGATCGCGGCGCCGACCGCTCCGCCGATGATGTGCGCGAGTCCCGAGATGCGGGCGGGGAGGAATTCGCCGGTGGCCAGGGTGAGGAGTTTCCCATCACGCGCGGCGATCGCCGCGCCGAGCAGGCCGACCCACAACGTGAGGTTCAGCGTGAAGGGAGCCGAGCCCGGAATTCCCGTGCTGACAATCCGCCGCGTCGCGATCTCCGCGAGCGGCAGCAGCATGATGCCCCCGAGAGCCGCCGTCGCGAGGACATTTTCCGCGCGCAGCGCGAGCACCCGCGCCCGCATTACTTGCGGGTCTTCCTGTAAGCGTCTCGCTCCTTCAGGGCCGCGTCATAGGCGTCAGCCGGCACGATGTTGCCGCGCATCGACTTCACGAAGTTCTCGGCGGCTGCACGGAATTCGGCCGCCGCTTTCGGATCGAGCGACGTCACCGTCAGCCCGCGGCTCTTCATGGTCGCGACCGAATCGGCATCGAGCTTCGGTGCCTCACCGAGCAGCCGCTTCTCGATCGTCTTGGCGGCGGCAAGCACCGCAGGCCGATCGCCGGCGTCGATCTTGTTCCAGGCATCGTTGGTCATCACGATCGCGCCGTAGAGCGGCGCCACGCGCACGTCGAGCATGTACTTCGCGTCGCGGAACATCTGGAGCAGCAGCGCCGGATACGGCGGGCTCGGCGCCGCGTCGATCAGCCCGGTCGTGAGCTTCAACTGCGCCGGGATGTCGCCAGCCGCGAGTGCCACCGGGTGGAAGCCGTTGGACTTGTACCACTGCGACATGCGATCGTCGCCCTGGTTGGTGTAGAGCTTTGCGTTCTTGACGTCGGCGAGCGTCGCCAACGGCTTCTTCGAGAACAGCTGAACCCATCCGGCGCTTCCCCAGCAGAGCAGCTTGAAACCCTTGGCGTCGAGACGCTGTTCGAGGAACGGTGTCAGCTTCTGAAGCACGTACTCGCCTTCGGCATCGCTCTCGAAGAAGAACGGGATCCCGAACGCGTTGAACGCGTCGTCGATGTGGCCGAGCCCCGGCAGCATGAGCAGGTTTGCCTGGAGCTGATCGACGCCGGGCCGCATCATGCGAATCGTGGCGTCCTCGCTGCCTTGCGTGCCGCCCGCGTACACGGTGAGCTTGACCCGACCGGATGTCTTCTGGTCCCACTCCGCGCCCATGTCGAGCAGCGCCTTGTGCCAGGACGAATTGACCGGGGCCTGCGTGGCCAGCTTGAGCGTGACCGCAGCACCGAGCGTGATCGGCACCGCGAGCGCGACGACTGTCATGAGTAGTGCAACTGCTTTACGAACCGACATACATCCTCCGAATTCGGTCCGGCTGAAGCCGGACCCCACGTACAAATCTCTATTTTGAAAACTTCTCGTCGATGTGCGCAAGCAGGTCGCGCGCCCGGCGCTGCGTCACGAGAATGACGAGACGATTCGATGGATCCTTTTCGGGATCGATTGCCAACGCTTCTTTGAGCAGACGCTCGAACTCGGGCCGATCCTGCGCGGGCACGGCGATGCCCGTCGCCAGGGCGACATACGGTCCGGGCGACAACCCCTTCTGAATCTCGACGGCCATCTTGAAGTGCTCGCGGGCCCGTTCGGGATTGCCGCCGAGCGCTTCGGGCAGGCTGTCGAGCGAAATCATCAGCTCGTGGATCGCCCCTCTATTCCAGGTCGGATCGAGCGCAAGCGCCCGGTCCGCCAGCGCGCGCACGGTGGGGAAATCGACGGCGAGATCGGGACGATCGATGCCGAGCGAGATCGCGGCACCCCAGGATGCCGCCGACCAGTACACCAGCGGAACGTCGCTCTTCTGCGCCTTCTTCAGCGTGGCGGCCGGATCCTGAAGCAACGCCTGACTGGACCCTTTTCCGAACCGCGCGTCGATCCCGCGCATGCAGTAGCCGCGGGCGCGGAGGTAGTGCTTGAGCGCGCGTTCACGAAGGGCGACCGCCTCGTTCCGCCGGCTTGCATCGAGGCCGTCTGCTTCCGATTCGAGGAACGCGTAGCCGTACTGGGTGAAGCTGCCGCACGTGGCGACGAGCAGCGGCACGTGCGTCGGGACCGATTCGAGCAGCGACTCGTACAGCTTCAAGGCAAACGGCGTCGCATCTCGAATGAGATCGGGATCGTCGTCTCTGGTGAAGACGTCGCCAGTGTCCGACAGCGTATTGGCCACAGTCTTCACCGCCATCGTCTTGATCGAACATGCAGGGGCGATGACGAAGGCGGAGATGAGAACGGCGAGCAGCGCGGCGGCACGGACGGGGTTGAAACCCCGGACTACAACGGGCATCAACTCCCAAGAATATCTCAGTCCGCGCGCAGGGCTCGAATCGGATCGAGGTGTGACGCGCGCATCGCCGGCAGGCTGCATGCGAGGAGGGCGCAGCCGGCCAGCGCCACGATGGCGACGGCGCAGGTCGCCGCATCGAAGGGGCTGACGTCGAAGAGCAGCGATTGAAACAGCCGATTGGCCCAGAAGGCGGTGCCGAGACCTGCCAGCGTGCCGACGGCGATCATCCGGAACGCGTCCCGCAGGACGAGGCTGCGGAGGTCGGCGGGGCGCGCGCCCAGCGCAATACGAACGCCGAGTTCGGGCGTCCGCCACGCGACGGCATATGACAGCACGCCGTACAGGCCGACGCAGGCGAGCAGGAGGGCGAGCGCACCGAGCGCCGACACCAGGTACGTTACAAGGCGTTCACGTCCGGTGCCCTGTGAGAGGTAGGTGTTCATCGTCCCGGCAGAATCGATGATGAGGCCCGGTTCGGCGGCCTTGAGAGCCTGTTGAATCGCGAGGGCTCCCGAAGGGGCATCACCAGCGATACGTGCGGCCAGCGTGTAGACCGGTTGGTTCCACTGCGCGATGGGGAAATACACCATTGGTACTGGCGCGTCGCGAAGCGAGAGTGGCCTGGTGTCGCCAACGATCCCGACGACTTCCGCGGTGAACTCCTCATCGCCGATCGTTTGACCGATCGCGTCCCTGCCACCGAAGTATCGTCGAGCTACCGACTCGCTCACGACGGCGACGAGCGGCATCTTGTCGACATCGCGGGCGCCGAACTCGCGCCCGCGCTTCAGCGGAATCCCGACGGTGGCGAAGTACCCGGGCCCGACATAGTTTTCGTTCAACTGGACGCCACCCTGCTCGCCGATACGAAAGCCGCTGCTTTGCGTGCAGTTGGCGAGCAGCCCGCACGTCGAGATGACGGCGGATCTCACGACGGGGACCGTCGTCGTCGCGGCGAGAAGCCGGTCGCGAAGCGCCGGCAACTGCTCGAGCGTGTAGCCGCTGACCCTTGGATTGAACGCAACGGCGACGACGCGATCGATTGAGAAGCCTGGATCGACGTGGGAGAAGTTGATCAGGCTTCGCCCCAGCAGCGCCGCCGCGAAGACGACGACGAACGACAGGGCAAGTTGGGCAGCGACCAGCGGACGCATCGCTCGCATCAGCAAGCCAGAGACGACCGCTCTGCCGCCGGCGAGCCGTTCGACGACATCCATCCTGGTGGCGCGCAGGGATGGCATGAGGCCGAAGAGGAACGCCGTGGCCAACGTGATCGTCGCGGTGAATGCGAGCACGCGAAGATCGGGTGCGAAGACCCGGGGGAGCGGAGCATTCAGCGAACCGAGCGCATGACGCGCGAGCAGCAGGCTGCCCCATTGCCCCGCGAAAAACCCGGCCGCGCCCCCACTCCCCGCCAGCAGCAGGCTTTCGATGAGCCCCTGCTGGATCAGCCTGGCGCGGCTCGCACCGACCGCGAGGCGGATCCCGATCTCCCGCGACCGCGCGGTCGATCGCGCGAGCAGCAGGTTGGCGATGTTCGCGCACGCCACGAGCAGCACGATCGCGACCATGCCGGCGAGCGCGACCAGCGACGTCGCAAAGCGCGCGCGCAGGCCGGAGAAGCCGCGGGCGAACGGCTCGACGACCAGCACGCCCGACGTGATCGATTGCCGGGCGCGTACGTCAGGGACCTCGAGCGACATGTCGAGCAACGCGGTGCGATTGGTGGTGCGCAGTGCCGCCTCGGCCCGCGGGCGCGACCCGGCATCGAGACGGCCGACGAGATTCAGCCAGGCGATCAGGTTCTGCTGGAACCACGGCTGCTCGGGGTCGACGGGTCCGTACGAGCTCGCGTTGGCCTGGTAGTTCAACGCGTGCTGCATGGTGAGCGGCAGCCAGATATTGCTCTCGGCATCGCTCCACGCTCCGACGAATCCTGGAGGCGCGATGCCGATTACGGTCACCGGCAGCCGATTGATCAGGATTGGCCGGCCGATCGCGGCATCCGATCCGCCCAGCATGCGCTGCCAGAATCCATCGCTCACGACGGCGACAGGTTGAGAGCTGCCGCGCTGCACGTCATCTTCAGTAAACGACCGCCCTCGCGTTACGGGCACACCGAGCGTGGTGAAGTAGTTGCTGGTTGTGAGCTGCCCGCGCACGATGGTCTGCGTGGCGTCGTTCTCGAGGCGCACGGCAAATGGGACGCTGCGCGTCATCGCGGCAAGCGAGCCCATGTCGCCAAGTGCGTTCTGCAGACGGAGGAATCGTGGATACGAGAAACGAAGAAAGCGCCCAGTACCCCCGGTGGTATCTGGCGTCCCGCTCGGCGCGCCGGGCCCGGTGGGGTTTTCGTAGAGCGTGACGAGCTCGTCCGCATGAGGCAGCGACAGCGGCTTCAATAGCACCGCGTCGAGCAGCGTGAAGATCGCGCTGTTGGCGCCGATGCCGAGGGCCAACGTAATCACTGCTGCTGCGGTGAAGGCTGGTGTACGTCCGAGCGATCGGACGGCATATCTCAGATCGTGCAGCAGGTCATTCATCGCGGGTCCGCATCGTCTCGATGCCTCACTCGGCTCGTAACGCGATCGCCGGATCGACGCGCGCGGCACGGCGCGCCGGCACGCCCGCAGCGACGAGCGCCACAGCGGTCGTGAGGACGATCACGAGCGCGAAGACCGACGGATCGCGCGGCGTTACGAAATCGAACTCCGGGCTCGCGAGGAAGGGGGCGAGCAGAAACGCGGCGATTGTTCCAAGGACGAGGCCGGGGAGCACGAAGACCGCCGCCTGGCCGAGCACCATTCTGACCACGCTGCCAGGCGAAGCCCCGACGGCCATGCGGATGCTGATCTCGTAGGTTCGTCGCGCTGCGAGAAACGCGATGACACCGTACAACCCGACAGAGGAGAGCAGCAGCGCGATCGCCCCGAGCGTGCTGACCAGTTGCGACATCATGCGCGCCGGCAGGAGCGCTTTCGACTGGTACAGGTCGTCGAACGTCCTCACGTCGAACATCGGGACTGCGGAGTCGACCGAGGCCGCGGCCTCGCGCACGGCAGACGCGATCGACAACGGCTCTCCCCGCGCCAGCACCAGCATCGTGAGCGCCACTCGCCGGCCCTGGGCGATGGGTCGATAGATGAACGGCTGTGGTACTTCAGCAAGCTGCCAGTACTTGGCGTCCCGCGCGACCCCGACGACTGCCGCCGGCACGCCGCCGGTCTCCGTCGCCGGTCCCGCCGCTGGAAACGTGACCGTCTTTCCGATCGGATCCTCGCCGGGCCAGTATCGATGGGCGAAGGTCTCGTTCACGATCGTCACCGGTGAGCTCGAGGCACTGTCGGTGGCATCGAAGGCGCGGCCGCGCACGATCGGAGTACGGATCACGTTCCAGTAGCCGGGGTCGACTGATGTCTCGGCGGTGTCGAAGCGGTTCGCGTCAGCGGCCGATCCAGCGCGATCGATCGCGACCGGCACAGAGCCGTTGGTCACCCCGAGCGGCACGTAGTGTGTGAAGCCCACGGCCGCGACACCCGGAATCGCGTGCGTTCGTTCCAGCAGCTGTTCGTAGAACCGTCGCGCGCGTGCGGTGTCGTAGCGGATCAGACTCGGATTGAACGAGGCGAGCAGCACGTGGTCGCTTCGAAATCCCGGGTCGGCATGCCGCGCCACGGCGAAGGCACGAAGCAGCACGCCGGATGCGATGAGCACGATCACCGACATCGCCACCTGCAACGCGACGAGTGCTGTGCGCAACGTGAACCGCACCCGCCCGAACGGTCCGCGGGATGACGATTTGAGTCGTTCGCCAAGGGCTGCGCGCAGAACGGGGAGCGCCGGGGCGAGACCGCACAGCAATGTGGTGACGATCGTCGCCAGTCCCGTAACGAGAAGCATCCGGGTGTCGAGGCGCAGATCGATGGAGAGTGGCAAGGCGCTCGGAATCACGAACAGTGTCGCGAGATAGGAAATCATCGCCGCCGCGAGAAGCAGTCCCATGACGGTGCCGGCGCACGACAGCACGAGGCTCTCGAGCAGCAGCTGACGCAGCAACCGCCAGCGCGAAGCGCCGATCGCGACGCGAAGCGCGAGCTCCCGTCCGCGCGATGCGCCGCGCGAGAGGAGCAGGTTTGCCACGTTCGCGCACGCAAGGAGCAGCACCAATCCGACAAGCGCCATGAACGCGATCGCGCCCTTCGCGCCGCCCGAGTCGAGCCGGGCCCGTGCCGTGATTTCGGGGAGCACGGTGGCTCGTCGACCGCGATTGACGTCCGGATAGGACCGCTCGAGATCGCGAGCGAGCGCGGCGAACTCGACGGCTGCGTCGGCGGCCGTCGCGTTCCGACGCAATCGGCCGAGCACGGTCAGCCACCCCCGAGCACGATCCTGGAGCAGGGTGGCCGGGATCGTCGGGTTCGTGAGGCGCACGGTCGTGAGTGGAATGAAGACGTCGGGATGGAAATAGAGTTCAGTCCCGAACGGCTCCGGCGCGACACCGATGATCGAAAACTCGGCGCCCGACAGGACGACCCGTACGCCAACGATGTCCGGGTTCCGAAGAAAGGTGCGCTCCCACAGCCGATGACTGATCACGGCCACCGGCATCGCGGCACGGTCCTCGTCCGCGCTGAACGCGCGGCCGATGGCCATGGTGCTCTCGAGTACGGAGAAGAAATTCGCGCTGACCGCCCAGCCGCCGACGTATTGCGCAGGTCCGATTCGGTCGCTGGCGAGAGAGAAGTCAACCGTTTCGTACGCCGCCAACCCGGAGAGTGTTTTCGTCCGCGTCCTGAAGTCGGTGAAGTCGGGATACGAGACCTCGCCGTAGGGGATCTCGCGAGTGGTGCTGAACACGCGGACGACCTCGTCGGGCCGCGGCACATCCGGCGGCCGAAACGCGGTCGCATCGGACAGGCTGAATATGGCTGCGTTGGCGCCAAGGCCGAGCGCAAGCGTGACGACTGCCGCGAGCGTGAAGCCCAGTGTGCGTCGCAGTGAACGCACGGCGTACGTCAGCTCATGCCACCAATCAGCGAGCACGTGAATTCTCCCTCGACGACCAAGGAATGTGCCAGAGAACGGCTGACCATGGACCACGCGGAGTGTTGCCGTTTTCGAACGCGGGCGCGAGGCGTCATCACAATCTTTTGTCCGGACGTGGGACGCGCTTGTTCAGAGGCGGACGTGCGATCCGGACACGCCGGGCCTAGAAAACAGGCCCGGCCTACACGAAAACTATCTCCCCCAATTGAAAGCGAAGCGGATCGTGAACGTGGTGTCCGTGTTGCCTGTGTCGAACGGGATCGAGATCAACGGCGTGATCCCAGCGGTCTTGTTGAACATGAAGCCGACGCCGAGATCGGCTCGTCCCCCCGTGTCGGAGACCGTCGTCGTGACGCCTGGAAACTCGGATCGCAGACGCGTATAGGTGAGGGCGAGCCCGAAGAACGGAACCACCTGGATATCACCCACATCGTAGATGGTGAGGCCGATTGCACCGCCCCCTTCGAGGCCCGTGGTGGATGAATCGACCGGACCGATGTCGGGTCCTGCCAGCACGGTGATACGCGCGATCGGACAGATCATGATCTTGCTGTCCCGATCAGCTGCCAACTCTGCGCCGATGTACCCGAAGATGCCGGCGGTCTTCACGTCGATGTCGGTGAAGTTCACGAGGGTCAATCCCGCGCCGCCGAAGATCGTCTGGCCGCCTGCGGCCGCGCCCAAATCGACGCTCCGAGCACCCTGGTTGAACGCGGCGCCGATGCTCACTTGGTAGGGCGAGTACGCCAGGCTTGGATTTCCGATGCACAACTGGGCGGCCGCGGGTGATGCCGCCAGGAGAGTCAACAAGAGGACGGACCCCACCAGCCTCATACGCGTCATTGCGCGTCTCCTTTGCGCGATGTCTTTCGATTCAGGGTCGAGGGAGCAGGGATATTGATGATTATAGATTCGCCGGGCCCTTGTGTCGTGCCAGGGTTCGAAGGGCGTATTGGAGGTGAGTCACGAGCGACCCCTGAACTAGTCAGCTCTCAGCGCGCGCAGCGGATCGATGCGGGCGGCACGTCGTGCCGGCACATATGACGCGAGGAGCATGACGATGACCAGCGTCGATACGACCAGCGCGTATGTCGTGGCATCGATACGGCCCGTATTGGGAAACGCCGCTCTCAGCAAACCACCTGCGGCGATGCACCCGATGACGCCGAAACCGATCCCCCACGCTGCGAGCACAAACCCCTGGCGCAGCACCGATTGCAGGACGATCGACGGCTTCGCACCAATCGCCATTCGAATCCCGATCTCTCGCGTCCGCCTCGCGACGGCATACGCCACCAGCCCATACAATCCGACGATGGCGAGCATCAGGCCCATGAGGCCCATCCCACCGGTCACGCGTGTCAGGGTGCTCACGACGGCGGTCGCGTTGCCGTAGTAGAAGTCCTCCATCGTTCTCATGCCGGCGATCGGCATGTTCGGATCGATGTCGCGAATGCTGTCGCGGATCGGTGCGGCCAATGACGCGGCGCTGCCTGCCGCACCCACGATCAAGGTGCTGCGGAAACCCTGATCCTGACGCTGTGCGAAGTAGATCCACGACGTCGGAGCTTCACCGATCCAGTTGTACTTGCTGTCGGCCGTGACCCCGACGACTTCCGCCCATGGCTGTCCATCGCGATCCATGAGTCGAACGCGCTTGCCGATCGGGCTCTGCCCCGGCCAATACCTCATCGCCATCGCCTGGTTGACCAGCGCGATGCGCGGCGAGGTCGCAACGTCAGCGGCGCCGACGTTGCGGCCCTGCAGGAGCCGAATCCCGAGCGTGTCGAGATACCCCTCATCGATGCGGGAAGAGAGCACCGTGATACTCACGGTGCCGCGCGGCAACTGGAAGCCCTCTGGCGCGATCGCGGCCGGATCGCGGTAGTCCTGGTTCAAGGGCATTACCGACGTCATGCCGACCGAGGTCACACCTGGAATCGCGCGAACGCGCTCCTTGAGTCGCGTGTAGAACGCGTCAGTCTGTTGAACGTTATAGCGTGCGAGCATCGGCTCGAATCCAGCCAGCAGAATGCGTTCGGTTCGGAACCCGGGCTGGCTCAACTCGGCCGCGGCTGCCCGCGACAGGGAGACTGCAGCGGTCAGCATCATGAGCGTGAGCGCCACCTGCCCGACCACCAACCCGTTGCGGCCCCACAGCCGATGACGCCCGTCCGCGGTCGACGTTCGCAGTGTGGTTGCCAGATCGAGGCGCTGCGTCGCGCGCCAGGCAGGAACAAGGCTCGAGAGCAAGGCGCTCGCGGCGGCCACCACGAGCCCGACCAGAATGGCACGCCGGTCCAAGTCGAACGTGAGGCGGACACCGATATCGCTGACGATCGGCATTCCCCGGAAGAACACCACGACGCCGTAGCCGATCGCGAGCCCGAGCACGCCGCCGCCCACCGCCAGCAACACGCTCTCGGTGACCAGTTGACGAGCGACGCGCCCACGGCCGCCCCCGATCGCCATCCGCAGTGCAATCTCCGGTTGTCGTTCGGGCGCACGGCTCATGAGGAGGCCGGCGACGTTGGCGCACGCCACGAGCAGAACGACCAGTGCCAGTGTCAGCAGCATGAACGCGCCTGGTGCCGACGGTCCGCGTTCGTCGAGTCGCGTCTGCATCGCGCTGCGCACCAACATTCCGTAATTGCGATTGGTGTCGGGATGCGTGCGCTCCAGGGCCCTTGCGATGAGCGCCGTTTCTTCCCGCGCCTGCTCGATCGACACGCCAGGCTTCAGCCGCGCCCTGACCTCGAGCACACGCAGATCGCGGCGCTCGAGCGCATTGGGGAGCGCGCCTGGCAGCGAGGATGTGATCGCAAGCGGGATGTAGTACGCCGCCGGCAGCGCCAGCCGCATCCCCGTGAATCCCTGCGGCGCGACCCCAATGACGGTGAAGTCGGTGTCGCCCATTCGAATCTGGCGGCCGATGACACCGGGATCCGATCCGAACTGATCGGCCCAGGTGTCGTACGCAAGCACGACGACCGCGTCACGGCCAGCCACGCGATCCTCTTCAGCGAGAAACGTTCGCCCGAGCGCCGGCCGCAGTTGAAGGACGTCGAAGAAGTTACCGCTGACCGCGAAGCCGAGCTTGGTCTGCGCCGGTTGATCCCGGCGATCGGAGAAGCTCGTCAGCACGACGTGATAGGCGAGGACGCCGGTGAAGCTCGTCGCCCGATCGCGCAGGTCGACGTAATCGGGATGTGAGAGCAGCGTGTTGACGATGAAGGTGTCGCTCACCCGCGGCGTTGTCGCGTTGATCCCAACGACCTCGTTGGCGCGCGGCACCTGCAGGGGCCGTAGCACGAGACCATCGGCCACACTGAACATCGCCGTGTTCGCGCCCACACCGAGCGCGATCGAGACAACGGCCACGAACGTGAAGCCCGGATTCTTGAAAAGCATCCGGGCGCCGTGTCTGAGGTCTTGCCAAATCGTTTCGATCATGGGATGCCCCCATCGTCCGGCTGACCACCTTCGCCAAGGCGATGGTGGTCAAGAGGCCGGACACTAGCTGCGGCTCATTCCGTTTTCAACGCGATGAGAGGATCGACGCGAGCAGCACGTCGCGCCGGAAGGAACGCGGAGAACGCTACGACGAGGATCAACACGGCAACAGTCTGCAGATACACGGCGAGGTCACTGCCTGCGATCGCGCCGAGCGATCCGAACGGAGTCCGCGAAAACGTCGCGCGGAGCGCGCTGTTCGCGGCCACGCTGCCAGCGAGCCCGAGGGCGATCCCGCCGACGGCCAGGGTGAACCCATGACGGAGCACCATGCGGAGCACATCGCCCGGATTCGCGCCGACCGCTACGCGGATGCCGATCTCGCGCGTCCGCCGGCGAGCGTTGTACGCCACGAGCCCGTACAAGCCGACCATCGCCAGGACCAGCCCCATCGAGCCCATGCCGATCACGCTCCCCACGAGCAAGCGCGTGGTGTAGACGATCCGTGACGCGTAGAAGTCTTCGAGCGTGCGTACGGCGAGGAGCGGCATGTTCGGATCGACAGAGCGCACGACGGCGCGTGCCTGCGCAGCCATGCCGGCCGGTGCGCCTGTAGTGGCGACGAGCAGAGTGCTCCTCGGGGCCGCGCCCTGCATGTGCGACAGGTAGACGAGCTCGACCGGCGACTCGACGATGAAGAAATACTTGGCGTCTGCAGCGATGCCGACGACTTCGGCGTACGTTCTGTTGGCAGTATCCAGCCGCACTCGCTTGCCAATCGGGTCTTGTCCCGGCCAGTAGTGCGACGCGAACGTCCGGTTTACGATCGCGACGCGTGGCGCGTCTGCTGTGTCCGTCGAACGGAAGCTACGCCCCTTCACGATCGGGATGCGAAGGGTGTCGAAGTAGCGCTCGTCAGCGTCGATAGTCGGAACGTTGACGTTGTCCCTGCCTTGCGGCAGTTGAAACCCTTCAGGCGCCACGAGCCCGAACCCGATGTCGTTGGCCTTCATCGGAACGGCCGACGACAACGACACTGACGTCACTCCCGGCGTCGCCTCCATTGCGTCCTTCAGTCGCTGGTAGAAGTGACGCGTCTGTGTCTCGTCATACCGAAGGAGGCTGGGCTCGAACGTCACCATCAAGAGGTGGTCGGTGCGGAATCCGGGTCCCTTGTCGAGTTCGACGCGGAACGAGCGATAGAGAAACGCCGAGACGGTCAGGAGTACCAGCGAGAGCGCGATCTGGCCGGAGACGAGCAGGCTGCGGCCCCACAGACGCTGCCGCGGTGACGCACTCGCATTCGGATCCTTGATCGTGGAAACGAGATCCGTCCTCGTTGCACGCCATGCCGGAACGAGGCTCGAGAGAAGAGCGGCGGCGGCAGCGAGGCTGATACCCACGACGATGACGCGGGTATCGAGCGCGAACGTCAGTTTCAGCGGAACGTCGGCGGGAAACTCTAGACGCTGGAACATCCTGATGACGGCATACCCGAACAGAAGCCCCAGCGCTCCTCCTCCTGCCGCGATCAGGAGGCTTTCCGTCACCAGCTGACGGAGCAATCTGAATCTGGCGGCACCCACTGCGAGGCGCAATGCGATTTCCCGGGACCTGACGGGAGCGCGGCTGGTGAGGAGACCGGCTACATTCGCGCATGCGACGACGAGCACGACGAACGCGAGCACCATCAACATCCCGACGAGGGCGGCATCCGTGCCGCCCGGCCCCGACGTGAACGCGTCGAGCTGCGTCTTGACGGTGAAGTCGTGATTCCGGTTCGTGTCGGGATAGCTCCGTTCGAGACGGAGCGCGATCTGGTGGACGTCTTCGCGTGCTTGTGCGATCGAGACCCCGGACTTCAGCCGGCCCTTGACGACGAGCCAGCGCAGCTCGCGCATCAGGCGCGCGTCGACCGGTCTGCCGGTCTGGACGGCGGGGGCCATCGACAGCGGAATGTAGAAGGCGGGATGGAGATCGTGATCGATGCTCGTGAATCGGGCGGGCGCGACGCCGATCACGGTGAAGTCCGCGGTGCCGACGCGAATCCGTCGATTGATGATGTTGGGATCCCCGGCGAATCTCTGTTGCCACTCGTCGTAGTCGAGGACCATGACTGCATCGCGCAGCGGCACCTCGTCCTCGTCCGCCCGGAACCAGCGCCCGAGCGCGGGGCGCACTTCCATCGCATCGAAGTAGTTGGCGCTGACCACCATGCCCGCGCGACGCTGTGCCGGCTCGTCTGGCCGATTGACGAACGTCGTGAGAACGAGCTGATATGCGACCAGACTGGTGAGGCTCTGAGACTGCGCCTTGACGTCGGTGTATTCGGGATACGACAGCGCAGTGTTTCGGACAAACCCTGGCAGGTCGGCGCTGACCGTGACCACTTCACCCGGGCGCGGAACCGGCAGCGGCCTGATGACGAGTCCGTCGGCGACGCTGAACATCGCTGCGTTGGCACCGACGCCGATCGCGATCGAGACGACAGCGATGACGGTGAATCCCGGATTCTTGAAAAGCATCCGGAACCCGTGCTTCAAATCCTGAAGGAATCCGGTCATTGTTCTATTCAGCCTTCAACGCATCGACGGGGTTTACGAGAGCCGCACGTCGAGCCGGCGCAATTCCTGCCGCAATTGCGACCAGGACAACGACGGCAGCAGCGCCGGCGATGATTGCCGGTTCAGATCCGCCAAGACCGAACAGGATCGATCGCCCGAGCCGGCCAAGACCGATTGCGAGCAATATGCCGATGGCGCCGCCCATGGCGACGATGCCGGCAACGTGCCCGAAGATCAGCCGTTGCACATCAACCCCGCGCGCCCCCAGCGCGATGCGGATGCCCATCTCGCGCACGCGCCGTGCGACGATGTGCGCCAGCATGGCATACAGGCCGATGCCCGCGAGGATCGTGGCCAGTCCTGCGAACGATGACGACAACGTGGCCAGTACGCGATCGGATGTCACGTTGCTCCAGATCTGTTCCTCCATCGTCCTGACGTTCTCGAGCGGCAGATTGCGATCGAATTCGGCGACCACGGACGCAATCGAGGGCGTGAGCAGCGCCGGGTCCCCCGACGACCGCACGTAGAACGTGAGCGAGCCCACGCCGCTCTGCCGCCAGGGCATGAAGAGCTGCGGCGGATTGTCGTCCCGGACGGTCGTGTGTTTGGCGTTGCGCACGAAGCCGACGATCTCGATGTCGAGCGTCTTGCGCGCGGCGCGACCGAGCGCCATCCTCGTGCCCACCACTCGGGAGCCCAGGTTGAATTTGCGTGCGAACGCCTCGTTGACGACCGCGACGGTGGCTTTGGGGCCGGCGTCGGCGGGGGTGAACTCACGTCCAGCGAGAACCGCCGGGCCGACGGTCTTGAAATAGTCCGCGCCAACGAACGCGGAATTGACGCTCACATTCTCTTCAGGCGCGGCGTTGAAGCCTTCGACGGTGACGTTCTGCGTCCAGCCGTCGTTGCCCATCAAGACGATGTTCGATTCACTCACCGACGTGACACCGGGAAGACCCCGCACCCCGTCTCCGACCTGATCGAAGAGCGCGCGCGATTGTTCCTGCGTGTAGCCGTTCAGAGAGGGCGAGACGCGGAAGGACATCAGCCCGTGTGCGCGGATGCCGAGATCCGTTCCGGCAAGATTGACGAGGCTGGCGATGAAGAGACCTGCTTGTGCCAGCAGGGCTGTGGCAAGCGCGATTTGTACCGCGGCGAGCGTCGTCCGCAGACGCGTCGCCGTTCGCGGTCCGGACGTTCGTCCGCTGCCGGCGTGGATTCGTTCGGCAACGCTTGCACGAGCCGCATACAGAGCGGGGAAGAGGCCGAACGCGATGCCGGTCGCGAGACCGAGCACGATCGTGAACAGGAGAACGCGACCGTCGACCACGAACGGCAGCGTCTTGCTGGTCTCGCCAGGAATCATCGCGAGGAGCCATGCGAGCGTGCCCCTCGAGACTCCCAGGGCCGCAACGCCGCCAATGGCGCCGAGCAGACACGCTTCCGTGAGGAGCAGACGGATCAGACGCGACGACGAAGCGCCCATCGATAGACGAACCGAGATCTCCGTCGATCGGTCCGTCGCGCGTGCGAGAAGGAGATTCGCGACATTGGCACACGCGATCAGAAGGACGAACCCGGTGATGCCGAAGAGCAGAACGCCGATCGTGCTGAACTGAACCCGGTCGGCGCTTCTCGCGTGCGCTCCGTCCTGGAGAATGATGCGGCGTGCCTGAAAGGCGGCGCGGTCGCGATCGCTGCCGAGCCCGCTGCGCATGACCGGGTACTCGACGTCGCGGATCAGTGCGGTGAACGGCACATTCAGCCGGCTTTCCGCCTGTGCCAGGGTTACGCCTGGTTCGAGCCGGCCGAACGCGTACAGCCAGTGATCGCGCCGGCTCTCGCGTCCTGGAACCGCCGCCATCCGATCACTCATCGCCAAGGGTACGAACACCTGTGGCGACTCCATGATCGTCGTGCCATCGAAGCCGTCAGGCGTGACGCCGACGATCGTCATCGGCTGGCCGTTGACCATGACCGTGTCGCCAACGACGCTGGCGTTGGCACCGAAGCGCGTCGACCAGTAGCGGTAGCTCAGGACCGCAATCGGATGACCGTCCGGGATGCGGTCATCGTCGGGTGTGAACAGACGTCCGAGCGCGGGAATCACACCAAGCGATGGAAAGTAGGCGCCTGAGACGAGCAGACCCTGACCGTTCTGCGTCTGTCCGCGATAGGCCAGGTTGGCTGAAAAGTCGCGATGGGCCGCGATGGAGGAGAGGCCCGCGTCCGGCAGCCGTTCGAGATCGCGGAAGAGTGGATAGCTGAACACCGTCTCCTGCCGGCCGGCGCCGCTTGTCGATGTGCCACCAGGCCGCGGGCCCGGTGACGTGATCAGCACGAGCTGCTCTGGCGACGGGACCGGCAGGCGGCGCAGCAGGAGACGATCGAAGACTGAGAAGAGCGCGGAGTTGACGCCGATGCCGAGCGCGAGTGACAGCACGGTGACGGCGGTCACGAGTGGACGCCGTGCGAGCGATCGCGCCGCGTATCGAACGTCCTGCCAGATGGTGTCGATCATGTTCAGTCCCTGGTCTCCAGCTTCAGCCGGATCTATTCCGCTTTCAGCGCGTCAACGGGATTGACCAGCGATGCGCGTCGGGCTGGCCCGAGGCCTGCCAGCAATGCGACAGCGACTACCACGATCGTCGCCGTGCCGACGATCGCGGGTTCCGCGCCGGAAAGGCCGAAGAGAAGTGATTTCCCGAGCTGGCCCAGACCGATCGCGAGCGCAACGCCGATCGCTCCGCCTGCGACGACGATGCGTCCGAGTTGCGTGAAGATCAGACGTTGAACATCGCCCCGGCGCGCACCGAGCGCGATGCGGATGCCCATCTCGCGCACGCGGCGGGCGACGCTGTAGGTCAGCATCGCGTAGAGACCGACGCCAGCCAGCAGCGTTGCGAGGCCGGCGAACGACGTCGAGAGCGTCGCGACAACGCGATCCTGCGAGACGCCGTTCCGAAGTTGCTCGGGCATCGTGCGCAGGTTTTCGACGGGCAGGTTCCGATCCGCTCGAGCGACGGTCGCGGCGATCGAGGACAGCAACTGTTGCGGGTCGCCTGAGGTTCGGACGTAAAACGCGATCGACCCGACCTGCGCCTGCTGCCGGTAGGGCATGAAGAATTGGGGCGGCGATGCTTCTCGCACTTTGCCCTGTCTCGCATCGCGGGCGAGGCCCACGATTTCGATATCGAGCTTCGGCCGATCGCTCGCGCCGAGTGCCATGCGCGTGCCGACCGTGTGTCCCGTGAGGTTGAACTTCCGCGCGAACGCCTCGTTCACGATCGTGACCGTCACCGGTCGGCCCGCGTCGGCGCGCGTGAACTCGCGGCCCTGCAGCATCGCGATCCCGACGGTCTTGAAGTAGTCCGCGCCAACCGACGCGTAGCTCGCGACGGTGTTGACGTCCGGCCCGCTGTCGAACCCCTCGACGGTCACATTTCTGGAGGAGGAGCTGTTGCTGATCAGTGGGATGGTCGACTGTGTTACGGAGACCACGCCCGGGAGACCACGAATCGAGTCTTCGATCTGGTCGAACAGCGAGATTGATTGCGCGGTCGTGTATCCATTCAGATATGGCGATATCGAGAAGGTCATCAGACCGTCGGTGCGGATGCCGAGATCCACTCGGGCAACGTTGACCATGCTGACGATGAAGAGTCCGGCCTGGGCCAGGAGCGCCGTCGCCGCCGCGATCTGCGCGGTTGCCAGAGCCGCGCGCAGCCGTGAGCTGCCGCGCGATCCAGATGTGCGTCCCGACTGAGCCTGCAGTCCAGCGGCGATCCCGGCGCGAACGCCATGAACGGCAGGAAAGAGCCCAAAAAAGAAACCGGTTGCGAGACCAAGCGCTAACGTGAACAGCAGCACCCGGCCGTCGACGGCGAGGTCGAGCGCCCGGCTGTCGTCGGCCGGAAGGAGCCAGAGTATCAGTCGCACTGTTGCGCTGCATACGGCGATGGCGGCGACGCCGCCGGCGATCCCCAGCAGACAGGATTCGCTCAGGAGCAGCCGGACGAGACGGATTGTCGACGCGCCGATCGAGAGCCGGAGCGCGATCTCAGCAGATCGGTCCGCGGCCCTTGCCAAGAGCAGGTTGGCCACGTTCGCGCAGGCAATGAGCAGGACGAAGCCGGTCACAGTAAACATCAGGACGAGAATCAGTGAGAGTTCTTCGCGTCCCCGGCTTCGTCCGCGTCCGCCTTCCTGCAGCACTATCGTGCGCGCCTGAAACTGCGCGCGGTCGCGATCGCTGCCGATGCCGGATTTCTGTGCCGGGTACTCGACCTCGCGAATGATGGTCGAGAAGGGCACCTTCAACTGCGCCTGCGCCTGCTCGCGTGTCGTGCCAGGGGCGAGACGGCCGATCAGATACAGCCAGTGATCGTTGCGCTGCTCCCGCCCTTTCCAGCCCGGTCGCATGACCTCGGCCATGGCCAGCGGCACGAAGATCTGCGGCCGGTCCATCGCCGTCATTCCCGTGAAGCCATCGGCCGCGACGCCAACGATCGTCATCGGCCGCCCGTTGATGACGAGAGACTCGCCGATGACCGAAGGGTTCGAGCCAAAGCGTGTCGACCAATAACCGTAGCTGAGCACGACGACGGGATGCGCCCCCGGAGCACCGTCGTCGTCAGGGGTCAGAAGACGGCCAAGCGCAGGCGCGATCCCGAGGAGCGGAAAGAACGCGCCCGACACCAGTTCGCCTTCGCTGCTGATCGTCTGGCCTCGATCGGCCAGGTTTGCCGGAAAGTCCCGATGCGCCGCGATGCCCGAAAGACCGAATCGTTCGAGGCGTTCGAGATCGCGAAACAGCGGATAGCTGAATATCGCGTCAACATCTCCAGCGCCGCTGGTCGAGTTGCTGCCGGGCCGCGGACCTGGCGATGTGATGAGCACGATCTCGTCAGCCGACGGGACACGGAGGTGGCGGAGGATCAGGTGATCGAAGGCGGAGAAGATCGCTGAGTTGACGCCGATCCCGAGCGCGAGCGACAGCACCGCGACGGCGGTCACCAGTGGGCAGCGTGCAAGCGACCGCGCCGCGTAGCGAACGTCCTGCCAAAAGCCGTCGATCATTGATTCCCCAACTCGAATGCAGCGATCGACTGCCGATCGCGTACGTAGAGCGTGGTGCCGACGAGCGTGGGCGGCGTCCATGACAGGTGCGTCAGGACATTTGCGCGTGCGAGCACCTTGATCCCTTGTGGTGACACGGTTGCCAGACCGAGTGCGCCATCCTCGTCGAGGATGATCACTTTGCCATCGGCGTAGAGCAGCTGCGCTCGCGCGAACGAGCGATCCTGCCAGGTGATGTTGCCGCTCTTCAGATCGATCGCCGCGATGAATGCGGGGCCGAAGTCGCCGCTGGATCCGTACGCGTAGTCGCCCAGTCGGATGACCGTGCCGATGTGCACACGCATCCGTCTGCTTTCCCATTTCTCGCTGACCATCGTCTTGCCGGAGGCCTGATGCAGTTCGAGCGCTCGACTGCCGGTGCCATATGCAGACGAGGCGAAGAGCAGGTGACTCTCCGGTGCCCAGACGGGTGTGCTGATGTTGAGCCCCCAGTCGGTCTTGTGTGGGTGACTCCACAACTGACGTCCGGTCGCGGGGTCCATACCGCTGATGATGTCGCCGCCGAATACGACCAGCTGTTGCTGCCCGTCGACGTCGATCAGGATTGGCGAGGCCGGCGCCCAGACGAAGTAGCCGCCCTTCCACAGCAGCTTGCCGGTCTGCTGATCGAAGGCAGCAACCGCCTGATTCGGACCGCCCATCGTCACGATGATGCTGCCCCTATAGAGGATGGGACTGCAGCTGTAGCCGCGGCCGGTGAGCGGCGCGCCGTACTCCTTGATGAAATCGTGCGACCAGAGTCGCTTCCCGGTCGCCTTGTCGATCGCGAAGAGCTCGCTTCGCGAGCTGGTCGCAAACAGCATGTTGCCGACGATGAGCGGCGTGCTGTGCGGACCCCAGCCCTGATCCCACTGGATACCCTCGATCGGCGCCGGGTACTTGAACTCCCAGATCGTTTTGCCGGTCGCGGCGTCGAGCGCGGTCACGACCTCCTCGTGTTTCGTTTGAGGCTGGCGAGTGATCTGGCGATACATCGTATAGAGGCGGCCGTTCTCGGCCAGGATCGACGAGTGCCCTTCACCCAGCGCGCGCGTCCACAGCTTCTTCGGTCCGCCTGAAGGCCAGCTCGATGCGAGCCCCTTGGAGTCCGACATGAAGTTGCGTGTCGGCCCGCCCCACTGCAGCCACGCTGCGCTCGTCTGTCCGGCGACCGGGCCCGACGATTCGAGTGCACCCAGTGCCAGGCATGCGAATGCTGCAAGCCATCGTCGTGTCGATGCGTCGTGTTGCCGTGTCATGATGGGTTATTCGCTCCTCAACGCCACATTTGGATCCAGCCGCGACGCGCGCCACGCAGGTGCGAGACTCGCAGTGACGGCAACACCGAAGAGGAACCCGGCGGACAACACGAGCGGGACGGCATCGGTCGCCGACACGCCGAAGAGCAGATTCTTCAGAAGCCGTCCTCCGGCAAGCGACACACCGATACCTGCCGTCAGACCGAATACGACTGGCAGCAGCCCTTGCCGCAGTACCAGACGACCAATCCGGCTGGCGTCTGCGCCGAGGGCCATCCGGATACCGAACTCACTCGTGCGCTGCGAGACCGATTGCGACACCACCGCATAAATCCCGAGACCGGCGAGCAAGACCGCTGCGGCGCCGAGCAGGAGCATGAGATTCATCTGGAACCGCCGCTGCGCTACTGACCGCGCGACGATATCGTCCATCGTCCGTGGCGTAGGCACGGGCAGCTCGGGATCGAGCTGTCGGACGATCTGACCAATGGCCGGCGCGAGTGCCGTCGGATCGGAGGTCGTGCGCGCGGCGACCGAGCCTCCCCCCGATAAGTACTGCGCGCCAGGTCGGTAGATGTGCAGCGGCGGATTCGCGCTCAGACTGACCGACCTCACGTTGCCGACGACGCCCACGACCTCGATGAGTGGTGAGGTATCCGGCCCATGCCGGAACTTCTTCCCGAGCGGATTCTGACCGGGCCACAAACGTTGGGCCGCCAACTCGGAGATGACGGCGACGCGACGATCGGCGTCGGCCTCCTCGAGCACGCGGCCAGCGCGGAGCGGAATGCCCATCGTCCTGAAGTAGTCACGATCGGCCACTCGAACGGTCGCGGTCGGCCGCTGCTGTCGGGGCAGTGTCGAGCCTTCGATCATGATGGCGCTGTTCGAGATTCCGTTCAACGGCAGCGCATCGGTCACGCCGACCGTGACGACGCCGGGCAGCTGCTGTATCCGGTCTGCGAGCGTGGTCATGAACTGCAGGCCTTTGGATGGGGTGTCGTAGCGCGGTCCAGCGAGCGTGAAGGCGACCGTGACGATCTTGCTGGTGTCGAATCCGCGATCGACGTTGAGGATGTTGACGAAGCTGCTGAGCAGCAAGGTTGCGGCAACGACGCAGGCGGTGCTCACCGCGACTTCGAGGGCCACGAGGATCGATCGGAGGCGGGCGGCGGGCGCGCCGCTCGCTGATGTAGCTGCCGAGGAGCGCAGCACGTCGACCGGCAGGAGCGCCGTCGAACGAATGGCCGGCACGATCCCGATCGCGATGCCGCTGATGAGGGTCACCAGGAACGTGAACGACAATGCGTTCGCATTCACGGCGGCCTCATCGAGCCGCGGCACGTTGCCAGGCGCGTATTGACGAATGAGCTCGACCAGCGCGCCACCGATCGCGAGGCCGGCGATGCCGGCGGCGAGCGACAGCACGAGACTCTCGGCGAGGACGTGAAGAATCAGGTCTCGACGCTCTGCGCCAGCCGCCCGCCGGATCGCGAACTCGCGCACGCGACGCCCGCCACGCGCGAGCAAGAGGTTGGCGATATTGACGCACGCGACAATCAGGACCAGCGCAACGGTGCCCAGCACCAACTGCAGCGGGAGTCTCGATCGGTCCGCAATCTGGTCGGCCAGAGGGACGACGGTCGCGCCGAATCGAGCTGGTTCCGGCGCGCGGCGCGCGAGATCCTGCTGCACTGCGTTCAACGCCGCGAGCGCCTGACTCGCGGAGACGCCGGCTCTGATACGCCCGATCGCGACGTAGTTGAACGAGCCGAGCATTCGCAGATCGTTCTCCGTAGCGGCGAAGGGCTTGAAGTACTGCTCGCGTCCGAGCTCGACGTCCAGGCCGTACAGGTCGCGGAGCCTCGGGATGCTGCGGTTGGCGGGGAGCACACCGACGACAACGTGCGGCAGCCCGTCGAGCGTGACCGTGCGGCCGACGATCGACGGGTCGGCGTTGAACCGCGCCGTCCACAACTCGTGGGTCAAAACGACGACGCCGTCGCGCCCTGGAACGTTCTCCTCGTCGAGGAACGCCCGGCCGAGCGCCGGCACTAACGCGAGTGTCGAGAACACGCTCGGGGTGACTCGAGCGCCGTCGAGGCGAACCGGATCGCCTGAGCCGGTAAGCGTGTGTTCGACGGGACCGAGCAGCGCAAGACTGTCGAACGACTTCAGGTTGGCGCGCCATTCCTCGAAGTGCAGCGCGTTGACTGGAATGGGCGTGTCATTCCGGCCTGTCTCGTGGATCGCGATGAGACGATCACTGTCGGCGTACGGGAGCGGCCGGAGCAGCGCCGCTTCGAAGACGCTGAAGATCGCGGTGTTCGCGCCGATGCCAACCGCCAGCGTGAGCACCGCGGCGGCCGTGAACCCGGGCGTGCGCCACAACGATCGGCCGGCATGACGAAGATCGTGCACGCGTGTGGCAAACATCAGCCTTCCTCCTCATTCACCCCGGAGCGCTTGAACTGGACTGGTGCGCGCCGCGCTGGATGCGGGAATCAACGCGGCGAAGGCCGCTACGGCGACGAGCACGAGGCCAGCGGCTGCGAACGTCGTCAAATCGAGCGCGGTGACACCAAACAAGCGGGACGTCAAGACCCGTGTGAGGCCCACAGCCCCCGCGATACCGATGCCGAGCCCGAGGCCCGCCGTCACGATCCCTTCGCACACGAACGTGTTCAGGACCGAGATGGTGGTTGCGCCGAGCGCCATGCGGATGCCGACTTCCTGACGGCGCTGATCTGCCGAATATGCGATCAGTCCATACAGGCCAACCGATGCGAGGAGCAGAGCCGATGCGGCAAACGCACCCAGCAGCACCGTGAGCAGACGCTGCAGGTCGAGATCACGTCCGATCACCGATGTCATCGACTCGAAGCGAACGAACGCGAGCGTGGGGTCGACCGCGCGCACCGCCTCGCGCATCGCGCGCTCGATGCCAGGGACCAATCCGTTCGTTCGCACGATCCATTTCGTATCGAAGAACTGGTTCGAGATGCTGACGCCTCTATCCGGTGCCTGGGCAGCAGGCACGAAGATGGCTGGCGCGGTGTCGGAGGCGAGCGCGTTCAGCCCGCGAGTGAACCCGGAGTTGGAGCGGGCCTTGACGTCGGCGACGACCCCGACGATTTCACGAGGAGCATCGCCAGCCAACGGCGAGAGCGCGATCGTTCTGCCAATGACGTCCAGCCGCCCGAAATAGGTGCGTGCGAATGCCTCGTTGACGACTGCGACCAGACGGCCTGCCGCGCTGTCTCGATCGTCGAACGTGCGTCCGATGCGCGTGGCGATTTCAAACAGTGAGAAGTAGTCCGGCGTGACGTAGCGCCAGTCGACCGAACGTCCCTGTTCGATGAGCGCTCCCTCGGGCGGCAGCAATGGGAGGTTGAGACCAGATTCGACCGGCACGCTATTGGAAAACGCCGCGCTGGTCACACCGGGCAGCTGACGCATGCGTGCGAGCGCCTGTTCGACCAGCCGCTCGCGCGAGTCGGCGTTTTCGGCACTGGTGCCTTGAAGCGACATTCGGCCGATCACGATGCCGCTCGGCGTGAACCCGAGTCCGACGCTCGTCATGTTCATGAACGTGCGAATGAGCAGACCGGATCCGACGAGCAGCGCGACGGCGAGCGCCATCTCCGCAACCGTCAACACGCGCCGCAGCCACGCGGTGCGCGGACCAGCCGTCGATCGTGAGCCGAGCGCGGCGCTGGGATCGAGTCGCGACAGCACGAGCGCCGGCGCGAGGCCGAAGAACAGCCCGGCCCCGACGGTAATCACCGTCATCACGAGCAGCACGCGCCAGTCGATGCCGACGGCGCCGCCAGCAAGCACGTCGGTTGCGTAGTCCTCGGAGACGATCGATACCAGCGCGCGCGACGATAGCCACGCGACGGCCAGACCGAGGACAGCGCCGGCGGTGGCGAGCAGCAGCGCTTCCGACAGGACGGTGCGAATCAGCTGCGCCCGACCGGCGCCGAGCGCCGCCCGCGTGGCCATCTCACGATGGCGCGCGACGGCGCGTGCGATGTAGAGATTCGCGACGTTGACACACGCGATGAGGAGCAGGAACCCCACGGCTCCGAGCAGGACGAGCAGCGGCTGTCGCATGCCACGTCCGAGCACTTCGCGATAAGCGCTCCACGTGAAGTGCGGAACGCGGCGCTCGATCAGTCCGGGGATCGTGCGAATGAGATCGGTACGGACTGATTCGAGCTCGGCGTCTGCGGCTTCAGCCGTGATGCCGCTTCGCAGCCGGCCGATCACACGATAGTTCGTCCCCGTATCGCGTTCGGTCGTACGAAGCGGCGTCAGCACGTCGGCAGCCGGGATCGATGCGAACGTCGACGGTAGAACCCCCACCACCGTGTACGACTTGCCACTGAGCTGCACGCGTGCACCGAGGGCATCGGTGCGATCGGCAAAGAGGCGATCCCACAGCTTCGCGCTCACCATCACGACGTCGGGACCGCCAGGCTGATCCTCGACCGGTGTGAACTCCCGACCGAGACGCGGGCGCACGCCGTGCACCATGAGGTAGTTGGTCGATACCCGCAGCCCTTTAACGCTCACCGCGGAATCTGCGGTCGACAGATTCCAACTCGTGCCGGTGCTTTGCGCCGCCACCGTCTCGACCGCACGGACGCGGTCGCGAACGAGCGTGAACACGAGCCCGCTTTGGAACGGTCCGAAGTTGGATGTGAGGACGGCGATGCGATCGGGATCAGGGTAGGGCACCGGCTCGAGCAGCACGGTGTTGACGAGACTGAAGATGGCGGTGGTGGCGCCGATCCCCAGCGCCACCGTGACCAGTGCGGCTGCGGTGAAGCCTGGCGTCCGCACGAGCGAACGCCAGGCGTGCCGGAGATCGTTCATGTTCGATCAGTGAGTCGACAGCGATTCCTCAACGACGCGTCCGTCGAACAGGTGAATGGTGCGCTCGGCATGTGACGCATACCGCGCGTCGTGTGTCACCATGCAGATGGTGGCGCCGCTCTTGTGCAGCTCGGCGAGCAGCTCCATCACGGCTTCACCGTTCTTCGAGTCGAGGTTACCCGTCGGCTCGTCGGCGAGCAGGATCGACGGCTCGCCACAGACGGCGCGCGCGACGGCGACACGCTGCTGCTGACCGCCAGAGAGCTGACTGGGGAGATGCTTGGCGCGATGGGCCATGCCGACGCGTTCGAGCGCCGCGGTCACGCGCTGCTTGCGTTCCGCGGATCGCATGCCGCGATAGGTGAGCGGCAGCTCGACGTTCTCGTAGACCGTGAGGTCGCCAATCAGATTGAAACTCTGGAAGATGAAACCGACCTCGCGGTTGCGCACACGCGCACGCTCCGACAGCGAGAGGGCGGTCGCCGGCCGCTCGTTGAGGACGTACTTCCCGTCGGTCGGCGTGTCGAGCAGACCGAGAATCGACAGGAGCGTCGACTTCCCGCAGCCGGACGGTCCGGCGATCGAGACGTACTCGCCCTTGCTGATCTCGATGTTGATGTTGTCGAGCGCGTGCGTCTCGACTTCGTCCGTGTAGAACACTTTGCGGACGGCTTCCAGCTTGATGAGTGGCTGGGTCATTTCACTTCTACTCCTGTCGAAGAGCCTGCACCGGGTCGACGCTCGCGGCGCGCCGGGCAGGGAGATAGCACGCGATCAACGAGACACATCCAAGAAGCACGAACACACCGACGTAGGTCTGCGGATCGGTCGGCGTGACGCCGTAGAGTACACCGCGCATCGCCGTCGCGACACCGACGCTGAGCACCGTGCCGATGGCCAGGCCAATCAACGTCAGGCCGGCGCCTTCACGGAGCACCGATCCAAGCACGATTCGGGAGGAAGCACCCAGGGCGATCCTGATGCCGAAGTCTCGCACACGCCGGCGCATGTTGAACGCGGCCACGGCGTATTGACCGATGGCGGCGATCAGCAGGGAAAGCCCCGCGAAGATCAGCAGCATCTTCGGCAGCAGGCGCGAGCCCGCATTCTGCTCGTCGAGGCGCGTCTGCATTGTCTCCCTGAACTCGATTGCGACGCGGGGATCGACGTCGCTCAGGATCGATGGAACAGCGGCGGCCAGCGCAGCGAAATCTCCGGTGAAACGAAGCAGAAGCGCGCTCGTTCTCCCGGTGACGCCTGGATTGAATCCGGTGTCACCCACCACGGCGCGCTGGTC
This sequence comes from Vicinamibacterales bacterium, assembly GCA_036407095.1. Taxonomy (GTDB): domain Bacteria; phylum Acidobacteriota; class Vicinamibacteria; order Vicinamibacterales; family UBA2999; genus Gp6-AA40. Next base: position 43,404 of record DASWZV010000142.1, on the reverse strand, counting down.
GGTCAGCAAAATATGGTTAGGCTTGGTATCGGCGCGATCGATGTTGAAGCCGGAGTAGTACGCGTTCGGCGCGACACCGACGACTTCGGCCGTGAGCACCCGCCCACGCACGAGTCTGGGCCACACCGGTTCGGCGTCGCTCCCGATCTGCACGATTTGCCCGACGGCCGAGCGATCCGAAAATAACGTCCGGGCGAGGTTCTGGTTGATGACGGCGACGATGCCGGCACGACTGCGGTCCTCGGCGACGAGCGAACGCCCCGCGATCGGCTGGACGTTGAACGTGTCGAGGTAGCCTGGCCCGACGACGTTGATGCTCGCCGCGACCGAGTGGCTCGAGCCAAGCACGCGTACTGGATCACGAGTCCAGTTGAACGGTGGCCGCACCGCTGTGTAGGACACGGCGGTCACTCCGGGCAGCGTGCGCAGGCGCTCGCGGATCCGGTCGTGCACCACGATGTTCGCCTCGCGCGACTGCGCCGCGGCGTCAGTGCCGATTCCGACGATCATGAGTCGCGTCGCATCGTACCCAAGATCGAGATTGAGCAGTGATGTCGATCGGTAGGAGAGCGTGGCGATCGTCAGCAGCAGTACCGAGAACGACAGCTGGAGGATGACGAGACCGCTCGAGATGCGTGAGCGCCCTGCGATGGTGCCATGCCCGCCTTCCTTGAGCACGGGCAGCGGATCCTGCCGGGACGCCCGCAGTGCAGGCGGCACGCTGAAGATCGCAGTTCCGATGATCGCGAGCACGACCGCATAGACGGCCACGTGCCAGTCGGGCGCGAAGTCCGTGGGCATCGTCGCCGTGAGGTTCGTCTGCGGCAGCGCGCGCGGGACGAGCGCGGCGGCCCACGTCGCCACCGCGTATGCCGCAATCGCAGCGACCGAGGCGATGACCAGCCCTTCGACAATCAGCAGGCGCACGATGCGGAAACTCGACGCGCCGAGTGACTGACGAACAGCAGTCTCACGCTGACGCGCGACCGCACGCGCGAGCATCAGGTTCGCCACGTTCGCGCAGACGACCATCAGCGTCAGCAGCGTCACGATCGAGAAGAGCGCGAGAATCTCCCGCTCGAACATCGCGATGACACCGCCAGCGGCTGCGGCGTACGGCGTGACGAGTAGCGGTTGCCTCTCAATCTCCGGTGATGCCGCGCGGAGCTGTGATTGAAGCGTCAAGAACTCGGCGCGTGCTCGTGCGATCGACGAACCCTCAGCGAGCCGCCCCATCATCACCATCGAGTTGTCGTCCTCGATTGGCCGCCGGGCGCCCAGAGGGATCCAGATGTCAGATGTTTCAGAGAGCACGGCACCCGCAAACTTTGGTGGCGTGACACCAATGACCGTCGCCGGCTGACCGTTGATCGAAATCGGCATACCAACGACATCGTCTGCGCTCTGGTAGTACTCGCGCCAGACGCGATCGCTGATCACCGCCACGAGCGGTGCCCCAGTGCGGCCTTCATCCGGCCGAAACGTGCGGCCCTTGACGGGAGCGATGCCGAGCGTCTCGAAGTAATTCGTCGACGCGGGAATCGTCGGGATGACATGCGTGCCTTTTGGCGTGGCGACCGACGCGCGGAGGTATCCGAAGGCCGTGAGCGATCGAAGCGTTTTGGAGTGTTCTGCGTAATACCGAATGTCCCCGTAGCGATGGTAGGGCGCCCCGGCGCGGCCGACGAGACCGAACGAGACCAAATCGTCAGCCATCACGCCCGGCGCCGGCCGCCGGACCATGCCGTTCACCATCGAGTAGATCGTCGCGTTGCCGCCAATGACCAGCGCTATGAGGAGCGCGGCAGTCGCGCTGAGTCCTGGCGATTTCGTCAGGATTCGGGCGCCGTGCCGGATGTCGTTCAGGAGCTGGTCCATTGCGCGTGACGTCGAGTCGTTAGACGAGAGATCGAGCCGTAACGGCCTATCGCAGTCGTACCCGGTCGAACGCATCCCACGCGGACATGTCGGACAGGACGACCTGGTCCCCGACATTCAGCCCGGACTTCACTTCGATCGCGTTGACAGAGCTCTTGCCCAGCGCGACCTGCACGCGTGACGCGTCGCCGTTGGCGTTGGTCAGCTTGAACAGGCCTACGGTGCTTTGCTCCTGACCGAGAGAGGGGCGTCCCACGTAGAGGATGTTTTCCAATCGTTCCAGCTGAATCGTCCCGTCGACGCTGAGATCGGGCACTGCCCCGCGCGGGAGTTCCTCGGTCAAAGAGACGTCCACGGTCACCGTTCCGTTGGCAGCCGCCGGATCTTTCCGGCTGACTTTACCGGCGATGATCCCGTTCCGCGTATCGATCTCAGCGCTCTGGCCGACCTCGATGTCCTTGGCCTGCGTCTCCGCGATCTTGAGCTCGGCCTTCAGGCGACCCGGATCGGCGACGCGGGCGAGATTGACGCCCGGCCCGACGCGCTGACCGACTTCGACCGGGACTTGTTGCAGCACGCCTGCGAAACCGGGGGTCACCTTGAGCGCCGTCATGCGGCTGTCCTGAAGTGTCGAGACGGCCTGGGCCTGATCGACCGCGGCCTGCTGCACCCGAAGGCGCGCGTCGATCGACTGCCGTGCCGTAGCGAGACGCTGGTTTTCCATCGTGAGCCGCTTCTGCAGCGTTTCCGCCTTCAGCGACGACTGCCGGCGCGTGATTTCGGAGATCAGTTGTTCCTTGGCGAGCGCCTCGTCGGCGTCCGCCTGCAGCCTCGCCTGCTGATACTCGGCGTCGAGCGCTGCGGTGGCCGATTGTTGGGTGAGGTATTCGCTTTCGACCTGAACTTTGAGGTTCTCGAGCGCCGCCTGCGTGGACTTCAGGGCGAGCTTTGCGTTGATCGCTTCCTGTTCCACTTGCGGGTTGCTCAGCTCGAGGATGACCGAGTTGGGCGCAACCTGCGCCCCCGGTCTCAACAAGATTCGTTCGACGCGACCGTCTGTGGTCGACGGCAGCCATCGCGTGTCTTCGGGGACGAGCGTGCCGAGGCCGCGTACTTGTCGGACGATCGATCCGCGCTTGACCGTGTCGACAAGAACAGTAGCTCGCTCGACGGTGGGAGCCGCCGGTTCCATCCGGGCGAGCGTGATGGTCACCCCAATCACGATGAGGATGCCGACGGCGACGTAGAGCGCCTGGCGGAGCCGCTTGCGTTTCAGAATCGCGGGGTCACGAGCGATGTCGGGCATCGAAATGTCTCAGGCCTCAGGGCCCAGGCCACAGGCCTCAGTGGTGTTAGGCCTCAGGCACTTTCCTGGCCGCCCTGGGGCCAGAGGCCTGATTGCCAGGGCCTCTTGGCTCAAAGCCTATGCCACATTCGCGGGGGGCGTAAGTACTTTGTTTGTTGGTGTTCAGCCGCAATTCCGCCAGCCGGACCAGTGGCCGCTGTTCGGTTGTGGGACGGATATGTTCGGCGAGGGGAACGGAGGTTTGCGGAGAAACGGTTTGCAGGGAGGCACGGAGAAACGGAGGTCAGACGGAGCTGACCGTTGACTCACGTGCGGATGCGCGGGTGGGTGCGCCGGCCGGATGGCCGGCGCATGGGGCGAGAGATACACACGAAGACAAACGCCACAGGTGGAAGAACCGAGGCGCTTGTCTTCGTGCGAATCTCTCGTCCCATCGCGCGCGCTCGCGCGCGACCCGCCCGCGCCAGAGTCCCTCGAAAGCTGCGTTGCCTCCGTCTGACCTCCGTGGCTCCGTGGCTCCGTGCGAAAACCGTTTTCTCCGTGGCCTCCGTGGCTTCGCTACCGGATTGCGGCAGCGAGCAACGTCGCATCATCACGGAAGAGACCGCCGGTGAAGCCGGCGACGCGGTTCACGATCGCGTCGACCATACGCCAGGGCGACTCACGACGAAGGGAGGCCACGGTTTCCACGAGACGATCGTCGCCGAACTCATCGCCGTCGCGCCCTTCGGCCTCGGTGATGCCATCGGTGAACAGGACGATGCGGTCGCCGGGTTCGAGCGCGACGGCTTCCTGTGCGTAGCACACGTCCGCCGACACGCCGAGGACCATGCCGCCCGCGCCGAGACGAATGATGGTACCGTTCGCGCGGACGAGGATCGGGAAGTTGTGGCCCGCGTTGGTGTAGTGGAGTGTGCGGGCATCCGTGTCGAGCACGCCGTAGAAGAACGTCACGAACCGATCGAGCGGAGTGTGACGGCAGAGCGCACGGTTGGCTCGCTCGACCACGAGCGCTGGTGCGGTCTCATCGCCCGCGAACGCGCGCACCGAGGCCTGCAGGTTCGACATCAGGAACGCTGCCGGCAGACCCTTGCCGGCGACATCGCCAATGGAAATCGCCGCGCGCGTGGTCGAGAAGGGGAGCACGTCGTAGCAGTCGCCGCCAAACGCCGACGCGGGCCGCCAGACTGCCGCCATCTCGCAGGCGGCCATCACCGGCATTGACGAAGGCAGCAGTGCGCGTTGAATGTCCTGCGCGTCTTCGAGCTCGCGCGCCGCCGACGCATCGGCCTTGCGCAGCGCAAGACCTTCGTGCACCTCGCGCGTGATTGTCTGCGTGAGCACCGCGTTTTCCCACGGTTTGGGGACGAACGCCCTGGCGCCGCGACGCATCGCTTCGACCGCCGTATCGATGCTGCCCCAGCCGGTCATGACGACGATCGGAAGATGGCGATCGCGCGCGTGGACTTCGGTCAGAAGCTCGAGACCTTCTGCGCCCGATGTCGTATCGCGCGCGTAGTTCAGGTCCATGAGCAGCAGATCGTACGCCCGGTTGTTCAAGCGATCGCGCACGTCCTGAATCGAACTTGCCGCGTCGGCCTCGAGCCCGGCGCCCCGCAGCAGCAGTCGCAGTGCCGCAATCACATCGGGCTGATCGTCGGCGACCAGGACGCGAGGACTCGGGGTCATTGTCACGCCTTGACCGCAATCAAGTCGCGTACCAGCGTGGGCGATGAGATCTCAATGCCCAAGTCACGATGCTCAATGCCCAAGGCGACCAATGCCCGATGCTCTATGCTCAAGGCTCAATGTCCAATGTCCACTTCGTTGGGCAATGCGCATCGGTCATTGGGCATATGAGTCCTGTCCGCGCGTGGGACAAGGTGTCCACCAGTGGCACACGGTAGAATGCATGAGCCGATGACATCTTCGTTCGGGGACTTGTCGGACACCACTATCAGGCGCTACGGCATCACGCGCCTGATCGCCCGTGGCGGCATGGGTGAGGTGTATCTTGCCCGGGACGCCGTCCTCGGCCGGGATCTCGCGCTGAAGATCCTGCGCCAGGACCTGACCCGCGACCCGAATCGGCTCGAACGTTTCATCCTGGAAGCACGCGCCGCGTCAGCGCTCCACCACCCCCATCTCATCGCCATCTACGACATCGGCGAGAGTGCACCGAAGCGCAATGGTGTGCCGGTCGGTCCGCCCGTTCTGTTCATCGCAATGGAGCTCGTCACGGGCGAGACGCTGCGGGCGGCGATCAGTAGCAGGCGCCTCGGGCTCGATCGCACAGTGGCGTACCTGGCGCAGGTGGCCGATGCGCTGGCTGCCGCGCACGCCGCCGGCGTGACGCATCGCGATCTCAAGCCCGAGAACCTGATGATCGCCGAGGGCGGTTACGCGAAGGTGCTCGACTTCGGCGTGGCCAAGCTCAGGGACAATCTCTTTCGCAAAGACGGCGCGTCGCACGAGACGTCCGATACTCGCGGCGTGGTGACCGGGACCGTCGGGTACATGTCTCCTGAACAGGCGCAGGGGCAGTCGACCGATCAGCGGACCGATGTGTTCTCGTTCGGCTGCGTGTTGTACGAGGCGATCACCGGCCGGCGGGCGTTCGACGGGACGTCGGCCTTTACCATCTTGAGAAAGATCGTCGACGAACAGCCGCCGCCGTTGTCGACGTTCGCGGCCGCCGCGCCCCGGGAACTCGAGTCGATCGTCTCGAGATGTCTGGCCAAGGCACCCGGCGATCGGTACGCGTCGATGAGCGATGTGGCGGCGGATCTGCGGCGCGTTGATCTGTCGCCGGACCGGCGTGCCAAGGTGGAGCCCGCGCCGCCCAAAGCACGACGCGACGAGAAGCTCACGGCCGCGTCGGCACGCGTCGAGAAGCCCGCGACCGCCTCACCACGCGTCGAGAAGCCCGCGGCCGCGTCGGCACGCGTCGAGAAGCCCGCGGCCGCATCGGCACGCGTCGAGAAGCTCGCGACCGCCTCACCACGCGTGGAGAAGCCCGCGGCCACATCACCACGTGACGAGAAACTTGCGGCCGCATCAGCGCGCAACGGGAAGCTCGCGGCCGCCACGGCACGCGACGGGATCTTCGCGGCCGCATCACCGCGCGACGGGATCTTTGCGGCCGCATCACCGCCCGACGCGAAGCGCGCGCCGGCATCACGACGCAGCGGGATCCTCGCGGCCGTATCACGACGCGCCGGGATCCTCGCGGTCGCCGTCGGCCTGACCGCACTTGCGCTCGCGATCGTCATGATCGTGCGGGGCCTGCCCCGCGTCGGAGGGAGTGCGGCGCCGCCGCGGATGACGATCGAGCGTCTCACGACCAGTGGAACGGCGATCGACTCGGCGCTCTCTCCGGACGGAAGATATCTCGCGTCGGTCGATTCGATCGGAGGCATGCAGGGGCTCAAGGTCCGCCAGCTCGGAGAGGATCGCAACGTGGTGCTGGTGCCGCCCGCGCAGGTGGGGTACTGGGGCATCGCGTTTTCACCCGATGGGTCGCGCGTCTATTACGCGATCAAGAGTGCGAAGGAACCGGGCGGACGGCTCTACGCCGTGAACGTGCTCGGCGGGACGCCGCCGAAGCCGGTGCTCGACGGCATCGACAGCGCGATTAGCTTCTCACCGGATGGACGTCGCTTCGCGTTCTATCGTGCGAATCATCCCGAACGTGGGTCGACCGCGCTCGTCCATGCGGGCATCGACGGTACCGACGCCCGCGTGGTCACCGTCACACGTGCGCCTGAGTTCTTCGTCCCTGCGTTCTTCGCGGCCCCATCGTGGTCGCCCGACGGATCGCGGATCGCTGCAGCGATTCACAGCTCGACGAGCGGCGACGCCGTGCTCGCGACCGTCGACGTGTCGAGCGGCGAGCGTCAGGCGTTTGCGACCCGCTTCCAGGACGTCACGTTCACCGCGTGGTTGAGAGACGGGTCGGGCATTCTGTTTGTCGCCAATCAAAGCGACGGGGTGCGGGAGTTCCCGAGGAAAGTCTGGCTGCAGCCGTTTCCGAACGGGACGCCGCATCGGGTGACGCCCGATCTCGTCGAGTACCGGAACATCTCGCTTCGAGCCGATGGGTCGGCATTCGCGTCGGTCGGTCTCGATGCGGCCTACACGTTGTGGCGAGTCCCGTTGAGCGGCGGCGTTCCCGAGCGCCTTTCCTCGGAACGCTACGACGGCCTCCTCGGCGTCGCACCGCTGAAGGACGGCCGCCTGGTGGTCACGACCGGCGAGCGGGGCAACGCCCAGCTGGCGATGCTCGATCGTGCGGGAACAGGCCGCCAGATCCTGACGAAAGACGGCGTCAACACCTGGCCTGCGGTGACGCCAGACGGCGCGTCGATCGCCTTCGTATCGAACCGTGATGGCCAGACCGGCATCTGGGTCATGAAGGCCGATGGCAGCGAGCCGCGCCTCTTGACGCATCTGCCGGGACCGACATGGCTCTCGGTGACCCCCGACGGCCGGTTCGTCGTGTGCGCCTCACTCGACCAGACCAATCCCTCCACCTGGCGGATCCCGATTCAGGGCGGACAGCCTGCGATCATCGCACCAGGCATGGATCGTCCTGCGGTGTCTCCCAACGGACGGATGCTGGCCGGTATCAACATGGGAGCCAACGGCGTGCTGATGCTCGTCACCATGCCGATGGATGGATCGGCCCCGTTACGTTCGCACGGCACGATCGCCCCCGCGACCGCCAACGGCGTGATGGAGTGGACCGCCGATGGACAGGGCATCCTGTTCTCGACCGTCGAGCGCGCCAACGTGTGGATGCAGCGTCTCGACGGCGGCGCCCCCACGAGAGTCACGAACCTCACCGACCTCGCGATCGTGCGCGGCAGGCGCACGCCTGACGGCCGCAGTCTGATCCTCGCACGAGGAACGGCACAGACAGACGCGTATCTGGTGTCACGGTTCAAGTAGTCGGAGCGGTGCAGGTAAACGAGCGGTTCAAGGTTTCACGGGTTCAGGAGTTCCAGGTTCTGAGTTCCGGTTCCAGGTTCAGAGTTCATCGTTCGCGGCCACGCGATCGCGACGTGTCGCGCTGGGGGACGCGTGACCCGCGAACCCTGAACAACGAACACTGAACCGGCAGTCGGAACGCGGAACTCCTGAACGCGTGAACTCCTGAACGGCAGTTCTTTGTTCCAGCAGTCCACCGTTCCTGTTGACTATCCACACGAACTGTGCTCTTCTCATGTTGCCTATCAACAGGACGCCGTCATGGATGAAGTCCCGTACGGGTCGCTCGATTTGATGATCCTCAAAACGCTCGACGGCCTCGGTCCGCAGCATGGCTACGGCATCGCCCGGCGCATCGAGCAGGTCGCCGAGGGCGCGCTCGCGCTCAATCAGGGGACGATCTATCCGGCCCTGCTGCGTCTCGAGCAGAAAGGATGGATCAAGAGCGAGTGGGGCACGAGCGAGAACAACCGGCGCGCGCGTTTCTACGCGATCACGCGGAAGGGGAAGAAGCAGCTTGCCGTCGAAGCGGACATCTGGCAGCAGACCGTCGCGATCATGAAGCGCCTGCTCGAAGAAGGGTAGTGGGGGGCGGATTGGGGCAGGTGGGGTGGATTGGGCAGGTGGGTGGATAGGGCAGGTGGGGTGAGGGGTGATGCCGATCTGGGTGACGCGAGCGTTGGCGATGCGTTCGCGCCGTCGTGTCGAGCGCGATCTCCGCGATGAAATCGGCGCACACCTCGATCTGCTCGCCTCGGACTACGAGCGTCGCGGCTTCACGCCTGAGGAGGCGCGGCTGGCCGCGCGTCGTGACTTCGGAGGAGTCGAGCAGATCAAAGAAACTCATCGAGATGTCAGAGGTCTTCGCGGCTTCGAGCATCTCTGGCGTGACGTGCTGTTCGTCTGCCGTGCGCTCCCCAAGAGCCCGGGCTTCACTGCGGCCGTCGTCCTGACGCTCGCCCTGGGGATTGGAGCGAACACGGCGGTGTTCACGCTGATCGACGCGCTCAACTGGCAGAACCTGCCGGTCCGCGATCCGGATTCACTGCGGCTCGTGAGCCGCATCCGGCTGGGGCGCACCGAGACCGGCTTTACCTATCCGCAGGCCGCGGCATTGCGCGCTCAGATCCACGGCGCGCAGTTGGCCGGGTATTCCTCCGCCGCCTTTCCGCTGCTGCTGACCGTCACGACGACCGGTTCGCTCGAGCCGCCGATCAGCGGACAACTCGTGACCGGCAACTACTTCAACCTGCTCGGCATCGTGCCTCAGCGCGGCCGCCTGATCGGCGTCGAGGACGATCGCGTTCCCGACGGCCACCCGGTCGCCGTGATTAGCGACCGATACTGGCGGCGCCGTTTCGCGGGAGATCCTGCGGTCGTCGGCACGCGACTGTCGCTCTCGGGCACGCCGTTTGAAATCATCGGTGTCACGCCGCCGGAATTCTTCGGCGTAGAAGTCGGGCTCGCTCCAGACGTGTTCATCCCGGTGATGATGCAGGCCGCCGCGATGCCGGTCGTCGGCGATCTCGTCGTCACACCCAACGTCAATCGCACATGGGTACAGCTCCTCGCGCGACTCGATCGGGGCGCGAGACCCGAGCAGGTCGCCGCGCAGCTCGAACCGGTCTACCGCGCGACTCTCCCGCCAGTGCTGCGCAACGCGCGTGGCGGCGTCGAGGACAGGATCTTCTTCGCGCCCGCGGCGAGGGGGCTCTCGGATCTTCGCGTGCAATTCTCGACCTCGCTCTTCATCCTCCTTGGTGTCGTCGGGATCGTGCTGCTCGTTGGATGCGCGAACACCGCGAACCTGTTGCTGGCGCGCGCGGCCGCACGACGGCCGGAGCTGTCACTCCGTCTTGCGCTCGGGGCCAGCCATGGCCGGCTGCTGCAGCAGGTGCTGGTCGAGGGCGCGATCATCGGCGCAGCGGGCGGCGCGCTCGGCTCTCTGCTCGCGCGGCTGCTCACTCGATTGCTGCTGCTCTATGCCTCGGCCGGCCGGGCGCCGATCGCGCTCGATCTCGCGCCGGACATGCGGGTCCTGATCTTTACGCTGACGACGTTGCTCCTGTGCACGATGGTGTTCGTCGTCGTGCCAGCCGTTCGGGTCGCGCGAGTCGATCTGCTGTCGGTGATCAAGAACATCAATGAAGCCGCAGGCGGCGTGACGCGCGGACGTTCGGGCCGGGTGCTGATCGTCGCTCAGGTTGCGTTGTCGCTGGTGCTGTTGATCGCAGCAGGATTGTTCGTCCGTACCCTCCTCAACCTCACGACCGCCGACCGCGACGGCCCGCGCGACCGCGTGCTGGTCGTACGGGTTGAGCCGCGGGGCAGCAATCAACGCGGCACACCCGGCATGTCGGGGCGCCTCGACCGTTTGTACACCGATCTCATGACGCGTCTTCGCGATGTGTCGGGCGTGCGTTCCGTGAGCATGAGCAACGTGTCGCCCGGCAAGCCCGAGTCGGGCGCCGGTGTGGCGATTACACCGGCGGGAGGCGTCAGGATTGATGAGGCCGGGCCGAACCGGCCCGTAGCGTCCGGACAAGCGATCTACGCCGGATACTTCGACACGCTCGGCATTCGGCTACGGGGCCGCGATTTCGACGAGCGCGATCTGCAGCCAAGTGCCGCGCCGGTCTGCATTGTCAACGAGGCGTTCGTGCGGATCGCATTTCCCGATGACGACCCGATTGGAAAGACGTGCATATCGGTCGGCGTGCCGCGGCGTGCTTACACCATCGTCGGCGTCGCGGACGACTCACGCTATACGAATCCGCGAGCGCCGGTGCAACCCGTCGTCTACACACCCTTCCTTCAGGCCAACACCGGACGTGGTCAGATGATTCTGTACGTGCGCTGCGACGGCGATTCCCAGGCACTGGTGGCTCGCGTTCGTGAAGAAGTGTGGAAGGCCGACAGCAGCGTGCCGCAGTACGAGGTTCGAACGCTGGCCGAGGAAGTGGACGCCGTCGTCGTGAGGGAACGGCTGCTGGCCACGGTCTCGACGGCGTTCAGCATCCTCGCGCTGATTCTCACGGCGATCGGCATCCATGGGCTGCTCTCGTTTCTCATCGTGCAGCGGGTGCGTGAGTTCGCGATCCGGATCGCGCTCGGAGCACGGCGCGTCGGCGTGGTCCGCATGGTCGCACGCGAAGCCGCGATGCTCGTCGGCGCCGGAGCACTCGTTGCCGTACCGCTCGCGCTCGCCGTCGAGAGGCTTGCGTCGCGCTGGCTGTCGGAGGTGCTCTTCGGCCTCACACCAACCGACGTCGTGACGCTCGCCGGCGCCACCGCGATTCTCATCATTGTCGGGGTGCTGGCCGCTGCCGTTCCGGCGAAGCGCGCCTCCGGCGTCGATCCGATGGTCGTCCTGCGAGCGGAGTAGGGCGATGCGTGTGTTCCTCGAACGCGCGATCGCGACGTTCCGGCGGCGTGGCCTCGAGCACGATCTCGACGATGAGGTCCGCGCGCACGTCGAGCTGCTCGCCGGCGAGTACGAACGGCGCGGGATGTTTCCACAAGAGGCGCGCCACGCCGCCCGGCGATCGTTCGGCGGCGTCGAGCAGATGAAGGAGAGGTACCGCGATCGTCGCGGACTTCGGTGGATCGACGATCTGCGGTGGGACCTTCGCTATGCGATCCGCGGGCTCGCGCGAAGCCGGGGATTCGCCGCGATCGCACTCCTGGTCGTGTCGCTCGGCATCGGCGCGAACACGGCCATCTTCAGCCTGCTCGACGTCGTGCTGCTGCGGCCGCTTCCGGTGCGACAGCCGGGCGAGCTCGTGATTGCGAGCCATCTGGTCGAAGGGCGTCGAACGATGCCGTTCGCGGCGTACCAGTTCCGCGGGCTGCGCGCGCACCACGATGTGCTGTCCGACCTGGCCGCCTTCCGTCCGCTGCCAGTCAGCGTCACCTACCGTGGCGAGTCCGATCTTGTGGCAGGGCAGCTCGTCTCGGGAAGTTACTTCGATGTGTTGGGGGTGCCCGCGTTTTTGGGACGAACGCTCGCTCCTGTGGACGACACCGTGTCCGACCGTCACCCGGTCGCTGTGATCAGCTACGGCTTCTGGCAGCGGCGGTTCGGTGGCGAGCCCAATGCGATCGGGCAGTCAATCGTTGTCAATGGGCAGCCGGTCACGATTGTGGGCGTGACGCCGCGCGGGTTCTTCGGGACCGAGCCCGGTCGATCGGTCGACGTGACGGTGGCGCTGTCGATGCAGCAAGGCGTGTTTGGAAACAGATCGCTCATCGACGAGGCTAGCGAAGCGCGATGGTTGTATTTGGTCGGCCGCCTCGCGCCCGGCGTGACCCGCGAGCGCGCGCACGCGGTGCTTGCGTTGTCGTGGGATCAAATCCAGATGTCGCGGCCACGTCGCGGCCGATCGTCAAGTGCCAATCCGTTGATGCTTCTAGACGGTTCACGCGGGATGTACGACCTGCGCGATCAGTTCTCGGTCCCGTTGCGGATTCTGATGGCGATGGTCGCGCTGGTGCTGCTGGTCGCGTGCGCAAACCTTGCGACGCTGCTGCTGGCGAGGTCCGGTGCGCGCCGTCAGGAGATCGCGCTCAGGCTTGGACTCGGCGCCGGCCGCGGCCGGCTGCTGCGTCAGTTGTTGACCGAGTCGTTGTTGTTGTCGTCGATAGGCGGTGTCATCGGCGTCGGACTTGCGTTTGCCGGCAGCGACGCGCTCGTGCAGATCATGTCTCGCGGCGCGGTGCAGCCGATCGTGCTCGACCTGACACCAAACCCGAGGACGCTGACGTTCGCGCTCATGGCGAGCCTCGCGTCCGGTCTCGTGTTTGGAATCGTGCCGTCGCTTCGCGCCGCCCGGTTCGACATCGTTGCCGTGGCGAAGACCGCCTCGAGCACGGCGCACGCCGGCGGTCGCTGGAGTTACGTGCTGATCGCCGCGCACGTCACGCTGTCGCTGCTTCTGCTGGTCGAGGCGGGCCTTTTCACGCGCAGCCTTTCTGGACTTCGCGGACTCGACACCGGGTTCACTGACGGAACCGCAGTGCTGCTGGCGAACATTCGCACCCGAGCCAACAGTACGGACCAGGTCCCACGGCTCGTTGCGCTGTTCAAGGAGTTGTCCGCGCGCGATGCGGCCGTTCACGCGCGCTCGCAGACCTTTTCGATGGATCTGCCCTTGTCCGGCGGGCTGTCGTTCGCGCAGAACATCGACGTGCCGGGACGAACACGCGACAACAACGAGGCGCCGGTATGGTTCAACTTCGTCGGCCCGCGCTTCTTCGAGACGATGGGGATTGCGATTGAAGGCCGTGATGTTCGCGCGCAGGACGACGTGACGGCCCCGCCTGTTGCTGTCATCAGTCGATCGTTAGCGCGCCGGTTCTTCCCTGGCGCGCATGCTCTGGGACGACGAATCCAGACGAGCGCGACAGAGGTGGAAGTCGTGGGCATTGCGGCCGACGTGAAGTACACCGGTCTGACGAACGCGCCGACCGAGATGATCTACCTGCCGTTTCTGCAGGGACGAGCCGCCAGCAACGTCGGGCTGATCACGTTCGCAGCCCGGGCTGAGGGTCATGTGGATGAGACAGCGTTGGCGCTGCGCCGGGAAGTGCAGAGGATCGCCCCCGACCTGCTCGTGTCGAATCTGAGTACGTTGGAGGAACGGAAGGAAGCGCTGCTCGCGCGCGAGCGCATGATCGCGAGCCTGTCTCTCTGCTTTGGAACGCTCGCGCTCTTTCTTGGCGCTGTCGGACTCTACGGAACCCTGTCGTATGCGGTGACGCGGCGCACGGGTGAGCTCGGCGTTCGCATTGCGCTCGGCGCGGACACGCTGCGGCTCGTCCGCATGGTGGTCCGCGAATCGCTCGGTCCGGTCGTCGCTGGCCTGGCGATCGGCCTGCCGCTCGCGTTTGCCGCCGGACGTGTGTCGGAGCGGCTGCTCTTCGACGTACGGGGGAGCGATCCTGTCACCTACGTCATGGCAGTCGCGATCCTCGTCCTCTCGGCCGCATGCGCGGCGTTCGCGCCGGCGCGCCGCGCCGCGCACGTCGACCCGGTCGTCGCTCTGCGCGCGGACTAGCAGAATACAGTCCAACCAGCCAAGGGGCTCCGTCCCTTGATATCTGCGCAGAGCCCCTTGGCCGGTTGCCAGCATCTCTTGCCGCGCTCCGCGCGGCTAGGACCGCTATGCGGTCCGCGACAACAAGTCCGAGGTTCACGCTGTGGGCCGCATAGCGGTCCAAAACCGGGGCGGTGGCGTCTAAGTCGACGTGGAATACCTTCTCCAGGATCTCAAGCACGCGCTGCGGATGTTCTGGCAGCATCGTGTATTCACCGGTGCAGCGATCGCGGCCCTTGCGCTGGGAATCGGTGCCAACACCGCCATCTTTTCGGTGGTCAGCGCGGTCCTGTTGAGACCGCTGCCGTATCCGGAGCCGCGCAACGTGGTGACGTTCATGAACACGTCGCCGCAAGGGTCAGGCCCGGGGGCGTCCCCCGCGAAGTTTCAGCACTGGCGCGAGCAGACGACCGTCGTTCAGGACGTGACGGCTTATCGCAGCAACGTCATGAACTACACCAGCGGATCGGCCCCCGAACAGCTTCGCGCGGGGCAGGTGAGCGCGAGCTACTTCCGGCTGTTCGGGGCGTCGCCTGTCCTCGGTCGCACGTTCAGTCCCGAGGAGGACCGGCCTGGCGGCGAGCGGGTGGCCGTGTTGAGCTACGGGCTGTGGCAGCGACGATTCGGCGGCGATGCCCAAGCCCTCGGGAAGACGATTTCTCTCAGCGGCGACCCGTACGTCGTGATCGGAGTTGTCGGGCCGCACTTCGACATCTCGGAGTTCGGTCCACCCCCGGAGCTCTGGGTGCCGTTCCAACTCGATCCCAACACGGTCGACCAGGGGCACTTCTTTCAGGCGGCGGGTCGGCTGAAGCCGGGCATCTCTTTGGAGCAGGCGCAGGCGCGTTTGAAGTTGTCAGCGGACGACTACCGGCAGAAATTCCCGAATGTGCTGCAGCCCAACAATGCGTTCAGTGTGGAGCGAACGCAGGACGTATTCGTCCGACAGGCGCGCCCCACGCTGTACATCCTCAGCGTCGCCGTGGCATTGGTGCTGCTGATCGCCTGCGCGAATGTCGCCAATCTCCTGCTCGTGCGTGCGACTGCCCGGCGTCGCGAGATCGCACTCCGATCCGCCATCGGCGCGGGGCGAGGGCGCATCGTGCGACAGCTCCTGACCGAGAGCGTGCTCCTCTCGATTGCGGGAGGCATCCTCGGCCTGGTGCTCGGAACACTCGGCATCCGGACGCTTCTCTCGATCAATACGGCCGGTCTTCCGAGGATCGGAGAGAACGGCACTGTCGTCGGGCTCGACTGGCGCGTCGTGTTGTTTACGGGTGTCGTGTCGATCGGCACCGGTATTCTGTTCGGCCTGATTCCAGCGCTGCAAAGCTCACGCACCGATCTCAATGCCTCTCTCAAAGACAGCACGGGCCGATCGGGATCGGTGTTCCGACACAACAAGGCGCGGTCGGTGCTGGTCGTCGTCGAAGTGGCGATGGCGCTCCTGCTGCTCGTGGGATCGGCTCTGCTCATTCGCACGCTGATCGCGCTTCGAACCGTCGAGCCCGGCTTCGATACGCACAACGTGCTGACGATGCGCATGTCGCTGACCGGCGATCAGTACGCGAAGACGGCGTCGGCCGAGCGGCTGTTGAGAGATGGCCTCGAACGCCTGAAGGCGATGCCAGGTGTCGAGAGCGCGACCGCCACGTGCTGCGTGCCGCTCGAAGGCGGCTACGGTCTGCCTTTCAGGATCATTGGAAGGCCGCTCGAGAAGGGTCCGTTTCATGGCGGCGGCTCGTGGTTGACGCTGTCCCCGGGGTACTTCGACGTGTTCAAGATGCGGATCATGAAGGGCCGTGCGTTCACCGAGCGCGATGACGCGCTGGCGCCGGCGGTCGTCATCATCAACGAGACGATGGCGCGGCAGTTCTGGAAGGACAAGGATCCGCTTGCCGACCGGATCATGATCGGCGCCGGCGTCATGAAGGAGCTCGCGGCAGAGCGCGAGCGTCAGATCATCGGCGTCGTGAACGACGTGCGCGACGGCGGTTTGAACAACGACCCGGGTCCGCACATGTACGTGCCGAACGCACAAGTACCCGACGCGCTCAATGCGCTCAATGTGCGCATCACGCCGGTCGCCTGGGTCGTGCGTACGAAGACCGAACCCTACACGTTGAGCGCTGCGATCCAGTCCGAGTTGCGTCAGACGACCGGGCTTCCCGTCTCCGACGTGCGGACGATGGACGAGGTCGTGTCGCGATCGATCTCGCGGCAGCGCTTCAACATGTTCCTGATGACGGTGTTCGGTGCATCGGCGCTCCTGCTCGCGGCGATCGGCATCTACGGTCTGATGGCGTATTCAGTGGCGCAGCGGACGCAGGAGATCGGCATCCGGATGGCGCTCGGCGCGGAGGCGGCCCAAGTGCGTTCGATGGTGGTGTTCCAGGGGATGCGGCTCGCGATTGTCGGCGTGATCGTCGGACTGGGTGCGGCGTGGGGACTCTCGCGATTGATGGCAAGCGTGCTTTACGGGGTGCAGGCCAGGGACGCAGCGGTCTTCGTCGCGATGCCTGCGCTGCTCGCGATCGTCTCCTTCGTCGCGGTGTGGCTCCCCGCACGCCGCGCCAGCACGGTCAATCCGCTCGTGGCATTGCGGTACCAATAGGAAGGCAGGTAGGGTGGATAGGGCTGGTGGGGTGGATGGGAGCTGAGGATTCACGCCCATTGCCCCATCAACCCCATCAACCCTACCCGCCCCACCAGCCCTATCCACCCAACCCGCCCCATCCACCCCAATCCGTCTACCGGCCGTTGTACGAGACGTTGATCTTCATGTTCACGTCGACCGGCACGTTGTTCAACAGCGTCGGCGTGAACTCCCACTGGCGCACGGCGTCCAGAGCAGACGCGAGGAAAGCGGCATGAGTCGCCGGAGGGGTGCTGGAGGCGCGGTCGTTCACTTCGCGAATATCGCTGAGAAAGCCGTCGATGCCGATGCGAGCCGAGAGCGCGACGACATCTGACACGCGACCGGCTTCAGGCGGGAATATCGGGCTGACGTGGACGATCTTGGTCGGCTGTTTGATTTGTCCGCCGATGCCGCCCGGGAAAAACGTGCGTGGCTCAGGAGCAGGGCGTGGCTGACCGCGACGCACGCCGATCGACGCCAACTTGCCGCTGCCGTCGCTCCCCGTGACCGTGACCGTTTCCTGCAGCGATCCGAGCGGCATCGTGATGCTTCGTTGAGTGACGGCGCCCGCGTTCACTTTCACGAGCGTAGTCACCGTGGAGAAACCCGGGAGCGATGAGGCGAGCTCGTAGTCGCCCGATGGCAGCAATTCGAACGTGAACGCGCCGTTGCGATCCGTCACGGTGGAGTAGCCTGCACCATCGGGTCGCTGCACCAGCGACACGTTGACGCCGGGAAGCAATCCACCTGTCTGGTCGTACAGGACTCCAGTAATGGTGCCCGGGCCGGAAGTCGCGGACGGCTGCGCGTTCTCGATGAGAACGCGATCGGCCGTGATGCGCGAGCCGTTGGCCTCGATGGTCGCGTTGCGCAGGTCGATTGCGCTGCTGGAGGGCGATGGCGCAGCCGACGCCGGTGTCGCCTGCGGAGACGGGGCGGGCGGGAGCGCAACGGCTATTGGTGCTGCCAGCACCGCTACACCTGCGCCGGCGATGACGATCGTGGATCCGATCGCGAGGATCATCGCGGTGAGCCGCCCGGCCAGGGTGAGCGGCGTTCGATTCAAGTTCTGATTCAACATGGCGCGGACTCTCCCTTCGAGCGTGGATGGATGTGCGATCGCCGAGGCCGGCGACCACGCATGTCTGCGGAGGACGGTTTCCCTCGCGACCGCGAGGAGATGAGACGCGTAGTCGGCCGGCGCGACGCCACGTGCAAGTACGAGATCGTCGCAGGCCTGCTCGCTCTCGTGTCGGAGCCGTCGATAGGCGATCCACACGAGCGGGTTGAACCAGTAGACGGATCGCAGCAGGTTTGCCGCGATGAGGATCATCCAATCGTGCCTCGTGACGTGCGCGAGCTCGTGGCAGAGGACGACACGGATGCGATCGTCGGACCAACCGGGAGCCGGCGCGGGTAATAGGATCCGCGGCTGCATCGATCCCCAGGTGACGAGCAAGGTGGGGTGCGGGCCGTGGACGAGTCGCACCGGCTGGTGGATGTTGAATTCGCGTGCGATCTCGTCGGCCTGCTCGCGCCAGGGGCCGTCACCGAGCTCTCGGCCATGAAGCGACAGTCGTCTGACCCGCCACATTCCAGCCATGACGATACCGACGCCGACGAAAGCGCCAAGACCCCAGATGCCAGCAACGATCTGCAGGGTACTGACGCGTGTGGTCGCGGGCGGCATCGGGGTGTTTGATGATTGAGCGCTGGCAGACGGTGTCGCTTGCGGACTGCTGACGAACGTCATGGTGGAGGGGGACTCGAGTCCCAGCCACGCGGCGGATACCGGCATGCGCCACGACGGCGCGATGAGCGTGAGCGCAGGGATGGCCGCGGCACAGGCGAACGCACTGGCGAGCACGTAGTGACGAAACGCCGCGGATCGGCGACGGAGGAGGGGCAGCGCGCCGAGCACGAGGAGAAACAGGAGGGTCGTCTTGAAGGCGACCTCGAGCGAGAGGCTCATTGCGCGCCTCCCTTTCTCGCCTTCGCGATCAGATCGGCAATGCGATCGAGCTCCTCGTTCGAGACCTTTGCGGCTTCGCCGCCGAGGAGCGCTGCCACGGCTTTCTCCGCCGATCCGTCGAAGAAGGTGTCGACCAGATGCTTGAGCGCCGACTTGCGCGCGGCATGGCGGCGGACGACGGCCGAGTAGACGTAGCGCAACCCTTCTTCGTCGTGACGGACATGCCCTTTCTCTTCGAGGACCCGGAGCTGCGTGCGCACGGTGGAGTAGCTGGGCTCGCCCGGCAGGTCGGCCATGACCTCGGCGGCGGTGGCGCGCCCGCGCCGGAAGAGGATGTCCATGATCTGGCGCTCGCGTCGGGTGAGCACGGTATGGAGTGCCGATGCCATCTGTTATGCCTTTCGCAGAAGTGTTATAGAACTAACACATCGCCCAGGCCGATGCAACCGGTGCGTAAGAGACCGGCCGGAACCGCGGCGAATCCGCGGTATCCTGTGATCGTGCAGCTGGCGCTCCCATTCGCACCGTCCGCACCGACCCACGACAGCGGGATCGCACCGACCACCGTCAGCAGGATCGCACCGACGATCGTCAGCCCGATCGCACCGACACGCGACAGCGGGCTCGCACCGGCAACCGCTCTCGCACCGACGGGCGACCTGTATTTCGTCCGCCACCGTCGCGCCCGCCGCTACCTCCTGCGCATCGATTCCGACGGACGCGTTCGCGTCACCATCCCTCGCGGCGGATCGAGACGGGAGGCCGACGAGTTCGTGGGCCGGCACCTCGACTGGATCGCGCGTGAGCGGTCGCGGATCACGTCGTCGGCATTGAGCTTCGAAGACCGGCACGCGCACCGCACGCGGGCCCGGGGCGACCTTCCGGCGCGCCTGCTCGCGCTGGCCGCGCAGCACGGTCTCACCGTGACACGCGTGAGCATTCGCAATCAGCGGACGCGATGGGGATCCTGCGGTCGCGACGGACACATCTCACTGAACTGGCGTCTGGTCCTCATGCCGCCAGAGGTCCGCGACTACGTCCTGATCCACGAGTTGATGCACCTCCGCCGGCTCGATCATTCGCGCGCGTACTGGCGGCTGGTGGCGGCGGCGTGCCCGGGTTATCGTGAGGCGCGGCAGTGGCTGCGGGCCAACGGACCCGCGCTGCGGTAGCCCCATTTCGGGAGAGCGGATGGGAGAGCGACGACAGTTTCTCGCGGTCCTCGCCAGCGCCTGCGGCCTCACGCCGCTCATCGTCTGGCTCGCGAGCCCATCCACTGGTGAGACGATGGCCGACCAGTTTCCAGTGCACAAGAGTGATGAAGAGTGGCGGCGAACGTTGACGCCGGATCAGTATCAGGTGCTGCGGCACCACGGCACGGAGCGTCCGGGCGCGAGCCCGCTCAATCACGAGAAGCGGGCGGGCACGTTCCGGTGCGGCGGCTGCGGTCAGCCGCTCTTCGACGCTGAGACCAAATTCGAGAGCGGCACCGGCTGGCCCAGCTTCTGGCGCCCCCTCGATCGCGCGGTCGAGACGAGGATAGATCGCAGCTGGTTGATGGTGCGGACCGAAGTGCACTGCGCGAGGTGCGGCAGCCACCTCGGTCACGTATTCGACGACGGTCCGGGGCCGACCGGCCTGCGATACTGTATGAACGGTGTCGCGCTGAACTTCGAGCCGAAGACGTAATGCGGCGGCAGGACGCCAATTCCCGTATGCAGCGCACCATCTGGATCGCGGCGATCGCACTGAGCGTGGGCTACGTGTGGCTGCGTGGCGGCTTCATCACGGTCGGCGCCGCAGGCAAGGCGCCCGCGCTGCAGCCCGGCTGGGCAAAAGCCACGTTCGCCGTCGGCTGTTTCTGGACCGCCGAATCGATCTTCGACAAGGTGCCCGGGGTGAAGGCGACGACAGCCGGGTATACCGGCGGGCACGTGAAGAACCCCACCTACGATGAAGTCTCGGCCGGCGGGACCGGACATGCCGAGTCCGTGGAAGTGCTGTTCGATCCGTCTGCCGTGACCTATGACCGGCTCCTCGACGAATTCTGGCACCACATCGATCCCTTCGTGTCTCACCGGCAGTTCTGCGACGTCGGCGACCAGTATCGTCCGATGATCTTCGTCCACTCCGACGCCCAGCGCGCGGCGGCCGAAACGTCGCGGGCGCGCGTGCAGGCGAAATTCGGCAAGACGATCATGGTCGCAATCAGCAAGGCGGGTGCGTTCTATCCTGCCGACGAGTCGCATCAGGACTATTACCTGAAGCACCCGATGCAGTATCAGTACTACCGGTGGGCGTGCGGTCGCGACGCACGCCTCGAGCAGATCTGGGGTACGTGAGCGCGTGGCCGCCGTCCGACATTGGAATACGGCCGTTGATGGCGAGCTCTCCGAAGTCGCGTTGAGAAAACGGATCGAGGCGCTCGGTTACACCGTCGTGCGCTACGTCTATCCGCCCGGCACCTCGTTCCCCGAGCACACGCACGGCGTCGACAAGATCGATGCCGTAGTTTCAGGTCAATTCAGACTGAACGTGGCTGGACATCGTGTGATTCTTGGCCCCGGCGATTGGATCGCTGTACCGCGCGGCGTTCGGCATACGGCTGATGTCGTTGGCTCGGAGCCGGTGGTGAGCCTTGATGCTGTGAAAGTCAGCTATTGAACTGCCGTACGCCATAATGACGTTATGGCCTACCCCGAACCCTTCATCGCCCCGATGCGGGCCGAGCTGACACGAGTGGGTGTGCGCGAGCTGCGTACGCCCAGTGATGTTGACGAAGCCGTGCAATCGAAAGGCACGGTGATGATCGTCGTCAACTCGGTGTGCGGGTGCGCAGCCGGGAAGGCGCGCCCGGGCATTGCGATGGCGCTCCAACACCCGCGCAAACCGGATCTCGTGGGGACCGTGTTCGCCGGTGCCGACCTCGACGCCACCGATCGCGCGCGGCAGTATCTGCTGCCGTATCCACCCTCGTCGCCGTCCGTCGGTCTCCTGCGCGACGGAAAGCTGATCTACATGCTCGAGCGGCGTCAGATCGAATCGCGCGACGCGGCCTCGATCGCTGCCATGTTGACAGCCGCCTTCGACGAACACTGCGCAGGCTGAACCACCCGCATTCGTGGCTGCGGTGAGCACACGGACCGAGCGGAGAATGTTCACATCGGAGGTAGCGGAGCAAACGGAGTATGAATCGTTCTTCTCCGTTTCCTCCGTTGCCCCCGTGTTGATGCTTTTCTCCGTTTCCTCCGCAGTCTCCGTTAGGGCGTCAGCCTACCCGCCCCGCGTGTGCATCTCGAGATGGGGGTCCCGCTTCAGACGATCGATTGGAATCAGTGGTGATCGATCGCGCGCGCTCAACCTCTCTTCAGCTCCGCGATCGCTTCTGACCTGCCACGTGGCGCGGATCAACTGCGCGAGCTGATCGTTGGAAGCCCCGGAGCGCAGCGGCTTGCGAAGGTCCGTGCCGTGCGCGGCATAGAGACACAGATACCACAGGCCATCCGCGGTCAGCCGGCTGCGATCACACGAGTGGCAGAACGGCTCGGTCGTCGACGAGATGATCCCGAACGTAAGGCCGTCGGCCAGCCGGTAGCGATCGGCTGGAGCGGACGAGTCTTCGACCACGGGAGCGATCGCGCCGTAACGCGCGGTCAAGCGCTCGAGGATCTCCCGCCGCGACACCACTCGTGGCATCGACCAGTGGGTCGCGCCGCCGACGTCCATGTATTCGATGAATCTGATCTCGGCGCTGTATCCACGCGCGAACTCGATCAGGTCGACGATCTCACCATCGTTGACGCCTCGGATGACGACGGTGTCGAGCTTGAGGCCGGGGAAGAGCGGCGCGGCGGCGGCGATGCCTTCGAGCACGCGATCGAGTTCGTCGTAGCGTGTGAGCTCACGGAAGCGCGGCTTCTGTAGCGTATCGAGGCTGACCGTCAGACGATGCAGGCCCGCGTCACGCAGCGCTGTCGCATGTGCTGCCAGCAGGACGCCGTTGGTCGTCATCGCGAGATCACGAATCGCCGGGCGTCTGGCGAGTCGCGATACGAGATCGGGGAGGTTGCGCCGCAGCAGCGGCTCGCCGCCGGTCAGGCGGATCTTGTCGACGCCGAGATCGCTGAAAATGTCGACGAGGCGTTCGATCTCCTCGAAGTGCAGGATGTCCTCGCGCGGCAGCCACACGTAGTCCGCTTCGGGCATGCAGTAGCTGCAGCGCAGATTGCACCGATCGGTGACTGAGAGCCGGAGGTTTCGAAGCGGTCGATCCTGGGTATCGAGGAGCACTCGTTCAATTATTACAGAACCCTCAACCGTGCACTGACGGGGAACGCCGTCAACTGCCCGGTGAAGCCTCTGTCCCATCGGCCAGGGAGGGGAGTGGTGCATTGCGGACACGTGCCCTCAGGCGTGAGGGCGTACTCCTGAATGAGATAGCCGTACCGGGTCACGAGACGCATGCGGCACCCAGTGCAGAACGTGTGTTCGAGATCGCCGACACGCCCCGGCAGGTTGCCCGCATAGACGAACCGCAAGCCGGCATCGTGACCGATGTCCGCGGCCCGCAGCAGCATCGACGCCGTCGTCCGCTCGACGTCGGTCATCTTGTAATCGGGGTGAAAGGCGGTCACGTGCCACGGGATGTCGGGCGAGACGTCGGCGAGAAAACCGCTCAGGCCGCGCAGCTCCCCGTCGCTGTCATTGAAGCCGGGAATGAGCAGCGTGACGATCTCGACCCAGACGCCGGCGCCATGCAGCCAGGCAATCGTGTCGAGGATCGGCTGCAGCCGACCGCCCAGTTCGCGGTAGTGGCGGTCGTCGAAGCTTTTCAGATCGACCTTGTACAGGTCGAGATGCGGCCGCACGTAGCGCAGCACCTGTTCGGTGCCGTTGCCGTTGGAGACGAACGCGGTGACGAGGCCGGCCTCACGCGCCTTCGTGAAGACGTCGACCGCCCATTCGGCGGTGATCAGCGGCTCGTTATACGTCGACACGACGAGCTTCGCGCCGTGGGCGAGTGCGGCGCGAACGAGCACGTCGGGTGTCGCATCCTGCGGGGGAGAGTCGGCCCGCGGATCGCGGAGTGCCTGCGAGGTCACCCAGTTCTGACAGTACGAGCAGTGCAGATCGCAGCCGAGCATGCCGAAGCTGTAAGCGAGCGCGCCGGGATAGGCATGGAAGAACGGCTTCTTCTCGACCGGGTCGCACTGCACTCCACCGACGTACCCCCACGGTACGCGCAGGCGACCATCCTGGACGAAGCGAACTTTGCAGACGCCGTGCGCCCCTTCGGGGATCGGACACCTGTGCCCACACGCAAGGCAACGCACGCGGGGCTTGCGGGTCTCCGGTGCACCGGCCGGCGGCTGATCGAGCGTCTCGATCAGCTCGGGGGCTGCCTCACGAGTGCGTTCCGCGAGGACGTCCTGGAGTGTAGCCATCTGATCTGATCGTACGATATCTGGAAAGCTGTAGTTCAGAGTTCATCGTTCCGCCACCGGATCGCCTGAACTCTGAACCTCCTGCATACCGCCGTGCTTCATGTCGTCGTCGTTGGCTCGGGTGTGTTTGGCGCATGGACCGCGCATCATCTGCGCGCGTCGCACACGCGCGTGACGCTCATCGATGCCTATGGTCCAGCGAACCCGCGGTCGAGTTCCGGCGACCATTCGCGAATCCTCAGATGCGGTTACGGTCCGGACGAGATCTACTCGCGCTTCGCGTGGCGGTCACTCCAACAGTGGCGCGCCCTCGATGATCGTGTCGGCCCCGATCGCGCGCGCATCTGGCATCCATGTGGCGTCCTCTGGCTCGCGCCATCCGGAGACGCATACGTAGAGGCCACGAAACAGACGCTCGCGGGCATCGGTCTTTCCATGGACGTGCTCGACAGCGATCGCCTCGAGCAACGGTTCCCTCATTTTGAGACGCGGGACCTGCCCGGGGCGTTGCTGGAACCTGACTGTGGCGTGTTGACGGCGCGCCGTGCCGTTCGCCTGCTTGCGTCGGAGCTCCTGCGAAGCGGCGTGCGCCTCGTCCGCGGCCGCGTGCGCAGGCCGATCGGCAGAGCAGTCGCCTCGGTGCGGCTCGATGATGGAACGGACATCAGCGGAGACCGATTCGTCTTTGCCTGCGGTGCGTGGCTGCCGTCGGTGTTCCCCGACGCGCTGGCAGGCCGCATTCGCCCGACCCGCCAGACGGTCGTGTACTTCGGAACGCCGGCGGGAAGCGACCGATTCGGTCCGACGCGGACGCCGGCGTGGGTCGACTTCTCGGCGGGGATCTACGGAGTCCCCGACATCGACGATCGAGGCCTCAAGGTTGGCATCGACGAGCATGGCCCCCCGATCGATCCCGATCGCGACGACCGCATCGTCACAGAGCCGGCAATGGAGCGCGCGCGTGCGTGGCTGGAGCGTCGATTCCCGGCGATGAAAGGCGCACCGATCGTCGAGGCGCGGGTCTGTCAGTACGAGAACACGTCGAACGGCGATTTCCTCATCGATCGACACCCTGAGCACGACAACGTCTGGATCGTTGGCGGAGGGTCGGGCCATGGTTTCAAGCACGGACCCGCCGTCGGCGAAGAGGCCGCGCGCCTGGTGCTGAACGAGGAAGCCGCTGCCCATCCTCGATTCACCCTGGCAGGAAAGAGCACCGACGCACGGCGTGCGGTGTACTGAGGTGTCGCGCATTCCGCGCCCGGTCTGGCTGCTTGGCTTCGTCAGCCTCTTCACCGACGCTGCGACCGAAGTGATCTATCCACTGATGCCGGTCTACCTCTCGCGGGTTCTCGGCGCAAGCGCGTTGTCGCTCGGTGTCATCGAAGGCGTGGCCGAGGGGGTGAACAGCCTGCTGAAGATTGCGTCGGGCTGGTGGTCCGATCGACAGACCAGGCGGCGGCCGATCGTGATCGCCGGATACGTGCTCTCGTCGGCCGCACGTCCGTTGATTGCCGTGACCGCAAGCTGGACGCAGGTGCTGGCGATTCGTGTCCTCGATCGGACCGGCAAGGGCATTCGAAGCGCGCCGCGCGACGCCATGTTGACGCGGTTCGCCGACGACTCGACGCGAGGCCGCATCTTCGGCTTCCATCGCGCGATGGATCACGCAGGGGCGATCGTCGGTCCGATCGTGGCGACCGTCTTCCTGTTCTTTCTGCCAGGACAGTATCGATTGCTGTTCGCGCTGACCGCGATCCCGGGAGCGCTGGCCGTCGCGACGCTCTTTCTCGTTCGCGAGCCCGAGGGCGACGCGCGATCGATCGAACAGGAGCGTGCGACATCGACACGCGAGCAACCGCTGCCCGCCCGGCTGTATGCGGTCCTCGGGATCATCCTGTTGTTCAGCCTGGGCAACTCCGCGGACGCGTTCCTTCTCCTGCGGCTCGCTGATGCGCTCGGCACCGCGACCTACGTGCCGCTCCTCTGGGCGGCGCTGCACGTCGTCAAGGCGTCGTTATCGACGTGGGGCGGCGCGCTGTCGGATCGTGTTGGACGCGCGCGTGTGATCGCGATGGGATGGACGATCTACGCCGTCGTCTATCTCGGCTTCGCCGTAGCGGCCAGCGCGGCCGCGTATGTCGTGCTCTTCCTCGTGTACGGCGTTCACTTCGCACTTGCCGAAGGATCTGAGAAAGCGCTGGTCGCAGACCTCACGCCTCCGGGACGTCAGGGCACGGCGTTCGGCTTCTACAACGCCGCGTTGGGAACAGGCGCACTCATCGCCAGCATCGCGTTCGGATTGGTGTACGAGCGATTCGGTCCATCGGCAGCCTTCGGCAGCGGAGCCGCGCTCGCGGCGGCCGCGACCGTGTTGCTGCTGGTGGCCTCTGCACGTTTCCAGTCGCGGGTCCCGAATCGGGAGTCCCGAGTCTGATACGATCGACAGTTCAAATGCCCAGAATTCTGGTGACCAACGATGATGGCGTGCACTCCGAGGGAATTCGTGCGCTGGCCGACGCGCTGATGCCGCTCGGACACGTGACGATCGTCGCCCCCATCCAAGAAGCCAGTGCCATCGGCCACGCGCTCACGCTTCGTCGTCCGCTGCGGATCGACGAGATCGGTCTCAACGTGTTTGCGGTCGACGGCACGCCGACCGACTGCGTGAACCTGGCGATCACGCATGTGCTCAAGGTGAAACCCGATCTGATCGTCTCGGGCATCAACAAAGGATGGAACCTGGGCGACGATGTGACCTACTCGGGCACGGTGTCGGGAGCGCTCGAAGGGGCGCTGCTCGAGATTCCGAGCATCGCAGTGTCGACGCAGCGGCTCCGGGACGGGTGCGAATTCGGACCGTCGGCCGAGGCTGCCGCCATCGTGGCGCAAGCGGTGCTCGAGCACGGCCTGCCGAAGTTCACGCTCCTCAACATCAATACACCAAGGGGAGCCAACAAGGGATTCCGCGTCACCGTGCAGGCGAAGCGCAATCATGTGACGACGGTCGACGAACGGGTCGACCCGCGCCAACGGCCGTACTACTGGATCGAGGAAGGGGAAAACGAGTGGGAGCCGCACGACCGCTCCGACTACCAGGCCGTGCGCGACGGCTACATCTCGATCACGCCGCTGCAGCCGGACATGACCGCCCACGACGCGCTGTCGTTCGTGGAAGGTCTCACGGAATTGTCCGCCGGGCCTAAAGAACAAGACCCGGCCTACACTGTCCGTAAGCGCTAACTGACAGTGCAGGCCGGGTCCTGTTCTCTGGACCCGGCGTGCATCGGCCTAGTGCCCCTCTTCCCGATGCTTCTTCTCGTACTCCGCCTGCGCGACGTCTTTGTCGCGCTGCACGA
This sequence comes from Vicinamibacterales bacterium, assembly GCA_036407095.1. GTDB lineage: Bacteria > Acidobacteriota > Vicinamibacteria > Vicinamibacterales > UBA2999 > Gp6-AA40. The sequence continues at coordinate 15,723 of DASWZV010000142.1, read as the reverse complement.
TCTTCGCGGCGTTGCGTGCCTTGTTGAACGACAGCTTGCGCGTGTGTTCGGAGCTCACTGATGACAGCGAGAGCAGGCGCGTCAAGTCCTGACCCTTGCACGACGGGCACACCGGGACGTCGCCGGCGCGAATGAGCCGTTCGAACTCCTGACCGCAGGTTTTACACTCGTACTCGTAGATCGGCATACGTTTCACAGCGGCCTCTTGGTCGAGCCGCAGTCTCGTGGAGCCTGTCCTTCTGGACGGGCTGTCGTAGAAAGTAGCACGACCTTTGATACACTTGGTGTTTCATCGGGGCGTGGCTCAGCTTGGTAGAGCGCTCGGTTCGGGACCGAGAGGTCGCTGGTTCGAATCCAGTCGCCCCGACCATCCTTCGCTCGCCCTTCGAGCGAGCTTCGGCTAGGCCGCCTTCGGCGGCCGTTCACAGCGAAGCTTCCATCAGGCGAAGGATGGTCTCGCCATAGGGGCGTAAGCCGCGAAGGCGGACAACCGCCGCTCTTCCCCTTCCTGAGAGCTCGGGCTAGGCTCTGCAGCTCTATTCGCCGGTCCGGTACGCGTCCTGCTCCCGAACGGATTCTGTCGACAGTCGACGTGATTCGCTGAGGATTCTTCGCGGAACACGAATGCGTCCCCTTCACGGACCGCGACATGTCGTGGTTGTGTGGCCGGGCTGCACCGAGGACGTTCAAAGGGAGGGCACCATGCTCGGGCTGATGGTTCAGAACTGGTGGATGGTCGTACTGCGCGGCGTCTGCGCCATCCTGTTTGGCATCTTCGCCTGGACGTGGCCGGGCATCACCGTGGCCGTGCTCATCCTCATGTTCGGGTTGTATGCGTTCGTCGACGGGGTCCTCTCGTTGTGGGCCGCCGTCACGGGCGGGACCGACAGGCCGTGGTGGGCACTCGTCCTCGAAGGGCTGGTCGGCCTCGGGGCGGCAGCGTTTGCGTTCTTCTACCCCGGCCTCAGCGCATTCGCGCTGCTCTGGCTCATTGCGGTGTGGGCGATCGTGACCGGCGTGCTGGAGATCGTGACCGCCATTCGACTTCGCAAGGAGATCGAGGGTGAACTCTGGCTCGCGCTGGCGGGGATTGGTTCGCTGGTCTTCGGGTTGATCCTCCTCGCGCGGCCCGCTGTCGGCGCGCTGGCGGTCATCTGGATCATCGGCACGTACGCACTCATCTTCGGCGTGCTGCTCGTGGCGCTCGGGTTCCGGTTGAAAGGCGTCAAGGATCTCGCGCGGCGCGTCGCATGACGCATTAGACTGTCGGACAACGTCCGACATGTTCGATGTGATTGTCGTCGGGGCTCGATGTGGGGGCGCGCCGCTCGCCATGCTTCTCGCACGTCGCGGCGCCAAGGTGCTCCTGGTCGATCGCGCGACGTTTCCGAGCGACATTCCCCACGGCCACTACATTCACCGGCACGGCCCGAGACGCTTGCGCGACTGGGGACTGCTCGATCGAGTGGCGGCGCGGACGCCGGCCGTGTCGAGGATGGTGCTCGATGTCGGCGACTTCCCGTTGCGGGTCGAGAACCTGATCGAGGACGGCCTTGCCTGGGGCTACGGGCCCAGGCGCTCAACCTTCGACAAGATCCTCATCGACGCCGCAATCGACAGCGGCGTGGAGTTCCGCGAGGGTGTGAGTGTGTCCGACTTCCTCGTGACCGACGGCCGCGTCGTCGGCATCCGTGGACGGACGGTGAACGGGGCACAGCTCGAAGAGCGCGCGACAATCACGGTCGGAGCCGATGGCCGCCATTCGCAGCTGGCCCGTGCGGTCGATGCACCTGTGTATCAGCACGTGCCCACCGTGCTTTGCTACTACTTCAGTTACTGGAGCGGGGCAGAGACGGAACAGTTCGAGCTCTACGTGCGGTCTGATGAGCGTCGGGTGGTGTTTTCCTTTGCGACCGAAGGCGATCTCTTCGCGGTGTTCGTTGGCGCCCCGATCGAGGAGTTGGGCGAGATCCGTCGCGACATCGAGCGCGCATTCACGCGGACGCTCGACCTCGCTCCAGAATTCGCGGCGCGCCTGCGCGCCGGACGCCGCGAAGAGCGGTTCTACGGTGCGACCGATCTGCCGAACTTCTACCGGAAGCCGTACGGTCCTGGATGGGCGCTGGTGGGCGATGCTGGCCTGCACAAGGACCCGTTCCTTGCGCTCGGGATCTGCGATGCGTTACGGGACGCGGAGTTGCTTGCACAAGCGATCGGTGATGGACTCGACGCGCGTCGTCCCCTGCTCGAAGCGCTGGCCGACTTCGAGTCCAGTCGCAACGCGGCGTCGGCAACCGACTACGAGATGAACATCGCCGAGGCCCGCTTCCCACCACCCTCGCCCAGGCTCCTGGCGTTGCGCGCGGCCGTACGAGACAGGCCCGAGGAAGCGACGCAGATGGTCAAGGCGCGCAACCAGATGATCGACCCGTCGACGTTCTTCAACCCGGCGAACCTGGCGAGATTACTCGGGAGCGGCGTCTGATTCAGCGTTTTTCAGGGCACGGATCAAGATTCCGTCCGGCTCGAGCGTCTAGGCTGATCCTGCGGAGGATCGTCATGTCTAGAATGCTGATCGCGCTCGAGGTGGTTGCGCTCACTGGCACGCTCGTCACAACCGTTCACGCTCAGCCGACGACGACGTCGTTCGACCAGCTGCGGTTCATTCTCGAGGTCGGTGAAAAGATCACCGTGGACACGGCGACCGGTGAGAGGACCAAGGGCCGGGTTCTCGATGTGTCCGCGTCATCGGTTGGGCTCCGAGTGAAGGGGCAGCGTCGCGAGTTGCACGAAATCGATGTCGTCCGCATCGTCGCGCGACGCCGCGACTCGGTCGTGGACAGCGCGCTCGTCGGAGGCATTCCTCCCGCGGTTGTCGCGGCTGGGTTCGCGTCTGTGGAAGGGAAAGGCGTCGCGACGCTGGCCGGCCTGTTGTGGGGTGGAATGGGGGCGGGGCTCGGCGCTGGAGTGGACGCCCTGTTCAAGCGGCGGGACGTCGTCTACTTGCGGGCGCTCAAACGCTGACCTTCGAGCCGCAATGCCGAGATGAATTCCGATTTAATCCAACGCGAGGTCGGTTGAGTACCATGGGCGTTTTGAGGAGGCCCTATGCTGCGCAATCGACTCGTTTCGATCCTTCTCGTCGCACTCGTCGCCTGCGCGCTGCCGCTGGCCGCGCAGACCACACAGGCCCCGCCTGCGAGCAAGCCGAAGGCTCCGGCCACTACCAGCACGCCCGCCAAGAGCGGAAGCGCTCAGAAGAGCACCGAGAAGACCGGGGCCACCAAGCTGCTCGACTTGAACTCTGCTTCGAAGGCCGACCTGCAGACGCTGCCCGGCATCGGCGAGGCCTACGCCCAGAAGATCATTGACGGACGGCCGTATCAGCGGAAGGATCAGCTCGTGTCGAAGAAGATCATTCCGCAGGCGACCTTCGACAAGATCAAGGATTCCGTGATCGCCAGCCAGGCGAAGTGAGTCTTTTCCTCCTGTTGCTGTTGGCGGCTGCTCAGTTCGGGCAGAGCAGCACGGGAGAGTTGCACCTGCTCGTGACCGATTCGAGCGGTTTGCCCGTTCAGAGCCGCGTCGAACTGGTCAGCGAGGCCAACCAGGTCAGAGAAGCGCTCGAAACGGGACCGGAGGGCACGCTGGTCGCGCGGCGGCTGCCCTTCGGGAAATATCGAGTCGAAGTCTCGCGCACCGGGTTTGCGACGTTTTCAGGCCTGGTCGACATTCGCTCCACGCTCCCCACTGAATACACGGTCACACTCGGCGTCGCGCCGATTCAAACGGAAGTGACGGTCAGCGCTGACGAGACCATCCTCGATGGTCGTCGCAGCAGCACGGTGAGCCGCATCGGTCCCGAGACGATCCAGCATCGTCTCTCCGCACTCCCCGGGCGATCGCTCCCGGATCTCGTCAACACGCAGCCCGGTTGGCTGCTCGAAGCGAACGGCATTCTCCATCCGCGAGGATCGGAATATCAGGTGCAGTACGTGATCGACGGACTGCCGATTACCGACAACCGATCCCCGTCGTTCGCCCCCGAAGTCGAGGCTGACGACGTTCATGCGATGAGCATTCTGACGGCGGGGTATCCGGCGGAGTACGGCCGCAAGCTTGGCGGTGTGATCGAGGTCGTCACGGCCGGCGAGGCTCGTCGCGGACTCCATAGCAGCATCGTCGCGTCGGGTGGCAGCTTCGGCACGGCAAGCGGGTATGGGACGACGCAGTACGGATGGAGGCGGGCCACTCTCGGTGTCAGCGCAAACATCTCGGGGACCGATCGCTATCTCGATCCGCCTGTCGAAGAGAACTTCACGAACCACGGGAGCGGATCGCAGCTCTCAGCTCACTTCGAGCAGGGGCTCGGCGACGCCGACCGCTTCGGCGCGATCGTCCGTCACGGCCGCGCCGACTTCCTGGTCCCGAACGAGCGGGTGCAGGAGGATGCGGGACAGCGGCAGGATCGCAACAGCCATGAGACGAGCGCGCAGTTCTCCTATCAGCACATCTTCTCGTCGAGCGTGCTTGGCGACTTGCGAGCGCTGGTGCGGGATCTGTCGGCAGGCTTGTCATCGAACGAGCTGTCGACTCCCATCGTGGCCCTGCAGGATCGAGGTCTCCGCGAGACCTACGTGAAAGGCACCGTCTCCGCACGCCACGGCGTCCACGAGTGGAAGGGAGGCTTCGACCTCGACGCCGGAACCATCCGCGAGTCGTTTGCCTACGCGATCACCGACCCCGATCGCTTTGCCCCGGAAACGCCCTCGAGCCTGTCGTTCAACGATCGCGCTCACGATCGAGAGCAGGCTTTGTTCGTGCAGGACCAGATACGCCTGGACGCATGGACGATCAACGCGGGCGTGCGCTGGGATCACTACCGTCTGCTGGTCGAGGAACACGCGGTCAGCCCGCGCGTTGGCGTCGCGTGGAACTGGGCGGCGGCAGATCTGGTCGTGCGTGCCTCGTACGACCGCGCGTTTCAGACGCCGGCGATCGAGAACCTGCTCCTCGCCAGTTCGCCCGAGCTCGACACGCTCGGCGACTCGGTGGTGCGGCTGCCCGTGCGGCCATCGCTCGGCAACTTCATCGATGTCGGAGTATCGAAGCGCCTTGGAAGGCTCCGATTGGACGTCACGCAGTTCGCGCGGCGCATGACTCAGTTTGCCGATGACGACGTCCTGCTCAACACTGGGGTCAGCTTCCCGATCGCATTCGACCGGGCGCACATTCACGGGACCGAGGTCAAAGTGGACGTGCCGCGTTGGGGAGCGGTGTCGGGCTCGCTGAGTTACGCGAACATGACCGGTGTCGGCTACCTGCCGATCACAGGAGGGCTGCTCATCGGCGAGGACGTCGAGGAGTCGCTCGAATCAACGGATCGCTTCCCGATCTCGCAGGATCAGCACCACACCATACGGGGCCGCGTCAGCTACCAGGTGTTGCCGCGGGCGTGGGTTGCTCTTGGAGGTGCGTACGGCAGCGGGCTCCCGGTTGAAGCAGAAGGCAATCTCGACGAGGCGATTGCGCAGTACGGCGCGCGCATCGTGAGTCGCGTGGACATTGAAGCCGGCCGCGTGCGTCCGTCGTTCTCGCTCGACGCGTCGGCCGGCATCGTCGTGGTGCAGCAGGAGACCCGTCGCCTTCGCCTGCAGGCCGACGTGCTCAACCTCACAAACCGTCTGAACGTGATCAACTTTGCCGGACTGTTCTCAGGAACCGCGCTCGCGCCGCCGCGCGGGTTTGCTGTACGAGCTCAGTTCGATTTTTGACGTAGGTAGCGTCCGGCTTCAGCGGGACTCTACATAGCGTGCGGCTTTACGGCCTTTTTCGTTTCCGTGTAGCTGCTGTCCCTGGTCCAAGGACCAAGAACTAAGAACCATAGGACACCCACGAAGCGCGCTAGCCGGACCTGAGCACGGACCGCGCGTGACCAAGATCAGCCCGCCGATCACGACACACGCGACGATCGACCATCCCGCCCGAAACCAGAACGCATCGGGCGCGATGTCGAAATCCAGGCTCAGCTCGCGCTGAAGAGGATCGCGGTGAGGCGGACCGATGCGCACGCGCGTGTCCGACGGCATCAACGCATTCACGAGATAGACGCTCATGTCGCGAGCGTGCATGTTCACGCAATCGAGCTGATGACGACCGCTTCCGGGCGACACATCAACAGCAGCACGCAGGCGAATCGGACCGGTGCCGGCGGCCATCGCTTCGAGTTCCGGGAACTGCGTCATGAGCAGCGACGATGGTGTGAGGTGACCGTCGATGGTGCATCTGATTGATGCGAGCACCTGTCTCGCGTAGTCGTCCTGCTCGCCTCGACTCAGACGGCCATCCCGATTCGTGTCGATGAGTCCGACGATCCGGGAGGCGATGTTCGCACCTGCTGTCAGATCGATCTCGAGCACAATTCGGTCCGGGTCGATCGCCACACGCGTCGCCTGCAGATATTCGTCAAGTCGATGCGCGCCTGCGGGCGACACATCTCCGCCAAGGACGAGCAGCACCACGAGCGCGGTGAAGGCGCGCGTGGTCATCGCGACAGCAGCCTTGCGCCGTAGTCGTTGGTCGGGTCGCGATAGATCGTGTGGATGTGATCGAGGTCGCCCTGCTGCGGCGCGTACTCGATGACCACGGTCGGCCCCTGAATGCGGTAGTAGGCGAGACCGCCGTTGGTCGTCGCCCCGCTCCAGGCGAAATACGTACGCGGAAGGTTGGTCTTGATCTCGGCCATCTTGGCCGATGCGGCCTCGTCATTGAGGATGCCGACCCACTCGTGGGCGACGCCGAGCAGCATCGCCTGCTGACTGGGGTTCAACGCCGACGCCACGATACCTTCGGGTTGGATCGCTTTGCCGTCCTCGCCAGGACCGAGCACGAGATCGCGGACCTGATAGGGCAGGATCGCCTGCTTCCGCTGCGCCGCATCGAGCGCGCCCATCAGCGCGAAGGCCTTGTCGTTTTCGTCGCCGAGAGGCCGAATGGTCTGTCCGTTGAGGGTGTATCTGGCCGGCTGCGCAGCGGGCAGACTCGGCGTCAGCACGCTCGTCGATCCGACGACGGTGACGTTGATCGCGAGATGATGTCCGCCGAACTGAAGCAGCCATGGCGCGGTCGCCGACGGCGCCCCGAGCAGCGCGAGATAGTACTCGTCGAGCCCGAAACGGACACCGCCGCCGCCCTGGCGTCCGCCCGTTCGGCCGCCGCCGGCGTTTCTCAACACCTCGTCGCCGTTCATGATGTCGGTGACCTTCTGATAACCCTCGCGACTGAGTGCCGAGGCGACGAGCGCGAGCGCCGCCGTACGCTGCGGGGGAGTGAGATCCCCGAGGCGCAGACCATTCCGGCGGAAGATGCCGCTCGGCAGGTTGGACCACCCCGTTCGCTGCGAGCTGTTGAACGCGAACGTGCCCTGCATCCGCTGCGCGTCGGTCAACGTCGCGAGGAACGCGTTGGCCGCTGTGACCACGCGTGCAGTCGTCGCCGCGGAGGGTGACGCGGTCTGTCCGGCTTTGGCCGGAACTTCGATCGAATCGGCCACAAGCGCTGCAACGAGCAGGGCTGTCCAGAGGAGCGGGACGCGAATCTGTTTCATGGCCGCTACGTTAGCACCGGGAGGTAGATAGGGTGGATAGGGTCGATGCGGCTGGTAGGGGTGGGATCGCACATCTATCAACTTGCAAGTTGCTTACTTTGATCAACCCCACTACCCCCATCCACCTCACTTAGCCCCGCCAGCCCCGCTCGCGCCATCTACCGCTACAATGCCGCGCATGACTCGACGATTCCTCGAGGTGTCCGGCGCATTCGCGGTCGTTGTGTGCGCACTCTTCGTGACGACCGCAGCGCAGCAGTCCAGTGGTGTGCGTCCGCCGACGTTTCAAGTCGATCCCGGATGGCCGACGATTCCGAACAACTGGGTGCTTGGCGAGGTGTCGTCGATCGCCGTCGACTCTCACGATCACGTCTGGGTTCTTCATAGGCCGCGCTCGATCCCTGCCGAAAAGCGTCCCAACGCCGCGCCGCCGGTACTCGAGTTCGATACTGCGGGGAAGCTCCTCTCGAGTTGGGGAGGGGATGGTGCAGGATTCGATTGGCCTGAACGCGAGCACGGAATCTGGGTCGACTCGAAGGACTTCGTGTGGATCAGCGGAAACGGTGGATGGCCCAAGCCGACGGCCGCCGGCAGCGGCGACGACATGATCCTGAAGTTCACGAAGGCCGGCAAGTTCGTGATGCAGATCGGGCACCGCGGGCAGAGCACCGGCAACATGGACACGATGAACGTGCATCAGCCGGCCGACGTCTTCGTGCACACGGCAGCCAACGAGCTCTACGTCGCGGATGGGTACGGCAATCAGCGAGTGGTCGTGTTCGACGCGGGCAGCGGGAAGTTCAAACGGATGTGGGGCGCGTTCGGAAACATGCCGCCCGCCGCAATGACGCCGAACCCGCCCACGCCGCAGCCGAACCAGGGCGGCCCCGACGGCCCGCCGCAGTTCGGGCTGGTCCACGCGGTGAAAGTCTCGAACGACGGCATCGTCTACGTCGCCGATCGGACCAACAACCGCATTCAGACGTTCACGACAGCAGGCAAATACCTGAAGCAGGTGCGCCTGGCGATGCCGGGAACCGTCACGCCCGTTCCGGCGGGCTTCGCATTCTCGCCCGACAAGAAGCAGCAGTTCCTCTACGTCGTCGACTCAGGCCCGATGCAGGTGGCGATCTTCGATCGCGAGTCGCTGACGCAGATCGGCACCATCGGCATGCGCGGCCCCAAGCCAGGCGACTTCGACATCGTCCATCACATGGCGGCTGATTCGAAGGGAAACCTCTATACCGCTGAAATCGTTACGAACCGCCGAGCACAGAGGTTCGTACTGAAGTAGTCACGACCGGGAGCGCTGTTCGCGCCTCCGCGCCAACGCGCCTGTGGATGACTCCAGCGACTCGACCGGCATCGCGGCTGACACCGTGGATCATCGCCGACGACATCGCGTAGAGGTAGTGGAGGCCGACGAAGTAGAGTCCGGGCTCGTCGATCGCGACGCCGTGCTCCTGACGCGGTGCGCCGCTCTCTTCGAACACGGGCAGATCGATCCAGGAGAATCCGGGTTGAAATCCCGTGCACCACACGACATTGGCGACGTCGAGCACACGACCGTCTGCCAGGACGGGTCGACCATCCTTGACACCTGCCACGCGTGAGACGCGCTCCACGCCGGCGGCGGCGAGATCCTGAGGCAGGACACGAATCAGTGGTCCACCCTTGCCGAGGACCTGCGCACGCACTTTGCGCCCGATCGGCGTCCGCACCGTCAGCACGTGATGGAACACGACGCGGAACAGCACCGGCAGAAGCAGGATTTGCGCAAACACGTTGTTGATGCGAAACGGAATATGACCAGTGTCTCGGCCCGACATGAACACCTGGTGACCACGTGCGAGCTCCATCGCGATCTCGGAGCCGGAGTTGCCGGCGCCGACGAGCAGTACTGGTCCGTCACGCAACTGCGCGGGATTCCTATAGTCGAAGGAATGCAATTGAACGATGTCTGCGCCGAGCTCCGAGCTGAACGCCGGCGTGCGCGGCACCTGATAGTTCGCCATCGCCACGACGACGTGGTCAGTCTCGTATCGACGGCCAGCGGCCTCGACGATGTAGGTACGGCCCTCTCGTGAGACGCGGTCGACTCTGACATTGGACTCGACCGGAAGCGCGAAGCGCTTCGCGTACGCTTCGAGATAGTCCGCCATGTCGTCCTTCGTCGGGAACGAGCGGGGCGGCGCCGGAAACCGCATGCCCGGCAAGCCGTCGAAGCGCGCGGTCGTGAAGAGCCGGAGCGAATCCCATCGCCGCCGCCACTGATCGCCGATGCGCGCATTGGCGTCGAGGATCACGAAGGGCAGACCGAGCCGAGACAGGTAATACCCCGCCGACAGACCCGCCTGGCCTGCACCGATCACCACGGTTTGAATGCGTTCGGATGTGAGGGGCCGATCCATATGTCACCTCGCTGATGCGATCGCTGTGAGATCGCACTTGCGATGGTAGCGGGCCGGTTCGGCAGCCCGCATCGGCCGAAGTATGCACATCAGCTGCTGGTCAAATGGGTATTTCTATGTAGGTCAGGCTGACACCTGGCCCCGGCCTGCATCCTGAGTCCTGATTCCTTCAGATCTGTCAGACGAGCCGATGCTGAAACGCATAAGCGGTTGCGGCCGCGCGGCTCGGCACATCGAGCTTGGTAAAAATGTTGCTCACGTGACGTGCGACCGTCTTTTCGCTGATGCGCAGCTCGTGCGCGATCGTCCGGTTCGTCTTGCCGCTGGCGATCAGGCGGAGCACTTCGACTTCCCGTGACGTGAGCCCATTGTCCGTCTTCGTGGCCGGCGCCTCGAGCAGCGCGTCGAGGCGGGCCACATCAGGCGACGCGCCCAAGGCTTCGAACCCGTGACGCGCTGAGGCCAGCTCCATATCACCGCTGTCGCAATCACCGAGCGCACGGCAGGCGAGCCCGACGAGCACGTTGGCACGCGCGACTTCGTACGGCACGTCGAGCTCGCGCCAGATCGTTCGCGCGCGCCGCAACGAGACGAGCGCGCGTCGTGCCTCGCCACGCGCAAGCAGGACGGCACCATTGGCCTGATCAGAGGTGGCGGTCAGCAGCGGCGATTTGAGTGTGGCTGTGAGCTCCTCGAGTTCCTGCGCCGCACGACCGGCGCCGTCGACATCGCCTGCCGCGAGCAGGATCTCTACGTACGCGGCGAGTGTCCTCGATCGCAGCCGCCGATCGTCGATCGCGTCGAGGGCATGGCCGACCGCCGCCTTCGCCGCATCGCGTCGACCCTGCGCGAGCCACAGCAGCGCAAGTCCGGGTTGCGGAGTACGGCCGGTCTCGCTGGCCCGCCGATACGCCGCTTCGGCGCCGTTGCTGTCGCCTTGAAGCCGGCAGACTTCGGCGATCAGATACCACGCGGCTCCCAGAGCCAGTCGTCGCGCGGTGTGGGAGAAGTACTCGCACGCCAGCTGCGCCTGTCCGGTGGCATGCGACCAGTCGCCGTGGGCCAGCATGATCTCCGCGCGATGAATCAAACAGTCGCCTCGATACGGCACCAGTTCCGGCTGCGATTGGCACCACCGGTGCAGCGCGTCGGTCCATTCCTGCGCGCGACGGATGTCCAGCATCTCGACGCAGGTGGCGATGACGCTGCAGTAGATGGTCCCGGCGAGCCCGGGCTGGACGTCGCCTGCGGTGACCGCCACCATCGCTTCATCGAGGAGGGCAGTGCCGGCGGTGATCTCGCCTTGCCGCACGAGCGCGCGACCGTGTCCCTGGCGCGCCAGGCTCGCGAGATTCGGATCGCCGAAACGATCGCCGATCGCCGCCGCGTCGGCAAACAGCGCAGCCGCCGCAGCCGTATCGGTCAACGCGGCCTGAACTGCGAGCGGCACCAGCAAGTATCCGCGTTCGACGCAGTCGATCTGATGCTCGTCCAAGAGCCGCTGCGCCCGCGCAGTCCACCCGGTCGCCTGGGCGATCTCTCCAAGGTGGATCAGCGAAAAGGCGAGATAGAACGCCGCACGCACGGCGCGCGTCGTCTGGCCTCGCTCGAGAAACGCCTGATGAGCGCGGGCGAGAGATGCGTTGGTCCGCTCGGGATCCTGGCCCGACAGATAGGACGCGAGGGCGAGGCACTCGAGGTCGTCTGGATCCAACGGACCGCGCTCGCCCGCCGCGGCAAGGTTGGTGTAGGCCTCGCCCCAACGCTGGCGTTGGAAGGCATCGCGGCCGCGCACGAGCGTACTGTCGGTCACGAGGTCACCGCGGCGCGTTTGAGCAGCAGGTCCCGCTCACGTGCGTTGCGGGCGAGGCCGGCGGCGCGTTGGAACTCCGCACGCGCTTCGTCCACACGACCGAGCTTCTTGAGGAGATCGCCGCGAACGCTGGGCAGCAGGTGATAGTCCTTGAGCGCCGGATCGTCGACGAGCCGATCGACGAGTTCGAGACCGGCCTGTGGTCCGTAGGCCATGCCCAGTGCGACGGCTCGATTCAGATCGACGACCGGCGAGGGCATGACGGTTGCGAGCGCCTGATACAACGCGGCGATGCGTCCCCAGTCGGTCTCCTCGGGCGTCTGCGCCCGTGCATGACACGCGGCGATCGAGGCCTGCAGGATGTACGGCCCCACTGGGCCGTCGCATTGCTCCGCGCGGGCGAGCGCGGCGAGACCGCGACGAATCAGGAGACGATCCCAGCGCAGGCGATTCTGATCGAAGAGCAGGATCGGCTCGCCAGTGGGACCGACACGAGCACGGGCCCGCGACGACTGAATCTCCATCAACGACACGAGACCATGGACTTCGGCCTCGTTCGGCGTGAGTTCGGCGAGAATCCGTCCGAGCCGCAGCGCGTCTTCGCAGAGAGCCGGCCGCATCCAATCGTCGCCCGCCGTGGCCGCATAGCCTTCGTTGAAGATCAGATAGATGACTTCGAGCACCGACGAGAGCCGCGCGGCGCGATCGGCCCCGCGCGGCACCTCGAAGGGGACGTCTGCTTTGGCGAGTGTCTTCTTCGCCCGGACGATCCGTTGAGCGATCGTCGGCTCCGCGACGAGGAATGCCCGTGCGATCTCCTCGGTGGTCAAGCCGCCGAGCATCCGCAGCGTCAGCGCCACCCGGGCTTCGGTCGAAAGCACCGGGTGACACGCCGTGAAGATCAACCGGAGCATGTCGTCGCCAACGTCATCGTCGAGCGCCGCGTCGAGATCGGGCGCGGTGAGCGCCTGCTCGATCTCGATTTCGTAGCCGAGTTCCTGATGCTTGCGTTCGAGGAGCGTCTTCCGGCGCAGCAGGTCGATGGCGCGATGCTTCGCGGTCGCCATGAGCCAGGCCCCCGGGTTGTTGGGGATGCCGGCCGCGGGCCACTGCTCGAGCGCCGCCACGAGCGCGTCCTGCGCGAGATCCTCGGCCACGCCGACGTCGCGGACGATGCGCGCCAGGCCGGCGATGACCTTGGGGGCTTCGATTCGCCAGACGGCGTCGATGGCGCGATGAGTCTCGGTTGACACTGCTACCGATCACAGCACTCGGGTAGGTCAAAGGTCAAAAGTCATTTGACTTCACCTTTGACCTTTGACCTACGTCGAACGCTCGGTCGCCGCCGCGCAAATTCGCTACAATCCACGGGATTCGGACGATGCTCGGTTCCCGCGGCATCGCAAGGAGACGGCCATGAGATCGCTCATCCTGACGGGTCTCGCGCTGGCGCTTGCGTGGTCGATCGTTGCAGGCGCCCAAGCCCCACCACCCCCATGCACCGCTGCTGGAGACGTGCAGTTCATCTGCAGCCAGCAGGGTCCCGAAGACATGGTCATCGTCCCCGGCTCCCAGTGGGTCGTCGCGTCGGCGATGAGCGGAAGCGGCGGAATCAACCTGATTCGCGTCAGCGACCGCAGCAGCGTGCGCGCATTTCCATCCGAGTCCGCACACGCCCGCTTCGATGCGAAAGCCTACGTCGGGTGTGCCGGCCCGCCCGATGCCGCGGCTCGCGCCAAGTTCATCACACACGGGCTCTCGTTGGAGCCGGGGAAGAAGTCGGTACATCGTCTTCTGGCGGTGGCGCACGGCAGCCGCGAGTCGATTGAGGTCTTCGAGCTCGACGCGAAGCCGGCCGTGCCGGTGCTGACCTGGATCGGATGCGTGGTCGCGCCAGACCCGGTGGGCCTGAACTCGGTGCGGTGGCTGCCCGACGGCGGTTTCATCGCCACGAATTTCCTTGCCCGCAACGTTGACGCGGAGTCGCGAGCGAAGATGCTCGCTGGTGAAAAGAACGGTGAGCTGTGGGAGTGGCACGTCAAGACCGGATGGGCCAAGGTCCCTGGCAGCGAGGCGGCTGGCGCCAACGGAATCGAGATCTCCGAAGATGGCAAGACGCTCTACGTGGCGGCGTGGGGGAGTCAGTCGTTCTTCCGGCTGCCGCGCGGCGTGGCCTCGCCCAAGCGTGACGAGATCCCCTTGGGATTTCGCGTCGACAACATCCGCTGGGCCAAGGACGGGTCGCTGCTGGCAACCGGACAGGGAGGCACGGCACCAGGATCCCAAACGACCAACGTCGTGAAGATCGATCCGAAGACGCTGGCGGTCACGGAGCTCCTGCGCCGGCCGGATGTGAACGGCTACGGTGCGGGCACCGTCGCGGTCGAAATCGGTAAAGATCTGTGGGTCGGTTCATTTCGCGGCGATCGGATCGCCATCTTCCCGGTCGTGAAGTAGGAGGCGCATCGTGAGACAGGTCCTCGGAACCGTCGCAGTGGCGTTGACGTTATCGCTCACGCTCGGCGCGCAGGCAGCGCCGGCGCCACAGCGGGCGCAGCCGATCAAACCTGGTGAAGTACCGCACCGCAAGAAGACGGCGTCGATTCCGCCGCGCGGTACCTACGTTGCGCCTCGCACGCCGTGGGGCGATCCCGATATCGCAGGTGTGTTCACGAACAGCGACGAGAGCGGGATTCCATTCGAGCGCCCCAAGGAGTTCGAAGGCAAACGCATCGAGGACATCACGCCGGCGGAGCTCGCCAAGCTGGTACAAGAGCGTCAGGAGCAGACGATCGAGCGGACGCCGGGTCTGAGTGAATTCCCCGGCGCGACCAGCCCGATGCACTGGTTCGAGAACTACTACGCCGTGAACAGCCGTCCATGGCTGGTCACCGATCCTCAGGATGGAAAAGTGCCGGCGCAGACGGCGGAAGCAACGAAGCGCGCCGCGGACCGACAGGCGTCGCGGAAAGGGCGCGGGCCCGCAGACTCGTGGGAAGACCGGAGCCTCTACGATCGCTGCATCACACGCGGGATCCCAGGGTCGATGATGCCTGCGATCTACGGCAACTCGTACCGCATTCATCAGGGCCCGGGCTTCGTGACGATCACCTACGAGATGGTACACGACACCCGTGTGATTCCGCTCGATGGTCGCACGCACGTCGCGCAGAGCATTCGGCAGTACCTCGGCGACGCGCGCGGACGTTGGGAAGGCAACACGCTCGTGGTCGAGACGACCAACTTCACCGACAAGACGTCGTATCGCGGCTCGAGCGACCAGCTCAAGATGACCGAACGCTTCACGCTGCTCGGTCCCGAGACCGTCGAATGGGCCGTGACCTTCGACGACCCGCACACCTGGGCGCGGCCGTGGACGTTCGCGATGAATCTCACCAAGGCTGACGAAAGCCAGCAGCCGTTCGAATACGCCTGTCACGAAGGCAACTACGGCATGCGCAACATGCTGAGCGCCGCGCGAGCGGAAGAAAAGGCCAAGTAGGGCTGGCCCTCCGGCCCAGTGGGGTGGTGCGCAAACGGAGCCGGGCCAAGGAAACCAGGGACGACGAGCACTGCCGCCACTGACACCGACCAGCACCCGACTGTGACAGTACATGAACCTCGGCACAGGGCAGATGCGCCAGCCAGGTTGATGCATCCTGGAGCGCGGCGTGGAGCGAGCCGCGCAGGAATGCCGCCAACCGCATCGTAGGCGACGCGAGCCGCGGGTGAGGAGCAACCGCGTCAGCCCCTTGCGACGAAGGAGCGGCGACTCACCGTAAGTCATGCGCCGAAGATGCGGTTGGCCGGCGAGCGGATCGCCGCGCGCCTGCCCTGAGCGAGCGCAGCGAGTCGAAGGGGAAGGATGCGTCAACCTGGTTGGCGCAATCGGA
>DASWZV010000141.1:0-245493 GCA_036407095.1 Vicinamibacterales bacterium | reverse complement strand
CGAGTGACTGACGATTGTCAGCGAATGGAGTGAGAAGCCCAGGTTTGCCCGTCGCGTCGAAGTCCCGTTTCCAGCCGTTCTGGAGCAGCCATGACGCGTCGCCCGCATAGGAGGCCTGCGCGGCAAACGCGCGCTGGGTGAGCCGCGTGAGATCGTCGCCGAACCGGTAGACCCAGAGACCAGAGAACCGGTTCGTGCGGGGATCAAAGAAGTTGTAATGGTAGATGGCGCCGTCCGTGCCCATGACCCATCGTCGGTTGAGCACGTCGAACGTTTCAGGCGAGCCGCCCTTCATGACGTGCTTGATGGCTTCCGCACGACGGTTCGCTTCGCCGAGTACCGTCTGTTCGAGTCCGATCAACGCCGCACCTGCCAGCACGCCGCCGACGAGCATCGGTACTGCAACGCGATAGAGGCTGATGCCGCACGCCTTCATGACGATGAGTTCGCTGTTCGTCGTGAGCATGGCGATCGTCACGAGCGATGCGAGCAGCACCGACAACGGAATGATGTAGTAGAGGTACTGCGGCGTCTCGTAGGCGAGAAACATCCCCAGCATCGCCCATGTGGCCGCGCCCTTGAACACCTTTTCCGAGAGCTCCGTGAACGCCGAGATGTAGAACACGCTCGCCAGCGCGATTGCTGACAACGCAATCATGCGCGCATACATCACGGCGACGTAACGATCGAGGATGCTTGGCCATCGAACGGCGCCGCGTCTCAGCGCGCGCGGCCGGAATAGGCGTGTCACCGCCTCGGGAACGGGGATACGAAGCGGCCGATCGCTGCCTCTATTCCGCATCTTGAACAGAATCACGCCCGCAATACCGAGCACGAAATCGGGCAGCCACGCTCCCACCCACGCCGGGATGAGATGTCCACGAATCACCGACTGTCCCAACTCGAGCAGCAGGTAGTACACGACGATGATCGTGACGCCGATGACGAAGTTCGCGAGTTTGCCGTCGCGTCGATTCGTCGCGCCGAGCGCGAGCCCGATCAGCCCGAAGACCAGGCACGCCGCCGGAATCGAAAATTTCTTGTGGATCTCGAAGAGTTGATTGTGCGGGTACACGCCCTGGGCCTGTGTCTCGGCGGCGCTCGCCCGCAGCTCGGTGATCGACATCTCACGAAAGCCTTTCGAGATGCCGCCCGTGGGAAACAGTTGCTCCGGGTCGAGTCGGAGCACCTGCTGCTCGAACCGGAACAGATCGTTCTTGCCCGCCGCGTCGACGATGTGCCTGGCCCCATCCCGCAGCACCATCTCCACGGTCTTCTTCTCCCGGTTGATCAGAAGCTCGCCGTGTCGCGCGAGATAGATCGCCGAGCCATCGCCTGAGCGGTTGTCCGCCATGAAGACGCCGTTCCAGCCGCCGGTCTGCGGCACCTCGCGGACGTACAGCACGATGTTCGGGAACTCGTTGTAGAAGACGCGCGGTTTGACCTCTCCCTCGGCCTGCGTCGCGATAACGTTGAAAGTGATTTCGCGGAACGTCTGGTTCGCGTCGGGAACCGAGACGAGGAGCACGTAGGCGGTGATGGCCGCGCACGCCATTGACATCAGTCCGACCGGCCGCATGAGGCGGAGCGGGCTCACGCCACACGCCTGCAGTGCCACGAATTCCCGATCAGCCGAGAGGCGGCCGAACGTCACGAGCAGCCCGAGGAGGAGCGACATCGGAATGGTGACGCCAAGCGCCATCGGGACAAGAGCGACGACGAGGCGGAGGACGAGCACCGTCGGTGCGCCCTTGGAGATGTAATCCTCGGCGTACTTCATCAGCTCGGGAATAATGATGAGAAACGTGAAGACGAGCAGGCCGAGCCCGAACGGCATCAGGATCTGTCGAATCACGTACCGGTCGAGAATTCGCATCTCTACTTGGTGCGCCTTTCCCGAATCAGGACCAGCCGCTCCGCTCGCAGCCCGCGTGGTCGCGGCTGACCGATCATGTTCGAGGCTGGTTGCGGGTGGTCCGCTTCCAGTGAAAACCGTCCTCCCTAACGGTCTATCGGCTCAATTATGACGCGCGTCGCACTCCTCTGGCACATGCATCAGCCCTTTTATCAGGACCTGGTGACGGGGGAGCACATCCTCCCCTGGGTCCGCCTCCACGCCATCAAGGACTACTGGGGCATGGCGGCGCTCGTGCGCGAGTTTCCGGGTATTCGGCTCACATTCAACCTGGTTCCATCGCTGCTGGTGCAGGTCGAGTCGTTTGCGCGCGACGAAGCACGGGACCGGCATCTGGAGCTCGGGCTCAAGCCGGCGGACACGCTGTCGGAGGACGAGCGGAAATACTGCGTGGAGCAGTTCTTTCACGCACATCGCCCCCGCATGATCGATCCCTATCCCCGGTACGCGGAACTGCTGGCGCGACGAGGCACCAACGGCTCGGGGTTGAGCCCGCGCTCGCAGGCGGGGCAGTTCTCGGTCGATGATCTGCGCGATCTGCAGGTCTGGCACAAACTCGCGTGGATCGACGCCGCGTACTTCGACACTGACGATCGCATCCGGCGACTCGTCGACAAGGGACGGGGCTTCACCGAAGACGACAAAGCGATCCTGCGAGCGGTCGAACTCGAGCTTCTCGGCAAGGTCGTGCCCGAGTACCGAGAGGCCGCGCGGCGGGGACAAGTCGAGCTCTCGACCTCTCCGTTCTACCATCCGATTCTGCCGCTGCTGTGCGACTCCGATGTCTTCCTGCGTACGCACCCGCATTCGCGCATGCCACGCGAGCCGTTCCGTCACCCAGAGGACGCGTACGAGCAATTGACTCGCGCCGTCGCGTTGCACGAACGGCTGTTCGGTCGGAAGCCGGACGGTCTGTGGCCGTCGGAAGGATCCGTGTCGGACGCCATGGTACCGCTCGTCGCGCGAGCCGGATTCCGCTGGATGGCCACCGATGAAACCATCCTGGCGCGTTCGATCGGCCGCGATCTTCCGCGTGACGGCGCAGGGCATCTGGAGCACCCCGAACTGTTGTATCGGCCGTACCGGGTCGGCGGGGCCGACCTGAACGTCGCCTGCGGCTTCCGGGATCACACGCTGTCGGACTTGATCGGTTTCGAGTACGCCTCATGGCCTGCGGATCGCGCCGCAGACGACTTCGTCCGTCGTCTCGTCGATGCCGGCGACCGCTTCGGGATGCGAACCGCGGGAGGTGAGGCGACGATCTTCGTGATCCTCGATGGCGAGAATGCCTGGGAGCACTTCGAGGGGCAGGGGCGTCCATTCCTGCGCGCACTCTATTCACGCCTGCAGTCACATCCATCGCTGCGCACGGTCACGATGAGCGAAGCCTGCGCCGATACGAGCGAGCCGCTCCCGTCCATTTTTCCGGGCTCGTGGATCAACGGCGACTTCTACATCTGGATCGGACACGCAGACGACCATCGTGCGTGGAGTCAGCTCGTCGACGCGCGGCGAGCCGTGGACGCACCACCGCCCGGGCTCCCCGAGGCGTCTCTGGCACGCGCGCGGGAGGAACTGCTGATCGCCGAAGGGAGCGATTGGTTCTGGTGGTACGGGGACGATCATTCGTCCGCGCACGACCTCGAGTTCGACGATCTCTTCCGGCGTCACGTGCGAAATGTCTATCGCGCGCTCGAGATGCCCATCCCGGAGGAATTGTTCGTGACCAACA
Organism: Vicinamibacterales bacterium; assembly: GCA_036407095.1. Lineage (GTDB taxonomy): Bacteria > Acidobacteriota > Vicinamibacteria > Vicinamibacterales > UBA2999 > Gp6-AA40. Next base: position 241,846 of record DASWZV010000141.1, on the reverse strand, counting down.
TCACCACGCGCCCGATGGTGACCCGGATCCGGCGACCGACGGGTTTCATCCATCCGACCATCGACGGGGAAATCAGCAGCTACTTCGAGTGGATTGGGGCCGGCAGCATCGAGGCCGCATCACGTCCAGGAGCCATGCACCAGGTCGACTCGCCCAGCGACGCGATCGCGCTCGTGGCCTTCGGCTTCGATCACGAGCACCTCTTCGTCCGCGTCGAGGGGACGCGGCCGATGCGGGATGTGCTCGTGGGCACGCTCGGCCTGACGCTGCGATTTCTGAAACCGGCCGGCGTGCAGGTGGTGCTGCGTCGCGACGGGCGCCTGGCCGATACGCTGATCGTCAAGCGGTCGGCGAAGGGCGATTGGGACGTCGTCACGTGCCCCGGCCTCGCCGCCGCGATCGGCGGCGTGGCGGAAGTGGCGGTCCCGCTTCAGTGCCTGGGAGCGAAGCCTCAGGACGGGGTCGCATTCTTCGTGACCCTCGCCGAAGGGACGACGGAGCGCGAGCAGCATCCACCGCATCAGCCAATCGAACTCGAAGTTCCTGACGAGCGGTTCGGACTCCGGAACTGGAGGGTCTGAGCGCGGCAGAGGCGCATTCCCGAGTGATTTCTGGCCAGTTTCACAACGTCGCATAAGAGGCGTTATGTTAACCAAAACGGCTTGCTCGCTCCCCCGGGCTAGCCCTTCGGTCCTGCTTTTCACTTCCCTGATGGCGCGGATGGCGTGCAGCGCCCGCTCAGCCTGCGCCTACGCACGCAGTTCTCAGGCCGCTGGACGGGTTGCCGCGGAGTCGCGTGAGATGTTGTGCGCTAACGCCTGGAGGCTCGGAGTTCTCGAATGATGTTTTCGAGCGCCTCGATGATTTCGTTTGCTTCGACCTTGCTCTTGCGGAAGCTCAATCGCAGATCGAACGCTTTGGTCGTTGGCTTGAACGTAAAGACGTATGCCTTCGGTCGGCCTGGCTTGACCTTCGCAGTTTCCTGGCGTGCCAACTGACGCGTCGCCTGGCCCTGGCCGGCGAGCTTTTCGACCAGGGCGGTCATTTTCTTGGGATCTGCCTGTCTAACTATCTGTAAAAGCGTGGACTTAGAAGAAATGTCGGCCAGCCGACAAAGATTCCGAACCTCTTCGGGCATCGCCGCCAGCGACAGCGACTCGGTAATGGCCGTCCGCGACTTCCCCAGCTTCCGCGCCATCTCTTCGTGGGTGTGTCCGCACTTCTGAACCAGCTGCTGAAGCGCCTCCGCCTCCTCAAACGCCGTCAGGTCCTTCCGCTGAAGGTTCTCGACGAGCGCGAGCTCCATCACCTCGACGTCGCCGACTTCCCGAACGACGACCGGCACTTCACGCAGCCCGACCTGAACGGCCGCGTGATACCGGCGTTCGCCGGCGATGATCTGATAGCGCCCCAGCCGCTGCCGTACAACCAGCGGCTCGATGATTCCCTTCTCCTGAACCGACGCCATCAACTCGGACAGATCGCCCATCACCTGCCGGGGCTGTCCGGGATTCGGATCAAGGAGGTCGATCGCGACCATACGTCCGACGGGCTCGCCTGCAGATGTCGCGAGCGCCTCCACGTAGTGCTGGTCGTGCCGCATTCGCAGCGTCTCAGGCAGTCCGCGCTTCGACACGTTCGATGACCTCCTCGCACAGGCTGTAGTAGTCGCTCGCGCCGCTCGACTCGGGTGCGAACGTGAAGATCGATTCCTTGTAGGCCGGACTCTCCTCCAGCCGGACGCTCTTGGTAATCACCGTCCGGAAGACCTTCCCTCCGAATACTTTCGTTATTTGTTCGCGTATATCACGCGCGAGCGCGGTCCGCTTGTCGTGCATGGTGATGACGACACCGAGAATGCGCAGCGCCGGGTTGGGACGCTGTCGTACTTTCTCGATCGTCTCGAGCAGGTCGTCCGTTCCTTCGAGTGCGAAGTACGACGACTGGATTGGAATCAGAAGATGAGTCGCGGCCACCAGCGCGTTCACCGTCAGCAGCCCGAGCGCCGGCGGGCAGTCGATGACGATGTGCGCGTACTCCCCGGAGAGCTTGTCGATCTTGTCCTTCAACCGGAAGTGCGCATCCAACTCCCCGACCAGGCGCGCTTCGAGCTTTGCGAGCGCGATTCGCGCCGGGGCAATCCACAGGTTCTTTTGCGTCGTGGCTGGCTGGATGACGTGAGCGAGATCGCACATCGGATCCGAGATCGCCTCATAAGTGCTGCGTCCGATGGCGCCGAGCTCCAGAAACGAAATGCTGCTGTTCGCCTGCGGGTCGAGATCGATCAGGAGCGTTTTCCGCCCTCGCATGGCGAGCGCCGCGGCGAGGTTCACGGCAGTAGTGGTTTTGCCGACGCCTCCCTTCTGATTGGCGATGGCAACGATCATGTGCGACCCTGCCTTACGGACAAACTGAGAGGCGGGCTCGAATCGAGCCCGCGGAGGACGTTAGCCGCTGAAACTCCGATGGTTCTCACGGGGGCGCAGTTCTGTAAAGGGTGCGCCCATTGTAGGAACGGCTGTGCAGGGTGTCAACCGTTGAGATGTCGGCCGGCCGACAATTTACATCTTGTACTTCCCAAGTTCCGATGGATCAAGGCTTTCGAGCCATTTCTGCAGTCGCGCGTTATCCATCGGCTCGGAGAAGACCTCGACGCTCTTGGCGTTATCGATGACGGTCTCCTCCACGAGAATCGGCGACCTGGTCCGCAGGGCGAGCGCAATCGCATCGCTCGGCCTCGCATCGACTGCCACCCGCTCGCCACGAACCGTGAGATGAATCACCGCAAAGAACGTATTGTCACGCAGGTCGCTGACGACGACCCGGTCGACCGAGCCATCCAGGTCCGTGATGATGTTTCTGAGCAGGTCATGCGTCATCGGTCGCGGGGTCGCCACGTTCTCGATTTGGAGGGCGATCGCGTTGGCCTCGAAGAGCCCCACCCAGATCCGGAGGATGCGCTCCCCCAACTTGTCCTTGAGAATCACGATCGGCATGTTGGTGATGGGGTCGACCATCAGGCCCTTGATGCTCATTTCAATCAGCATGGCTCGCTCTCCGACCGCCTGACTGCGGTGGCCCTACACCGCCTCGCCCCAGAGGCTATGGGGTCCGGCTCGCGTGATTCGCACGTCCACAGTGTGCCCGATCCACTCGAGGGACGATCTGTCCCCCCCTCTATCGGCGGGCGCGGGCAAGTTCACCACCGTGTTGCCACCCGTCCGCCCCGAGATTTCTTCCGATCGCCGACGACTTGCGGAATCCACGAGCACTCGCTGCGTCGATCCGACGGCCTCTTCGTGAAGACGCGTCTGGATCTCCCGCTGAAGCCCCTGCAGGGCGACAATGCGCGCCGTCTTCTCCGCCTCGTTGACATCGTCGGCCATCCTGAGAGCGGCCAGCGTGTTCGGACGCGGCGAGTACTTGAACGAGAACATGCTGTGAAACCCCACCGTCTCGGCCAGTGACAACGTGTCCTCGAAGTCTCCGGCCGTCTCCCCCGGGAACCCCACGATCACGTCCGTGGAGAGTGTAATGCCGGGAACCGCTTTGCGCACGCGGTCGACGAGATCGAGGTATTCCTCACGAGTATGACGCCGCCGCATCAATTTGAGGATCCGGGAAGAGCCCGACTGCACCGGCAGATGAAGATGCTTGCAGACCGCGGGCAGATCGCGAACGGCCTCGATGAGCCGCACCGTGGTGTGACGGGGATGCGGGCTGGCGAAACGTACGCGCTCGACCCCGGCCACGCCGCTCACCGCCTCGAGCAGCTCAGCGAAGTCGCACCCGGGATCATCCGGAGCGGAGTAATGGTTCACGATCTGTCCCAGCAGTTGAATCTCCTTGCGCCCGGATTCCACCGCGTTTCGAACCTCCGCGAGGATGTCGGCCTTCGCGCGCATCCGCTCGTGGCCGCGCGTGTACGGGACCACGCAGAAGGCGCAGTGATCGTTGCACCCTTCGATGATGGTCACGTACGCCTTCACGGGATCCGATCGATGCGCGATCCCCAGCGGAAACGACACGTCGTCCCAGAGACCGATGTCGACTGTCGCAAACGCAGAATCGTGTGCACGGTCCACCAGGACTGGAAGCATCTTGAGTCGGTGCGTGCCCAGAACGACGTCGATGACATGGCCGTTCGACTTCTTGAGCAGCGACTCTCCCTCCTGCTGCGCCACGCATCCAGCCACGGCCACGACCGGCACGCGCCCTGTTTCGTCACGCATGACACGCAGTTCGCCAAGGCGCGTATAGAGCTTCTCCTCGGCGTGCTCGCGAACGCTGCACGTGTTGATCACGATGACGTCCGCGTCGGCGTCGTTCGTGGTCGGCTCGTAGCCGGCTTGTTCGAGCAGACCGGCCATGCGTTCAGAGTCGTGCACGTTCATCTGACAGCCGAACGTCTCGATGAGATATCGCTTCGCCATGGAATCAGGAGCGCGCCCGGGTGCGACCGAGGGTTTCGCTTTCGCCTTTCGATTTGTCTTTGCCTTTCGCCTGCACGTCCGGCGAGTCGACGCGGCCCGCCGCCAGCAGGTCGCGTGCGCTCGCCCGCACCTGGTCGGTGACGATCGCACCGCCGATCATGCGACCGATCTCCTCCACGCGCCCGTCGTCATCCAGCACCCGAACCGAGGTGACGGTGCGAGTACCGCGAACCGCCTTGTCGATGTGGAAGTGGGTCGATGCGCGCGCGGCGATCTGTGGCAGATGCGTGATGCACAACACCTGGAACCGCTCGCCGAGCCGACCCAGTCGCGACCCGACGACATCAGCGACCCGCCCACCAATCCCGGCATCCACTTCATCGAAGATCAACGTCTTCCCGCTCTGGACGTCCACCGACATGGTTTTGAGGGCGAGCATGACGCGTGACAGCTCTCCCCCAGATACGATGCGAGACAGCGGACGCAACTCCTCACCGGGGTTGGGTGACACGTAAAACTCGGCTCGATCGATGCCGCGTTCGGTCCACTCGTCGGCCGAGACAGCAGCCTCGTTGAATCGTACCTCGAAGCGGGTCCGCTCCATCGCAAGCTCGGCCAGCAGCGCTTCGAGCGGCGCGGTGAACTGCCGGGCGGCAGCGCGTCTTTTCGACGACAACGCGCGGGCGGCCTCGAGATACTCGACCGACGCCGCGTTCAGCGCGCGCTCGAGGTCTGCGGCGCTCTCGCTGGCGCCAGTCAGCAGGCTGCGCTCGTTTCGAAGCGCGCTTCCCTTCTCGAGGACGTCGTGGAGCGTTGGACCGTACTTCCGCTTGAGGCGCTCGAGCAGCGCCAGACGGTCTTCGACCTGTTGCAAGCGGGCCGGTGACGCATCGATCCCATCGGCGTAGCGTTGAAGAAAGGCCGCCAGATCTTCGAGCTGCGGCTTGATCTCGTCGCGCGCCGCCAGATGCCCGGCAAACTGCCCGTCGATCGTGGCGAGTTCGGCGACGCGTTTCCACACCCGACCGAGTCCGGCCAGAACGGCCTCGTCGCTCTCGTACAGCGTCGTGTAGCTCTCCTCGCACAGTCGTTTGACGCGTTCGGCGTTTGCGAGGACGTGCTTCTCCGTCGCGAGCTCATCGTCCTCGCCTGCGCGCGGCCCCGCTTTTTCGATTTCGTTCAACTGGAAGTCAATCAGGTCGAGGCGCGCGGCCTTCTCCCGGCCGTCCATGCGGGCACGATCGAATTGCTCTCGAAGCGCTCGCACCGATTGCCACGCGGTGGCCACCCGCTCGACCCACATGTCGAGGTGCGCGTAGGTGTCGACGAGCGGGAGATGAGACAGTGGATCGAGGAGCGCCTGATGCTCGTGTTGCCCGTGAAGCTCGACGAGCCTCGACGAGAGATCGCGCAAAGCCGCCGCGGTCGCGACCGCGCCGTTGATGAACGATCGGCTTCGCCCCTGACTCGTGACCTCGCGCTTCACCAGCAGCGTCCGGTCCTCATCCTGGAAGACGGCTTCTATGGTCGCCTGCGGCTCACCCGTACGAACGAGATCGGCAGAGGCACGTCCGCCCAGCAGAAGCCCGACCGCCTCGACAACGATCGACTTGCCTGCACCAGTTTCCCCCGTCAGCACGTTGAAGCCGGGACCGAACTCGACCTCGACGGACTCGATGACCGCCAGGTTGCGGATGCGGAGGACGCGCAGCATGTAGGCGGAACTTCCATCCTATCATACGTTTGACAGCACTTCTGCCGCATGTTAGTCTGCTTGGTGCGCTGTCCCAGCGGCGCATCCCCCACAAACCGGAGGCGTCGGTGTATAGCCTTGGCTCGTCCATCCTTGCACTTCAGGTGCAGGACGTTGCCCCGCTAACTGGGAGCGGTGGCATTCTCAAGATCATTGCGGATACTGGCCCGCTGAATCAGGCCGTTCTAGGGATTCTGATTATCTTTTCGGTCGTCTCTTGGGCGATCATCCTGTTCAAGACCTTCTCGTACCGTAGAGTCGAACGACAGACCGCGACGTTTCTCGAAGTGTTTCGTCGCAGTCAGAAATTTTCCGAAGTGCAAGCGATCTGTCCGTCCCTGCCACACAGCCCGCTGGTTGGCGTCTTTCAAGCGGGTTACGCGGAGCTCAACGCCCAGTTCAGGTTGTCGAACACATCGTCGAGTCCGAGCGGCTCACCTGGTCGTCCAATCCTGAAGAGCCTGGAAGCCGTGGATCGCGCACTGATCCGCGCCGCCACCTCGGAACTCAACCGCCTGGAGCGGCGCCTGACGTTTCTGGCGACGACAGCCAGCGTGTCGCCGTTCATCGGGCTGTTCGGAACAGTCGTCGGCATCACGATCGCCTTTCAGCGGATCGGGATGACCGGTTCGACGAACCTTGCAGTGGTAGGACCCGGAATCAGCGAGGCCTTGATCGCGACAGCCGCGGGACTCTTTGCGGCAATACCCGCGGTGGTCTTCTATAACCATTTCGTGCATCGCGTGAAGGATTTCTCGGCGACGATGGACGATTTCTCGCTCGAGTTCCTCAACATCGCCGAGCGGAATTTCACCTAATGCCCAAGGTCATTGCTTCTGCTCCGAATGCGGGCGGCCGTCACCAGCGCGGACGACGGGTCGGGTCGACGCTGGCGGAGATCAACGTGATCCCGCTGGTCGACGTGATGCTCGTGCTGCTCATCATTTTCATGGTGGCGGCACCGATGCTGCAGCGCGGGATCGAGATCAAGCTACCGGTCTCGTCGAAGACGCAGGAGATTTCGAGCGAGCGCGTGTTCGTCGACGTACCGGGCTCGTTCCGCAAGGAACGGCGCGTGTATCTCGGAAAGGAGCCAATCGGGATGACGGCCCTTGCCGAGCGCCTCCGACAGTTGATGGTCACTCGAGCCGATAAGCAGGCATACCTGCGCATCGACCGACAACTGTCGATTCAGGACCAGATCGACGTGATGCAGGAGATGAAAGCAGCGGGCGTCGTGGACGTGGGACTCGTCCTGGATGTTCCGAATAGCCGGTGACGCACCTGTGTCTGAAGCCGTGACCAACGTCATCGTCGCACGATCACAAGAGCCTGACGGGCTCAGCACGATGGTCGTGTGGTCGGTTGCCGCGCACGCGGCCCTCGTCGCTCTCGCGCTCCTGTGGCCTGTCGGAGCGGTTGAGCCGCCGCCAACAATCATGACCGTCAGCCTGACCGGTGCGCCCGGACCGAAAACGGAAGGTCTCAACCAGATCGGTGGCGAACAACCGAAACAAGAGGCGCCACCCGAGCCCGTGAAGGAGCCTGTCAAAGAGGTGGAGGCACCTCCCGCGCCGAAGGCGCCGGCGATGACGCTTCCTGACCCGAAGGCGCGCACCCGCGCGCAAACGAAGGCCAAGGAGGCTCCGTCCGATGCGATCGCGCCCAGGCCGAGTATCGGAGAACGGCCCCGTGAAGGCACCGCTCGCGTCCGCGGTCAGGGGTTCGGTACTGGACTCAGCAGCTCGGGTGGAAGCGGCGGCGGCGTGCAACTCGATGGTGTGACCGACTTCTGCTGCCCCGAGTACATCGATCAGATGCGCGTGTTCATTCAGCGCAACTGGGAACAGGGTCAGGGTGTTGCCGGTTCCACAGGCGTGAAGTTCACGATCATGCGGAACGGAATGATTCAGACGCCCCAGGTCGAGAGGCCGAGCGGCTTCGACGTGCTCGATCTCGCCGCCATGCGGGCACTGCAACGAACGACGCTGCCTCCCCTCCCGAACGAGTTTCCGAACCCGACACTGACGGTTCATATGCGATTCGACTACTCGCGGTGATCATGACAAAGCATCAGATGCAGTTGAGATTCAGCGTCGCGATAACGGTACTTGCAGTCGGCTTCCTGGCCGTCCATCTGCCCGCCGCCTCTCCGCAGGGGCAGCAACAGCCATCTGAGATTGCTGTGGTCATCAGCGGAGACCCGGGCACGCCGCCTCGCTATGCGGTGCCCGACTTCGTGGCCGTGACGCCCGACGCCGCTGAGGCCGCGAAAACGATCGGCCAGGTGTTGTGGGACGACCTGAATTACGAAAAGGAGTTCTATCTCATCCCCCGCGACACGTACGGCAGCGTGCCCGCCGCGCGTTCGCCCGAGACCATCCCATTTGCGTCCTGGCGCGAGCTCGGTGCCGACGCGGTGGTGTTCGGGACAGTGCAGCGTACGGGCAACGACGTGCGCGTGCAGGTGCGGCTCTTCAACGTGCGCACGCGACAGTCGGTGTTCGCGAAGGAATACAGCGGCAACGCGTCCAACCCGCGCCTCTACCCGCACACGATCGCCGACGAAATTCACCAGCAGCAGCGCGGACTGCGAGGGGTCGCGCGCACGAAACTGGCGTTCGTCTCCGATCGCAATCGCCAGCGGGTGGACGGCACGGTCGAGAACCGCGAAGTCAAAGAGATTTACATCGCGGACTACGATGGTGCAAACGCGCGGCGGGTCACGACGAGCCGACAACTGAATGCCAATCCGAACTGGGCACCCGACGGTCGTGCGCTCGCGTACACCACCTGGCGGCCCAACCCGGACGTGTTCATCTCGTTCATCTATCAGGGTGTCATGCAGAATCCAACCAAGGGCGTCGGCACGAACTATCTGCCGGTCTTCTCGCCCGACGGAAAACAGATCGCGTTCATGTCCGGTCGCAGTGGCAACCCGGAGATCTACGCGATGAACATCGACGGCTCGAATCTCCGTCGCCTCACGAATCATCCCGCTGGTGACAGCAGTCCGACCTGGTCTCCAAATGGCACGCAGATCGCGTTCACTTCCGATCGTACCGGGAAGCCTCAGATCTACGTGATGAGCTCGGTCGATGGATCGAACCTGCGTCGGATCACGGTCGACGAATCGGAAGCTGATCGCCCTACGTGGTCGCCGTCGATCAACGAGATCGCCTTCGCCGCGCGCACCAGCAGCAGCGGATTCGACATCAAGGTCTACGACCCCAACTCGGGTCAGACGCAGAAGATCACGTTCGGTGAAGGGACCAACGAGAGTCCCGCGTATGCGCCAAATGGCCGTCACCTCGCGTTTGCATCGACGCGGAGCGGGCGCACGCAGATCTACACGGTCGGTCGAGATGGAAAGGACCTGCGGCAGATCACTCGCGATGGGAGTAATCAGACGCCGGCGTGGTCCAATTAGCAACAACGTTGCACGAGGAAGCATCTATGCGAAATCAGAAAGCCGCCATCATCGTAGGACTCGTTGTGGTCGCCTTGGCGGGCGGCTGCTCGCGTAACAAGAAGCCGGCCACGTCTCCCCAGCCAGCGCCAACACTCACGACGACCGATACGGCGCCTCCGGCACCTCCGCAGCGCGTGGAAGAGTCCGTTCCACTGCCGCAGCCGAACCTTGCCGAGGACGCGGTTGCCAACAAGTCGATTGATGATCTGAACCGCAACTCGCCGTTGAAGCCGATTTTCTTTCCGCTCGACAGCGCCGAACTCGACGAGAGCGGCCGCGCGATTGCGAACGCCGACGCCGACGTACTGAAGAAATATGCGACGTGGGCGATTACGATTGAGGGACACTGCGACGAGCGCGGCACCGCCGAGTACAACCTCGCCCTCGGAGAGCGGCGCGCCACCGCGGTAAAGGCCTATCTGGCGTCACTTGGCGTGTCCGGCGAGCGCATCAAGACCGTCAGCTACGGGAAGGAGTTCCCCTTCGATATGGGGCACAGCGAGGAAGCGTGGTCGAAGAACCGCCGAGGTCATCTCGTCATCACGTCGAAATAGACTAGTAAGAGAGCCGTGAGACGACGGCTGAACGAGGGCACTGCATGCAGAAAACCATTACGGTATGCGCTGTCGCGCTGATATTGTCCGCCTTGGGGGCCGTGCCGGCCCGCGCGCAGAACCGCGAGCATCAGCAGATGACCGCGGAGCTGCGCATGCTCCAGGAGCAGACCCAGCAACTCGCGCTCTCGCTCGCGCAGATCGCAGACGCCATCAAAGCTCTCAACTCGCGTCTCGATACCTCCGATCAGGCCGCACAGAAACGGTTCGCCGATCAGGAGCTGCTGATCAAGAACCTGACCAGCGAACTCAGCACGATTCGCGAACGCACGCAGGACACTGACACCCGGCTGCGCTCGTTGTCCGACGAGATCGGCGCGCTGCGATCGACGGTCACCTCCCTGCCGAACTTGTTGACGTCCGGAGGAGCCACGTCACCTGCTGGTGAGTCCTCCTCCGCTTCGACTGCGAGTCCGGGTGGTGTCACATCGACGCCGCCGTCATCGACGGGGTCCTCGTCATCGCTCGGTCTCTCGCCTTCTCGTATGCTGGAGAGCGCTCGTTCGGACTACTTCTCGGGGTCGTATGCATCAGCGATCACCGGCTTCGAAGCTCTCGTGAAAGCGTTTCCGACCAGCGAGGCTGCCGCTGAGGCCTACTACTACCTCGGAGAGACGTACTACACCCAGAAGCGGAATCAGGATGCGGTATCCGCATATACGCGTGTGATTCAGAGCTACCCCAAGTCGAATTGGGTGCCAGACGCGTACTTCAAACGTGGCCGCGCACTCGAGGCGCTCGGTCAGGTCGACGAAGCTCGCGCCTCGTACGAACAATTGATCAAGAGCTTTGCGGGTTCGGCCCCGGCCGGCCTCGCCAGACAGCGTCTCGACGCGTTGCGACGACAGTCTTCCACAACAGCGAAGCCCTGAACTTCGTGACCTCCCCTGTCACGAAAACCTGTACAGTGTGAACTGAGGAGCGGACCTCGTGGACTGTGTCCACGGCACTCGACTGGTCCGCTCTGTACGCACGTGCACGGCAGCAGCTATTGCAGCCGTAGGGGCGGTCGATCCGCCCGAAAGGACGAACGATGGGCAGCGTGAACAAAGTCATTCTGGTCGGAAACCTGGGGCGTGACGCAGAGCTTCGCTACACGCCAGGAGGAGCCGCGGTCGCCACGCTGAATCTGGCGACCACCGAAGTGTGGAACGATCGAAACAATCAGCGCCAGGAGAAGACCGAATGGCACCGAGTGGTGCTGTGGGGCAAGCCGGCTGAAAGCCTGCAGGAATATCTCACCAAAGGCAAACAGATCTACGTTGAGGGCCGCCTTCAGACCCGCCAATGGGACGACAAGGACGGAAACAAGCGGTACACGACTGAAATCAAAGCGGACCGTGTGACGCTGCTCGGCGGCGGAGGCGGCCGCGGGTCTGCTGGAATGGATCGCGGGAGCTCACATCCGCCTGGCGGCAATGCGGACGAACCGCCCATGGAGCCGCTCACCGACGACGATATCCCGTTCTAGCAGCAGTCGTCGGATGTGATGTGGAGGCAGGTGTCGGGCCTGCCTCCATTCCTCCGAACACCCCCGGACACTAGGTCCCCTTCCGTCCGTATCGATCTTCCAGGCGGACCACATCATCGAGCTCCGGCGTCGAGACCTCGAACACGTCGCAATCTTCGATCGCGGTCATGCGGTGCACCGTCTTCGGCGAGACATGGATGCAGTCGCCGGGGACCATCTCGCGTTTGGTGAGCTGTCCATCGACCTCGATCTCGTAGAGCAGCCGTCCGGAGTAGAGATAGACGGTCTCATCCTTCACGTTGTGATACTGCAGGCTGAGTGCGTGGCCGGCATTGATGTGCAGGATCTTGCCGACATATCGATCGGTCTTGGCCCAGTGCAGCTCGTAGCCCCATGGCTTTTCGACCCGTTTCACACCGCTGACTGCGCGCTGTTCCCCATCTCCGACTGCACTCATCGTGTTCACCTCGTTGCGCCGGCTGCCGGTGCAAACGTCTCCTGAAGGAATCGCTCGATGTCATCGACCGTGGCGAGCCTGCGTACGTGCGCGGCGATCTTCGTCATGTCGGCGGCGCTGGTCTCCTGCACGACTCGGCGCGCGATCGGGAGCGCGCCTGGCGTCATGCTGAACTCGGTGAGCCCGCATCCGATCAGCACACGGAGGAGGAGCGGATCGGACGCCATCTCACCGCACAGCGAGACCGGGATGCCATGATGCGTGGCCGCGCGACGCACGTGACGCAGCAGCTTCAGCACCGCAGGATGCAGCGGCTGATAGCGGTTGGAGACGCGATCGTCGGTGCGATCCACCGCCAGTAGATACTGAATCAGATCATTCGTGCCGATGGTGAAGAAGTCCACTTCGGGGGCGAGCAGCGAGGCGGTCAACGCCGAGGACGGCACTTCAATCATGATGCCGACCGGAAGCTTCGGCGTCTCAATCCCCCGCGCCACCAGCTCCGCACGCGCCTCATCGATCAGGGACTTGGCGCTGCGCACTTCGAGGAGCGACGAAACGAACGGGAACATGATGCGCACCGGACCGTGAGCGGCCGCTCGGAGCAGGGCTCGAAGCTGCGTCTTGAAGATTGCCGGCTGCGCGAGCCCGAAGCGGATGCCGCGCAGCCCCGCATGTCCGCTGCGCTCGTCGTCGGGAAACCATCGCGCGTCGAGCGCCGCGTCGATCAGCGGCCGCGCCAGCTGGCGTTCGTCGATGTCGAATGTCCGTATCGTCACCGGCCGCGGCGACATGCGTTCGACGAGCTGCCGATACACGTGATACTGCTCGTCTTCGGCAGCCATGTCGGGCGGTCCGCCGACGAGCATGAACTCGGATCGGTAGAGCCCGATGCCTTCGGCTCCCGCATCGATCGCCGTCGCCACATCGTCGGAGCGCTCGATGTTGGCCTGCAGGACGATTCGCACGCCATCGCTCGTCTGCAGCGGGCCGTCTTCGCGGGCCGTCACCGAGACGAACGCGCGCGATCGCCGGGCCACGGTTTCAGCCTCCAGACAGGCCTCGGGCGTCGGATCGAGCGTGACATCTCCGCTCTCGCCGTCCAGGATCACCGCCGCGCCGGTCGGCACCCGCCGGCTGACGTCGTGCAGACCTACGACCGCTGGAACGCCAAGCGATCGAGCGAGGATGGCGGTGTGGTACGTGCGGCTTCCGGCGTCGGTCGCAAAACCCTGAATGCGCGTCCAGTCGAGCTGCGCGACGACCGACGGCGTGAGCTCGTCGGCAACGAGCACGCAGGGCGCATCGAGATCCTGAAGACGATCGCGCGGTTCGCCCCGCTCTTCGCGCAGGTTCATTCGAAGACGGCCGGCGACGTCGTGGAGGTCGCCCTTTCGTTCGCGAAGGTAGGGATCGTCGATGCCGTCGAACACAGTGCTGACTTCGTCAACCGCTCTCTGCACGGCCCACTCGGCGTTCACGCGCTCGTCGCGGACGAATGACGCCGCGCGCGCCACGATCATGGCATCGTCGAGCATGAGCAGCTGCGCGTCGAAGATCGACGCGAGGTCGGATCCCTTGATCTCGGCAAACCGGCGGCGGATCTGCTCGAGTTGTTCGCGCGACCGCTGGCGGGCCCGTTCGAGCGCCGTCAGCTCGCGTCCGACCCGATCGAGTGCAATGGGAAAGCGGATGACCTGCATCCGCTGAATCGCGACGAGCGCGGGCCCCACTGCGATGCCCGGCGACACGCCGATACCCTTCAAACGTTCCACGATTCCTCGCCAAAGCCCGATTGAACGAGTTGTACCAGGGCGTCCACCGCCGCCTGCTCGTCCGGCCCGATCGCCGTGAGCGTGATGACGGTGCCGCGTGCGGCTGCGAGCAGCAGGATGCCCATGATGCTCTTGCCGTCCATGACCTTTGCGCCGTGGCCGACGCGAATCTGCGACTCGAAGCGTGTCGCCAGATGCACGAATCGTGCAGCCGCGCGGGCGTGCAGGCCGAGTTGATTCACGACGGTCACCGAGCGTGTAGTCACGGCTTGACGTCTTTGTCGCCTCGCAACAGATCCGAGGCCACCCAGATGGCGTGACGTCCATGCTCACGCATCTCGCGCGCCACGGCAAGCAGGTCTGATTGCTTCGGCACGTTCACGAGTTTGATCAGCATCGGCAGGTTGACACCGGTGATCACTTCGATGCGCCCCTCCGCCAGGAACGTCATCGCCAGATTCGAAGGCGTGCCGCCGAACATGTCCGTCAGAATCAACACGCCCGCGCCTTCGTCGACGCGCTCAATCGCCTGCGCGATCTCGCCACGCGCGTCCTCGGTATCCTCGTGCCAGCCGATCGACACGGCCGCAAAGCGCGGAAGATCACCGACGATCGTTTCCGCGGCATTCAGCAGCTCGGTTGCGAGCTGGCCATGCGTGACCACGACGACTCCGATCATACGCAACCTTGCCGCAGGTATCGCCCCGTCAGGCGGCTCACGAGTCCCTGTGTTTCACCCGCAGGTGGACGCCCTTGACCCCTGCGAGCGACTTCTTCAGGGCTTCCGCAATCATCACCGATCGATGCTGACCACCGGTACACCCGATCGCCACCGTCAGGTAGGTTTTTCCTTCCCGCACGTAGTGCGGCAATGAAAACTTGAGAAATGACGTGAGCCGGTCGATGAATTCTCTAGTCGAGGCGTAACGGCGCATGTACTTCACGACCGCCGGATCGCGTCCCGTCATGCCACGCAGACTGTCGACGAAATGCGGATTCGGGAGACACCGCACGTCGAACACCAGATCCGCATCGAGCGGCGGCCCATGCTTGAATCCGAAACTGACGAGATTGACGACCATCTCCGCGCGCGCGTCGTTGTCCTTCGAGACGCGGGCGAACAGATCCCGGAGCTCGTGGACCGTGAGATTCGACGTGTCGACGATCACATCCGCCAGCGATCGAATCGTCTGAAGCTTCTTGCGCTCTTCGACA
The DNA here is from genome assembly GCA_036407095.1 of Vicinamibacterales bacterium. Taxonomy (GTDB): domain Bacteria; phylum Acidobacteriota; class Vicinamibacteria; order Vicinamibacterales; family UBA2999; genus Gp6-AA40. Next base: position 226,656 of record DASWZV010000141.1, on the reverse strand, counting down.
ATCCCTTCGACGACTGACCGATCAGGTGCCAGCGGATGCGGCCGTCGCGTCTCGCTGAATCTGCGAACCAGTGCCGATCGGCTGGCCTCGAGGAAAATGAGGCGTGCGTCGATGCCGGGCGTCGCCCTCAGCTTTCGGAAGACCGGCGGAAAGTTCTTGAGGAACCCGCCTTCTCGAACGTCGACCACGATGGCGACGTGATCGAGCCCTGCGTCATCGCGCTGGGCCAGCTCGGCCAGCGTTGGGATGAGCTGCGTCGGCAGGTTGTCGACGCAGAAGTAGCCGAGATCTTCGAGCGCGCGGATCGCGTGAGTCTTTCCCGATCCTGACAACCCCGTGACGATGACGAATCGGTGACCGCGACGTCCGCGTCGCGATCGCGGCCGCGCGACATGTCGCGCCACATGGCGCGCGAGCGTCGACGCCGTCATTCCTGATCTCCGCCGTCTTCGTCGACATCGTCGCTGACGCGCTCTCGCAGACGTCCTTCGAGACGCTCGGCAAGATCCCGGGCGGCGTTGAGCCCGCGCGAGCGCAGGAGCTGATTCCGCGCAGCAACCTCGACCAGGATCGCGAGATTCCGTCCCGGCGCGACCGGCATGCTGATCAGCGGAACCTTGATGCCGAACAGATCGAAGGTGTTCTCGTCGAGACCCAGACGATCGTATTCACGATCGGTGTCCCAGCGCTCCAGCCGCACGACCAGTTCGACGCGTTTGGCCGTACGGGTCGCCGCCACGCCGAACAGATCACGGATGTTGATCACGCCGAGGCCGCGCACTTCCATGTGATGACGCGTCAACTCGGGACAGGTCCCGATCAGCATGGTCTCTCCGCGCCGGCGCATCTCGACAGTGTCATCGGCGACGAGCCGATGGCCACGGACGATCAAATCGAGCGCGCACTCGCTCTTGCCGATCCCGCTGTCGCCGACGATGAGCACGCCCAGGCCGAGAATATCCATCAACACACCGTGCATCACCTCGCGCACAGCGAGCGCGTCATCGAGGAGTGCGGCGATGCGGCTGATGGCGATCGGTGTGGCGATCGGTGTGCGCAGCACCGGCACCCGGTACGCGTCTGACGATTCGAGCAGATCCTGCGGAGGGTCCCATCCGCCAGTGATGAGGACGCAGGGGATGTCATGCCTGAACATCGCGCCCAGCATCGCGACCCGAACGTCGTGCTCGAGGCTCTCGAGGTATCGCACTTCGCTCTCGCCGAAGACGAGGATACGAGCCGGTTGCAGGTATTCGTGGAATCCGACCAACGCCAGGCCGGTCTTCTGAATGTGTGGACTGGAAATCGGACGGTCGACACCGGCGCGACCGCTGAGAAGTTCGAGCGGCAGCCCGACGGTCTCCGACCGGCGCCGGAGGAGCGCCTCGACGGACAGCGACCGCGTCGACATCGCAGACGTGCTCAACGCCGGCTGCTCCGACACCGCCTAGGCCTCGGGCTCGATGAGTCCGAGGTGCCCGTCCGCCCGCCGAAACAGCACTGTGACCGCGTCGGTCGCCGAGTTACGGAACACGATCACGGCGTCACTGCCATCGCCGATCTCGGCGGCCGCGTCTTCGATCGACATCGGCTTGACCGCATACCGCCTGGCCCTGATGATCCGTCGCCCCCGGTCGTCGGTCGCGCGCCCAACCGCGCCGTCGGCCGCCGCGGCGGTGGCCTGGGCGGCGCGCGCCGTGCTCTCGCGCCGCTTTTTCCGACCCGTCCATCGGCCCTTCAGCTTCTCGGCCTGATGCTCGATCTTTGCGGTCGCCGCCGTCAACGCGGCCTGCACATCCGAGCCGGCGCCTTCGCCGTGCAGGATGTGCTCGCGGCTGACGTGCACGGTTACCTCCGCACGCACGCGTCCACGCAGCCGGGCGAGAACGACATGCGTCGACATCACGCTGTCGTGCAGCAGCTTGATGGTGTGGGCGATGCGCCGCTCCACGAGCTTGCGCGCGGCCGGAGTAATGGGGATCTGTCGTCCTGTGATTTCGAGACGCATGACAATCCGTGGCGATGTGGTCCCGCCACCTGCGGCCGATGGCCGCTAGTACAGAACCTTACGCTGGTTGGACGTCGGAATCTTGAGCTCTTCTCTGTACTTGGCGATCGTCCGCCGGGCCAGCTCGAGGCCCTCGCGATGCAGCATGCTGACGATCTTGGAATCGCTCAATGGCTTCTTCGGGTCCTCTTGCTCGATGATCTTGCGAATCCGCTGCTTGATCGTGACCGACGACACCGCGTCCCCGTACTGGCTGTTGATGCCGCTGTGGAAGAAGTACTTCATCTCGAACACGCCCTGCGGCGTGTGCATGTACTTGTTCGTGACGACGCGGCTGACCGTCGATTCGTGCATGCCGATGTCGTTGGCCACGTCGCGCAGCACCAGCGGCCGGAGGTATTCGATGCCGTGGTCGAGAAAGTCGCGCTGGAAATTGATGATGCTCGTCGCCACCTTGTGAATCGTCTTCTGCCGCTGCTCGACCGACTTGATCAGCCACAGCGCGGATCGGAACTTGTCCTTCACGTAGGCGCGGGTTTCGTCGGTGTTCTCGGCAGCGTTCTTGTCGAGCAGCCGCCGGTACACCGGACTGATTCGAAGCTGCGGCAGCCCTTCTTCGTTCAGCACCGCGACGTACTGATCTTCGATCTTGACGATGTACACGTCGGGGATCACGTACTGCGACTGCGACGGATTGTGACGACTGCCCGGTTTCGGATCGAGGTGACGTATCAACTCGATGTGCTGCTTCAGATCGTCGATCGAGAGACCGAGCTTTCGCGCCAGTTCGGGCACCTGATGGTTCTGCAGCAGGCGCATGTGCTCGGTGACAATCCGCTCGGCCGGGGTACCACCCATCCCGAGGTGTCGAAGCTGCAGCAGGAGGCACTCCTGCAGATCGCGAGCGGCGACGCCGATCGGATCGAACGACTGCACCAGTGCGAGCGCCCGTTCGACATCGTTCGTGGACCAGGGGCCCATGCCGGCAATGTCCTCGACCGTCGCCACCAGATAGCCGTCATCATCGAGATTGCCGATGATCGCTTCGCCGATCTCGCGCAGCACCGGTTCGTCGGTCTGCATCGAGAGCTGCCAGAGCAGATGGCTCGACAGCGACTGCCCCGTCGACAGCGTGTTCTCGATCGGCGGAAGTTCTTTGACTTCCGTCGGCGTGCGCGGCCGATAGCCGTCATCGAGGTAGTCACCGAAGAAGTACTCGTAGTCCTGGTCGTCCCAGGTGTCGCCCTTCTCCTTCTCGGTCTTGTCTTCTTGCTTCTCCTGAGCCGCCTCGACCGGCTGCAACTCCTCCGTCGGGACCTCTTCGAGCATCGGGTTCTCGACCATCTCCTGGTTCAAGAGCTCCGACAACTCGAGCGTCGACATCGGCAGCAGCTTGATCGCCTGCTGCAGCGACGGCGTCAGAATCAGCTTCTGAACGAGTTTCGTGTGCAGTTTCTGCGAAATCGCCATGTCTTACGGTTCGTTCAACCCTGGACCATCTTAGTCCAAGCGGAAGTCCGTCCCCAGATAAATCCGGCGCACATCCTCATCCGCCGCCAGAGAATCCGGGGTGCCGCTCCGGAAAATCACACCATCATGAACGATGTACGCCCGGTCGGTAATTCTGAGCGTCTCGCGCACGTTGTGATCCGTGATCAGCACGCCGATGCCGCGCTCCTTCAGGTGGAACACGATCTTCTGAATCTCCGTCACCGCGATCGGATCGATGCCCGCAAACGGCTCGTCGAGCAGCATGAAGCGCGGCGACATCACGAGCGCGCGCGTGATCTCGGCTCGCCGTCGCTCACCGCCCGAGAGCGTGTACGCCGGCGCAGACGCGAGCGGCGTCAGATGCAACTCGGCCAGGAGGTCCGCCAGCCGCGCCTTGCGGGTGGCCGTGTCGAGATCCAGCGTTTCCAGGATGCCGAGGATGTTCTGCTCGACCGTAAGGCCGCGAAAGATCGACGGCTCCTGCGGAAGATACCCGATGCCCTTGCGCGCCCGCAGATACATCGGCGCCTCGGTCACATCCTCGTCGTCGAGCACGACCCGCCCCGAATCAGGGCCGGTCAGACCGACGGTCATGTAGAACGTCGTCGTCTTGCCGGCGCCGTTGGGACCCAGCAGCCCGACTATTTCACCCGAGCCCACTTCGATGCTGACACCCCGCACGACCGTGCGCCCGCCGTACGATTTCGTGAGCTCCTGAGTTCGCAGCGTCGACACGGGTGTGGCTGACGGGAGGCCGTCGCGTTTCAACGCGACGATGGGGCCGGACACGGTATGTTCCGCATCTGAGTGCGGGTCTCGTCGTTGCCGTCGACCTCGATACTATCGGTCGCCTTGTAGAAGGTCAACGTCCGACCTTTCATCTCGCGACAGGACTGCGGGGTGGTCGCGGTCGCCGCCGTCATCGATTGTACAGTCGCGAGCACCGCGCCGGCGCCGGAGATCGCGTAGCGCTCACCCTCCGCGTGATACGTCAGGCGCGACCCGACGGCGGATTTGGTCTCCATGCTCAGTGTCACGCGTGTGACCGCTTCCAAACGCTCCATCCGATTCTCAGATGATGCCAGCACGACGTCGATTCGTTCCGCGTGGAGGTCGCCTTGTGGGCCCTTGACCTGGGCGTCGTGAACCGGTTCGGCGCTCCCGCGCCGTCCTCCAGGAGGGGCGCCTGCAGAGCCCACTCCCCTGCCCCTTGTCGGTCCTGCGGGCGCGACGCTGTAGGTCACGGTCCGGGCAGTATCGACATAGCGAATCTCGTCTCCGCTTCCGGTAACCCGCCCGGTCTCCAGATCGAGCGTGGATCGTGCGTTTCCGATCGCGGTCAGGTCCCCATGCTCTCGATCAACTGTGACGGTATCACCGCTGATCGACGTCGAACCCTGGAAAAGACGTGCGTTCCCCTTGTAGACGGCTTTTCCTGTGGCAGACGTGTATTCGAGTGCGTCGGCGTTGACATTGGCGGCATTGTCCTGTTTCAACAAACCGGGCATGTTGTTCGCCGACGAGGCACGGCCATCCGAGCCGCGTGAGGTCGCCGGCTTCGGACGCAGCGTGGTCTTGACCTGGGTCGCCGAAATCTGCCTCGAATCGAGCGCGACATTGATGCGCTTGGCATCGATCTCGATCTGATCGATGGTCACGTGCGACACGCCCGCGCCATCAGGAGCCGCGAGCGCGATTGCGTTCATCGCCGGTTGATAGCGCGCTTCGGGAGCACCCGCCTTCAAATCGTCCTCTTCGAAGTTCACGTTGCCGGTGAAGGCCGCGTCCTTGACGGCATCTCCATCCAGCGACGCTGCCAACGTACGCGCACGAACGACTCGTGGAGACGCACCCTTTCGCGCCGGCTCGCGGTATTCAACGGCATCAGTGAAGCGTGCGTCTGTCAGGCCGCGACCTTCCTGGCCCGACGCATCCATCGTCCGAGCCGTGATGCGACCTCCTGGCGAATCGCCCGACGGGGGGAGGTCCAGACGCACGTTCCCGCGCCCCGTTGCGCTGACGATCGAACCGTCGTTCGCAAGGAGCACGTCCAGCGATTCTGCCGCCATCGATCGCGTGGACTCGCCGTTGGAGGCCGGCGTGACTTGTGCGTTTCCGTTGAGCACCACGCGCTCCAGCGTGCGGCCGTCTTCACTGTAGTCCATATCGATGTCGCGCGCGCTCATGTTGCGAATGGCGGAGCCCCCGCTTACGCGCGACTGTCCTCTCAGCTCGAGATACGTGACGACGTCATTCTTCGCGTTGAGCCGCGCCGACGAGTGGTCGGTATCGATGATCTGCATGCCTCGAACGACGTGGACGTGCATGTCGAGCGTCAACCCATGCTGCAGCCGATCGAGCACGGCGGTACCTGACGTGAACTCCGTCGTCGGATGGCCCGCATCGTCGGTGACGGTCACGGCGGCCTGTTCCGCGATCGTCAGAATGTCGCTGTTCTGATCGTAGGTGCCGTTGGTGCCGGATCCGCTCATGTGACCCTTCTTGAACAGCACCGCACCGGGCACGCGAACAATCGCGTCGTCTGCACTGTGCGTCGCCTGATCGGCGGTCATCTCGAACCCGTCGCTCGCGACGAGCTTCACGTGCCCCATAAACTGCTTCTGCTTCTGCTGCGGTCCGGACCACGCCTCATCTGCCGTGAGGACGAATGTGCGCCCATCCGGCTTCTGCACGTAGATCTGGGGCTTGGTCCATTTCGACGAGCCGTCGTCGTACGACTGCATCTTCGCAGCCGTCATCTGAAAATCACGTGCGGTCAGGCGATTCTGCTGCGCCTTGTTGCCCTCGGATGCAACGGTCACGTGGGGAGGAAGACGCGTGAGGGGCGGCGGTCTCACCGCTGTCCGCCGTGTGCCGATCGAGAGATACACCACGACCACCGTGGCGATCCCGAAGATCGCCACCATCGCGCGCAAGCGTCTCTGCCAGGCGGTCATTGCGGTACGTGGGGGTCGGCTTCCCTGGCCGCCCGCAGCGCATTGCGCGCAGGCGGCAGCCGGCCCTCACATGGTCAGGATAGCACCCGCTTTGTGATCAGTCAGTTCTGCGGGGCCTTGAAATCGGCGATCGACAGCTGCAGATACCGCTCGCCGTTCCAGACGTCCTGTTCGAGGGAGAACGCGAGATCGATCGCGGTGCGGTGCTCAGTCACGAACCCTTCGCGCTCGGAGGCACGCCATGCGATGCCACGCATCACGCGGCCATCCTGGCGGAACGCCATTTTCAGGTGACGTTCTTTGACCCGTCTCGGGCCGTCGATAATTTCGACCGCCCTGGTCTGGAAGACCGGGCGCGGATTGCCTGCGCCGAACGGCGCCAGCGTCGTCAGCTCAGAGGCGACGCGCTCGTCGATGCCGCGAAACGCAAGCGCGCCGTCGATCCACAAACGAGGTCGTAGATCATCGGGCTGCAATCGCGCATCGGCGAAGTCGTTGACCCGCGCGCGCAGCTCACGGATGCGCGCAGACTCCATCGTCAGCCCAGCTGCCTGCTTGTGGCCGCCGAACCGTGTCATCACCTCACCGCACGACTCGAGCGCCGCCAGCATGTTGAACGACGGGATGCTCCGGCAGGAACCGTGCGCAACCTCGCCATCGGTGGAGATGACGATGGCCGGCCGGTGGAACGCGTCCACCAGCTTCGACGCCACGATGCCGATGACACCCCGGTGCCAGCCTTCACCGGCCACGACGATGACGGTACGCGATCCGACCTCGAGGTCCGTCTCGACCGCCTTTCGCGCCTCCGTCACGATGTCCGCCTCCTCCTGTTGCCGACGGAGGTTTTCGGCATCGAGCTGTTCGGCGAGCTGACGCGCTTCGGCCGCCATGCCTTCGTCGGCCGCAAGCAGCAGACGCGCGGCGATGTCGGGCGTGCTCATGCGGCCCGCCGCGTTGACGCGAGGCGCCAGCACGAAGCCGATGTGGTAGCTGTCGATCTCCTTGCCCGTCAGCCCGCACACGTCGAGCAATGAGCGGAGGCCGACCCGGTGCGGGCCTTTCGACAACATGCCCAGACCGAGCTTCGCGATGACGCGGTTCTCCCCGGTGAGCGGAACGACATCCGCAAGCGTTCCGATCGCCGCAACTTTGACGAACGCCGGAAGCCAGCTCACGTGTCCCGTTCGCGCGCACAAGGCATGCACCAGTTTGAGTGCAACGCCGACGCCTGCGAGGTTCTTGTCGGCGTACTGGCAATCGTGCCGCTTCGGGTTGATGACGGCCAGCGCTCTCGGGAGCTCGATGTCCGGCTCGTGGTGATCGGTGATGATCAGATCCAGTCCGAGCGCGCGCGCATGTTGCGCCGCTTCCACCGCCCGGATGCCGCAGTCGACCGAAATCACCACTCGCACGCCCTCCGCGTGCAGCCGATCGAGCGACGCCGGCTGAAGACCGTAGCCATCCCGCAGACGTTCAGGGATGAAGTGCGTCACGTCGGCCCCGAGCATCTCGAGCGCACGCCTGAGAATGACCGTCGACGTGATCCCGTCGACGTCGTAGTCGCCGTGAATGGCGATCCGCTCACGCTGCGCGATGGCGCTCAGGATGCGGTCGACCGCAGCTCCCATGTCGGCAAGTGTGAACGGATCGAGCAGATCGTCCAAGGTCGGTGACAGAAAACGCCTGGCTCGATCGGCGTCCGGCATGCCGCGAATGCAGAGCAGGCGCGCGGCGATTGGAGAGATCTGCAGCGCACGCGACAGATCCGCCACTGCGACGTCGTCACACGCGAATGTTTCCCAGATCAGATCAGCCTTCGGCAATGCCGACATTCCCCATGGCGCGCCACTTCTCATAGCGCGCCCGCGACCGTGCGTCCGAGTTCATCGATGCGACGTCGTTCAACGTGCGATCGAGCACTGTGTCGAGAAGCGTCGCCGCCACATCGACGTTGGTATGAGCACCGCCCCGCGGTTCGGGCACGATCTCATCGATCAGTCCCAGGCGGAGCAGGTCCGGTGCCGTGAGTTTCAGCGCGTCGGCAGCCTCGACCTTCCTGCCGCTGTCACGCCACAGGATTGCCGCGCATCCCTCGGGCGGGATGACGCTGTAAATCGCGAACTCGTGCATCAGAATCCGATCGCCGACCGCCAGACCGAGAGCACCGCCGCTGCCGCCTTCGCCATGGACGATCACCACGATCGGCACGTCGAGCGCCGCCATCTCACGCAGGTTCAGGGCGATGGCCTCCGAGATTCCCCGTTCCTCCGACTCGATGCCGGGATACGCGGCGGGCGTGTCGATGAACGCGATAACCGAGCGCCCGTACTTCTCGGCGAGCTTCATTGCCCGGAGCGCCTTGCGATAACCCTCTGGCTTCGCGTAGCCGAAGTTCCGGTAGATCTTCTGCTTGGTGTCGCCACCGCCCTTGTGATGGCCGACGACGAGCACCGGCTCGTCCTTGTAGCGTGCAAACCCGGCCACTACGGCGTGATCGTCGGCGAAGCGGCGATCTCCGCTGATCTCGGTGAACTCGGTGAAGAGACGGTTCACATAGTCAAGCACGGTCGGTCGACTCGGATGTCGCGCCACGAGTACGCGCTGCCAGGGCGTCAGGTTCTTGTAGATCTCGCCGCGGATCGCATCGATACGATGGTTCAGACTGTCGATGGATCGCTGGCGCTCGGGCGTCATCGGCAGCATCGCCATCGCTTCCAGCTCCTTCAGCAACAGCGCGATCGGTTCCTCGAACTCGAGTGTGTCAGGAGGCATGGACAGACCAGGTCATCGGCCCTCGGCTTTGCCCGGGGCGTCCTGAGTGGGAGTCGACGAGCGCAGGCTGACCGATCCAGCCCCGCAGATTTTTTCGACGTCCGAGACCAGGCTCTCAGACGGCCGCACCCGGATCCCGCTGATGTCGGCGGTCACCCGAATGTGTTTCTCCTGTTCGTGAATCACGAACGCGACGCGACGGTCTCCCTTGTGATGGGCCAGGACTTCCAGCAGTTTCTCGAACGTCGCTCGACCATGCGGAGGCATCGAAAGACGGATGGCCACCAATTTGGCCAGACGTTCGCGCACCATCTCGATCGGCATGATCTCGGATGCCAGGATTCTCGAGGATTCGTCGTCGCGCTCGAAACGCCCGGCGACGCACACCGTCTTCCCCGACTCCGCCAGGTGCCCGTATTGCTTGAACGCTTCCGGGAACACTACCACCTCGATGCTCCCATGGGCGTCGTCGAGCATGAACACGCACATGCGGTCGCCTCGGCGGGTCTTGAGCGGCCGCAGCCCGGAAACGATACCGCCGATGGAGATCTCCTCAGCCACCGGTCGCCCATTCCCGTTGATCGGCCGGTCATTCACGCTCATCGATGCCGCCGCCGGCGCAATCGAATCGTCGCTCCCGTCATCCTGCGGCGCGTCGGCCTCCTTCTTGACGACCAAATCCTTGGTCGTCTTCGATCCGTACTCGCGCAGATCGTCAGCCCATCGATCGATCGGATGCCCGCTCCAATAGAGGCCGAGTGACTCTTTCTCGAAATTGAGCTGATCGACTTCCGACCAGGGCGCGACATCGGGGAGACGGACGACCGTCGGGCCTGCCTCTTCCTCGCTTGCACCGAAGAGATCGACCTGCCCCAGATCCTTGTTTCGCTGTGTGCGCGCGCCGTGCTCGAAGGCGCTTTCAATCGCCGCGAACAACTTCGCGCGAACCGCGGGCAGCGGCTCGCTGGTCGACGCGCCGGTCCGCGCTCCGATGATCGTGTCGCACGCGCCCGACTTCACGAGCGCCTCGAACACGCGCTTGTTCGCGATCCGCAGATCGAGCACCTCGCACACCGCGTGCAACGAAGGGATACGGCCGCCGAGCAGCTCGCGCGCCTGGATGATGGCGTTGATTGCGCCTTCGCCCAGTCCCTTGATCGCGGTCAGGCCGAACCGTACGCCGCGCCCGGGCTCGACCGTGAAGTTCAACTGGCTCTCGTTGATGTCGGGCGGCAGCACCGGGATCCCGCGATCGCGGCTCTCTGCCAGATACACCGCGAGCTTGTCGGTGTTCTGCGCTTCGATCGTCAGCAGGGCGGCGGCGAAGTGCCAGGGGTAGTTGGCCTTCAGATAGGCCGTCTGATAGGCGAGAAAGGCGTACGCGGTCGAATGCGACTTGTTGAAGCCGTAGCCGGCGAAGTATTCCATCAGGTCGAAGATCTTGGTCGCCCGCTTCTCGTTGATCCCTTTGGCGAGCGCACCGGCCATGAAGTCGGCGCGCATCTTCGACATGACCTTCGGATCCTTCTTCCCCATCGCCTTGCGCAGCATGTCGGCTTGCGCCAGCGAGAAACCGGCCAGCGCCTGTGCGATGAGCATCACCTGTTCCTGATAGGCGATGACGCCGTAGGTGTCGCCGAGGATCGGGGCCAGTTGCTGCAGGTCGTACTTGACCTCCTTCGTACCCTGCTTGCGCGCGATGTAGTCGTCCACCATGCCGGACTTCAGCGGCCCTGGGCGATAGAGCGCGTTCAGCGCGATCAGATCGTCGAGCCGGTCCGGCCTCGCCTTGCGCAACAGCTCGCGCATGCCCGATGACTCGAACTGGAAGATGCCGTAGGCCGCGCCCTCCTGGAACACCCTGTAGGTCTTCGCGTCGTCCAGCGGCACGTTGTCGATGTCGAGGTCGATGCCTTCGGTCCGCTTGATCTCCTTCAGGGCATCGTCGATCAACGTGAGCGTGCTGAGCCCCAGGAAGTCCATCTTCAGGAGGCCGACCCGCTCGACCTCCTTCATGTTCCACTGGGTGACGATTTCATCGCGCTGCCCCTTGTAGAGCGGCGCGTAGTCCGTGATCGGGCCGGGCGCGATCACGACGCCCGCGGCGTGCACCGACGCATGGCGCGACATGCCCTCCAGGCGCTTGCCGATCTCGATCACTTCCTTGACCTTCGGGTCCCTCGCCACCATGTCCTTGAGGACCGGATTCTCGGCGAGAGCCTTGTCCAGCGTCATGTCGAGCGCCGGCGGGATCTGCTTGGCGATGTTGTTGACGTCGGCGTAAGGCATGTCGAGGGCGCGGCCGACGTCGCGCACCACCGCCTTGGCCTTCATCGTCCCGAAGGTAATGATCTGGGCGACGTTCTCACGCCCGTACTTGCGTGTGACGTACTCGATCACTTCACCGCGCCGGCGTTCGCAGAAGTCCACGTCGATATCGGGCATCGACACGCGCTCGGGGTTCAGGAAGCGCTCGAACAGCAGGTCGTAGTGGATCGGATCGACATCAGTGATGCGCAGGCACCACGCAACCAGGGAGCCCGCCGCAGAACCGCGGCCGGGCCCGACCGGGATGCCCTGCTCGCGTCCATACCGGATGAAATCCCAGACGATCAGGAAGTAGCCGGTATAGCCCATCTTCCTGATCATCGCGATCTCATAGTCGAGACGCGCGGTGTACTCGTCGACCGTGTGCCTGAGCGAACCGGCTGCCTGCAGTTTCTGCAAGCGCGGCAGCCGCTGCGCAAACCCTTCACGCGCAACCCGCTCGAAGTACTCATCGAGCGTCAACCCGTCAGGCACGCCAAATACCGGCAGATGGTTCGTGCCACTCGGGATTGTGACGTTGCAGCGTTCCGCGACCAGAAGCGTGTTCTTGAGCGCGTCTTCATGCCCCGTGAAGACGCCGGCCATCTGCTCGGCGGTCTTCAGGAAGAACTGATCGCCGGTGTAGCGCAGGCGCTTCTCGTCCTGGACCGTCTTGCCCGAGCCGATGCAGAGCAGGATGTCGTGCGGTTGGTGATCGCCCTGGCGCAGGTAGTGCACGTCGTTGGTCGCAACCAGCGGCAGATTCAGTTCGCGCGCGAGCGGAAGGAGGCCCCGATTGACGGTCTTCTGCTCTTCGATGCCCTGATACTGCATCTCGAGGAAGAAGTTCGTCGGGCCCAGGATGTCGCGCAGCCGCGCCGCCGCTTCGAGCGCGGGACGCGCCTGCTCCACCTTGAGCGCGCTGGCGACTTCACCCTTCAGGCAGCTGCTCAGGCCGATCAGCCCTTTCGCGTGCTGCGCCAGCAGATCCTTGTCGATGCGAGGCCGATAGTAGAAGCCCTCGGTGTAGCCCGCCGACACGAGTTTGATCAGATTCTTGTAGCCTTCGTCGGTCTCGGCCAGCAGCACGAGATGGTTGGTCTCCGTCTGCGGGCCGCTCTTGTCGAACCGGCTGCCCTGCGCGACGTACACCTCGCATCCGAGAATCGGCTTCAGCCCGCGCTCGCGGGCGTGGTCGTGAAAGACGACCGATGAGAACATGTTGCCGTGCTCGGTGACCGCCAGCGCCGGCATCTTCAGCTTGACTGCTTCGTCCAGCAGCTCGTCGATCCGGCACGCGCCGTCGAGGAGCGAGAACTCGGTGTGAAGATGGAGGTGGACGAAATCAGCCATTCACCAACGCTCTGTCTATTCCCATTCAATCGTTGACGGCGGCTTCGACGAGATGTCGTAGACGACACGATTGATGCCCCTGACTTCGTTCACGATCCGCGACGAGATCGCGGCGAGCAGATCGTGCGGGAGGCGCGCCCAGTCTGCGGTCATGCCGTCGAGGCTCTCGACCGCTCGAATCGCGACGGTGTACTCGTAAGTGCGCGCATCTCCCATCACCCCGACGCTCTGCACCGGGAGCAGCACCGCAAAGCTTTGCCACAACCGCTCGTACCAGCCAGCCTTCCGGATCTCCTCGGCGACGATCCGATCGGCGAGGCGCAGCAGCGTCAATCGATCCCCGGTGATCTCCCCCACGACACGGACTGCGAGGCCGGGCCCCGGGAACGGCTGGCGAACGACGAACTCGCGATCGAGTCCGAGATCCTCCCCGACGCGCCGCACTTCGTCTTTGAACAGATCGCGCAGCGGCTCCACCAGCGTGAAGTTCATGCGCTCGGGCAGTCCGCCCACGTTGTGATGGCTCTTGATGACGACAGCCGGACCGTGCACCGACGCCGACTCGATGACGTCGGGATACAAGGTCCCCTGGCCGAGAAACCCGAAGCCGCCAAGCTCGTTGGCGCGCCGCTCGAACACGTCGATGAAAGTCGCGCCGATGATCTTCCGCTTCTGCTCCGGGTCGGTCACGCCGGCAAGCCGTTGAAGGAACAGGGCGCTGGCATCGACGAAATCGAGCGGCAGCCGCAGCTTCCCTCGAAACCGCGTCTGAATCTGATTGGCTTCGTCGTATCGCAGCAGCCCGTTGTCGACGAAGATGCAGGTGAGCCGGTCGCCGATCGCGCGATGAATGAGCATCGCGGCGACCGTCGAATCCACACCGCCCGAGAGGCCGCACACGACCTTGCCGGTGCCGACCTGTTCGCGAATGCGCGCCGTCGCCTCCTCGATGAAGGAGGAGATCGTCCAATCCCCGACGCACCCGCACACGCCGTACGCAAACGCCCGCAGAATCTCGATCCCGTAGTCCGTGTGCGCGACCTCTGGATGGAACAGCAGCGCGTAGAGCTGCCGGTCGGGCGCTTCCATTGCCGCAATCGGCGCGGTCGCGCTCGTGGCCGCCACCTGGAATCCGGGCGGCACCGATGCGACATCGTCGCCATGACTCGCCCACACTCGCAGTTCCGCCGGGACCTCAGCGAACAAACGTGGCGCGGCGCTATGGCCTGGCACTCCGTTTCGAGTGACCTTGACGTGCGCGTGGCCGAACTCGCGATGCCCCGACCGGCGCACTTCGCCGCCTAGCATGTCGGTCATCAGTTGCATGCCGTAGCAGATGCCGAGCACCGGCCGGCCGAGATCGAAGAGTCCCGCTTCGCATCGCGGCGCCCCGTCGTCCGAGACGCTGCTCGGACCACCTGAGAGAATGACGCCGACGGGTTCCTTCGCGCGAAGCACTTCAACCGGAGTGTTGAAGGGCAGGATCTCCGTGTAGACCGAGAGCTCACGGAGTCGGCGAGCGATCAGCTGTGTGTACTGGGATCCGAAGTCGAGGACGAGAATCGTTTGATGTGACACGATCAAAGAAGGTCCCGGGAATCAGGCCTCAGGCCCTCAGTATCACGGCCGCAGCCCCAGTGATTCAGGAACTAAATCGAGGGGACGCGGTATTATCCCACAGGTTCCACAACATATAGTGGCTCGATCGATTCGAACGTACGTCTTATTGCTGTTCTCATGCTTGGGCGCCTGCCCGTACTGCGCGGTCGCGCGCGCCGAGCACAAGCCGATCGATCCTCCGCTCGCGGCATTGCTTCCCTCGGAGCAGGCCTGGCTCATCACGCTGCCCTTTCCGCCGTCTGCACCAGCCGTGATGGACGACACGCGCGTCTACATCCCACTCGCGGGCGAGCACTTCATCGCGCTCAACCGGCAGACCGGCGAAACGATCTGGAGCGTCGAGATCGAGAGCGAGCGGTCTCCGCTCGTCCGCGACGGCGTGGTGTATATCGCAGCCAGCGACGAACTCCATGCCCTGGATGCGGCGACGGGCACTCACAAATGGCGTGTCCCGCTGCCTCGCAGCCCGATCGCCGCTCTTGCGATGACGGAGAGCGCGATCATCGCGCTGGTCACGCCGGACGAAGTGTTGGCGTTCCGTCCGGCGGATGGAAGCCAGCTCTGGACTCAGTCGTTCGGCGGAACATCAGGGCCTGCATCGCTGGCCGTCGATCGCTCGCGCATTATCGTGACCCAGGGCTCCCGCGTGTTGCGCGTCGATCTCGCCAACGGTGCCGTACGATGGAGTCGCACACTGCCTGGCATGCTGAGATCGCCGGTCCTCGCCGGCAATCGCGTCTTTGTCGGATCGACGGAGAGGGAACTTCATGCGCTCAACGCCGACAGCGGGGGCGTGGACTGGTCGTTCCAAGTCGGAGGCGATGTCATCGGGGCCGCGACCGCCGATGAAGTGGTGCTCGTCGTGTCGCTCGACAACGTGCTGCGCGCCCTCAAGCAGAGCTCCGGCAATCAAGTCTGGCTTCAGAAACTCACTATGCGACCTGCGGCGCCGCCGTATGCGATTGGCGGCATCGTCGCCGTGCCGGGGATGGCGCCGCCGCTGGCGACGTTCAACGCGAAAACGGGGAAGTTGATCGCGACGCTCGACACGACAGCGGATCTGCCCGACGCCAAGTTCATGGCCCCGACGCTCGTGTCTTCCAGGCTGACCCCGTTTTCCGTGTCGCTCGTCGCGATCACACGCGACGGGCGCGCGACCGGTCATCGGCCGGTCGCGATGATGTTCCGTGATGCCGCACTCGTCCCGCTGAGGACGCTGCCGGGGAAACCGTTGACGAAGGAGGGGTCGGCGATCCCCCGATCGCCTTGATCACGAGCTGGTCAGCGCAGGCTGAAGGACGGTCGCAAGTCGTTTGACGCCCTCTTCAATCCGATCGACCGTCGGCGCCGAGAACGACAATCGAATCGTCTCGTGTCCGCTGCCGTCGACGAAGAACGCGCTCCCGATCACGAAGACGACGCCCTGATCGAGCGCGAGATGGAGCACCTCCAGATCCGTACGCCCTCCCGGCAGCGTCGCCCAGACGAAGAAGCCGCCTTTCGGCGACTGCCACGACAGCCGGTCGCCGATATGTGTGCGAATCGCGCGTTCGATCACATCGCGCTTCCGTCGGTACGCGGCTCGAAGCGTTGGCGCCAACCGATCGATCACGCCGCGCCGGATCGCCTCGAGCGCGATGTGCTGATCGAGCACCCCCGATGAGAGATCGGTCGCTTGCTTGGCGGTGTCGAATCGATCGATCAGAAAACGCGGCGCCGCCATCCACCCGACGCGGAATCCGGGCGCCAGCGTTTTCGACACGGTGCTCAAGTACAGCACGCGCCCGTTGATATCGTCGGCGGCGATCGGGCGCGTCTCCACCGCGCTCGCGACATCCTCGAAGTACAGCGAGCCGTACGGATCGTCCTCGACGATCAGCACGTCGCGTCGTTCGGCCCATTCGAGCAGCCGTCTCCGCTTGTCGAGCGCCAGCAGACTGCCGGTGGGGTTCTGGAAGTTCGGGATGATGTACAGGAGCTTGACCGTATGACCGGCGCGATGCTCCCGCTGCCAGACTTCGTCGAGATGATCGAGGCTGATCCCATCGGCCTCCAGCTTCACGCCGACGATGTTCGCCTGCGCGTTCTTGAACGCGGCGATTCCCCCCGTAAAGGTCGGGAGTTCTACCAGGACGACGTCGCCAGGGCTGACGATCACACGCGCGATCAGATCGATGCCCTGTTGCGAGCCGCTGGTGATGATGACGTTCTCGCGCCCGGTCTTGATCCCGCGTGCCTCGAGCACGTCGACCAGCGCCTCGACGAGAGGCGTGTGTCCACGGGTCGGTCCATATTGCAAGGTGCTGCCGTCGTCGCCGCGCAGCAGTGAGTCGGCGATGGCGCGAAGGTCGTCCCACGGAAACAGCTCGGGGTCCGGATACCCGGGAGCAAATGACACCATGTCAGGTGCCTGCGACACGAGGACGCCCATTTGCCGGATCGCGGATCCGGCGATCTGTCGTCCCGTGGCCGAAAGAAAGCGCTCGTAGTCGGTCATGACATCTCCGCGGCGTTCGCCCCCGGATCCGGTCTGGCACGGGCACGCGACGTCCCGCGCACACGGGCGTCGGCGAGCGACGTCCGCGCATGATCGCGGTAGAGCGTGACGTAGGCCGCAATAGAAGAGAGACCGATGTACTGAAATACGAGGTCGCGGAGCATCCAGGCCAGCAGTTGCAACGGCAGGACCGCGAGTCCGAACAGCGGGATGAATGCGATCAAGCTGAGGGCGGCGGTCGCGACGAGCGACGCCCCCAGCGCACACAGGATGAGCACGAGCACGACCAGGAACACGGCCACGACCAACAGCCGTTCGCGATGGAGAAACGCAGACACGCGCGGCAGCGCCGCCATGATCGAGCAGTCGTCGGCGACGATCACAATCTGTATGAGCAAATACAGGAAGTTGACGATCGTGATCCATGCGACGAAGACCACCGTGAACAAGCCGGCGACGAGCAGACCAGGGCTTTGGCTCGCCGAGACGGCGATTACGTACATCGCGCCCGACGCGAGGTACACGCCCATCAGCGCGAGACCGAGGCGCGCAAACCGGGGGAACAGCGCGCGTGCCGACTCGATGAACTGATCGACGGAAAACGCCGACGCCGTCGCGACCACCTCAGGCAGCAACGGAGGCTGTTCAACCGGTCCGGCCCGGCGTTCGCCCCGAACGAGGACGCCGACGGCGCCCCCCTTGATCAGGAATACGAAGAGAGACGCGCCGGTAATCACGGCGCCCAGCGACGCGACCCACGCGGTGAGCACCAGCGGGCGCGAGAGCAACGACGTCACGATCGTCGTGGCGAGCTCACGCCAATCCTGTGACATCAGCGCGACCGGCTCCTCGCCGACGACCAGCGCGACCAGAAAGATCCCGCCCACGAGGGGCGCCAGGATCAGGAGCTTGAACAGCGAGTCGGCAATCGCCTGAATGACCGTGACCGGCCAGTTCGCCGCAGCGACCAAGGCGCCGCGCTTTAGGGTGAGCTTGAGGGTGTTGGAGAAGGTCACCGGGCTATCCACATGGTACGCCCAAAACCTGATTCCCAATCCCAACTCCCATCCGGACAACCTGCAAATCTACAATTGGTTCAGTGGCCTCGTCCCTGCTGGTCCGTCCATCACCGCCTGCCCTGGCCCGCCGTACGCTGCTGTCGATTGCGCTCGTCGGCGTCGCCAGCGCGCTCGTGGTGTTCGTGGCGGGATGGGCGGTCGGCCGATCGGTCATCGGGGTCGACAACCAGCAGGCGCGTACCCTGGTGGAACGCGAGGTGCACGGCGCGTTCGACACCATGTCCCGCAAGCTGCGTGACGTGTCTGCGAGCCTCGCTGATCCTGCCGCCGTGCGCGCCGCATCGGATGGTGACACCGCCGCCGCGAACGAACTGATGACACGCGCGAACCAGTCAGTGACTCGCAACGACCCCGACGCGACCGTCACGGTATACGGTGCGGACAGCATGCCGCTGGCATGGGCCGGGCGTCCAACGGAGATGCCTCCCGATCGACTGACGGGCGGCGAAACCTGGTTCATCGCGCCCGGTGCCCGTGGCCTTCGCCTGTTCTACATCCGGCCAGTCGTCGACCGACCCACTCGCGTGGGCACGATTGTTGTCGAGCAGGCGCTCCCAGCTGCAGAAGAATCGGACGGTCGTCGCAGCCGCTTGCAGGGTGCCGATGCCGATTCGTTCCGCTTCAGTACGCCGCTCGCGCCAGTATCCGTCCAACTACCAGTCGAACGCATCGACCGGTTGTCATCAAGAGCGTTCGAGGTACGAGCGCCGTCAGGCGCGCCGCTTCTGACCGCGATGGTCTCCGATGACGATCTGACGGCGACTCGCGAGCGATGGGGACGTGCCACGGTATCGCTGGCGCTGATGGTTTTGGGGTTGACCGTGATGCTCCTGACGGGACCGCTGCTGGATTGGCGGAATCGTCAGCGTCATGCATGGCCATACGCACTTGTCGTCGCCCTGATCGCCGTCGTCATCATGACGGCCCGATTGCTGTTCAGTATCGCATCGCCGGCAGACTGGTCGACCGCCCTGGTGTTTTCAAGCGGTTACGCCTCCTCGCTGCTCACGCCGCTCCTCAAGTCGCCATTCGATTTTCTCCTGACGGCCGGCACCGCCTGTGCGCTGGCGGCCTTGTTGCTGGCGGCGGCCGAGGCCGCACGCGCGCATTTCTGGCGACATCGCCGCTCCGTCTCCGGCGCACGAAACCGCGTGCTCTTCCTGGCCGAGCAGCTCGCTGCCGGAGCGATCGTCGCGGTGATCCTGCTCGGACATCAGGCGTTGCTGCGCGACACAGTGAGCCACAACACGACGCTCGACCTGCTGCATTTCTCACTGCACCCCTGGAACATGCCGAGACTCGCGCTGCAACTGGGGCTGGTGCTCGCGCACGCCGCCGCGCTCGGCCTCGGTGTCCTCGTGCTGCGCGCCTCGCTCGTGGGCTGGCGCGTTCCGCGTCGGACGTGGAGCATGCGCGCGCTCACGCTCGCCGCGTGGACGCTGCCCCTGATCGTCTGGCAGTTGACGCGCCGCACCGCCGTCGCTCCTCAACTTCCGCTGCTCGTCGCGCTGGTCGCAACCGTCATGCTTGCTGGCGCTGCCACACGCCTGGGTCAACGCTATCGCCGCGGATCGCAGGCGTTTCGACTGAGCCTGCTGACGCTGCCGCTCGTAATTCCAGCGTTTGCGTTCTACCCGACGATCGTTCAATTCGCGCGGCAAGCCAAATCCGATCTGGTGGTCAGCACGTACGCGCCCGAAGTGACGACGCAGCGGCAGGAAGTGCAGACACAAGTGAAGTTGAGCCGCTCCGAGATCGATGCGTTTCCAAACCTCGTCGATCTGGTGACCACCAAGATCAACCCGGGCGTGGAAACGTCGACCGATCGTGCGTTCCGGGTGTGGCAGACCACCGCGCTCGCCCGGTACCCGATCACATCGTCCGTGGAGCTGTACGGCGCTGATGGCAGACTCGTGAGCAGGTTCGCATTCAACCTGCCCGAGGATCTCTCGACGACGCCGCTGTCGGCGGAACGGTCGTGCGACTGGGACGTCTTCGAAGAAGTGGCTCCGTTCTTTGCCGAAGAGCGCCGCGTGCTCCACGCCGGCCGGGCCTTCTGTGCGGCCGATCCCAAGGCGCCGCCGCTCGGATCGATCGTCGTGCACGCCATGCCCGACTTCGAGAACCTCACATTCATTTCGTCTCGCAGCCCGTACATGGAGCTGGTGAGGCCGATCGATCCGTTGCGCGACGAAGGGCTGGCGGGGCGCGACGTCGAGTTTGCGGTCTATGGCTGGAGCCGCACACAGTTGTATCCCCTTGCGGCGACGGCATGGTCCCTGCCCGACGATGTATTCGAGCGCGTCGAGGCGTCCCGGACGCCGTTCTGGACGACGCTCTATCGTGGTCGCGATGCGTACGACGTCTACCTGCTGAACGATCGTGGGGGCATCTACGCACTCGGGTATCCGTCCATTTCAGCCCTCGGACATCTGGTCAACCTCGCCGAGTTGGCTGTGCTCGCACTCTGCATGTACGTGCTGCTGCTCGTGGCGAACGCGCTGCACCGCTGGCTCGGACGCCGTCGTGTCAGAGCAGCGGCGTTACTGCGCGAGATCCGGGCAAGCTTCTATCGCAAGCTGTTTCTCGCGTTCGTCGCCGCCGCCTTCGTTCCAGTCATCGCGCTGGTCGTGGTGACGCGGAACTACGTCGCCGATCAAGTCGAACGGAGTATCGAACAGGAGGCGGTGCGGACCGCGTCCACCGCCGCCCGTGTGGTCGAGGATTTGGCGTCCCGGCGTGCGGCGCAGCAAGGCGTCGGTGTCGATGACGACCTGATGGTCCTCGTGGGTCGGCTGATCGATCAGGACGTCAACATGTTCATGGGACCGCGCCTGCAGGCGACGAGCGAGCGGAACCTGTTTGCGTCGGGATTCCTGCCGACGCGCACGCCGTCCGAAGTGTATCGCGCGCTCGAACTCGGCAACGAGGCCTCGTATGTCACACACGAACGCATCGGCGCGTCGGAATACCTGGTAGCGGCAACCAGGCTCACCCTGCATCAGCTCGGCATCCTCACCGTGCCCCTGACCTCGCGGCAGCGCGAGATCGAAGAGCAGATCGACACGCTCGACCGCCGCGCGCTGCTCGCGGCGCTGCTCTTCATCCTGGGCGGTGCCGGGCTCGGATACTCGATGGCCGAACGGATTTCGGATCCGGTGAGCCGCCTCACGCGGGCGACCAGACGCATTGCACGCGGCGACCTCGAAGCACGAGTCGCGGCGACATCCTCAGACGAATTGCGACGCCTCGTCGATGACTTCAACAGCATGGCGAGCGACCTGCAGCGGCAGCGGACCGAGCTCGAACGAACCCACCGCCTCGAGGCGTGGGCAGAGATGGCCCGGCAGGTCGCACACGAAATCAAGAATCCGCTGACGCCGATACAGTTGAATGCCGAGCACCTCCGCCGCGTGCACGCGGATCGCGGCGAGCCGCTCGGTCCGGTGTTGCAGGAGTGTGTCGGCACGATCCTGACGCAGGTGAAGCTTCTCCGGCAGATCGCGTCCGAGTTCTCGAGCTATGCCTCGTCGCCGACGGCAAAGCCGGCCGACGTCGACAGCGCCGCCCTGCTGCGCGAGATTGTCGAACCGTATCGTGTCGGCCTCGAGGGACGGATCCATTTCGACGTCGACGTCCCCGTGACGCTCCCCCACGTGCGGGTCGATCGCACGCTGATCGCCCGCTCGCTCACCAACATCGTCGAGAACGCGCTCCACGCGATGCCGGGATCGGGCACGCTCGGCGTCTCGGCGCATCATGAGGATCACGTCGTGCACATCCGCGTGTCGGACACCGGCGTCGGCATGGATCGCGAAGCGCTCGCGCGGGCGTTCGAGCCGTACTTCTCGACCAAGGCCAGCGGCACCGGACTGGGCCTTCCGATCGCGAAACGGAATGTCGAGCTGAGTGGCGGGACGATCACGATCGTGAGCGAGCGCGAGCGCGGCACCACGGTCGCGATCACCCTGCCCATCGCAGGCTGAGAACAGCCCTGATTCCTGATTCCTGATTCCTACAGAACTCTTAGATCGCCTTCGTATCCTTGGAAGGGACGTCCTCCTGCGATTCGGTCTGATCGGGCGGACGCCTGCGCAGGCGGTGCCAGGCCAGCCCGATGAAGGCGGACGCAAGATATGTGTACGCCATCCCGAGCAGTAGCCACTGCGGTTGTGCCGCCAGCAGCGCGAGACCGAGAGCGAGAAGGAACAACACGGGATAGCTGCGCCGCGACTGGAGGTCGATGGTCTTGAAGCTGCGATATCGAATCGTGCTGACCATCAGCAGCGCCGGCACGATGACCATCGCCAGCACTGGCAGCGCTTCGGCGTTGGTCTGAAATCCCGACGGATACGCGAAAACCGTGGCCGCCGGGACCGATGCCGCCGTCGGGCTTGGCAAGCCCACGAAGTACCGTTTGTCCTGCGAGCCTGACTGGATGTTGAAGCGAGCGAGCCGCACCGCGGCCGCGGCGACGAACAGGAAGCCCGCGGCCCACCCGATCCGGCCGAGCGGCTGCAGGCCCCACTGAAACGAGAGAATCGCGGGCGCCACGCCGAACGACACGACGTCGGCCAGCGAATCGAACTCGAGACCGAATGCGCTCGTGGTTCCGGTCATTCGCGCGATGCGTCCATCGAGCGCGTCGAGCACGAAGGCAAAGCCGATGAAGAGCGCGGCGGTCGACAGTTGCTCCGCCCGATCGGGCGCGTTCACGGCGCGCATCGAATGCACGATGCAAGCGTAGCCGCAGAACATGTTCGCCATCGTGAAGAGGCTTGGCAGGAGATATACGCCACGGCGGAACCGGCGAGCCCGTCCATCGAGCCGCGGCCTCAGCGGCCGGAGCAGACGGGGCCTATGGACGACGCCCTCGTTATCGCGACGCATACGCCGCCTCCCTGCTGGACTCGCCGAGCGTCGGGGTCGCAGGCGGCAAGGTCGCAAGGACGGTCACGCCACCCATCACCCGATCACCGGCCTGACAGTGCATCGTCGACCCTCGCGGGATGAACACATCCATACGCGACCCGAATTTCATGACGCCGAACCGTCCACCTGCCGCGACTTCGTCGCCCTCCTTGACACGGCAGACGATGCGCCGCGCCAGGATCCCGACGATCTGTCTGACCACCACAGGCTGCCCGTGATGATCTATCGTCACTTCGGTGTATTCGTTCAGGTCTCCCGCGTCGTGGCGATAGGCGGGCAGAAATCGGCCTGGATGATACCGCACACGTGTGACACGCCCACTGACCGGCATCCGATTGACGTGCACGTCCATCGGAGACAGGAAGATGCTGATCTGGTGCCAGTTACCTGGCGGCACCAGTTCGCCGGTGGGATCGCCCGCGACCATCACCCGGCCATCCGCCGGCGAGATCACGGCCGAGTCCGAAGCGTCGTGGGTACGTTCCGGGTCGCGGAAGAAGAAGAGGAGGAATCCCGTCAGTGCCGCCAGGATCCAGCCATAGGCCGCTCCGGCCAGCATACCGGCGACGATGGCGGCGAGGGCGCCGCCGAGGACGAAAGGCCAACCCGCAGGATCAATGCGCATAAACGAAACCGGGTTCATTTTCCGCGAACTCCGCTGGAAAACTAAACCCGGTTTCCGAAGCGCACCGGCAATGAGCGGCGTTCAGGACGCCTTCAAGTGAGCTTTGGCGTACTCGAGCGCCATCCGCTCCATCTGATCTTTGAGCGCGAGCTTGCGTTTCTTGAGAGTAACTTCTTCGAGTTGTTCGGAATCTGTCAGGAAGTGCCGTTCGGTGAGTTGATGCAGGCGGTCATCCAACTGATGGTGTCGCTCTGAGAGCTGGCGGTAAACCTCGTTGCTCTGCAGCAAGAGGTTTCGTACCTCCTGTGCGTCCACTGCGTTCATAGGCCGCACCCTCCTTTCTCAAAAGGACGATGTCTCTAATCATCACGGTAACATACGTATGACGAGCGCTCAATCATCAATTCATTTTCGGTGTAACTCCTTACCCCGTAATGATTTCACGCCTCATCCCGCCACAGGATGAGCGCGTCTTCGACGGGATTGGTGTAATAGCTCGGTCGCACCGCCGCTACATAAAAACCGAGGCGTTCATACAGTCGTCTCGCGCCCTCATTCGATGCGCGGACCTCGAGTGTTGCACGCTTGGCGCCGAGGCGCCGCGCCTCATCGAATACGCGCCGCATCAGGTCGGTGCCGATCCCTTGACCGCGCAGCGTGGGAAGCACGGCGACATTGTTGATGTGGATCTCGTCCAGGACGAGCCAGAAGGCGCAGAATCCCGCCACCGGGGTCGCCGGCGTCCGCACGACGAAGATATGGCAGACGGCGCGGTTCTGCAGTTCCCACGCGTACATCTCCTTCGTCCACGGGTTCGTGAACGACTCTGCCTCGACGGCGAGCACGCCATCGAGATCTTCTTCGCCCTGAAGCGGATCGATCCAGTACGTCGCGCTATCGGGTGGCTCGGGCATCTCTCACCAGTTCGGCATCGGTTCGTCGGACGTATAGCGGGCGGATCGCATGGGGAGGCGGAGCCTCGCCGCGGCGCGCGGCATGCGTCGCGATGACGGCAATCGTCCCTGCCAGCAACGGGACCGCAGGATCGGCCATTGAGGCGTCACCATCGAGCGACGCCTCGATGAGCGTGCGATACGTCGACGCGCCATCACCGATGAAACGCGTCGGCGTGCCCGTCAGATTGGCGACGACGTCGGCGGGACGAGCCACGGTCGGTGCCTGCACGATCCG
Organism: Vicinamibacterales bacterium; assembly: GCA_036407095.1. Taxonomy (GTDB): domain Bacteria; phylum Acidobacteriota; class Vicinamibacteria; order Vicinamibacterales; family UBA2999; genus Gp6-AA40. Next base: position 201,821 of record DASWZV010000141.1, on the reverse strand, counting down.
GCCGTCGTCGTAGAGTGCCGCGTAGACCTCGCCTCGCCAGGCATCGATCCAGGTCGCCACGCGACCCGCACCGGCCCGAGCGGCGAGCGCATCGAAGCTCGACACACCGATCAGAGGCTTGCCCGCCGCAAACGCGAGTCCTTGCATCGTCGCGATCCCGATCCGGAGTCCGGTGAACGATCCCGGTCCGGTCGCGACCGCAAAGACATCGACCGAATCGAGCGACAGCCCCGACGCATCAAGGAGCATCATCAGATCCGTCGGCAGCCTCGAGGCGTGTTCGGCCGTCTCGCTCGATCGCTCCAACACAACCGTGCCGTCGCGCGCAAGCGCACAGCTGCCCGCTCGTGTCGTGGTGTCGAGGGCCAGGACGAGCATGAGCGGATGATAATAGTGCACCGAACCGTCCGGCTTCGCCGCGCGAACTGATGTCCTCGACCTCTACCCAGACCGCGACGCCCGCCATGCGCCAGTATCTGGACGCGAAGCGCCAGTACCGGGACGCCATCGTGTTCTTTCGCATGGGCGACTTCTACGAGATGTTCTACGAGGACGCCCTCGTGGCGGCGCGAGCGCTCGAACTGACCCTGACCTCGCGCTCGAAAGATGCCGGCGGCAACGGGATTCCGATGTGCGGCGTTCCGTTTCACGCGGCCGACGGCTACCTGGCGCGGCTCGTGAAAAAGGGCTTCCGGGTTGCGATCTGCGAGCAGGTCGAGGATCCCAAGAAGGCGAAAGGGCTGGTTCGACGGGAGGTCGTCCGCGTCGTCTCCCCCGGCACATTGACCGATTCGACCTACCTCGAGGCCCGGGAGCCGGCGTTCCTCATGGCGATCGCCCCCGGACCGGCCGGCGACTGCGGCGTTGCGCTCGTCGATGTCTCGACGGGCGAGTTCACCGCGTCCGAGTATCAGGGCGCAGCAGGATTGCAGGCCCTGGCCGACGAGATGTCTGTACTGCGGCCGCGCGAAGTGGTCATCCCCTCAGGGTCCGACGTGATCGACGCCCTCGGGAAGATTTCACGCGTCCAGATTCCGGTCACCACCGTCGACGGCTGGAGCTTCGACACGGAGGCTGCGCGCCGGGCATTGGTGGATCAACTGAGAGTCCATGGCCTCGAGGCATTTGGTCTGGAAGGTCGGCAGGAAGCGACGCGCGCCGCCGGTGGGCTCGTCGCCTACCTCCGCGACACGCAAAAGGCCGACCTCGCGCATGTTCGCTCGATCACCTATCGCACAACGGCTGATTCGCTCATCATCGACCCGACGACGCTCAAGCACCTCGAGGTCGTCGTCGGCAGTGACGGCACGCCGCAGGGATCGCTCCTCAAGGAAATCGATCGCACCATCACGTCCATGGGTGGACGTCTGCTGCGGGCCTGGCTCCTTCGCCCGCTCTGCACACTCGAGCGAATCCGCGATCGCCTCGATGCCGTCGAAGAGCTCGCCTACTCGTCCAGCGAACGCGGGAAGCTGCGCGAGACGCTGAAATCGGTCCACGATCTCGAACGACTCGTCGCACGCGCTGCCCTCGCCACGACCGGGCCGCGCGAGCTCGTGTCGCTGCGCCAGTCGCTGGCGGCCGTACCGCGGGTCAAGCTGCTGCTCCGTGACGTGCGGGCACCACTGCTCGGCAGCCTCGTCGCTGAACTCGACGAGCTCGTCGATGTCCGCGATCTCATCGAACGCACGCTCATCGATGAGCCGCCCGCGGTGGCTCGCGACGGCGGGTTCACCCGCGACGGCGTTGACGCCGAGATCGACGAGCTCAGAGCGATCAGCCGATCGGGCAAGCAGGTCATCGCGGAGATGGAGGAGCGCGAGCGCGCGCGCACCGGCATCAGCTCTCTCAAGGTTCGATTCAACCGCGTGTTTGGCTACTACATCGAGGTCTCCCGATCGAACCTGCATGCGGTGCCTTCGGACTATCAGCGGAAGCAGACCATCGCCGGGGGCGAGCGCTTCACCACGCCCGCGCTGAAGGACCACGAAGAGAAAGTGCTCGGCGCCGACGAGCGCATCCTCGAGCGCGAGCTCGAGCTCTTCGAAGATCTGCGCCGCCGGGTGGCCGCCGACGCGCCTCGCATTCAGGACACGGCTCGTGCCCTGGCCACGATCGATGTGCTCGCCGGGTTGGCCGAAACGGCGGCGCTCTCCAACTACACCAAGCCGCATCTCCACGATGGCGACGAGCTCGTCGTGACTGATGGCCGTCATCCGGTCGTCGAACGCTACACAGCCGACGCGTTCGTGCCCAACGACATCGATCTCAACGCGACGAGCCGACAGCTCGTGGTCCTGACCGGACCGAACATGGGCGGCAAGTCGACGTACCTGCGACAGACGGCGCTCATCCCGCTGCTGGCGCAGGTCGGCTCCTTCGTGCCGGCGCGGGATGCGAAGCTGCCGATCGTCGATCGCATCTTCGCGCGCGTCGGCGCCTCGGACAACATCGCACGCGGGCAGTCGACGTTCATGGTGGAGATGCAGGAGACGGCACACATTCTGCGCGCCGCCACCTCTCGAAGCCTGGTCGTGCTCGACGAGATCGGCCGCGGGACATCTACGTTCGACGGCTTGAGCATTGCGTGGGCGGTGGCCGAGTACCTGACGACCAACACGCGCGCCCGACCGAAGACGCTCTTCGCGACCCACTACCACGAATTGACCGATCTCGCCGACGCGCACTCGGGCGTCGTCAACGCGCACGTGTCGGCACGCGAGTGGAAGGACGACATCATTTTCCTGCGCAAGATCGTCAGCGGCCGCTCGGACCGCAGCTACGGCATTCAGGTCGCCCGGCTCGCGGGACTCCCGCCCGACGTGCTGATTCGCGCGCGCGAAATCCTCAGCGGCCTCGAGCGCGACGAGCTCTCGCGCAGCGGACGCCCCACGTTCTCGGGCACGGGAATCCGTTCCGACTCGAGCCAGCTGGGACTGTTCGCGTCGCCGTCTGACGACGACTCGACCCGACGACGCGACGCAGTGACAGAGCGACTCCAGGCGATCGACATCGATGACACCACACCGCGTCAGGCGCTCGAGCTGCTGGCGGAATTGAAGAAACTGTCTGAAGACGTGTAATGCAAAATGCGAAATGCGAAATGCAAAATGAGCGTGCCCAGGTGGCAACGACTCCTTTTTGCATGTAGCATTTTGAATTTTGCATTACTGAACTCGTCAGCCTGCTCACACACTCAACCCACCGACCCTGACATAATCACCATCGCCGTTCGATCGGGACCGACGACACTCGATCCGTTGCAGGCGGGTGACGAGATCTCGCAGCGCATCGGTCAATTGATCTTCAATCCGTTGATGGGCTGGGGAGACGATCTCCGCGTGCACCCCGTTCTCGCGGAACGGTACGAGACCCCCGACCCACTCACCTACCGCTTTTACCTGCGGCATGGCGTCATGTTCCATGACGGCCACGAGCTGACGTCGAAGGATGTCGTCGACACGTTCGCCGGATTTCTCGACCCTGACTTCGTGTCCCCAATCAAAGGCGCCTATCGACAGCTGGCCTCGGTGACCGCGGACGACGACTACACGGTGACCTTCCGGCTGAAGGAGCCGTTCGCCGCCTTCCCGATTCAACTGGTGCTGCCGCCGATCGTTCCATCCGGCGCCGGCGGCCGGATGCGCACGCATCCGATCGGAACGGGTCCCTACCGCTTCGTCAGGTATGACGACGACGATCGTGTCGTCCTGAGCGCATTCGACGGCTACTGGGAGGGCGTGCCGGGCAATCGCGGCGTGATCGTCAAGGTCATTCCCGACGACACCATGCGCGGCCTCGAGCTGCGCAAGGGAACGACTGACGCAGTCATCAACGATCTGCCGCCGGACATCGTGTTCCAGCTGCAGAAGAGCGATCAGTTCCTGGTCGAGCGATCGATAGGGCTCGACTTCTCGTACCTCGGGTTCAACATGCGCGATCCGGTGGTCGGTGACGTACGGGTACGGCATGCGATCGGATACGCGATCGATCGAGCCGCGATCATCCGCGATCTTCGGCGCGGGCTCGCGCGCCCGGCGACGGGGCTCGTACCCGATGTAGCATCGTCCTACGAACCGGACGTCCTGCGGTTCACGCACGATCCCGAACGCGCGAAACGCTTATTGGATGAGGCCGGATATCGCGATCCCGACGGCGACGGCCCCCTGCCGAGGCTCAGGCTCACGATGAAAACCTCGACCAACGAGGAAACACGCCTGCAGTCGACGGTAATTCAGGAGGACCTGCGGCGGGTGGGCATCGAGCTCGATCTCCGCTCCTACGAGTTCGCGACCTTCTACGCGGACATCGTGAAGGGAAACTTCCAGGTGTTCACATTGACGTGGACGGGCGGTGCGCTCGTCGATCCCGACATCGTGCGCCGCGTGTTCCATTCCGAACAGATCCCGCCGTCGGGATTCAATCGAGGCTACTACCACAATGCGGAGGTCGACCGCCTCATCGACGCCGCCACCCGATCGCCCGACGAGCACGAACGCAAACGACTGTACGGCGAGGCACAGAAGCTCATCGCTGAAGACGCGCCCTACATTCCGATCTGGAATCGCAGCAACGTCATCGTCGCCCAGCGCTCACTGGACGGACTCCACGTCGGTCCGATGGGGAACTTTACGCAATTGAAAGACGTGCGCCGGGCCGCGCACTGACCGGCATCAGCCTTTCAGGTTCTCGAGCTCTGCTCTCGCTTCAGCGATGTAGGGCGAGTCCGGATGTTTGTCCACGACTTCGCTGAATGTCTTTTTCGCTTCAGCCGTATTGCCCTTCTGCACGTAGGCTCGCGCCAGCTCCATCAGAATCGCATCGACCGGCAGGTCCGAGGCGTTGCTGGTCGTCATGTCCTTCCACGTCGCGATCGCCTGATCGAGCTGCCCGGCGTGGGCCTGCGTGTTGGCTTTCCCAAGGCGCGCCATCCGTCCATACAGGCTGTTGTTTCCCGCGCGACGCGCCACCTCGTCGAACGCCTGGATCGCATCCTGATCGCGACCGAGCGCCGACAGCGCGCCGGCATAGTGATAACGAGCGGTGATGCCCGCGGTGCTGTCAGGGTAGGCGTTGGCCGCCGCCTTCAGCTTCGGCAGCGCCGCAGTGAGCTTGGCTTCCTCGGTGGCAAAGGTGCCGGTCGCACCGAGAGACGCCGCCGCCGGAACCTCACCACTCTCGCCCTGTGCGCCCGCCGGTACGACACGGGCGTTCAACGCGACCATCGCATCGGCAAGCAGCTCCTGCCCCCGCGATTCGGTCCGTTGCCGGTACATCTGGACTCCGATCACGCCGAGGCCGATGACGACGAGTCCGATGACTGCCCCTGTGATCTGGCGCTGGCGGGTCTCGACGAACTCTCGCGCGGTCTCGATCGACTGGACGAGCTCGTTCTCTTTCAGATGGTGACGTTCTCTGCGTTTCATAATTGCTCTTGCGATTGCAGCCGGCCCCAAAATACCGACTCTACGATTACGTTCGACTCCGGAGGGTATGGCGTCCCGGTGCGGAATCGACACCGGTTACAACCGATCGCCTTCCGGGATCTCGTCATATTACCAAGCCGGGCGACGGAAGATCTAATCCCCCTTCTGCGGCTTAGTCTGACCTCCGAACACGTCAACAGGTCTCCGGATCCGTGCCGATCGTTTCAGGGTGTTGGCACCGGATCTGACACTGGCTCTGACACCGGCTCTCGCACCGGCTCTCGCACCGGCTCTGGCACTGGCTCTGACACAGGCTCTGACACCCACTCTGACACCCGCTCTGACGCCCGCTCTGAGACCCGCTCTGGCACCGGCTCCGCGCGCCGAGCCTGCGCGGCTTGCCATGCTTTGTGATGGTCATGCGATTGAGCAAGGCGCGCGAGTAGCGCCACCAGGATGCTGAAACCGACGACGCTTGGACCGATGACGGCCGAACCCGATAGCATGACGCCGAGGGCCCCGAAGACCGAAGCGAGCACTGCCAGCGCGATGGACATGATGCCTCCAATCGAAATCCGCAAGGGGAATGTGACGCTGGGGAGCGCTTGAAAGCGGCGAACGAACGCCAACCCGATCGACAGCCTAACCGGGTCACCGAGTGACCGGTGCGCGTCGTTGCGCAGCATTTTCGCATGCCTGCCGGCCGGTCTCTATCAGGAGGCCGCGCTGGGCCCATCCGACTGGATCGAGGCTCGCCGTCGTGCAGCCGTGGAGCCTGGGTGGACGGGCCGGGATGGTCGCCGTTGTTCGTGGCCCTCAGTTTGACACTCACATCTTGACAGTCAAGATGAGAGACAGGTATCGTCACGCGCCGTGGACACGAATACTGATGTCATCCAGGGCACGTTGGACATGCTCATCCTCAAGACGCTCAGCCTCGAGCCGATGCACGGATTCGGCATCGGCCGGCGAGTCGAGCAGATCTCGCGCGGCGTGTTCAAGGTCAATCCCGGCTCGCTCTTGACAGCCCTCAGCCGTCTCGAACGCGCCGGATGGCTCGACTCGGCGTGGCGTGACACGGCCAATTCGCGGCGGGCGAAGTACTACACGCTCACGCGCAGCGGGAAGCGACAGCTCGAGGCGGAGACCACCGACTGGACGCGCCGCGCGGCGGCCGTCGCACGAATACTCAAGTCCGAGGCGTAACCGCATGTCTTTCTGGCGACAGATGACGCGTGGGCTTCGGTCGCTCCTGAATCGATCGACAGCCGACCGCGAAATCGCCGACGAAGTCGAGCACTACTTCGACGAGGCGGCCGCGGCGTTGCAGTCGAGAGGGCTGTCACCCGAGGAAGCACGGCGCGCCGTTCGCTCGCAGTTCGGCCCCGCCAGGAGCGTTCAGGATCGGGTACGCGCGTACGGCTGGGAGAATGTCGTCGATACAGTCGGCGCTGACCTGCGGTACGGCGCACGTCAGCTGTACCGCCGCCCCGCCTTCACTCTCGCCGCGGTGCTCACGCTCGCGCTCAGCATTGGCGCGACCACCGCGATCTTCAGCGTCGTCTACTCCGTGCTGATCAAGCCGCTGCCGTATCCCAATGCGGACGCGCTCGTGAGCATCAGGCATGCCGCTCCGGGCGTCAATACCGATGACGTGACTTCGGACCCGACGATGTACCTCGCGTATCGGGACGAGAACCGGACGTTCGCGAACATCGGCCTGTGGGATGCGCGCTCCGCGACGCTGACCGACCGCGGCACGGCCACGCGATTGCGTGCGCTTCGAGTTACAGATGGCACGCTGCAGGCGCTCGGCGTGCACCCGATGCGGGGGCGGTGGTTCACGCAGCAGGAGCAATACGGACCCGCGGCCGCCGGGCAGCAATCCGTCATTCTTTCGTATGCGTTCTGGCAGCGGCGATTCGGCGGTGACGAAGCGGTGCTCGGGAGCGAGCTCACAATGGAGGCACCGAGCAACAGCACGTCGTACCCGTGGGTCGGGCGGTGGCAGGTGGTCGGCATCATGCCGAGGACTTTCAGATTCCTCGATTGGTCGCCGCAACCGGACGTGATCATCCCTTTGCGGCTCGATCCTGCAAGAGAGAAGATCAGCAACTTCAGCTTCAGCATGCTCGCGCGACTCAAGGCGGGCGTGACGCCGGCCGACGCGGAAATGGACATCGAGCGCATGTTGCCGATCTGGCTCCACGCGTGGCCGACCGTGCCCGGTAGTTCGCTGACGCGCACAGCGCTTGCGCACTGGCGAATCACCCCAGGCGTGCGACCGTTGAAGGACGACTTGGTGGGCAGCGTCGCGAGCGCGTTATGGGTGATTCTGGGTGCGATCGGTGCAGTGCTGCTGATTGCCTGCGCCAACATCGCGAATCTGATGCTCGTGCGGGCGGACGGACGGCGCCAAGAGTTCGCGGTGCGCGCCGCGCTCGGCGGAGTACCTGCGCGAATTGCGAGGCAGTTACTCGTTGAGAGCGTGTGTCTGGGCGCAGCCGGTACCGTGCTCGGCGTGCTGCTCGCATACGTTGGAGTGCCGGTTCTCGTTGCAAACGGCCCGAGCAACCTACCGCGCCTTCAGGAAATCGCTGTCTATCCGACAGTACTCGCGTTCACCGTGGCGATCTCGCTCGCGTCGACCCTTGTGTTCGGCTCGATCACCGCAGTCAAACACGCACGGTACATCGATGCGCCCATGACCGGCGCAGCGCGCGGCTCGAGCCCGAGCCGTGAGCAGAGCGCGACGCGCAGCGCTTTGGTCGTTGTCCAGGTGGCGCTCGCGCTCGTGCTGGTCGTGAGCGCGGCATTGATGATCCGAACGTTTCAGGCGCTGCACCACGTCGATCCCGGTTTTTCGGACCCGGCGACCATTCAAACAGCACAGACGTGGATTCCCTTCACCCTGGGCCTCAACGCCGAGCGAGCCACGCGCCTGCAGCACGAGATTCTCAACGGGATCGCGGCCCTTCCGGGTGTCGAGTCCGTCGGCTTTGCGATCGACGTGCCGATGGGGGAATTCAGGGGCAACGGAGGCGTCGTTGTCGAAGGTGAGACGATCGCGGCGGGAGACGGCCCGCGCGGGGTCAGATTGAACTACGTCTCGCCCGGCTATTTCGAAGCCATGCGCACGCGAATCGTCACCGGACGCGACATGACTTGGAACGATATCGAGACGGGCGGCCGCGTGGTCTTGATCTCGGAGGATTTCGCCCGCGAGATCGCGGGAGCGCCTGCGGCCGCACTTGGTAAACGTATCCGGGCGGCGGTCGAGGGGGCGGGATGGCACGAGGTGATCGGTGTGGTGCAGACCGTCCACCAGGACGGGCTGTACCGAGATCCGCCAACGATGGTGTACTGGCCCGTGCTCATCGCGAACAGGTTCGGACAATCGGCCGTCACGTTCGCCATCCGCAGCGAGCGCGCGGGCAGCGCGACCCTCGTCGAGGAGGTCCGGCGGACGATCTGGTCGGTGAACGGGAATATCCCCGTGGGCCAAGAGCGCACGATGCAGGACTTTTACTCCGGCACTCTCGCCCGCACATCGTTCACGCTCGTGATGCTCGCGCTCGCGGGCGGGATGGCTTTGATGCTTGGCGTTATCGGGGTCTATGGGGTCATCGCCTACACCGTCGCACGGAGGACGCGGGAAATCGGCATTCGGTCGGCGCTTGGCGCCCAGCACCGACAACTCGGGAGAATGTTTCTGCTGCACGGGCTCGCGCTCAGCGGAGCAGGCGCTGCGGCGGGTCTCGTCGCCGCTCTTGCGTTGAGGCGCGTGATGTCGTCGCTGCTGTTCGGCATCGGCCCGATGGACCCCGCGGCCTATGCCGCCGCGATCGGCTTGACCCTCGCAGCCGCGACCCTCGCAAGCTACATCCCCGCGCGTCGCGCGGCCACGATCGATCCGATGCTGACCATGAAGGCGGAGTGAGTGACCGCCGTCTAGCCCTCCAGCATCAGCCAAAGGAACTTCGCGAGCTTCCACACCCCGAAGAAGACAACGACCGCAAGGAGCGCCACGGCAAGAGCGGCCGGAATGCTGCCGACGACGAAGTAGTGATCGTGAATGTGAATATCGATGCCCACAACGACCCCGTGAACGCGAGAGAAGTCTACCAGCGTCGTTGGATTGACAACGTTCTGGATCGCTCAAGCTAATATTCGCAGGTCCAAGGTTGAGCTGATTGAATCTGATCCTGCTGCTCCTGGCAGCACGATGCTGGCAGGGCCGTCCCATCGAACGCGCGACGCGCGTTCTCGCCTCGATCGCTGCGCTCTCGCTCGAGATGCAGGTTGCGACCTGGTCCGGTCTCGCGACGCTCGATCGTCTGGTGCTGTTCAATGGAGTGCTGGCCGTCGCGAGCTTTTTCCTCTGGGCCCGATCGCCAACTGGCACTCGCGAGCCGGGCATCGTTCCGCCCTGGCCGGCGACTGTCGCACTTGCTGCTCTGGTCGTCGCGGTGAGCGCGGTCAGACCCGTCACCGCCGCGGATCCCTATCACCTGCTTCGGGTCGAGCAGATCCAGCGCATCGGGACGCTCGCATACGACCCGGCGGTTGCCGACGTCAAGGTCAACGCCCTCGCAGGTAGCTACGAACTGGTTCTCGCAGACCTGCGAGTCCCCGGCACCGGCCTGTCACTCGTGCGGCTGAACGGACTCTTCGGTCTTGCGTTATACCTCGTTGCCCTCTCGGCCATCGCCGAATGGCTGCCACCACCGAATCGGTGGATGCTCGTCGTGCTGCTCGTCATCCCGGTCGTCTATGACCAGTTGGTCCTGGTCAAGAACGATCTGTTCGGCGCCGTGCCCGCGTTGATTGCACTCGCCTGGCTGGTCGCCCGGCTGCCGGACGCACGATCGAGCGAAGTCGCGTGGGCCGCGGCGCTGGTGGGGTTCGCGGTGGGCGTGAAAGTATCGAGCGTGCCGATTGCCGTGGTGTTTGCGATCGCTGTCCTTCACGATCGCCGTAGCGACTGGACTGCGCTGGCGATGATGATCGCAGGCGGCATCGCGGGCGCGGTCGCGGGCGGACTGCTGTTCACGATCCTCGAGAACGTCCGCATCTACGGAGGCATCGTCGCACCGTATGCCGAGCTCGGCAACCAGACAACGACGCCGGGTCAGGCCATGGTTTCGATTGGACGATTCGCGATGAGTCTCGTCGATATGGGCATCGTCACGCCTCGGGTGTGGCCTGGGCGCGGCGGGTGGGGAGGCACGTTCGGGCTACCGTTTGTGTGGGCGCTCGTTGTCATGGCCGTGAACTGGCAGATTCCGAACGTCCGGCGCGCCGCGGTCATTTGCGGCGGCTGCTTCGTGCTGTTCGCGGCGCTCTATCCCGACGCCGACGTCGCGCAACGGATGATGATCGCTCCCGGCGTGTTGATCGTCGTGACTGCCGTGTGGTCGCTCGCGACCCCCGGTCCGTGGGCGCCTCGCCTTCGCACCGCGCTATCGATCGTCATCGCGCTCTCCGCGGCACAGATCGCCCGGAGCGCCTACCTGTACACGATTCGTTGACAGAGTTGTCTACTCACTCCGGACCCGTCAGACTGTGGGCGGCATGTCGCTGCGATTCCTGAAGCTCGTTCTCGTCAACGTGCTGGTGTTCGTCGTGCTCGCGGAGGCCGTCGGCCTGTACGCCTACTACATGGATACGGGCCATTTCCTCTACAGCACTCCACGGCACTATGACGCGATCAAGGACACGGCCGCGCACCGGCTCACCGCCGATTCGTTGCATCCGTACTTCGGCCCGCTGCACACGCCTGGCTTCAGACCGCAGTCGAACAACTTCGGGTTTACCTCGCCGTACCCGTTCCCCTACGAGAAGCGAAGCGCCGACGAGTTCGTCATCGGCATCTTCGGCGGCTCCGTCGCCGAGCAGTTCTGCCAGTTCGGTGCACAACGGCTCATCGAGGACCTCGGCGCCGATCGCGCGCTGAGCGGCAGGCGGCTCGTGCCGCTCTGTTTCAGCCATGAAGGGTACAAGCAGCCGCAGCAACTGCTCGTGCTCGCCTATTTCCTCTCGATCGGCCAGCGCTTCGATCTCGTGCTCAACATCGACGGGCTGAACGAGGCCGCACTGGCGGCGCTCAACAACCAGAGCGGACGGGACATCTCGATGCCCAGCCCGCTCCACATGGATCCACTGGTCGCGGTGATCGATCAATCGACGCTGACGCCGGAGCGGATCGAGTCGCTGGCGAAGATCAATCACGACAAGGAATCGATGAACCGCCTGGCGGCGCGGATCAATGCGAATCGGATCGCGATGGTCGATTTCGTGCTGACACGCATCTACTCCCGCACCAAGAACGACTACCAGGTCGAGCGTGGACGATTCGCCAATCTGCCTGCGAATAACGCCGACACGTCGATCGTCGAGGTGACGCGGCCGGTGAAGTCGCGCGACCAGGCGACGCTCTACGAAGACATCGCCGCGAACTGGGCGAATGCATCGGAGGAGATGAACGCGATCCTGGCGGCGCGTGCGATGCCGTATCTCCACGTGCTCCAGCCCAACCAGTACTTCGGCGGCCGGCGGTTCGGCGAGGCCGAGGCACGCATCGCCATCAACACGGCATCGCTGTTCAAGACCCCGGTCGAGAAGGGCTATCCCGCGCTCCTCCGTCAATCGACGCGGCTCCGGCAAAGCGAGCACTTCGTCGATGCGACCGCCCTGTTCGATCGCGAACCCGCCGCGGTGTACAAGGACGATTGCTGCCATTACAACGAGCTCGGCAATCGCCTGCTCGCGGACGCCATCGCGTCGCGAGTACGCGAGCTCGGTCCATTCAGCCAGCGTCCGCAGTCGTCTCAGTAGCGGTCGAGTCAAGCCTTGACTCCTCAGCGGCCTCGTGATGTCATGATCGCGTGCGAATCACCTGCCTTTACTCGTCGTTTGCATCGCGTTACCAAGCACATTGGTTCGCGGCGAGAGGTGCGCAGGTGAGCTAACGGTCCCATAACCAAGACCGGAACCATTCAAGGGCCAGCACCTGTCGCTGCAGGTGCTGGCCCTTTTTTCTTTTGATCCGGCAGAAGCCGGACGCGGCATACGACCATGACAACCGCTATTGACGACGAGCAGCAGGGCTCCGGGCGCCTCAGCCGCGCTCTTGCGCTGGTGCTCGCCCGCTACGGAGCGCAGATTCGTCGGCGGCCATGGCTGTCCGCAGCTGCGCTGCTCTTGCCGGCCGTCGGAGACGTGCTGACAGGCTATGCGCCTCCGCTCGTCGTGGCGCGGATCCTCGGCGCATTTGCGCGCGACGAAGCGCTCTCGCCGGCGACGCTCGTGCCCTACGTCCTGACGTTTGCGAGTCTGTGGGTAGGAGGCCAGGTCGTCTGGCGTCTGGCAACCGCGGCCATCATCCGCATCGAGGTCCGAGCGATCGAAGCGCTGTACATCGAGGCGATGGATGAACTGCTCGCCAAGGACCTGGCGTTCTTCCACGACAACTACGCTGGCTCGCTGACCAAGCGCGCGCTCGGATATGCGCGACGTTTCGAAAGCGTGTTCGACGTTCTCACGTTTCAGGTTGCAGCGACGGTGCTTCCCCTCGGCTTCGCAGGCGTCGTGTTGTGGCGCTACTCGCCGTGGCTCGTCGTCCTCCTGATCGGCATGCTCACGACGACGCTGATGATGATCGTCCCGCTTATCCGCCGGCGGCGCCGGCTCGTCGACCTGCGCGAAACGGCGTCGAACGTGCTGGCCGGACATGTCGCCGACTCGATCGCCAACGCGGAGGCTGTGCGTGCGTTCGCGCGCGAGGCCGAGGAAGCGCAGATTCATGCGTTCAACGTCACGGACCTGGGCGCGAAGACGCAACGGTCATGGGACTACCAGAATCTGCGAATCGACATGGTCGCGGCGCCGATGCTCATCCTCACCAACACGCTCGGCCTCATCGTGGCGCTGGTCACGAGCGCCGGCACGGGCGCGAGTCTCGAGGCGGTGTTCCTGACGTTCAGTTACTACGCCACCGCGACGCGCGTGATGTGGTCGTTCAACCAGATCTACCGCAACCTCGAGAGCTCGCTGACGGAGGCGGCGCAGTTCACCGAACTGCTGCTCGACCCGCCTGCCGTCGTCGACGCTCCCGTTGTCGACGCGTTCACACCGACGGACTTCAGCGTCGAACTGCGACAGGTCAGCTTCCGCTACGCGCCCGCGCAGCCGCTGCTCTTCGACCGCTTCTCCCTGCGGATCGGCGCGGGCGAGAAGGTCGGGCTCGTGGGCCGATCCGGCGGTGGCAAGACGACGTTGACGCGGCTGTTGATGCGATTCGCCGATGTGGAGCGCGGCCAGATCCTCGTTGGTGGACAGGCGATCGATCGGGTACCGCAAGCGGCATTGCGTGACGCGATCGCCTACGTGCCACAGGATCCATCGATGTTCCACCGGAGCGTCGCCGACAACATCCGTGTCGGCCGGCCGAGTGCAACCGACGCCGAGGTGCGGCGCGCCGCGCAGTTGGCGCACGCGGCCGAGTTCATCGAGGCGCTCTCCGCCGGATACGAGACGCTCGTTGGTGAGCGCGGCGTGAAACTTTCAGGCGGCCAGCGTCAGCGTGTGGCGATTGCACGGGCGATCCTGAGGAACGCACCGATTCTGATCCTCGACGAAGCCACCAGCTCGCTCGACTCGGAGAGCGAGGCGCTCATTCAGGAAGCGTTGTGGGAGCTCCTCTCCGGGCGTACGGCGATCGTGATCGCACATCGTCTCTCGACTGTGCGGCGGATGGATCGACTCGTGGTGCTCGATCGAGGTGAGGTCGTCGAAGAGGGCACGCACGAGACACTGGTGGCGAGCGACGGCATCTACGCGTCGCTCTGGGCGCACCAGTCAGGCGGATTCCTCGCGCTCGATCCCGAAGGTACGACGGTGTGAGGCTGCTTGACCAGTAGTCGTTGGATCTTCTCGGGTGAGCGCGTGGTCAGAGTCTCAGGGAGGCGATCACCAGGGCGGCCCATCCCGCCAGGAATGCCAACCCGCCGAGCGGCGTCACCGCACCGAGTGCTGTCACGCCGCTCAGCGCCAGCGCATAGAGGCTGCCCGAAAACAGCACGATGCCGGCAGTGAACAGCCACCCTGCGGAGCGGATCAACCAGCCATCGAGCCTTGCGGCGGCGAGCGCGACGATGAGAATCGCGAGCGCGTGGTACATCTGGTAGCGGACACCGGTCTCGAACACCGTCAGCATCTCGGCTGACAATCTCGTACGGAGTCCATGCGCGCCGAACGCGCCTAGCGCGACGCCAACGAACCCGGCCAGCGCGCCCACCCAGAGAAACGTGCGATCCACTCGTAGACCTGGCCCGGAAGCTTACTACGACGGGCCGGCGCCGATTGACTTTCAGTGACGGGTCACGAGCGTCGCCAGTACGTGCGAGAACAAACGATGATGCCGCTGAGAAGTGGCCGCAACATGAAGGCTCAGCGCGGCTCAGAATTTCGGCGCAGGCCCGCACGAACTGCGTCGGGACTTCGGCGTTCCAGGATACGCCCGTCCGAAGAAGCGGCCATGCCGCCGCCGAACAACCGGATGACGACCTCGGCCGACTCGGAGCCATCGTAGAATCCGTCCGGATACTGGTCAGTACCCCAACCGGCCGTCACCAGCGCGTTGCCGCCGGCGATGACCAGGAGGTCCCCTACGAACTGTCCGGCGTGGTTGAGCGTGCGCAGCAGGCGAACCGTTGGCATCTCCCAGATTTTGATCACGCCACCGATGTCGGTGCTGATCAGCCGCGAGCCGTCGGGTGTAAACGCAACACCGGAGATCGTGTACCGATGCGCATGTCGGATCACGACCGGCGAATCCGAGCGCTGTGCCTGTGGAACAGCCGGGTGACTGAGCGTGAGTATCATCGCTGTCAGCACGACGGCGGGTAGGGCTGGCCGCATGTGAACCTCCATCCGCGATCGTGCGGGGGCGCAAGTCGGAGTTCTGACTGAGGGCTGAAAAGCCTTGAAAACCGGCGCACTGGCCGCCGGCGTCAGCGGGTTACGGGTTGATCCGGGCCTCGGTTGGCGTCGTCGTGTCGAGTGGAAAACCGTCGATGTCGAGCGTTCGTTCCACCCCACCCTCTCGGGTGCTGTCGGCTTGCGATCGCATTTAAAACTACATCTGTAGTAGATATTGATCTGCGCCTACATGTGTAGTAGAAGATACGCGAGCGTGATATGGCCATGCTGACGAAGCTCGAACACCAGATCATGACGGTCGTCTGGCGCCGCGGGCCGTCGACGATCCGCGACATTCAGGAGGCGCTGCCGGGGCGCAGGCGGCCGGCCTACACGACCGTTCAGACCATGGTCTATCGTCTCGAAGCCAAGCAGGCGTTGCGCCGGATGAGCAAGGTCGGCAAGGCGCACCTGTTCGCGGCCGCGATCTCGCAAGCGAAGGCGGAGCGTCGTGTGCTCCACGATCTCCTCGGGTTCTTCGGAGGCAGCCAACCCATCATGGCCCACTTGATCGAGACGGGTCAGCTCACGCTGGATGACATCCGCGAAGCAGAGCAGATGCTGAAAGACTTGAAAAAGAAGGCCACGGAGAAGCCCAAATGAGCATTCCAGATTGGTCCGCCGGCCCTGCGTTCGTCGCTCTCGTTGCCGACCACGTATGGCAGTCGACGATCGTCGCCGGTGCAGCCGCGGCGCTCGCGTTGATGCTGCGACGCCAGCCGCACGCGAGGCATTGGATCTGGCTGGCGGCAACGATCAAGTTCTTCGTTCCGTTTGCCGCCCTGATGGCGCTCGGGGCCGTGGTCGAGTGGAAGGCTGCGGTGGTCTCGCCCCCCGAAGCGATCGCGCGCGTTGTCGAGACCGTCAGCCAACCGTTTTCAGGTCAGCTCCTCGGCGCCATCGCTCCTCCTCCTCCTGCTCGTCCCCTCGTCGCACACCCCACACCGTGGCCGCAGCTACTGCTCATCGTCTGGGTGTGTGGTCTTGCGTATCTGACCGTGCGATGGTGCTGGCGATGGCGTCATCTGGCCCGGGTTGCGTCCAGCGCGAGCCCGGTCGTAGAGGGCCGCGAAAGCAGCGCGCTGTGCCGCGCGCAGGCCGCTGCCGGAATCGAGCCTCCCCTTCGTGTCGTTTCAACGGAAGTCGTGATCGAGCCCGGTGTGTTCGGCATCGTCAGACCCGTGCTCGTGTGGCCTCGTGCGGTGTCTCGCCACCTGGACGACGCTCAGATGGACGCAATCGTTCTGCACGAGTTGTGTCACGTGAAGCGGCACGACAACCTCATCGCTTCCGTGCTCATGGCCGCTCAAGCGCTCTTCTGGTTCCATCCATTGGTCTGGTGGCTCGGCGCACGGCTGATCGAAGACCGCGAGCGGGCATGTGACGACGACGTCTTGCGTCTGGGGATCGATCCGTCGGCCTACGCGGAGGGCCTGCTGAATACGTGCCGCTTCTGTCTGGAATCACCGCTCGCGTGCATCGCTGGCGTGACCGGATCCGACTTGAGGAAACGAATCGAGGGCATCATGCAACCACGTGTCAGTACTCGATTGACCCTCTGGACGAAGAGCTTCCTGGGATCGATAGCGGCCGCGACCGTCGTCGCACCGATTGTGATCGGGGCAATGAACGTCGAGGCGGCGAGCAGCGTGTTCGCGCCGCTCGTTCCGTCGCGGACAATCGCGGGCTGGTTCGGGCAGCCGGCGCTGTCGCGGCCATCGTTGGAGATCCCGCGCGCGGCCGCCGCCAGTGCGACGAGCGCGGAACCGATTCGTCACGACGACGCTCCGCCACTCGCACAGGTCGTTTCTGCGCGGTCGACCGTGAGAGCCAGCAGCTTGACGCCGCCTGCTGCGCCTGTCTGGTTCACAACGTCGCCCGATGGTCGAGCAATGGCCGGATTCGGGTTGACACTTCGCGATCTGATTCGCTTCGCGTACGCCGGAAACGCTGGTCCGCTCATGAAAGGGCAAGCGCTCGGCGGACCGGCATGGGCAGATACCCGCCGGTTCGACGTTCTCGTCACCGCGACGGACGACTCGCCGGTCACGCTCGTACGCAATGCGAACAATCTCGTCGTCGACGGGAGCGGGCTCACGCTATTGCGTCAGGTGCTCGCCGAGCGTTTTCAGTTGACCGTGCATTTCGAAACACAGAACACGCCGGTGTATGACTTGATCAGCGTCAGCGGAACGCCCGGGGCCGATCTTCGAAAGGCCGATCGCTGCGAAGACTCCGCGGTCGCGTGTGGCTTCCGCTCCGGGCCGGGCTTTGTCGCAGCGCGCGGCGTGACGATGGAGCAGCTCGCGCAGCATCTGGCGTCGAGCTTCCCCGCCATCAACCGACCCGTGCGAAATAAGACGGGGCTGAACGGCAACTTCGACATCACGCTCTCGTTTACTCCTGCCTTCCTGTGGTCGCCGCAGACGGGCGAGCCCAACGTGGCGAATCCGAACGCCAGCGCAGGCCTCTCATTGTTCGCGGCGCTCGAGCAGCGACTCGGACTCAGGCTGCAGGAACAAACGGACACCCTCGACGTGGCCATCGTCGACAGCGCCGGAACTCCGCAAGTGGATTAGGGAAGGGGCTACGCTTTCAGTCCACCAGCATCGCCGGGTCCGACACGTGCTCCATGTTGGGAGACGCCACCCTCATCTATGGCGCGGAGAGCGCACTGATCGTCACGTAGTATCCATCCGCATCCCGGAGTGAGAACTCACTACACGTCGTTCGACGCGATGACTGGAGGCTTCGCACGCTCCTGAACGCCTGAGACAGGTGCGCGTAGTATGCTGTCGTCGCGACGCAGCGACATGTGGCGCATCCCTGGGCGTCGCGCTCCCCCACGAATCGTCATGGAAGAGGCCGATCGATGCGGACCGGGTTGGACAGGCTGCTGTGCGACGACAAGTTGCTCGGACGACTGATCGGAAGGAGGGTCGCGCTGCTCGCGAACCCGGCATCGATGACGAGCATCTCGCTGGGCTTTCAGCATGCACTGGATGCGCTGGTCGCGAAACTCGGCACGACCGTGTCGGCGGCGTTTGGTCCGCAGCACGGCATGCGAGGCGACAAGCAGTACAACATGCAGGAGTCTGCCACGTATCGCGACCCGGAGCATGGGATACCCGTGTTCAGCCTGTACGGCGACGTACGGCGACCAACAGCAGACATGCTCGATACGTTCGACGTGCTGCTCTTCGATCTTCAGGACGTGGGCTGGCGCGGCTACACCTGGGTGGCCACCTTGCTCTACATGCTCGAAGCGTGTGCGAGCACGAACAAAGCGGTGTGGGTGCTGGACCGGCCCAATCCTGCGGGGAGGGTCGTCGAAGGGAAAAGGCTCGTTCCGGGTGAAGAGAGCTTCGTTGGCGTAGTCCCGATTCCACAGCGTCATGGCCTGACCCTTGGTGAAATCGCTCGATACATGGTCTCGCAATTTCGTCTCGACGTGTCGCTCGAGGTCATTGCAATGGAGGGCTACGCTCCCGACGAGGGCCCCGGCTTTGGCTGGCCAGCCGATATGGTCTGGGTCAATCCCAGCCCGGCGATCGCGAACCTCAACTGCGTTCGCTGTTACACGGGAACCGTCTTGCTCGAGGGCACAAATCTTTCGGAGGGCCGCGGCACGACGACCCCGTTGGAAGTGATCGGCGCGCCGAACTTTCCTGCCAACGACGTGATCGCGCACGTGCGAGCGACGGCACCCCAGTTCTGCGCCGGCTGCCATCTGCGTCCATGCTTCTTCGAGCCCTTCTTCGACAAGTACAGGGGCACGCTCTGCGCCGGCATTCAGATTCACGCCAACTTTCCAGGGTTCGTCCCCAGCGACTTCAAGCCCTATCGATTGACGTCCGCTGTGTTCAAAGCGCTTCGCACCCTGCAGCCGGATTTCGAGTTGTGGCGCGATTTCCACTACGAGTACGAGCCGCCGCACAGACGTCCCATCGATGTCATCAACGGCGGACCTTCGCTGCGGGAGTGGGTGGACGATCCGCAAGCGTCCGTCGGTGATTGGGACGAATTGCTTCGAACCGATGAAGCCGATTGGATCGAAGAGCGCCGGGACTACGTCATCTACTCCTCACGGTAGCGTCAGACCGTAGTCACTGCCCCGGTGGCGCTGGGCAGGAGGAAGTCATATGGGACAACGAAGGCTTCTGCTCGTCCTCTGCTGCATGGCCTTCCTGCGAAGCGCGGTGGTGTACTCTCAATCGGAATCTGGCCCGGGTGTTGCCGTACGAATAGAGAACGCGACCGACAAGGTATTCGAGAGCGTTGTCATCGGCTTTCCTTCGCAACGAGAAGACTACGGCAGTATCCCTGCAGGCGAGGCTTCGGTGTATCGTTCCGTGGCTCGCGCCTATCGCTACGCTTACGCTGAAATCAAGATAGATGGCGAGACGTTAGTTCTTCGGCCCATCGACTACGTAGGCGAATCTCTGCTGCGGCCCGGGCGGTACACCTACCGGATTACGCTCAATCCGAAATCGACCTCGCGTGACAACAGGATCTTTCTCGATTTAGTCGTCGATAAGTAATCCTCGTTGCGGGTTGCTCGACCGTATGTGACGCCGAGAGCCATACAACTACGGCTGCCCCACCACAGTGCACACCATCACCGCGGCCGGTGCGTTGTAGCGCAGCGGCAGAACGCCACCAAAGCCGACGCCGCGGCTGACGAGCAGCGTTCCTCCCGCGTCGAGCATGTAGCGCCCGGCATTGTAACGACGCGACAGTGCACCGTGCGCCACGACAATCGGACGTCCCGAGGTGGTGGCAATCTGTCCGCCGTGGGTATGACCGCACAGCGCCACGTCGAAATCGCGTTCGCCGACGTCGAGAAGACTGGACGGCCCGTGCATCAGGAGGACGCGCACGCCACCGCTCCCGCGGAATGCGGCGTCAGCGTCCGGCGCGCCAGACGTGTGATCGTCGATCGCGCACACGGTGACGTTCGCGAACGGATCGGGCAACGCGACGCATTCGTTGTGCAACACTCTGATTCCCGCCGTGCGAAGGGCGGTGCGGATCATGTCGGCATCGGCCCAGTAGTCGTGGTTGCCGAGCACGGCGCAGCAGCCAAGCGGAGGACGGAGTGCGGCGAACAACGGGATGAGCTCGAACAGATACTCGGCCTGCAGGCTCACGTAGTCGCCGCCAAGCAGCACCACGTCGGGCTGTGCTGCGGAGAGTCGCTCGAGGGCGTTGCGGATCATCTGCGACGGAGTGTTCGGGCCGGCGTGGAAGTCCGAGGCAAACCCGATGCGTAGTCGTCCGGCGCGGCCGAGCGGACCGGCGACAGTGATCTCATGATGCTCGAGCGCCACATCGAGACCGGCGCCCATCCGCACGGCGACGCGAGCCGGCCATCGTCCGATAGTGATCGTGCGCTGCAACCGTTCCCATGCCCGCCGCGGGGCGCCGTAGTTACGCATGCGCCCTCGCCGATCGTGGCGCCGCACACAACAGATCGACGCAGGCGGCGTCTGTCAACTCCATTCACCGCTCGTGATTGAACGTGCCAGTTTTGGCAGCCTCAAAACAGGCCCGGTCTCAAAAGGGGCGAGATATCTCGGAAGCTCGAGCGTACTGCTGCTTCGTCGTCGGACGATAATCGAGCATGGACCGATCGATCTTCGTGATCAGATGCTGGAGGACGCGGACTTCGTGCTGGAGCGCGCCAGTGAGCTCGTCGCGAAGATACCACACCGGCTCTCGGTCGGGACTTTGCAGCGCCGAGTGAAGATGCCGGCCACCGTCCCCCGCGTCGCGCGCGCATTGCGCCACCGCAATTACCGGCTGTTCTTCAGCGGTCAGAGCGTCTCGCTCGTCGGCACCTGGATCACGCGCGTCGCCACGAGCTGGCTGGTCTATCGCCTCACCGGCTCCGAGCTGCTCCTCGGTATCGTCGGGTTCTGCGGACAGATTCCGACACTCCTCCTGACGCCGTTTGCCGGCGTCTTCGTCGATCGCAGCGACAAGCGTCGCATTCTGCTCGTCACGCAGGTCCTGTCGCTCATTCAGTCGGCGCTGCTCGCCGTGCTGACACTCACGAACCTCATCACCGTCGCGCAGATCCTCATCCTGCAGCTGTTCCAGGGGGCGATCAACGCGTTCGACACGCCGGCGCGGCAGGCGCTGGTCGTCGACATGGTCGAAGACCGTCAGGACGTCCCGAACGCGATCGCGCTCAATTCATCCATGGTGAACGGCAGCCGCATCCTCGGGCCGTCGATCGGCGGCGTCATCATCGCCGCGGTCGGCGAAGGCTGGTGTTTCGCGCTCGACGCTGTCTCCTACGTGGCGGTCATCGTCTCGATCCTGCTGATGCGTTTTACACGGCACGTCCGCGATCACCCGCCGGTCGCGATGCTGCGCGAGCTCTCGTCGGCGTGGCGCTACGTGACGGGCTCGATTCCGATTCGCAGCGCACTACTCCTCCTCGCGATCGTGAGCATTGCCGGCGTGCCTTATACCGTGCTGATGCCGGCCGTCGCCGCGCAGGAACTGCATGGCGGACCGAACACCATGGGCGTTCTGATGGCAGCCAGCGGCGTGGGCGCACTGCTCGGCGGCATCTACCTCGCCTCGCGGAGCAGCGTGGTCGGTCTGGGCCGCGTCATGCTGATTGGGACGCTCACCTTCGCGGTGTCGCTCGTGCTGTTTTCTCTCGTGCACACCGTGTGGCTGGCCGCGCCCCTGCTCGCGCTTGCGGGCGGCGGCTTCATCGTCCAGATGGCATCGACGAACACGATCATTCAGACCATCGTCGAGGAACGCTTCCGCGGGCGCGTGATGGCCTTCTACACCATGGCCTTCTTCGGCACGGTGCCAATCGGCAGTCTGCTGTCCGGGCTGGCCGCAGAACGCGTGGGCGCGGAGATGACCATCCGTTTCGGCGGACTGATCTGCTTCGTCAGCGGCTTGTGGTTCGCGTCGCTGCTGCCGGTGCTGCGCCGGCTGGTGCGCCCGATCTACGTCGAGCGCGGCATCATCGTCGAACCGCCCGTCGATCCCGGCACGGCTACACCGTAAGCCGTGTAAAGGCCGACATACTTTCTCAGCGAAACCGAATCGGCATCGGCTCGATGATCTTCCCTTCGATTCATCCGGACAACAAAAGAGGCACGGAGGACTCGCCGTTCTCCGTGCCTCGTGTGGTCCGGCTGAAGCCGGACCCTACCTACCGACCCTCGCGATTAGAAGTCGAACTGAATCGAGAGACGCACGAAGCGTGGGCTCAGTAGCGACGTCGCCTGTCCCCATTGCTCGACGACCGGCGTCGCCGGATTGTCAACGGTGTCGAAGTTGTCCTGGTACGTCAGCACCTGCTCCTTGTTGAACAGGTTGTAGATATCGACACCGACGTTGAGACGCTTGCCGGCGAACCGGAGGTTCTTCCCAAGCTTCAGGTCGAAGGTGGTGTAACCGGGGCCGTACAGCTCACCCGGATTGAGCAGGTTGACCGTATAGCTCGTCGCGGTCGCCGTTATGCCGCCACCCGTAGTCGGCGTAAAGCACCCCACTTGGCCGGCCGTCGCGCCGGCCGGGCACGGCTGCGTCGCGCGAGCGGCGCTGCTCGGTTCCCAGGTCACCTGGTCCTTCGTGAAGGCGTGGTTCGCCATGCGCTCGGGTCCGAGCCGCCGCTGGAACACCGTGCTCGCGAGCACGTCGATCTTGGGAATCGTGTAGGTGGCGGTGCCGCGGACGTTCGTTTCCCACCGCGTATACGGGTTGCACGAAGGCGTCACGCCGGCGTGCTGCCGGACGTCGGGGCCGTCGAGCATGGTGCCGCACTGGTCACGCACCGCCCGGCCGGTGGTGGTCCCTCCATTGATGCGCAAGCCGTGAAGGCCGAATTTATCGGTGCCGCGCCACACGAAGTTCGTGTCCACGAAGTTCGACTTGTACGACAGCGCGTCCATGATCGTCACCGCGGACCCCGGCGACAGCGGCAGCGCAGCGTTCGGGTTGGCCAGTCCACGGATCACGTATCCGCCGCCGCCCGGCAGGCCAGGATTGCTTGGCGCGACCGCATTGAAGAACCCGTAGTTCGCTGACGTGAAATTCAGGTAGCCGTTCTGGCACGCGCTCATGTCCTGTGTACCGTTGAATCGATCACACCCGATTCCGAGCTGATCGGTCACCGTCAGGTTCGAGTAGTTCCTGCGGTTGTAGGTCACCTCCGCAGACAGGCGCGGCAGGACTTCGCGCTGGATACCGATTCCGTACTGCCACTCGGAGCGACGCTTGCCCATTCCATCGAGCAGGTTCTGGTCGGAGACGTCGCAGTACGCCTGGACAGCCGCCGGGATTCCCGCTTCTCTGCGTCCGCACTGTGTCGTCTGGAGGCCAATCGGCGTACCATCCGCGTCGAGGCTGAGCGGATCGCGCCCGTAATTCCTCGCCGCGGTTACAGAGGATGCGTCAGGAATTGTCACGACCGAGCCTGGCCCGCCGCAGATATCCCCGCCCGACGCACTGCTGTCCTGCGCGTTGAAATTCAGCAGATCACAGTCCACCCTGCGGTTCCCGTTCACGTCGGTCCAGGAACGCCAGTAGGTGTTGGCCGTTCGCTGAGCCGGGTTGGCGTCGGCGTAGATGCCGGCGATCCCCGCTCCTGACAGATACTTGCCCATGTTCCACTTGACCGACGTCTTGCCGTTGCCGAAGGGGTCCCACGTCACGGCCCACCGCGGGGTGATGTCCTGGTAGGAGACGCCATCTGTCTCAGGCGTGCACCAACTGCGCTGTCCGGCAAACGCCCCGCCAACTTGCACGGGGACATAGGGTTCGTTGCCGCTGGAGCCGAGTCTGTTGCCGTCCTTGCCAATGCACGTAGAGGGATAGTTGCTGAACGCGTGGTCGTAGCGGACGCCGCCGCTCAGCGTGAGGCGCTTCAGCGTCCACTGATCCTGCGCGTAGAAGCCGGTGTAGCCGACGCGGTTATCGATAGTGGAAGGGCCCGTATTGATCTTGACTCGCGTGGGCACCGGTCGGAGCGCCTGGTTGAACGGATCGCTCGGGTAATAGAGGCTCGTGTTGCCGCACGTGGACGCCGCCGGATTCGCGGCGTTGAAGCAGGTCGCTGCCGGCGTGTCGTAGCGGTACTCCAGGCGCACGTTGTTGGTCCTGTTGGACCGAGTCTGCGCGAAGTAGCCGCCGTCGTACCCGAACTTGGCGTTGTGCGTGCCGGTGACGTACGAGAACGAGGCGCGCGGCCGCCAGTCGTTGAGCTGTCGCTGCTCCGCCGCCTCGCCGATACCGGCCGACCACGGTCCCGATGGCACACCGTTGATGGTGAAGTTGGTGCCATTGAGGATCGGAAAGTCGGGAGTCGCACCAACGGTTGTCCCGAATTCAGTCACACGTGGGATGTCCGGATTGGGCGTGAAGTAGCGATGCTGTGAGAAGTCGTAGAGTTGCCGGTTCGCCGACAACCCTGCTTCGAGCAGGATCACGTTCGTCAGCGGATTCGTCCACCCCGCTTGGATCAGCCGGGCCGGATGCACCTGGCCCGACCACCAACCGTCTCGCGCCGTCCACGGCGCCACGGAGCCGTCGCACGGATCCTGGCAGGTGTATCCCTCGTCCCAGAAGAAGTTGAATTTGTTTTTCTGCGTCGCCTGGGCCGTGATGCGCGTGTTGGCGTTGCGCGTCCAGTTGATCAGCTGCAGCGCCGGCGTCGACCGATCCGGCTGGTAGTTCTGGCCCCAGATGCCGGCGTTCTTGTTGTCCCAGATGCGGTCTTGCTGCCGGCTCCACGCGTCCTTCTGCCAGGCGCGCGCCACAGAGAAGAACCACATGCGGTCCTTCTTGATCGGTCCGCCGAACGCCGCCGACGTGTCGTAGTCGTTGATGAGCGGATAGCCGTTGCTGATTTCGGGGTGCTTGCTGTTGTTCTGCGAAAACCACGAACCGCCGAACAACCCACCATCGCGCAGGTTGCCATCCTTGCTGTAATCGCCCTGCGTATAGGTGATGAAGTAGTTGCCCGCGAACGTGTTGCCGCCGGTGCGCGGAACGATGTTGATCGTCGCGCCGCCGGTTTCCGACTCGCCCAGTCCCCCGGAGATCTGTACGCTGACCTCCTGGGCGTTGGCAACGTCGGCGACATAGCCGCCGGTCATGCCCATGATGCCGGCACCGCCGCCAGTATTGATGATCGTTCCGTCCACCATGACGCGACCCTGCGTGCCGCCGTCGGTGTCGTTGCTGGTCGTGTGCGCGCTCAGGTTGTAGATGTTGTTGTTGCACCAGACGCCGACACCGCCGACGCAGTCGGCACCAAGGCCGGTGTTCGTAAGGCCCGGCGTCAGCGTCAGCACGCTGCGGATGTTCCGCGTCGTCGGGAGCTCGCGAATCTCCGTGCCCGCAAACGTCGAGACCTGCCGCGAACTCTGCACGTCGACGGTTGGCGCTTCGCTCACCACCGTGACGGTCTCTGCCAGCTGCCCGACGGACATCGTGGCATTGACTGGGGCGGTGAATCCGGTTGTCAGTACGATGTTGTCACGCTGCTGTTTCGTGAAGCCCGCGAGTGTGAAACTCGCTGAATACGTGCCGACCGGCAGGTTGGTGATTCGATACTGTCCCAAGTTGTCCGTGACCGCCGAGCGGACTTTTTCGATGAGCGCGGGGCTCGTAACTTCAACGGTCACGCCGGGGATGACCGCTCCCGATGTATCGCGAACGGTGCCGGCGATCTGGCCCTGCTGGGCAAAGGCCGATCCCGCCGTCAATGCCAGCACTGCGACCGTGAGGGTAACCCGAAGGGCTCGTGGCATCGCTCCTCCTCAGATCCGTGTGAGTGACGACCCCGCTTGTCCGGCGTAAAGATGTTGTGAAGTTTGTTAACTCGTCGTTAAGCGTGGTGCCTATTTACGCCTACTGTCTGAGCCTGTCAATAGCGAACTGATATCGCTGATAACAGCGATCGCGGCGCTCTAGCCGCCGCGTCGGAGCTCCTCGAGGCGCTGTGCCGTGTACGCTCGTCGTTCCCGCGCGCTCTCCTCGGTTCGACCGAGTAGTGCGTAGACCTCCGCGAGCCGGCGATGCACTTCCGGCCGCGGATTCGATGGAATCGCCGCCTGCAGCACCGCGGATGCCTCTTCGAGCCGGCCGGCCTTGATCAACGCGTCGGCGACCTGGAAAGGGCCCACGCTGTCGCGCCGAATCGTGATCGCTTGCTTCCAGGTGTCGATCGCGGCCTCGTACTCCCCCTTCGATGCGTGGATCGCGGCCTGCAGCGACAGCATCGCGGCGGTGCGTCTGCTCCGCTGATCCTCGAGGTCCTGCGCCTGCCAGCGCACCGACTCTTCGAGGCGCTGCCGTCCTTCGGCCGTTCTGCCAGTGCGGATCAACGCGTTGCCGAGCGCGTTCAGCGCCTGGCTGTTGCGAGCATCGAGCGCGAGTGCCCTCTCGAGGGCGGCAACCGCCGGCAGGGCGCGGCCCGCCGCAAGGTGCAGCCGACCGAGCGAGGTCAACGTCTCAGCGTCGCGTGGATCGAGAAGGAGCGCCATCACGAGCTCCGCGTACCCGATCTCCTCGCGGCTCTGATCGACGTACGCCCGGCCGAGCGCCTTGTGCGCCGCCGCGTTGTTCGGCGTGAGCGCCACCCGCAGCTCGAGCAGTTTCACCGCCCGGTCGTACTCCAGGTGCGCTTGAGCCATGGCCGCCACCTGGCCCAACAGCTCGCCCTTTCCGGCGAACATGACGAGGCGATCCGCAATCGAGAAGAGACCGACGTCCAATTCGTCCGTCACCTGGCGGCGCACGGACGCGAGCCGCGATCGCAGCGCGCCGGAGTCGGGCAGCACGGCGATCGCGGCTCGAAGCGCGGTGACCGCTTCCACGAGCTCGCCTGTGTCCTCGAGCGTACCCGCGAGCGCAAGCCAGCTTCGTTCGTCTCGCGGGTTCAGTCTCACGGCATCGCGGAAATGCTGCACGCTTTTCGCGATGTCGCCGCGGATTCCGTACGCCGTTCCGAGGACCCTGTGCACCTCTGAAGAATCGCCGGTGCGTGCGGCGGCAATCTCGAGGCGATCGATTGCGGTGTCCACCATGCCCTGCCGCAGCGCGGCGATTCCTTGCGCCATCGGCTCCGCGCGGGACGCGGCGTCGGCAACGAGTGGATCGGCCGCGACCGCGGCGCGAAGCGCCGAAAGACCTTGCTCGTACTCTCCCCGCTGCAGCAGCGAGAACCCACGCGCGTAGGCCGGCGGCACGAATCCCATCCCGCCGCCCGCGTCGTCGTCGATGGCCTGTGTGGTCCGGAACGGCGACGGGGCGCGCCGCTCGAGTCGGGTCAGCTCGGCCTCGATCTGTGCGAACGAGGCAAGCGCCTGTTCGATCTGCGGCGCGGTCGTGCTGTCGGACCGGTACACGAGGAGACGATAGATGTTCTGCGGATCCGCCGGCTCGAGGAGCCACGTCGCGCGGAACGCATCGGCCGCGTCGGCTGGTCGCGCAGTGGCCTGATAGATGATTCCCTTGTATCGATGAAACGCCGCGCGTGTGCGATCGATCGTGATGTCTGCTTCGAACTCCCGCACGGCTTCGTCGAAACGGCCTCGTTCCAGATAGAGCGACGCCAGAATCGTGTGGACCTCGAGGGCCGTCTGCACATCGGCGTCTTTCAAGCGAGGCCGCAGCTCGCTTTCGGCGTCGCGGATCCCGCGGTCCCATGCCGCCAGAGCCGTCGTCATCCTCTCGAGCTGCGCGACGAGCTGGGGACCTTCGTCGCCATATGCGCCTCGCATCGTCTGGTAGAACTGCACGAACGCTGCGAGGAAGCTATCCCTCTGCGCGGCGGCGGTGGAAGGGATGGCGAGCGCCACGAGCACCAACGACACGATGAGGCGCGGTGCGTTCATGTGTGAAAACGTATCGCCCTCAACGGGCCAGAGGCGCCCGGCTGACGATTCCTTTTCCTTGCCGGACAGTGACCACGTGATTCGCCGGCAGATTCTCGACGACTTCGGTCGAGCCGTCGGACCAGCGGATCTCGAGACGTTCTGCCCGATCCGCCGGGCCCAGCCCGAAGTGCGCGCGCAGATCGCTCTGAGCGAGATAGCTGGATCCGGACTGTACCTCGCGAACCTGCCGGCGTCCGCCCGCCGTGAGCGTCAGCCTCGTGCCGATGCCGCTGCGGTTGGTCGTCGTGCCGACCACCTGCACCAACAGCGCATTGGCCGCGTTACCCCCCGCGCCTTCATTCAGCAGGAGGTTGGGACGGTCGCCGTTGTTGGTGACGAGCAAGTCGAGATCGCCGTCGTTGTCGACGTCGCCAACCGCGAGCGCGCGGCCCACTCCCTCCAGCGCGAAGCCCGGACCGGCTTCCTTCGTCGCGTCCACGAAACGCTCCCCGACGTTTTTCAGGAGCAGTTTTCGCTGCGCGAGCTTGCCGCGAGCCCGGACCTGTCCCACATTCGCCATGACGTGGCCGTTGACGATCGCGATGTCGAGCCGCGTGTCGTTGTCGTAGTCGAAGAACACGACGCCGAAGCCGACGTACGGACGCGTCACGGGTCCGACGCCGCTATGCACGGTGATGTCAGAAAACAGCCGCTCGCCGAGGTTCTGAAACAGGCTGTGCATCTCGGCTTCGTGGTTCGTGACCACGAGGCCCAGGTGCCCGGTCCCGCCGAAATCGCCGAACGCAGTTCCCATTCCCGCCCGGGCCTTGCCGTCTGAGGCCACCGCCACTCCGGCCAGGGCGGCCATCTCCGTGAAGGACCCATTCTTGTTGTTGTGAAAGAGAAAGTTCGGCGTGCTGTCGTTGGCCACGAAGACGTCGGGCCAGCCGTCCTCGTCCACATCGCTGACCGCCACTCCGAGACCGTTTCCGCGGTACGCAGCGATGCCCGCCTGCGCGCTGATGTCTTCGAACATGCCCTTGCCGTTGTTCCTGTACAGCACGTTTGGCAGCGGTGGATACACGAGCGGGTGGCAGTAGTCGCGGATGGCCGGCGGCCCTGCAAACCCACAGAACTCATTCGAGCGCGACGTGTCGACGTAGTTGGTGACGAAGAGATCGAGGTCTCCGTCGCGATCGATGTCGACAAACGCGCAGCTCGTGCTCCACAGCGCGGAGCCAGCCCCGCCGGCGTTGGGCACTTCGGCGAACCGTCCGCCTCCGGTATTGCGATAGAGGGCGTTCGGGCCGATGTTCGTGATGTACAGATCGATGAGCCCGTCGTTGTCGACGTCGCCGGCGCATGCCCCCATTCCGTAGCCGCTGTGGCGGATGTTCGAGGCGTCCGTCACGTCCTCGAACGTTCCGTTGCGGCGGTTTCGATACAGGCGGTGGCGGGCGCGCCGGGCCACTGCCGGATCGGCGAACGAGCCGCCGTCGACGAGAAACACGTCGAGCCATCCGTCGTTGTCGAAATCGAAGAAGAGGCCACCGGACCCGATGATCTCTGGCAGGAACTTCTCTTGGCTGGCCCCATTGACGTGGATGAAATCCAGCCCGGCCTCGCGGGCCACGTCGCGAAAGACAGGTGTCGAGGACGCAGGCGATCGCAGTTGCTGGCGCGCAGCTGCTCCGATCGCGCCGTCGACCAAAAGGGCGACGGCAATAGCGGCCGCCGCCATCACCCGCCGGGGGAACCTCCGCGTGTCCCGGAACAGAGAACGCCGAAGCTCGCAAGCCAATTCCGGCGCGATACTAGCACGGTGGTCCGGACCGGGGAGCGGCCTTGATCGATCCAACTGTTGGCCGTATTGTGCGGTACGGAATGGACCGCTCGATGAACAGCCGCGTCCGTACCGCCGCAAATCTGGGTGTGCTGATCACCGCCTTGCTGGCGGGGTCGGAGACGACCGCCGCGGCGCAGCCCGACATCTTCTTTCAGCGGCTTGGCGATCTCACGACCGCACTCGAGGGAACCTCCGGTCACGAGGGACCGCGGATCGGCGAGGCGTTGGACCAGATGTCGCGCGCGCTGGCCGAATGGGATCGACGCATTCGCGACGTCGAGGCGCGGCTCGCGGTGGAGTCCAAGGCCCGCGCGCGAGAAGCGGTCGATGCGCGGATCATGCTCGCGCGACTGTATGCGCAGCGCGGGCGGATCGATGACGCCCGCCGCGAGATCGAGCGAGCGATCGGTCTCGACCCCAGGCGCGCGGATGCGCATCTGCTTCGTGGGCTCATGCTCGAGGCGTCCGGCACCCCGGGCGCCGCGCTCGACGCGTTTGCCAACGCCCGGGCGTTGGATACGAGCGATCCGATCGGCGCTTACTATCTGCTGCGCAGTTCGACGAGGGTCAGCAAGACTGTCGATGTGCAGTCAGCTCGCGCATCGTTCGATGCGGTGTATCGACGGCTGCTGACACAGAAGACTCGTCCAACAGCTGCACCGTTCCCACAGATCGACTTCCCGGTGCAGACGGCAACCGACCAAGTGCTCGTGCCCCTTGCTGCGTATGCGCAGCCCTACGCGCGCATCGCGCGCCGCGAGTACGACCAGGCGATCACCGAATTTCGAACGGCTGCCGCAGCCGATCCGATGCTTGGCGATCCCGCTACACGACAGGCATCCGAGGCGCACCGCGTCCGCGGGCTCGCCTACTGGGCCGCGTTCGACGATCGGAAGAGCGTTGAGGAGTTCGAGCTCGCAATCGAGTCCAACCCGCGCGATGAACGCTCGCGGCTTGCGCTGTTTCAAATCCTTCGAATGGCCGGACGCGATGCCGAAGCTGCCGACACGATGCAGCAGGCGCTACGCGCGCTGCCCGACTCCGTGCGAGCGCACTGGTGGCTTGGCGTGACCTACGAGCGCCTGAATCGGTTCGTCGATGCGCGGCAGGAATTCGAGCGGGCGGCGGAAGGCGCGGTCGCCGGACGCAGCGCGGCGTTCGCGGCCATCGGCCGGCTGGCTGCGCGCGAAGCGGACCTCGATGCGGCCGCCATCGCGTTCGCCCGCGCCGTCAGCACAAACCCGAACGATGCGGCCGCTCACAAGTACCTGGCGAGTACGTTCCTGCAGCAGGATCGGTTCGATGATGCGCTCGTCGAGTGGGTCGCCGCTCTGCTCATCGATCCATTGGATCCCGATGCGCACGCCGGCATCGGCCAGCTTTTCTTGAACATGGGCAGGAGCGGCGATGCTGTCGCGGCGTTGCGCCGCGCGGTCGAGTTGTCGCCCGGGCACACGGAAGCGCGATACGCGCTCGCGGTCGCGTTGACGCGCGTGGGGAACACCAAGGAGGCGGCGCTGGAGTTCGCGCGTGTCGAAGCGGAGCAGCGTCAGGCGCTCGCTGAACGGCGCCGCAAGATGGCGCTCGATGTCTCGAAGGAAGAGGAGTCGTTGAAACGCTCCGATCCCCCGGGTGCTCCGTGATCCCCACCCTCAGTTATCGGTCGGCTTTTCCGCGATCGAGTCGATCACCAGCACGGGGACCGGGCGCTTCTGCATCTCGAGCTTGAGGCCAAGCTGCTTATCGAGCGCCTCAGACAGCGAGATCGCGCCGTTCGGATCCGATGCTGCGAATGCACCGCCGCCCGCTCCGGCGGCCGGACCTGCGTCGCCGCCACGCCCCGCGTTGCCCTGAAAGATGTTGATGCCGCTGAAATTGACGGCGAGATCCCATCCTCCTTCGAGTCCCGTCTTGTCCAGGATCGGAATCTGGACGTAGCCGTTTGCCATGGCGAAAAGGCGCTCGGCGAACAGCGGCATCGTGATGTTCTGACAGGTGATCAAGCGGTTCCGCGTCGGAAACTTGTTGCGCAGATCCGGCGCGCCCGGAGCGGGTCCGTCGAAACACCGCGTACGGCCGGCCGGATCGGCCTTGGTCAGTTTCGGCTTGTCCGATACCGTCATCGTGTACGCGGATACCGGTCGGTCCTCGAAGTGCATCTTCATCTTGAAGCGTTCGATTAGCAGCGTGCGCACCATCTGCCGGAGCGTGTCGATCTCGATCGGTGGCATGTCCAACTGTTTCGTCGAGGCGAACGCCCGCGCGACGATATCGAATCGCGAATTCTCCATCCACTTCGGTGCATCGATCAGATCGTCGTGGTTCAGGTCCCACGCGAGCCGGACCAACTGTTTCAGTGGCATCCCTGACACATTCACCATCCCGGTCGGCTGAATCTGCGCCCTCGTCCCGGTGGTTGCCGGGTCGGTCGGCCTGATGGTCGCGACCTCGAACTCCGGCGGCGGTGGCGGCGGCAGCGCCTTTGCAACCTCAGGCGAATTCGGCGTCGGCGTCCGGTTCACGCTATCGACGACGAGAGCCGTTGCCGGGAGCTGTTTCTCCTCCAACTTCAGCCCAAGCTGTTTTTCCAGGGCATCGAACAACGAGATCCCCTCGCTGCCTGCCTGCGCCAGCAGCTGGCGCGGGTGCACGCGGATCTCGAAGTCGTAGGCGTCTTTCAACCCGGTCTGATCGGTCACCGGACTCGTCACGTAGGCACCGAACGCGCGTGGCAGCAGGTCGGCAAACGCGGCCATCGTGACGCCGCGGCACACGCCCACCTGGATCGGAATCACTCCTGGCTCGTTCTGCTGTGGCTGCCCTTGACAGCCAGGGCCCGGGCCCGCGGCCACCTTCATCTTGTGCGTCGCGCCGGCGACGGTGAGCACGAAGGTCGACATTGTCTTCGTGTCCTCATGAAGGACGAGCTTGAAGCGATCCGCCAGCAGCGACCGCACCATCAACTTGAGGGTTGGCAGCGGCGTCGACTCCGGCGCCTTGGCGGCGATCGTGAACCGATCGAGCTCGAGCCAGCTCGGTCCGCCGAGCACTTTCTCGGCGTCGACGCTGTAAGCGGTCCTGATCAGATCCACCATCGTGGCGTTGTGCAGCTCGTAGCGGTCGCCTTTGAGGAGGCCGCCGGTCATATTGACCGTCGGGCTGCGGCTCCCGGCATGTACATCAGCGATGTCGAATGTCGCTGAGCCCGTCGCGGACTGGCCGAACAGCTGGCCAGACAGGAGCGCCAGGACTGCCAACGCGGCAACGATTCCTCTCATCTCGATCTCCTGACTCCAATTACGACTATTACGACGGTGGCGGCGGGCTGTCACATCACGGTGCGGTCAGTGCGTAATGCACTTACGAGGCCGATTACGAACTGTTACGGATATTGTTCGCGCCGCAGTCGATTGGTTCCACGATTCTCATTCCCGGAGCAAGGACGTCCGAAATCGGGACGACGAGGCGCGTCCCGCGCGACAATGAGAGTTCGTGTCCGAACAGCCTTCGAGATCCGGCATGACGACGCTCTCCGATTGGGTGGACGAGATCGTCGGCTGGCGAGGAGAGGAAGGAGATCCGACCACTCGTGACTGAGGCCCGGCCATTCGTTCATTCGTCGATCGCAAAGGACGTCATTGCGGCGCTTGCGATCGCAGCTGCGATCCTGCTGGTGTATGCCGGGACGGCCGGTTACGGGCTTTTCTCGGACGACTTCAGTTGGCTGGCGGGCGCGCGGTCGTTCGATGCCGCGAGTCTCGTGCAGATTGACGGCCGCGCTCACTTCTATCGCCCGGTCATCGAACTGTATTTCCCGGCAGTGCTGTCGGTGTGCGGGCCGGCAGCATCGTGCTACCACTGGTTCAGTATTGCGCTGCACTTCTTCACGAGCCTCTCGGTTGGAGCGCTGGCGGCGTCGTTATCGCGCTCGAGACTCCTCGGCGTGTTTGCAGGCCTGCTGTTTGCGACACAACCTGCGGGAGTCGAAGCGGTGGTGTGGGTATCAGCTGTAAGTGAGCTGCTGGCGACGCTGTCGTTCGTGCTCACCGTGTGGCTCTTCTGGCGTGCGCTCAACAGCGGCCGTCGCCTTCATTTCTGTTACGCGGGATGCACCTTCACGGCGTGTCTCCTCGCCCACGAATCGGGCGTGATGCTTCTACCGATCCTGGGACTGCTGACGGTCACGTTGCCGACGTCGCCTCACGGCGAATCCGTCCTGGGGCGATTGCGTGCGCACCTCGTCGTATTCGTCTGTCTCGCGCTGATCCTGGCGGCGTACGGTGCGATCGCCTACATCATCAATGTGCGCAACTACGTGGTGGTCGAGGGTCAGTACGCGCTCGGCACGCACATCGCCGGCAATGTCAGCCGCGCGCTTGGAACGTTCGTCGTCGCGCGGCGCGATGCACTCGGGAGTGTGATTGTCGTGCTGTTCTTTGTGTGGGCCTGCACGCTGGCGGGGCCGCGCGCGCGGTTCTACGCGCTGTGGACGATCGCGGCGCTGCTGCCGTTTGCGGGATTTCGCGGCGGCCTCAGCTCCCGGTATCTGTATCTATCGGCCGCGGGCTGTGCGGGATTGATCGCTGAGTCGCTCTGGTGGGCGCGTGATCGGATCGCGGCAATGACCGTACCGGCGACGGCCGCATTGTGGGGGATTCTGAGCGTCGGCCTCCTCGTGCGCTTCGGCGCGTTTGCGTCGAAGAACGTTCACGCCTGGGAGTCGGCGAGCGCTCCCTATCGCGCCTATTACGCACAGATTCACGACGCCTATCCGTCACCTGAACGTGGCGCCTTGCTCGAGATTCCCGCTCCTCCACACGGGGTGGCTTCACTGAACATTCCAGCGTTCGTCCGATGGGAGTACGGCGACAACACGCTCCGCGTCGCGGTGAAGTGAGCACGCAGGCGCGTGTGCCGATTCAGATCCTGGTGATCGACGCATCGATCACTCGGAGGAAAACTGAACGGAACGCCGAAAGGCCAGAGGGTCAGTTCTCGGTGGGACGTTCGGCGCGATCGACGATGAGCACGTCGACTTGCTGTTTTTCCGAGTCGAGCCGCAAGCCGAGCTGCTCCCGTGCAGCTGTGAAGACTGACACGGCGTCAGGGTCGACCGGCGCCGGTGCGCCGTCGGAGGGCACCGGCACTTCGGGAGCCCAATCGATTTGGAAGTCGTACGTTCCAGCCAGATTCGTTCGGTCCGCAACCGTACGGTGATCGGGAACAACGTTCGTCAAGAACCGCGCCAACACCGCCATCGTGTGCCTGCCGGTCGCGCTCCCTGGCCGCCCGCGGATCCCGCAGCGGAGTGTGCCATCGACCTCTTTGGCAGCGGTCTGCACCGGATCGGTGCAGTCCACATCCGATCGTTTCAGGCGCGGGCCCAGTGGACGATCCGCGCGATCCACCACCAGCGCGTAACCGGGCTGCTCGCGCCTTTCGTGGTGGACGACGAGCTTGAATCGATCCTCGAGCAGATGTCTCACCGCGACGAGCAATTCTCCGGGAGCGAATCGGCGAGCGGGCTTGGCTTCGATGTCAAAACGGGGGGCTGTCGGGCGCGCCCAGGCGGCCGGCATCACGACGCGATTCGGGGGTAAGGGGGTGTCACCCCCGTACGCTCCGGCCACGAGCGTCTCCAGCGATATGTTCGTTGCGACGAGTCGTCCACCTGGGAGCACGTTCATCGACACACGGTTGGTGCCGCTCCTGTTTTCTTTGATCGACGCGACCTCGAATGTCGGTTCGCTCTGCTGTCCCGCCGGGTGGGCGGCAACGGTCGAGAGCAGAACGGCCGACGCGATGAACGTCGTGCCACGCATGCGATTGCGATTGAGGGTTTCGTTCAGCATCGCCCGTCCGCTCCTCTCGGGGACCGATGTGTTATTTTTATAACGACGTGCTAAACGTTTAACAGGTGACACGCACGCGCGTCAAATGCATTCGGGTCCGACGGCCGCCTTGCGTGCGCCGCTCATCGAGGACGAGCGCCCCGGCGTCACGTTCGCCGGCAGACTCGTGATCGGTGAGATGGTGGCCGGAACTGTCGATACAAGAAGGCTGGGCGGCCTAGGACCCGTCGTGACTGGGAGAGTGGAGGGCGGTCTATATGTAGCGCCGCCCGGAACGCCTCCGCGGCTGATGCAGTTACGGCGCGAGCTCGCGGCGTCAATCTGCTCAGCCAGTTGCGTCTGGGTCACGCCCAACTCGCTGCGAAGACGTCGCAGTCTGCGATGCCAATCCGATGGAGGAGAAGCTTCTCAAGCCCTCACGTCTGAGGATAAAATCCTGCTCCCGACTTCAACATCTCAAGGAGAGAGGCACTCATGGGGAAAGCCCTCGATGGCGTTCGCGTCCTGGACATGACGCACGTGCAGTCCGGACCGACCTGCACCCAGATTCTGGCCTGGTTCGGAGCCGACGTGATCAAGGTCGAGCGACCTGGTGAGGGCGATCCGACGCGCGGCCAACTGCGTGACATTCCGGGCGTCGACAGCCTGTATTTCACCATGCTGAACGGGAACAAGCGCGCCATCACGTTGAATCCCAAGACCGAAGCAGGCAACAAGATCTTCGCGAGGCTCATCGAAAAATGTGACGTGATGGTGGAGAACTACGCGCCGGGGGCGATCGATCGCATGGGCTTCCCGTGGGAGAAAATCCAGCAGATCAATCCGCGAATGATCTATGCCTCGGTCAAAGGCTTCGGGCCCGGCCCTTACGAGGACTGCAAGGTCTACGAAAACGTCGCGCAGTGCACAGGCGGTGCGGCTTCCACGACCGGGGAGATCGATCGAGTCCCTCTGGTGACCGGCGCCCAGATTGGCGATTCCGGTACCGGCATCCACCTCGTTGCCGGAATCCTGGCGGCTCTCCTCCAGCGCGAAAGAAGCGGGCGCGGTCAGCGAGTCACCTGCGCGATGCAGGACGCCGTGCTGAATCTGTGCCGGGTAAAGTTACGCGACCAGCAGCGGCTGGGTCACGGCCCGCTCAAGGAGTATCCGCAATATCCCAACGGGACATTCGGCGGCGCCGTCCCCCGCGCTGGCAACGCCTCCGGTGGAGGTCATCCGGGCTGGATCGTCAAGTGCAAGGGCTGGGAGACCGATCCGGACGCGTACATCTATGTCATCGCCCAGGCGCAGGCGTTTCCGACACTGGCCAAAGTCATTGGCCATGCCGATTGGCTCGAGGATCCGAACTTCAACACACCGGATGCGCGCCTTCCCAGGCTGTCTCAGGTGTTCGCTGAAATCGAGAAGTGGACCATGACGATGAGCAAGATGGAGGTCATGGCAACGCTCAACCCGTTGAACGTTCCGTGCGGCCCGATTCTCTCGATGAGGGAGCTCGCCGAGGAGCCCTCCCTTCGCAAGACCGGAACCGTCGTCGAAGTCGACCATCCCAAGCGCGGTAAGTATCTGACCGTCGGCAACCCGATCAAACTCTCGGATTCACCAACCGAGGTGTGCCGATCGCCGCTGTACGGAGAACACACCGAAGAAGTGCTCCGCACCCTCGTGGGCCTGAACGACGAAGACATCCAGGCGGCCCGTCAGCAGGGCGCGATCTGAGGTCGAACGGTGACTTACGACGTACTCATTCTCGGCGCCTCTTACGGCTCGCTGTTCGGGACCAAGCTGTTGATGGCCGGTCATCGCGTGTCGATGGTGTGCACCAAGCCCACGGCCGACTTGATCAATCGCGAGGGGACGCTCGTCCGGTTCCCGATCAAAGGTCGTGGGGCACCACTCGACATCGCATCGAAGAAGCTGTCGGGAACACTGTCCGCCGCCACGCCTGACGCCGTTGATCCAGGCAGGTTCGATCTGATCGTGCTCGGCATGCAGGAGGCGCAGTACGGTGCGAGCGGAGTCCGCGAGTTGATGGGTCGGGTCGGGCAATCACGCAAGCCCTGCCTGGCAATCATGAACATGCCGCCGCTGCCCTATCTCAAGCGCATACCCGGACTCTCGACTGAAACGCTCGAGGCGTGTTACGCGGATCCGGGCGTGTGGAAGACGTTCGATCCAGCGCTCACGACGCTCGCCAGTCCCGATCCACAGGCGTTCCGTCCGCCAGATCAGCCCAAGAACGTTCTTCACGTGGGATTGCCGACCAACTTCAAAGCGGCGCGCTTCGATGGATCAGAGAGCACGACGATGCTTCGAAACCTCGAGGCCGACATTGAAGCGGCGCGATTCGATCCAGGTGACGGCGCCATCGAGATTCCGGTCAAGCTCAAAGTTCACGACTCGGTTTTCGTGCCGTTGGCCAAGTGGCCGATGTTGATGACCGGCAACTATCGCTGCATCCAGCGCGACGACATGATTCCGATCAAGGACGCCGTCCACGCGAACATCGACAAGTCGCGCGAAGTCTACGACTGGGTGTGGAGGCTCTGCAACTCCCTCGGCGCCGACGATGACGACATGGTTCCCTTCGAGAAGTACGCGAAGGCGGCCGAGGGCCTTGGCAAACCCTCCTCCGCTGCACGGGCGCTTTTTGGCGGAGCCGAGTACATCGAGCGTGTCGACTGCCTGGTTCGGCGGATCGCCCGCCAACAGGGACTCGAATCCGACACGTTGGACGAGATCGTCACACTTGTGGACGCGCGCCTTGCCAGGAATCGTTCAGCGGGAGTCAGGTCCTAGTGCCCCGGCACTAGACGTCGTGATCAAAGGCTGGATTCGGAATGATGGCACGAGTGTCCGACGTCGGGGTGCGTCTGTAGCCCGTCAGACGGGTTAACGTGACCGCCCGGTGCCGGGGCGAGTCTTGCGGCATCAGTTGGACGGCCGACACTCGTCCATTGGCATACACCACAATCATCTCGTTGGACGCCCCGCACTCCTCGTGAGCTTCCCTGATTCCCGCCAAGGCATCGACAGCGATCGAGAACACGGTCGTGAGGTTCAGTTCGTTCAGCGATCTGGCGGCGATGTAACGATCACGGATCAAATAGTGACCCAGGTAAGCTCCGGTCCCTTGGCAGTCGTAGCCGACGACCTCCCGAAGCGTCGTGTTGATGGCACGAAAGAGAGAGTATCGCCCCTGACACGATGAGTACAGCGCAACAATGAAGACACGCTCTCGTCCGGCCGGATGGCGATCGCGCTGATCGTGATTGTCGTCGGACAGCGACTGCTCAATCGTCTCACGCATGCGCTCGATCGTGCGCTCGGCCGACGGAACTCCGTCCAGCGCGTGCTCGCAGCGCTGGAACGCGGCGGGTTCCCAATCGACAGACTCACCAATGACGAAGATCGAGTGCGCCGAGCCTAGATGCGAGTGGAACTCGCTGTGAAAAATGCTTCTCGATTGATGCGGAATTCTCCGCGGAACGATGGGCTCGGTATCGGTGAAGAGGAGGATGCCCGAACTGAAAGAGACGCCGCCGGCAATCATCGCAGAATCTCCTTGGTGAACGCGTCGCCACCGGCCGTTGCTTTTATCCGTTACGCCTGCACAACCGCGTCGAGACCGGCCCGGGCGCACTGGCCATCTTGCGGGCTCGTGCCCCCTGAGACGCCGATCGCACCAACGATCTTCCCGTCGATGACTATCGGGATGCCGCCTTCCACAGGCACCGCGCCTTCGAGTCCGAGCACGCGCCACCCGTCGCCGCCGGTCGCCAGCATCTCCTGAAACGCTTTCGTCGGGCGTTTGAACCGTGCCGCAGAGCGCGCCTTGCCGATGGCTATGATGACGCTGCCAGCCTGCGTCGCGTCCATTCTTTCGAAATAGACCAGGTCACCAGCGCCATCCACCACGGCGACGGCCATCGCCCAATTGTTCCTGGAGGCTTCGGCCAGGGCTGGCGCCGCTACCTTCTTCGCGACCTCGAGGGCGATACCGGCACCATACGGCTGCGGCGCATCCGGTGACATGGGATCCTCCTTTTCGATTGAAGTCGTACGTTGTTGAAGTCTGCTGCGTCTTGGGGCCCACGTAGGATACTAGAACGGCTATAATGCGCCACCGCCGCCGTGGGCCTTCCCACACGAGGCGGCTATTGGGAAGGAGTGCTCGCAATGGCGTGGACCAAGCCCGAATTCACGATCGTGGCCGTCACTCTCGAAGTCACGGCCTACGCGGGTAAGAAGTAGGTTCGCCTCGGGCGGAGCTTCCGGAAGCCCCGCCCTTTTTGGCACCCCATCGCGCCGAGTCCACGCGACGGGGAACCCGCGTTTTTTCGCGCGTGCACGTCGTTCTACTCGGTACTGCCGCGGGCGGCGGCTTCCCGCAGTGGAACTGCTGGTGCCCGGGGTGCCGTCTCGCACGCAACAGCCCTGAGGCCGCCAGACCTCGCACACAATCCTCAGTCGCGATCAGTGCTGATGGGTGTCAGTGGTTTCTTCTGAACGCCTCTCCGGATATCCGCGAGCAGCTCCGCCTGTTGCCATCGCGTTCTATCCCTGACGCCGTCCGTCATGTCCCCATCGAAGGTGTCGTATTGACCGACGCCGAGCTCGATCACACGCTGGGGCTGCTCCTCTTGCGAGAGGCGGGGAAGCTCCACGTGTATGCGACGAACGCCGCAGCCGCGATCCTCGAAGATGATTCTCGTATTCTCGAAACGACGAGGGCCTTCAGCGACGTTTCATTGACCCGGCTCGCACTCGGCGGGGCCGTTCCGCTGCTCCGCGGAGACGGAACGCAAAGCGGCCTCTCTCTCGACGCGTTCACGGTGCCGTCGGGTCCTCCGCGGTTCGCTTCGTCCGAAGGGGAAGGGCATACGATCGGGCTCCGGATTCGCGACGACGCCCGCGGCCATGTGTGCGCGTTCGTGCCCGGGTGCGGCGGCCTCGACGCCGGGCTGCTCGAACGGTTGAGCGACGCCGATGCGTTGCTCTTCGACGGGACCTTCTGGAGCGACGATGAACTGATCGCGCTTGGTGTCGGCACACGGACCGCGCGTGAGATCGACCATCTACCGATCGGCGGCCCGGGCGGGAGCCTCGAGCAGCTATCGGCCTTGGTGTGCCGCCATCGTGTCTACACTCACATCAACAACACGAACCCGATTCTGATCGAATCGTCTCCCGAGCGCGCGGAGGTCACGCGAGCGGGTATGATCGTCGGCTTCGATGGCCTTCATCTGACTCTGTGACGAGGGGCGATGACGACTCTCCATGCTTCGGCGCTTTCGGCGCCTCCTGCTCCGTCGTTTCCATCGCTTGCCGAGCCGCTCTCGCCCGACGATCTCGCGGCATCGCTGCGCGCGCTCAGCGGCTCGTACTACGCCAACCATCCGTTCCACGCGTTGATGCACGAAGGGCGGCTGACACGCCGGCAGTTGCAGGGCTGGGTAGCCAATCGACTCGCGTATCAGCGGGCGATTCCGCGCAAGGACGCGGCGATCATCTCTAACTGCCCGGATCCTGACGTGCGGCGCGAGTGGCTGCAGCGGATCATCGATCACGACGGCACCGAGCCGGGGACCGGCGGAATCGAGATGTGGATTCGGCTCGGCGAAGCAGTCGGCGTGCCCCGAGAGGAGATGGAGGATGAGCGGCA
Source organism: Vicinamibacterales bacterium (assembly GCA_036407095.1). Classification (GTDB taxonomy): domain Bacteria; phylum Acidobacteriota; class Vicinamibacteria; order Vicinamibacterales; family UBA2999; genus Gp6-AA40. The sequence continues at coordinate 160,188 of DASWZV010000141.1, read as the reverse complement.
TGTGCTGCCAGGGGTGCGTTTCGCCGCCGAGGCGTACATCACGTTCTGTCGAACGAAACCGTGGATCGATGGTGTGGCGTCGTCGCTGACCGAACTCTTCGCCCCCGATCTCATGCGGCGGCGCATCGCCGCGTTTCCGCAGCACTACGCGTGGGTGCGTCTCGATGCGCTCGACTACTTCAAGAGCCGGCTCACGCAAGCCCCTCGCGACAGCCAGCAGGGCCTGCTACTCGTGCGAACGCATTGCACCACCGTCGAGACCCAGCGTCGTGCCTTCGAGGCGCTCGCCTTCAAGCTGGAGCTGCTGTGGGCGATGATCGACACGATCCATCATGCCTACCTGGAGCCGTGACATGGCGATCACCACCACCTCGATCCCCGCGATCTGGCGACTGGCGAGGCTCGAATTCGACAAGGTGCGCCAGCAGCGCGTCCTGCTGTATCCGGAAGGCGTGGTCCTGCTGAACGACACCGGCGCAGCGATTCTGGAGCTGTGCGACGGGCGCCGTTCGATCGCTGACATCGCTGCCGTCCTTGGCGGCCGCTATGAGTGCGACGTCACGGCGGATGTCATCGAGTACCTGTCGCAGCTCGTCGATCGAGAGTTGGTGCGTGTCTAGCTACCCGACAACGCTGCTCGCCGAGATCACCCATCGGTGCCCGCTGCACTGCCCCTATTGCTCGAATCCGATGAAGATGGTGGGCTCGCGCGACGAGCTCGACACCGCGGAGTGGACACGCGTGTTCACGCAGGCACGCGAACTGGGCGTGTTGCAGCTGGGCCTGTCCGGTGGTGAGCCCCTTGTGCGCGGCGATGTCGAGGAACTCGCGTCGCATGCGCGCTCACTCGGTCTCTACACCACGCTCGTGACCTCGGGCATCGGTCTCACGCCGCTGCGGGCGCAGAAGCTTCGCGACGCCGGGCTCGACCACGTTCAGATCTCGCTGCAAGACTCAGAGGAGGAATCGGCCGACCGGATTGCGGGGATGAAAGGCGTTCGCCAGAAGATGGCCGCCGCCGAACTCGTCCGGCAGCTTGGCTTTGCCTTTTCGATCAACGTCGTGCTTCACCGCGCGAACGTCGATCGCATCGGTGAGATTATCGAGCTAGCGGCGAACCTGGGCGCCGATCGCCTCGAGCTGGCCAACGCGCAGTACTACGGATGGGCGCTCGAGAACAGAGGCGCCCTCCTGCCGACGGCGGCGCAGGTCGCTGCCGCTGCCGAAATCGCCGCGAAGGCGGTCCCGGTCCACGCGGGTCGCATGCAGATCCTGTACGTGCTGCCCGATTACCACGGGTCCTTTCCCAAGCCATGCTACGCCGGATGGGGAAACCACTATCTCGTGGTGATGCCGGACGGGCGTACGCTGCCGTGTCATGGCGCGACCCACATCACCACGCTCCACTTCGACAGCGTTCGCGATCGCTCGCTTCGATGGATCTGGGAGGACTCGAGCGCGTTCCAGGCGTTTCGCGGTGACGAGTGGATGCAGGAGCCCTGTCGCAGCTGCGCTCGAAAGACGATCGACTTCGGAGGCTGTCGGTGTCAGGCCTTTGCGCTGACCGGCGACGCCGCCGCGACCGATCCGGTCTGCACGCTCAGCCCGAAACGCGCGATCATCGATGACGCGCTCCACGAAGCCACGCAATCGCAGACGTACAAGTATCGCTATCTCAGTCTCGAACCAGGGTCGACGTCAGCGGAAACGAGCTCACGATGATCGGCGGCTGTTACGCCGCCGGAGAGTCACCCGGTGATTCCTTGCGGCCCTGTTCGAGAAGCAACCAGACGAGGCCCGTTGCCAGCATCACCAGGACATCGCGCCAGCGCTGAGCGGCGGTGGAGGGCGGCGGCCACGAGTTCACGCTGAATAGCAACACGCCAAAGACGAGCACGAGCCACACGAGCCACGTTGCTACGAAGAAGGCGGCGAGGCGCGCTGGCACCCTCCATCCGCGGTCCTTCGCCAGGACGAATCCCAGCAGCGCCCAGCCAACCAGACTCACGCCATCACGCCATGGTGTCCCCGTGTCTCGCAGGCTATCGCCCAGGAGATCGAGCCAGATGCTCCACCGATAGTCGGCGTTCCCGACCTCCCTTGCGGTCGTGGGCAGAGCGGAATCAACTCGCTGGTAGATCTGCATCGAGAGGCTGTCGATGTACGGACCGAGCGCCAGCCAGCAAGCGGTTGTCGCGGCAACAATCAGCACGGTGACCGCAGCGATGCTTCGTATCTGTACGCCACGCCTTCTCAGATAGAAGACGGCAACCGCAGTTGCGGGCGCAGTCGCAGCGAAGGCTATGGTGAGCACGCTGGATACCAGCGCCGCATGGCGTGCGGCCGCGTCCAGCAGATGCCATGGCACGTTCCCATCCTGCATCCAAGCGATCGGGACGAGCGCAGCGAGATACCAGCAGACGGCGCGCAGCCACACGGTGCGACGCGCATCCACATCGAACGCCGCGATTACATCCGCTCTCAGGTCGACGACAAGTGCCCAACCGAATACGAGTGACAGTCCGACGTAATGCCGGCATCGCGGCCGCCACCCTTGTGACGATTCGGCTTGAAGATCCGCGACGGCCGGCGACACGATCGTTTCGAAGGTGTCTCGGTGTCTGAGGGTTCGGAGACGGTTGCTACGTGACCGAAAGAGAGAAGGCCGATCTCGTCGAGTTCTTGAAGACCCTCTTGAACCGCAAATTCACGGTTTGGCGCGCGTTTCGAACGTTGTGACGTAGAGCCGTCCTCAGTCGTCCCCCCTTCATAGCACCGATCGCTGTGCCTTCGGCGGATGAAACTCGTCGCGGCGACACGTGAGGTAAGGCGGACGCCATGACCGACCGAATCGATCAATACATGGAGGGCTCGTTGGACCGCGACGGGTTGGATCCGAGCGAACGCGTCGACGCGGACGCGGTGTCGCGTGCGGTGAGTGGCACGCGCGCGTTCATTGAGGCGCGACCGGCCCCGGACGTCACCGCTGCGGTTATGCAGCGCGTGAGTCGAATCTCGGATTCCGCGCCTGTGCGGCGTCCGGGAGTCCTCGCGGCTGTGATGCAGTTCTTCTGGTTGCCTCGCCAGATCTCGATCCGTCCGGCCTATGCTGTCGCGGCGGCAGGTGCACTTCTCGCGCTCCTCGTGGCGCTGGCGAGTCAGACCACGACCTTGCGCACCACCGAGGCCGCCCCCCGTCTTTTCGTGCAGTTCCGCCTGGAGACGGACGCCATGAACGTGCAGCTCGCGGGCAGCTTCACGGATTGGGAGCCTGCCTACCAGTTGCAGCAGATGTCACCGGGGGTATGGACGATCGCCGTTCCGCTTCCGCAAGGCGTGCACGATTACGCCTTCATCGTCGACGGACAACGGTGGGTCGCGGACCCCTATGCGCTGCGTATCAATGACGGCTTCGGTGGTACAAACAGCCGCCTCACACTCCTGCTTCCGGACACACCGCGCCTATGAAGTGCAGGAGACGCATCGCAGCGTTTGTCGCCGCGCTTGTCATCGCTGCGCCCGCGGCGATCTGTGCGCAGGGAGTGTCTGTCGACGTCTCTGCGGGTCGACTCGTGTATGACCCGTTGGTGGCCAACGTCGGCACGAACAACCTGATGGGGAGCCTCCGCTACGACACGGCGCGCGAAGCGTGGATCTATGGAGCGTCATCGATGCCACTCACCGACGCGGCGACGTTCTGGGGTGGCGTGGGAGCAGGCGGTCGCTTCGCACGCCGCGCGGGCGCGCGCGCGTCACTGGGAGCCGAAGTGGCCGGACACGGCTATTCCTTCCGCGACACGTTCGTCGATCAGGTCGGATCGGGTGGGCTCGCCGAAATCATCCCGTTCGTGAGACTGTCGGCTGGTCTCGGATATGTCGAGGGACGAAGTGGTTGGAGAGGGCACACGCTGACACTGTCCGGTATTACTGAACGCCGTCGCGTGTTCGAAACAGGTGCGCGCGCTGGTTACGGAGCGGTCGTGCGAGTTGAGGGCGAGGCGCGGTGGGTGCACGCGACCGAAGGTGTGTTCCCGTTCGCGGGCGTCACGCTGACGTACAACGGCGCACCCGTGCAGGTCTGGGGCCAGGCAGGAAAATGGTTGCAGAACGACCTTGACGAGGCGACGTGGGGCGGCGGGCTCATGGTGGCGCTCAACGGACGTTCAAGTGTCTGGGCCAACGTTCGTCAGGAGGCGCCCGATCCGTTGTACTGGAACACGGCCCGGCGAACATGGAGTGTCGGCATGACGCAGCGTCTTGGGCGTATGGCGTCACCGATCCGACCATTCCGCGCTGAGCCGGCCGGTGGCGTGGTCGTGACTCTGCGAGCGAGCGATGCCCCTCCAGGCCAGATATTGATCGCCGGCGACTTCAACGACTGGCAGCCCACGCCCATGCAGCGCGACGGCGACAGCTGGGTCGTCCGACTGCCGGTCGGCTCCGGCGTCTATCACTATGCGTTTCGCTCCGCGACGGGAACTTGGTTCGTGCCTTCGTCAACACCCGGACGCCGTGACGATGGCATGGGCGGTCACGTCGCCGTCTTGATCGTGAGTTGATGACTGACGCGCGCGGTCCGGCCCGTGAGCAGGGTCGCCTCGATGCCGACATCGTCGCGCGCGTGCTGGCCGGTGACACCGAGCAGTACGCATCGATCGTCGAGCGATACCAGCGCGCGCTGTATCGGCACGCCGTGGCGATGGTGCTCGATCACGATGCAGCGGCCGACATGGTGCAGGACGCATTCATCCGCGCCTACACGAATCTGAAGGAGTGCCGCGATCCGCGCCGCTTCCGCGCCTGGCTGTTTCAGACGCTCCGCAATCGCTGCCTCGATTACCTGAAAGAGCCACGCCGCGGCCATCTGAGATTCGACGATGCCGGGCCGTTGCTCAACAACGCCGACGGTCCGGCGTCGTTCGTCGACAGCCGTGAGCTTCGATTGGATATCACGCGTGCCCTTGCTCAGCTCCCGCCGGAGCAGCGGGAAGCATTCGTCATGCATTACGTGGACGGTCTCGAGTACGAGTCGATGACCGACCTGCTCGGCGTCTCGGTCAGTGCGTTGAAGATGCGTGCACTTCGGGCCCGTCAGGCATTGAGCGCCGCGCTGCGCACGCTCGATGTGACAGATCGACACGTTGGCTCGTCTCCAAAGAAGACGCAGGGGAGGCAGTTTGTGAGCGTAACCGCTGTTGAGGAGAAGCCATGAAGTTTCGCATTAGCCTCGGAATGATGATCCTGGCGCTGGCCGGCGTGAGTCTCGCGAACGCCGAGGTGCAGCCGCCGCAGGACCGGATCAACACCGCGCTGGCGCGCGCGCGTCAGGTGGGCATCCCGGTGGCGTTGCTCGAGAGCAAGATTGCTGAAGGCAAGGCCAAGGGTGTGTCGCTGGATCGCATTGCCGAATCTGTCGAGCGTCGTCAAGCGGCGCTGGAAAAGGCGAGCCAGGCCTTGGGCGGTCAGCCAGACGCTGCCGCGGCTCTCTCGGTGGGCGCCGACGCGATCGAAGCGGGCGTGAGCGATACGGCGTTGAAGGCAATCGCCGACAACGCGCCGCGCGATCGCCGCAATGTGGCAATCGCCGTACTGACGGAACTGGTGGCGCAGGGCCATTCGTCGGCGACCGCGCTCGAACGCGTAATGGAGGCGCTCAAGCGAGGTCCCGATGCGTTAGCCAATCTTCCGGCGCAGGCCGCTGCGGCGCGCGGCGGTGCAGCGGCAACTGGTGCGCGCAGCGGTCGCTCCGGCGCGGCGGGCCCCCCGGCGAGCGTGCCCGCTCCCGGCGGTTCGCCGCAAGCCGGCAGGCCGGGTGGTCCACCGACCAGTACCGGTAGCCCGACGACTCCGGCTGGACGCTGACACGAAGATACGTGAGCGAGGTGACGCGCCGGATGCGAATGCCCCCCGCATCCGGCGCCACCCGCACAATGTCTCAACGTGGGGCTGAGTCCGTAAGTGACTGCCACTCGTTACGAATCCGCTCTAGACTCCAGTGCATCGATGCCGGCGAGATCCTTCCTTCGGCCCAGTGGCGCTTGTTCTGGAGGAACGTCCTCTTCGGTTCACGCCGATCATCGAGGAGGCACGCCCCGGGGTGACCTTCGAGGGCTCGCTGGCGATCGGTGAAGAATTGTTCGGAAAACTCGAACCAATAACTATGGCGTCCCCGGGGGGAATCGAACCCTCGTTGGTGTGGCCGCGGGGTCGGTTCGGGAACACCGTCATCAGCTCGCACCGGACAGCATAAGGGCCCTCAACTTCGATCGATCGGTAGTAGGAAATTCGTGGTTGATCTACGCGTGACCCATCTCGGGCTGGGTGGGAAGCGGAAGGTGCGGTAATGCCAACGTACGACTCTTAGACCCGCGGCCAGCCCCGCAAGAAGGTACGCGACAAGGCCCCTTCACCCCGAACCGACGGAACATCAGGTGGGCAGGAAGGCCCACGAGCAATCCAATAGCAAACGCCACGACAAACCCGATCGCGACGATCCATGCCACACCGGATCCCGAAGTGATGGCCGAGTGACCGCGCAGCGCCGACACCGCCACGAGCGTGATCACAGCGCCCATGGCGGCCGCTGCCAGTCCCCTCCACACCGAGCGCTCCCTCAATAGCGTCACGTGTTCTCTGCGCGACGTCATCCCCTATTTCAATGCCTCACGCATCAGGAACGCAGCTTGGTCAAGCGTCCACTGCTCCATATCATCGGGGACAGGTGTCCCAAAGGGATCTGTTAACGGTCGCATCAGCCGCATCAGCAGCGCCGTGCTGGATTCTGCGTAGCCATCAGCGTTCACAAACCGACCGTTAAACATATTCCCGCACAAGAGGTATCTCTTTCCCGGAGCCATGGGCATTTCCCATGGATACACCGCCTCGACGAGCCTGCCACGAATCATGGCGGATCCGCCTTCTTCCTTCAGCGACAGGCGATCCCCCACCGCGCTCCCCAACGCCTCGGCACCCTTGACGATCTCGTCAACCCGAATTCCTACGCGCGAGACAATCCAATTCGCCTCCTCGGCCGGCACTTCACGTTCGTGCCACTCCCAGTCGCGATGGATGAGCACTGGATCGATTCGCTCGACCCTCACGACAAGAATTATCTGCGACTCCTTCGCGAGCCATTCAAGCTGTGATCCGCCTACAGGGGGCCCAGCGAAGCGAGATGGCCGGTCTCCGTTCCATTCCAGTATGACGTGCCGATCATCGGGACGCAGTTGCGATGCAATCGTGACGCGGGTATCGCGAACGATACGGCGGTTTGGCGATGACTGGCCAATTACCGTCGCCGTGCCCACTGTGACGATCACGACGGCTAAAAGACGAATTTTGCTTCTTGTCATAGGACTATCGACGTCCTGTGCCCCGCCGCTGGACCTCCTGTTCGAGGAAAAACGTCGCCTGTTCAATGGTCCAGTCATCGAAGGGGGTGGGCATCGGCGAACGAGCCGGGCGGAGGTCGCCGGGTGTCCGGCCGGCCCGGCTGGCATTCGATCTCATGCTGCCGCCCGCCGCGGGTTCCATCCACATCCCGGTGGTCATGAATTGGTCGCGTTTGATTCTGGCGGTGATCAGATACCGTCTTCCCGACTCGGTTGGCCAAAGCCAAGGGGTTTCCGTATCGACTCGGACGCCGTTGACCATGGCGCTCCCATCACCGTCATCGATGAATGTCAACCGGTCGCCCGCTGCGAGCGGAAACGTATCCATCGTCTGGATCCCCCAATCGATTCGCATCGTTATACGAGAACCGATCCAGTTCGCCTGATCCATTGACGTGAGTGTGTAATCCAAATCGCGCAATGTCAGAAACGCCGGTTCTTTCTGGACAAGGCGTCCCGCAAAGACAATCGGATTCTCGTCCAGGATTGCGGCAACGCAGGACTTGTTTCCACAATCCCCAAACGCCGGTGGTGCGGGCGGAAGCGCGAGGACTAAGTGTCGATCCCCAGGCCGAATGAGGTCCACGATCGGACGACTGTCGAAGTAAATCCGCCGCGGTTCTGCCGCAGGTTGTTGCGCGTGGACGAGGGCGTCGGTTATCACTGAGGTCGTCACGAGCACTGAAATCATCAATATACGCAGCATGAGTCACCTCCTATCGCGCATCAAACGCTCGCTGCGCATCGCAGTCTGTCACGTCGTCCGGGAGATTGAGTGCCATAGTGCTCGGCCGCAGCATCACGGTCGATCGGTTTGGGGCACTAAGCACGTCATCCTCGCCGTGAAAATGACCCAGTTCGTGATGCATTAGCCGCCGGAAGGCGTCCCCTCCGAACGCTAGAATCGTCGAAGGCGACGGCGGCGACCTGCGCATCCGTCTCGCGCACGATCTGCAGGCGGCGGAGCGGCAGGCCGGCAACCTGGCGGAGGCGATCGCCGCCGGTGGAGACATCCCCGCGCTCGTGACCCGGCTGAAGGCCGCCGAGCACGCGCGCCTCGCGCTCGCCACGCGCCTGCAGCAGCTCGGGCAGGGCCCGGTGTCCCCCCGCGTCGATTGGCGCGAGACGGCCCGCCAGGGGCGCCGCATGATGCAGGAGTAGCGAGCGCTGCTCACCCGCAACGTGCCCGAAGCGCGTCAGGTGCTCAGGTCGCTCCTGGCGGGGCCCATCATGGTGACGTTGTTCGCCGATGACACGCACCGCGGCGCGACGTTCGAAGGGCACCTCGCGATCGGGGGCATGTTGGCCGGAACGGCCGGAATAGCCCTCCAACGAGGCATGGCGTCCCCGGTGCGACTTGAACGCACGGCCTTCCGCTTAGGAGGCGGACGCTCTATCCACTGAGCTACGGGGACGTGAACTTGCGGAACACCCTTAGTTTAGCAGTGGTTGCGCCGCTTCACTCGTCCGCTCGTTGCGAAGAGGCGGATGCTCGGTTTTGGTCCCACTTACAACCGGATTACGACGGGCGGCATCAAGGCGTCGCATCTGGTCCTGCAATCCTACCCGAGTCGGATTCAGATACGTGCTGGTCTGCGCGATGGTCGCATGTCCCAGCATGTGCGCCACGCTTTGGATTGGCCACTCCGCGTCGAGCAGCCGCGATCCGGGCTTCATGCCTCAAGTCAAGTTCACGGCCCGGACGCCTCGCTCCCGAGTGACTCAGCGCGGCGCCGCCGCGGCGAGCTGTACGCCGGTGGCTGGATCGAACGTGAGCCGTCGGCCGTCGACGGTGGTCACACGAAAGACCACACGTCCGGCTCTATCGCTCCCGAAGCCCTCCACGTCCCGAATCACCGTGAAGTGCGACACGCTCGCCGACACGTTGTCGGGTGATCCGGCGATGTCGAGCGTCGAGTAACTCCGCAGCAGCCGCCCTCCTGCATGAAACGCGATCGCGAGCTGGGACGCGCTCGCCCGATGGCCGCGCGCCCATGGGCCGAACTCGTCGATTCTTCGTACGATGGCGGGACGCTGCGTCGTCGACAAGACCGGACTGACCGGCAACTACCGCGTGAAGCTCGAAGGCGTCGAGATGTTTCAACGTCCCAGGCTCGACACGACCGGTGGGCCTGCTGACACAACATCGATCTTCACGGCGCTCTCCGAGCAACTCGGACTCAAGCTCGAATCGTCGCACGCGGTCGAGGTGCTCATCATCGAGCACGTTGAGAAGCCAAGCGAGAACTGACTGATCGTTGTGTCCTTTGTGGCTCAATCCTCAGTGTTCTTTGTGGCGGTCAGCGCCTCGACTTCCTTGCGAATGCGCTCGCGGACACGCTGTTCCAGCCGGCCGCGCCACGCAGACTTCATGCCGTTGACGATCTCGCCTGGAAACACGGTGACGCAGCACGGATACAGCACTCCGGCGCGGAACGCTTCCGGCGTCATCATTCGGAGGTATTCGTAGTGATACATGCTGCCGCCGCGTGGTCGCCAGTGAATGCCCATCTCGTCCTGGTGCGGGCCAATGTATCTGTAGACGCCACGACAGCAGAAAGAGTCTCCCCTGGCAAAGCTGCTGCCTCGGGCGACATTCCAAAGATCCTGCCGTTCAGCGTTCGGCGGTTCAGTACTGCAGCACCGAGAACACCTCTTCGCCAGACAGCTTCGATCGCCCGTTCAAGAATCCGAGCTCGATCAGGAACGCGAGGCCGTGCAGCTCGCCTCCGAGCTTCTTCACGAGCTGCGCCGCGGCAGCCGCGGTCCCGCCGGTCGCGAGTACATCGTCGACGATGAGAATGCGCTGTCCGTGCTTCGCGGCGTCATCGTGGACCTCGAGCGTATCGGTGCCGTACTCGAGCGCATAGGTTTCCCTGAGCGTGGTCGAGGGCAGCTTCCCCGGCTTGCGGATCGGAATGAAGCCCGCTCCGATTCGATGCGCGACCGCGGCGCCAAGGATGAACCCGCGACTCTCGATGCCGACGACCGCGTCGATACCCTTTCCGACGAACGGATCCGACAGCATCTCGATCGTCACCTTGAACCCTTCAGGGTCACGCAGCAGCGTCGTGATGTCGTAGAAGAGGATGCCGGCTTTCGGAAAATCGGGCACGTGTCGGATGTGTTGTTTGAGGTCCATGCGCTCTCTGTCGTCTCCCTCGTCAATCAATGGTGAACGTCTTGCAGGTCGCGCTCGCTTCTTCGGTATCGACGAACACAGAATCGATCCGCGCGCCTCCCGGTCCCGTGCGAAAGGCTCGCTCGACACGGGTGACCGCTTCCACCTCGCCCTCGACGAGCGCTTCGACCCGCCCATCGGGCAGGTTCCGCACCCACCCGGTTACGCCTTCACGGAGCGCGACGTCACGCGCGAAATAGCGGAACCCGACACCCTGCACGCGACCGCGAATCAGAAACCGACGAGCCACGCGCATGGGAAGACTGGATTATACCGGGCCCGGCGCGTGGCGGCCGAACCCAGGCCGCTGCACGCCTGTGCATAGGCGATCAATGCCCTGACGTACTCGCGTACGAACTTGCGGAGATCGCACACGTCGAGGGCGGCCTTGCCGCGGCGCGGCGGCTGAAGCCGCCGCGCTACGAATCGTAGAGCGCACCGCTTCGGCGTGCGACACTGCGTCCGCAGCCGGACCGTTATAACGACGCGGTCTGCTCGAAGCCCCGTAGCAGAGGCCGGCCGCCGGGCGTGCCGGGCCACGGAATCGACAACACGATGATCACCAGCGCCAGCGCGTAGAAGATGAGCGCCGACCGGTGACGTTGCACAGCGTCCGTACCCTTCTTGCTGCGGGCGCGGCCGATATGGGCGAGGACGACTGCGACGATCATCCCGGTGGTGTGCTCCACGGCGAAGAATCTGAGCGGCGTGTTGCGCATGGCCGCCCCGATATCGGCGAACGCTTCGCGTGTGATCGGGCTGAGAAAGATGTAGAGCACCAATCCGAGAAGCATCTGCAGATCCAACGAGCCGGTGAACCACGCGCCCACGGCTTGATCGCCGGACTTCCAATCGAGACGCCCCATCACCCCGCGAATCGCGCGACCGAGCGCGATGAGGGCGAGCACGAGGACGACCCAGCGGAGCGTGGAGTGAATCAACAGGAATGCGGAATACATGTCCGCATTGTACGTAGTGTTCGATGGCTAGTGTCCCGGCCGCGTGATTCGCGGCATAAGTCCCGGAGCGCGGCGCCCGGATGGCAAGGCGCGAAGAGCGAGCTTATTCGGCATAAGTGAGCGATGAGCAACGCAGCCAGCCGGGATGCCCCGCCCGGGAGTTATGCTGCGAATCACGCGGCCGGGACACTAGCGAATGGCGTCTCCGTACGTGGATCACGCGTGCCCAGGGAACGACGGCAAATGCCAGATAGAAGACCGTGAGCACGGCTTGGCGGGGATTCGTCGTCGGACTTGGCCAAAAAGCCGCCGGCCGGCCGACGCAAGGGATGCTGCACGGTTGGCGGCGCCGGCCTCCAGCCGGCGCATGAGATGAGCGTCGAGTCGATCCCCGCCTGATTGCCTCCGTCCGACCTCCGTGACTCCGTGTCTCCGTGCGAGACTGTGTCTCCCGTGATCAGCCGCGTCTTGTCAGACAGACCGGTAGTACTCCTTGTACCTTCCACGACGGAAGAGAAAGCCTCCCAGTGGTCCGAGCCAGCCGAGGACGTAGTACATGTGGCCGAGATCCATCAACTCGATCAGATTGCCATCGAAGTCCTTGACGAAGAAGAACGAGTGTCCGCGTGGCGAGCGTTCGGGCTTGCTCACGCACTCCACACCGCAACTCACGAGGTAGTCGTACCAGCGCGAGAGGTTTCTCACGTTGAACGAAATGTGTGTGAGACCCACCCGATTCCACGGCACGGCGGCAGCCGGCTGCTTCGGCTCGAACGCAAAGATTTCGAGGACGCCTCCGCCAGGCACGCGAATCCAGCCGATCTTGCAGGACGGCGCGGGACCTTCGACGCCGAAGAACGCCCGAACCCGCTCTGACGGCGTGTCGGCGACGCCCACAAGGGGACAACCGAACACCTCCCAGTAGAAACGTACGGCCCTGTTGAAGTCGGACACTGTGATGCCGACGTGGCTGAACGATCGAGCTCTCATGACAGTCGCGTCTTCTTGATATGGTCCGCTACCCGCAGCGCCTGAGCAGCGATCGTCAGCCCCGGGTTCATCGCCGCCGACGAGGGAAAGAACGACGCGTCGACGACGTACAGGTTGTCGACGTCGTGTGTGCGGCAGAAAGGGTTGAGGACCGAGCGGGCCGGATCGCGACCGAAGCAGATCGTCCCACACTGGTGCGTCGTGTTCCTGGTCTGGTGCGAGTGCGTCATCACGATCCAGAATCCGAGCCGTTTCAGGATGCGTTTCGCCTCGTTCACGAGGCGCTCGTGAGCCTGTACGTTGTTCGGTTGATACTGAATCCGGATGCGGCCGTCCCCTTCCACGGTGACGCGATTGTCATCACGCGGCAAATCCTCGGACATCGCCAGCCAGTCCACACCGTGATCCACCCAATACGCGTACGCCCACAACGGAATCCGCGGAACGATGGTATCTCCGACGACCTGCGCCATCACGCCATGCGTGCGCCCCTGCGACTGGATCTGTCCGAGCGGAGGTCCCGACCCGGGACCACTCAAGTAGAAGTCGTTGATCGCCACCGTCTTCTGAAATACGGAGCCGTTCTTCCGGAAGGGATGAAACCCCTGCATCATCGTCGCCAGGTGCGCCATGTAGCGCCGGCCGACGAGGCCGGATGAATTGGCGAGCCCGCACGGATGCCGGGCGCTCGTCGAGCGAAGCAGGAGTGCCGCCGAGTTCACCGCCCCGCACGACACGATGAAGAGCGGCGCCTCGACGCGCACGGTGCCGTTCGCGCGTTGCACGTCGACGGCGTCGACACGGTCGCCGGTCGCGCACGTGTGCAGGCGCAGCGCCCGCGCATTGGTCCACAGCGTGACATTGGCGCGCTTCATCGATGGCCTCACGCAGATCACGTCGGCGTCGCTCTTGGCGTCGACCCGGCACGGAAACGAATTGCAGGTGTTGCAGAGGATGCAGCCGCCGCGCTCGCCGGGCTCGATCAGTCCGAGTGGAAGCGGTGAGGGATGCAGCCCCTGCGCTCGCAGCTGCGCGACGATCGTCTCGATCTCGGGAGCATGGGCAATCGCCGGATACGGAAAGGGAGTGCGCGGCCCCTCGGTCGGATCGACGCCGTGCTGGCCGTGCACGTGATACAGGCGCTCGGCGCGCTCGTAGTAGGGCGCGAGATCGTCGTAGCAGATCGGCCACGCAGGCGAGATGCCGTCCGCGTGCTCGACGGCCTGAAAATCCTCGCGCCGCAGTCGATACAGGACGCTGCCCCAGAATTTCGTGTTGCCCCCGACGCAGTAGTGCGTGTACGGCAGAAACTCCTTGCCCTGCCAATCGAGCCATCGCTCGGTCGCCCGGTAACGCAGGCGTTTCCACACCGCTTCCGGATCCCAGTTCTCGGGTTCCTGTGGAATGAAGCCGCCGCGCTCGATGATGAGGATGCGACTCGGATGATCCGACAGCGCGTGAGCGATCGTGCCACCGCCCGCGCCGCTGCCGATGATGACGATATCGAAGTGTTCTGTGTGCATCAGGGAGAAACGCCGCCTACCTCACCGCGGTTTCTGGAACGAGTCGATCGACGCGTGCGTAGACCCGTTCCATGAGCAGGTGATCCTCGAGCGCCCGTTCGAGGCTCATCTCCGGAGTGGCGCCCGTTCGTACTGCACGCAGAAAATCACGATACATCGCCCGATAGCCGCGGATGTCGACGATACCCGGGATGACCAGCCACGGCACACCCCGGCCCCTCGCCCAGACACAGATGCCGTTGGACTCGAAGGTGATGACGCCCAGCCGTCCGAACAACTTTGAGACGCGCAATCCCAGGAGGAGCGACGGAATCTCGCGCGAATAGTAAAGCGAGCCGACCGCTCCCGTGTCGTATTCGAATGCCACCATCATGCTCTTCGCGCGCCGGTCCGGGCCCTCCGGCGATCGGGCGGGCCGGAATCCTTCGATTCTCACGATGCGCGGGCCCAGGCTTCCGGCCAGGTGCAGCCAATGAATCCCCTCTTCGAAGAAGGCATCGCCGCCCGCCATCGCTTCATCGTTGCGCCAGTCGTCCGCCGTCTTCAGCCGCCGCGCCACGGTCACGAAATGCGCGAACACGAGATCGCCGATCAGCCCGTCGCGCAGCATCCCGCGCAGTCGGACCGCGAGCGGCTTGTAGTGATCGTTCTCCCCCACCAGCACCGTGCGATCGGCGCGAACGCGCGCATCGATGACCGTGCGATAGTCGTCGGTCCGGATGAGCGCCGGCTTCTCGAGCAGTACGTGTTTGCCAGCCGCCAGCGCCCGCATCGCCAGGTCGAGATGAAACCGCGGCGGCACCGCCACGACCACCGCGTCAACTCCGGGGTTGGCGATCGCCTCGTCATACCCCGCAAAGCTCTCGCGTCCGCCGTAGCGCTGCCGGAACGCCTCGGCCTTCGCGCCGTCGCGGCTGGCATAGCTGCAGACGATGTCGGAGCGCAGCGACTGGAGGTGGCGGCTGTGCACGCGGGTGATGAACCCGCATCCCAGAAACGCGAGGTGCAGAGGACGCTCCGATGACATCAGGCCCGAAGATCAATCATATCTACTGGTGCCTGCCTCGCGAATCGGGACCGGCCGCTCCGCGAGCGGCAGTTCGCTGTGGTGGCTGGTTGTCGGCGGCACTCTTCCAGGTCACGGTCCATTAAGAGTACGACTCGCCCGGGTGCACCAGTCTCAACAACATCGAGAACAGCGGCTGCGTGATGACCGGAAACACCTGCCACGCGATGAAGAGTCCAGCCATCGACATGACGCCGCTGGTCTGAATCTGGCGCAGACGCTGGGCGTGTTGCTCGGGCAGGACGATGGTGATCACCGAGAAGCCGTCGAGCGGCGGCAGGGGCAGCAGGTTGAAGAGTCCGACGAAGACGTTCAGCACCAGAAGAACCGAGAGGACGGTGCCGAACAGGTTCGGCTCGCCGCTCGACGCGTCCGCCACGAGCGCGTGATACACGGCTCGCTCTGGCGGCACGAACCAGCCGGCGATCAGCCCAAGCCTCAGCCCCGCGAATGCGACGAGCGCGATCGCAAGGTTTCCCGCCGGGCCGGCCGCGGCCATGAGGGCGGCGCGTCGCGGGTGACGCTCTGCCCAGAGCGGATCGTATGGCGCGCTCGCCCACCCCATCGCCCACCCTTGTGTCAATGAGGTCACGAGCGGCACCACGAGCATGCCGATCGGTTCCCGCTTGATATGCGGGATTGGCGAGAGCGAGACCTGCCCTCCGTGATACGCCGTCGGGTCCCCGCCCTTCCACGCGACCAGCGCGTGCATCGCTTCGTGAACGGTCGTAGAAAACAGGAACGCGATGAACCACAACGGGCCGATGGCGAGATTCGTGTCCATGTCTCCTGGCGCGCGTTGTCATAGGGCGCGCGGGTTGACCGCGACGACGACAAACGTCAGATCGTCGTGCTGCTCCGCATCGCCGATCCAGTCACGGACGTGGTTGCTGAGCCGCGAAGCGATCTCCGCGGGGAACGCGTCGGCGTTCGATCGTAGCAATTCCTTGAGCCGATCTTCCCCGAACTCGTCGCCTGCCGCGTTCATCGCCTCGGTCACGCCATCAGTAAAAGCCACCAGGATATCGCCCGGGCAGAGATCGATCGTCGCCTCTTCGAACGTCACCGCCGGAAAGAGCCCGAGCACGGTACCACCCACCGTCAGCTCGGCGATCTCGACGCCGGCTCGAGAGCGCCGGACCAGATACGGGGGATTGTGTCCGGCGTTCACGTATCGAAGCCGTCGCCCACCCTCGGTAATCTGCGCGTAGAAAAACGTCGCGTATTTGTTGGCGCCGGTGGACTGATGCAGAAAGCCGTTCATCCGCGCGGCAAGCTGCGACACGGTGACACTTTGATCAGAAGAAATCACACGGAGCGACGCCTGCACGACCGACATCACCAGCGCCGCCGCGACTCCTTT
Organism: Vicinamibacterales bacterium; assembly: GCA_036407095.1. Classification (GTDB taxonomy): domain Bacteria; phylum Acidobacteriota; class Vicinamibacteria; order Vicinamibacterales; family UBA2999; genus Gp6-AA40. The sequence continues at coordinate 143,715 of DASWZV010000141.1, read as the reverse complement.
ACCCGACACGTCCGCAATCGCCACTCCGATGCCGCCGCCGCCGAGATCGATGAAGTCATAGTAGTCGCCGCCCACGCTTCTCGCGGGCAGGGTGAAGGCGGTCAGCGTGACCGTCTCGCTTCGCGGCGGCTCCGGCGGAAGCAGACGCCGCTGGACTTCGGCGGCCAGCGCGAGGTCACGCCGCAGTTTCTCCTGCTCCACCGCGCGATCGGTGAGCCGGCCGTTCTCGAGCATCAACGCGAACACGTCCCCCGCGTGGCTCAGGAGCTCCTTCTCTTGATCGGTGTAGCCGGCGCGTCCGATCGGTGCGCCAAGCAGCATGACGCCTACGATCTCGTTCTTGGTACGGAGCGGGACAGCCAGTCGCGCCCCACTTTCCGCAAGCCGCTCGATCTCCGCCGTGTGCTGCGGCTTGAGTTCCCGCGTCCACCGCCGCCACGCGTCGAAGTCGCCCTCGGTCAGCGCGAGCGGATGCGGATAGTGCTTCAATCGCTCGAGCAGGATTCCGTTCGCAGGAATCGAAAGGCGGCCGTCTCGATATTCGATCGCTGACGTCTTCTCCAGCAGCATGACCGACGTGGCGTGAACGCGGTCCTTCATTGCCGTCAACGCAGTCTTGGTTGCGTCGGACACGGACGAGACCTGACGAAGCGAGGCCGCGAACTCCGATATCAAGGTGCCCAGGGGCACGATCGCCGCCGCGGTCGTCTGCGACAGTTCGCGGACGGTGCGACCGACCTGTTTTCCGGCTTCTCTGAGGATGGACGATGTCTCGCCGCGAATCGCAACCATCGGCGACACCAGCGATGCGCGCCAGGCCGGCAGCGCCGACCCGACGAGTGCCACTGTCCCGACGATCGCTGTTGAATACAGGAACGGTGTTGGCCCGAGCTCGTTGATCCCGAGCGCGCGTGAGAGGACGATCAGACCGCCAACGGCTGCAATCCCACCGAGCAGCACGCCGTACGCCGCCATTTTCCCGCCACCGCCAAGAATGAGCGCGACGATGTCCCGGGCGGTCGCGCCAATCGCCATCCGCGTCCCAATCTCCGCGGTGCGCTGACGCACCGAATAGGAGATGACGCCGTAGATGCCGAGCGCTGCCAACAACAACGCCGCGGCGGCGAAGAAGGTTGTGAGGAATGCGCCGGCTCGCTCGAGCGTCATCGATTCCGCGACAATCTCGCGCATCGTCCTCAGATCGTGAATCGGCTGCTCGGGATCGATGGCGCGGATCACGCGCCGGATCTCCGGAACGAGGGCTGCGGGTGGAGTCGCCGATCGGACCGCGTACTCGACGGTCTCCTCTTCCCTGATTGGGCTGAGAATGTACACCTCCGGCACGGTCGGATTGGCAAGTCCGTCGTTCTTCACATCGCCGACGACGCCCACGACTTCGAGCGGAGCACCCTGGGGACCTCCGAACCTGCCCCGCGCGCCAACCGGGTTCTGATCCCTCCAATAGCGCCGCGCTGCAGACTCGTTGATCACCGCGAAGATCTGCTTGTCGTTGAGATCCTGATCCGTCAACAGGCGACCACGCCGGACCGGAATCCGAAAGACCCGAAAGAACTCGGGGCTGACCGCCACGATGCTCGTGCGGGTTGACTCGGTGTCACTCACCGCGCGCCCAGCCGGATAGATGCTTGTGCCGAAACAGCAACCGTCGAGCGGCAAGTGACTCGTGAACGCCACGTCGCTCGTGCCCGGGATCCCGCGCAGAGCGTCGGCGACCCGGCGCTGAAAGGGCACACGCCGGCTGTGATCGCCGGGAACGCTCAGGCCGAATGTCAGGAGATTGTCAGCATCGAAGCCGGCGGCCGTTCGCGAGAGGCCGCGAAGGTGAATGATCAATTGCGCGCTCGCGGCGAGGAGTCCGAACGCGAGCGCGATCTCGGCGACCACGAGCGACTGCGAGATGCGGCGGCTGCGCGCACCGGCCGACGCGCGTGCACCATCGCCAAGCGCTTCGGTTGGCGCAGTTCTCATCGCCTGCCAGAGCGGCGCAAGGGCCGAAAGCACGGTGGCCAGCAGCGCCGCGGCGAGCAGGAAGATCAGCACGCTCCAATCAACCGACACTTCGTCGGCCCGCGGAAGGTAGTCGGCGGCCATCGTCACGATCGCCGGCGTGAGCGTGAGGCTCAGGATGAAACCGCCCAACGCGCCGGCGAATGCGACGGGAAGACTTTCGGCGAAGAAAACGACCGCGAGCTGTGCGCGCCGCGCACCGACCGCGACCCGCACCGCGGTTTCGCGCGCACGGGCGACCGATCGAGCCAGCAGGAGGCCGGCTGCATTGGCGCACGTGATCAGGAACAGCAGGCCCGCAGCCGCGACAAGCAGCATCAGCGTCGGCCGGATGTCCTTGATGACCGTCTCGCGCAGGTCGAACAGACGCGCGGTGTATCCGCGATGTCCGACGGGATCGTCAGTTGCGATCTGCGAGGCGATACGTTTGACGTCCGCGTCAGCTTGCGAAAAACTCACACCCGGGCGTCGACGTGCGTACGCGAAGTACGCGGAGCCCGCATTCTCCCTGGTGTCGAGCGCGAACCACATGTCGGTCCGCTGTCCCGCGGAGGTGATCCCGGCGACAGGCAGATGGAAGCGCTCGGACGTGACTCCGGATACGGTGTACCGGCGTCCGTCGAGCGTGAGCGGCTTGCCGACAATGCGCGGATCGCTTCCGAGCTCGCGCCACAGACCGTTCGAGATCACGACGCCGCTGTCGTCATGAAACCACTGGCCGAGCATTGGATCGACACCCAGCTGCTGAACCAGATTCGTGGTGACGGCAACGCCCTTGACGTGGTGCGGCTCGCCCGCGAACGTGAGGTTCTTCGATGATTCGCGGAACCAGCCGAACGCATCGAAACTGGTCGCGCGCTCCTGATACACGCGCGCGTCAGGCGAGCGCAACGATCCGTAGTGTTCAGGATCGTTGGTCTCTGCTGAGAACAGTGCGACGAAGCGGTCGCCGTCGCGGTACGGCAGCGGCTTCAACATCACCGCATCGACCACGGTGTAGATGGCGGTGGCCGCGCCGATGCCCGCTGCAAGCGCGGCGGCGGCAAGGAACGCGACACCTGTGGCCCCCCGCCACGATCGCCACGCCTGCCGAACGAGGGGAAACATCGATCAGGGCGCTTCGTTGTAGGCCGCGCGAATCGCACCGGCCATCCCGTTCCTCGGATACTTGTCCTGCAGTTCGTCCTGGATCGTCGTGACGGTTTCGTCGATGCTTTTGCCCTGCTTCTTGAGATCCGCCGCGCGCGTCTGCACCGTTGTCAGGAAGGTCTTCCACTTCGCGATCATCTCCGTGCCGCCCATCGGTCCGTGGCTTGGAACGATCCGCTTGGGCTTCAGCTGCTCGAAGCGATTGAGGCTTTGCAGCCAGGTCGAGATCTTCGCGGTCGGGTTGGTGAAGTTCGGCATCGTCGTCATCACCACGTCGCCGGACACGAGAATCGCATCGGGTTCGATCCAGAACGCCGTGTCGCCGCGCGTGTGATTGGTGCCCATCGCCATCATCCGGACGCGCACGCCGCCGAGGTCGAGATTCTGCTCCTTGTCGAAGAGAACGTCGGCCTTGCGGAACTCCGCGCCCTGCAGTAGTTCGGCGGTCAGTGGAGAGAAGCTCGCGAACCGCTTCGAGATGTCGAGGCCGGACTCGTCGATATCCGCCTGCTCGTCACGTGAGCGATACATCTTCGTATTGGGTGGGAACGCCTGCGCGCCGAGATCGTGTTCGGGATGAAAGTGTGTCGTGGCGAGCGCCAGATCGCTGTTCTTGCTGACCTTCGCGACCTCGCGCAGCACGATCTCGCCATTGCGCCTGCCGAGACCAGTGTCGATGACCAGCGTCGTGCGATTGCCGACGATGATGGCGATGTTGGGTACGAGAGGGACGCTGCCGTCCGGGATCACGTACACGTGGTCGGAGATCTTCTCGGTTGCGCCTTCCTTCACCATCGGCGGCACTTGCGGTCCGCGCTGAGCAGACAACGGGTTGATGCCCAGACAGCTCGCAACGACGGCAGCGACGACGGTCATGACCTGGGTTCTACGCATGAGGGCTCCTTGGGCGTGCCCCATTCTACCTAGTCGTTCGACTGATCCCATCGAGGGCAGGTTTCGATACCTTCGAATCATGGCTGAACCCTTCGCACAACAACTTTCTCGTGATCTCGCCGCCGCTGTGGCCGGCACCGCACCCGGATTGATTTTCACGCGCGGACGGCGCGGGCGCGCCGCTAGCGGGACGATCATCGATGAGCAGTCGGTCGTCGTGTCCGATCATCTGATCGACGCCGATCATCAAGTGAAGATTCACACCGCCACCGGTGAGATCGCGGCCCGCGTCGTCGGCCGCGACGCGGGAACCGATCTCGCGCTTCTCCAGGTGGACGGCGCGACATTGACCCCGGCGTCCTTTGCGACCGAGATTCCTGCGGTCGGCGAAGTCATCGTCGCGGTAGGTCGGAGCTGGTCGGGGCTGGTCGCATATCCCGGTTTCGTGACGCAGCTCTCAGGCCCTCACCATGTCTGGCCTGGCTTCCGTCTCGAACACGCCATTCACACGACGCTCGAACCGTTTTCGGGATTCTCGGGTGGATCGCTGGTCAACGCGGGCGGCCAGGTCGTTGGCGTGTCGACCTCCGCGCTCGTACGGGGGCGCGGTGTGGCGATCCCGGTCGCCGACGTGCGGCGTGTCGTTGAAAGCCTGAAGCGCCACGGCCGCCTGCGACGAGGCTACCTCGGCATCACGACGATGCCGGTGACGGTTCCGGTACGGCAGCGCCCCAATGCGTCTGAGCGCGGTCTGCTGGTGACCTCAGTGGCGACCGAGAGCCCGGCTGACAAGGCGCAGGTCCTCGTCGGCGACATCGTGCTTGCAATCGACGATACGGCAGCCAAACGGCCCGACGATCTCGCGGCACATCTCACCGGCGATCGCGTCGGCCAGGTATCAGTACTGCATCTGGTTCGCGGACTGCAGGCGGTCAAATTGGAGGTGACCGTTGGTGAACGAGGCGCCGATGCACGTTGACCGGAACCGCTGGTGGTGATCCGGGCGTCCTATGGCTAGGTAGCCATGACCGTCGTGGTGATCGCCCGCGATCCCGTTCGTCGACGGGCGCTGATCCAGGAAGCCGAGAGCGCCGGCTGGACCGTGCGGGCAGATGTCCCGGCAGAAGCCAGCCTCTCGGCGGAAGATCTCGACGGCGTGGCTGCCGTCATTCTCGACGCTGACGATGCAAGGAGCGAGGACGCAAAGAGCGACGACAGCGCGTTCGACGATCGCGTGTCCGATGCCTTCGCCGAGCCGTTGACTCCGCGCGAGCAGGAAGTGCTCGAGCACATCGTCGCGGGGCGCTCCAACCGGCAGATCGCCTCCGAGCTCGGGATCAGCGAGCACACCGTCAAATTTCATGTCAGCGCCGTGCTCGGAAAGCTCGGCGTGAGCTCCCGCGCCGCAGCAATCCGGCGAGGCGTGCGGAGAGGATTGGTGACGTTATGACCCAGGATCACATCAAGGACGGCGATCTGCTCGATGCCTACTCGCAAGCCGTGATCGAGGTCGTGGAGCGGGTCGGCCCTGCTGTCGTACGCGTGGACGCGATGAGACCATCGCGACGTTCACAAGGCATGCGGCCCGCGGGGTCGGGATCAGGGTTCGTCTTTACGCCCGACGGCCTCGTCCTGACCAACAGCCACGTCGTCTCCCAGGCCACGCACGTCGATGTGACGACCGCCGACGGACGCAGTCACGAGGCGGACATCATCGGCGACGATCCCGACACCGACCTCGCAGTCCTGCGGATCTCGGCCGATCAACTCAGCGTCGTCGAGCTCGGTCGATCGGCGACGCTCCGGCCGGGGCAGCTCGTCGTCGCGGTCGGCCATCCGCTTGGATTCGATCACACGGTGACGACCGGTGTGGTCAGCGCGACAGGACGGTCGATCCGCGCGCGCACGGGACGGATGATGGAGAACATCATTCAGACGGATGCGGCGCTCAATCCCGGCAACTCCGGCGGCCCGTTGGTGACCAGCGCGGCGCGCGTCATCGGCGTCAACACCGCGGTCATCATGGGCACACAGGGCTTGAGTTTCGCCGTGCCGATCGACACGGCCACGCGGGTCGTGACCGCGCTGCTGCAGGAAGGCCATGTCCGACGTGCCTTCGTCGGTGTCAGCGGCCGCAACACTCGCGTGCCCCGTCACATCGCGAGGGCCGCGACGCTGACTGCCGACACCGGCGTGGCCATCGAATCGGTGGTCGAAGGAAGCCCGGCGTCGCGCGCGGGCCTCCGCGTCGGAGACGTGATCGTGGGATTCGGCGACACGCCGATCAAGAGCATCGACGATCTGCACCGGCTTCTGACGCGCGAAGCGATCGACGTGCGAACGGCGTTGATCGTTGTTCGCAACGGCGCGCGGCTCGAGCTCCCGATCACGCCGATAGAAGCCGCGGCCTGAACGCTGAACTACAGCGTTCTCAGGTACGCGATGACGTCGGCGGCGTCCTGCGGGCTCATATGGAACCGCGGCATCGGGTATCGAAGCTGCTTTCCATCCCAGCGAATCGCACCCTGTGTAAGCAGGCGCATTGCGGTGTCGTCGGTGTAGCCGGGCAGACCAGCGATCCTCGGGATCTGGATCGGCCAGTCGGAATTCCACGACGGGCGCATCGGCATCGGCCCGCCTTTGAACCGCGTACCAGGAACGATGTTGCCTTGAGGATCGCGTGTCGAGTGGCATTCGTAGCACATCACCACGTTCTCGACCAGGTAGCGTCCGTGCTCGACGTTGCCAGACACCTTCGGAGATGCGGGTGCGGTAGCCGATGGCTGCTGCCCGGAGAGCGAGACGACGACAGCAGAAAGCATGAGACTCGAGATCACGCACGCGCGGGCAACGGACATGGACATCCTCCTGAACCCATTATGTGCGGACATCGAGGCGATCGAGTAATTCAGAAGGCAGACAGTGCGAGCATCACGAATCAGTGCTCGTCGCTGAGGCGGGACACAGTGCGGACGAGAGCCAGCGGATCGACGCTCGCTTCTCCGAGCCTCAGGGCCCAGTGGAGATGCGGGCCGGTGACACGCCCGGTCGCGCCGGACTCTCCGATGACTTGACCACGCGACACGGTTGCGCCCGTCTCGACGGACAGCTTCGAGAAGTGCGCCAGCAGCGAGAACATGCCGAGCCCGTGATCGATGATGACGGTGTTGCCCGAGAAGTACAGGTCTGATGCCAACGCGACGCGGCCGCCATTCGGGGCGTGCACCGGGGTACCAGTGACCGCACGGAAGTCGGCGCCCTGATGCCGCCCGCGCGACTCGCCGTTCAACACGCTGAGTCGACCGAAGCTGCTCGTGGCTTCCCCGGGCACGGGCAACTCGAACGCTCCGCGCCACAAGCGCTCAGGCGTGATGTGGCCGAACACCTCCGCCATCTGCTTCACTTCGCGGCCAATGCGCTCGGCTTCCGCGTCCGGCGGATTGACGAACTGCGGATCCACCGTGAGGCGCCGGGTCTGGAACTGTTTGGGCTCGACGTGGAGTGACAGTGTTGCGGTGGCCATACCAGAGGGGCCGCTTCCCGTTGCCGTTGCCGTATAGGGCCCAGGCTTCGCATCGAGACCGGCCGCAATCAGCCCGTGCCATTTCGTGCGATCGGCGTCGGACCAGAACCACACCGGCCGGCCGAACGCACGGCCTTCCAGCTCGGTGAGGGGACGCGAGGCGCGCATGGTCACGAGCACGACACCTCCGGGGGGCAGGCTCCGCGCCCCGGTCATCACCGTCAGCGTGACCGCCTCCGTCTCGGTGACGGCGGGCACCGACGCGTGAAACGCCGCGACACATGCGAGAGAAGCCAGCAAAACCCGCATCGATATACTCTCTCGAGGTTTGTCGGCGGATCGCCGGCCCACCTTCACTGATCCGTTCGCGTGCGTGCTCGACCGGAGACGAAAATCACGGCTCCCACCGCGGCCAGGACAATCTTCCACGCCGCAATGCCCAGGATCGACAGGTCCGACAGGCTGACCGCAATCGCCATCGCGATGATCAGCCCAACGACCGCATTCCGCACAAGACCACGTTACTACTTTTTCCACTTCTTCCACTTTCAAGGCGGGTCTAAGACCCGCCTCTACGACGTCGGCGTGCTACGCTCACGGCCATGCGTGCCGTCGCCGACGTGTCCGCGCGCCCGTCTGACGCCCATCGCGTGGCGATGGCCAGCGCGATCGGCACCACGATCGAGTGGTACGACTTCTTCATCTACGGCACGGCGGCAGCCACCGTGTTCGGACCGCAGTTCTTTCCGCAGGTCTCGGAATTTGCCGGCACGCTGACCTCGTTCGCCACCTTCGGCGTCGGATTTCTCGCGCGACCTCTGGGCGGTGTGGTCATGGGGCATTTCGGGGATCGCCTGGGTCGCAAGTCGATGCTCGTCTGGTCGCTCATGCTGATGGGCCTCTCGACGTTCGGGATCGGCGTGCTCCCCAACTACGCGAGCATTGGCCTCTGGGCGCCGGCGCTGTTGATCGTCTTCCGGTTGGTTCAGGGGTTTGCACTCGGCGGAGAGTGGGGCGGCGCAGTGCTGATGTCGGTCGAGCATGCCCCTGACGGGCGCCGGGGATTCTTCGGCAGCTTCGTGGCCCTGGGCCTGCCGGTCGGCATCATCCTCTCCAACCTGGTCTTCCTGATCGCATCGACGATGGTGCCGCCCGATCAATTCGCAAGGTGGGGATGGCGGATTCCCTTTCTGGCCAGTGCCGCGCTCGTGATCGTCGGCGTGTTCATCCGATTGGGGATCGCCGAGAGCCCGGTCTTCGAAGACGCGCGACGGAGACAGCTCGCGCGACGGATGCCGGTGGCCGACGTGCTGCGTACCGACGCGCGCACGGTGCTGCTCGCCGCTGGCAGCTACACCGCGATCAGCGCGCTCGGCTACATCACGATCGTGTACTTCGTGTCGTACGCGACGCGTCAGCTCGGCGTGACGCTGCCGACGACACTGGCCCTGCTCCTGGGATCGGCGGTGCTGTTCGCCGGATCGATCTTCTGTTGTGCGGTCTGGTCCGATCGGGTCGGGCGCAGGCGCGTCATGCACTGGGGCATGGCGGCGCTCGTCGCGTGGTCGGTGATCTACTTCCCGCTCGCCGATACCAGATCAGTGCCGCTGATCGGTCTGGCGCTCGCAGGGATGCTCGTGGTGCAAGGCGCGTACATCGGTCCTCAGCCGGCTGTCTTCTCCGAGCTCTTCCCGACGACGACGCGATATAGCGGCGCCTCGCTTGCACTCACGCTGGGCACGATCGTCGGCGGCGCGCCGGCTCCTTCGATCGCAACAGCGTTGTATCAGGCTGCCGGAAGCTCGCGGCTGATCACGATCTTCATCGTGACGCTCGCGACCGTCTCGTGGTTATGCGTGCTCGGTCTCCCCGAGACATACCAGGACGATCTCACTCGCGCGCGCTGACCCGTCTCGCCGCGGCCTTGGCGAAGGCGGATCATTTCACGAGGAACCCCTCGCGCGGGTTGAATTTCTTGCCGTCTCCGCGGACCGCCAGCTCCCACGTCGCGGCGGGCGTGCCGTCTTTCATGGGCCTGCCGGTCATGGTGACCTTCGTCCCCGCCCGGAACTCGCTCGGCTTGATGCCGGCGCGCTGCAGCGTCGTCGGTCCTTCGGCTTCGAATCCCCAGGTGGTGACCGAGCCGTCCGCGTTCTTCACGTCCACGAGCAGCCAGGAGTGCGGGTTCGTGTACTGGAACTCCTTGACCGTGCCTTCAACGGTGATCGTCTTCTTGTCCTCGAACATCGCACCGGAATGATGGGCGATCACGGGAACGGCAGCAACGGCGATCGCCGCTCCCGCGAGCAGCGCGGCCCCAAACGCGTTCCTCATCACTTGCCTCCTGGCTTCTTGTCGCTCGGGACGAACGTGAACTGCTTGAACGCGGTGGCACCCTCTTTGGTTTCGACCACCGCGTTGTTCTGATTCTCGCCGCAGTTCCAATATCGGATGCGAAGACTCTTGTCCTGATCGCTCACCTTCAGATACGTCTGGTGAGTGAACCACGGTTCGACGAGTGCCGGCGGATCGAAGACCCAGACGTCGGCGCCCAACGACTTGTCATCGACCTTCCGCCAGATCTCGACGGTCTCGACCCGATCGGAATAATCGGGATGCGCGCGCTGATAGATCCCCGACTTGAGCTGGTTGGTGTGGATCACGAGCTGGTCGCCGTTCCAGAACCCGATCGAGTCGCCGTTGTAGAGCGGATAGCGATCCTCCTCGGCGATGTGGCCCCGTCCATCGGTGTAGACGCGCCGGATGTCGTTGACCATCTCGTTGATCAACCAGGTCTCATCCGGCGTCACGATGAACTCGCGCAGGAAGGGTTCGGTGAGCCAGCGCGGCACGCCAGGCGGCGCGCAGGTCGAAATCGGATCCCATTCGATCCCTTTCTTCAGATCTTCAATGCGCTTCATCATCCTCGCCTGGTACTCGGGCGTCAGCTTCGCAGTGGGGAGTCCACCGGGAGGCGTGTCGGGATCGAACGCGAACCCGGCGACTGGCGCACGCGTGTACACGCCGCTCCAATCTGGCAGCTTCGCCCATTCGAGACGATGCCCGCCGTTGGCTTCGTTCTTCAAGGCCTGAAACAGGTCGGCAGCGGTCTTGTGCTGTCGTCCGAGTTCGGCCATCTGCGCTTTCGTGCGCACCGGCTTCTGTGCGCTGACCGGTCTGACGGGAGCAACCCAGGTGTAGACCAGCAGCGCGAGCGCAAGCAGCCCCGCGTACACGAGTCCTGCGCGCATATTCAGCTTCATCGAAGACGTCCCTCCAGGAGATGCTGTCGGCCTGTTCTTTCTGTTGGCGGCACGATTCTACTGTGGTCGTGCGGCCGCCCGCTCCTCCGCTCGATGCCCGGACAGGATGTTCGACATCCCGTAGTTGCCTTCATGACACGCGACCTCGAACAGCGAATCCTTCGTCCGCTCCATCGGAATCTCGATCGACCACGGGCGTGTAAAGACCGTCGGGTCCTCGATGCGAGCCTGATAGAGCAGCGTGCTGGCGTCAGTGCGCGTGAACCGCTCGACGACGCGAAGATGCTCGTCACTGAGGCCGTTGAGATACTGAACGCCAAAGCGACTCTTGTCATTGAATTTGAAATTCGTGGTATCGACGACGAGCGTGTCGCCTTCCCATCGGCCGCGCGAGCTGCCGGTCCATTGTTCGATTCGTCGATCGATCGGCGCGCGCCCGTCGACCGGGATCACACGAGCGTCGTGGTTCATCTCGACGAGGATCGTCACGAGCCCGGGACTCTGCACGATCCGGTAGTTGTTGTTGTACGGCTCCGGCAGCATCGGCACCGTGGCCCCAAAGAGAATGCATCGCTCCGTCAGCCATCGATCCGAGGGCCGATCGGCGGGATGGAGCGCTTCATCCCGCTGCCGTTGCTCGACCCGTGCCTGTGCCTCCGGCGTCAACGGCGGGATGCGTCCGTCAGGGGGGTCGACGATTAACGAGGTGCGACGCGTCTTGACGCCGCGGAGGCCGCGTTCGAAGAACGCATCGTTGTAAGCTCCCACTTCCCCCGCGCGCAACGGACGATCCGCGTTGGTCGCCTCAACGCGCTGTCGATCGAAGGCACCTGCTTCCTCTGGGGTGAAGAACGCCTTCGTGCCGAGCTCGGGTGCGCGCTGAAACAGCGTGAGCGTGGCGTTCGTCCAATTGCCCTCGAGATCGGGATCGCCCCACGGCAGACGCCCTGCGGTAATCGTCTGCGCATCGACGAACGTGATGAGAAATGCCACGCCGCAGACTGCCGATCCGATCGCAATCGCGGATCGAACCATGACCGCCTCCTCGTCTCCAGATCCGACGGCAGCATAGCACCGGCGACGTGACCTCATACGACCACCCGGTCGTCCCCTGGCGAGGGCGGTGACGCCTTCTCGATCGCGAGGGCGGATGGCGCAAACTCGTTGCTTTTTCACATGTTGGACCGGTCCAGGCGGCTGGCAGCAACCTTGCCTTTAGGCAGGGTGAGGACTCCCCCAGGACGTCTTCAAACACGGAGGTGGGACGTGAGACCGCTACTTACTGTGATTGTGACCGGCGTGCTTCTTGGCGGAACGGTGTTCGCGGGTCGTGCTGAAGCCGACGATCGAGGGCACCATCACAAGCGTGGCCGTGAGGTCGTCGTCTACGAGACCCACCGCGGATACTTCCGACCGCACGATGTGGTCGTGATTCGCGACTACTATCGACCGTACTATCGTCCCCTGCCGCCGGGTGCGGCCCGCGTGTACTACAGAGGCGGCTACATGCCGGTCGGCTGGCAGCGCAGAGTTCGTCCGGTGCCGGTGTATCTCGAGCCTGAGCTCGTCGTGGTTCCGCGGGGCTATCATCGCGGTATCATCGACGGCCGCGCGGTAGTCTACAACGACCGCGGCTTCATTCTCGACGTCGCGGTGCTGTTCTAATTGTGTCCCCGTATGACACACGTAGAGGTTCAGCGATGAAAGTGTTCATGCGATCGTTCGGGCTCGCCCTGCTGGTCGGCACAGCGGTGCTGGCGGCGGCCTGCGGAGCCCGGACGATCAACAAGGTGCTGGCGGACCCCGGGCACTATCGCAATCGCGAGGTCAAACTGAGCGGCGCTGTCGTCGACAGCTACTCGCTCGTCGGCCGCGGCGCGTATCAGTTGGACGACAATACCGGCAAGCTGTGGATCGTGTCGGACAACGGTGTGCCGCGGAAAGGTGCTCGCGTGGTGGTCACGGGCACCGTCCGTGAAGGCTACAACCTCGGTGGGTTCGGCGATCGGCTGAAGCTGCCGAACGGCCTCGTGCTGATCGAGTCATCGCACAAGGCAAAGTAGAACCGGACGGGCCGCCGGAAGGCGGCCCCTTCGCGTCCCTCTGGCCTTTCCCGTATGGCTGAGGTGCCGCCGCGGTCTTTCCTCTTCTGCGTGCAGCCGCGCGCGACCCGAGAGACAATGTGCGTGATGTGACGCGTGGCCTCAACCACTCGTCACTTGTGAAGCGCGGGTGTCGAGTCCGTCGGGGTGGGCCCTTCGGGGCCGCCCGGCAAGGGACGCTCATGACGCACCGAATCGACGATTATCTCGATGGCGCCGTGGATCGCCGGACGCTGTCGCCAGACGAACGCGCGCACCTCGATGTGCTCGAGCGCGCGATCGAAGAGACGCGGGCGTTCATCGACGAACGGCCGGCCCCCGATCTGACGGCCGGCGTCATGCGCACCATCGAGCAGAGCGACCTGCGCGCGTCGCGCCGCCCCTCGTTCCTGGTGCGGGCGACCCGACGCATCTGGACGACGCGCGAGATTTCATTCCGTTTCCGACCTGCGTACGTCATCGTCGCGGCCGCGGCCGTCACGGTCGCAGCGATCCTCATCCCCGTTTCGAAACCACGGAGTGCATCAGCGCCGACACAAGGCCGATCGCAGGGAGGCCAGACGCTGCTCGTGCAGTTCCGGCTGCAGGCAACTGAAGCCTCCATGGTCCAACTGGCTGGCAGCTTCACCAATTGGCAGCCGCAATACGAGCTTCATCAGTCCGCGCCCGGGATCTGGACCATCACGCTGCCGCTTCCACTCGGTGTGCACGACTACGCGTTCGTGATCGATGGTCAACGCTGGGTTCCCGATCCTTACGCGCAGGCCGTGGACGATGGCTTTGGCGGTACCAACAGTCGTATCGCCCTCTTACCTCCCGATCACGCGCGCTCATGATTCGGCGCGCGATTCTCCCGAGTCTGATGCTGGCAGGCTCGAGTGTCGTGTTCGCGCCAGCGGTGTGCGCACAGGGACTTTCGCTCGATCTCTCCGCGGGCCGGATCGTCTACGACCCGGTGTCGATCAACGTCGGCACCAACAACGCGATGAGTACGCTGCGATACGATGCGGCCCGCGGTTCGTGGGTGTATGGCACTGCGGCGGCGCCCTTGCGCGATGGCGATCCGATCTGGGGCGCCGTTGGCGCCGGCCGTCGCTTCATCCAGCAAGGATCAGACGATCGACGTACATTCATCGGAGCCGACGTCGACGGACACGGCTTCGTGTTTCGCGACGTGGTCGCGGAGCTGACGGGGCGCGGCGGCACCGTCGACGCGATCCCTTTCGCCGGCGTGAATGCCGGATCAAGCCGCATCGAACTGCGCGGTGGATGGCGCGGTGAGACGCTGGACTTCGCCGGAGAAATCGAGAACCGCGGTGTGTTCGAGACCGGCGCGCGCGCCGTGTACACGGGAGAAGTCCGCGTGCAGGCCGATCTGAAGTGGGTGCATGCCGCCGAAGGGACCTTTCCATTCGTGGGCGGATCGGTCGTCTACGGCGATGCGCCGGTCCAGGTCTGGGCACACGCCGGCAAGTGGTTGAGCGACCTGTTGAACAACGTCGCCTGGGACATGGGCGTTGGCGCTGCAATCGGGACCCAATCGACCCTCTGGGCGAGCGTGCGTCAGGAAGCACCCGATCCGCTCTACTGGAATTCCGTACGTCGGACGTGGAGCATCGGGTTGACACGCCGACTCGGTCGTGTCGCACGCGCACCCATCACCGCGGCGCAGCTCGAGCCGGATGCCGTATTGATTCGCATCCCGATCGCAGATGCGCCCGGCGACGCATTGCTGATTGCGGGCGACTTCAACCAGTGGCAGCCCGTGCCGATGACACGCGAAGGCACCGAGTGGACGATTCGTCTCCCGCTGCCGAAAGGTGTGTATCACTACGCCTTCCGAACTGCGCGCGGCGACTGGTTCGTGCCCGCTTCCGTGGCAGGACGGCGTGACGATGGCATGGGTGGACACGTTGCTGTGATCGTCGTGATGTGATGCTGCCCGACGACGACAAGGTCCTCATCGGGCTCGTGCTCGACGGCGACACCGATCAGTTTTCGGAGTTGGTGCGACGCTATCAGGTCGGACTGTATCGGTACGCCGTGTCGATGGTGGGCGACCACGACACGGCAGCCGACATGGTGCAGGATGCCTTCGTTCGCGCGTTTACCAACCTGTCGGCCTGCCGCGACCGGGAACGCTTTCGACTCTGGCTCTTTCGAACGCTGCGGAATCGCTGCTTCGACTACCTGAAAGACCCACGCCGCCGGCTCGTCGCGCTCGATGATGCCCCGCCGGTGCCGGATTCGCGGGAAGGACCTGCTGAGCGTGTGGAACGCGCAGGACTCCGCCTGGAACTGCGGCGGGCGCTCGAACAACTGCCGGTCGTCCAGCGGGAAGCGTTCCTGATGCACTACGTCCAGGGGCTCTCGTATGAGGACATGGCCAACATGCTCGAAGCCTCGGTCAGCGCCCTGAAGATGCGCGTGCTCCGGGCCCGGGAAGCGCTCGCATCTCAGCTGAGTCATCATGAAGTGACCGAACAAAGGCCCGGTCGTCTCTCTATCAAACGCGGATGATGGATATGCGTCGAAAGGGTGTCCGGATCCCCGCCGTCTTGATGACGGTGTGGTTCGCGTGTGGCGGCCTGGTGGTCGCACAGACGTTGCCGCCTCAAGATCGCATCAATTCCGCTCTGGCCCGCGCGCGGCAGGCCGGTGTTCCGGTGAGCCTCCTCGAAGGCAAGATCGCCGAGGGCAAGGCCAAGGGTGTCTCACTGGAACGCATCGCCGCCGCGATCGAGCGTCGCGAGGGCGTCCTCGAACACGCCAGTCAGGTGATGAAGGGCCAGCCTGGAACCGGGGATGCGGACCTGTCGGTCGCCGCCGATGCCCTCGAATCCGGCGTGACTGACAACGTGTTGAGAGCGGTATCCGAGCTGGCCCAGCGTGATCGGCGTGCGGTTGCAATTGCTGCCCTCACGCAACTCGTGCAGCTTGGACACAGCCCCGAGGCCGCCCTTGCTCGCGTGCAGGAAGCGTTGAAGCGCGGCCCCGAGGCACTGCTCAACCTTCCTGCAGAAGCCGGGCCTGGACGTGGACGAGGCAGAGACGTCCCGCTCGGCACCGGAAACGGCGGGGGCAACTCCGGCGAGAACGGCGGGGGCAGCGGACGCGGAAGCAATTCGAGCGGTCCCCCGACCAGCGTACCAGCCCCCGGTCAGGCGACGCAGCCAACCAAACCAAACAAAGCGCGGGAGACCCCGCCCGGCCGCGCCAACGGGAAGTCGTAGACCTCCTTCACATCGGAAATCGGGGCGCCAAAAGGTACGGCTGATCGCGGAGCTCGCGACCGAGCTTCGCATGCCGCTGACGCCACGGCTCGAAGTGACGCGCCAGCATCACGAGCAGTCTCGCCTTCCGCGAGGACGATTGACACGTCGCAGCGCGATTGAAGAAGCCTGCGCCGAGCTCCGCATACCAGCGGATGTTGTGACGCCCGCGCATCTGCTCTTCGAAGAATCCGGTCAGCAGCAGACACTGCGCGGCGGCCGTCTCCATGATGAGA
The DNA here is from genome assembly GCA_036407095.1 of Vicinamibacterales bacterium. Classification (GTDB taxonomy): domain Bacteria; phylum Acidobacteriota; class Vicinamibacteria; order Vicinamibacterales; family UBA2999; genus Gp6-AA40. The sequence continues at coordinate 127,248 of DASWZV010000141.1, read as the reverse complement.
CCGTCCTCGACGAGCGTCGTGTCGGCGACGAAGTTGTCGAAGATCGCGACGAGATCGGCCGGAGCTGGCATATCGGCAGTGGCGTGAATCGACACCTGCGCGTAATGCGCGAGCACGCTGGCGTTGTACATCAACTCCTGCCGATCGACATCAGGCTCGGACACGTCTCTCAGGCACACTACGAAGAACTCCAGTGCACGACGTTCGTCGACTGCCAGCAGTTCCCGAAGCGGCTCCATCAACTCCTCCGCAGCCTGTCGTTGCAGGGGCTGTACCAGGCCATCGGCCAGAGATGCTGTGAGCTTTATCCCGTCCGGCTTCGGCCTGCACAGTTCGGCTTTGGATAGCATGTCGACATGCCCGCCCGGGATGACGTGATCGTCATCGGCTCCGAGAGCGCGCGAACAGGCGCGATACGAAGAGTTGAGATCTCGCGAAACCTGCAACGCGTGAAACGAGTCAGCGGACCGCGTCTTCGATCAGCGCGATGAACTCCGCGAGCACCATTGCGGTCGCGCCCCAGACACGCGCACCTTCGACCGCGAAGTAAGGGACATTCATGACACCAGCCGGCGGCAGCGTGCGCATCCGCTCTTCCCATGCCACGGCATCTCGTTCGAGCAGTCTCGCCAGCGGCACTTCGATCAGACGTTCGACTTCGGGTTCAGCAACCCGGAACACCGGAGGCTCCGTCGCCGCGCCGATCACCGGTTGAAGGAGATGACCGCTGACCACGACCGGAACCGGAGTGAGCCGACCCAGCAGATCGACTCCCTTCGGATTGACGCCAATCTCCTCGTACGCTTCGCGCAGCGCGGCCTCTTCGACCGACTCGCCCGGATGATCGAGCCGCCCGCCGGGCAGCGAGACTTGCCCGGTGTGGTGTCGGAGGCTCGCGCCCCTCACCGTCAGCGGCACGTGCCACACATCATCGAGCCGATAGATCAAGAGGAGCGCGGCAGCAGGGCGCAGCGTCGAGGCGAGCGCTGGATCGTGCCGATACACGGGCCGCGGCGCCATGCGCAATTGCGCGTCGAGGCCCGGCAGGGGCGACGCCAGACGACGACGCAATGCGTCAGGAAGGTTGGGACCTGTTTGTGTGATCACCGAGGCAATCGTAGGGCACGTCTTGTTGGAACCTGCCAGCCGCACATATGAAACGTGATGGCGCAGGGCCACGTCATACTAGTCAGGACTTGATGACAATTGCCACGGATACATCCAGGCTCGGCCGCTCGACGACATGGGGCGCCCGATTCATCCGCCAGCGCTTCGAGGAAATCGGCCGACAGATCCCTTCACCACAGCAGAGACCCAGACCCGATACATGGTCCGACAATGCCCTGACCCTGGCGTGGCTCGGGCACTCGACGGTGCTGATCAACTTCTACGGCCTGCGGATTCTCACTGACCCGGTCCTCTACCGGCGCATTGGCGTCAACCTCGGTGTCGGCACCCTCGGTCCGCTGCGGCTCGTCAGCTGCGCGCTGACGCGCCGCGAACTCCCGGAGATCGATCTCGTTCTCGTGTCGCACGCCCATTTCGATCACCTCGATACGCCGTCACTCCACTCGTTGCGCGGTGCTCCTGCAGCCGTGATGGCCTGGAACACCGGCGATCTGCTGCCGCGCCGCCGCTACCGATCGGTGACGGAGCTGCGCTGGAACGAGTGCGCGCGCATCGCCACCTCACGCGGCGACGCTCACGTTCGCGCGATCGAAGTCAAGCACTGGGGTGCCCGCGTGGCGCGAGACACCTGGCGCGGCTACGGCGGCTTCGTCGTCGAGCGAGAGGGACGACGGCTCCTCATCGCCGGCGACACGGCGATGACGAGCGCGTTTCGCGAACATCGCCGCTTCGGCCCGTTCGACGCCGCCGTGATGCCGATCGGCGCCTACAATCCCTGGATTCATGCACACTGCACGCCGGAGCAGGCGGTCACAATGGCCGACGCCGCGAACGCGCGCATGATCGTGCCCGTGCATCACCAGTCGTTCCGATTGAGCCGCGAGCCGTTCTATGAGCCGATCGAGCGCCTCCAGGCCGCGCTCACCCGTGAGCCTGAGCGGCTCGCACTCCGGCAACTCGGAGAAACCACAGTCATCGCCTCCCGACCCGCGCCCGCTCAGTCGCCGTCGTGACGGTGCAGGTGTCCGAGCATGGTCTGCCGGTGGACGATCTGCTTCGGCGTCAGTGCGCTTGACACGCGCTCGCGCGTGAACGGGCTCTCCATTTCGGAGGGGACGCTCGCCTTCTCCTCCGCCAGTCGTTCACGACGTCGCAGGAATCCTTCGAACGAGAGCACGCGCGCAGCTCCAGACGGCCTGCGGACAAGGGCGTCAGCCATCTTCAGCCTCCCCCATCATCGTCGCCGGCAGGTGTGACAGAGCAGGTCACAGGTGGCGTAGACTGTCGGCACCATGAAACGAGTCGCACTCGCGATCACCATCGGGGTGCTGGCGCTGGTCGCAGCAGCCGCACAATCGCGCCGGCCTGTCGGGACGACGCATACGGGCGATGCCTTCAGGTTCAACAAAGTAAAGGAGGGCATCTACCACGCCGTCGGCACCGGGGCGTTGGCCGTCGTCGGCAACTCGTCGTTCATCGTCAACGACAACGACGTCATCGTCGTCGACGATCATGTGTCGCCGGCCGCCGCATGGGTGCTGCTCGAGGAGATCAAGAAAGTCACGCCGAAGCCCGTGACCACCGTGATCAACACGCACTTCCACTTCGATCATGCCCACGGGAATCAGATCTTCGATCCGGCCGTGCAGATCATCGGACACGAGTTCACGCGGCGCATGCTGCTCAACAACTCGATCGGCATGCCGCTGTATCAGAACTACGTGACCGGTCTACCCACGCAGATTGAAGGGCTCAAGAAGCAGATCGCGTCGGCGGCCGATCCCGCGGCGAAAGCCAAGCTGCAGGCGCAGCTCCAGGCCACTGAGAACAACCTGGCCTCACAGAAGGAGCTCAAGCCGACGCCGCCCAATGTGACGCTGACCACGCAGATGACGCTCTATCGTGGGAAGCGTGAGATTCAGATCCGGTACCTTGGCCGCGGCCACACCGCGGGCGACATCGTCGTCTATTTGCCGAACGAGAAGGTCGTGATGACCGGCGATTTCCTGACCGCGGCCCTCTCCAACATGAGCGACTCGTTCCCGAACGAGTGGGCCGACTCGCTCGACGCGCTGAAGAAGCTCGATTTCGATACGGTGCTGCCGGGACACGGCGAAGCGTTCACCGATAAGGCCAAGATCGACTACTTCCAGGCCTACTTGCGCGACGTGTGGAGCGAGGTCAGCAAGCTGAAACAGCAGGGCGTGTCAGCCGAGGAAGCGTCGAAGCGTGCCGACCTCACGAAGCACAAGGATCATCTGCCGATTCAAGGACCTGGCGTTCCGCTCATTGGCGTCCAGCGGATCTACACGCTGTTAGACGGCAAGTCGTGAGGGCCGCCTACGTGCGGGCGTCTACGGGCGACGTGGTACAGGGATCTCGCCGATCACTTCGCGCCGCTTGAACTTCCACGTTCCGTCTTCACGCACGAACTCGTCGCGGTACGTCGCCAGCAGCAGGAAGTCGGCCTTCGAGTTGTCACTCGACGCCATCACGAAGCCGCCCTTGCTCAGGCCGGTGCCGTGATCACCCTGAAGGTTCATCGACGCGTTGAAGTACAGATGGAAGTTGCGCCCGCGCGAATCCGGATAGTTCGTGCCGATCGCCTTCTCGAGAAACGCACCGATCGCGGCAGGTCCGCGCGCCGGCGAGCCGGGGCCGCCGACGAACTCGGCGTCGCGCGCGAAGAGCCGTGAGAACGCCGTGAAGTCGCGGGCGTCGAGCGTGCGTCCATAGTCGGCCCACAGCGCACGAATCGCTTCTCGATCCTCGAGTGCCTGTACGCGCGACGCCAGATCACTGTTGGCTCGCGGCGCCTGAGCACCCAATGCAGCGAACACACCGGCGATGAAGACACTCCCGATCACCATCAACAGTTTCGCTCGCACAATCTCCCCCAGGTCCGGCTGCCCACCTCCGCCAAGGCTACGGCGGGTCCGCCGGAGCTTCAGCGAAGGCGGAACGCCGGACACTACGTACTACCGGACGCTACGTACTTACAGCTTCGGCACACGCATCGTGCTGATCATGGCGCTGCCGCTCGCGACGTACAACAGCACCAACGGATGCAGGGTCGCCGGGCCGACGCGCACGGATCCGAACCACAGCGCGTCCTCGACACGTCCTTGCCAGAACGCGATCGCCAGGACGCCGACGATGATGACGCTCGTCGGGATCGGTGTGCCCTCGAAGTATTTCACCTTCCCCGTGCCGCTGTCGGCAAGTGTCGAGGCCGTGACGTTGAACCGCGCGAGACGGCTGACGCCGCAGACGATGAAGTACGTCAGGCAGACCATGTCCCAGCCGCCGCGCAGTCCCAACGTGAAACCCAGGACGGCCGGGGCCACGCCAAACGAGATCACATCGGCAAGCGAATCGAGATCGCCGCCGAGCACCGACTGGCGCCCGTGCTGGGTCCGCGCCACGATGCCGTCGAGCACATCGCATACGAGTGCAAGCGGCAGCATCGCGAAGGCCACCCACATGTATCGCGCGCTGCCGGTCGCGAGGTAGTCGAGGCATAAAAAGATGGCGATGCTACCGCAGACCGCGTTGCCGATCGTCAGCGCGTCGGCCGCGGTGTACGACCGCAGCATCGAGAGATGCTGTCTACTTTGCGTGCTCGATGCCCTCGGCACACGCGAACTCACGCAGCTGATCGTCGCCAGGTGCCGCCTTTCGATATCGCTTGACGGTCGTCCATGGCTTCACCAGCGCCTTGGGATCGTTCACCGTGATCTGATCCTCGAGGACGCCTCCCTCGATGAACCGTATGCGCTCGTGCACGCTCATCTGATCGCTGTGCGGCGAGAAGCCTTCGATGTAGCTGTTGCCGCGCAGCGCCACCGTGTCGACCACGAGCGTGTCGCCTTCCCAATGCCCGGTGGAATATCCCGCGTAGGTCGGGTCGTCGAGGATCGCCTGGGTCGGCTTGCGGCCATCGAGATACACGCGACGCAGTGCGTCGTTGAGCTCGCTGAAGAACGTGATCTTGTCCTTGGTCTGCATGACCTCCATGCCATAGGCCATGTTCATCATCGCGGGCATGCCGGGGGGCAGACATCGTGCCGTGTTGTCCGACGAGGTGTCGCCAGCGATGCGAGCTTTGCTGATCGCCTGCCACTTCGCCATGTACTCAGGTGTCAGCTGTGGCGCGTCGGCCGCGCGCCCTCGCGATCCATCCGACAGCGGTGCGGTCCGTGTGGGCGGCGGAAGCGGCTGGCCTGGAGCCGGTCTCGGCGGCACCGGCGCGCCTGCCCGCCCGCCCGCGGGCGGGCCAAACGCGTTGATGGGGCGATAGACGCCCGAGAAGTCGGGCGGCGTCTGAGCGGCTTGCGCAGCAGGACCGACAGTGAGTGATCCGATGGCCGCACCGGCGATTACCGCGGCCACGATCGAGCGCGTCGTTGTCGCGTGCATGATCGACCTCAGTCGTTCGGCGCGTTCGCGAGAACCCGGCCGTCGGCCAGCGTGACACGCGCGATCATGCCGACCTTGCTGCCGTCCTTGGACGGGCTGTAGTGCACGGTGATCTTGTCGCCTGGCTTGAGCACCTTCGGCGTCCACCCGGCACGCAGCAGCACGCCGGGCGCACGTCCTTCCATCGCCCATTCCACACCGCCACCCTTGCCGTCATCGACGATCATGATGAGCCACGTATGCGGATTGCTCCACTGCCATTCCTTCACCACGCCTTTGGCTTCGAGCACCGTCTCGACGGCGAAGGCGACATTGCTGTGATGTGCGCGCGCTGGTCTCGGGGAGACGAGCACCAGCACGAGTACTGCGACGACGGACGCTGTCAGACGAATCCCCATGGCCTTCACCTCAGTCTCGACATTCGAAGTTCCTGGCGTCCTGCGAATCCCCTTGTCCTTTGTAATGGGCGTGCTGCGGGTAGCTGCACAGCGGACGGCTTCGTCCTGGAAACGCGCGGCCGGCGGCCGTGACCGAATCAGGCGGCACGCCCTTCTCGACCCAGTCGACCATCGCGGTGAGCAGATCAAAGCTATCGAGCGCTCCCGAACCCCCGCCGCAATGCCCCATTCCTGGCGATAGGTACAAGCGGCTCCAGTTCCGTACCCGCTCGGCACCGCCGTTGGCCTTCGTCATGCGCTCGTAGTAGTCGATCGTGTCGAGCGCCGAGAACCAGGGATCGCTGTTGCCGTGAAAGAAGAGCAGCTTGCCGCCATGCTTGGAGAACGTGTTGAGGTCGATCCAACTCGACGTCGCGGTGAGGATGCCGCCGGGATCGCTCGCGGCAGCGTCGGCCAGCCGATCGACGTCGATCTCCGTCGCGGAGAACGGCGGACCCACCGGATTCGATCCGCCCTGCAGAAGTCCCGGGATCCCTTGCGTGGCTGCGATGCCGGTATCGAAGAAGAAGCCGGGATACACCTGGCGCCCCTTCGAGTCCTTCGGCCCGGCAAACGCTTTTTCGAGCGCCGTCGCCTGCGCCGGCGAGAGACATCCGTCGGCTTTCGCGCCCGAGCAGACGAGCGTCTTCGGATCGAATCGACACGCTTTCGTGTTGAAGATCATGCCGTCCTTGATCCCGTCGCCGGCATCGCATGCGTCGAGCACGCCATCGATCACCGCTTTCTTGTCGGCATCCGACAGCGCCTGTCGCGTCTGTGCCTTGCCGGCGGCGTCTTTCGGTGCGACCTGATTGATCATCGTCGCGACCCACTGATCGCCGATGCCCGAGAAGTTCGTGCGCATCGCAGGCGCGCCGGAGATCACGCCGTCGAAGTAGGTCGGATACCGCTGCACCATCAGCATGCCTTCGCGACCGCCCGTCGAGCAGCCGGCGAAGTACGAATGATCGGGCGGCCTGGCGTAATGCTGCGCGATGATCTGTCTGGCAAGGAGAGCGACACGCCCGACCGCCTGATACGCGAAGTCGAGGCTTGCCTGCTGTTCACGCATGAAGCTCGCGTCGAATCCGGTACCGGTGTGGCCGGTATCGGTCGAGACCACTGCGAAGCCGCGCACGAGTGCCGGCATCGATCCCGCAGCGGTCGCACCGAGCGGCAGCTGTACTGATCCGTTCAGCCCGCCGCCACCCTGGAAGAGAAAACGGCCGTTCCACTCGCCCGGCAGCGCAAGCGCGAAGCCGATACCGTAGGTCTTGCCATCAGACCCGGTGCGCCGATCGAGCACGCCATCGAGGCGACAGTACGCGGGAAGTTTCAACGTGGACGCCGGCGCGGCGGGCCCACCCGCAGGCGGCGTCGACCCGGCTGGAAACCATTCCGCCTTGGTGATCGACAGCGCCAAACCCGGGATCTGCAGCTGCATCAGAGTTGAGCACGCCGCCGCATCACGCGTCGTCTGGGCGTGGGCTGATGCAACGCCACACGCGACGACGACCCCAAGCGCAATCACGACGGTCACTCGATCCGATCTCATCCTCACGCCTCCGTGCGCGTCGACTTCTCTACTTTCTTCCACGGTCTCTTTCTTTTTCCACCGCGATGGTCACACGCCGCTGTGCGCAGGTCAACGCCGGTATTGCATGATGGGGCTTTCGACGATGAGCGAACGCGTCGCGTATCTCGTGTTCCTGACGGTCGTGGGGCTGGGGCTCGCGGCCCTGAGCGTCGCTCTGGCTGTGGTCGCCTTCGTGCTCATACGCCAGCAGTGGCGCGCGAGGCGGTGACGGGGGCAAATCGTGATTCTTGCGCCGGAGATCCGAAATCCGTGGGATCGCGCCAGAATCAAGATCTGACCCCCTGTGCAAGAATCAAGATCTGCCCCCGGTTCCCGCCTTCCTATGTCCAAAATCAGTGCCGGGCTGCTGATGTTCCGCCGGGGGACCACCGAGCTCGAAATCCTGCTCGTCCACCCCGGTGGGCCGTTCTGGGCAAGAAAAGACGACGGGGCGTGGTCGATACCCAAAGGTGAGATCGGCGAGAACGAGGATGCGCTGGCGGCGGCGCGGCGCGAAGTCGCGGAGGAAACAGGCGCATCCCCTGACGGACCGTTCATCCCGCTGACGCCGGTCCGCCAGGCCGGTGGCAAGGTCGTGCACGCGTGGGCGATTGAGAGCGATTTCGACCTCTCCTCGCTCACCAGCAACACGTTTCAAATGGAATGGCCGCCCAGATCCGGGCATCAGCGGACGTTTCCCGAGGTCGATCGCGCGGCCTGGTTCACGATCGGCGATGCCCGGCAGAAGATCCTCAGGGGACAGCGCCCGCTGATCGACGAACTGGCGCGCGCGATACCTCCCGTCTAATGAAACCTGCGTCTCGGCCCGAATCCTGCAATGGGGGCTCCCGGGTACGCACTCAGTACGTCTGGACTGGCCGCCCCGATCTTGCGGCCAGAAGAACTGCGGTCAAGGGTTGGACGTGACCGCTACACCGTCTGGTGGATCGACCCACAAGTCGGGCACCGCGGCCCGCTACGAGGTGAATGATGAAGGCACAACTCACAGTGCTTGGCCTGTCCCTGGTTCTCTCGACCGCGTCGCTCTTCGCAGACACGCTGGTCTTCACCAACGGCCGTCGGATGCAGGGCGAATTGGTCGGCGTCTACGGACGCGAGGTCGAATTCGAAGAGCGTGAGGGCGGACGTCGACGCACCGTTCGCATCCCGCGCAACGACATCGATCGCATCGAGTTCAACGACCGCGACTCCTTCTTCGATCGCGATCGCGATCGGGACCGCGACCGTGACGATCGCGTGGAGGGTCAAGTCCCAGGTCCAGTCGCAATCCCGCGCGGCATGCGCGAGCGCGTGGTGAACGTCGACTCGCGCGTGCAGTGGACGGACTCTGGCATCGATCTCCGTCCCGGTCAGCCGATCTATTTCGGGGCCTCCGGTGAAGTCCGCTGGGGACCGAATCGTCGTGACGGAGCGGAAGGCGAAAGGAACTCGCCGCGCAACAACGGCCGTCCTCTTCCTGATCGCCCCGCAGCTGCGCTCATCGGGCGCATCGGCAACGGCACCGACTATTTCTTCATCGGCGCCGAGCCCGGTCCGTACCGCGCGCGCGGCGGCGGACGACTCTATCTCGGCATCAACGACGACTTCCTGGCCGATAACTCGGGCGTCCTTCGCGTTACCGTGTCGTATTGATGGCGAGCACGGAGGGAACAGTGAAAGCACTCACACGGGGTGTTGCTCCGTTCCCTCCCCGATCTCCGTTCGCGTAATGAAGGCAGTACGGTGACGGCCGTTGAGTGTCGGGGAGGCTTACCGGACGAAGGTGAACTTGGCTTGCGCCGACGTGCCGCTCCCGAAGGGCCAGAGGATGGACCCGTTGCTCGGTCTCGCGGTAGCGCTGACGCGCACGTAGTATTCGCGATTGGGTTCGAGCAAGGAGGTCTTGAACAGCGGAAGCCGATCGAAGCTCGTCATCCACTTGCGGACAACTGCTTCGTCGGCAGTCACCTTGGCATCTTCGGTCCGACCATCGAGCATCCGGACGAGATGGTGCTCCCGTTCGAGGTTGTAGTACTCGACGCTGCTCGTGACCGTCGTGGTCGCAATCGTCCGATCCACCCAGATCGGTACATCGAGCCGCAATTCGACCGTATAGGTGAAGGTGGTTTTGAGGCCGCTGAGAATCGCCTGCCTCACGTCATCGGTGAGGCCATCGGTCAGCTCGAATGAGACGAGGACTTGATCGGGGTGCACGATCGGCGTGACGCGGAGCGCCTGGGCCGCCTGCGCGTGCAGCCGGTCCCCAGACGAAAGGCACATCACCGCCAGCAACGCCAGCCCACAGAGCCGCATTTGTGCAGAAACGTGTCGCATCAAGTCAGATCGTCGTCGCGAGACGAATGTAGCACAGGCCGCGCTGCATCCTACTACTAATCTCGTCCGCAGTGTTATTATTCAGCAGCAATTCTGGTAACAACAGTGGTGCGCACAGTCAGCATCTCCCTCGTGCTGCTCGGCATTGTTGTCTCCGGGCAGCCCGCGTCCGCCCAAAGCCTGTCGTTTTCGCTCTTTGAGCGATATCTCGAGGCTTACCGGGTGGAGGCGGGCATTCCAGGGATATCTGCCGCGATCGTCCAGGACGGAGCTGTCGTCTGGGAAGCCTATCTCGGACGACAGGACGTCGAAGCTGCGATCCCGACGTCTCCCCTCACACCCTATCCGATTGGTCCGCTCTCGCAGATCTTCGGCTCCACGATGCTGCTGCGTAAGTGCATGGACGAAAGCTACGCGGAGCTGACCGATCGCGTGACACGGTGGACTCCGCTCTATCCGGAGCCGGCAACCACGATTGGAGACCTACTGAGCCACATCGCACCCATCGGCGGTTTCCACTACGCGCCCGAACGCTTCGCCGGCCTGACCGAAGTGATCGAGGAGTGCGGCGATCTGAAGTACGGTCAGCTGCTCGCCGACGAAGTCTTCGATCCCTTCGTGATGCTCGACTCGGTTCCAGGGCAGACGTTCCTGACGCCTGGTCCCGACGATGCGTCGCTCTTCGGCGCGGCCCGGCTCGAGCGGTACCGGGCAACGCTCCGCCGGCTGGCGGTGCCGTATCGCATGGTGAATTACCGGCCGGTGCGAAACATTGATTATCACCGCCGGGCTGTCGATGCGTCAGACGGCATCGTGACCACCGTCCGCGATCTGGCCAACTTCGACATCACGCTCACATACGGATTCCTGCTCACGCCGGCGACGCGAAACATGGCGTGGACGCAGACGTTTGCCGGTCCCCTGCCCCTGCCCACAGGCCTCGGGTGGTTCGTGCAGGCGTATAACGGGCAGCCGCTCGTCTGGCAGTTTGGTCAGGTCGACGATGCGTATTCCTCGCTCATCATCAAAGTGCCGAACCGCGGGCTGACGTTCATCATCCTGGCCAACAGCGACGGGTTGACCGCTCCGTTCACGCTCAGCGCCGGGGACGTCACCGCCTCGCTCTTCGCGCGGCTCTTCCTGAAATCGTTCGTGCCTTGAGGGTTCTCCCACGCGCCGGGCGGACCACCATCCTTGTTGCAATCGTCTTGTGCATTTTGGCCGGCCGAGCGAACGCGGACTACATCTTCAATCCGTTCATCGGCACCACGTTCGCCGGAAAGACGACGTTCTCCGATCTCGACCATGCCACCGATACCGCGCACGTGATCTTCGGCGGGGGCGCAGGCTGGTTGAGTGGCGGCCTGCTCGGAGTGGATGGAGACTTCGCGTACATCCCGCGATTCTTCGAGCACGACAACCCCGAGGGCAGCCTGATCACCGGAAGCACTGTCCTGACGCTTCACGGCAGCGTCATCGTTGCGGTTCCGCTTCGTGTAACCGGATACTCGCTGAGACCTTATCTCGTCAGCGGCGTCGGTCTTATACACACAGGCATTACTTATCAGAGCGCAGTGGTGCCTCCAGTAGATGACAATTCACTTGGCATCAACCTTGGAGCAGGAGCCCTTGGACTGGTCAGCCAGCGCACCGGGCTTCGATTCGAACTGAGGCACTACCGGACGTTCAGTCGCGGTATCAAAGCAGAGTCCGGCGAGGAAGGTGCCCGGCTCAGTTTCTGGCGCGTTACCGTCGGCCTGGTCATCCGCCGCTGACGCGTCTTGCGTCACATCGCTTGCACTACTGGGGAGATGGTTGTGCGCGCATCATCCGCACGTCAATCGTTCGTTCTTTCGACACTCGCCATGACGATCGTCTGCGCCGTCCTCGTGATGGGGCAGACGAAGATCGTCGCGCCCAAGAATTCCTACGCCGTCTCGGACGACGTGAAGCTCGGTAAGGAGGCCGCCGCCGAGGTCACGAAGCAGTATCCGCTTCTCAACGACACGCGATTGGACCAGTACGTCGCGCAGGTCGGCACCAAGCTGGCGGCCGCGATTCCTCCCGAATTCCGCCACCCCGAATTCACGTTCACGTTCCGCGTCGTGAACCAGAAAGAGATCAACGCGTTCGCCTTGCCGGGCGGTCCGATGTTCCTCAACCGCGGCATGATCGAAGCGGCCATGAGCGAGGGTGAGATGGCCGGCGTCATGGCACACGAGATCTCGCACGTGGCGCTTCGTCATGGAACGGCGCAGGCCACCAAGGGACAGAAGTTCCAGATCGGATCCATCCTCGGCCAGGTCGCCGGCGCGGTGGTGGGCGGGACCGCGGGCAGCGTGATCTCGCAGGGCACGCAGCTCACGCTCGGCACGTACTTCCTGAAGTACAGCCGTGAGTACGAATCGCAGGCCGATATCCTCGGCGCCCAGATTCTCGCGCGCGCGGGATATCAGCCACGCGAGATGGCCAACATGTTCAAGACCATCGAGGCCGAAGGCGGCGGGCAGACGCCGCAGTTTCTGAGCGACCACCCGAATCCGAAGAACAGATACGAAGCGATCACGCGCGAAGCCGGCTCGCTGCGCGTGCAGGGCAACGCCGATAGCGGTCAGTTCGCTTCGATGCAGCAGCGGATCAAGGGGATGGGTCATGCCTACACGGCCGAAGAGATCGCCAAGGGGCAAGCGAAGACCGGTCCGACGCGAACGGCATCGCGGACACCCGTCCAGGTCGCGCCGCCGTCAAACGACTTCCGCACGTCCCGTCCGCTCGACTTCCTGCAGTTGAGCGTCCCCACCAACTGGCAGGAGGTGGGCGGCGACGCGAAGGGAGTGACCTACGCGCCTGAAGGCGGCTACGACGGCGAGACGTTCACTCACGGCGTGCAGATCGGAATCGCCGACAAAGGCACGGGTGACTTGAAGCGCGATACCGATGCGCTCATCACCTCGCTGACGCAGAGCAACCGTCAGCTGAAGTTCGGCGGGAGCTATTCGCGGGATTCGATCGACGGCCGGTCAGCACTCCGCACCACGATGTCGAACATCTCGGAAGCAACCGGCCAGAACGAGACCATCTCGCTGACGACGACGAGGCTGACAGATGGGCGCCTGCTGTTCCTGATCGGCGTCGCACCGCAGGCGGAGGCCTCTTCGTATCAGGATGCGTTCCGCCGCGTCCGGCAGTCGGTCCGACTCTCCAGCTAGGAGCGTACGGCCCGTCCGTTGGGACGGGCCGCGACCGTTCTGAAATCACACGTCTCGACGTGATCGTTCACCAGGCCGATCGCCTGCATGAACGCGTAGATCGTCGTCGGACCGACGAAGGTCCATCCGCGTCTGCGAAGATCCTTGCTGAGTGCAGTCGATTCAGCCGTCGTCGCCATCGTCATGAGCACCTGCTTCGTGATGCGACGCGGCCGCGACGACGATTCCGGCTGCCACTGCCAGAAGTACTCCGACAGCGAGCCGCGTTCCTGCTGCAGCTCTCGCGCGCGCTTCGCGTTGTTGATGGTCGACTCGATCTTTCCGCGATGCCGGACGATGCCCTCGTTCTTCAGCAGCCGATCGACGTCACGGGCTGTAAAGCGCGCCACCCGATCGATGTCGAAGCCGTGAAATGCCGCGCGGAAATGATCGCGCTTGCGGAGGATCGTGATCCAGCTGAGACCCGATTGAAAGCCTTCGAGGCAGACCTTCTCGAACAAGCGCCTATCGTCCGTAACGGGGCGACCCCATTCCTGATCGTGATAGGCGACGTAGAGCGGATCAGTCCCGCACCACCAGCACCGGGTCGGCGCCGTCAACGGAAGATCCCGCGAAGGCTCCGGCCCAACGCGCCGATCACGCCCTGGATGGCGCGCTCCGCACGCTGCTGCAGGCTGCCGGAGTGCAGCTCGCACAGCTGCGTCGGCACCGAATCGCCGTCCTTGAAATACTCGACGTACGACGGACATCCGTCGAGCGCGCGGTGATACGAGATCAGGCAGATCTGCTCGCTCCGCATGTCTTCGGGTGGCACGAACGGTACGGCAGGCAGGCGTCGTGCAGCGCGGCGCATGAAGTCCGACCAGATCGGCAGCGCGACCCGTGAGCCTGAGGCGCCCTCCGCGATCGTGTGCGGCTGGTCGTAGCCCACCCACACGCCGACGACGACCGACGTGTTGAAGCCAACGAACCAGGCGTCGCGGTACTCGCTCGTCGTTCCGGTCTTTCCACCGATGGCACCGCGCACGCCCTGCGCCCGCACCCCAGCACCCGTGCCCCGCTCGACCACGTCCTGCAGCATCGTGACCATCTGAAAGGCCACCGGCTCAGGCAGGATCTGCTCGCGCTCGATGTGGGTCTGATGAACCGTCTCGCCGCTCGCGTTGATGACACTGACGAGGCCGCGCGGCCGCACGCGAGATCCAAGATTGGGAAACACCGCATACGCCGCCGTCAGATCGAGCGGCGTGACGACGCCGCTCCCCAGCGCGAGCGACGGCACGTCGGGCTGGTCGTTCACGCCCAGGTCGCTCGCCAGTCTCAAGACCGGCCTCGTGCCGATCTCCTGCTGCAGCCTGACGGCAGCCGCGTTGTTGGATTCGAGCAGCGCCTCGCGCAGCGTGAGCGCATCCTGTCCGCTCGCCCGTTCATCGCGGGGAATCCAGACACCCTCCGGCGCCTGAATCGCCACCTGGCGTAGACCATTGATCTCCGACACCGGCGACAGGCCGCTTTCGAGGGCGGCCGCGTAGACGAACGGCTTGAACGCCGAGCCCGGCTGTCGCTTGCTGCGATAGGCCCTGTTGTACGGAGTGACCGCGAAATCGGAGCCGCCCACCATCGCCAGGAGATTGCCCGTCTGCGGATCGATCGCGACCAGCGCCGCCTGCAGATCGCGGCCGCCGAGACGACGCAGACCATCGCGGACGGCACCCTCGGCTGCATCCTGGAGCGCCGGCACGAACGTCGTCTGCACCTTCCAATCGGGCGGGTTGTCGCCGCCGTAGATGTCGCGGAACTGTTGGCGCAGATACTCCTTCGCGTAACCGTAGCGCGCGCTCGAGACCGACGGCGGCGGCTGGATGTGAATCACTTCGGCACGCGCGGCCTGTTCCTGAGCCGGCGTGATCTTTTTTTCTTCGAGCATCCGTTGCAGCACGACGAAGCTTCGCCGGCGCGCCGCATCGAAATGGGACCATGGTGAATAGGAGGCAGGCGCGCGAATGATGCCCGCAATGAGCGCCGCCTCGCCGAGCGTGAGCTGCGACGCGGGCTTGCGAAGCATCTTCTGCGACATCGTCTCCACGCCGTAGATACCCGCCGTCAGATAGACGCGATTGAGATAGAGCTCGAGGATCTCGCGCTTGCTGAGAAATACCTCCAGCATCACCGCGAGCACCGCTTCCTTGAGCTTGCGTCCGTAGGTGCGCACGTTGGAGAGGAACAGCGTGCGGGCCAGCTGCTGTGTAATGGTGCTGCCGCCCTGCACACCCTCACCTGATCGGAGGTTGTATATTGCTGCGCGGCTCAGTCCGATCGGATCGATCCCGGGGTGCCGGTAGTAGCGATGGTCCTCGACAGCAATCACTGCGTCCTTGAAGTAGGTCGAGATCTTATCGAGCGGCACATCCCGCCGCTGCTCGTCGAGGCGGAACCAGACCTTGCCATCGGCGTCGTAGAAGACAGTGTCTCCGACGCCGCGATTGAGTTTGTAGATGGCCCAGGCGTGACGGATCGTCCACGACGCGCTCATCGTGACGATGAGAATGAGGGCGCCGGCGATGGCGTACCACAGCCAGGGCGGCGCCGATGACAGCAGCTTCGGCAGCTTCGGCAGCTTCGGCGGCTTGGGCAGTTCCGGGAGTTTCAACCTGGGAAGACGCACCTATTATGAATGGTAATAAATTATGGGGAGCCGATGTCCCACTTCCTTAGGCGTACGCCAAAACTGTTAGTACTCACGGCCCTGGCTGTGGCCGTTTCCGCGGCGCTCGCTGCCCTTGCGCCCGCCGTCGGCGCCGAGGCCTACCAGGAGAAGGATTTCCTCACGCGGATCCGCCGGCTGACCGTCGAGGGACGCAGAGCCGGTGAAGGTTACTGGTCGAAAGACGGTCGCAAGCTCGTCTTCCAGAGCGAACGTGAGCCGGGCAACCCGTTCTACCAGATTTACCTCATGGATCTGGGGACCGGCGACGTGTCCCGCGTGTCACCCGGCATCGGCAAGACCACGTGCTCGTTCATCAATCCGGAGACCGGCGACATCCTCTTCGCGTCGACGCATCACGACCCGACGTCAAAGAAACAGCAGGAGGAAGAGCTCGCGTTCAGAGCATCGGGGAAAGAACGGCGCTACTCCTGGGACTACGACCCGGAAATGGAGCTGTACGTCCGGGACGCGAAGAGCGGGTCGTACCGCCGCCTCACGAACACACGCGGCTACGATGCCGAGGGCAGCTACTCGCCTGACGGGCAATGGATCGTGTTTTCGTCGACGCGTGAAGCGTACGCGCGTCAGCTCTCGCCCGCTGAACAGAAACAGCTCGAGACCGACCCGAGCTATTTCGCCGAGATCTACATCATGCGCGCCGATGGTTCGGGTGTGCGACGGCTGACGAACGTTCCCGGCTACGACGGCGGCCCGTTTTTTTCGCCCGACGGGAAGCGCATCATCTGGCGCCGTTTCGATACGACCGGCGTGATCGCCGACGTCCATACGATGAATCCAGACGGCAGCGACGATCGTCAACTCACCGACTTCAAGGCAATGAGCTGGGCGCCGTACATCCATCCGTCGGGCAAGTACGTGATCTTCGCGTCCAACAAGCTCGGGTTCGACAACTTCGAGTTGTTCATGGTCGACATCGACGGGAAGAAGGAGCCCGTACGAGTCACCTATTCCGACGGCTTCGATGGACTGCCGGTGCCTTCACCCGATGGCACGCAGCTGGCGTGGACGTCGAGTCGTGGTGGCGGCCGCGAAGGACAGATCTATCTCGCGCAGTGGAATCATCAGAAGGCGCTCGACGCATTGGCCGCCGCCGGCCCGAGGAAGTGACCATGCGACAGAAGCTGCTCGTGTTCGTCTCGCTCGTCGCACTCGCGGCGCCTGCAGCGCAGTCTCAGACACGTTCGCCCTCGCCGACGCGCACGTACGTCGAAACGCTCGCATCGGAACGGTTCGCAGGTCGCGAGGCCGGGACCCAGGGCGAGCGCCTCGCCGGCGACTACCTCGCCGCGCAGCTTGCACGGATGGGCGCGAAGCCGCTGCCCGGTCGCACCGGTATGTTCGTGCCGTTCGACTTCACCGCGGGTAGCAAGGATGGGGGCTCGCGAATCACCGTCGGCACATCATCGTTCTCCGCGCCGCTGGATGTGGTCGCACTCTCCTTCTCCGATGATGCCGAAGTCACAGGAAGCGCCGTCTTTGCCGGATACGGCATCGTCGTTCCCGAGTCGCAGAACTTCGGCTACGACAGTTACGCGACGCTCGACGTCAAGGACAAGGTCGTCGTCGTGCTGCGCTACTTCCCTGAGGATGCCGATCAACAGACCAAGGGCGTGCTGGCCCGCTACTCGGACCTGCGCTACAAGGCACTGGCTGCGCGACAGCACGGTGCGAAAGCGATGATCGTCATCACCGGCCCGCGCTCGCCGAACGCCGGTCAGACCGTTCCGATCTCTTTCGACACGGCGCTCTCGGGATCGGGAATCCCCGCGGCGAGCGTCACCGGCAAAGTCGCTGACGCGCTCTTCGCCACCTCGAAGCCGCTGCGCGACGTGCAGCAGCAACTCGACTCGGGGAATCCTCACGTCGCCGGCTTCGCATTGCCGGACGTGACGGTCACGCTCAAGACGTCGCTCCTTCGGGAGAAACAGACCGGTCGGAATGTCGTCGCCTATCTTCCGGCAACCGGGTCAGGCGCAAGCGCATCGAAACCGTGGGTCGCGATTGGCGCGCACTACGATCACCTCGGGCTCGGCCGCGCCGGCAATTCGCTCGCTGGAAAAGAGGATGCCGGCAAGCCACATCTCGGCGCCGACGATAACGCGTCCGGAAGCGCCGCCGTGCTTGCGATCGCCGAGGCTACGTCGAAGCAGCCGATGCGGCGGCGCAATCTCCTCATCGCGTTATGGTCAGCGGAGGAACTGGGTCTCGTCGGCTCGAGCGCCTTCGTCAATGCGCCGCCGGTTCCGATCAATCAGATCGCGGCGTATCTCAACTTCGACATGGTCGGGCGGATGCACGACAACAAGCTGGCAGTGCAGGCCACGGGCACGAGCCCGGGGTGGAGCAGCCTGCTCGAGCGCGCGAACATCGCCGCCGGCTTCGACCTCACGCTGCAGCCGGACCCGTATCAACCGACCGATGTGCAGACGTTCAATCTGGTCGGCGTGCCGAGCCTCAACTTCACGACCGGCGCGCACGTCGACTATCACAAGCCATCGGATACGGCCGACAAGATCGACTACGACGATCTCGATCGCGTCGCATCGCTCGCGGCCGGCATCGTGAACCGCCTGATGGATCAGACCGATCCCCCGCAGTTCACGAAAGTCGAGCAGTCGTCACAGACGGTCAGCCGCACCGGCGCCCGCGTCTTCACCGGAACGGTTCCCGACTACACCTCGAACGCGAAGGGACTGCTGCTCAGCGGTGTCGTGGGCGGTGGCCCTGCCGAGCAGGCGGGCCTGCAGAAGGGCGATGTCATCATCGAGATCGCCGGGCAGTCGATCACCAACATCTACGACTACACCTACGCGCTCGACCTGTTGAAGATCGGCCAGCCGGTGAAGGTCGTCTATATGCGCGGGAACGACACACGCGAGACCATGCTCACGCCGGCCGCGAGGAATTGATTTTCTCCACCGGCTGATCCGACTCGAGATCGGCGTCTTCCACTGGACCCTGCCGCCTCGCGTAGACGAGCGCTGCGATGAAGATCACGACGATCAGCGCCAGCGACAGCCACTGCGGGATCTCGAACCCGATGTAGTGCGCGGCGTGCAGGTACTCGATGCACAGCTTGATGCCGACCCACGCGATGATCACGAACGCACCGTCGACCAGCGGCGGATAACGCTGCACCAGTCGCAGCAACTGCCCCACCACCAGCCGCATCGCAACGATGCCGAGAATCCCGCCGGTGATCACCACCCACGTCTTGTTCGACATCGCGACCGCGACGAGGATTGAATCGATCGAGAACGCCAGGTTGATCACTTCGACGCGGACGACCGTGGCCCAGAAGGCCGAGAGCATCAGCATCGGCTTGGCCTTCGGCGGTCGTCGCCGATCACCGGCTTCGCCCTCACCGAAGAAGTGCGAATAGGTCAGATAGAGCAGATACAGGCCGCCGATCAGCTTTACCCACGCAATCCTGATCAGATAGACGGCGAGCAGCGTGGCGATGATGCGGAAGCCAAACCCGCCGATCAACCCGTAACGGAGCGCAGCGTTGTGTTCGCGCTTGGGAAGGCCCAGAACCATGATGGCCATGACCAGCGCGTTGTCGGCGCTGAGCAGGCCTTCGAGGATGACGAGGAGACCGATAGTGAAGAGATCCGGAGCCGTGATGTCCAAAGGATGCTTCCGATACTAGCGCGAACGGGCCGGAACCCGCCCGGCGGGCATGGCTGAAGTTGACACGAGTCGTATCAAGGCCCATACTCGGAACATATCAAGGTATGCCGGCGTCCTAGTGAATGTCGGCCGAGCCAATCAGACCCGTATGCGCATCGAGCACGATCTGTATTTCATCAGTATGGCAGCGGAACTGCTGGGCATGCACCCTCAGACGCTGCGCAAATATGAACGGCTCGGGCTGATTCAGCCGGCGAGGACGATCGGCAGCATGCGTCTCTACGCCCGTGAGGAACTCGAGCGTCTGCGCCTGATCAAGCATCTCGTCGACGAGCAGGGCATCAACCTCGCCGGCGTGCAGCGCCTGCTGGCCGTGGCCGAAGTGATGCAGCGGATCCGTCCGCTCATGGACGAAAGCACGCTGAACACCGGCGCCGGCCGACGACAGTTGATGGCCGAGATGCGTCGCTTGAGCGACGCCATCGGGCTCTGACCTCCCAGCGGAAGACGGAGACGCGATCGGTGGAGTTCAAGGACTACTACAAGATCCTCGGCGTAACGAAGGGCGCGACCGACAAGGAGATCAAGCAGGCCTTCCGGAAGCTCGCCCGAAAGCTGCACCCCGATGTGAATCCTGGCGACAAGGCCGCGGAGGCCAAGTTCAAGGAGGTCAACGAGGCGTACGAAGTGCTGGGTGATCCGCAATCGCGCAAGAAGTACGACGAGCTCGGCGCCAACTGGCGGATGTACGAACAGGCCGGCGCGCAGGGCGGACCGAATCCATTCGCGGGCGCCTGGAATGTCGGAGGCACCGGTAGCACCGGCGGCCGCGGCTTCCGCACCATGACGCCCGAGGAGATGGAAGAACTCTTCGGCGATTCGAACCCGTTCTCCGATTTCTTCACGACGTTCTTCGGCGGAGGGACGGCCGGGGCCGGGTCTCGCGGCGCACGCGGATCGGCGCGCATGCGACAGCGCGCGGGTCGTGACATCGAGAACGAGATCGAGCTGCCGCTCGAGGACGCCTACAACGGATCGACGCATCGGCTCTCGCTGCGGCACCACGGACATGCACGTACCGTCGACGTCCGCATCCCCGCTGGCGTGGTCGAGGGATCGCGCGTTCGCATCAGCGGCGAGGGCGAACCGGGACAGGGCGGTGCGGCCGCGGGGAACTTGTATCTGCGGATCCGGCTGGTGCCGCATCCGGTGTTCGAGCTCAAAGGCCGCGATCTCTACACCAAGGTCCTCGTGCCCGTGACGACGGCCGTTCTCGGAGGTGAGGCGCTGGTGATGACGCTGAGCGGAAAGCCGGCGCGTCTGCGCATCCCGCCGCTGACGCAGAACGGGCAGATCTTCCGGCTCAAGGGGTATGGCATGCCGACGGTCGGCAAGCCCGAGGAGAAGGCGGATTTGTACGCACGCGTCGACGTCCAGCTGCCGGCCCATTTGTCTCCAGCGGAGCGCGAGCACTACGAAGCGCTGCGCAAGTTGAGCGGCGAAGGAGCCACGAGCGACAGCGCCGCGTAAAGCGACGGTAGCCAACAGACGTAATTGCGTAGCAGCAGGTCGTTATGAATCTCAATAAGTTCACGGAGAAGGCCCAAGAAGCAGTCCTCGGCGCACAGAACCTCGCGACCGAGCAGCACCACTCGGAGGTCACACCTGAGCATCTGCTCGTGACGCTGGTCGAGCAGTCTGGCGGTATCGTGCCGTCGATTCTCCAGAAGATGAATGTCGACCCGGCGCGTTTTGCGACCGAGGCACGGGCGCTGCTGAAGAACCTGCCGCAGGCGTACGGCGCGGATCTGCGCCTGTCGCCCCGCATGAAGCTCATCTTCGATTCGGCGCAAGCAGAGGCCCAGCGCCTCCAGGACGAGTACGTCAGCACCGAACATCTCTTCGTGGCGCTCGCGACCGAAGCCGGCCGCTCCCCTGCCGCACAACTCCTGCAACGCAACGGCATCACCAAGGACGCGCTCTACGCGGCGCTGACCCAGGTGCGCGGCAACCAGCGGGTGACGTCACAGAACCCCGAGTCCACCTATGAGGCACTCGCCCGCTACGGCCGCGATCTCACCGATCTCGCACGCAAGGGCAAGCTCGATCCGGTGATTGGCCGCGACGAGGAAGTTCGCCGGGTCATCCAGGTGCTCTCGCGTCGCACGAAGAACAACCCGGTGCTCATCGGCGAGCCTGGCGTTGGCAAGACCGCCATCGTGGAAGGCCTGGCCCAGCGCATCGTCCGCGGCGATGTGCCGGAGGGGTTGAAGAACAAGAAGATCTTCGGCCTGGACATGGGCGCGCTGGTCGCCGGCGCGAAGTATCGCGGCGAGTTCGAAGAACGGCTGAAGGCGGTGCTGAAGGAGATCACCGAGTCGGAGGGCCAGATCGTCCTGTTCATCGACGAACTTCACACCGTCGTCGGCGCCGGCGCCGCCGAGGGTGCGATGGATGCGTCGCAGATGCTGAAGCCGATGCTCGCGCGCGGCGAACTGCACACCATCGGCGCGACCACGCTCGACGAATATCGCAAACACATCGAGAAGGACGCCGCGCTCGAGCGGCGCTTCCAGCCCGTGATGGTCGACGAGCCGACGGTCGAGGACACGATTTCAATCCTTCGCGGCCTGCGCGAGCGCTACGAGATCCACCACCAGGTGCGTTTCAAGGATGCCGCGCTGGTCGCAGCCGCGGTGCTCTCGCATCGATACATCGCCGATCGATTCCTGCCAGACAAGGCGATCGATCTGATGGACGAGGCTGCGTCCAAGCTCCGCATGGAGATCGATTCGATGCCGGCCGAGCTCGACGAGGTCGGCCGTCGCATCATGCAGCTCGAGATCGAACGCGAGGCGCTTCGCAAGGAGACCGACAAAGCCTCCGTCGATCGGCTCTCGAAGCTCGAAAAGGAGCTGGCCGATCTCAAGGAGGAACAGACGCGCCTGCAGGCGCACTGGCAGCAGGAGAAGGACGCGATCCAGTCCGGCAGCCAGCTCAAAGAGCAGCTCGAAGAGGCGCGGCGCGAGAAACAGGACGCCGAGCGGCGGGGAGACTTCGCCAAAGCGTCGGAACTGCAGTACGGCCGCCTGCCGGAGCTGGAACGCAAGATCCGCGACGAAGAAGCGCGACTCGCGAGCCTCCAACAGAGCCAGCGCATGCTGAAGGAGGAAGTCGACGAGGAAGACATCGCCGAAGTGGTCGCAAAGTGGACCAACATCCCGGTGAGCCGCCTCATGGAGGGCGAGATCCAGAAGCTCATTCGCATGGAGGAACGGCTCCACGAGCGCGTCGTCGGCCAGGACGAGGCGATCACCGCGGTCGCCAATGCGATTCGGCGCGCACGCGCCGGCCTGCAGGATCCGAATCGTCCGCTCGGCAGCTTCATCTTTCTCGGCCCGACCGGCGTCGGCAAGACCGAGCTGGCGCGCGCGCTCGCGGAATTCCTCTTCGACGATGAGCACGCGATGATTCGGATCGACATGTCGGAGTACCAGGAGAAGCACACCGTCTCGCGTCTGATCGGCGCGCCGCCCGGATACGTCGGGTATGACGAAGCCGGTCAGCTCACCGAAGCGGTGCGGCGACGTCCGTA
The DNA here is from genome assembly GCA_036407095.1 of Vicinamibacterales bacterium. GTDB lineage: Bacteria > Acidobacteriota > Vicinamibacteria > Vicinamibacterales > UBA2999 > Gp6-AA40. The sequence continues at coordinate 104,189 of DASWZV010000141.1, read as the reverse complement.
CGCAGTGGTGCTCTTCGACGAGATCGAGAAGGCGCATCCCGAGGTGTTGAACGTGCTGCTTCAGCTGCTCGATGACGGCCGGCTCACCGACAGCAAGGGTCGCACGGTCGACTTCAAGAATGTGGTCGTGATCATGACGTCGAACCTGGGCAGCCAGTACATCGCCGAGGCTACGAGCGCGACGTTGGGAACGGGCGAGCTGCCAGAGGCCGTTCGTCAGCGCGTCAACGACGCGCTGCGGCAGCACTTCCGTCCCGAGTTCCTCAACCGTGTGGACGAAATCATCATCTTCCACGCGCTTGGGCTCGAGCACATGTCCCGCATCATCGACATTCAAGCTCGAGGGCTGCTCAAGCGGCTCGAGGAGCGGAAGATCAAAGTCGAGCTCACGGATGCCGCCAAGGGCTTCCTGGTCTCGGAGGGGTACGATCCGATGTATGGCGCGCGGCCGCTCAAGCGCACGATTCAGCGGCGCGTGCTCGACCCGCTCGCGATGCGCGTACTGCAGGGCGACTTCGGCGAGGGTGACCACATCACCGTCGACGTGGGCCACAATGGGATCACGTTCGAGAAGACCACTGCTGTGAACGCCTGATGGCCAATCTCCGCACCCCACCCGGGATGAACCCGCGGGACAAGCGTCCCGGCGACCGGCGCCTGCTCGGACCGCCGGGACGGCCCGGCAGTCCGATCTGGTACGTGCTCGGCGCGCTGGTCCTGCTGGCGCTCCTGCAGACGTGGCTCCTGACGCCGAATGGCAAGCCGATCACCTACAGCGAGTTCAAGCAGGCCGTACGCGCCGGTCAGGTTGCAGAAGTCACGGTCGGTGAGCAGACGATCATCGGTAACTTCAAGCGAGAGGTGAACGGCACGAAGACGTTCAGCACCACGCGCATCGAGGATCCCAAGCTGCTCGAGGAGCTCGATGCGGCCGGTGTGAAATACTCCGGAGAGTTTGTCAGCCGATGGGTACCCGAGGTGCTCGGCTGGGTCCTGCTCCTCCTCTTCATCTTCGCGATGTGGTCGTACTTCTCGCGCCGCATCGGCGGCGCCGAAGGCGGCGTCATGTCGTTCGCGCGAAGCAAGCATCGCGTCTTCGCGGAGGACGATGTGAAGGTGAGCTTCGCGGACGTGGCCGGCGTCGACGAGGCCGAACAGGAGCTCAAAGAGATCGTCGAGTTCCTGCGGAACCCGCGCAAATACACGATGCTCGGCGGGCGCATTCCCAAGGGCGTGCTGCTGGTCGGTCCTCCGGGCACCGGCAAGACGCTGCTGGCACGCGCCGTCGCTGGTGAAGCGAAGGTGCCGTTCTTCAGCCTGAGCGGCTCCGAGTTCGTGGAGATGTTCGTCGGCGTCGGTGCCGCGCGCGTGCGCGATCTCTTCTCACAGGCGGAACAGAAGGCACCCTGCATCATCTTCATCGACGAGCTCGACGCGCTCGGCCGCGCGCGCGTCCAGAGCCCGATGGGGTCGCACGAGGAGCGCGAACAGACGCTCAATCAGCTGCTGGCGGAAATGGACGGCTTCGATTCGCGTAAAGCGATCATCATCATGGCCGCCACCAACCGCCCTGAAGTCCTGGATCCCGCGCTGCTCCGCCCCGGACGTTTCGATCGGCAGGTGCTCGTCGACAAGCCGGACGTCAAGGGCCGCGAAGAGGTCCTTCGGATTCACACCAGGACCGTGAAGCTGTCGCCTCAGGTCGACCTGCGGGTCGTGGCGGCGCGAACGGCGGGCTTCGCCGGCGCCGACCTGGCGAATCTCGTCAACGAAGCGGCGCTGCTGGCGGCGCGCAAGGACAAGGCGGCCGTCGAGATGCCCGACTTCGACGAAGCGATCGATCGTCTGATCGCGGGCCTCGAGAAGAAGCGCGTCATGAGCCGCAAGGAACGTGAGATCGTCGCGTATCACGAGTCGGGGCACGCGATCGTCGCGACCACGATCCCGGGCCTCGATCCGGTCCACAAGATTTCGATCGTGCAGCGCGGGTTCGGCGCCCTCGGCTACACGATGCAGCTGCCACTCGAAGATCGGTACTTGATGCAGCGTCGGGATCTGCTGGCGCAGCTGGCGGTGCTGCTCGGCGGGCGGACGGCGGAGGAGATCGCGCTCGGCGAGATCTCGACCGGCGCGCAGAACGATTTGCAGCGCGCGACCGACATCGCGCGGGCGATGGTCACCGAGTGGGGCATGAGCGATGCGCTCGGTGCGATCCACTACGACGGCAACAAGCGCAGCCGCTTTCTCGACATCCCGCTCGGTCCCGAGCGCGGCGCCTATGCCGAGGACACGGCGCGCGTGATCGATGGCGAGGTCAAGCGCATCATGAGCGAGGCGCACGACCATGCGCGTCGCATCCTCACCGACAAACGCGATCTCCTCGAGACCATCACCCGCCGTCTGCTCGACATCGAAGTGATGGAAGGCGACGAGCTTCGTCGCATGCTCGGCACACCGACGTCGCCGACGCAAGTCGATCACGACGTGAACGGCACGACTTCACGCAACATTCACTGAAAAAGTCGTTTCGCTGAGGTTCGATCGTGCTTGACGAGAGAGATCGTCGGGCGTATCGTCGTTTTGGTAACCCTTCCCGAGGAGTTCGCTATGTCTCAAAGCGCTCCGAAGGCGAGCCGGCGCTCTGCGTCATCCCTGGACGTTGCGCCGCGGCCCCTCTCGATCACATCGCTCAACTATCGACGTACTGCGTCAACGCGCTCCGATGTCACGGAGCGGGTGCGCTGCGAGTTCGTCGAGATGCGCGGGTTCTCACCAACTGTCGAGCAGGCAGCGCGACTCTTTCAGCTGAACGCGGATGAATGTCGCGACATCTTGAAACGGTTGGTCGATGAAGGTTTCCTCAGGTATACGCCTGACGGCCGCTTCCGTCTCCCGTCCTAGCTGCCCACATCTGCAGTCGTCCCCTACTGCCGAGGTGGCGACTCAGGTGTGATCCTTCGTGCAAGTCAGGGCCTTCCTCCCTTTCGCACTCCTCCTCGGGTGTGCGATACTCCAGCCACTTGAAAGCTTAGCCCGCCCGCTTAGTTCGCGTCTGCGTCGATCCGCCTTCCCGATCTTCCTGCATGCCGTTGAGCCGAGCGATCGTCGCTCAGGCTGGGTTTTCGCGACGCCTCGTCGTTGATCGGGGCAGGCATCCGCGAGGGTGCAGGAGTGGCATCGAGATGGGTCGAAAACTCTACGTCGGCAACATTCCCTACGAGACCAACGAGCAAGATCTCCAGGACCTGTTCACACAGGCAGGCGCCGTCGAAACGATCACGGTCATGCGCGACCGCGATACCGGCCGCGCACGCGGCTTTGCGTTCGTCGAGATGGCCAATGATGACGCTGCGCAGAAAGCGATCACTGAACTGAACGGTCATCAGTTCGGCGGTCGTCGGCTCACGGTGAACGAAGCGAAACCTCCTGCGCCGCGCTCGGGTGGCGGTGGCGGCGGCGGCTTCAACTCGCGCGGCCCGTCGCGTCGCAGCGAACCCCGCTGGTAGACAAGAACAGTTCAGGGTTCAAGGTTTCAGAGTTCCGGTGCGAGCGGAACCTTGAACGCTGAACCCTGAACTGCGCGTGCTGCGTCAGTCAGTCACGCATCCTTCGGATGCGGATTTGACCAGACGCACGTACTTCGCCAGCACACCGCTCGTCGACTTGAGCGGTGGTGTCACGAGCGCCTGTTGTCGTCTGGCCATTTCCGCGTCGTCGACGTCGACGGTCAGCGTACAGCGGGTCGCGTCGATGTTTATGTGATCGCCATCGTTGACGAGCGCGATCGGACCGCCGTCCTGAGCTTCGGGCGTGATGTGTCCGATGATGAAGCCGTGCGACCCGCCGGAGAAGCGTCCGTCGGTCAGCAGCGCGACGTCGCGTCCGAGTCCTGCACCCATGATCGCTGACGTCGGCGTCAGCATCTCGGGCATGCCCGGCCCACCCTTCGGCCCCTCATACCGAATCACGACGACGTGCCCTTTGGTGATCTCGCCGCGCTCGAGGCCGGCAAGCATCGCCTCCTCGGAATCGTAGACCTTGGCGGTCCCTGAGAATCGCTCGCCCTCCTTGCCCGTGATCTTCGCGACCGCCCCGTCCGGCGCCAGGTTGCCGTGGAGGATCCGGATGTGCCCGCGCGGATTGATCGGATCGTCGAAGGAATGGATGATGCGTTGTCCCGGCTTCAGCGGCGCCGCATCCGCGAGGTTCTCTTCGAGCGTCCTGCCCGTGACGGTCATCGCATCGCCGTGCAGGAATCCTCGATCGAGGAGCTGCTTCATCACGGCGGGCGTCCCGCCCACTGCATGCAGATCCTCCTGGACGTAGGTCCCGCTCGGCTTCAAATCGGCAACGAGCGGCACGCGATCACTTGCCCGCTGAAAGTCGGCGAGCTCGAGCGCCACGCCTGCGGCCCGTGCGATCGCCAGCAGGTGCAGCACGGCGTTGGTCGATCCGCCCACCGCCATGATCATCGCCATCGCGTTCTCGAACGACTTGCGAGTCAGGATGTCGCGCGGTTTGAGATCGCGCTCCAGTAGTGCGCGAACCGCGACACCGGATCGCCGGCACTCGTCGGCCTTGCCCGGATCGTCTGCCGGCAGCGACGAGCTGTATGGCAGCGAGAGGCCGAGCGCCTCGATCGCGACCGCCATGGTATTCGCCGTATACATGCCCCCGCACGCGCCTGCCCCGGGGCACGCGTGCCGGACGATGTCGAGCCGCTGCTCGTCGGTGATCGTGCCTGCCAGGTACTCGCCGTACGACTGGAAGGCGGAGATGATGTCGCGCGGCTTCCCTTGCGCAAACCCGGCCCGGATGGTGCCGCCGTAGACCATCAACGATGGCCGGTTGAGACGCGCCATCGCGATCACGCTGCCCGGCATGTTCTTGTCGCAACCCGGGATCGTGACGAGCGCGTCGTACCACTGCGCGCCCATGACGGTCTCGATCGAATCGGCGATGAGATCTCGCGATGGCAGTGAATAGCTCATGCCGTCGGTGCCCATCGAAAGCCCGTCGCTGACGCCAACCGTATTGAATCGCAGCCCGACGAGGCCGGCGGCCTGGACTCCCGACTTCACCTCGCCGGCGAGCCGATCCAGATGCATGTTGCACGTGTTGCCCTCGTACCACATGCTGCAGATGCCGACTTGCGCCTTCTGCAGGTCCGCATCGGTCAGGCCGATGCCATAGAGCATCGCCTGCGATGCGCCCTGGCTGCGGGGTTGAGTCACTCGCGATGAGTATTTGTTCATGGGAGGAGTGAGGTTGCGGGTCGATCATGCCGGGCCCGAAATACAGGCCCGGCCTACAGTGTTCGCTTTATTTACACGGTTGCGGGTTGCGGCAGCTGCACCGGATCGAGGAACGGCATCATGTTGCGCAGCTTCGCGCCGACGACCTCGATCGGGTGATTGCGGTTCTGCTCGCGCAGGGCCTTGAAGTTCGGGCAGCCGTTCTCGTTTTCGGCAATCCACTTCTTCGCGAACTCGCCCGACTGAATCTCCTCGAGGAGCTGCTTCATCGTCGCCTTCGTTTCGGCAGTGACGATGCGCGAGCCGGCCGTGTAGTCGCCGTACTCGGCGGTGTCGCTGATCGAGTACCGCATGTACTGCAGGCCGCCCCGGTACATGAGGTCGACGATCAGCTTCAGCTCGTGCAGGCATTCGAAGTACGCGATCTCCGGCTGATACCCTGCCTCGATCAGCGTCTCGAAGCCGGCCTTGACCAGCGCACTCGTGCCGCCGCACAAGACCGCCTGTTCGCCGAACAGATCGGTCTCGGTCTCCTCGGCAAACGTCGTCTCGATGACGCCGGCCCGCGTGCACCCGATCGCGCGCGCGTACGAGAGCGCTGTGGCCCTGCCCGTGCCGGTCACATCCTGATGCACCGCGAGCAGGCCTGGTGTGCCACCGCCCTCCTTGAACACCTCGCGGACACGATGCCCCGGCGCCTTGGGCGCCACCATCGTCACGTCGACGTCGGCCGGCGGAACGATCCAGTCGAAGCGGATCGCGAAGCCGTGGGCGAACATCAGCATCTTGCCCTTCGTCAGGTGCGGTGCGATCTCGGAGCGATAGACCCGCGCCTGATGCTGATCGGGAATCAACACCATGATCACGTCGGCCCATGCCGAGGCCTCGGCCACGCTCATCACGCGGACGCCGGCCGCCTTCGCCTTCTCCGCCGACTTGCTCCCTGCCTGCAAGCCGACGACGACATCGACGCCGCTGTCCTGAAGGTTCAGCGCATGCGCGTGACCCTGCGAGCCGTAGCCGATGACGGCCACCTTGCGTCCGCGAATGAGCTCAATGTCCGCGTCCCTGTCGTAAAACATCGTCGCCATTGCTGCTCCCTTAAAAGAGGGCGAGTAGGGTTGATGGGGTTGATAGGCCAGGTAGGGCGGCCAGGCTCACCAGCCTTATCCACCTCACCAGCCCCATCTACCCTACTTGCCCAATCAAACCCAACCTGCCTATGAGTATCTCGCCGTCGACAACGCCGTGTCGCCTCGGCGCATCGCGACCTGACCGGTGCGGACCATCTCGATGATGCCGAGCGGCTCGAGCCGGGCGATGACCGCGTCCACGTGCGGCGGTTCGCCGGTGATCTCGAGCGTCATCGTCTGCTCACCCGAATCGACGATGTGCGCGCGCGTTTCATCGACGACACGCAGCAGCTGCGCCCGATCGTGACCGGCCACCGCAACTTTCACCAATGCGAGGTCGCGCGCCACCGCAGGAATGTCGCGCAGGTCCTCGACCTGAAGGACATTCACCAGCTTGAGCAGATAGGCGGCGACGCGATCGACGCTGACCTGATCGCTGTCGATGACGACTGTCATCCGTGAAATGCCGGCGACGTCGGTGCGGCCGACGGTCAGCGACTCGATGTTGAACGCACGCCGTCGAAAGAGCGAGGCGACGCGGTTGAGTACACCCGGCTTGTCTTCGACGAGCGCAACGAGCGTGTGATGCATAAGGGATCGTCGATTGAAGATTTACATCGGGTCGGCGGCCGACTCCACCAGCACCGACGGCTGCTGCGGCGGCCGGCGAATCATTGCGTCGAGATCGGCGCCGGCGGGCACCATCGGGTACACGCTGTCCTCCTGCTCGACCCGGAAATCGATGAGCACGGTGCCGTCGGCTTCCCGCGCACGCCGCACGACGTCGGCCACTTCAGGCCGGCGCTCGACGCGCAGGCCGGTCAGGCCGTGCGCTTCGGCGATCTTCACGAAGTCCGGGCTTCGCAGCGGTGTCGCCGCATACCGCCGTTCGTAGAAGAACTCCTGCCACTGACGCACCATGCCGAGGTAGCCGTTATTGATCACCGCGACGTTCACCTTCACGCCTTCCTGCGCGGCGGTCGACAACTCGGCCTGCGTCATCTGGAACCCGCCATCACCGACGATCGCCCACACCTCGGCGTCCGGCTTCGCCAGCTTGGCACCGATCGCCGCCGGCAGACCGAACCCCATCGTCCCGAGGCCGCCTGAGGTGATCAGCGTGCGCGGAGCCTCGTGATGGTAGTACTGCGCCTCCCACATCTGATGCTGACCGACGTCGGTGACCACGATCGCCTTGCCTTCGGTAAGGCGCCAGATGTCGTTGATGACGTGTGGAGCGTAGAGGTGACCGTTGTCAGGCAGCGACTGGATGTCGCGGACGGCGGAGTCGCCCTTCATCGACCCGATGTACTTCAGCCACCCGCCGTGATCGGCGGGCGCCATTGCGTCGAGCAGGTCTTTCAGCGCGTGCCGCAGGTCGGCGACAATCGCGGCATCGGCCGTGACGTTCTTGTTGATCTCCGACGGATCGATATCGATGTGAATCTTCCTGGCGTTGATCGCGTAGGTCTTGAGGTTGCCGGTCACCCGATCGTCGAACCGCATGCCGAACGCGAGCAGGAGGTCGGCTTCCTGAATCGCGTGATTGACCCAGGCCTCGCCGTGCATCCCCATCATGCCGATGTTGAGAGGGTGACTCGCGGGAAATGCGCCGAGTCCGAGCAGCGTCAGCGCCACCGGGGCGTTGATCTTCTCCGCAAACCGCCGGACCTCGTTCATCGCGCCGCTATGCAACACGCCCTGCCCTGCCAGAATCACCGGCCGCTTCGACGCCTTGATCAAGTCGACAGCCTTCGCGAGGTCGGACCGCGAGACCGATTGCTTCGGCCGGTGCCAACGCAGTTTCACTGGCGTCGGATCCCATTCCCACCCGAGTCGTGCCTGCTGCGCGTCCTTGGTGATGTCGACGAGGACGGGACCGGGGCGACCAGATGTCGCGAGATGGAAGGCTTCCTTGATCGCCGGCATGATGTCTTCGACGCGCGTCACCAGGTAACTGTGCTTGGTGATCGGCAGCGTGATGCCGGTGATGTCTGTCTCCTGGAACGCGTCGTAGCCGATCAACTTGCTCGGCACCTGGCCGGTGATGCACACCATCGGCACCGAATCCATCATCGCCGTCGCGATACCGGTGACGAGGTTGGTCGCACCAGGACCTGAGGTTGCGATTGCGACGCCGACGCCGCCGCCCGCTCGCGCATAGCCATCGGCCATGTGCGAGGCTCCCTGTTCATGACGAACGAGGACGTGCCGGACCGGGTAGTCGAGCATGGCGTCGTAGGCCGGCAGAATGGCGCCACCTGGGTAACCGAAGACGGTGTTGACCCCTTCATGGACGAGGCACTCCCAGATGATCTGGGCGCCGGTGCGTTCCGTTGGCATATGGGAATCAGTGTGCACTGCCGGTTCGGTATCAGTCAAATTGATAGTCGTTCCGACAAGATAAGTGTTCCTGATGACGAGTATGAACTGCACGCCTGTTCTGCTACCAACAGAACTGTTCGTCGAAAGAGGACACTCAGCCAAAAACCGCAGACTTGACGAGCGTTTCGATCGGCCCGATCCTTGAAACCTCCCCAGGCAGAGGTACTTCACGATGACGAAGCAATGGTTGACCGCTGCGTTACTCAGTTCTGCACTTGTCGCAGGCTGTTCCGGTAGCAGCGACAACAACGCGCAGACAACTGACCCTGCGGCTGCGCCGCCGGCGGCAGCGCCTGCGGCGCCTGCGCCGGAAGCTGCGGCTCAGCCCGTGGCACCGCCACCGGCTCCAGCTCCCGCTCCCGCTCCACGGCCTGCTCCTGCTGCGCCTCGTCCGCAACCAGTGCGCCCCCAAGCGTCGAACAGTGCAGCTTCATCATCGGTCGCGCCGGCTCCTGCCCCTCCCGCTCCTGTTCGGGCAGAGCCTCCGCGTCCGTCGTTCCGCGAAGTCACCGCTTCAACGGGCACCCCGCTTGCCCTGGAGCTGATCACGCCGGTGTCGTCAGCGACGGCGCAGGTTGAAGATCAGGTGAGAGCGCGTCTCAAGCAGTCGATCGTTGTCGACGGCGCGACCGTGATTCCCGCCGGTTCAACGCTGCTCGGGAACGTGTCCGCCGTCGAACGTGCCGGTCGCGTGAAGGGCAAATCGCATCTGGCATTGCGCTTCACCGACGTCGAGATCAATGGGCAGCGCGAGAGGCTGCGCACGGCGGAGCTCACCTTCGAAGGCGCCGCTGATACCAAGGGCGACGTGACGAAGATCGGCGGCGGCGCGGGCATCGGCGCCGTCATCGGTGGCATCGTCGGCGGAGCCAGCGGCGCGGCGAAGGGTGCGGCGATTGGCGGCGCGGCCGGAACAGGGACCGTCCTCGCAACGCGCGGGAAGGAAATCGAGCTGGCTTCGGGTGCCGATCTCAACACGACGCTCGCGGCCGAGTTCAACACCCGGGTTCCAAACCGCTAAGACGTCTCGCCTTTGACGGCTTCTTCTGCGGCGGCAAACCCAATCTTCGAATGGGTGCCGTCGCAGAAGGGTTTCGTTGACGACCCGCCGCACCGGCACAGCGCGATCGGCTTTCGCACGACCTGATACTCCGTCCCATTCCAATCGATCACTCGCGCGTCGTCGGTGTCGATGACGTAGGGACCGTTCTTCCGCAATCTGATCGTCAGCACGTTGTTTTCCTACAAAGCTCGTAGAGCGCAGTCTCGCCGTAGCTCTTGGGCGAAGGCGGAAGCGTGGCGACGCTAGAATTCGCTCGGGCTCCGGCCGACGCCCATGATGCTGCATGCGAAGATCGCGTTCAGCTTGCGCCGGCTTGCTTCCTCCAAGAGGTCGTCGCTCTCGGCTCCAGGGTTGATCCAGATCTCGCCGATCTGCTTTTTCTCGAACTCCGGCAGCAGACGCATCGCCACATCGGGCTGTACGTAGACGGTAGCCATGTCGATCGTGCCCGGCACCTCGAGGACCGACCGATACGCGCGCAGTCCTTCGACCTCGGCCTCGTGCGGGTTGATCGGAATCACCTGATACCCTTCGGCACGAAACGCACGCACCGCCTTGTTGCCGAACTTCTTTCGATCGTTGGAGGCGCCGACGACGGCCACGGTTTTGGGCATTTTAGCGTCCACTAGACCTATCGTAGCCTGCACGCGGATGAGATTCGCTGACCGTCCACTAAAATGACTGCGGCGTGAACCGGTCCGTTCTCACACTTCTCATCCTCTGCGTCATCACGTTCTTCCTTGGCCTCGGCCGGCAGGCGATCACCGATTCCGACGAAGGGTACTACGCCGAAGCGTCGCGCGAGATGGTCGACAGCGGCGACTGGCTCACACCACGGTTCAACTACGAGAACCGCTTCGAGAAGCCTCCCCTGTACTACTGGCTCACGGCCGCGACGTACCTGGTGACCGGACCGACCGAAGGTGCGGCTCGGTTCTGGTCGGCAATGTCCGGTGCCGGGCTCGCTCTGCTGACGTGGGCGATCGCGGGAGGACGCCGACGTCCCGAGGCATCGTGGCTGGCGGCAGCCATCGTGGCCACGTCATTCGGCTGTTTCACGATGGCTCGATGGGCGCTCCCCGATTTGCCGCTCGCCTTTTTCATCACGCTCACCATCTGGGTGGCGCTGCGCGCGGCGGAGGCCGACAGCACCAACCGATCACTGAAGTGGTGGGCGATCGCGGGCCTGAGTGCAGGACTCGGTTTTCTCACGAAGGGTCCGGTGTCGCTCGTCATTCCGGCGATCGTGCTCGTGCCGATCTGGTGGTGGAAACGGCGTGTTGCGCGACTCGATCCTCGCGGGCTCGCCCTCGCGGCACTCGTTTTCGTCATCGTCGGCGTACCGTGGTACGTCCTGATGTGGCGGGTCCATGGCAACGAGTACCTCCGCGGGTTCTTCGTCGGCGACAACATGGAACGTTTCGCGACGACCCGCTTCAACGATGCACGTCCGATCTGGTACTACGCGCCGGTCTTGATCGGCGGACTCCTGCCCTGGTCCCCCTTTCTGCTGACGTTCATCTGGCGCCCAATGATCGCGATCGCGATGGTCCGCCGTCGAGCGAGGTTCAGCGATCTGCAGTGGGGGCTCATCCTCTGGGCGGTGATGCCGCTGCTCTTCTACACGCTGTCGATCGGCAAACAACCTCGCTACATCCTGCCGGTGCTGCCGCCGGTGGCGATCCTGCTGGCGCAGGCGATCAGCGAGCGCATCGCCGCCTCACGCACCGACGATCATCGCAGGCAACCAGGCTTGGCTGGTGCAACGTGGGCGACCTCGGCGCTCTACATCGCCCTCGCGCTCCTCTTCGTTCGGATGCAGCCGCTGTTCATCAGCACGTATGCCGTCCTCACGTGGACTGCAGCGGGACTTGCCCTGTGCGCTGCGATCGCGTTCGCCGTCGTTGCTGCGACGCAAGCCTGGACGCGTTTGCCGGCAGTCGGCGCGACAGCAGCGGCCGCTCTGTTGATTGCAGTGCAGTTCGGCGCGCTTTCCGGCCGGCGTCCCGAAGCGGTGGAACAGATGGCCGCGCTCGTCCTCGCGAATCGCAGCGGCAATGAACCGGTCGCCCTGTACAACGTCTTCATCCGGAATCTCACGTTCTACACGCGCCTCGAGGTGGTACAGCCGTTCGACGTCAAACAGGCCGTCGGCCTCCTCCGCTCCTCGCAACGCCTGCTTCTGGTTGCGAGCGCCGACGACGTCAAGGCGATCCAAGCCGCACTCGGAACGCCGTTGCACACGCTCGGGAGCGTTCGCTACATGAACACCGCCAACATTCGCGTCGGCACGCTCGTCCAATCGCAACCGGACGATGTGACCGACGTCCTCCTGGTCGTCAATCACTGAGCTGCAATCATCGCCGCCACGGGGCGTACACGATGTAATCGGGCGCGGCGGTCGCCGACGCTTGCTGCGACTGAATCAGTCGTCGTCGCTTCAGCGTTCGAATCGCGTGCTGAACCGCGCTCTTCGACAGACCGGTGTCGAACGCGATCTGTTGAAGACTCGCGACGAGCCGGCGGCCGCGCGGCGTTCCGGTCTGTCTGGACGAGGCGCGTGACCACAGATACAGAAACACGATGAACGCCGACGGCTGTTTGTCGTGTCCCACGAGATCCGGCATCAGGCTGTCGACGATGTATCGATCGAGCGTCACTCGCATACGGATAAAAACTATAGCGGTTACAAGGCCGGCTTTACACATCACGGGAGTCGCTCGTAGAGTCGACCCACGCACGTAGTGTCCGGCTTTCTTGTCAACCGTTGCGCGACGCGAAAAGGCGGAAGCCGGACCTTGGATCGGCCGCGAGGAGGCATCTGCATGATCACGCACGTGAAGTTCGTCAGCATCCCCACGCACGATCAGGACCGCGCCCTGGCCTTCTACACTGAAAAGCTCGGATTCAGAGTGCTGACCGACCAGCCCCATGACGACTCGCGGCGCTGGATCGAATTGCGGATCGGTACCTCGGATACGCGCTTCGTGCTCTTCAAGCGCGACGATCAGGCCGTTGGCGGCCATTTCAACGGCGCGCTGGCCTGCGACAACGTCGAGCGCACCTACGAGGAGCTGAAGAGCCGCGGCGTGGAGTTCGTGTCACCGCCGAGGAAAGAGCCGTGGGGTACGTTCGCCGTCATGAAGGACGCCGACGGCAACCAGTTCGTCCTGTCGCCGAGATAGTCAGGGAAACATCTTCCCGGGATTCAGGATGCCATTCGGATCGAAGGACGCCTTCACGCGCTTCATCAGCGCGATCACGTCGGCGGAGAGTTCGATCGGAAGATACGGCGCCTTCGCGAACCCGATGCCGTGCTCGCCGCTGATGGAACCTTCGAGGGCAACGACTCGTTCGAAGAGCTCGCGCTCCGCGTCCCGGGCGCGTGCCCGGGCGGCTTCGTCCTGCCTGGCGATCATCAGGTTGACGTGGATGTTGCCGTCACCGGCGTGACCGAACGACGCAATCTGCAGCGCATGACGCGCCTTGAGATCGGCCAGTGCCTCGAACAGCTGCGGCACGCGCCCGCGCGGAACGACGACGTCGTGGTTGATCTTCAACAGGCCGGTCGCGCGAAGCGCGAACGAAAGCTGCCGGCGTACGCTCCAGACCTCCTCACGCTCGGCATCGGTCGCCGCACGGGTGGTCCGCAGGCTGCCGACGTCGCGGCAGGCGCTGACGACGCGGTCGATCTCCTCTTCCACAGCGGCCTCGGCTCCGTCGCATTCGACGATCAGCTGTGCGTTGGCTCCTGATGGGACGACCGCGCGACCGACGAATGCCTCGACGGCTCGAATCGAATCTGCATCAACGAGCTCGATCGCAGCCGGCACGACCCGGCGCTCGATGAGCGACGTGACCGCCTGAACCGCCTGTTCGACGCTTGCGAAAGACGCGGAGAGTGTGGCCCGCGCCGGCGGCTTGGGGATCAGGCGAAGCGTGATGCGGGTGATGATCGCCAGGGTTCCTTCCGACCCGACCAAGAGCTGCGTCAGGTCGTAGCCGACGACGTTCTTCACCGCCTTCGATCCGGTCCGGACGATCTCTCCGGTAGGGAGCACTGCCTCGAGCGCCAGCACGTATCGCTTCGTCGTGCCGTACTTGAACGCGCGCGGCCCGCCAGCGCATTCGGCCACGTTGCCGCCGATCGACGAGGTCGCAAGGCTCGCTGGATCGGGCGGGTAGAACAATCCGACGCGCTCGACCGCACGTTGCAGGTCGCCGGTGATGACGTTCGGTTCGACCACCGCAAGCAGATTGAGCTCGTCGATCTCGAGGATGCGGTTCATCCGCTCCATCGACAGCACGACACCACCGCAGGTCGGCACTGCCCCGCCTGTGTATCCCGTGCCTGCCCCGCGCACCACGAGCGGAACGCGATGTTCGTTGCACAGGCGGGCGATTGCCGAGATCTCGTTCGCATTTGAGGGCGTGACCACGACGTCAGGCAGATGCCCCTGCCCGAGCGCGTCAGCGGCATAGGCGGCGAGTGAGGCCGCATCGGCGCGCACGTACTCTGCGCCGACATGCTCTCTCAGGCGCGAGACGATACTGTCTGGAAGATTCACTGCGACAGACTGGCCCTGGCCGGCTGGATCGACTCGACGAATCTCGAGATCCGATTCGCTCCCTCACGGAGCTGCTCCATCGAGGTGGCGTACGAGATCCGCATGTAGCCGGGCGCATCGAAACCCTCGCCCGGAGTCACGACGACGTGTTCTTGCTCGATCAGGCCCTGAGCGAAATCGGCCGACGTTCTGATCCCGTCGGGCGAGAGCAATCCCGAGATATCCGGAAAGAGATAGAACGCGCCCTTCGGCTTCACACATCGAATGAGCGGATGCGCGGTCAGCCACGCGTGGATGTTGTCGCGTCGGCGGCGGTACTCCTCGCGCATCGCCGATATCGCATCCTGAGGTCCGGACAAGGCGGCCAGCGCGGCCTTCTGCGTGATCGACGAGATGTTGGACGTGGACTGTCCCTGGATCACGTTGAAGGCCGCCGTCAACGCCCTGGGCGCAATCGTCCACCCGCACCGCCACCCTGTCATCGCGAAGGCCTTCGACGCGGAGCCGGCGATGACCGTGCGATCGCGATGCCGATCGAACAGCACCTTCGGGAGATTGTGCGGGACATCCTCGTAAATGAGCCGCTCGTAGCACAAGTCGACGATCAGCCAGATCCCCTTCTTTGCGGCGGCATCGGCAATTGCCGCCGCCGACGCTTCGTCGATCAACGCGCCCGTCGGGTTGCACGGCGAGTTGAGCACGATCGCCTTCGTCTTCGAGGTGATCGCTCGCACGATCGCGTCGGGATCGACCGCGAATCCATCTGCCGACTGCGTCTGCACGATGACGGGCCGAGCTCCCATCAGCTTGACCTGCTCAGGGATCGTCGGCCAGTACGGCGCGTGCGTGATCACCTCGTCGTCGGCATCGAACAGCGCGAGCGCCGCATTGAAGAGCGCCTGCTTGCCACCAACCGTCATCAACACTTCCGCTGCTGTGATGTCGATGCCGTAGTCGTCCCTGTAGCGCGCGCAGATGGCGTCTCTCAGCTCGGGGATGCCTGGCGCAACCGTGTAGCGAGTGAAGTTGGCATCGATCGCGGCCTTCCCGGCCTCCTTCACGTGCTCGGGTGTTGGAAAGTCAGGCTCCCCGGCGCTGAAGTCGACCACGTCGTAGCCGGCGCGGCGCAGACGATCGGCCTCGGCGGCAACCTTGAGCGTCGCCGACACGGAGACCTGGGAGAGACGTCGTGCAAACATGGAATCCCTCGGCACGTCCAGAGGACGTGCCCTGCGACAGGCGGCAGCGCGCTGAAAAACGCCGCGTGTCCTACCCGACCGGCGCCTTCTGCTTCTGTTTCATGCGCGCTTCGACGGCCGGGGGCACGAGGCCGGTCACATTGCCGCCCAGGCTGAAGACTTCCTTCGTCAGGCGCGAGCTGAGATACGTGTACTGCTCCGCAGGCATCATGAATACCGTCTCGAGCATCGGCTCGAGATGCCGGTTCATCAGCGCCATCTGAAACTCGTACTCGTAGTCGGAGACCGCCCGTATCCCGCGGATGATCGCACTCGCCCGGCGGCGCCGCGCGTACTCGACGAGCAGCCCATCGAAGCTCTCGGCCTCGACGTTGGCATACTCGCGGAACACCTCGCGGATCATCGCCACCCGCTCCTCGCTGCTGAACAGCGCCTTCTTGTCCTGATTCACGAGCACGGCGACGACGATGCGCTCGAAGAGACGCGCCGAGCGCAGGATGATGTCGACGTGTCCGTTGGTGAGCGGATCGAAGGAGCCGGGGAAAACTGCCAGGCGACCGCTCGGCGTGCTGGGCATGTTCGATCCTCTGATGGTCCGGCCTCCGCCTGTGCGCGTTGCTATGGCGGACACGAAAGCCGGACGCTGCGTCTGCCTTCGCCCGGCTTCCGCCTACGCGCTCGCGCTACGGCGGACACGAAAGCCGGACGCTACGTACCGTGAAAAACGACAACGTGCTGTCGCCCGACTTCACGTCCCGAACGCGTTCCAACGTCGGCGGGGTTTCCGGCTCGTGCCGCGTGGAGCGCTCCAAGACGACCTGCCCTCCCGGCGCCAGCATGCGCGCCGAGAGATCCAGCACCTCGCTCGTCGCGCTGTCGTACGGGGGATCGAGCAGGATCAAATCGCAGTGGTCCGTGCCCATCGACGGCAGCACGGCTGCAACATCTCCGCCGCGGATAGTATAGCCCCCCTCCACACCGCATCCGGCGAGGTTCTCCTCGATCAATCGCCGCGCGCGCGGATCGCGTTCGATGAACGTCACGTGCGCGGCGCCGCGACTGAGCGCCTCGATCCCGATCGCGCCGGTCCCCGCGTAACCGTCGATGACGCGCGCCCCCTCGAGGCGCGGAGCGAGGATGTTGAACAGCGTCTCACGCAGCTTGTCGGATGTCGGCCGCAGTCCTTCCCAATCGGGCGCCTTGAGGCGACGGCCTTTGTAGCGACCGGCGATGACCCTCATCGACGTTCACTGCCCTGCTCGAGCGCATGGGGCATCGAGATCATCCCACTTCGATGAGCCCGAACTGCTGCTGCCACTTGCTCTTCACGAAGCTCGTGAGCTCGGGCGTCAACCCGCCGTTGTCGACCATGCGCCGCGCTTCCCGGTGAGCCTCCTCCATGATGTCGCGGTCGCGAACGAGATCGCCGGTGCGGAGCACCGGTACGCCCGACTGTCGCGTGCCGAAGAAATCCCCGGGACCGCGCAGCTCGAGATCGCGCTCTGCGATCACGAAGCCGTCGGTGGTCGACGACATCGCTTTGAGTCGCTCGCGCGCGTCGTCGGTCCAGGGCGCCTGATAGAGCAGAATGCAGGACGACTCCCATGGTCCGCGGCCGACGCGCCCGCGAAGCTGGTGCAGTTGCGCCAGCCCGAAGCGCTCCGCGTGCTCGACCACCATCACCGAGGCGTTTGGCACGTCCACGCCGACTTCAACGACAGTGGTCGACACGAGCAGATGGATGCGCCCCGCCGCGAACGCCTGCATCACGTGGTCCTTCGCGTCCTGCTTCATCCGGCCGTGCAGGAGCGCGACACGGTACGCCGGGAACACCTCGGCCTGCAGGTGATCGGCCATCTCGGTGGCCGACCTGAGATCGATCTTCTCGGACTCCTCGACGAGCGGGTAGATGATGTACGCCTGCCGACCGGCGTCGAGCTGCTGGCGAATGAGATCGTAAATCTCGTCGCGGCGCGACTCGGGTTTGACCAGCGTCTTCACCGGACGGCGACCGGGCGGCAGATCGGTGATCTTCGAGACGTCGAGCTCGCTGTAATCGGTGAGCGCCAGCGTCCGCGGAATCGGCGTCGCGGTCATCAGCAGCACGTCGGGGCGCAGTCCCTTCGCCCGCAAGGCGGCGCGCTGCGCCACGCCGAAGCGATGCTGCTCGTCGATCACGACCAGACCGAGCTTGTGGAACGTCACCTGCTCCTGCACGAGCGCATGCGTCCCGACGATCAGATGCGTACTCCCACGTTCGATGTTCGCGAGGATTGTGTGCTTCTGCAGGCCCGGCGTGCTGCCGGTCAGCAGATCGACGCGGAATCTCGATGAGGCCAGCTGGCGCGCGATGTTGTTGTAATGCTGGCCCGCCAGAATCTCGGTGGGCGCCATGAACGCAACCTGCAGGCCGTTCTCCATCGCGACGATCGCGGCCAGCAGCGCCACGATCGTCTTGCCGGCGCCGACGTCTCCCTGCAGCAGGCGATGCATCGGCTCGCGCGCGATCATGTCATCGACGATCTCCTTGGTCGCGTGACGCTGGCCTGGCGTGAGCTTGAACGGCAGGACCGCCGCGGCCGACGCGCGGATGCGGTCGTCGACGACGGGGACGTAGGGCTTCAGTTCGATGCTGCTGGCATGACGACGCCACGCGTGTCCGATCTGGAAGAGAAAGAACTCTTCGAAGATCAACCGTCGCTGCGCCGGCGACCGAAACGCGTTGAGCAGATCGACCGACGCATCGTTGCCCGGAAAGTGCGACTCCTCCACCGCCTGTCGCCTCGGGACGAGGCTGAGACGGGCGCGCAGTTCCGACGGGAGCACATCGGGGATCTCCGGCGGCAGCTGGTCGAGCGTCTGCCGCACGAGACGCCGCTGCATGTTCGGCGTCACCATGCCGGTCTTCTCGTAGAACGGCACGACGCGACCCGTGTGCACCGCTGCCAGGTCGTCTGAGACGATCTCGTACTCGGGATTCATGAAGTGGACCCCGGTCGAATCGAGCTTCACGTCGCCGAAGATGACGACCTGCAAGTGGGGTTTGAGGATGTCGGCGAGAAACGCCTGATTCATCCACGTGCAGCGGATGGCTCCGCTCCGATCACCGACAATCGCCTGAAAGATCTTGAAGCCGCGGCGCCGCGTCAGCGTCAGATTCGCGGACTTGATCTCGCCGAGCACCGCGGCCTTGGCGCCGGCGCGCAGCGTGGCAATCGGCTGCATCCGGCTGCGATCTTCATAGCGAAACGGCAGGCGATACAGCAGGTCTTCGACGAGCACCAGGCCCGCGCGCGTCAGATCGGCCGCTTTGCGCGGACCGACGCCCTTCAGGAACTGCAGCGGTGTCGTGAGAAAGTCAACGGTCACACAGAACGTAGTGTCCGGCCTGAGCCGGACCGTGAATGATCCGCCTGAAGGCGGACACTACGACCCGACTGGGCATCGTGCGCTGAGCATGTCTACTGAATCACGATGGCCTGACCCTGCCCCACCTCGATCTGGCGGATGTTCGCGGGAAGCGCGAAGGGATCGTCTATGCGGATGCCCTGAGGTTGCGTGTCGCTGCGCGAGTAGTACGACACCAGTTCCTGCAGCAGCGACCTCGGCACCGGGATGCCCGACAACGTGGCTTCCTCGAGGTCGAACTGACCACGACCGTTCCCCGTGCTCAGGACGCCAGAGACCGTCACCGGGACGCGTCCACCAACGAGATTCCACGGATTGAGGACGGCACCATTTCGCTTCTGCCTGGCCACCGTGTCGAGATCGACCGTCGCCGTCGCGGAGACCTTGCCGTTGCCGATGATGGTGAGCTGCGGCTCCGTCATCCCCTGCGGGAGCAGCGACTGCGCGCGATACGCGAACCACGAATTGACCTCATCTTCCGAGACCGGTGTCCGTCGCACCGCCGCAACTCGAGTGGCCATCGTCGACTGCGCCGAGATGATGGCGATCTTGCGCGAGAACGAATCCGCCTGCTGCGGGGTCACTCGGTTGGCAGCGCCGACGATTGCGACTCCCAAACCGAGCGCGATGGACGCGAGACAAGTCACAGCGGTGAGGGCAACTTTTCGATTGCACATACGCGTCCTCTTATCCGGCACACAGGCGGTGCGATCACGGGGCTGGCTAGCGTCGAGTGTAACACCGTTTCGGGCTTGATCTTCGCTTTATGTTCGCATATAGTGCGCGCAACCTCGGCAAGCGTAATTCCCAGGCCTTCGCGCAAGAGCGCGCGCAGAGCCCGGATTGGAGGATGCCGTGCTACCCCTCACCAAACGTCAGCGCGAGATCCTGGATTACCTGAACGAGTTCATCCAGCAACACGGGTATGCCCCCAGCCTCGAAGAAATCGGCCGGCGGTTCAACCTGTCGTCACTCGCGACCGTCCACAAGCATCTGAGTAACCTGCAGGAGAAAGGCTTCATTCGACGCGCCTGGAACAGAAGCCGATCGGTCGAACTGATCCCGACGCGTGGAGCCGGCCGGGCGATGGAGCTGCCGCTCTTGGGCTTCGTCGCGGCGGGCGTGCCGATCGAGGCGGTACCGGGAAGCGAGACGATCGCCGTCCCCGACACGCTCGCGGGAAAACGCGACAGCTACGTGCTGCGCGTCAAGGGCGATTCGATGATCGACGAACAGATCCGCGACGGCGACTTCGTCATCGTCGAGGATCGCAAATCGGCAGACAATGGCGAGATGGTGATCGCGCTGGTTGGCGGTCTCGACGTCACGCTCAAGAAATTCTACCGGGAGAACGGCCGCATTCGACTCCAGCCGGCCAATCCCGCGATGCAGCCCATGCTGTTCGACCTCGATCAGGTGCAGGTCCAGGGCGTCGTCGTCGGGGTGATGCGAAAATACTAGCGGACCCTCAATGAACGATACCGAGCGCAAGCAAATCAACTTCACCATCGTGCCCGAAGAGACCGCGGGCCCGCGGACCTACTCGAACTTCTGCGCCATTGCGCACACACCGTTCGACTTCACGCTCACGTTCTGTGAAGTCATGCCGCTTTCCGAGAAAGAGGTCCGCGAGGCCGAAAGCGATCACGTGGTGCGGGCGCCGGTGCGGGCCCGGATCGTCGTGCCGGTTCAGTTCGTACCCAACCTGATCACCGCCCTGCAGGAGCACATGCGGGTCTTCTCGGAGACGTATTCGAACGCCGGGTGGTCGAAGGGGCCGATTCACTAATTCAAAATGCAAAATGCAAATGCAAAACGGAAAGCACCCAGGGTAGGTGTCGCGTTGTAGACCCGCCGAATTTGGCATTTTGAATTTCGCATTTTGCATTACATGAAATCCCCCGCCACAACCCGACGCGTGGTCGAGACCTTGTCGGAACAGCACCCTAACGCTGACACCGAGCTCAATTACCGCACGCCGTTCGAGCTGCTGGTCGCGACGATCCTGTCGGCGCAGTCGACCGATGCACGGGTGAACATGGTGACGCCCGCGCTGTTCAAGAAGTACCCCGATGCTGCGGCACTCGCCAGAGCGCGTCTGTCGTCGCTCGAACGGCAGAT
This sequence comes from Vicinamibacterales bacterium, assembly GCA_036407095.1. Lineage (GTDB taxonomy): Bacteria > Acidobacteriota > Vicinamibacteria > Vicinamibacterales > UBA2999 > Gp6-AA40. Next base: position 83,057 of record DASWZV010000141.1, on the reverse strand, counting down.
TCAGTCGACCGGCTTCTTTCGACAGAAGTCGAAGGCGCTCCTCGGCATGGCGAAGACTCTCGTGGGGGAGCACGGCGGTCAGGTTCCCGCCGATATGGAGCTGTTGACGAAGCTCCCGGGCGTCGGCCGGAAGACGGCGAACGTCGTGCTCGGGCATGCGCTCGGGGTCCCTGGCTTACCGGTCGATCGTCACGTCCTTCGCGTGTCCAACCGAATCGGAATCGCCGACGGTGATGATCCGGTGAAGGTGGAATCGCAACTCTGCGGCGCGCTGCCCCCCGCAATGTGGACCCTCGCCTCCGACGTGCAGATCCTGCACGGGCGACGGATCTGCCGGCCGAAACCGCTCTGCGATCGATGCCTGGTGACGGCAGACTGCGATTACTACGCGCATGTCGTCGCCAAGGATGAGAGGACGAGGGGTGACGCGCGCCGCCTTCGAACGTCTCGTCGCTGACGCGATCCTGCTCATCCCGAAACGCTTCCGCGTCGAGATGAAGAACCTCGCGATCGTCGTCGAGGACGAGCCGAGCGCGGAGCTGCTCGAGGAGATGGAGATCGAACCTCCCGACTCTTTGTACGGCCTGTATCAAGGCGTTCCGCTCCCCGAGCGGTCCTGGCCGTACGGCAACCACCTGCCCGATCGGATCACTCTGTTTCAGAAGCCGATCGAAGCGGACTGCGAAGACGAAGACGACATCTGCGCCGTCATCGGCGAGACGTTGATTCACGAAGTGGGGCACTACTTCGGCTTGAGCGAAGAGGAAATCGAGGAGATCGAGGAACGCTATTGGCGGGGAGAGACGCTTCCCGGGGACGAGGAGTGACGCGCGCGAGGAAGCGATACGGGCAGCACTTCCTCGAGCCGGTCTGGGTCGACAAGGTGATCGATGCCCTGGGCGCCTCCGCGACGGATGTCTTTCTCGAGATTGGTCCAGGACGCGGGGCGCTGACGCGTCCGCTGGCCGCGCGGGTCGAGCGGCTCGTGGCCGTGGAGATCGACCGCGACCTCGTGGCGACCCTTCGTGGCGTCATGCCGCCCAACGTGAAGATCATCCAGGGCGACTTCCTCGACGTCGATCTGGCGAACCTGCTCGATTGGGAGGCGGGCGCGGTTCGCGTGGTCGGCAATCTCCCCTACAACGTCTCCTCCCCCATTCTGTTCAAGCTGCTCGGCGCATCCGGGGACGGCACGAGGCTGCGCGATGCCACGTTGATGCTGCAGAAGGAGGTGGCCGACCGCCTCGTCGCCAGGCCCGGTACCACCGACTACGGAGCGCTCGCCATCCAGGTCGCACTCGTCGCCGACGTCGAGCGGCTGCTCACGCTCCCTCCCGGGGCATTCCGACCGCAGCCGAAGGTTCGGTCGGCAGTCGTCCGTCTGACGTTTCGTCCACCAGCGGTCGAGGTTGGCGACCCCGCCATTTTCGAACGTCTGGTGCGAGGACTGTTCCTTCACCGCCGCAAAACCGTGCTCAATGCCCTGAAGCCGGTGGCCGACTCGTTGGACAGATCGTCCCCGAAGCTGCTCGAATGTGCGGGGATCGAGCCCAGCCGTCGGCCGGAAACGCTGACCCTCCAGGACTTGGCGCGGCTGTCTCGGGCTATGCTATGATTTTTCCCCGAAGTCGTTGAGCCTGCCAGGTTTTTCCCCCTCGCGTGGCCTCAGGGACGCCCTGAGAGTCGCCAAGGGATTCAGGCGCTCCCAGCCGCCTGACAAGTCTGATGTTGCATCGAGTGACGTCAGTACGCTGCCGAGCTCGGGCCCGCCGGGGTCCAGCCGAGGCTGCGGACACAACATGCTCGTTGCTGGCGTTGGGTTCTGATGAATCAGTCGGCCGTACCAGACGTGTCGCCGTCAACGCTCGAGGTCGTTCCTCTTGGAGGCCTCGGCGAGTTCGGCATGAACATGATGGCAGTGTCGTGGGAGGACACCACGATCCTCATCGACGCCGGAGTGATGTTTCCCGACCCCGATCAGCTCGGGGTCGACCTCATCATTCCCGATCTGACGTTCGTCGAGGCGCGGCGCGAACAGGTCAAGGCGCTCGTCCTGACCCACGCGCACGAGGATCACATCGGTGCCGTCCCGCACGTCATGCCGCTGTTCGACGGGCCGGTCTACGGCACCGCGCTGACGCTCGCCTTTGTCGAACCGAAGCTCGAGGAGCACGAGATCGAGGCTGGCGATCGGCTGCGTCGTGTGAGCCCGCGCGACCGCATCACGATCGGACCCTTCACGATCGAATTCATTCGCGTCACGCACAGCATGCCGGACTGTTTGGCGCTGGCGATCTCGACTCCGGCAGGCACGATCGTCCACACCGGCGACTTCAAGATCGATCAGACGCCGATCGATGGCGAGCACTTCGACCTTCACCGCTTCGCCGAGCTCGGCGCCGAAGGGGTGCTGGCGCTCTTCGCCGACAGCACGAACATCGATCGAAAGGGGTTCACCGGTTCGGAGATCGACGTCATCGATTCGTTCGAAGAGCTCTTCACCGGCACGCAGGGCAAGCTGGTGGTCGCGGCGTTCTCGTCGAGCATCTACCGGATGCAGATTCTCGTCGACCTCGCAACACAGTTCGACCGCAAGGTCGCCTTCGTCGGACGAAGCATCGTCCAGAACTCGGAGATCGCGCAGCGGCTCGGTTTTCTCCGCGTGCCAGTCGGCGTTCAGATCCGCGATTCCGATGTCGCGAGCTTCGCCTCTCAAGACGTGCTGTGCGTGGTCACCGGCTCGCAGGGCGAACCGCAGGCGGCGCTCTCGCGTATCGCGATCGACGATCATCGCTACGTCAAGATCGGTCCCGACGATACGGTGGTGCTGTCAGCCCGGGTGATCCCAGGCAATGAAAAAGCGATCGCGCGTGCAATGAGCCATGTGGCGCGTCGCGGTGCCGATGTGGTCACGGCCGATATGAAGCACGTTCACGTATCGGGCCATGGTTCTGCGGAAGAGCTGAAGCTCGTCCTTTCGCTGGTACGCCCACGCTATTTCGTCCCGATCCACGGCGAGTACCGACATCTTTCGCAACACGCGCGGGTGGCGACCCGTGTCATGAACGGTACAGATCGGAAAGTACAAGTGCTGCTCGCTCAGGATGGGGATGTCATTCAGTTCGATGACAACGGCGCGCGCATTGCAGACAAGGCGCCGACCGGCCGGGTGTTAATCGATGTCACACGCGTGGGCGAGGTCGGCGACGAAGTTCTGCGTGATCGCCGACATCTCGCTGCCGACGGCATCATTGTGGCCGTCGTGGCGATCAGTCGTCATACAGGTAAGCTCGCGGGCAACCCCGAGATCGTCGCCCGGGGCTTTGTGGTCGAGTCGGGTCAGGCGGAGTCGCTCTTTGGAGATGCCGAAGGCGTGATCGCCGACTGCATCGACGAATCGAGCGTCGAGGAGCGGACCGATCAGGGGCTGATGACAGAGAAGCTCCGCGTCGGTCTGCGCCGTTTTTTCAAGAAGAGGACCGGGCGGCGCCCGCTGGTGCTGCCGGTTCTCATGGAGATCTGATTCGTGGCCGAGTCCACCTTGTCGAGGCGTATCAGCGAGTTCATGGGCGTCGCGCTCTTCGCGCTGGCACTCATCTGGCTGATCTCGCTCGTGACACACGAACCGAGCGATCCGGTCTGGTTCTTTACGACCGGCGGCACCAACGCGCCTGCCAACTTCGCCGGGCGGGTGGGTGCGTTCGTCTCGGAGCTCTCGCTGCAGCTGTTCGGCTACGCCGCGTACCTCATTCCAGCCGTCATCGCGGTCGCCGGCTGGCACTACTTCTGGTGCCAGGCGCCAAACGCTGCGTACACGAAGCTGACCGGCATCACGCTGCTCCTCTCGTGTACCAGCGCGTTTCTCAGCCTCGTGTTCGGCGAGACCGACGTCGCCGGCAAGACCTTCTTCGCCGGCGGCTCGATCGGATCGTGGCTCGGGCAGGAGCTCTCCGAGTACCTCAATCGGACCGGCTCGCTCATCGTGCTGCTCACCTTCATCATCCTGTCGGTGATTCTCTCGACGCAGGTGTCGTTCGGCCGCATGTTCGCAACCGCGTCAGCAGGGTCGCACGACCTCTCCGCTCGCGGCATGGGATGGCTGCACGGATGGCGCGACCGGCGCCGCAAGGAGCGGGCTCGGCGCGAAGCGATTAAGAGAAGCACGACCAAGACCCCGCCTGTCGTCGCCAAGCCAGCACGCCAGTCGAGCGAGGTCGAGGCACCGGAACGCCCGCGGCCACCGATCAGGCCTGCAGTCGCCGACGGAGACGAGCAACCAGGTGCACGGCAGCCGCGGGTCGTCGCACCCAAGAAACCTGAGGTACCGGCTGCGACCCTGCCGCTGGCCGAGGAAACGAAAGCCGCGCCTGCGAAGAAACGCGGCGCGTTCACGCTGCCGCCCCTCTCGCTGCTGGACGCCCCCAAGGCCGAGCGCAAGATCGACGAGCGTGAGCTGATGGACTCCGCTCGCCTGCTCGAAGAAAAGTGCCGTGAGTTCGCGGTCGAAGGACAGGTCGCGCAGATTCACCCCGGTCCGGTCGTGACGACGTTCGAATTCAAGCCCGAAGCCGGCGTGAAGTACAGCAAAGTCACCGGCCTCTCCGACGATCTCTGCCTGGCCATGCAAGCTGAATCGGTGCTCATCGATCGCATTCCCGGCAAGTCGACCGTCGGCATTCAGATTCCGAATCCGAACCGGGAGGCGATCTCGTTGCGAGATCTCCTCGAGTCCGACGCGTACACGAGGTCGCAATCGAAGCTGACGTTGGCGCTCGGCAAGACGATTCACGGTGAGCCCTACGTCACCGATCTCGCGACGATGCCGCATCTCCTGATCGCAGGATCGACCGGCACCGGCAAGTCGGTCGGGTTGAATGCGATGCTCACCAGCCTTCTCTATCGCGCCACGCCCGACGATGTGCGCTTCATCATGATCGATCCCAAGCGCCTCGAGCTCGGGATGTACGAAGAGATCCCGCATCTGTTGAGCCCGGTCGTCGTCGATCCGAAGAAGGCGTCGAACGCGCTGCGCTGGGCGGTTCGCGAGATGGAGGAACGCTACAAGACGCTCGCCGCCGAGGGCGTGCGGAACATCGAGCAGTACAACCGCAACATCCGCAACGCGCTCGCCGAACGCGGCTCCGACCGCGACGAGGCTCCCAAGCCCCTGCCCTTCATCGTCGTCGTGATCGACGAGCTCGCCGACCTGATGATGGTGGCAAGCAACGAGGTCGAGGAATCGATCGCCCGTCTGGCGCAGATGGCTCGCGCGGTGGGCATTCATCTCATCCTCGCCACACAGCGCCCCTCCGTCGATGTCATCACCGGCCTCATCAAGGCCAACCTGCCGTCGCGCATCTCGTTCCGCGTGTCGTCGAAGATCGATTCGCGGACGATTCTCGACAGCAACGGCGCCGAGCAGCTGCTCGGCAAAGGCGACATGCTCTTCCTTCCGCCCGCATCCTCGCGTGCGATCCGTCTGCACGGACCTTACATTTCCGAGCAGGAGAGCGCGCGGCTCGCCAGCTTCCTCCGCAAACAGGGCAAGCCGGTGTTCGACGACACGATCACCCAGGAGGACGAGAAGGCCGGCGGCCCCGGCGGGGTGGACTTCGAAAAGGACGATCTCTACGACGAGGCCGCGCGGATCGTCGTCAGCAGCGGCCAGGTGTCGATCTCGTATCTGCAGCGGAAGCTGCGCATCGGATTCAGCCGCGCGGCTCGTCTGGTCGACATGATGGAGGCCGAGGGACTCGTCTCGCCCGGCGCGGGTGGCAAACCGCGCGAGGTTCTGGTCGATCGCTCGTACTTCGAGGAGGTCGATGCGCAGCTTCGCTAGGTGTGTCGCGGCGGCGCTCGTAGTTGGCTCGGCGATGCCGGCGCTGCTGGCGCAGTCGTCGCAGTCGCAGCGTCTGTACTCCGATGCGGTGGAGCGCGAGCGCGTGCTCCGCAAAGCAATGGGCGCATCGGCCGCTTCACCGGCGCTGCTGCCGCGCGTGCGCGCGCTCGTCGGGGCCTACGAGGACATGTCCAAGTTGTTTCCGAGCAGCCCGCTCAGCGATGACGCGCTCTGGCAGGGCGCCCGTCTGTCCGCGGACGCGTTCTGGCAATTTGGCGACGCGATGGATCGGGCGACGGCACTCCGTCTCTTTACCGCGCTGACCTCGCGCTATCCCACGAGCTCGTTCGCGAAGCAAGCACCTGAGCACACGAAGCGCCTGCGTGCGGCGCAAGTGGCACTCACTCCGCCAGCATCACATGCCGCGGCTCACCCAGCATCGCAGGCCCCGCTTGCTCGCCCGGCTTCACAGACGCCTCCCGGCCCGCCGGCATCGCAGGCCGCGCTCGCTCGCCCGGCTTCACAGGCGCCTCCTGGCCCGCCGGCATCACAGGTCGCGCTCGCTCGCCCGGCATCACAGGTGGCACCGACCAAGGCCGACTCGCCCTCACCATCACAATCACCCGCGCCTGCTGCGCCGTCGATATCGGCGCGAACGCCTCCATCAGGGCCGACGTCACTCGTCGCGATCCGCCGCGAGGTGCTGCCCGAAGTGCTTCGCATCACGCTCGAACTCGCGCGCGAAGTCACGTTCAGCGACGAGCGGATCGATGGCCCCCCACGTGTGTTCGTCGACTTGCGGAACACGAGCGCCGTCGATAACTTGAAGGACGCCACCATCCCATTCACCGACGATATGGTGAAGCAGATCCGCATCGGTCGCCAGGCTGATGCCCGCACGCGCGTCGTCCTCGATCTTCGCGACGCGGGGCGGTACAGCATCTACACGCTCTACGATCCCTATCGCATCGTCGTCGACTTCGAGCGTAAACTCGTCCCGGCCGACGCCGCCGTCGCGCGAGGCGCCGGCCGCGGCGCCACGCCCGTCCGGGCAGGCGGCACGACGAAGCCTGCGACGACCGTCACACGAGCGAGCGACACGACGAAGCCCGCACCGACACGCGATAGCGAGATCGCACCGACCGGCGAAGCGAAGAGCGCATCGGCGAGCGAAGCGAAACCGACCAGCGAAGCCAAACCCGTACCGGCCACGGCCACTGCCGTCGCACCGCTGCCTGACACTCTCACCGCATCGACACCGGCGACCGTCGTTGCCGAGTCCGCGCCGACTCCCATCCTCGAGACGGCGACGACGCCTCCCGCTCCGCTGCCTCCATCAGCGAACCGGAACGGGAACTTCTCGCTCTCGCGGCAGCTTGGTCTCGGCATCTCGAAAATCGTCATCGACGCGGGACACGGCGGCTACGATCCCGGCGCACAAACGCGCGGTCTGACCGAAGCCGAGCTCACACTCGACATCGCGCTGCGTCTCGAGAAGCTGCTGGCCAAGGCAGGCGCCTTCGAGGTCGTCCTCACGCGACGAACCAACACCTTCGTCTCGCTCGAGGAGCGCACGGCGATCGCCAATCGAGTGGGCGCGGATCTCTTCCTCTCGATTCATTCCAACGCCAGTTCGAGCGCGGAAGTCCGCGGCATCGAGACCTACTTCCTGAACTTCGCGCCCAATCCGGAAGCCGAAGCGATCGCCGCGCGAGAGAATGCCGGTGGGTCGCGGACGATGAAGAGCCTGCCTGAAATCGTGCGCGCGATCGCACTCAACAACAAGATCGACGAGTCCCGCGACTTCGCATCGATGGTGCAGAACTCCATGTACACGCAGATGCGCAAATCGAACCGGGAGCTGCGAGACCTCGGCGTGAAGCAGGCGCCCTTCATGGTCCTGATCGGCGCGACCATGCCGAGCATCCTCGCTGAAGTCTCGTTCATCACCAACAGACAGGATGCGGCGCTGCTCAAGACGGACAAGTACCGAGAGCAGATCGCCGAGGCACTGTTCGACGGCGTCCTGCGGTATCAGCAGTCGTTGAAAAGAGTTCCCGCGGTAGCAGCCAGGTAGAGGCGGGCCTTGACGGCTGTTGAAGCCGAGGAGGGCTCATGACTGCTCAGGGCCCGATTCGCTCAACCGATATCCGCGATCCAACGATCGCACCTGTCGACCAGGCAAGGGCTGCCCCGGACGTTGTCGCCGCCAGCGCTGGATACTGCGCCGGAATCGGTTGCGCGCGATCGATCGAAGTGAAGGCGACACCGCCTCCCGCGTCGGGACGTCCGCGCGCAAGGCGAATGCGACGCGCGCCGTTGACGACTTCATCCCACGCGGCGAGCAGCGAGCCGTCCGCCATCGTCACCAGCCGCGGATGATAGGCCGCTCCCGACACGGGCAGCGGCGATCGCGCCGTGAAGGTGCGGCCGTCCTTGGTCGAGGCGTGAAAGAGCGCGAGCGTCGACTGCCCTTTGTCGCGAACGACCGTCGGCCAGACGATGTGCGTGCGCCGATCGCGATCGACCGTCAGCGCGGGACCATTCTCTGGACATCCGTCGATCTGCCAGCCGTCCTCGCTTACTCGCACCGGCGCGCTGAACGTCCGGCCGCCGTCGCGCGAGGCCGCGAACGCCATGTCGCGGACGTTGCCGGGATAGACGTGACGCCACGCCGCAACGACGGTGTCGCCCGAGTCAGTGACAAGCGCCGTCTTGCAGCAGTAGCAGACACCACGTGCGATGCCGCGCGCGCCCGCGCTCTCGCCGAGCGAACCGAAGTACAGTTGCGACGCTTGCGCGCGGGCGGCACCGTCTGACGTTTCAGACGACGATGCAGGCGCGCTCCCCTCGGCCCCGTGATGATGCGCGCCCTCCCCACTCCCTCGCGCCATCTCACGGTGATCCAGCCAGAGCGCGACGACACGTCCACGCGCGTCGACCGCGATCGATTCCCATCCTCTATTTCCCGGCGCATCGCTGCCAGGCACGACTGAGGCGACCCCGAACGTCTTTCCTGCGTCGGTCGAGCGCGCCGCCATCAGCCGCGTTCCAGCGTCGCCCTTCGCCGTCCACACCACGATCACCGTGGGCGCGCCGCCCGCACGCGTGACCGCGACCTGCGGCGGCTGCTCCCCGCCGACATCGGCAGACGCGCTGCCGTTCACGCGGACCGGTCCAGAGAATGAATGCCCTTCGTCGCGACTGATCGCGGCGTAGATATCGGTGCCGCTCCCTGTGTTCGACGCGGCCCATACGACGGCGACGACGTCACCAGTGGCGGCCATCGACACGTGCTGATTGATGCGATCGGGAACACCGATCGATGCCGCGGCCGGCGCGGCAGGCGACGCAGAGGGTAGCGACGCGGGGGCGCGCGGCGTGGCATCGCGATCGTAGAGCGCGGGCTTGAGCCCGCGCGGCGCGATCGCGAGTGCGACGATCGCGACGACAACGGCGGTGAGCTTCAATTCGTCGTCCAGAGCGCCAGACTCGAGACGTCCTTCACGAAGATGCGGTTCCCCGAGTAGGCCGCCTGCGTCCACGTGGCGGTATCGGCGACCTTGTATTTGTGCAAGGGTTCGAACCCGGTCTTGCTGTTGCGCGCCACCACCAGCTGACCATCGTCCTGAAGGCTGAGGAACAAATCACCGGCACGCGCGATGGCGGCGTGGTTGCCCTGGCGCCCGTCTGATGTCCACAACGTCTTGCCCGTCTTGGCATCGACCGCGAAGTACTGTCCCGAATTCCTCGTCGTCATCCCGAAGAGCACGTCGCCTGCGATCACCGCGTCGCTCATGCGAAGCGGGATATCGGCGTTCTCCCACACGGTCTCCGTCACCCACTCGTTGCCCTTCTTGGTGATCGACAGCGCCGTCGTCGGACCGCCGTTGCCGGACACGATCAACGTCTGACCGTACATCACCGGTGTCACCGAGTTCGTGAAGTTGGCAATCGCAAACGGCCGCTCCCACAGCAGCGTGCCGTTCGCCGCATCGACGCCGACGAGCTTGCCCTGTGTGATGGTGATGACCTGACGTGTGCCGGCGATGTCGGCGATGATCGGCGATCCGTATCCGGGCCCGTCTCCCTTCCACGTCCACTTCACGTCGCCCGTGTTCGCATCGAGTGCGGTCAGCGCGCCTTCGTTGTGACCACCGAGGTGGAAGATCACGAGACCACGATCGACGATCGGCGAGAACGCATGCGTCGTATACATCGGGACGACCATCGAGCCCGGCTTCTGCCACACCTGCTTGCCCGATGCGGCGTCGTAAGCGGTGACGATGCCGGTCATGCCGATTGAGTACAGGCGCCCGTTTGAGAACACCGGCGTCGACTTCGGGCCCGGGCCGTGCGTCGCGGCGGCACTGTGCATCGTGAACGGCGCCGGCGTGCCGGTCTGCCACAGCACCTTGCCCGAGTCGGCGTCGATCGCGCTCATGACCTCGCGTTCGCCCTGGCGCGAGAACTGATAGATGCGGTTGCCGATGATGAGCGGCGTCGCGTAGCCGAGCCCGATATCGACCTTCCACTTCTGGGTGAGCTGGTCCGGCCACGCCTTCGCGTCGGTGGGAGCCGGCGCGACCCCGTCACGATTCGGCCCGCGCCATTGTGGCCAGTCGTTCGACGGCCGCTGGGCCTGAAGCGTTCCGACCGTCATCGCGAGCAGAAGAACCGCAATCGACGCACGCATCATGATCTCCTCTCCCCTACCAGCCCCATCCACCCCACGCGCCCCATCTACGCCACGCGCCGAAGGCGCGCCCCACCGGCGCGAAGCGCCGGCCCTACGGCTGCCGGACATCATAACTGGCCAGCGTACCCTGATTACGGATATAGAGCCGGCCGGCGCTTACCACCGGATGAGACCAGCTTGGCCAGCCCTGATCCGCAATCGAGAACCGGCCTTTCTCGCGGTATCCCGCAGGCGTCGCCTCGGCCAGGCCGACGACGTTGTCTTCGCTGAGCAGATACAGATTGCCGTCGGCGTAGCTGATGGATCCCTTTCCGACGCTGCGATCGCGCCACATCATCTTCCCGCTGGCGAACTCGAGGCAGGTCAGGATCGCGTTGTTGAAGCCGTACAAGTAGCCGTTCACCAGGACGACACCGCCGTGATGGTTCTGCATGTCGCGCGTGAAGTAGATCTCCTGCGCCCTGACTTCCTGACCCGTTGCCTTCAGACCGAGCAACGCGCCGCCAGTGCCATACGCCGAGGTGAAGAAGACCTTGTTGTCCGAGTAGACCGGTGTCGAGATGTTCGCCGTGCCGTTGGCCACCGGCGTGTAGCGCCACATCAACTTCCCATCCGATTCGCGCACGCCGACCGCAGCTTCCGACGTCAACGTCATCACCGTGCGCACGCCCTGCACGTCGGCGACGACCGATGATGCGTAGCCCGCTTCGTCGCTCAGCTCCTTGCTGACCCACACCGTCTTGCCCGTCATCTTGTCGAGCGCCACCATGCCGGCGCCCCGTCCGCCCGGTGTGACGATCACCAGGTTGCCGTCGACGAGAGGCGACTCGCTGAGCAGCCAATTGATGTTGCGGCCGCCGTACTCCTTGATGACGTTCTTCTGCCAGACGATCGCTCCATCGGCAGCACGAAGCGAGGCGAGGTCGCCGTTTTCGGTCATCGCGTACAGGCGATCGCCATCGACCGTGGGCGTGCTTCGCGGGCCCGAGCCGCGATCGTTCTCGCCCGCTGGCCCGATGATCGTCACCCACGCGACCTTGCCGTCGGCACGAGTGAGACTCGTGACCACGCTTTGCCGGTTGCGCATCCCCTGTAGCCAGATGCGATCGCCTTTCACGGCGACCGATCCGTACCCCGCACCGAGCATCGAAGCCGACCATGTCAGCGGCGGCCCGGACCGCGGCCACTGCTTGAGGAGGCCGGTCTCCTTCGACACCCCATTACGATCCGGCCCACGCCACTGCGGCCAGTCAAACGACACCGTCTGAGCGCGCAACGACACCGTCGCAACGATGACAGCAAGTGTGACTGATAGAGATCGCGAGTACCGCACAGTACAACTCCAGAGAAACAGACGTGACGGAGTCACGGTTTCGCACGGAGCAACGGAGAAACGGAGCTCAGACGGAAACGGATTGGTCGCGACCGGTTCCGGCGGGGGTGGGCCGCGCGCGAAACGCGCGGATGGGACGAGAGGCGCTCGCGATTACAAGCACCCGACTACGCACAAACCGTGCTTGTAATCGTGAGCGCCTCTCGCCCCATGCGCTGGCCACAGGCCAGCGCCCCACCCGCGCACCACACTGATGTGAGCAGTCGGCCTCCGTCTGACCTCCGTTTCTCCGTTGCTCCGTGCGAAACCGTTTCTCTGTAACCCCGCTCCTAACTACCTAGAAAGACACTCCGGCGTTGACACCGAAGGTCCTGGGCCGGCCCATCTCGCCGATGAACCCCGACGGCGCGAGGGCGCCGTAGGCGAACGCGACGGGGATGTACTTCGTGTCGAACGCGTTCCTGATCCAAGCCTCGGCGAACAGATACCGCCCGCGGGCACCGCCTCGGAAGTCTGCCAGTGAGTACGCATCCTGCCCCTGTGTGTTGAAATCGTCGTACTTGAACGCGCCGTAGAAGGTTGCCTCGCCACGCGCGTAGAGCGAGATGCCGGGCTTCAGCGGATGGGTGAGCTGCGCGCCGATGGTCGTCGTGTAATCGGGCGTATTGGGGATCTTGTTGCCGCCGACCGCCGCGCCGCTCGAGAAGCTGCCCTCGTCGAAGCGGGCGTGCGTATAGCCGACCGCGGTGAAGACGTCGACGCTCGAGTGCACGCGCGCGTTCACTTCGAACTCGACGCCGGAGCTCGTGGCGTTGCCGACGTTGGCAATGAAGAACTGTCCGGGCACGCTCGGATCGGGCAGGTTGAGCTGCAGGTCGGCCCAGTCGATCCGGAAGACCGACGCGTTGGTCGTCACGCGTCCTCCCGACCAGGTTGTCTTCAGACCACCTTCGAGGTTCCAGGTGTGCTCCTCACCGTAGGCCTCGCTGCCGATGGGCGACGTGGGATTGAAGCCGCCCGCTTTGAAGCCGCGCGCGACCGACGCGTACACCATCTTGGTCGGCTGCAATCGATAGCTGGCGGCAAACTGCGGCGACACGTCCGAGAATCGTTTGTCAGTGACCACGTTGACCGGCGGCGCGATGGCAGGCGCGTAGAACGTACTGAGATTCGCGTCTCTCTGCTCGGTGTCGAACCGCACCCCTGCTGTCAGATCCAGCCGGCTCCCTACAGTCGCGGTCCCCTGGCCATACAGACCAAGACCCACGTCGTCGAGCGACGCCTGCGGCGACGTCTGATTCACCGGGAACGCCACAAACGGCGACAGGACGAAGGGTGAAAACGAGTTCACTGCGTTCTGGTCGTAGTTCTGGGTGAACACGAACACGCCCGCCTGCCACTTGAGCGGCACGCTCTTGGACAGCTGCACCGGCGCCTTGGCGGCCGACGCGAGACGGAATTCCTCGGTGAACTGGAAGCTCTCTTCGGCGTTGTTGCGGCGAAGCAGCGGCAGCGGCGTGTAGTCGAGGTCGGTCGAATCCTCGGTCTTCCATTTCAGGAAGCCGGTCGTCGACGAGAGCGACACTTTCGAACCCTCCCGGCGGTTCAGGATGGTCGTGCCGAAGATGTCGCGGTGCGTGAAGCCTTCGTAGTCATGCGACGCGTGAAACGGGTTGAGCCGCAGGCCGCCGAGGTCGCTCAACGCGTAGTCACCGTCGCGCGCGCGTTCACCCGTGACGATCACCCGCGTCTCCCAGGTGCGGTTGGGTGTCCAGAGGACCTGTCCTTTGGCCGAGAACGCCGACCGCGAGTCGATGTCGTTGCCGGTGACATCGTTGACGGTGTATCCGTCGCGGCGGCCGAACTGCATCGAACCCGCGATAGCGACCTTGTCGTTCACCACCGGGCCCGCGATGCTGCCGCGCACATCACGCGATGACGCATTGGCAAACGGCACCGACAGGCTGCCGGTCCAGCCGGCCAGCGACGGCCTGGTGCTCGTCACGTTGATCAACCCGCCCAATGTGTTCCGGCCGAAGAGCGCGCTCTGCGGACCGCGGACGAACTCGATCTGCGTCACGTCCAGGAGATCGATGCTCGCGCTGTTCGCGTTGAGCTGGGGAACGCCGTCGTAGTACGTCGAGACCGACGGATTCGCCGGGCTTGCGCCGATGCCGCGGAACCGGACGTTGCTCAACTTCCTCGCGGTGAACTCGGTGAACTGGGCGTTCGGGGACAGAACTCCCGCGTCGCTGACGATCTCGACACCGGCGTTTCGCAATGTCGTCTCCGGCACAGCCGTGAGGCTCACCGGAAGCGACTGCTCCTCAGCCGGTTCCTTTTGCGCCGTCACCACGAGCACCGGCAGTTGAAACGAGACCACCGGCGACTGTCCCGATGGCACCGGGCTCCCCTGTGCACGTGCGGAAACCGGCATGACAGCGGCGACGAACACCGCAACGAGAGCGGAGACACACGTCAGACGTAAGGTCATAGACCGCTAATTATGCACGCGGTTATGACGATGAACCGCGTTAAACTGGCCGGTGTTTGCAGGCGTAATGCCTCAGTAAGGAGAGCGAAGGATTCATTCATGAAGCGCTTCAGTCTGATCGTCGCGGTACTGATCGGTTTCTCGGTCTCTCTCCCCGCCGCGGGCCGCCGCGTCAAGATCGGCGACTGGCCAGAACTGCGCGGACCTAATCGCGACGGGATCTCCCGAGAGACTGGCCTGATCAGTTCATGGAAGCTCAACGGAGAGAACTTCCTGTGGCGTGTGCCGTACGGCGGGCGTTCCACGCCCGCGGTGATGGGCAACCGGCTCTACGTGCAGAACCCGTCCGGACGCGGGACGGATCTCCAGGAGCGCGTGATGGCGCTCGACGTCGACACCGGCAAGGTCATCTGGGAATACAAGTACAACATGTTCCAGAGCGATGTGCCCGCGCATCGCATCGCCTGGGCTTCACCCGCCGTCGATCCGGAAACCGGCAACATCTTCGTGCTCAGCGGCGGTGCACAGGCAATCGCCCTCAGCCCGGACGGCAAGCTGCTATGGGAGCGATCGCTCGGCGAGGAGTGGGCGGCATTCACCACACACGGCGGTCGCACCATGTCCCCTGTCGTCGATGGTGATCTCGTGATCGTCAGCGCGGCGATGTCCAATTGGGGATCTGCTGCCGCGCGCACGCATCGCTTCGTCGGTCTCGATAAACGCAGCGGCGACGTCATTTACGTTTCGAACCCCGGTGGACGTCCCTACGACACCGCCTACGCCTCTCCGATCATCGCGACCATCAACGGCGTCCGGCTGCTCATCGCCGGTCTCGGTGACGGCGGCATTCACGCGATCAAGCCGCAGACCGGCGAGAAGGCGTGGAGCTACGTCGCCTCGAAGCGTTCGATCAACACCGGCGCCGCGGTCAGCGGCAGCACCGTGTTCATCTCGCACGGCGATGAAAACCTCGATGGTGTCGAGCTCGGCCTCATCGCCGCGCTCGACGGCGGCCAGCGGGGCGACATCAAGATGACCAAATGGGCCGACCGCGGGACGGAGTTCAGCTACTCGGCGCCGATCGTCGACGGCAACAAGCTGTATCAGCTCGATAACGGATCGACGCTCCGCACCTACGACACCTTGACCGGCAAAGAGCTGTGGCATCTCAGCGTCGGCGAAGCGCAGAAAGCTTCGCCGGTCCTGGCCGACGGCAAGATCTATGTCGGCACTGACGGAGGAACCTTCTTCATCATCAAGCCATCCGCCGATCGCGGAGAGATTCTGAGCAAGGTCGAACTGCCCAACAGCGTGAAGAGCTGCTGTGGATCGGAAGGGACGCCCGAGCAGATTCTCGGCAACCCTGCCATCTCGCGCGGCCGCATCTTCTTCGTGTCGAGCGATGCGATCTACGCGATCGGCTCGAAGAAGGCGACCTCCCCCACTGGCTTCGCCGTCGACGAGCCGGCTGAAGCGGGAACGGGTGAGCCCACGACGGTCCTCGTCACTCCCACTGAGCTGAACCTCGAGGCAGGACAGTCGATCAAGCTGCACGCGCGTCTCTATGACGGCGCAGGACGATTCCTGCGGGAAGCACCGAGCGCCACCTGGTCGCTGCAGGGCCTCGACGGCACGGTGACCGATGGCACGGTGACGATCGCGAACAAGCCGATTCAGCAGGCCGGCACGATCAAGGCGACGGTCGGTGCGCTCAGCGGAGAAGCGCGTGCGCGAGTCGCGCATCCGCTGCCGTGGACCGAGAACTTCGACAGCTACGCCGACGGCGCGATCCCACCGGGATGGTCGAACACCGTGCCGGGACGGCTGGTCGTCGCGACACTCGACGGTCAGAAGGTATTGCAGAAGGAACCGCTCGATACGATCTTCCAGCGCGGACGCACCTTCATCGGACCCCCGAACTGGTCGAACTACACCTTCCAGGCCGACGTGCGCGGCGTCGAGAAGCGTCGTCAGATGGGCGACATCGGCATCACCGCGCAGCGTTACTCGCTCGTGTTGTACGGAACCGATCAACTCCTGAAGCTCGAGCCGTGGGAGCCCGAGGTGCAGCGCACGGTGAAGGTCCCGTTCTCCTGGAAGAAGGACACGTGGTACCGGCTGAAGCTTCGCGTCGAGAACCTGCCGAACGGTCAGGTGCGGGCGCGCGGCAAGGCATGGCCGGCGGACGGTCCCGAGCCCGACGCGTGGCTCATCGACAAGACCGATCCGATCGGCAACCATCAGGGCGCACCCGGCCTCTTCATCAACGCGCCGTTCGGTGCCTATCTGGACAACTTCTCTCTCACCCGGAACCAATAAATGCGCCGACTCTCATTCGCACTCATCGTCATCGTCGCAGCCGCGATCGTGGAGACCCGCCTTGGCGCGTCCGACCCGGGGAGCGGTGACTGGCCCATGTGGGGCGGCACACCGGATCGGAACCAGGTCTCGAACATGAAGAACCTGCCGACCGACTGGGACGTGAAATCGAAGAAGAACGTGAAGTGGATGGCCGAGCTCGGGTCACAGAGCTACGGCAATCCGGTGGTCGCCGACGGCAAGGTGTTCGTCGGCACGAACAACGAACTGGCGCGCGACCCGAAGCAGCCGGGAGATCGCGGGGTGCTGATGGCCTTCCGCGAATCCGACGGACAGTTCCTGTGGCAGCAGACGCACGTCAAGCTCGAAGCCGGACGCGCCAACGACTGGCCGTATCAGGGCGTTGCAAGTTCGCCGCTCGTCGAAGGCAAACGGCTCTACTACGTGAGCAACCGCGGCGTCGTCTTCTGTCTCGACACTGAAGGGTTCCGCGACAACGAGAACAACGGACCCTTCAAGGACGAGAAGCTCACCGGGCCCAACGACGCCGACATCATCTGGAGCTTCGACATGCTCGAGGAGGTCGGCTCCTATCCGCACAACATGTCGAACTCATCGCCGGTGATCTACGGCGACCTCGTGTACCTGAGCACCTCGAACGGTCAGGACGAAAGCCACGTGCACATCCCGTCGCCACGGGCGCCGTCGATCATCGCGCTCAACAAGAACACCGGGAAGCTCGTGTGGGAAGACAATTCGGTCGAGGATCGCATCCTCCATGGGCAGTGGTCGACGCCGGCAGTCGGCACGATCGGCGGCGTGCTGCAGGTCGTCTCGGCTCAAGGCGACGGCTGGGTCCGCGGCTACGAGGCGATGACCGGCAAGAAGCTCTGGGAGTTCGACACGAACCCGAAGGACGCAGTCTGGCCACGCACGCGAAATGAGCTCATCGCGACGCCGGTCATCTACGAGGACAAGGTGTACATCGGGAACGGTCAGGACCCCGAGCACGGTGAAGGTGTCGGCCACTTCTACGCGATCGACGCCACCAAACGCGGCGACATCACGCAAACCGGCAAGGTCTGGCAGTTCGACAAGATCCGCCGCTCGATCTCGACCGCGGCGATCGCCGATGGCCTCGTGTACATCTCCGACTTCAGCGGCTACCTGCACTGCCTCGATCAGAAAACCGGCCAGGAATACTGGGTGCACGACATGCTTGCGGCCGTCTGGGCATCTCCGTTCGTCGTTGACGGAAAGGTGTATCTCGGCGACGAGGACGGCGACGTCGTCGTGATGGCAGCAGGCAAGAAGAAGGAAGTGCTGTCCGAAACGAATATGGGGAGCGCGGTCTACGCAACGGTAGTCCCGGCACACGGTGTCCTGTTCATCAATAACCGGAGTCAGTTGTTCGCGCTCGCGAACAAATAGGAATCAGGATTCAGGAATCAGGATTCAGGCCTGGGCAAGTCGTAGGGTCCGGCCTTGGCCGGACCGGTAAGGCGTAGTGTCCGGCTCTAGCCGGACCGGCGAGGGAATCGGAAACAGGCACATGGCAGCAACTCGGCACATCGTAACGACCTTGCTGCTATCGTTTTCAGCGACACTACTGGGTGCGCAACAACCGGCCGCTCCCG
This sequence comes from Vicinamibacterales bacterium, assembly GCA_036407095.1. Taxonomy (GTDB): domain Bacteria; phylum Acidobacteriota; class Vicinamibacteria; order Vicinamibacterales; family UBA2999; genus Gp6-AA40. Next base: position 64,736 of record DASWZV010000141.1, on the reverse strand, counting down.
CAACGTCCGCTGCAGATGCCTGGAAGCAGTTTCGGGGATCACCGACGCTGACCGGGCTTTCCTCGAGCAGCGTTCCCGCCGCGCTCAAGGTCCTCTGGACGTACGACCTCGGCGACATCATCGAATCGTCAGCCGCGATCGCCGGCGGCGTCGTGTACGTCGGCGGCGGCAATGGCGATCTCGTCGCGCTCGATCTGCAGTCCGGCAAGTTGAAGTGGAAGTACACGACCGGCAACCTGATCGGTGAATCGTCGCCCGCGGTCGGGACCGATGCCGTCTATGTCGGGGATCTGGGCGGACTGATGCACGCGGTCCGAATCGGCGACGGCAAAGGGCTCTGGACGTTCAAGACTGCGTCGGAGATCAAATCATCGCCGGTCATCGCCGATGGCGCGGTGCTCTTTGGCTCCTACGACGGCAATCTCTACGCGGTCGACGAGAAGACCGGACGCCTTCGCTGGAAGTTCACGACCAACGGCATGGTGCACGCGACGCCAGCGGTGCAGAACGGCCTGGTCTTCATCGCCGGCTGCGACGCCATGTTGCGTGCCATCCGCATCGCCGACGGCAAGGAGGCCTATCGCGTCGAGTCGGGAGCCTATACCGGAGCGTCGCCGCTCATCGACGGAACACGTGCCTACTACGGCACGTTCAACAACGAAGTGCTCGGCGTCGATCTTCAGCGCCGACGCATCCTGTGGCGATATTCCGATCCCGATCGGCGCTTTCCGTTCTATTCATCGGCGGCGCTGGCTGGCAGCCGCGTGATCCTCGGCGGCCGCGACAAATCCGTGCATGCGATCGACATGAAAACCGGCAAGGCGGCGTGGACCTTCGCGACGAAGGCACGCGTCGATTCCTCCCCAGTCATTGCCGGCGGACGCGTCTACATCGGCTCGAGCGACGGCAAGCTCTACGTGCTCGACGTGGACAGCGGGAAGAAACTCTTCGAGTTCGATGCCGGATCCGGTCTCACGACATCGCCGGCGATCGCCGCCGGTCGCGTCGTGATCGGCTCCCAGGACGGACGCCTGTACGTGCTGGGGTGAAAGCGATGAACGCCGGGCCTGGTTTTCAGACCCGGCGTTACGTCCGGCTCACATCAGATTCAGGTGCGCGTAGGCCCCGGACCGTTCGAGCAGCGCGGTGTGCGTGCGGCGTGAACGGTGAACTGCCGCTGCTGGCACCGCAAACATCGACGGCGGTGGATCGATCGATGTCGCGCCGTCAGGCGGCAGTCAGGATGATTGGCCGGTCGCGCGTGATCACGAGCGTGTGTTCGCAGTGCGCAGAAAGGCTGCCGTCGCGCGTTCGAATCGTCCATCCATCGCGGTCCTGAATCGGATCTGGCGAGCCGGCGCTGATCATCGGCTCGATCGTCAGCACCAGGCCTTGGGTGAGCACGTCCTTCTGCCACGGGTCGTACTGGTTCGGGACCGAGGGCCACTCGTGAATCGTGCGCCCGACGCCGTGCCCGGCGAGTCCGCGGACCACCGCGAACCCTTGACGACGGACTTCGCGTTCGACGGCGCGGCCGACCTGATTGACACGGGTGCCGGCCCTCGCCACCTGCAATGCCGCATCGAGGGCGTCGGCAGCACACCGAGCGAGGCGGCGCGCGACATCCGACGCTCCGCCGACGACCACCGTACGCGCCGCGTCGGCGACGTAGCCGTTCTTCTCCAGCGTCACGTCGAGCTTCACGAGATCACCGCGAGCGATTCGGCGCGGACCGGGAACGCCGTGAACAATTTCGTCGTTGAGGCTGATCAGAACGGTCCGGGGAAACCCGTATACGAGCGCGGGCGCCGAACGCGCGCCCTGGTCCGCGATCACGGCGGCGGCGACCTCGTCGAGTTTCGCAGTGCTCATACCCGGTCGCACCTGCGCCTCGAGCGCATCGAGTGTGAGTCGCGTGATGCGACCCACCTCTTGCAGCCCCGCCCAATCTGCCGCCGACTCGATCGACATGGCTCAATGATAGACTTCCGTCGCCAGCCTGCCTCCTGGTCCGGCTAAAGCCGGACACTACATTTCGAACCGGGGTCGTGCCCGATGCCGACACATCTCGCCCGCCAAAGGTTCACAACTCGGATCTCAGTCGCGGCCGCGATACTCATCATGGGCGCGATCACTGCGCTGGCCCTCCAGGCACAGCAGGATCAGCCGCGGCCGACGTTCCGAACCGAAGCCAACTACGTTCGCGTCGACGTCTATGCGACGACGGCGGACGGCACACCGATCGGTGACTTGCGACGCGAGGAGTTCAAGCTGCTCGAGGATCGCGTCCCTCAAACCATCGACCAGTTCACGACGGTCGCGATCAGGACTGGCATCGTGCCGGCGACGCGATCCGATCCTCGAACTCCCGAAGACAGCCGGCAGGCCGCCGCGGATTCGCGTGCGCGTGTATTCGTGCTCTTTCTCGACGCGATCCACGTGGATGGCAATGCGTCGAAGATCATCGCCCGTCCGCTCACAGATGCGTTGCGGCAGTTGCTCGGCCCCGACGATCTGATCGCCGTCGTCAGCCAGCAGATGACGGGGCGCACGATCACCTTCACGCGCCAGATCAGCGTCGTCGAGGGTGCGTTGGACCGCGCCTGGGGCACGCGCGATCGTGTCGACATCACCGATCCGGTCGAACAGCGCTACGCGCAGTGCTATCCGGGTCTGCCGCGCCGCCGCGGAGAGATAGTGGCGGCCGACCTGGGCATCGCGCAGGAGATGATCCTTCGCCGCCGCGAAGAGCAGACGCTCGACGCGCTTGAAGAGCTCGTCACGTATCTACGCGACGCTCGTGAAGAGCGAAAAGCCGTGATCACCGTCACCAACGGCTGGCGCATCTATAGTCCCAATCAGACCCTCGCCCGTCCGATTGAAGGGGCGGTACCCTCAACGCCGACGCCTGGTTTCGACCCGCGCATCGGAAAACTCTCGACCGATGCAACCGTGACGCCCGACCCAGGCAGCGCCTGCGATGCCGATCGCATGCGACTCGCGTACCTCGATCACCGGCAGCGATTCAGAGATCTCCTCGATCGAGCCAATCGCGCCAACGTGTCGTTCTACCCCGTCGATCCCAGAGGCGTGGTCGTCTTCGACGATGACATCGTGCCGGTCGCGGGCGTGGGCCAGAACCCGACGATCTCGCCGATCGAGGACAACCGCCGGCTCGGCGAGCGTCACACCTCGTTGCGCACGATGGCCGAGTCGACTGACGGCGCGGCGGTGATCGACACGAGCAATTTCGCGCCCGCCCTTCGCCGCATCACGAACGATCTGAGCTCCTACTACCTTCTGGGCTACTACTCCAGCGGCAAGCTCGATGGCAGATTCCACGGCATCAGCGTGAGCGTCTCGCGGCCCGGCGTACAAGTCCGCGCGCGCCGCGGATATCTGGCGGCAACGACAGCGCCCTCCGCGACTGCGCCGGCCACTCCTGCAAACGCAGCCGCTCTCGCCGAAGCCGAAGCAGTGAAAGCGGCGCTCGCGCCGCTGAGTGCGATCGCGCGTGAACCCTCCGTTTTCGTGCAAGCGGCAATCAGCGTTGGCACGGCCAACACGTCGAATGTGTTCACCGTCATCGAGATTCCGCGCGGCGCGGGCACTGCCGACTGGATCAAAGGAGGCGAAGCGGACGTGCTGCTCATCGACCCTGCCGGGAACTCGGCCGGTTCCGGACACGCCACGTTCGCGCCGGGTTCTGGCAGTGCCCGGCTGACAATGACTCCGCGAGCACTGACACCTGGCAGCTACGAAATACGCGTTCGAGCCAAAGGCGCCACGGCGACGTCGGCGGTGAGCGAATCCGTTCGTCTCGCGATTGCCGCGTCATCGGACGGGAGCGGGGCGATTTTCTTCAGGCGGGGACCGACGACCGGCAACAAAGAAGTCGCCACCGCCGATCTTCGGTTCCGTCGCAGCGACACGCTTCGAGTCAACGTGCCTGTCGGTGCCTCTGGCGCTCCCGACCAGGCGCGGCTGCTCGATCGGGCGGGAAAAGCGCTGGCGATTCCCGTCTCGATCGCGGTTTCCAATGACGCCGACGGATCGCGGTGGCTGAGCGCGCAGGCGACGCTCGCGGCGCTCGCGCCAGGAGACTATCTGATCGAGGTCACCGCCAATGCAGGCGGCGCTCAGAAACGTACGCTCACGGCCTTTCGCGTCGTGCCGTAGTGTCGGGAACCGGAACGCGGAACCCTGAACCCTGAACCGCCAACAGCAACGGCGTGGTTGCCATCGTGGTCACCAGCGCCATGATGACCATCATCGTAAACAGTGCCGGCGAGATGATGCCCAGATCGAGCCCGAGGTTCAGCACGATCAGCTCCATCAGTCCTCGGGTGTTCATGAGAATCCCGAGTCCGGCCGCCTGTCTCCAGTCCTGACCGGTGAATCGTGCGGCCAGGAGCGTGCCGCCGAACTTCCCCACCGTCGCCACCACGATGAGCGACGCACATGTCAGCCACGCGTCGACGCCGGTCAGCAGTCCGATCTCCGTCCGCATTCCGGCGAACGCGAAGAACGCCGGCAGCAGCAGGATGGTGACCAGATGCTCGATGCGCTGCTCGAGCGCGCGGGCAAGCCGGCTGTCGTGCGGGATGACGGCGCCAAGCAGAAACGCCCCGAAGATCGCATGCACTCCGATGGCTTCGGTCGCGATCGCCGACAGCAGCACCGCGACCAGGGCAATTGCAATGACGCCGCGATCCGGCTCTCGCTCGTCCCACCGCTGCAGAAGCCGCATGACAGCCGGGCGAACGACCGCGAACATCAATCCGATGAAGGCGAACGTCAGCACGGTCGTCAGCAGGCCACCGCCCTTACTCTGCACAACGCCGACGACGAGCGCGAGCAGACACCACGCCGTGACGTCGGCAACCGCAGCGCAGGTCAACGAGAGCCGGCCGAGCGGTGTTCTCGTGATCCCGCGATCGGCCAGGATTCTCGCCAGTACGGGAAACGCCGTGATCGACATCGCGATGCCGAGAAACAGCACGAAGTGCGACTCCGCCACTCCGGCAGGCGATAACCGTGGAAACAGCCTGGTGGCCAGTCCCGCACCGAGCGCGAACGGCACGGCGATACCGGTCAGCGCGATGAACACGGTGGCGCGGAGCCGTCCGCGGAACACACTCGTGTCGAGCTCGACGCCGACCAGAAACATGTAGAGCACGACGCCGAGTTGCGACAGCAGATTGAGCGACGGGGCGACCGACGATGGCAGCAGGAAGCCGTACGCGTCGGGCCAGACGCGACCGAGCAGCGACGGGCCGAGCATGATGCCGGCCACCACCTCACCGATGACCGGTGGCTGCCCGATCCCGCGGAACAGGTAACTGATGAAACGTCCGAGCAGGACCACAGCGGCGAGCGCCGCCAGCAGATGCAGAAGCATTCGTGTGCCGAAACGGTTGACGCGCGAGCTGAAGCTCGCCGCCGACAGTCAACGCGCGGGCTGAAGCCCGCGCTCTACGGACAACTCACGCTCTACGACGCGTAGAGCGAAGGCGCACGTAGAGTGGAGGCTTCATCCTCCGCGCCTGCCCACCGTAGCCTTGGCGAAGGTGGGATCAGTACTTCACGGTGTTGGGCCTTTGTCCTTCTGGTAGCGTCAGCTCGTTCGCCTTCTCCGGGATTTCCGAAGCCGGCAGCCCGGCACGCCACGACGGAATCGGCGCCTTCCCTGGCGGATACAGCGATTCGAGCGGGCCCCACACCGTGTCCACGCCATCGTGAAAGAGATCGCCGATCAGAAGATCCGTCAGCGTTCCTCGCAATTCCGGATACTTCCGGACCATTCCGCCAAAGCTGAATCCGTCGTAGTACTCGCACACCAGACGGCGCATGCGATCGACGCCTTCATTGAACGTCGGGCCCCACTTCCCGAGCTGCGCTTTGGACACGTCTCCCTTCGCGAGCCCCTCGACAATGGCGTCGGCGGCAAGCTCGCCCGACTTCAGCGCGAGGAGCACGCCGGACGAGTAGAGCGGATCGAGAAAGCCGAACGCATCACCGACGAGGACCCACCCGTTGCCGGCGACCTGGTTCGAGCGATACGAATAGTCCTTGGTCGCAAAGTAGCCGCTGACCCGCTTCGCCTGCGACACGCGCGCCTTCACACCCGGGCACGACTCCACTTCTTCGTCATACGTCTGCGCGTACGGACCTCGCCCCTTGAAGAGATAGTCGAACGGCGCGACCACGCCGATGCTGGTGATGTTGTCGTGCTGCGGGATATACCAGAACCATCCGTTCTTCGAGCCGGTCTGGATCACGAGCGTCGCGCCTTCATCGCGGCCCAGGTCACGCTGCGCGCCTTCCCAATACGTCCAGATCGCACCCTTGTTGAGAATGGGATCCCACACGCGCAGATTGAGACGATTCATCAGCAGGCCGTTCTGCCCGCTGGCATCGACCACGACCGTCGCACGCACGTCGCGGAAGCCGGCGTCGGCGGTCTTGATCCTGACGCCAACGGCTCGGTCGCCCTCGAAGAGCACCTCGTGCACGCGCACCCCTTCGTGCGCCACGACGCCGTGCTCGCGCGAGTTGTCGAGCAGCAGCTGGTCGAACTCGCTGCGCACGACCTGCCAGGTCTGCGAGCACTCGTGCGGCTTGTTGTCCCAGAAGTAGAACGGCGCCGACTCCTTGCCCGCCGAGTTGACGAACTGGACGCTGTACTTCTTGACGAAGTGGCTCTTCTGCATCTTCGGCAGCATGTTGAGCCGCTTCAGCACCCAGTAGGTCTCCGGGATCAGAGACTCGCCGATATGGAACCGTGGAAACACCTCGCGCTCGAAGAGTTCCACCCGCACGCCCTGTTGAGCGAGCAGCGTCGAGACCGTTGATCCCGCCGGACCACCGCCAATGACCACGACCTCCGGGCCGGGTCCGTTTCCCGATTCCTGATTCCTGCTTCCTGATTCCTGCATCATTCTGACTCGACTACGAACCTGCTGGCCTTCATCTCGAATCGCGGGAGCGTGTCCGCCGGAACGACGTGCACACCCACGGTAAGGCCCATCGCCTCGCGCAGCTGATAGGCGACCTTCGCCGCCACGCCCGCACCGTCGGTGCCGGGCGTGACTTCGATCTCGAGCCGCAGCGAACGCATCGCGCCGACCGGCGACACGATCGAGCGGAACTCGACCACTTCCGCGAACCGGCGCACGATCGACTCGATCCCCACCGGGTAGACGTTGACGCCCCGGATGTTGATCATGTCGTCGACGCGGCTGAGAATGCCGCCCTCGAGTCGCGCCCAGGTCCGCCCGCACGCGCAGAGCGTCGATCGTCTCACGACGATATCGCCGCTGCGATACCTGATGATCGGGCTTGCCGTCCGGCCGAGATTCGTCAGCACCAGCTCTCCCGGAACACCGTCCGCGACGCTCTCACCCGACACCGGATCGATCACTTCCGCGATGAACTCCCCTTCGTTCACGTGCAGGAACCCCGGCGCCTCCCAACACTCGAAGCTGACGGGACCGACTTCCGTCAGCCCGTGATGATCGATCACCCGAGCGCCCCAGCTCCGCTCGATTCGCTCGCGGGTGGCGGGAATGCTGCCGCCGGGTTCGCCCGCCACGATCAACACCCGCACGGTGCTCTCGGCGAGCGGTCGATGCGGACGCTCGTGCGCGGCAATCTCCGCGAGCCGCAGCGCATACGTCGGCGTGCAGCACACGACGGTCGCACCCACCGACTCGATGATCGCCAGGCGAATCTGACTCGACATCCCGCCGCCGGGAATGCAGTGAAGCCCGATCTGATAGCCCGCTTCGAATCCTGCCCAGAAGCCGAGGAACGGACCGAATGAAAACGGGAAGAAGACGCGATCGCCGGGCCCGACGCGAGCGCCGCGATAGACGGCCTTCCAGCACTCCAGCATCCACTGCCAGTTCTCGTTGGTATCGATCCAACGAAGCGGACGACCGGTGGTCGACGAGGTCTGACAGTATCTGGTGTAGCGCTCGAGCGGCTCGGTGAGCGCAGTCCCCCACGGCGGGTTGGCATCCTGATCCGCGTTCAACTCGGCCTTCGTCGTCAGCGGGAGCTTCGCGAGGTCCTCGGGGAACCGCAGCGCCCACACATCGAGACCGGCGTCATCGAGCTTTCTGGTATAGAACGCGTTCCGCCCGTAGATCGTCGCCACCATCTGCGAGAGGCGACGTCCCTGGACATCGGCGAGTGCGTCCCGATCGAGGCGGTCTACCGTGATCACGCGCTCGCTGCAACCGCGAATCGCGCGGCGACGTCTGGAGGGAACGGAATCGCCTTCATCGGCTGCCCTTCGCCCGTGCTCACACAGACGATCGTCAGGGTGCCCGTGGCAATCGTCTCTTCGCCCTTCGTGAGCACGCACTGATACCGCATCGTCTTCTCGCTCTTGGCGACGACCTTGATGCACACGTCGAACTCGTCCTCGACTCGCAGCGGACGATGGTACTCGAACGAGGTGGCGATCCGTGGATACCCGACGTCTGCCCGCGACTTCGCGATCGTCAGGCCGGCCTCTCGCCACAGGGCGTGTTCCGCCTCCTCCATGTACCGGAAGTAGGTGCTGAAGTGGACGATCCCCGCGGTATCGGTCTCGTAGAAATGGACGCGGCGGCGCAAGGTGTATTCGGAGAGAGGGATACCGGCCACGGGCATCGATCAGGTGTAGCGGATCCCGGCGTGGGCGGGCAGGAAGAAGCGCGGAAGCAGCGCGTCGACGCGCAACAGGCCGTCGCGCGTCAGGGCGATCGTTTCCTCGCTGACCTCGCGCACGTAACCGTCGGCACGGATCGAGTCGAGCGGTTCACGGAATCGCTCGAGCACGTCGACGTGGTACTTCTCCCGGAAGTACGCAGGACGAAGCGACCCGAGCTTCAACTGCAGAATGAATTCCCGGATCAAACGTTCCTCCGCGGTGGGCCGGTATCCGCGCGCGAGCGGAATCTCATCGCGGCGCACCGCCGCCGAGTACGTCTCCCATGTGTCGAAGTTCTGAATGTGCACGCCGTTGACGTGGCCGAAGGAGGCCACGCCGAGTCCGATCATGTCGGCGCCCTGCCACAGTCGATCGGTGTAGACGAACTTCGTGCGTGACTTGTCCTTCACAGCGGTATACGCGCTGCGGATGTCATAGCCGGCCTGCTCGAGCGCCGCAAACGCTTCGCCGGCCCATCGCCGCTTCGTGCTCCAGTCGGCGACCTTCTGCGAGAAGCGATTCGTGCCCTTGAGCAGATTGCCGCTGATCGTCGTGTTGTACGGCAGCTCCATCTGATAGATGGTCACGCTGTCGGGCTCGAGAGCCAGCGTCTTCTGCACGCAATCGCGCCAGTTCTCGTCGGTCTCGCCCAGCATGCCGGCGATGAGATCGATGTTGATCTGCGGGAACCCGAGCGACGCCGCGAACGCGTAGGCGCGGCCGATCTCGGGAGACCGGTGAGCGCGGCCGTTGATCTCGAGAATCTCGTCGCTGAAGTTCTCGACGCCCAGGCTCAAACGGGTGACACCGATGCCGCGAATCGCGGCCAGCTTCGCTTCGGTCAGCGTGCCCGGCTCGCACTCGAAGGTCACTTCCTCCGCGTTCGACCAGGATGTCACCGACGACAGTCGGCCGACGAGGCCTTCGAGCTGCTTCGTCGAGAGAAACGACGGCGTGCCCCCGCCGAAGTACACGAAGTCGAGCGGCCGGCCCGCGATCGCGGGGAGGCGTGCGCACAGCTCCCATTCGTGCGCGAGCACATCGAGATAGTCGGCCACTTCCTGTGCGTTCTTGTCCGTGTAGACACGGAAATAGCAGAAGTGACACCGCTTGCGGCAGAACGGGATGTGGAGATAGAGCCCGAGTGGCACGCCCGGCACGGGAGGCGCGTGGAGCGCCGGCACAGCCTCTCGCTCGACCGCAGCCTGATTCCATGCGGAGAATGGCGGGTAGGTCGCGACGAAATAGCTGCCGACCTCGGTGTGATCGTCCAGCGCGGATGACGTCCGATCGGCCACGGGTTCGCTCGTCCACTATATACTGCTCACCGCTGTTTCGACATTTCACATGGCCACACACACCACCGTACAGACCGCAAAGACGAGGAAGAGACGCATGTGGATCCTGTTCGTAGCCGGGGCCGTCCTGTCGTGGGGCGCCTACGGCGCGCTGCTATATCAGGGGCAGGTCCAGCTGGGTAACCCGCTCAAGGCGCTGCTCTGCGTCGGCGTCGCGTACTTCCTGATCGGCATCATCGTCCCGGTCATCGGCCTCGGGTCACAGGGCGGGCTGACCAATTTCGCGACCAACGGGATCCTCTCCGCCACGATCGCTGGCGCACTCGGTGCCCTCGGTGCGGTCTGCATCATCTGGGCGTTCAAGGCCGGCGGCCTGCCGGTGTACGTGATGCCGCTCGTCTTCGGCGGCGCGCCGATTATCAACGTCGCGGTCGCGATGCTGCTTCACCCGCCGAAAGCGGCCATCAACCCGCTGCTCTACGCCGGCTTCCTGCTGGTCTCGATCGGCGCGGGCATGGTGCTGTACTTCCGGCCCACCGCGTGACCCGGCTCCAGACGACGCCGATCGACTGCGCCGTCGTCGGAGCCAGCTTCGCAGGGCTTGCCTGCGCCACGGCCCTCGCGCGCGCCGGCATGCGCGTCACCGTGTTCGAGCGAAAGTCGGACGCGGGCGAGAAGCTCCACACCACCGGCATCATCGTGAAGGATGCGATCGATCAGATCGCCCTGCTCGATGGCCTGCCCGGCGATCTCGTGCGGCGCATCGACGGCGTCCGCCTCTACGCGCCCAACATGAGGCACGTCGACCTCACAGCGCCCGGCTACTACTTTCTCGCAACCGATACGCCCAATGTGATGCGATGGCTCGCCTCGCGCGCCGCCGACGCGGGGGCGCGCATCGCCTATCAGACGCCGTTTGGAGCCGCCGTTCGCACGCAAAGCGGCTTCGACCTCGGCGAGCACGGTACCGCCCGCTATATCGTGGGGGCCGATGGCCCGGCGTCAAGCGTGGCCAGACGGTTCGGGCTCGGGCAGAACCGTTCGTTCCTCTTCGGTGTCGAGCATGAATATGCCGGTGTCGACGTCATCGAACCGGACCGGCTTCACTGCTTCATCGACCGTCGTCTTGCGCCGGGCTATATCGGATGGATCGTCGCCGGCGTGGGCGTTCTACAGGTCGGGATTGCGGGACGGTTGCGCCGAGGGCGGACGACTGCCACCGAAGCGATGGCGGCGTTCATCGAGAAGATTGCGCCGATCGCCGACGTCCGGCGCTCGACACCGGTGTCGATACGAGCCGGGATGATTCCATGTGGCGGCGTCGTGAGGCCGGTCTCGTCGCGACGCGTGATGCTCGTCGGCGATGCCGCGGGGATGGTGTCCCCTGTTACCGCCGGCGGCATTCACACGGCGCTCAAGCACGGCCTCGCCGCTGGTCATGCCATCGTCGATTTTCTGAACGGAAAGACCGGCGACCCAAACGAGACGTTCGTGCGATCGTATCCGCGCTTCCGAACCAAGCGACTGCTTCGGTTCCTCTTCGATCGCTTTCAGAGCGATCTCGTCTTCAATCTCCTGCTGGGCACACCACCGATGCGCGCGGCCGCGAGCATCGTCTATTTCCACCACAAGGGAGCGTTCGGAGGCGCGGATGCTCGAAGGAATCCGGACGAGCAGCCGGCTCGCCCGGACTATCAGACACCGTCCTCACCGACGTAGAGCGGCGGCTGCAGCCGCCGCGTTCTCGTGCGGGGCTGAAGCCCGCGCTCTACGCGGCAGAGACGGTCAACCGTTGAACGTGAGCGTGACGCGTCGATTACGGGCGCGTCCGGCCTCCGTCGAATTGTCGGCAACCGGATTCTGGCTCCCGTAGCCCTGCGCCTGCATCGCCGATGCCGACACGCCGGCGTCTCTGAGCGCAGCCATCACCGCCTCGGCTCGCCCGCGCGAGAGTTCGAGATTGGCCGTTTCGTCGCCAACGTTGTCGGTGTGCCCGGCAATCGTGACGCGCGCCTGCGGGTAGGCTTTGAGGATGCTGGCCACGGTGTTGATCTGCGCATGCGATGCGGTCGTCAACGTCGTTGAATTGGTGTCGAATTCAAGGTGATCGAAGTCGAACGATCGCGGGCCGCTCGGCGCCGCGAGATAGGCGACGAGACGATCCTCCAGCCCGCCTGCGGGCACGGTGATCTGAGCGCCACCGGGCAGCGACCGGGTCAACGTTCTCGCTGAATCCGTGATGGCGGTGTTGATACCGGCGGGAGCCGACCGATCGCGCGCGGCCCACCAGAGGAGACCGCCGAGGATGGCGAGCAACGCGAGCGGCAGGAGCCATCCCATCGAACGCTTTCGCTCGTAGGCAACGGCCGGAGCCGCGTTCTGACGCCAGGCCGTCTCGTCGGCGACGCGCGCGCGCGACGTGCTCCAGCTGCCCGGGAGGAACGCATCGAATCCCGCCGGGAGCGCCGCCGCAAACGATCCGCGCTCGGACTGCAGCCGCTGCGCGAGCTGCGGCCCGTCGATGTGATCGGACCGCATCAGCCGGCTGATATAGCCGAGAACCACCGGCACGCCGAACGAGAGCAGCGACGTCGCCGACGACGCGCGAACGCCTGCGTAGCGGGCGATTGCATTCGTCACCGAAGACACGCTGCCGCCCGTCAAACCCGAGAGCCATCCGCCGGTGCTGCTTTCAAGGTTGGCGTCAGCGACCACGGGCTTGGGTGCGCGGGCGAGCGCGTCGGGATCTGACGAAATGCTGCCGGCGAGATTCATCAGTTGGCTCATGAACCCGCTGTCGCCACTGCGACTCGCAATCGAGGCTAACAGCGTAGGCATCACGGCCGTGAACCCCTTCGACACAGCCGCTTCCGACTCGCCCGTCTGCGTCGATACTCGCGACAGGAACGTCGGGGTCAGGAACTCTTGAACACCCTCGAGCATTGAGGCCATGGATCACCACCTCCGGTTCGATCTCTGCTGGGGTCGGCACAGGTTCTGCTGTGATCGGAGATGTCGAATCAAGTTCCACACCACCACTCGACGACCGGCGCCGGGTTGGCGGGGCCGCCGATTAACGTGTGGGAGCGGGAATGAACCCCGCACCGATGCCCCGGCTCGGGCGTGGTGAGACCGCGCTCATTCGTGGAGTCGCCCGCGACGACGCGCGGACAGCCGTGTCTGTTTCATGAGCTTCATCGCGCACCACCTCCAATCGCATAGAGATGACGGTCCGTGCGGATGTACCAGCGACCGTCGACGAGCGCCGGGGTTGCGAGCGTGGTCTCATCCAGCGCGTTCACGTGCATCAACTCGAAGGCCGGTCCTGCCTTCAACACGAACGTCTCCCCTTCGTCATTGGTGAAGAACACCTTGCCATCGACGGCAACCGGTGACGCCGAGAAGCCCTCGCGCCGGGCGACGCCGAGGCGCCCCTGCCACATCACCTTGCCCGTCATCGCTTCGAGGCATGTGACGATCGACGCGATGTCGTTGACCATGTAGAGGTGCTCGCCGTACAGGATCGGCGACGGCACGAACGGAGATCCGCGTGGGCTGGTCCAGGCGAGATGTGTCTTGGTCACGTCGCCGCGACCGCCGGGACGAATGGCGAGGGTCGGCCCGGCTCGTCCCGACGAACAGAACACCATGCCGTAGCCGACGACCGGCGTCGGAATCACTTCGTCGGTCGTACCGCGGCAGCTCCAGATTTCCGTCCCTGTGTCAGGGTTGTACGCGCGCACGGTCCACTGGCTGTTCACGATGATCTCGTCGTGATCGCCGACGCGAATCGCGATCGGCGTGCCCCATCCGACTTGTGCCTCGCGGCGCGTCCGCCACAACTCGCGGCCGGTTCTCGTGTCGAAGGCGGCGATGAAGGAATCGTTGAACTGATCCTGATAGAGGATCAACCGATCCTTGTAGAGCAGCGGCGACCCGGCGGTGCCGTGGTACGCGTCCATCCGTCCAAGGTCGTGATGCCACACGATCTTGCCGTCCATGTCGACGGCGATGAGTCCACGCGCGCCGAACGACGCGTACACGCGCTCGCCATCGGTTGCTGCCGTCGCCGATGCGTATCCGTTCTTGTCATGGTTCCCGCGCGGCGTCTTTCCTTCCGGCGCCAACGCCTCCCACAGCTTCTGCCCGTCGGCGCGCCGGAACGCGACAACCGACATGCGACGGCCGTTGTCGTATGCAGTCGTCAGAAAGATGCGATCGCGCCAGACGATCGGCGACGAGTTGCCGGTGCCGGGCACGACCGTCTTCCACGCAACGTTGTGAGAGGACGACCAGGTGTCGGGGTATCCGCTGCCGCTCGCAAGCCCCTGCCCCGAAGGCCCCCGCCACCGGGGCCAGTACTTCGCGCCCTCGCCTTCGTCGGCCACCATCCTGACGCCGTCGGACGGAGCCTGGCCCTCGAGGCGGGACACCGGTCCCAACGTCGGCAGGAGCATCGCGGCAATCACGGCTAGCAGACGCAGTTGAGTCATGGCGCGGCGATTCCTACGGCGGGTCTGCAACGCAAGACCCTACCTTACGATCCAGACGGGTCTACAGAGCAAGACCCGCCCTACACTGCCTATTTTCTGCGCTGACCGATTGCGTACAGGAACGAGGCGGTGCGAACGAAGATCTGCCCTTCCGAGATTGCGGGTGAACTGAGCGTGTAGTCGCCGAGATCGTTCTCGGCGAGCAGCGCGAACTTTGGTCCGCTCTGCAGCACGCTCGTCACACCGTCTTCGTCGGTGATGTAGATCTTGCCGTCGGCCAGCACCGCCGATCCGCTGTAAGTCGCATTCCGGAGACGCTGCGGACCGTACACGGTCTTACCGGTCTTCGCATCGAGACAAAACAGGATGCCGCGATCGTTGATCGAATAGAGATAGGTGCCATCGGCGACCGGCGTCGGCACGTCGGGCCCGTTGTTGAACGACCAGAGCACATGTGAGGTCGTGACGTCACCACGCCCGCCCGCTTTGAGCGCGAGCAACGGCCGTTCCTTCGAGGGCGCGAAGATCATCTCGCCCTGCACGATCGGCGACGCAACGATGCGATAGCTGCCATCGTTGCGGGGATTCAAGCCGTTGGCACGCCAGAGTTCCTTGCCCGTCGCTGGATCGTGCCCGGTCACGACGTCGCCGCCGGTGATGACGATCTCCGTCCCACCCGGGTAGCGCAACAGCGCCGGCGTCGTATACGCATCGGGCGATTCGAAGCGCGCCTGGGTCAGGCGCACCACGCGCCACTTCGTCTGCCCGCTCATCTTGTCTATGCGCAGCAGATACGACGGATCGTCGGTGTGCATCCCGTGCAGCACCTGCACGTACAGCGAGTCTTCGTGCAGCAGCGGCGACGAGGCATAGCCCCACTGAAGGCCGAAGCGTCCGTAGTCCTGCTGGATGTTGCGCATCCAGATCTCTTTGCCGGCAAAATCGAACGCCTTGAGAATGCCCGTGCCGGTCATGACCCAGACGAGGCTGCCGTCGGTGACCGGAGACGGCGAGGACATGTTCTGTTTCATCATCCGGCGGTTGCCGCCGCCAAGCGGGCGCTTCCACCGCACTGTGCCTTTGGTGCGATCGATCGCCCAGAGCGACAGCTCGTTGTTGTCGCCGACATTCAGGAACACCGAGTCGCCCCACACGATCGGCGTCGAGCCCGACCATGCAGGGGTGGGCAGTTTCCATGAGATGTTTTCGGTCTGCGACCACTTGACGGGGAGGTTCTTCTCGCCGCTCAGACCATTGAGCAAGGGACCGCGCCATTGAGGCCAGTTCTCGGCCGCGGCGTGGGCCACTGCGATCGAGACGAAGATCGCGATCATCAGCCAGTGCTTCATGCCGTTACTCAGAATGAAGAGCCGCGACGAGAGGGGCGGTCGTGGCCGCTCTCATAGCTACGACCGAGGATAGCAGAGCGCTTACGAAGACCGCGAAGAGGAGCAGCGCTCCGCCGCTCGTCAATGGAACGCGACCGCCGCGCTCGGCTACCGCCGGCAGAATCGCAAGGCCCGCGCATACCGCCCCCGCGATCAGTCCGCTGCCGACCAGCAGAAGATTTTCGGCGAGCACCATGAGCAGCACGTGTTGACGTCGGTACCCCACCGCCCCGAGCAGCGCCAGCTCGCGTCGCCGCTCGAGCACGTTGCGGACGATCACAGCGGCCAGGCCCACCGTCCCGAGCAGCAACCCGAGCCCGCCGAGGGCCTGGAACGTCGACAGATACGTGTTCTCGACTTGATGGAACTGCGCCAGTCGCACCGTGGTCGCGGTCGCATCCGCACCAAGGTCGCCGAGACGATCCTCGATCCGCTTCGCGATCTCAGCCGATTGATTCGCAGGGGCATCGACGAGCATCACCCGGTATCCCTCTTGTGCTGGAAACAGCCGGACGAAATTCTCCTGCGACATGAGGAGCTCGCCCTGGAAGATGCTGTCGTTCAGCGCCGCCACGAGCCGCAGGCGAATGTCCCGATCGCCCTGCGTGATCGTGATCTCGTCGCCGAGCTGCTTGTGCAGCACATAGGTCATCGAGTTGGCGTCGGCCACGACAGGGATCGATCCATCCTGTTCGCGTCGAGTGAGCAGCAGCCACGGATTGGCGCGTTCGGCCCCGGTCGTCGCGAGCGACGACTGGAATGCGAACCGCCCTTTCTCGAGGAAGGCGTCGGTGGGCGCGAGGATGCGCGGATTCGTCGGCTGATACAGATTCAAACAGCTCGCATCGTCTCCCGGGCGGAACCGGAACGGCGCGAACGTCACCGTCTGATCGAGATCGACGAGATTCAGTGCCTGACGCCCCGCACGCGAGTTCGGATCCTGCACGACCGGCAGCAGCGTCTCGACGAGCAGCGAATAGCCGCCGACGCCCGAGTGCGGGCCGCTCTCACGGAGTGTGTCGCCGCGACGGAACGCATCGACCGAGATGAGGATGAACGTCGCCGAGGCGATGACCGCCATCGACAGCACACTGCGGCCGGGACGATACCCGGCGCTACGCCACCCGAGTCGCGAAATGGATTGCCAGCCTTGTCCATCGACCGCGCTGCGTATGCGGCGACGGAGCAGGAATGCACTCACGCACAACGTCGCGCCGAGGAGCGCGCTGCCGGCGCCGAAGAACGCACCGGCCGCATCGGTCCACGCTGCTGCTCCAGCCACGAGCAGACCGATACCGATAACGGCCAGAGCGATCGCTGCGATCAGGAGCCGCCCCCGTCCTTGCGCGAGTGTGTTTGGATCGGGCGCGGGATTCAACTGCCCGGCGAGCAGGCTGCGCTCGGAGACGCGATTGAGCGATCGTAGTGTCCAGGCGATGCACGCGACCGCAGCGACAATCCCGCCTGCGGCTCCGATGACGAGCGAAACGGGCGACACATGAAGCGTCAACCCGGTCGTGCCGACCGCACCGCTCCACCACGTGCGCAAGCCGTACATGATCGCGGCGGCATACGCGATCGCGCCGAGCGCGCCGAGCACACTCCCGACCAGTGCCAACACGATCCCTTCGGTGAGAAAGAGACGGCGCACCGCACGGGGCCCATAGCCGACCGCGCGCAGCAAGCCGACTTCGCGGACACGCTGCTCGACTCCCAGCTTGAAGAACAGCGCGGCAAGGAGCAGTGCCGATATCACGAGGAAGAAGCTGAAGTAGACGAAGTACGCGCCGAAATCTGTCGCACCGCGCGACGCGGTCAGGCTCTCGTCGCGGACGCTGCGAACGGTGATGCCGAGCGCCAGCGGATCGGCCGCGGCCTGCAACCGCGTGATGAGATCCTCGCGAGCACCGTCGATTGACTGCCCTTCGTTCAGCTGCGCACGGATCGAGGTCATCGCCCCGTAGCGCGTGCGCCACAACCGCTGCCCCACGTCGAGCGGTATGAATGCTTTCGGCGTCGTGCGGTGCTGCCCCCAGAACTCTTCGTCGACCTTGCGAACGCGCCGCAGATCGACCGGGAACGGCGGATCCCAGTTGCCCAGCGTCGGCGCGTCGGTGATGCCCGGAAACGAGGGCGCCATGTCCCGATCGCCGGCGGTAATCGGGACGACCGCTGCGACACGAAACATGGCGCTTCGCGTCACGAGCTGACCAGGCTCTTCCCACGCGTAGTAGTCCATCGTCAGCGAATCCCCGACGCGCGCGCGCAGATCGTTCGCCGCCCAGTCGGTCAGCGCAATGGGGTCGGGAGTCATTTTTTCGCTATCGTCTGGAAACAATGACTCCCGACCCCATTCCGTGGCTGTCACCAGCGAGTACGGGATCTCGCGATCGCCGACCCGCAGGGTATTGGCGAGGTAAGTGAACAGCGGTTGACCCACGGTGCCCGCGTTGGCGAGGGCGGTCTTCACGGCAGCTGCGTGCGTGTCATCGAGCAACCCGGCGCTCGAACCAACGCCCAACGAGCGCTGCGCCTCGAGGCCCTTCACCGACAGACCGAGATCGTCGATCTCCGTGTGCCGTCGCAGCATCGCTTCAAGGGCCGACGGCGACCCACTCGCGCCCGCAGCCGACGACACGAGCATCGCGTTGACGCGTCCCTCGACGTCGAGATCCCGCTGCATCCGCGCCAGCGGCACGAACACCGCGTACACGTCACCCTGCTTTGCCTCGAGTGAAAACTCCCCGAGCGACGATGACGGGAGCACACGTCGGACGGTGACCCGCATCGTTCGACCCAGATTCTCGCGACGGCCATGCAGCGTTTCGAGTGGGACGTCGGTCGGCCGCTGCACCCGCACGAGGATCGCGTCGCCTTCCTTGATCGCAAGCCGGTCGGCGAGCGGCGGACTGACAAACGCTTCGCGATCGCCAGGACCCGTCACGCCCGCGACCTGATGAAAACGCCAGAACCTGTCATCGACGCCGTACACTCGGACATCGCCCGCCGTTCGCTCGCTCTCCTGCCCCGTCACCAACGCCTGCGCAACCACGAGCGGCGTGATCCGCGCGAACTGCTTCGTGAACTGGGAGTCGGCACTCAGATCCGTCGCAAGCTGATCTCGAAAGAACGTCGTCGAGCCGACGACGAGATCGGCCTTGCCGAGCCGACCAAGCACGAGATCGCGCAGGCTGCCGCGGACAGAGTCGCCAACCAGCAGCGCCCCCGCCAGCACCGCGACCGCAGTAGCCACGCCGAGCACGACGGCGAGATGGCTTCGCCAGTAGAACGTCACCCCCCGCAGCACCAATCGAACCATCGTCTACTGTCCCGCCTGATAGCCCGCGCGCGCTTTGATGGTGGCGCGCCGGCCCTTCAACCTTACGTCGAGCCGATGCCAACCGTCCTTGGCCACACCGGCCGGTGAATAGCTCACCAAATAGCGGCTCCTGAATTCGTCGAGAATCCGAAGAAACGTCGCCGACAGATCCTTGGTCGATTGGATCTTGAGCAGCCCGCCCCCAGTGAGCTTCGTGAGCTCCTCGAGGAATTCTGACTCTTCTGCCCCACGCGACGCCGCCCCGTACACCACGACATCCGATCGCCGCGCCGACTCGAGCACGCGTCCGGGATCGAGCCAACTGGCCGTGTCGAGACCGTCGCTGAATACGATCAACAGATTCCGACCGCCGTCGGCTGCCTCGAGCATCATCGCCGCGTGGGTACCATCGACCAGTGCGGTCTCGCCCGCGGGCAGCACGTCGGTCAAACCCTCGGCAACCCGTGAGACGTCCGACGACAGCCTCTCGCGGAGCGACACCGCGTGGCTGAACGTGAGCAAGGCGGCCTTGTCCTGTTGGGTGAGCCGGCCGAGCAGGGCACGGGCGCCCTTCTGCAGGTCGTCGAAACGCTCGCCGGAGACGCTCGCGCTCACGTCGAGCGCCAGAATTACGTTCAACGGGATCTGCTGGAAGCTCACGAGATCGACGGACTGAGGCACGCCGTTGTCGCGGATCTCGAAGTCGCCCGGCTTCACATCGCGTACGACCTCGCCGCGATCGGTGACGAGGACGTCGACGCGCACCGCCTCGAGCTTCGCCGAGAATGTCGCCTGTTGCGACGCCTTCAGAAGCGTCAATCCGGCGAGCATCGACACAGCGAGCATCGACACGGCGACCACCGCGCATCGCGTGGTCATTGGCCGGCCCGGATCATCTCGTGCAGCGTGTTCAAGACGATGTCGGCGCCCCGCCCGATCGACTCGTCGTACACCCACCACGGATCAGCGCGCGTGTCATCGACCGGCTGCGCCACGAGCGAGAGGAGCGCGTCGCGCGCGACTCCTCGCTGCGATCCGGTTGCCAGCCGGTTGATTCCAAGCCGCGGAGACTGTGCCCCCGGAAACAGCGCTGCGGCGCGTTCGTACGCACGGATGGCCTCGTCGTTTCTTTCGAGTGTTTCGAGCTCCCCCCCGAGAAACAAGTTTGCGTAGTACTGGAGCAGCGGACTCTGTGTCGCAGCCGCTTTCTGCAGCTCAGTCGCGGCTTCCTGATGGTGTCCACGCTCGCCCAACACGCGCCCGTATCGGATGCGAGCTTCGACCAGTTCGGGAGCGATCTCCAATGCCCTCCGGTACAGCCGCTCGGCCTCGGCGAGTTCATCGCCACGCGATCCGATCGCGAAGTTGATGCCGCGGGGTATCGAGGCGGATCGGAACGCACGTTGACGCCGTGCGCCGGCCATCGACTCATGAATGGCCCCGTTCAGGAGCAGAATGTCGGGATCCTTTGGAAACAGCTTGAGCCCGTTGTCGAAGTGCGGCACGTCGAGATCGCCAATCGACTCGAGGTGCAGAAATGTCGCGACGTACCACAGATGCACGGTTTCATCCGACCCCGGGCCTTGCGGAATGCCGCCGCGCGGATCCGCGACGCGAACCCGATCGAGCAGACGGCGCCCGATCTCCCAGTGATTCACCTCGCTGTCCAGACCGGTTGCACGGCCATCGTCCATGTTCAGCCGATAGCGCTGCGATCCGGCTCTGGTACCTCGTGTTCGCCTCTGGTCGAGCGGCGCGAGTATCGCGACATCCGCGTGCAGCATGGCACCACGCTTCAACAGCTGGTTCTCGTGCCCCGTGGTCGGAGGCCCGAGAGACGCCGCGATGTCGACGAGCGCTTTCAGCTCGCTGCCGCTGTAGCCGATCGGCGTCGGCCTGGCCGGCGGGGGCGTCGGGTCCCCGCGTCTCTGCGGAGGGCGCTCCGCGGCAACGAAGAATAACCGCACACTCGGATCGCGCACCAGGCTCACGACCGATCCGACATCGATTCCCACCGTCTGAAGATCGGCGGCACTCCATCGGTTGATCGCTTCGGCCGAGTCGTCGAGGAAACCCGGCTCGTGCTCGTTCGCGGCGGCGATCCACGCCCGCAGGCGATCGATGCGCGAGAGCCTCGTCTCGCGCGGGCCCTGCGCGGCAATACCTGTCACGCGATCACCCCAGAGCGACGCGACGACACACGCCGCGAGACACCCGATCGCGGCAGCGCGAGAGCTACCCCCGAACCTCATTGAGACCTGCGCCCCGCCACTTCGAGAAATGGCCTTGGAGGTACACGACTCTGGTGAAGCCATGCTTGCGCAGGGTTCGGGCCGCGACCATCGCACGAGGGCCGTGCCCGCAATACACGACGAGCTCATCGTCCCTCGCACTGCGGATCGCGGCGATGCGGCGCGACACCATCCAGAATGGAATGTTGATCGCACCAGGCACGTGGCCTTCTCTGAATTCCCGCTGCGATCGTACGTCGAGGATGGCGGGCGCCGCACCGGAGGCGATCTGGTCCAGCAACGTCGCAGCACTGATCGTGTTCGTCATGCCATTCGCGCTCCCACGGGCACCGGGACCACCGCAGCAGCGATCGCCAGCCCCGCGACGACCGCCGCCAGGAGATAGAACGCCGACGTGTAGGATCCTGTGCTCGCCGACCAGGACGCCAGAAACAGCGGACCGACCGCTGATGCCAGCACCGTCATGATCTGCGCAGCGCCTTGAATACGACCGAGGTGGGTGCGCCCATACGCGCGACCCCAGAAGCTGAAGAAGACCACCATGACGAACCCGCCGCCCACTCCCATCGTCACCGCCTGCGCCATGACCTGCGCTTCGGTGGAAACGTGCGCCAGCCCGATCAGGCCGACGCCGAGCACGAGCATCGCGGCCATCAGGATCGAGCGCAGCGACACGCGTCCGGCCAGCGCGCCCGCCACGAAGTTGCCGGCAAGACCCGTGATCGCCGTCACCGCGAGCGCACGGTAGTAGACGTCTGCGGGA
Source organism: Vicinamibacterales bacterium (assembly GCA_036407095.1). GTDB lineage: Bacteria > Acidobacteriota > Vicinamibacteria > Vicinamibacterales > UBA2999 > Gp6-AA40. The sequence goes on along the minus strand of DASWZV010000141.1, from coordinate 42,522 downwards.
AATCCCCTCTCGACGAGAATCGACTCGTTGAGGAGACCGATACCGGATGCGACGAGGCCGTACATCGAAGCGGCCAGCGCAAACACCCAGAACGCGGGCGTGCGAAGCGCACCGCCAAGCGTTGCGTGAGACGCAGGCTCCTCTGTTGTTTCCACTGACTCCGGGCCGACGCCACCGTCGACCTCGGCGCCGATCACTTCAGGCGACGATCGATCGAAGATCCACGCGATCGGCGCCAGGCCGAAGACCAGACACAGACCGATCGCGGCCCACGCGAAGCGCCACCCCGCGCTCTGCACCAGCGCGCCAACGAGTGGAAACGCCACCATGAATCCCAGGCTCATGACCACGGCGTAGACCGCCATCGCGCGAGTCAGGCGACGCCTGAACCACTTCCCCACCATCGCCAGGCTGATGACCGAGAGCGCGCTCTGACCGAAGCCGCGCGTCAGTGTGATGCCGACGAGCATCGACACCGCTCCCGTCGCCAGACTCATCGCAAGCACCGCGAGTCCAAGCGCGATCGCCGTCACCGTCAAGACGACACGACTGCCGATGCGATCGATCAGGCGGCCGATCCCGAGACAGAACAGACCGCCGATGAGCGTCGCCACGAGGTTCATCTGCGCATACGTCACGCGGTTGATGCCCAGATCCCGCAGCAGCGGTTCGGTGATCAGCCCGAGTCCCTGCGTGCGGCCCGGAAGCGTCCCCAGCATGGCCGCCGATGCCACGCCGAGCACGACCCACCCGTAATAGATGCGCCCGCGAACGCGTGGCGCAACATCAACGCCCGCGCTGTTCACCGTGACGTCCCAACGAGCGTCAGAGGCTGGTCCTCGTCGGGTTCCTCCATCGCAACCGCTGCGCTATTGCCACCGAGCCTTGGCGCGTTCGGATGACGCACTCTTGAAAACGGATCGAATGGATGTCGAGAACTTCCGTCTTCTGGAGTGAACCCGCCTCCGCCATTGGGAATGAACCCGCCTCCGGGACGGCGAGTGACCCTGCCTCCGCCTCTACGAAAGCCAATCCTTGCTCCTGCCAAGATATGCCCGCCGAGCGCGAGAACTGCCCATGGGCTGTTGACGGCCTTGCGCCGCCACAGGAACAGCAGCAGCACCGCCAGGACCCAGCTCGCCAGGATGAGCCAGTCGAACATACCGAGAGTCTACGCCCGGCAGCGTGTCGAACACTACCGCTCACGACGTGAGGAATCAGGATTCAGGAATGATTCCTTCAGCTCGCTCGCCTGACGCGACCGCCATCGATCTCGAAGCGGATCGGAAACTCTCCGGCGAGCCGATCGCTGTGGGTGACGACAATGAGGATGTTGCGCTGTCGGCGATGCAGATCGAGCAGCAGCGATGCGACTGCGGACGCAGACGCCTGATCGAGGTTGCCCGTCGGCTCATCGCACAGCACGAGCCGCGGCTGACGAATCAGCGCCCGCGCGATCGCGACGCGTTGCTTCTCGCCGCCCGAGAGTTCCGCCGGGCGATGCTCGAGACGACCGGACAAGCCCACCTGATCGAGCAGCGTGCGCGCGAGCTCGGCGGTGCCATTGGCCTGCCGCGCCACCAGCGTCGGCACGAGCACGTTCTCGAGCACTGTGCACTGCGGGAGGAGGCAGTGATCCTGAAAGACGAATCCGATCTCGGCGTTTCTGAAATCGGCGAGCGCGGCTGCGGGCAACGTGAACGGGTTGCGGCCTCCGAGCGTGATCTCCCCGCTCGACGGAGGTTCGAGCGCCCCGAGCATATACAGCAGCGAGCTCTTGCCGCTGCCCGAGGGGCCGGTGATCGCTGCCGCCTCGCCCGGCGAGAGCGAAAAGGTCACATCGGAGAGCACCGTCAACAAACCGTTCGGTGCCGGGTAGGCCTTCCTGATATTGGTGACGCTGAGCACGTCTCTCAGGCCGCTTTGGAACGCAGCGCGCCGTAGACATCCAGGAGCCGACCGGCAGACTGCTGAATCGTGTAATGCGCGCGTACGCCGTCGTACGCAGCTGCGCCAAGTTGTGCTGCGCGTGACGGATCAGCCGAGAGTGCGTGCAGGCCATCGGCCAGCGCATCAGGATCGCCAGGGGTCACCAGCATCCCGCCGTGCGTTCTCTCGACGACTTCGATGAATGCGCCGCGCCGCGGCTGCACGACCGGCACCCCCGCGGCCATCGCCTCGAGCAGGAACATCCCTTTGGGCTCGTCGTAGGTGGCGGGCACCGACAGCACGTCGAGCTCGCTGAGGAACCGAAGCTTGCGCGCGCGATCGATGGCGCCGTGATAGTTGAACTCACCGCCGAATCCGGCGCGCTCGAGCGTATGGCGCGCCTCCTTCAAGTAGTCTGCGTAGGTCGGCGCCATGTAGCCGGCGACATCGAGCGACATCGGCGACTCCGCTGTGCGCCTCCTCAACCGCACATACGCTTCGGCGAGCAGATGCAGTCCCTTCTCCGGCGCTACGCGAGCGAAGTAGCCGACGCGGAACGGGCGCGGCGAAGCCGGCGCCACCGGCGACAGCGATCGCGCGCGGCGCGTATAGCCCTTCATGCTGATGCCGAGCGGCACCACCGCGATGCGATCCGGCGGAATCTCGAGGAAGTCGGTCATGAAGGTCGCGCAGTAATCGCTGACCGCGAGAAAGCGATCGACGCTGGCGACCTGCGCGCGGATCATCGTGAGCGCCCGATCGCGATACGCCGGCAGCAGGCCGTCGAGGAACAGCTCTTCTCCCTGAAGCGTGCAGCAGACCGGCCGGCCGAACGCCGCGCGCAGTGGCGCCGCCATCGAGATCAGCAGCGAGTTCGGCAGGTTGATCACGTCGGGTCTGGGTTCGTCGCGCGTCCAGTCGAGCAGCTTCTCGAACTCCTTCCGGAGCACGCCGCGCTCCCCTTCGAGCATCGAGATCGTCAGCTCGCCGAGCGTGCGTGCATCGGCCGACACGCCCCTGCCGGCAAACGTGTTGATGACCCGCGGTGAATCCCACAAGCGATCCATCACGCGCGGCAGCTTTCGGAAGAGCGCCGATCGCTGCTGCAGGTACACGCTGATGCCGCCGAAGAGAACCGTCGCCTCGCTGACGTTCTCTTCATCGGTGAGCGTGGGCGTGTAGACCGGAGTCAGCGTGACGTCGTGCCCTTGCGCGGTCAGCTCCGCGGCCAGTGCGTTGTCGCGGAAGCAGCTCCCGCAGTACATCCCCGCGGCGCCGGCGGTGATGGAAAGGATCTTCATACAACGATGACTCCCGACCCCATTACAGATTCGTCAACGGGGCGGTCTGGAAGGCGCGGGCACGGAACAGGAACTCGACTATGTTCCCCTCGTGCGGCTGACGCCAATTGAGCTGCGTCGTCGGCACCGGACCGAGGTTCAGTCGATCGATGTGCACCGCATCCAGCAGACGACGACGGAAGGTGTCGTTGCAGGTGATTGCGCTGCAGACGAGCGTCGGGCCGATGGCATCGAGCATCTTCGCTTCCGGGCACTCGACGACGCTGACGAACGGAAACATGTACTCCTTGCTGGCGATGGCAGCCTCGGGAGAGCTCGCGTGCACGACCGTCGGCAGCAGGTAGTCGGCCTTCCCCTGCTTGATCAGGCGCGGCGTGTCTCTCAGCCCGGCGGTCACATCGGTGACGCCCTGCCCTTTGAGATCGGCATCGATCGCGCTCGAGATCGCCTCTGCCGCCCCCGGCACCGTGAACGCCGCGAGCGACGCATCGGGATGCTCCGGCGAGAGCGGTCGAACGGCCGCAAGCCGTCCGGCCACCGCCTGCGCGATCTCGCGCGTGTGCCGGCTGGCCCAGATCCCCGACGTATTGATGCAACTCCGGCCGCTGTTGAGAAACACGCTCTCGACCATCACGTCGAGATACTGCTCCCATCGATCGACCTGATCGTCGCCAAGCAGGATTTTCGAGAACCCCGGACCGTGGGCCTGCACGCGCGGGTCGCCGCGGTACCGATCGACGGTTGCCGTCCCACCGAAGACGAGGCTCCGCGAGCACGCGTCGAGCACAGCCGCGCCGACATCTCCGCCGCCCGGATACACCGCGATCGCACCACGTGGAATCCCCGCCTCGAAGAATGCCGATGCCATGCGATACGGTGTCCACGGCTCCTGTGGACCGGGCTTGAGGACCAGGCCGATCTGCATCGGGATGATCGGCAGCCACAGCGTATGAACGCCGGGCGAGTTGGACGGCAGCACGAGGCCGAGCGCAGGGCTCTGCGCCTGATAGCTGATCGGAACGCCGCGCTCTTCACCCCTGCCTGTGGCGAGCACGTCGAACGACAGCCCGCGCGTGAGCGACTCGAGGATGCTGCGCATCTCGCTCAACACGAACGCGTTCTTCTTCATGTTCGCGCGGCACATGCGCTCGGGGAGACCGGTCGATGCCGACTGCGCGTGCACGAACTCGTCAGCCGTCTGCGTGCCGTCGCCCATCGGCAGCGTGCCGTTCATGTAGAGCTCACCGGCACGTCCGACCCGCGCGATCAGATCGTCGATCGGGATCTCACGCAGCAGGTCGCGCGCACGCTGCGCCTTGCGGGCGTCGCGCTGGATCAACCCGCCATTGGCGCGGCTCACCTTCGCAATCGGCTCGCCGGTCGAGAAGTGGACGACCTCGTCCACGTCCATCGACGTGTACGGGTCACCCCAACGAAGGACTGGCAGATGCAGCATGATCAATAGACGCCAACGGTTGTCGACGATGCGAAGGCGCGATACGGCCTGACGCCGCTCACACCGTCCCACGGGTATTTCTCGTACGGCGGCTCACGCTCGCCTTCATCACGCTCGAGGAAGCCCGGCATGAAGAATTCCTTCGTGAGGGTCGTCAACTTGATGCGCCCGGTCTGTCCGTACTCGACGACACGATTGGGATCGTCGAAGTCGACGACTTCGACCACCGCACGCGGTTGCGGCGCGTAGTACGAGATCTTGTAGTTGTTGAACGGGCCGGATGGTGCGCTCGGCGCGAGTCCCATCAGCGTGTTGCCGTAGGTCGGCGTCATGAAGGCGCCGTCGAGCAGTTCCTCCTGCGCGAAGCGGTTCCACTGCGGCGTGAACTCGGTGCCGCCCGAGAAGATGCCCTTGATGCCCGCTTTCCCGATCGACGTGCCCATCTCCTCGAGCCTCAACGCCAGCGCTTCGAGCAGCTTCGGCGTCGTGAACATGCATTTGATGTCGTGCCCGGCCTCGAGAATCGTCACAGCCTGATCGATCACATGGTCCTTGTAGGCGTTCAGGTGATCCATCCAGCCTTTCTTGATCAACTTGATCACCCAGCGCGGATCCAGATCGACGCAGAAGCAGATTCCGCCGCGATGCTGACACAGATGCTCTACCGCCAGGCGAAGGCGCCTCGGCCCTGACGGTCCGAGCATCAGCCAGTTGCCTCCTCGTGGAAAGTGCTCGTCGGGGAACGTCCTGCTGAAGATCTCGTAGTCGATGCGAAAGTCGTCGATGTTGATGCGCGTCTTCGGGACGCCCGTCGTGCCACCCGTTTCGAAGACATACACGGGCTTGCCGGTCAGCGGCTTCGGCACCCAACGCTGCACGGGCCCGCCGCGCAGCCACTCGTCCTCGAAGCCGCCGAACAGATGCAGATCACTGAAGGCGTGAACCTTCTCACGAGGGTCGAAGCCCAGCGTCTTTGCACGCTCGAGCCAGAACGGGCATCCCGTGGCCGGATCGAAGTGCCAGTTCACGACCTCACGGACCCACGCATCGAGCGCTTCACGAGCCTTCTGCACCTGCGCCACATCGACAGCGGCAACCGTGGACTGGGAACCCTGCATACGCTTCGAAGTATAGTCTGCGAGGGCGGACGAATGCCCAAAGCCGAATGCACGATGCGTGAAGGCGCCGAGGTCGTGTGAGCGCTGGTCATTGAGCGCTGGTCATTGAGCACTGCGCATCGAGCATTCACGAGGTGCCATGTCGACAACCGGAACGACGACGAAGCCCGCACGGCTCACCGCATTGCAATGGCTGATCTGCGCCATCGCGGCGATGGGCTTTGCGTTCGACAGCTTTGTGCTGCTGATCCTCCCGCTCATCGTCCGGCCGGCATTGTCGGAGTTGCTCGGCGCGCCCCTCAACAGTCTGGCGGTCAACAACTGGGTCGGCTTCATGCAATACGTCCCCGCAGTCGCCGGTGGGATCTTCGGTCTGCTCGGCGGCTACTTCACCGACCTGTTCGGACGCCGGCGCGTGCTCGTATGGAGCATCCTGCTCTACGGATTCTCAACGCTCGCGGCCGGCTATTCGACGTCGGTCGGCTGGCTGCTCGTCTGGCGCTGTGGCACGTTCGTCGGCGTCTGCGTCGAGTTCGTCGCCGCTGTCGCGTGGCTCGCGGAGCTCTTCGACGACCCGGCGCAGCGCGAGCGTGTGATCGGCTTCACGCAGGCGTTCGGATCATTGGGCGGCGTCATGGCCACGGGGGCGTACTACCTGGCGGTCACGTACGGCCACTTGCTGCCGGAGATTCGCGGCGCCAACGAAGCCTGGCGTTACACGCTGATCGCGGGGTTCATTCCCGCCATTCCGCTGATGATCATTCGGCCGTTTCTGCCCGAATCACCGAAGTGGCGCCAGCGCAAGGACGCGGGTACGCTGAAGCGTCCGAGCTTCGGCGAGCTGTTCGCGCCGCAGTTCCGCCGCACGACGATCGTCACCACGATCATGATGGCGGCCGTGTACGGTACGGCCTTCGGGGCGATTCAACAGATGCCGCGCGTCGTGCCGGGTCTCGCCGATGTGAGCGCGATGCCGCGCACGCAACAGGAGCAGACGATCAGCGGCGTGCAGTTCTATCAGGAAATGGGTGGCCTGGTGGGACGGACCGCTCTCGCGTTTCTCGCCGGGATCATCATCAGCCGTCGCAAACTCCTTCACCTCTTCCAGATCCCATCGCTCGTCGCAGTGCCAATCCTGTTCTTCTTCGTGCCGTCAGGCGGCGTTGAGATGGCCCGGTGGGGCATCTTCCTCGTCGGCCTGCTCGTCGTCGGTCAAATGAGCTTCTGGGGGAACTACCTGCCGCGCGTCTACCCGACGTATCTGCGCGGTACGGGCGAGAGCTTTGCGGCCAACGTCGGCGGACGCATGATCGGCACTTTCGGCGCGCTGCTGACGACGTCGCTGGTCGCCAGCATGCCGGGCGCATCGGTCCCGCTGAAGCTTGCGTTTGCGGCCGCGATCGTCGGCACCGCCACCTGCATCATCGGTTTCGTTGCGAGCTTCCGCCTTCCCGAACCGGAGAAGGCCGATTTACTGGATTGAGCCGATCGAGCTGCCCAGGAACAACGCGGGGATCGCGCCCGCGATGACGCTGACGACGATCACGCACAGCAGGACGACGACGGTGTAACCGATGGCCTTGTCCTGCGGGCATTTCATCAACCGCGGAAGGCCCAGGTACAGCAGGTACAAGGAGTAGAGCGCCCCGAGTAGAACGAAGAGACCGAGAAACGGCAGGATCTGCACGATGCCTGCGACCCAAGCGGGTGTAGGCGCGTACGACGCCAGCTTCATCGCCTGCATGCTGTTCTTCTGCGCGGCGAACGCCGGCGCGAGCCGGTCGATGATGTGCGCGCATACCACGACGCTCAACACCGCGAGCACGACGCTGAGCACCGCCATCGCGAGGCCGGTGCCGATCGAGACCCGGAGTGTCGTGCCGCCGAAGGGCATGGTGCGGCCCACGATCGAATTGCCGATGAAGTTTGCCACGGCGCCCACCACCACGAGCGGCACGACGTAGCCCGAGAGAAGCGACGCGGTCGAGGCGCTCTCGCCGTCGATGACCGTCCACTCCGACTCCGGTGACACACAGATTCCTTTGACGCGCTCGAGGATGTTCATGCGGGCTCCGCTTTGCACGATGCTCATCTGAACCTCGCTTGCGGCTGGCGTCGACTCCTCCACAGAGTGCCGTGTGGTGAGACTATACTCGCGCCGGACAGATTCACAAGGCGGGCCGCGTCGCTCGAGAAGCGACGGCTATGGACCCGCCGGGTCTTTGCGATGTCAAGGAGAAACGCGTGAAAACGAGCGACACGTCCGCCACCAAAGTAACGCGCCGGCGCTTCATCGGTACGGCGGCCGGCGCCGGTGTGGCCATCGCCGCGATACCGGGTGACGGCGCGCTCGCTCAACAGTCGCCGCAAGTGACCGCGCCGACGGCGCCAGCGCCGCAGGACCTGACGCTCGTCAACGGCCGCATCCATACCTTCGACGCCCGCAACACAATCGCGAATGCCGTGTCGATCCGAAACGGCCGCATCGCCAGCGTCGGCAACACAGCGCCGCCGCGCACCCCGAATACCAGGGTCATCGATCTGCGTGGACGCACGGTGGTGCCAGGGCTCGTCGAACCGCACATTCACAGCGTCAGCCTGGCGAACCGTCCCGGTTATCACACGATCCTCGAGAACACGACATCGATCCGGGAAATCCAGGAAGCGCTCGCGGCCCGCCGGAAGAACGTCCCCGATGGTCAATGGATCACGTCGATGGGCGGCTGGCATCCCAATCAGTGGGCCGAGCATCGTCATCCAACGATGAAGGAACTGGATGAAGCGGTACCCGATCGTCCGGTGCTGCTCTACGAGCGCTTCACAGGACCGGCGGTCACCAACAGCCTGGGCAAGAAGTTCTTCGACGCGATGGACGCAGGCGCACCTGTGCATCCCTCGGTGAAGAAAGTGGCGGTGAGCGAGACCGGGGCGATCGCGCCAGCGGGTTTCACCGGCGGCGGACCGTCGGCGACCGCCCTCTTTTATCTACGCCGGCTGCAGACGTTCGACGACAAGAAGCGCAGCACGATCGACGCGATGACCTACTCCGCGAGCGTGGGGCTCACGTCCCATCTCGATCAGGTGCTCTTCCCCACGCCCGGCCCGCTCCATCCCGATCAGGTGCTGTCGAACCTCGATCACTATCGGATGTACGACGCGTGGATCGATCTGCATCGTCAGGGCAGGACGTTCATCCGGCTGCAGATGAACTTCCTGCACAACCAGGCCGATCCCGCACTGCCGGAATTGAAGGAGCGGCTGCGGAATCAGTTCCAGTTCTTCGGCGACGACATGCTGATGACCGGATCGATCGGCGAGTGGGCCGCTCCGCTCGCGAGCGGAGCCGCATGGCGCGACGCGCAGCGTCTGGTTGCACAGGCCGGGTGGCGCAACGAGAACAGCGTGCAGAACCTGGCCGGCCTCACGCAAGTCGTCGAGGCATACGAGGCGGTCAACAAGGAGTTCGATATCACGCACCTCCGCTGGGTGGTGCATCACGTGCCCGAGGTGAACGCCGATCTCTTGAGCCGTTTGAAGGCGCTCGGCTGCGGCGTCGAGATGGGCGCGTTCAGATGGGTGACGTCGAGCGATCCCAAAGTCGCCGCCGGGCCGCCCTTCCGCACGATCGTCGACCACGGCGTCCAGGCCGGCATCCACGGTGACGGCGTGCACATCGCGCCGCTCAATCCGTGGCTGCACATCTACTACGCCACCACTGGCGTCAACTCGTTCGGCGCACAGGTCAACCCCAATCAGCAACTGAAGCGCGACGAAGCGCTGCGCCTCTTCACGAGGAACAACAGCTGGTTCCTGCGCATGGAAGACCGCATCGGATCGATTGAAGCCGGCAAGCTCGCCGATCTCGCCGTGCTCGACCGCGATTACTTCACGGTGCCCGACGTTCAGATCAGGCAGATTCGATCGCTGCTCACGATCGTCGACGGAAAGATCGTTCACAACACGGGGATCGCATGAACCGTCCATTCAGCATCGGCGCACTCGTGGTGCTGTCCTCGCTGTCGCTCGCGGCGCAGGAGTCTCCCGCCACTCGATTCTGGGCACAGTGGCGTGGTCCTCACGCCACTGGCTCATCGACGACGGCGGATCCACCAATCGAGTGGAGCGAGACGAAAAACGTCCGATGGAAGATCGAGATTCCCGGACGCGGATCATCGTCTCCTGTCGTGTGGGGCGATCGGTTGTTCGTGTCTACCGCGGTCCCGGCCGGCATCGAAGGCCCTGCGCAGCATGCGCCGCGCGGCGGTGCGAATCCGCGAGGCAGGCATCGGTTCATCCTCATGGCGTTCGATCGGAAGACCGGGAAGACGCTTTGGGAGCGGGTCGCCCGGGAGCAGGAGCCGCACGAAGGATCGCACTTCGAGAACGGCACGTGGGCCTCGGGCTCTCCGATCACGGACGGCGAACGCGTCTACGCGTACTTCGAGTCGTTTGGTCTGTATGCCTACGACATGGACGGAACGCTCCTGTGGGAAAAGGACCTCGGCGACAAGCGCATGCGGCAGGAATTCGGCGAGGGGTCGACGCCCGCGCTCCACGGCAACACGCTCGTCATCGTCTGGGATCACATCGGCGGTGAGTCGTTCGTCGTCGCGCTCGACAAACGCGATGGCAAGGAACTGTGGCGCGTGCCGCACAAGGAAATCGATACCTGGGCCACGCCGCTCATCGTCAACGTCAACGGCCGCCCGCAGGCGATCGTTCCGGCGATGGAACGCGTGCGGAGCTACGACCTCGAGACCGGTGCACTCGTCTGGGAGAGCGATGGCCTGACCATGAATGCGATCCCGTCGCCCGTTTACGGCGATGGTCTCGTGTTTCTCATGAGCGGTTTTCGCGGCAACGATCTCAAGGCTGTGCGCGTCGCCGACGCCAAGGGCAACATCGACGGCACGAGTGCAATCGTCTGGACGCTCGATCGCGACACGCCGTATGTGCCTTCACCTGTGCTGGCCGATGGCGTCCTGTATTTCCTGAAATCGAACTCAGGCATTCTGTCGGCGTTCGACGCGAAGTCGGGCACGCCCCACTACACGAACCAGCGGCTCGACGGCGTGCCGAACGTGTTCTCGTCGCCGGTCGCGGCCAAAGGCCGGGTCTACGTCCCCGGCCGCGAGGGGACGACGATTGTGATCAGATCGGGCCAGAAGTATGAAGTGCTGGCGAAAAACACGCTCGACGACGGGTTCGATGCGTCGCCCGCGCTGGTGGACAACGAGTTGTACCTGCGCGGCTACAGATATCTGTACGCGATCGCCCAACCCTGAAAGGTCCGCCTAAAGTCCGCCCAAAGCAGGGGCCGCCTTAGGCGGCCCTTTGGACCACTTCGTGCAAGATTGGCCGCGTTGATCGACAATCTCTCCATGAGCAGAACGTCGATACTCGGCTCCCTGGGCGTCCTCGTCGCGATGTCCGGCCTGGTCGCGGCCGCCGGGTCACCGCAGGCGCCCGCACAGACTCCTGACCTGGGCGCGGTCGGCGCGGGTCCTGACCTGCGCGCGGCCGGCGCGGGCTCCAGCTCTGCGCCCACCTTCACGCGCGATGTTGCGCCCATCCTCTACGCCAACTGCGTGACCTGCCATCGGCCCGGCGAGATTGCGCCGATGTCGCTCATCAGCTATCAGGAGGCGCGCCCCTGGGCGCGTGCCATCAGCAAGCAGGTGCACGACGGCATCATGCCACCATGGCATGCCGATGCGCCTTCCGGCACGTTCTCGAACGAGCGGCGACTGAGCGCGGCCGAGAAGGACATCCTCGAGCGCTGGGCCGCGGCTGGCGCGCCCGAAGGTGATCCCAAGGACCTGCCGTCTCGCCCCACGTTCGCGGAAGGGTGGAGACTCGGAAAGCCCGATGCCGTCTTCGAGATGACGGAGGACTATCAGGTTCCCGCTCGGGGCACCATCCAGTACGAACATTTCTACATTCCGACCAACTTCAAGGAAGTGAAGTGGCTGAAAGGCATCGAGGCGCGTCCGGGCAATCGCGCGCTCGTGCACCACATCCTCGTGTACTACGAGGCGCCGCTCGACGAGCCTCGCGGCGCCCCGGTGCTGCAGCCAAACCGCGAAGACAGTCAGACGCCGCGCAACACCGAGCGTGGTCAGCGACCGCAGCAGAACAACGGGGTCCCCACGCGCCTGCTCGCGACCTACGCGCCTGGCACCGACCCGCAGATCTTCCCGGCGGGCACCGCTCTTCGCCTGCCGCCTGGCGGCGTCCTCCACCTGCAGGTGCATTACACCGCGAACGGAACGGCAGGCACCGATCGCAGCAAAGTCGGGATGATCTTCGCGTCCGAGCCCCCCGCCGAAGAGATTCGGCCGTCGCAGTTCATCAACGGGCGGTTCACGATTCCGGCGGGCTCGACCAGCACAGAAGTCTCCACCGATCTCGGATTCCTGCAGGATGCGACGGTCTGGGGACTCTTCCCGCACACGCATGTGCGTGGCAAGCGATGGAGCTACACGCTCGAACTGCCCGATGGTACGAAGCAGGCGCTGCTCTCGGTGCCTCGTTACGATTTCAACTGGCAGACGTACTACATGTTCAAAGACCCGATCCACGTGCCGAAGGGCGCGCGGATCATTTCGACGGCGTGGTACGACAACTCCTCAGCGAACAGGTCCAACCCTGATCCTTCGATCGATGTGAAATGGGGCGACCAGACGTGGGAGGAGATGCAGTACACCGGAATTCTCTACTCGGTGAAGCGCGCCGCACCAGCTACCCCATGACTACTCGCCACACCGCCGCCACGATTGCCGCATGCATCCTCGCTCTTGTCGGCCTGACCGCCCAGGAGCAGCAACAACCCACGTTCCGCGGCGGTGCCGAGTCGGTACGCGTGTTCGTGACGGTGATGGACAAGGACGGCCGTCTCGTCACGAAGCTTCAACAAGACCAGTTCGAGATTCGTGACGAGGGCAAGTCGCAGCCGATCACGCTCTTCGACAACTCGCCGCAGCCGATTCGGCTCATCGAGATGCTCGATGTGTCGGGCAGCATGCAAGGGAACCTGCCGCTGCTCCGGAATGCCTCGGACGAACTCTTTCGACGCCTTCGCCCCGACGATCAGCTGCGGGTCGGCTCGTTCGGCCACGAGGTCGTGATCAGCCCGAAGTTCACGAACAACCCGCAGGAAATCGTGTCATCGCTGCCGAAATCGATTGCCGCGGATGCGCCGACGCCGCTGTGGCGTGCGCTCGATCAAGCCACCGGCCTGTTCACGGAGGCCAAGGAAGAACGGTCGGACGAGCGGTCAGTCATTCTCGTCTTGAGCGACGGAAAAGACAGCGGTCCGATCGGCTTCAAAGAGAAGTATGTGAGCCAGGCCGAGGTCATCGATCGCGCCCGTAGTGAGGACGTGATGATCTATGCCGTCGGTATGCGCAGCCGCGGGGCGCGGCCGGCGATGCCGGGGCTGGGTCCGGGCGGGCTGCAGGCCGCGCTGATGGCCGACATTCCTGACCCGGGTCTGGCGAGGGTGGCACAGGAAACCGGCGGAGGCTTCATCGAGATCCGATTCGGTGAGGACCTCGGACAAGCGTTCGCCCAGGTCGCCGACGAGCTGCACGGGCAGTATCTGATCGGCTTCGCCCCGCCGAAGCGCGACGGCAAAGTGCACAAGATAGAAGTGAAGGTCAAAGAGAACGGCCTGACGGCGCGCGCACGAAAGAGCTACGTCGCCCCCAAATAGCTGTCGATCCGCCGCCTCCTCATTCGTCGTCGTGATAGAGGACGAAGACGGGCCGCCTGACCACCTCCGCCAACGGTGGTCCGCCACAGCGTTTCGCGAAAGCGGAGGTGGCCCCTACGAGGAGGGACCGATGCGGTTCATCATCACCGCGCAGCCAGGCCAGCACACGCAGGCGAGCGCCGAGGCGCCGTTCGACGAGGAACTCTTCACGGAGTACATGCGGTTCAACGAGGAAATGCACACGGCCGGTGTGCTGGTCGCATCCGAAGGGCTGAACCCCGGTGGCAAGGGCGCGCGTGTCGAACTGAAGAACGGCAAGCGGGTCGTCGTCGACGGACCGTTCACCGAATCCAAGGAACTGGTCGGCAGCTTCTACATCGTCGAGGTCGACTCCCTCGACGAGGCGATCGCGTGGGCACTCCGTTGTCCGAGCGGTCTGGGCTTCGACGATGTGCTGGAGATTCGTCCGCTGACGGGAGAATCCGATGTCGCGCCAGCGCTCGTCGAGCTCACGAAGCGCGTGGCTCCGTCGTGGAGCGCGACGTTCGTCCGTCGAGCGCGGGCTTGATGGAGCGCGGCCTCGCCGAAGCGCGAAGCTCAAAGGCGGGAGCCCGCGCGATCAATCGATCTTGATCCGCCGACGGAACTGCTGGTTCTCGTTGCAGATGAACTCGATCAGCTCTGAATCGGGAAGAATGCGCTGATCGATGCGGACGGTCCACGGCTTGCTGTAGGCCTTGGGATCATCCACTGTGATGTCCATCTGCAAATGGCCGAAGTTCAGACGCTTGAAACGCTCGGTGAACTTCACCTGCTCGCTGTACGGACTGCCGTTGACATCGAGCCACCCGTCGTACGGACCGTCTTCGGCGCCGCGCAGGTTGTTGGTTTCGACGACGAGCGTATCGCCCTCCCAATGGCCGACTGAGTACCCATACCACCACGGCTGTGGATCGCCTTGCTTGGGCAGCGGGCGACCGTCGATGTAGATGTGACGGATGCCGTAGTTGGCTTCGTACTCGATCAAGATCATCTTCGACGTCTGGATGATCTTTCGCGGCTGGGGCTGCTGGTGGAACTGCAGGAATCCCATCGGCATACAGTTGGCGTCGGGGTTGTCCTTCGCTTTGTCGACCTCGAACCGCTGCTTCCTGATGGCCTTCGCCCACTCGGTGTACGGAAGCCCGCCCGGAATATTGCCGCCCGCTTCGAAGAACGTCGCTACCGGCGGCCCACTCGGATCGTACGGGAATCGTGCGGTTGGCGGCTCGAGCTGTACGCCGCCGCGACCTGGCGCGAACGCCGCGTTGGTATCGCCGTTGGAGTTTGCGCCGCCCGTCGCCGGCGTCGCGGGCGTGGCGCCCTGTGCACCGCTTGCCGCTGCTGCGCCACCCTGGGCCGCGGGCGCCTGATCTCCGGCACCCTGCGCACGACCGCGGCCTTCACCGCCCTGCCCCTGACGTCCACGCCCATTCCCACGCGGCGGACCGCTTTCCGCGCGCATCCACATGCCCGAGAAGTCCGGCTTGCCGTCAGAGGTTCGCGGCGTCGGCGCTTCCGTCTGCACATTGCCCGAAGCGTCGCGCGGCACACCCGCGTCCGGATGTTTGGGCCATTGCGCCCCGACAGGAATCGAACAGGCAGCAACGAAACCGATGATTCCCGCGGTGGCGGAAATGACGCTCTTCACTCTCACCTTGTCACCTCACACGTGCGCCATCAGGACGGCAAGCGCAGCTTTATCCTAATACGACACCCACCCACCAGCCCTTTCTGCCTCGGCTGACGCGGCGCTCTTTGCTCCGAGATACCGGAGAAGCTCCGATGTAGCGGAGCGCTCGAACAGGCGCGCGCGTGACACTGATATGCGCAACGCTCCTGCGTCCCGTCGAGCTCTATGGCACGCGCAATGCAGCCGAAACAGTCCTCACTTTCTCCCTCGATGCCAGGAGGAAGCGCTGGATGGAATCAACTCCGGTCCGCATGACCGTGAAGTGGCGTGTGCCGGCGGGCGAAGCGCTCTCGATCACGACGGCTCTTCAGACGTTGATGCAGCACACTCGCGCAGCTCAGGGCTGCTCGGGTTGCTCGTTCTCGACCGAGATGGACGCACTCGTGGTCATCCACTACCTCGAGACGTGGAAGACCGAAGGTGACCTCCGCCGCCAGCTCCGGTCGGATCGCTTCGCGAGCCTCGCTGAACTAATCGAGCGCGCCACCGAGCGACCGCTCATCGAGTTCTCGCTCCCCGATGGGCTCCGCGGCATCGAGTACGCACAGGAAGTACGTCGCATGGATGAAGTCCATTGAGTCAATGCCCCGCTGCTCGAGGCTCACTGCCCGAAGCCTAGAGCCTGGAGATGCCATGGCGACCGTGAGCGTCCTCACATTTCCGGCGGCAGATGGGGCACAACGCGCGCTCGATCGCGTGCAGACCCTGCGGGATCGGAATCTGATCACGCTACATGACGCCGCGATCGTGTCGTGGCCTGCCGGACAGCAGAGCCCGTCGACGAAACAGCTCGTGAACCTGGTCGGTCGAACCGCCGCGACCGGGATGTTCTGGGGCATGCTCTTCGGCTTCATCTTCTTCACGCCCCTGTTCGGCATTGCCCTCGGCGCCGCGGTCGGCGCGATCGGAGGTGCGTTCCGCGACTACGGGATCGACGATAGTTTCATCAGAGCGATCCGCACGAAGGTCACGGAGGGCACGTCGGCGCTGTTCCTCATGACGAGTGACGCGGTGATCGATCGCGTCGCGGAGGGGATGAAGGGGCTCACGTTCGACATCATCGCGACCAATCTCTCCAACGATCAGGAGCGGAAGCTGCGCGACGCGTTCGGGCTTGCTTAGCCGATGTCAGACGCCTCGCACGCCAGGGCCGCGCTCGGCGCCCGATCGGCCGGCAGGGCCGAATGCGATCTGGAGATCTACCGGCTCGGTGGTCTAGCGACCGCGGTGAGTCTGTGCGGCGTGTATCTCGTCGTCGGGACGCCGCGGCTGTTGCTCGTCGCCCGCTGATCCATTCCCGAGACCCGCGGGAGCGGCGTACCAGTCCTTCTTCGCCACCATCTTCGGCGTACCGGGATCGAAGACGTAGTTGGGAGACATGATCTGCACGCCGTACTCGTTGAACAGATCCTGAATCTGCGCGTGGAGGTCGTGGAGCGTGAACACCCGCCGCTCCTGAATCTCCACACAGACGCAGAGTGTGTACTTGACGTAGAAGTCCTGCAGCGATTCCTGGATGACGTACGGCTTCGGCTCACGCTTCACACCGGCGGTCCGTTCGGCTGCCAGCAGGAGCAGGGCCTGCACCTGACGCCAGGGTGTGTCGTAGCCGATCGTCACCGTCGTCGGCATGAACACGGGGCCGGTCTCGGCAAAGCGCGAGAAGTCAGTGGTCGTCTGTGCGACGACGACGGCGTTGGGAATCGTCTGCTCTTCGCCGCGGTACGACTTGATCTTGGTGGACAGCATCCCGAGATGAATGACACTGCCTTCGATCTCGCCGATGCGGACGTAGTCGCCGACGCGCAGGGCCCGTGAGTACGTGAGCATCAGGCCGCTCATGATCTGGTTCACGAGCCCGGTCGACCCGAACGTCACCATGAGACCGAGAAATACGCTCACGCCTTTGAACGCTTCGGTCTGGCTGCCAGGCATGTACGGATACGCCACGACGACCGCGAACAGCCACAGGAGCGTGGTAACCAGACGTCGCGTGGGTTGGGCGGTTTCCGGATAGATCCAGCGTGCGCGCGCGCGACCCTCTTCAACCGCCTTGAACCACAGCCCGACCAGGCGCGTGAGAAAGCGCGTGATCACCACGATCAGCGCGACCGTGAACAACCCAGGAAGCGCGTCGATCGCTCCACCCCCCAGCCTCTCGACGGTCATCAGCAGGAAGCCGCGCATCGACTCGCCCCAGGGGCGCGTATAGGGAAACCGGCGGAGGACGAACGTGAGCGTTCCGTAGGCGACGACGAGCCCGAGAGCTACAGTGACGGCGGTCACGACCCCGCGTTGGATCTCGAGGAGACGCATCGCGCGCAGCGAGGATGCATCGGCGAACCCCGATCGCGTGATCGTCCGCTCCGACACCTGGGCCAGCCGGTCGACAAGCCATCTGTGGGCGCGTGCGATGCCCCACAGCGTCAGCAGCCCGAGAGCGAGCCCCGCGATGGCAAGCCCGGCGGCCGCGGCAAGCCGGGCGGGCGCGCGTGCTTCGAACGCCTCGCCGATCGCCTGCTGTAAGCGGCTCACCGTCTGTGCGGCCACGCCGTCGACGGTCTCCCCGGCCAACTCGTCGATGTCCGCCGACGACACGCCAAGGATGACGCGCGACGCCACCGTGATCAGGTAACCGCCGTCGATGGCACGCGACTCGACCGGCCCGCTGATGTGGTCGTCGATGAGATCGTCGAGAATCCTCGTAGCTCCTCGCGCGCGCTCGGCCGGCTCGCGTCCGAGCACCCGACCGCGGAGCGTCACGATCGGGCGGTTGGCATACACGAACTCGACTGACGTACCCGAGCGCTCGAAGCCCAGCGCCGTGGCGGCACTTCCGGGCGCTTGCGCCTGCGCCGGCGGCGACTGAGCCTGATTCGCGAGTACGGGCGACCACGCCAGCGCGATCCACGATATCCACGCCGCCCCGGTCATCTTGCGTGTAGGCATCGGTGGTCAGTAGGTCTCGGGGACGAAGCGCCGATTCTTGAGCGACGCCTCGTCGTCGTAGGCGTGCTTCGTCGATCGCTTCGGCAGCTTGACCTTGTCGTGCTTGACCTTCTTGTGAGGGATCAAGTGCAAGAGATGGGCAATGCAGTTGAGGCGGGCCCGTTTCTTGTCGTCCGACCTGAGAACGTGCCACGGCGCCTCGTCGGTATCGGTGGCTTCCAACATCGCATCGCGCGCGCGCGAGTAGTCGTACCACTTTTCACGCGACGGCAGATCCATGTTGCTCAACTTCCACTGCCGGAGCGGATCGCGAATCCGGGCTTCGAACCGCCGCTCCTGTTCCTTGTTTCCCACTTCGAGCCAGAACTTGATCAACTGAATGCCGCCGCCAATCAGCTGCCGCTCGAACAACGGCGCCAGGTTGAGGAAGCGCTCGTACTGCTTGTCGGTGCAGAAACCCATGACATGCTCGACACCGGCGCGGTTGTACCAGCTCCGGTCGAAGATCACGATTTCGCCGGCGGCAGGAAAATGCGGCACGTACCGCTGCAAGTACATCTGGCTCTTCTCGCGATCGGAGGGCGCCGGAAGCGCGACGACGCGGAAGACGCGCGGGCTCACGCGTTCGGTGATCGCTTTGATCGTGCCGCCCTTGCCCGCTGCATCGCGCCCCTCGAACAACACGATGACCCGGAGCCCTTTCGCCTTCACCCACTCCTGAAGCTCACACAGCTCGCCCTGAAGGCGCTGCAGTTCCTTTTCGAAATCCTTGCGGCTCAGTTTTTCGTTCCCGTTGACCTTTTCCGCTTTCGCCATCGACGTCGCCCTCACCTCATGGCTGCCAGCCACCGCCAAGCGCCCGATACAGTTCCGCGCGCGCACGGAACTCCGCGCCGCGCGTTTGAGCAAGCAGCAGACGCTCGGCAAAGAGCCGTTCGTCCGCCGTCAGGATTTCGAGATAACTCGCCAGGCCCGTGTCGTAGCGGGCGCGCGAGAGATCCGATGCGTCCTGCAACGCGTTCACGCCGGTTTCCTGATGCACACGCGTTTCAGCCAGCTTCTGGATCGTGACCAAGGAGTCGGCGACTTCCCGGTAGCCGTTGAGCGCGGCCTTCTGATACAGCGCGAGGGCTGCGTCGTATCGAGCCCGCATCGCTTCGAGATTTCTCCGAAGACGTCCGCCCTGAAAGACCGGCTGCACGAGTCCTGCGCCTAGTCCCCATACCGCCCCGTCTCCACCGAGGAATTGCACGAGGTCGCCGCTGACACCGCCGAGAAATCCAGTGAGGCTAATCGTCGGGTAGAAGGCCGCCTTGGCTGCGCCAATGTCGGCGTTGGCTGACACCAGGAACTGCTCCGCCTCTGCGACATCGGGCCGCCGCTCCAGCAGCGACGTGGGCAGACCGGGCGGAATCTGCGGTGGGAGCGCCTCCTCGGGAGCGAGCGGCTTGCGCATGATCGTACCCGGAGGCCGACCCAGGAGAAACGAGATCGTGTTCTCGGTCGTCGCGATCTGTCGTTCGATGTCCGGTATCGACGCCGCCGTCCGCTCCCGGTTCGCTTGAATCCGATCGAGCTCGAGTCGATTCGAGACGCCGCCGTTCAGCCGATCCTGGAAGTACGTGACCGTCTGGTCGTTGAGTTTCAGCGTCTGGAGTGCGATGTCGAGCTGCAGGTCGAGCTCTCGAAGCAGGAAGTAGTTGGTCGCGACGTCTCCGACGAGCGTGACGAGCACGCCGCGGCGCCCCTGCTCGCTGGCCAGGGCCAGGGCCGCGGCCGATTCCCGTTCACGTCGGAGGCGGCCAAACAGATCGAGCTCCCACGCTAGCCGGAAGCCATAGTCGCCACTCTGATGCGTCGTGTCGTTGTTCTCGACCTCCGACGCCTGCCGGATGCCGTAACGGGCAACCCCATCGACCTGCGGGTAGAGGAACGACTTGGCGATGCCCGCCCGGGCACGCGCCTCTTCGACACGCGCCACCGCAACGCGCAGATCGAGGTTGTTGCTGATCGCCTCACGAATCAGCGCTTGCAAGGTCGGATCGTCGAAGACCTGGAACCACGGCATGTCAGCAAGTGACTGTGCCTGGGTCGGACCTTCGACGAAGCGATACTGATCCGGAGTGGGCACTTGCGGGCGGGCATAGTTGGCGCCGATCGCGCAGCCGGCCAGCACGAACGACAGCGCCATCATCACGATCACGCCACCACCTGCAGCGGGCCGAGCCATGTCAATGACCGTGTCCGTGTTCGGTTGCCAGTTTCTGGGTCGGACTCGCGGGTGCCGGTGCGTGGCGTTTGGGGCCGATTACCTTCTCGACGGCCACGTACAACATCGGAATCAGGCAGACGCCGAGAAGCGTGGCAATGAGCATCCCCGAGAAGACGGCCATGCCCATGACCTTGCGCGCTTCGGCACCGGCGCCTGATGCGGTGAGCAGCGGGACGACGCCAAGGATGAACGCGAATGCGGTCATCAGAATCGGGCGGAACCGAAGCTTCGCGGCGAGGAGCGCCGAGCCGACGAGTTCCCCTCCCTTGTCGTGCTCCATCTTCGCGAATTCGACGATCAGGATCGCGTTCTTCGCCGCGAGACCGATCAGCATGATCAGTCCGATCTGCGCGAAGACGTTGTTCACGTAGCTCGGTGAGTACTGGCGCGCGAGCCACAGTCCGAGGTACGCGCCGAACGCGGCAAACGGCGTCCCCAGCAGCACGCTGAACGGCAGGCCCCAACTCTCGTACTGGGCCGCAAGGATGAGGAACACGAGGAAGACCGCGAGCCCGAAGACCAGCGCGACACCCGGCGCCCGCTTCTCCTGGAAGGACATGTCCGCCCAGTCGTGGGTCATGTCGGCTGGCAGCACGTCGCGAGCGGTCTGCTCGAGCGCGTCGAGCGCCTGCGCCGACGAGTAGCCGGGCGCCGGCACCCCCGTGACCTCCGCGGTGCGAAACAGGTTGAATCGGTTCGTGAACTCCGGCCCCGCTGTGGGTTCGGTCCGCAGCAGCGTGTCGAGCGGAACCATGCCGCCCTTCTGGTTCTTCACGAAGAAGAGCCCCAGCTGTTTGATGTCTCTGCGGAATTCGGGTTCGGCCTGCACGTATACCTTGTACACACGACCGAAGCGGTTGAAATCGTTCACATAGGCGCTGCCGAGCAAGGCGCCGAGCGACGTGTTGACGTCATTGAGCGGCACACCGGCCTTGAGCACTTTGCTTCGATCGATGTCGGCGTAAATCTGTGGAACCGTCGCACGATAGAGGGTGTTGATCCGGCCGATCTCGGGCCGCTTCCGCGCCGCGTCCATGAACCTGGCGGTCTGCTGCGCGAGGTACTCCGGTGGACCGCCGCTGCGATCCTGTAACTGCATCGTGAAGCCGGCTCCGGTGCCCAGCCCGGGAATGGCAGGGGGTCCGAATGCCACGACACCGGCTTCCGGGATCTGCTCCGAGAACGCCTTGTTCAGCGCGGCAACCACGCCATTGGCGTGCGACTCCGCCGTGTGCCGCTCCTCCCAGGGCTTCAGCTGCACGAAGAAGAAGCCCATGTTCGACGAATACGCGCTCGTGAGCAGCGAGTAACCGGTGATCGTATTGAAGCCTTCGACCGCCTCGTTCTTCTCGAGGATCGCCTCAGCCTTGCGCATCACGGCGTCGGTCCGCTCGAGCGACGCCGCATCGGGCAGCAGCGCGTTGACGAGCAGGTATCCCTGATCCTCTTCCGGCACGAACCCGGTTGGAATGCGCTGCACGAGCATGACGATCACGAAGATCAGCACGCCGATGAACGCCAGGCTGCGGAACATCTTGCGGATCAAGATGCCTGCAAAGCTGGTGTAGCGATCCGTCGTCCAGCCGAACACGCGGTTGAACCAGTTGTAGAACGGCGTGAGCAGCGACTTCTTTCCGGTGGCGGGTTTCAGCAGAAGGGCCGACAGCGCCGGGCTCAGCGTGAGCGCGTTCACCACCGACAGCAGCACCGACAGCGCGATCGTGATCGCGAACTGCTGATAGAGACGGCCGGTGATCCCGCCCATGAAGCCGACCGGCACGAACACCGCCGCCAGAATGAGTCCGATCGCGATGACCGGACCGGAGACCTCCTCCATCGCCTTCAACGTCGCCTCCTTCGGCGACATCCCGTGCTCGATGTGGTGCATCACCGCCTCGACGACGACGATCGCATCGTCGACGACGATGCCGATGGCGAGAACGAGGCCGAGCAGCGAGAGCACGTTGATCGAAAAGCCGAGGAGCGGGAAGAAGATGAATGCGCCGATGAGTGAGACCGGCACCGTCATCAGGGGGATCAGAGTCGCGCGCCAGTTCTGCAGGAACACGAAGACCACGAGGATGACGAGCACGACCGCCTCGAACAGCGTGTGCACGATCTCGTTGATGCCCTCGGTGACCGGCAGCGTCGTGTCGAGTGAGACCAGGTACTCCATGTCGCGCGGGAAGCGCGTCGACAGGTCTTTCATCGTCGACTTGATCTTGTTGGCGACTTCCAGCGCGTTCGTGCCGGGAATCTGGAACACCGCAATCACCGCCGACGGCTGACCGTCGTGGCGGCCGACGGCGTTGTACAGCATCGTGCCGAGCTCGATCCTCGCGATGTCCTTGAGCTTGACCTGGGATCCGTCAGGGTTGGTCCGGACGATGATGTCGGCGAACTCCTCCTCGTTGAGCAACCGGCCCTGCGTGCGTACCGTGTACGTGTACTCGGTTCCGGCCGCGGCAGGCGGCCCGCCGATCTGGCCGGCTGGTAACAGCTGATTCTGCTGCGAGATCGCATTCGCGATATCGGGGATGGTGATGCCCAGGCGACCGATCACATCAGGTCGCAGCCACACCCGCATCGCGTAGTCGCTGCCGCCAAACAGGTTGATCTGCCCCACCCCCTGGATGCGGGCGATCGCGTCGTTGATGTTGATCGTCGTGTAGTTCGAGAGAAAGGCGCTGTCGTAGGTGCCCTTCGGCGATTTGATCGAGATGACGAGGAGAGGAAAGGCGAGCGCCTTCTTCACCGACACGCCGTAGTTCTTGACCGACTGCGGCATCTGCGGCATGCCCTGTGACACGCGGTTCTGCGTGAGCACGTTGTTCATGTCGAGGTTCGACCCGACCTCGAACGAGACCTTCAGCGTCAACGTGCCGTCGTTGGCGTTGGTCGATTTCATGTAGATCATGTTCTCGACGCCGTTGATCTGCTGCTCGAGCGGCGTGGCGACCGAGGCTTCCACGTCAGTGGCGCTCGCGCCGATGAAGGTGGTCGTGACCTGAATCATCGGCGGCACGATCTCCGGGTACTGCGCGATCGGCAATCCGCTCATCGCAACCAGACCGACCAGGACGATGATGATCGAGAGCACCATCGCGACGATCGGCCGGTTCACAAAAAAACTCGCCATGGTCTACTTCTCCGCCTTGGCTCCCGGCGCCGCCTCGCCCTTGGCCGGTGTCTCGGGCGCCGGCTTGGCGTTGACCGTCAGACCATCGCGCACCCGCTGCAGGCCTTCGACCACGACTCGCTCGCCCGGCTTGAGCCCGTCTTCGATCACCCAGAGCGAGTCGACCTTCTGTCCGACCTTCACGTTTCGGAATCCGACCTTGTTCTGGGCGTCCACTACCGCCACGCTGTACAGGTTCTGCAGCTCCTGGACCGCGCGCTGCGGAACGAGAAGCGCATTCGGTTTGGTATCGAGCAGAATGCGCGCGCGGCCGTACTGACCCGGACGGAGTAGCTGGTTGGGGTTCGGGAATTCGATTTGAATACCGAGCGTGCCGGTTGTCGGATCGACAGCTCGATCGACTGTGACAATGTGGCCGGTGGACGGATGCACGGTGCCGTCGGTCAAGATGAGTTGAATGCCCGCTGCCCGCGGCGGCTGGCCGCTGCGCGACGGATTACGTCTGGCCACCCGCAGGTAATCGGCTTCCGTCGCCCCGACGCGGAAGAGGATCGGATCGATTTTGGAAATCGTGGTGAGGAGCGTGTTCTCTCCGCGCCCGACGAGATTGCCCGGCTTCACGAGCGTGGTGCCGACCAGCCCGGTGATCGGCGCCGCGATCCGCGTGTACCCGAGATCGAGCGACGCCTTGTCGACCGCGGCCTTCATCGCCGCCACCTGCGACCGCGACGCATCCTGCGCTGCGAGCGCATCGTCGAGCTCCTGCTTGCTCACCGCTTGTTTCGCCGCGAGCGGCTTGTAGCGCTCGACGTCGTTGTTCGCCTTCTCGAGCCGTGCCTCTGCTGTCGACTGGTCGGCTTTGGCCTGCGCGAGCGCGGCCTCGAGCGGCTTCCGGTCGATCTGGTAAAGCAGCGTCCCCTGCTTCACGAACGACCCCTCCTGGAAGTGCATCGACTCGAGCACACCCTCGACTCGAGCGCGAAGCTCCGTGTCCTGGGATCCGAGCGTCTGACCGACCAGTTCCAGGTACTCCGGCACATCCTTCTGGACGACCTCGGTCACGTAGACCTCGGTTGGCGGCGCCGCGGCGGGCGCCGCCTTTTTCTCGCATCCGACGCTGATGGCGATCGCGATCGCTCCGGCAGCGAGCATCATCCGTCTGGCGTCCGCTCCCATGCTCACGTCCTTCTCTCTCGACACGAACCGGCCAGCCTCGTTGAAGTGACCGCACAGTTCCGCGAACGCACGGCGCACGAGCGTCCGCGCTGCAGTAGCGATCACATCGAGCACATCGTGTGCCAGTGAACGGACCTGAGCCCGAATCGGGGATCGCCGTCGCGCGAATGGCTCGCTCGGCAAAGCGTTCGCCTCGTCAGATCGCCACCGGCCTTCTCCAACCCGATCTGCTCTCCTGCGGAGTGGAGGGGCTCCGGAGTTTCGGAGGTCTCGTGATCGATCGCCCCACGGAATGTCGTCGCCCCGTGCGGTCGCCACGGCCGAGCACCGGCTTTGCCGCTGGTACGCAGCATGCTCTTCGCACACGCCATGCAGACGACCACATTCGCCGTCGTTCGATCGCTTGTGTCATGCCTGGTCGCGTCGATCTACGCCGTGACGCTCGTACACGCGCAGGCGGAGACGTTCGCGGCGGTCGCGTCGATGAAAACGGCGGGCGGGGTCAGCACCACCGCTCCGCTCACGGTTGTGGTCGACAAATTCGCCACGGACGCGGATCAAAAAGCGCTCATCGCAACCGTCAAGTCCGGGAACAGCGCGGCCATCCGCGAATGGCTGCAGAAGCGTCCGGATGCGGGAACGCTTCAGATCGGATCGCGCCGCACGGCCATCAAGTACGTCTACGTCAGACCAACCGCGGATGGCCGTCTGATCACGGTGGCCACGGCAGAGCCGATTGCGTTCGTCGGCGCGGGCGTGCCTGGGGCCAAGCCCACCGCCGGCTACGACCTCGGCCTCGTGCTCCTCAACGTCATGGCGTCGGGACCCGGACACGGCGAGCTTTCACCCGCCGCGAAGGTGCGCGTCAACGAGCAGGGCGCGCTCGTCACCGAGGACTACAACGCGGCCGACGTCGTGCAGCTGTCGAACGTGGTCAAGAAGTAGAAACGGTCCATGACGCCGAAGTCGACGAGCGCTCGAGCTTTGCTGGCGGCGGCCCTGACCGTTGCCGTGAATGCGACGGCTGCTGCAGCAGTCGAGGAACACGCGCTGTCACAGAAGGCAGTCGAGATCGCCCGTCCCTTCGGCTTCCCGATCACCAACTCGATGATCGTCACCTGGATCACGGCGATTCTGCTCATCCTGTTCGCACGCATGGCCACACGATCGATGCAGCAGGTGCCGACCGGATCACAGAACTTCGTCGAGTGGCTCGTCGAAAGCCTCTACAACTTTCTCCAAGGCATCCTGGGGCCGCACTTGGTGCGACGGACCTTCTGGTTCTTCGCCACGATCTTCATCTTCATCCTCGCAACGAACTGGATCGGCCTCGTGCCTAGCGTTGGTTCCATCGGCTGGGGTCACACCACTCCAGAGGGCTTCCGGATCGACGAACCGTTCTTCCGCGGAGCGAACGCCGACGTCAACCTCACGCTTGCGATGGCCTTGATCTTCTTCGCGTGCTGGATCGTCTGGGGTGTGCGCGAAATCGGTCCGATCGGCGTCTTCAAAGAGCTGTTTGCGCCGAAGGGAAAGAGCACCGGGGCGTTGAGGCTGCTGCTGATCGCGGTCTTCTTTGCGGCCGGTGTGCTCGAGGTGATCTCGATCCTGTTCCGCCCGATCTCTCTGAGCTTCCGGCTCTACGGAAACATCTTCGCCGGCGAAACCATGCTCGAGACGATGGCCGCGGTTCCGGGCATCGGCTGGTTAGTACAAGTGCCGTTCTATTTGATGGAGTTGCTGGTCGGCTTCGTTCAGGCACTGGTCTTCATGCTCCTGACGGCGGTGTTCACGCTGCTGCTCGTCCAGCATCACGAGAGTGAACCGGCGGTCGCGCACGACTGAGGAAGGACAACACACCTATGATGGGCAACCTGCACGTCGGCCTCGCGGCGCTGGGCGCTGCGCTCGCTGTTGGCTTGATCGGAATGAAAGCCTCCGACGCGGTCGGACGCAACCCCGGGGCTTCGACGCCGATCCTCGTTCAGTCGATCCTGGCGATCGCCTTCGCCGAGGCCGTCGTCTTTTATACGTTGTTCCTGGTTCGGTGACGCGCGTGGGCGCAAGCGATACCAGGTCCGCACCCAACGAGCGCACACCATGACCGTGCTTGCACTACTCGCGCAGGCTGGCGGCGAGGGACGGGTCGAAACGATTGCCAGAACGTTCGGGGTGGACTGGCCTCACCTGACCGCTCAGATCATCAGCTTCTCCATCGTCTGCGCCCTGCTCTACTGGCTCGCCTACAAACCGGTGCTGCAGATGCTGGATGCGCGACGGCAGCAGATCGCACAAGGGCTCGCCAACACCGAGAAGATCAACGCGGCGCTCGCCGGCATCGAGGCCCAGCGCCAGGGCATCATGGCCGAAGCGCAGGCGCAATCCACGCGGCTCATCGCAGAGGCGCGCGACGTCGCCAAACGGCTGCGTGAACAGGAAACGCAGCGGGCCGCTGCCACGGCCGAACAAATCGTCATCAAAGCCAAGGACGCCGCAGTCCAGGAGCACACGCGGATGCTGGCCGAGCTCAAACACGAAGTCGGCCGGCTCGTCGTCCAGACGACGGCGGCGGTGGTCGGCAAGGCGCTCACGCCGGAGGATCAACGGCGTCTCGCAGAAGAGGCCGCCAGGCAGCTGACGGCGTAAAGAGGACCTGCGGCAATGAAGACCACGCGGCAATCGAAGCGAGAAGCGAGGCAGCTCTTCAGCCTCTGCGTGGTGAACGGATCTCTCGATGAGAACCGCGTGAAACAGATCGTCCAGCGCGTCGTGAGCGATGGGCGTCACGGCGGTCTGACGACTCTGACCCGTTTCCTGCGGCTGGTGAGGCTCGACCGCGCCCGCCACAGCGCGCTGGTGGAAAGCGCGGTGCCCCTTTCACCAGAGATGCGAACGCGCGTCGCGGACAGCCTCCGACGTGAGCACGGTCCCGGCCTCGTCACGACATTCACGGAGAACCGGGCGCTCCTTGCCGGCCTGCGTATTCAAGTTGGCAGCGACGTGTACGACGGGAGCGTGCAGGGTCGGTTGAACGCGCTGGAAGCGCGTCTGTGATTGGGCCCGGCTGAAGCCGGCCCCTACGTTGGTGGGGCTGAAGCCGGCAACTACGTACGTGGGGCCCGCGTGCAAGTCGTAGAGGCCCAACAGTCGCAGGGGCCGCCTTCAGGCGGCCTGCTCGAGGTGACCGCATGGCCAGCCTGATAGAGGAACTCGAACAGCAGATCACCGCGGCCAAGACCGCGGCGATCAAGCGCAACGTCGGCATCATTCGCGAGATTGGCGACGGCGTGGCGCGGGTCGAAGGTCTTGGCGACGTCATGTTGAACGAGATGCTCGACCTCGGTCGAGGCATCACCGGCCTGGCCCTGAGTCTCGAAGAGACCGACGTCGGCGTCATCATCCTCGGCGACTACACGAGCCTCGAAGAGGGCGATGAGGTTCGCTCGACCGGGAAGCTCCTGCAGGTACCGGTCGGAAAGGGTCTGCTGGGCCGCGTCGTGAATACGCTCGGCGAACCGCTGGACGGGAAAGGTCAGATCGTCAGCACCGAGGCCTACCCGGTCGAGAAGATCGCGCCCGGGATCATGCGTCGACGGCCGGTCAGTCAGCCGGTGCAGACGGGCGTCATGGCGATCGACGCGATGATCCCGATCGGGCGCGGCCAGCGCGAGCTGATCATCGGCGATCGCTCGACCGGCAAGACCACGATCTGCACCGATACGATCATCAGCCAGGCTCGCCTGAACCGCGCGGCCGAGGCGCGTGGCGACAAAGACTACCGCCCGCTCTACTGCATTTACGTCGCAATCGGGCAGAAGCAGTCCACGATTGCACGTCTCATCTCGGTCCTCGAAGAAGCGGACGCGATGCCGTACACGATCGTGCTCGCGTCTCCTGCCGCCGATTCCGCCACGAGTCAATACCTGGCACCGTTTGCCGGCGCCGCCATGGGCGAATGGTTCATGGATCACGGCATGGACGCGCTGATCGTGTACGACGATCTTTCGAAGCACGCCGTCGCCTACCGCCAGGTCGCGCTCGTGTTGAAACGGCCGTCGGGGCGCGAAGCGTATCCCGGTGACGTCTTCTATCTCCATAGCCGTTTGCTGGAGCGCGCGGCGCGCGTCGGCGAACAGTACGGCAATGGCTCGCTCACGGCGCTTCCGATCATCGAGACTCAGGCGGGCGACGTGTCCGCGTACATTCCGACCAACGTCATCTCGATCACCGATGGACAGATCTTCCTGGAGACGGACCTGTTCTATCAGGGCATCAGGCCCGCCATCTCTGTCGGCATCTCGGTGTCCCGCGTCGGCTCGGCGGCACAGGTCAAAGCGATGAAGCAGGTCGCCGGGCGACTCAAAGGGGAGCTCGCGCAGTTCCGGGAGCTCGCCGCTTTCGCGCAGTTCGGATCGGAGTTGGACACGTCGACCCAATCCAAGATCGATCGCGGCAAGCGCATCGTCGAGCTGTTCAACCAGCCGCAGCACAATCCGATCCCAGTCGAGGTGCAGGTGGCGACGCTCTGGACCGTGCAGAACGGCTACATGGACAAGGTGCCGCTCGATCGCATCAAGGACTACCAGAGCCGTTTGACCGAATACCTGACGACGTCCAAAGCCGTGGTGCTCGATCACATTGGCCGTGAAGGCGCCTTGACCGAGGGTGTCACAGCCGACCTGAAAGCCGCGGTGGAGCAGTTTGCCACGATGTGGACATAAACCATGGCCGGCACACGCGAACTTCGGCGACGCATCCGATCGATCGGCAGCACGGCCCAGATCACCAAGGCCATGCAGATGGTCGCCGCCTCGAAGATGCGCAAGGCGCAGCAGGCAGCGGTCATCGCACGTCCGTTTCTCCAGTTGATGTACCGGATTCAGCGCAAGGCGGCGACGCGCGAACTCGAGTTCACGCATCCATTGATGCAGAAGCGCCCGGTCCGCACGCGCGCCATCGTGTTGATCTCGTCGGACAAAGGCCTGTGCGGCGCGCTCAACAGCAACCTGTTCCGCCTGGTCGGACGATTCGATCCGCACTCGACTGTCTTCATCGCCGCCGGCCGGAAGGGCGCGCAGTTCGTCGCGCGCACGCGCCGCCAACTGGTGGCCGAGTTCCCCTACGGCGACACTCCGCGATTCTCCGAGGCGCGCGCGGTTGCCACACTCTGCCGCGATCTGTTCTCGAAGGGTGAAGTGGACGAAGTCCAGATCGTCACCTCACGATTCGTCAACACGCTCACCCAGACCGCGATCGCCGTCGAGATTCTCCCCATCGGCGAGATCACCGGCATCAAGGTCCCCGGGGCGGAGCCTGAGGCGGCGCTGGCAGCTGACACGACGGAGTTCCTCTTCGAGCCCAGCCCGAAGGCCGTGCTCGACTATCTGGCGCTGCACTACCTCGAGATCGTCATGTATCTCGCGATGCTGAACGCGAAAGCGAGCGAGCAGAGCGCGCGCATGGTCTCGATGAAGAGCGCCACCGACAACGCCGAGACGATGATCAAAGACCTGACGCTCGAATACAACAAGCTGCGTCAGGGATCGATCACGCAGGAACTGCTCGAGATCGCCGGCGGGCAGGCGCAGTAACCATCCGAGGACACGCGCATGAACACAGGCACGATCGTTCAAGTCGTCGGCCCAGTCGTCGATGTGGCCTTTCCGGGGACGCTGCCGCCGATCTCCAACGCGTTGACCGTCGAATACACGGTCGGTGATCAGCCGACGAAGCTGACGCTCGAGGTGCAGCAGCATCTCGGCGATCGATGGGTCAGGACGGTCTCGATGTCTGGCACGGAGGGTCTGAAGCGCGGCTACACCGCGACCGACACGGGCGGCCCAATCAGCGTGCCGGTCGGGCCCGGCGTCATGGGACGGGTGCTCGATGTCACCGGCGCGCCGATCGACGAGCGCGGCCCCGTCGTCGCCGAGAAGCACTACCCCATCCACCGTCCCGCCCCGCCACTCGTCGATCAGTCGACGTCGCCGCAACTGCTGTTCACCGGCATCAAGGTGATCGATCTGATCTGCCCATTCCTCAAGGGCGGCAAGATCGGCGCGTTCGGCGGCGCCGGCGTCGGCAAGACCGTGGTGATCATGGAGTTGATCAACAACATCGCCAAGCTGCATGGCGGCGTGTCGGTGTTCGCAGGCGTTGGCGAGCGGACACGTGAGGGCAACGACCTCTATCACGAGATGACCACGGCCGGCGTCATCAACCAGCAGAATCTGAACGCCTCCAAGATCGCGCTGGTCTATGGACAGATGAACGAGCCTCCAGGCGCACGGCTGCGCGTCGCGCTGTCCGGTCTTGCGATCACCGAGTACTTCCGCGACGAGAAGAACCAGGACGTGCTGCTCTTCATCGACAACATCTTCCGCTTCTCACAGGCGGGCTCCGAGGTGTCGGCGCTGCTCGGACGAACCGCCAGCGCCGTCGGATATCAGCCGACGCTCGCCGCCGAGATGGGCGCGCTGCAGGAGCGGATCACCTCGACGAAGAAGGGGTCGATCACATCGTTCCAGGCGGTGTACGTGCCCGCCGACGACCTGACCGATCCTGCACCGGCGACGACCTTCGCGCATCTGGATGCGACCATCGTGCTCGAGCGATCGATCGCCGAGCTCGGGATTTATCCGGCGGTGGATCCGCTGGCATCGACATCCCGCGCGCTCGCGCCCGAAATCGTCGGGAAGGAACATTACGAAGTCGCGCGCGGCGTCCAGAAGGTGCTGCAGCGGTTCAAGGATCTGCGCGACATCATCGCGATTCTGGGTATGGACGAACTCTCACCGGAAGACAAGCAGACGGTCTTCCGCGCCCGCAAGATTCAGCGCTTCCTGAGCCAGCCGTTCAGCTCGGCCCAGGTCTTCACGGGGCGTGAAGGCCGACAGGTTCCCGTCGCTGATACGGTCCGAGCGTTCAAGGAAATCCTCGACGGCAAACACGATGATGTCGCCGAGGACAACTTCTACATGAAGGGCGGCATCGAGGAAATCCGGAAGGGCTGACGCGGCATGGCCAACACACTGCGCCTCGAGATCGTGACACCGGAAGGGACCGTCTACTCCGAGGATGTGCAGATGGTCACGCTGCAGGCAGTAACCGGGCAGATCGGTGTCTATCCCCAGCACATCCCGCTCCTGACGCTGGCGGTCCCGGGAGAACTGATCGTGCGGAAGGACGGGCGCGAATCGTTCCTCGCCGTTGGCGAAGGGCTCGTGCAAGTCACAGCCGACCACGTTGCCATCGCGACCACGATGGCGATCCCTTCGGAAAAGATCGACGAAGCCAAGGTCGAGGAAGCCAGAGCGCGCGCGGCTGCGCGGCTGGAAGACAAGATCTCCGATGAAGAAGTCGCTGCCGTCAACGCCGCGCTCGCCAACTCACTGGCGCAACTCAACGTCAAACGACGACGGCATCCTGGTCACTAGATACACTCCCAACGACCAATCCCAACCCCCAGAACGCTGGTCGATGCGTTCTGTGGGAGTTGGGCATTGATCTGTTCGAGGAGCGCGACTTACTTCTTTGGAGGTGGAGGCGGATAGTTCTTCAGCAGCTTCGCAACCGCCTTCTCGAGGTTCTTCTGCTGCTTCTCGGGTTTGGCCTTCGGATCGAGCGTCTTGCTGGCCGCACCACGCCACACCAGCGCCTTCGAGCTTGGGGCGTACATATCGAGCGCGAGCTGACCGACGTAGATCGTCGAGGTCTGGCCGGTCGTGATGCCGCCACCGCCACCGTACCAGCCGCCGCCGTACCACCCCGGACCGTAGCCCCAGCCCGAGTCGTACGACGTGTATTCCTTTTCCGTATTCACCGCCGCCTGATAGCCCACGAACAAGTCGGCGTTCTCGTTCTCCGTTCGCATGAGCCCCTTCTTCGAGAGCTCCGCATCGACCGCGCTCTTGACCTGTTTCTCAGCCAGGTCGCTGAGCGGCTGGGCGCCCTTGATCGGGACCCACTTGTAGGTCTTGAAGCTTCCGAAGTTCGCCTGCTTGTCGAAGTTGTATCGAACATCCTGGGCAAAGGCGTTGCTCGTGCCGGCCAGGAACAGCACCAGCGGCAGGACCCACAGTCTCTTCATGGCTCTTCTCCTTCCTGATCCCATCGCGTGCGCAAATCCATTACGCCTGATCCTCTGTCGTGCGTGCCGGCCGATCAGGTTCAGCGTTCGCGGCACTCGTGTGCGCGGGCGATGTCATCGTCTCAGCACGCGTCGTGCCATCCGGTGGCACCGACCTTCCGCCACGCATCGGTCACATGAGGCACAGATCCTGATCGACGGGCGCTGTCGACCGCTCACGCGCTCCGAGATACCGGAGGCCCCCCGGCATCTTGGAGCCGCTCCGTCGTAGCACCCGCCTTCAGCCCCACCGAGCTGGTCTACTACGCGTGCTTCGGCCGCACGAGACCCAACTTGGCCATGCGCCCTTCGAGTGTCGTGGGCTTCAGCCCCAGCAGCTGCGCTGCGCCGGCCGCTCCGCGGATGCGCCAGCCGACGATCTCGAGCACGCCGCGGATGTGTTCGCGCTCGACGTCGGTCAACCTGAGACTGCGCGGCCCTGAATGAGATGGAGGCGACGGCACGGCAATACTCAGTTGTGTGCCCTTCGCCACGATCATGGCGCGCTCGACGACGTTGCGAAGCTCGCGGATGTTGCCGGGCCATGAGTACTGCTGCAGCGCCGTCATGTCGTCGCGGCTGATCGCATCGATACGCTTGCCGAACCCATGTGAGAACTCGTCGACGAAGCGCCAGACCAGCAGCGGAACGTCCTCGGCACGATCGCGAAGCGGCGGCACCTGGATCGGGAAGACGTTCAGCCTGTAAAACAGGTCCTCGCGGAAGGCGTCGTCCGCGATCCGCTTCTCGAGATCGCGATGCGTCGCGGCGATGATGCGGACGTCCACGTGGACGGCCTTCGGGCTGCCGAGGCGCTCGATCTGCCGTTCCTCGAGGACGCGCAGCAGCTTCACCTGCACGTCGCCGGGAAGATCGCCGATCTCGTCGAGGAAGATCGTCGAGCGATCGGCGAGCTCGAACCGCCCGATCTGCCGCGCCAGCGCGCCCGTGAACGCACCCTTCTCGCGGCCGAACAGCTCGCTCTCCATCAACGTGCTCGGAATCGCCGAGCAGTTGACGCGAACCATGACGCGGCCCCGCCGCGCGCTCAACTCGTGAATGTGGGTGGCGATCAGTTCCTTGCCCGTTCCGGTCTCTCCGAGCAGCAGCACCGTGGAATCGGTCGCCGCCACTTGTCCGGCCTGCTCGAGCACACGCCGGATGGCCGCGCTCTGTCCGATGATGATGCCGGCGCCCAGCCGCTCCTGCACCTCGCGGCGCAGATACAGGTTCTCGGCACGCAGCCGATCCTGCGGACGCTCGGCGCGCGCAATCGGGCGAGGCCCGCTCTCGTCGCGCTCAACGTTGATTCGTTCGACCTCGACACTCGAGGCCCGTTCGACTGCGTGGGGTGTGATGAAATCTGCCACAACAACTCTGCTCTGCCTGTTGCAACGAAGGGACCACGCTTCCCACGTCGGCATCAGTCAGCATGACTCGCTGGTTCAATGGTTTGGAGTGACGACCGCGCGATAGCTCGCGAGTCCGTGGCGGGCGCTCCGCGACATGTCGCGGGATCGTCTAGGAGTTTTCGTAGGGGCCGGCTTTAGCCGGCCCTGAGCGCGGGCCGCCTGACGGCGGTCCGTACGCGTTACGACAGCGCCGACGCGATTGCCTTGTTCAATGTTCGCAGCCCTGCAGCAACGTCGTGGCCGAGATGCACTCGAAGCGCCCGTCGATCGCGATCGATGAGCACCTGGAAATCGCCACGCGCTTGAGCCGCCTTGACGACGCCGAACGTGTACTTGCGTCCCGGGATCTGGACATCATCCGCATCGTCGCACGTGATCTGCAGGAACACGCCGGAGTTCGGCCCGCCTTTGTACGCCTGTCCGGTCGAGTGCAGGAAGCGCGGTCCGAACTCCAGACACGTCGCGCACCGTGTCGCGTCACGAACAGCGTGCCGCATCGTCTGCAGGGCCTGCTCATGTGACGCGTTCATCTCGAGATATGCGAGGATCGCAAAGTAGTCACCGGCGCCGAGGCGGTTCACATGGACCTTCAGGTACGCCGCCAGCGTCGGACGACCGCTCTTCGCCTTCGCCAGCGCGACCGCGTTCTTCTCGTCGGTGAACAGCGTGATCCCCGCTTCACTGAAGATCGGCACCTCCGCAGGAAGTGAGCCGCGCCTCTCATATTCGTCCGTCAGCTTTCGCGTCGCGGTCTTGCTGGCTTCCACGTCCGGCTGATCGAATGGGTGAATGCCGAGGATCGAGCCGGCGACGGCGGTCGCCATTTCCCACCGGAAGAACTCTTCTCCGAGGTCATACTGATCGTCGAGCACGACCCGCACGACTGGTTGTCCCGCTTTCTCGAGCGCGTCGATTGCCTTGTCCTGCGCTTTGTCGGGGGCTGACTTCAATCTGAGATAGACGAAGACGCGATCATCGCCATAGACCGCCGGCTTGCCGAGCGTTTCCTCGTCGATCGGGATGAGTCCTTTGCCTTCTTTTCCTGTCGACTCGGCGAGGAGCTGCTCGAGCCACGCACCAAGGCTCGCGACTTCCGGCGACGTCACGATCGTCACTTTGTCACGATTGTACCGACTGGCAGCGACACCGAGGATCGCGCCGAGCACGACGCCCGGATTGTGCTCGACCGGCACCGTCGGCATGCACGCACAGACCATCTCTTCGGTCCGATCGAGCAGCTTCGGGACGTCGACGCCCATGATGGCTGCGGGAACGAGCCCGAAGTCGGAGAGGACCGAGTAGCGACCGCCGATGCTCGGCCATCCATGGAAGATGTGCCGAAAGCCGTCGGCCTCCGCGACGTGCTGCATCTGCGAGCCGGGATCGGTGATCGCGATGAACTGACTGCCCGCTCGTTCGCCGCCGACCAGATGCGAGACGCGATCGAAGAAGTACTGCTTGAAGATGTTGGGCTCGAGCGTGGAGCCCGACTTGCTCGACACGATGAAGAGCGTGTGCTTCATGTCGATGCGGCGCTCGAACGCCTTGACCTGCGCGGGATCGGTCGAATCGAGCACGAGGAGCTCAGGGAAACCGGCGATGGTGCCGAACGTGCGCTGCATCACTTCAGGACCAAGGCTCGATCCACCCATGCCCAACAGAAGCACGTGCGAGAACCCGGCGCTCTTCGCGACGTTCGTGATCTCGGCGAGCCGCTGGCTGTGCGCGAGCTGGTCGTTGGTAATGCCCAGCCACCCGAGCCACTGTCCCTCGTCCTTCCCGGTCCACAGCGACGCATCGCGCGCCCACAGCCGTCTGACCTTGTTGTCCGCGCGCCACTCGGCCAGCGTCGCCTTCACGGCGTTGAACAGTTCCTCGGGGAGCGCGTGCGTCAGACGGTTGATTCGCCCCGCTCCCGGCTGGCGGCTCTGCATCTCGACCGCCTTCAGCAGCTTCCCGAACGCCGTCGAGAACAGCTGCACGCCTTCCTCAGTCAGCGTGTCCGTGACTTCCTTTATCGAGATCCCCGCATCGGCCAGCGCCGCCATCGTGCCACGCGCCGCGTCGACGTCTTCCGTGAGGCTGGCGCGCGGGCGCCCGTGATCGCGAAACGCGTCCAGGGTTGCCGGCGGGATCGTATTGATCGTGTCCGGTCCGATCAGATCCTCGACGTAGAGCACATCGCGATAATTCGGGTTCTTCGTTCCGGTGCTGGCCCAGAGCAAACGTTGGGTCTGCGCCCCCCGGCCCGACAGCGCATTCCATCGTGCACCGCCGAACAAGTCGAGGTAGCGCTGATACGCGAGCTTCGCGTTGGCGATCGCTACTTTCCCGAGCAGCGCGCGCAGAGCCGTCTGCTCTCTCGCATCGCGCGTCTTCTCGAGACGTCCCGACAGGATCTGGTCGACCGCCGTATCGATTCGACTGACGAAAAAGCTGGCGACGCTGGCCACGCCGCTCACGTCGCCGCCACGCGCGGCGCGCGACTCGAGTCCCGTGATGTACGCATCCGCCACCTGTTCGTAGACGTCCTGAGCAAACAGGAGCGTGACGTTCACGTTGATCCCTTCACTCGTCAACGTCCTGATCGCGGGAATGCCCTCGGGGGTGGCGGGCACTTTGATCATCACGTTCTCGCGTCCCACCTGACGCCAGAGACGTCTCCCCTCGTCCACGGTGCCTGCCGTGTCGTGCGCCAGCAGCGGCGACACCTCGAGGCTGACGTATCCATCGCGTTTCGACGTATGCGCGTACACCGGACTCAGCGCATCGGCTGCATCCTGAATGTCGCGGACGGCGAGCGTCTCGTACAGCGTCTTCGGATCCAGCTTCCGCGCTTCGCGTGACTCGAGCAGATCGGTATAGTCGGAGCTCCCGGTAATCGCCTTCTCGAAGATCGTCGGATTGGACGTCACGCCGCGCAGCCCGTCTTCGGTGATCAGGCGGCGCAGCTCGCCGCTGGTGATGAGGCTGCGGCGGATGTAATCGAGCCACACCGATTGTCCGAACACCTGCAGGGCGCGCACGGGGTTCTCGAGCGCGGTCACCTTCGCGAGACGCCGCAGATGACGTTCCTCGCCATTGAAGTGCGCGCCCAGGAACGCCATGATCAGCTCGCGTGCGAGCTCGACGCCGACGACGCGCCCGCCGAGGACGAGGACGTTCATGCCATCGTGCTCCACGCCCTGGTGCGCCGAATACGTGTCGTGGCACAGGCAGGCACGAACCCCCGGAATTCTGTTGGCCGCGATCGACACGCCGACGCCGCTGCCGCAGAGAATGATTCCGCGCTCCACCCGCTCGTCGCGCAGCGCGGCGCCCACGGCTTCGGCGTAGTCGGGATAGTCGACCGGATCGGTGCTGAAGGTACCGACGTCGAGCACCTCGTCGTGGTGCTCGATGAGGAAGGAGCGCACGGCTTCCTTCAACTCGAAGCCGGCGTGATCGGAACCTATCGCGACGCGCATGGTTACCTCGCTTTGGCGATTTGCTGCCTGGCGGCCTGGAGGACGTTCTCCACCGTGAATCCGAACTTCTTCTGGAGCTCCTTGAGCGGTGCGGACGCGCCGAAGGTCTCCATGCCGATGCTCTGCCCGTCGCGGCCGACATACCTCGCCCACCCGAGTGTCGACGCTTTTTCGACCGACACGCGAGCGCGCACCGACTCCGGCAGGACCTGCTCGCGATACTCAGGGTGTTCCCGGCAGTAGTGTTCGAACACTTCCCACGACGGCATGCTGACGACACGGGCCTTGATGCCCTCGCGTGTGAGCTGTTCGTACGCCTCGAGGCAGAGCGACACTTCGCTGCCGGTGGCGAGTAGCAGCACGTCCGGTCTCGCCTGCGCAGCATCCGCGAGCACGTACGCGCCGCGCTGCACGCCGTCGGCCGCCGCGTATTTCCTGCGGTCCAACGTGGGCACGGCCTGTCGCGTCAGGATGAATGCGACCGGCTCGTGACGGAAGCGCATGATCACGCGCCAGGCTTCGACAGTCTCATTGGCGTCGGCCGGCCGCAGCGTGATGAGCCCCGGAATCGCGCGCAGCGACGCGAGATGTTCCACCGGCTGATGCGTCGGCCCGTCCTCACCGACCCCGATCGAATCGTGGGTGAAGATGTGGATGACAGGGATTTCCATCAACGCGCTCAGTCGAATCGCCGGACGGCCGTAGTCGCTGAAGATCAGGAACCCCGACCCGAATGGCCGAAGCTTCGACAGCGACAACCCGTTGAGCACGGCGGCCATCGCGTGCTCGCGAATCCCGAAATGGATATTTCGTCCGGATGGATCGTCGGCGCTGAGATCTCCTGCGCCATCGAAGGTGAGACGCGTCTTGGTCGAGGGTGCGAGATCCGCCGACCCGCCGACGAGCCACGGCACACGCTCAGCGAGCGCATTGAGCGCCTTTCCCGATGCATCTCGAGTGGCCACACCCTTGGCATCTGCAGGAAACGTGGGCAACCCTGCGTCCCAGTCGTCCGGCAATTCGCGACGCAGCATGCGGTACCCGTTGTCCGCGAGCTCGGGATATTGCTTGGCGTATGCATCGAAACTCGCCAGCCACTCGTCGCGAAGCGCACGACCGCGCGCCCCGATGCCCGCCTGGAAGTGCTCGTACACGCCATCGGGCACCAGGAACTTCGCCCCTTCCGGCCATCCGTACCGTCGCTTCGTGAGCGTGACCTCGTCCTCGCCCAGCGGTTCGCCATGCGCGGCGCTGGTGTCCTGCTTGTTCGGCGCCCCGTACGCGATGTGACTGTCGACGATGATCAGCGTCGGGCGATCGATCGTGACCCTGAAGGTCGCGAACGCACGCTCGAGCATCTCGAGGTCGTTCGCGTCGGCAACCCTCGTGACATTCCAGCCGTACCCGATGAACCGCGTGGCGACGTCGTCGCTGGTCGCAAGCGCGGTGTTCCCTTCGATGGAGATGTGGTTGTTGTCGTAGATCCAACAGAGGTTGTCGAGTCTGAGATGCCCGGCGAGCGACGCCGCTTCGTTGGAGATCCCTTCCATCAGGCAGCCGTCACCGCACAGCGCGTAGACGTCGTAGCCGAAGAGATCGAACCCCGGGCGATTGAAGTAGCCGGCGAGCCAGCGCGCGGCGATCGCCATGCCGACGCTCGTCGCCAGTCCCTGCCCGAGCGGCCCGGTCGTCGTCTCGACGCCCGACGTCCAGCGGTACTCGGGATGCCCGGGACACCGGCTGTCGAGCTGCCGGAACTGCTTGATGTCGTCGAGCGAGACCGATGCGTGCCCGAGCGTCTCGTATTTGGGGTTGACCGCCTTGACGCCAGTGAGATGCAGCATGCTGTACAGCAGCATCGACGCGTGGCCAACCGACAACACGAAGCGGTCGCGATTCGGCCAGATTGGATGATCGGGATCGAAGCGCAGGAAGCGCTGCCACAGGCAATAGACGACAGGCGCCAGCGCCATCGGCGTGCCGGGGTGACCCGACTTCGCCGCCTGCACCGCATCCATCGACAGCGTGCGGATGGTGTTGATACACAACTGGTCGATCGCTTGCGTCGTCGACCCGCTGGCACGGCTCACAGCGACGGCTGATGCGTTGGTCGTACTCATTGCTAGTGATCCTGTAGGGCCCCAGGGCCCAGGCCTCAGGGCCCAGGGGCCAAAGGCCTGAGGCCTTGTCAGTACGTCCAGGTCCAGTGGGCCACCTCGGGCCGGTCGGAACCATGCTCGTGCGCATAGGTCATGTTTTCGATGATGGCGTTCTTCATCTCTTCCTTGATGTGCGCCGCCTTCGTCTGCAGCTTCGGGACGCGATCGATCACGTCGATGACCAGATCAAACCGGGACGTTTCGTTCAGCATCGCGAGCTCGAGCGGGGTGTTGATGTTGCCCTTCTCCCTGTAGCCGTGTACGTGCAGGTTGTCGTGTCCGGTGAACCTGTACACCAGCTTGTGGATCAACCATGGGTAGCCATGGAAG
The DNA here is from genome assembly GCA_036407095.1 of Vicinamibacterales bacterium. GTDB lineage: Bacteria > Acidobacteriota > Vicinamibacteria > Vicinamibacterales > UBA2999 > Gp6-AA40. The sequence goes on along the minus strand of DASWZV010000141.1, from coordinate 2,240 downwards.
TTGAAGATGATCGGCTTGTCGGTCGTGAACAGGCTGTCGAACTCGCGCTCGGTCGAGCCGTGTGGATGCTCTGACGCCGGCATCAGCTTGAACAGATCCACGACGTTGACGAAGCGCAGCCTCAGATCAGGCACGCGTTCGCGCAGGATCGCAGCCGCCGCGAGCGCCTCCATCGTCGCCACATCACCGCAGCTCGCCAGAACGACGTCGGGCTCCTGACCGGCATCGGTGCTCGCCCGCGCCCAGATGCCCAGGCCCTTGGTGCAATGCACGATCGCCTCGTCGATCGTGGTGAACTGCAGATGCTTCTGCTTGTCGGCGACGATCACGTTGATGTAGTCGGTGCTGCGCAGGCAGTGATCGACGACCGACAACAGCGTGTTGGCATCGGGCGGTAGATAGACACGCGTCACCGACGGACTCTTGTTGGTGACGAGATCGATGAACCCGGGATCCTGATGCGAGAACCCGTTGTGGTCCTGCCGCCAGACCGTCGACGACAACAGGATGTTCTCCGACGCAACCGGGGCCCGCCACGCGACGTGATTCTTGGAGATGTCCAGCCATTTGGCGTGCTGGTTGAACATCGAGTCGATCACGTGCGCGAACGCTTCGTAAGTGTGGAAGAAGCCGTGACGGCCGGTCAGCAGGTAGCCTTCCAGCCAGCCGACCAGCGTGTGCTCCGAGAGCAGTTCCATCACCCGCCCATCTCGAGCGAGCTCGCCGCCGTCGTTGTCCTCCGGCAGGAGGTCGGCCATCCAGGTCTTCTTGCTCGCTTCGTAGACCGCCTGCAGCCGGTTCGACGCGGTCTCATCCGGACCGAACACCCGGAAGTTGGTCGGATTGTTCTTCAAGACGTCACGCAGGTACTCGCCGAGCGGCTTGGTGTTCTCGTACTCCGCAGCGCCGCGCGAAGGCACGTTGACGGCGTACTTGCGGAAGTCGGGAAGCCTGAGCTCCTTGCGCAGCAGTCCGCCATTGGCATGCGGGTTGGCGCTCATGCGCCGGTTGCCCTTGGGCGCGAGCGCGCGAAGCTCCGGCACGAGCCGCCCGGTTCCATCGAACAGCTCCTCGGGCTTGTAGCTCTCCATCCAGTCGTGAAGGAGCTTCAAGCTCGCAGGGTTGTCACGCACATCGGAGAACGGCACCTGATGCGAGCGCCAGAACCCCTCGACCTTGTGTCCCTTGATCTCCTTCGGGCCGGTCCAGCCCTTGGGTGACCGCAGGACGATCATCGGCCACCGCGGCCGGAACGCCTCCTTCGACTCGCGGGCCCGCTTCTGCTGCGCGCGTATGTCGGCGACGACGTGGTCCAGCGTGGCGGCCATCTTCTGATGCATCGTGGCAGGATCACTGCCTTCCACGAAATACGGTGAGTACCCGTAGCCGACAAACAGGGCTTCGAGCTCTTCGTGGCTGATGCGCGCAAGCACGGTCGGGTTCGCGATCTTGTAGCCGTTGAGATTCAGAATCGGGAGCACCGCGCCATCCCGCATCGGGTTGACGAACTTGTTCGAGTGCCAGGCTGTCGCCAGCGGCCCGGTCTCCGCCTCGCCGTCGCCGACGACACACGCCACGATCAGATCGGGGTTGTCGAACGCCATTCCGTAGGCGTGCGACAGGCTGTATCCGAGCTCGCCGCCCTCATGGATGGATCCCGGCGTCTCGGGCGTGACGTGGCTGCCGATGTGACCCGGGAAGGAGAACTGCTTGAAAAACTTCTGCATCCCCTCCGCGTCCTCGCTCTTGTCGGGATAGATCTCGGAGTAGGTGCCTTCGAGATACCCGGGGCCGAGCACGCCTGGCGCGCCGTGCCCTGGCCCGGCGACGAAGATCACGTCGAGATCGTGCTTGACGATCAGCCGGTTCAGATGCACCCAGACGAACGACAGCGCCGGGCTCGCACCCCAGTGGCCGAGGAGCCGGTGTTTCACGTCGTCGACCTTCAGCGCTCTTTTCAGCAGCGGGTTGTCCTTGAGATAGATCATCCCCACCGACAGGTAGTTGCACGCCCGCCAGTAGGCGTTGATCAAGTCCAGCTCTTTGCTCGAGAGCGGCTTGTCCGACTCGATCGATTCTGTTTCCTTGGTCGCGACGAGTTTGGCCATGGTGTCCCTCGTTGTGCAAATGTTTCTTTAGTTCTGCTTTGGAACGTGGCACAGGGATACACGCAGAGATCGCAGAGGTGCAGAGAACGCGGAGCCGACGCGTGGTCGCCGGCCTACGGCCGGCGGATGGTT
>DASWZV010000140.1:0-44485 GCA_036407095.1 Vicinamibacterales bacterium | reverse complement strand
GCCGGCCTACGGCCGGCGGATGGATCGAAAGGAAGCGAACAAAACGAACGCCAGCTGTCTTGAAGGGCGCTCGTTTTCTTCGCTTCCTCTCGATCCACTCGCGCGTAGCGCGAGCCACGCGTCGCCGCAGCGCCCTGCGATCCCTGCTCCTCCGCGATCTCTGCGTGAAATCACTCATCCCATCACCCCAGCGAGCGCCGCGCTGATCTGCGCTTGCGCTTCACGTTGGATTCGGCGGAGGTGCTCACGCCCGAGAAAGCTTTCTGCGTAGAGTTTGTAGACGTCCTCGGTGCCGGATGGCCGGGCAGCGAACCAGCCGTGCCCCGTGACGACTTTCAGGCCGCCGATCGGCGCCCCGTTCCCCGGTGCGGTCGTGAACGCTCCCTCGATCGGATCGCCGGCGAGCCTCGCCGCCTTCACATCCCCGGGAGAGAGCGACAGCAGCACCGACTTCTCTTCTTTGGTGGCCGGCGCGTCAATCCGCTCGTAGAACGAGGCGCCGAAATCCGCGGTCAGTTCCGCATACACCTGGGAAGGGTCCTGGCCGGTGCGCGCGGTGATCTCCACGGCCAGCAGATCGAGGATGATGCCGTCCTTGTCGGTCGTCCACTCCGTGCCGTCGCGCCTCAGAAACGACGCGCCGGCGCTTTCTTCCCCGCCGAAGCCCAGCGATCCGTCGAGGAGACCTGGCACGAACCATTTGAAGCCGACCGGCACTTCGAGGAGGTCACGCCCGATCTTGGCAGCCACCAGATCGATCACCCCGCTGCTGACCACGGTCTTGCCGACCGCGGCGGCCCGACGCCAGTTCGGTCGATGCCGGAACAGATAGAAGATGGCGGCCGCCAGCATGTGGTTCGGATTCATCAGACCCGCGCCGCGCGTCACGATGCCGTGCCGATCGCTGTCGGGGTCGTTGCCGAAGGCGATGTCGAAGCGGTCTTTGAGAGCGACGAGCGGCGCCATCGCATAGGGCGACGAGCAGTCCATGCGAATCCTGCCGTCCCAATCGAGCGACATGAAGCGGAACGTCGGATCGACCTTGTCATTGACGATCTCGACGTCGAGGCCGTAGCTCTCCACGATCGCCGGCCAGTAGCCGACGCTGGCGCCGCCGAGCGGATCGACGCCGATCTTCAAGCCCGCTCTCCGGATGGCATCCATGTCCACGACCGAACGCAGATCGCTGACGTACGTGCCGATGTAGTCGTATCTGTGAGTGGTCTCCGCGCGCTGCGCGCGTTCATACGGGATTCGAACCACGCCATCGACGCGGCCCGCGAGCAACTGATTGGCGTGCTCCTCGATCTGGCGGGTCACGCCGGTATCGGCAGGACCGCCGTTCGGCGGGTTGTATTTGAAGCCGCCGTCTTCGGGCGGATTGTGCGAGGGCGTGATGACGATGCCGTCCGCCAGATTCGAAGTGCGGCCGCGGTTGTACGTGAGGATCGCGTGCGAGACCGCGGGCGTCGGCGTGTAGCCGCCATCACGATCGATCATCACGTCGACGCCGTTGGCGGCAAGCACTTCGAGCGCGCTCCTGAACGCCGGTTCAGAGAGCGCGTGAGTGTCTCTGCCGATGTACAGCGGGCCGTTCGTGCCCTGCCGCTTGCGGTAGTCGCAGATCGCCTGCGTGATCGCCAGGACGTGCGACTCGGTGAACGTCCCCCGCAGCGACGAACCGCGGTGACCGCTGGTGCCGAAGCTCACGCGCTCGGCGCGATCCGTCACGTCTGGCTGGTGCGCGTAATACGCGGCTTCGAGTCGTGATACGTCGATCAACAGATCTGCGGGAGCGGGCCGACCGGCAAGTGGATGGTTCGCCACGTCATCACTCCTGGTGCGAAAAGGCTTTTGCCTGCGGGTCGGCCGGCAACGCGAACAGCGCGATCGATCGAGGCTGCACGGTGTACGTGTCCGACTCGATGGGCGGAGCCGAGTCCCAGGTACAGATGTCGTCGCCCACCGCCAGCGCGGTGTCCATGCAGCGACGCCATCGTTGATGGTTTCCGGCCGCGACCGGAGGCAGCTCGAACTCGAGCGGCTGCCAGTACGCGTTCAACATCACGTGGAAAAGAAACCGCTGGCCGAGGCTGCGCATCGTGAACGCCAGCGAATGCGAGCGATCGCTCCAGTCGGGGTGGCCGAGCCTGACGCCGTGCCATTCGATCTGTGCGCGCTGCAACATCTGATTGAGGCTGAGCGTCATCGCATCCGCGACGACATCCCGGCGCTGCCGGTAGGCCGTGAGGATCTTCACGAACCGGTGAACATCGGCATGCCGCTCGAGCAGCGTCCAGTCGAACCAGTTGATCTCGCCGTCCTGGCAGTACGCGTTGTTGTTGCCCTGCTGCGTGCGGCGCACCTCGTCACCCATCAGCAGCATCGGCGTACCAGCCGACAGGAGCTCGATCGCCAGGAAGTTCTTGATCTGCCGATTCCGCAGCGCGTCGACTGCGTCATCGCCGGTCGGACCCTCGGCCCCGCAGTTCCAACTCAGATTGTCATTCGACCCGTCGCGATTGTCTTCGCCGTTGGCCTCGTTGTGCTTCTGGTTGTAGCTGACCAGATCGTTGAGTGTGAACCCGTCATGACAGGTCACGAAGTTGATGCTCTGTTCCGCCTCGCGTTCTTCGTGCCCGTAGAGATCGGGGCTGCCGAGCAGGCGCGACGCCAGCGCGGACACGCGTCGTTCGTCGCCTTTCAAGAAGCTCCGCACATCGTCGCGAAACCGGCCGTTCCACTCCTGCCAGGTGTCGCCGATGAAGCTGCCGACCTGATACAGTCCCGCCGCGTCCCACGCTTCGGCGATGAACTTGGTGCCAGCCAGCAGCGGATCCGATTCGATGTCCCAGAGCACCGGAGGGTTCGGCAGCGGATGCCCCTCCTCATCGCGTGTGAGGATCGACGCGAGATCGAAACGGAACCCATCGACGTGCATCTCGGTCACCCAGTAGCGGAGGCTGTCCTGAATCAACCGCCGCACGATCGGATGGTTCGCATTGAGGGTATTGCCGCAGCCGGTGTAGTCCGCATACTGCCCGTCCGGGCCGAGGATGTAGTAGAAATCGTTGGCGAGCCCGCGATAACAGAACGTCGGGCCGTCGCTTCCTCCCTCCGACGTGTGATTGAAGACGACGTCGAGGATGACCTCGATGCCGGCCGCATGGAAGGCCTTGACCATGTCCCGGAATTCGTCGATGACACCGAGCGGGCTCTTCCGGGAGCTGTAGGCGTGATGGGGCGCGAAGAACGACACCGGCTGATAGCCCCAGTAGTTCACACGGCCGCGGGGCGCATCCTGCGAATCGAATTGGAACACCGGCAGCAACTCGACGGCCGTGATGCCCAGATCCTCGAGGTACGGGATCTTCTCGATGAGACCTGCGTACGTCCCACGCTTCTCGGCGGACAGACCCGAGCTCGGATCTCGAGTGAACCCGCGGACATGCATCTCGTAGATCACCGCCTCGGAGAACGGACGCCTCAGCGGAAGGTCACCTTCCCAGTCGTAGCGATGTGGATCGGCGACGACGCTCTTCATGGCCGTTGCGGCAGTGTCGCCGGGCCGCCTGGCAGCTTGACGGTCGTACGACTCTGGCACTGCGACCGCAAGGCCGTACGGGTCGAGGAGCACCTTCTCGCCATCGAACCGAAGCCCCTTCTCCGGTTCGAACGGCCCATGGGCCCGGTAGGCGTACACCTGTCCCGCGGCGAGCCCTGGCACGAACGTGTGCCAGTAGTGGTAGCTGCGATGCGACTTCGGATCCAGCGTGACCACGTGCGACGGCCGCGTCGCACGCGCGTCGTCGAACAGCAGCAACTCGATCGACGTCGCGTGTTTCGAGAACACGCTGAAGTTGACGCCGCCTGGGCACAGAGCCGCGCCGAGCGGCGCGCTCGTGCCGGCTTCGAGGGTTTTGACTGCGACGCTCATCCTCACTCCTGCGCTGGCGCAATCGGCTCTACGTCCCAGATTTCCCGGCAATACTCACGTATCGAACGATCTGACGAGAAGCGGCCGACCCTGGCCGCATTGAGGATCGACAACTGCGTCCAGTGGCGCTGGTCGCGGTACGCCTCCGAGACTCGCTGCTGACAATCGACATAGGCCTGATAGTCCGCCAGGAGCATGTAGTCGTCGCGGCTCAACAGCGAATCGATGAGCGGACGGAACAGCTCACGGTCTCCGTTGGAAAACGCCCCGCTCGCGATGAGGTCGATGGCCGCGCGCAACTCCCCGTTCGACTCGTAGATGTCTCGAGGGTGATACCCCTCGGCCTTCTTACGCGCCACCTCTTCAGCGGTCAGGCCGAACAGGAAGAAATTCTCATGGCCAACAGCATCGCGAATCTCGATGTTCGCGCCATCCAGCGTGCCGATCGTCACCGCGCCGTTCATCGAGAACTTCATGTTCCCTGTGCCCGAGGCCTCCTTGCCGGCGGTCGAGATCTGCTCGGACAGGTCGGCGGCCGGGTACACATGCTGAGCGGTCTTGACGTTGAAGTCGGGGAGAAACACGACCGTGAGCATCTCCGAGACACGCCTCTCCCGATTGATAACCTCTGCGACGCCGTTGATCAACCTGATGATGAGCTTCGCCATGCGATACGCGGGTGCCGCCTTGCCGCCAAAGATCACCGTCCGCGGTGTCGTCCTGGCACTGGAACCGCCCTTCAATCGGTTGAACAGCGTGACCAGATACAGCACGTTCAGATGCTGCCGCTTGTATTCGTGCAATCGCTTGACCTGGATATCGAAGAGCGACTGCGGGTTCACCGTGACGCCGGTCCGTTCCTTCAGAACGGCGGCGAGATCTTTCTTGTTCGCCGCCTTCACCGTCTGCCACTCCCGCTGGAAGCCCGAGTCGGCGGCGAGCGGCTCGATGCGTTGAAGCTCGCGCTCGAGACCGGCCACCCATCCATCGCCGACGTGCTTCGTGATCAGCGCGCTCAGTCTCGGATTGCTCAACACGATCCAGCGACGGGGCGTGACGCCGTTGGTCACGTTGAGGAACCGCTCAGGCGCGAGCGCGTAGAAGTCGCCGAGCACTGTCTGCTTCAGGAGCTCGGTGTGGAGCGCGGCCACGCCGTTGATCGCGTGACTGCCGACACACGCAAGATGCGCCATCCGGACGAACTTGTGGCCCGTCTCATCGATCAGCGAGACACGACGCACGCGGTCCTCGTCGCCAGGAAACCGCCCGCGCACGTGCGCGAGGAAGCGATGGTTGATCTCGTAGATGATCTCGAGGTGACGTGGGAGGAGCGCGCCGAACAGCGGCAGCGACCATTTCTCCAGCGCCTCGGGAAGCAGCGTGTGGTTGGTGTATCCGCACGTCCGCTGTGTGATCGACCATGCCTGATCCCAGTCCATCAAGTGGTCGTCGACCAGGATCCGCATCAATTCCGCGACCGCAATCGAGGGATGCGTGTCGTTGAGTTGAACCGCCCAGTAGGAGTGGAACTCCTCGAGTGGCTTTCCCCGCATCAGATGCAGGCGCATCATGTCCTGGAGCGAGCATGAGACGAAGAAGTACTGCTGCTGCAGACGCAGGTGCTTCCCGGCCTCAGGCTCGTCGTTCGGGTAGAGCACTTTGGAGATCGTTTCCGACGCGACCTTCTGCGCCACCGCGTTGTAGTACTCCCCGACGTTGAACGCATCGAAGTCGAATGACTCGGTGGCCTCCGCCTTCCAGAGACGCAGCAGGTTCGTTGTCGGGACGCGGTAACCGGGAACCGGCGTGTCGTACGCAACACCTTTGACGACCGTCTCAGGTATCCAGCGAACGCGATAACGGCCGTGCTGATCGTGATACGACTCGGTACGCCCGCCGAACATCACGTCGTACGTGATCTCCGAGTGCACGATCTCCCAGGGATTGCCGAAGCGCAGCCACTTGTCCGTGAGCTCGATCTGCCAGCCGTCGCGAATCGCCTGATCGAAGATGCCGAACTCATATCGGATCCCGTAGCCGATCGCCGGTATGTTCAGCGTCGCCAGCGAGTCCATGTAGCAGGCCGCCAGACGACCGAGACCGCCGTTGCCCAATCCCGGCTCTTCCTCCTGTTCGAGCAGCGCCGGGAGATCGTGTCCCGCATTCGCGACCGCCTGCTCGACATCCTTCCAGAGGCCGAGGTTGACGAGTCCGTTGCCCAGATGCGGGCCGGTGAGAAACTCCGCCGACAGATACGCGACGACCTTGGCGGTCGGGTGGCCGCCCGTGATCGCTTCGATGGTCCTGATGTACTGGTCCAGCATGCGGTCACGAACGGTGTACGCGAGCGCCATGTACCAGTCGTTTCGCGATGCGTTCTGCGGCAGCTTCGCCTGCAGGTAATACAGATTGTCGAGAAGCGCCTGCCCGATGGCCTCGGCCCCGCCCGCGGTTCGAATGTCCGCCTGCTGAATGCGATTCCCTGACCTGACGTGACTATTGGGGACAGCGCGCTTCATAAAGACCTCCGACCGATTGGCAGGCGCCGCGCAGCCATCACTGGACCGGGCGCCACGAGGAATCAGGGTTGTAGACCGTCATTTTTCGCGCCGCAGCGTCGGTGTCAGGCCCGAGATCCTTCTCGCGGACGACACCGTCGTCGCTGACGATGAACGTCATCACACCGGTGACGTCGTACTGCGCGGGCCACGCCACCAGCGCGAAGCCTCCGGTCATGTCGCCCTTGATGACATACGATCTCGCTCCTTTTGTGGCGGCCGCTCCCTGTGCGGTCAGGATCTTGAAGTAGTAGCCATGCAGCGGCGACGGTTGAGGGTTGGTGCCGCCGATCGGCCGCCCTCCTGCGGCCGCCTGTCCGACGAGATCGCCAAGCGGACTTGGCTTCTGCCCTCGCGCCGTCGGCCAGTACAAGCCGTTCTCCTTGCCCGGGTCGCTTTGAAACTTCGTCGCGTAGATGCCCGCAGGCTTGCCGTCGTGTCCCTGCTCCGCGTAGCGCTGCTGGGCGGTGACGTAGGCACGACTACTCGCGATCGCCTCGAGCTCGTTGCGTCCGATCCGCCGCGCCAGCACTTCTTCCTTGCCGGCCGCGGTGTCGAACCGCCACCCGTTCGAGTCCTTCACGATCGGGACAGGAAACGGCCAGTCCTCGTTCCCGATGACCAGCGTCTTCGTGTTCGCCCCGGCGTCTTCCAGGTGCCACTTCTCCGCCGCTGCGACGGTGAACACCTGGCGGTTCATGCGGGCGGCCGCCGGATCGTTCGAGGCGATCAACTCTTTGGCGTCCGGGCCGAAGATCGCCAGCAGCGCGTCGAGACTTCCACTTTTCGCCGCGTCGATGAGCGCCTTGACACCGTCTTCAGGCGTCGCGAACGTTCGATGCTGAGCGGCCTGTGCCTGTGCGGACAACGATCGTCCAGTCGGGACGGTGCCGATCAGCGCGCCGGCGCACACCAAGGTCAGGCCCCAGCGCTTGAATTCTGTTCCCATGTCGACCGCCTTTCTGCCCCGATCAGCGTCGGCGGCCGCCGCCGCCGCGCGAAGCGGCGCTGCCGCGACTGCTCTGCCCGCGCGCACTCGAAGAACGTTGCGATGCGCCGCTCGAGTACCCGGAGAACGCGTCCGATCGCGCACCACTGGTGCTGCGTTGTGGCGTCGACTGGGTGCTTCTGCTTCCCTCTCCGTAGCCGCGCGCTTCAGCGCTGCCCTGTCGATTCGCACGTTGGGTCTGCGCCGTGCCTTGCGCTTGACCGAGCCCCTGTGCTCCCGTGGCAGGCCTGTTCTCCTGCCTGTTCTGTTGTCGATCCGTCCGCTGTTCCTGCGTCGTATTGCGACGGTCGGTGCGATTCTCCTGGGTGTTCTCGAGACGCTCGCTCCGGTTCTCGTTGAGATCCTCGCGGTGATCCATCCAGTCGTCGCGAGCGTCTTCGCGATGGTCCCAGTAGTCGTCCCAGCCGTCGTTGTACATATACGCGCCGCCCCGCCAGCCGTACGGACCGTAGTAGTAGTTGTTGTCCATCGCCGCGCCGATCGCGATCCCGGCCGTGAATCCGATCAGGCCGGCGGCGACGGCCACGTCGGGACTGTTGTCCTGCACCACGACCGTCGTGGCGGGAGGCTGTGTGTACACGACCTGCGTGTTGTATTGCGGGACGTACACGATCTGCGGATTGGTCGGCTCGATCACGATCACCTGCTCGCCGGACGAGGTGGTCTTGGTCTCGACGTCCTGCTGGGGCGTGCTTTTCAGGGTCCCGACATCCTTCGCCTGTTTTCTCAGACGCTGGATGCTCGCGAACACGCCGCTTCGATCGTTGGTGAAGGCCTGTCCCAGCTCCGTCGTCCACTTGATTTGCTGCGACATCCTCGCGACGACCTCCGGGAAGATCGCCAGCGCGACGAAGCTCGCTTCGAACCCCGCTTTCACGGCCGCATCCTGCAGTTGCGAGCCCTTTAGATTGGTGTTGGATTTCAGCCACTGATCGAGCTTCATCACGCTCGCTGGATCCTGCGCGCTCATGAGCATCTGCGCGAGCAGCGAGTCGGGATAGAGCGCGATCGGGGCGAGCAATTGGTCGAGCGTGCCGGTCGGGAGCTGGGCCGCCTGCGCCCGCGCAGCGGCCTCACCATGAGGTGAACTGCACGCCACGAAGAGCAGGCTGGTTGCGGCGAAGATGCGGAGTGTCATAAGCGCCTCATGAGCGAGGCTCGGCATCGATCGACTTGTGACAGAACTCGCAGTCCGCGCTGATGGTCGAGCCGTCACTGGCCTTGTGCGAATCGTCGTGGCAGCGGAAGCAACCGGTGGACGTCACATGGCCTCTGTTGTCGGGATACGAGCCCCACGTAACCTTCATGTCAGGAAACACGTTGCGGCGATACACATCCTGAAACGCCGTCACCGTGCGGGTCACCGCCGGCGGATCAGCGGACCCGCCGTGCGAGGCATAAAAGCCTCTCAACCCTTGATCGATGGCGCGCAAGGCGGCGTCCTGGCTCGGATACGACGCCTTCACCAACCGCAGGCCTTCACGACGCACGTAGGGAAGCTCACGGCTCACACGGCCGGCGGCGATCGCACGATCGACGGCCTGTTCCGCCGTCGCCGCGATCGGGTGCCCGACCGTGTTATGGCAGTCGATGCAGTCCATCGCCTGGCGCGTGCCGGAACGAATGGTCTGCTCGGTCGCATCGGCTGCGACGAACTCTTTGGTCTGCCCGTCCGCGTTCGTCACTTTCACGTACGGGATCGTCTGTCGCTCCGCGTCGGTCGCGACGTACTCGATGCGAATCGCGGGATTCGCATGCCAATGGATCCCACGAGGCCGAGACGTCGTCCGGCTCAGATGCATCTGCAGCACGGTCGTGGTTTCACTGTTGGCCTCGTCGTCTGCGTACTCGCGAATCTGCCGCATCCGATCGCCGACGGCGCGCCCCGGCTGGTGACAGCTGCCACACGTCTGTGCCTGAGCGCCAGCGGGCATCTGGGCTCCGGGCGGTATCGGTCGTGGATACGAGTTGGTGGCCACCTGCACGAGCTGCCGCACCCCAGACAGCTTCGCGTGCACGAAGCCGCGCGGTCCTTCGCCGATATGGCAGGTGACACAGGCTACCCGCGCGTGCGGTCCACCCTGCCAGGCGGCAAACTGCACTTGCATGGGCGTGTGGCACACCTGCCCGCAGAAACGCGGCGACTCCATCCAATGCAGGCCTCCGTAGCCTGCAAGCAGGACGAGAACGATGTTGGCCGCTGTGAGGCCCGCAATGACGAGCGCGGTCCGGCGCACACTCGCGCGCCGGAAGTCGAACACCGGCCAGTCGACCGTCGCGCTCGGGTCGCGCTTCAGCCTTCCGCGCTGCAGCGCCATGCCTGCGGGAATGAGGAGCAGTCCCAGCAGAAAGCAAAGGGGCAGCGCGACGAACACCACGAGACCCGCGTAGGGGTTTTGAAGCAGACCTGCAAGCATCGCGATCACGAGCGCGATGAACAGCACCGCGGAAACGGTGGTCACGATCGCGCCGACGATCGCGAGAGGGTGACGCGCGAGCACCTGAGAATCCGTCACCGGTGGCCTATTTCAGACTCTGCATGTAAGCCACGAGCGCATCGATGTCCGCGGCCGGCAGCTTGGTGTATTTGTTCGGCATTGGCGGCTTCTTGTCCGACTTTGCCTTCTTGGCCATCTCGGTCGGGTTCACGATCCACTGCCGGATCTCGTCGGCCGACAGCTTCGCGCCGACCCCATCCAGCGGATTCGTCTTGGCGCCCTTGCCGGCGATCGAATGGCACGTCTGACACTTCTGCGCGGCGTAGACCTCCTGGCCACGCTTGATCGCCGCGGCGTCCTGCGCGCCCGTGTCTCGCGGCACGCCTGCAAGGGCGAACGCCATCGTGATCAGAAATGTCGTTGTTCTGAATGTCATGCGCATTGGAGCCTCCCCACCACACGAGCGGACTTGTTCGGTCCGCCTGAAGGCGGACCCTGCGTCGACTACGGCACGAACCTCAGCCCGATCACGCCGGTATTAGCGGTGTAGGGCCGGTAGACATACCCGAGCACGAGCGAACTGGGCTGAACGATGCTGTTGATGACGGTCGGGTCGAACGCGAAATCGAAGACGCGGAACGGCTCGTACAGATACGAGAGCGTCAGCGCCAGACGAGGCGTCAGCCGATGCCGCACATCCACGTGCAGCTGTTGCAGCTTGTTGAAGACGTTAGGGAGCTGCGAAGGCGCAGGCAGCGGCCCGCCCGGCTGCACGCCATAGAGGTAGTGCCCTTCCGCGTAGCTGAAGTCGTACGACACCCGCGCCTCCGTGTTCCGTCCGAATCGAGGAGGCGTGGCGTAGATCGAGAAGTAGTGGACGTGCTCGTTGGTGTCGGCGGTCCAGTCGCGAAGCGGATCATCTTCCTGGCCCGGACTTGCCGACCGTGACCGCTGCAGTCCCCCGTACCGCTCGTAGTTGTACGAGCCTCCGCCACCGAGGCCGTTCGGCTGCCGGATGTCGGCGCCGAATGAAATGGTGCGGAATGTGGTCTCCTGCAGGCCGAGGGCGCTGTCGTCGTAGTTGTCCTTGCCGAAGCCAGCCGAGGCGCTGAGCGTCCACAGGTCGTTCGGCGCGACATCCACCTGACCGGTGAATTGATTTCTGTTTCGATTGGCGAGGTCGAAGTGACGGAGCGCCGGCTGCTCCCCGATCTGCAGCAGAAGGTTTTCGTTGAAATCCGATCCGGTGCGGTCGGCGAGCTCGTAGTTCGCGCGGAACGTCAGCCACTGCGAGCTCACAAGATCGGCCGTGAGATGCAGCACGTTCTCGCCGGTGCTGCCGAAGATCCGGGAGTCGTAGCCGGTGTCGTTGCGCGTATAGCCGGCGGTCAACGCGAGGGGCCGGAGGCCGCTCCACGTTGCGTTGCCATCGAACGTCGTTCGATTGTGTGCGTACAGCAAAGGCCCGCCGGTCGATGACTCGGTGACCGACGTGTCGTAGTTGATGAAGTCCGGAATCGACGTCGGCGTCGTCTGATTGTTGTAGTCGTACCGCCTGAAGCGCGCGGTGAACTGCCAATCGTTCTGCGGGCGCGAGACGAGATTGAGGTTGGTCGAGAAGACGTGCGCCTCCGCCTCGGCCGTCGTTCTGGGCAACGTGAGCTGCGGCAGGGCCGCGTTGATCGTGAACGGCTGCAGCGGTTCATCGTTGCTCCACAGGCCGTACGACACGAACCCGGTGACCTGCGTGCGCCGCGCGAATCTCGCGTAGCCGCCGGCGCTGACCGTCTGTGCTGAATTGGTGGGCCACAACGCCGTGCGGCCGCGACCGGGTGCAGTCGTCGTGTCGTCGAGTTGGAGCGGGTTATCCCACACCAGCGTCTCGTCGAGGTTGTTGAACCACGAGCCGGTGTATCCCACCCGCAGCATGCTGCGCATGTTCGACCACTCGGCACCGAGGTTGAGATCGTTGGTGCGCGAATCGTACGGCAGGGCCACCTCGACGTCGTTGCCGAAGCCGAAGCTGGCTCCCCATGGCAGCTCGCCGCGATGCCGCGTGGACGTAAAGCCCCCGGCCACATCCAGGTTCTGCGTCGGCGTGGCAAGAACGTTCACGTTTCCGATGTCACGCCGTTCCCTCAGGTCGAATTGCGGCGAGATCGGGATGTACGCGGAGAGCGTTGCTTGTTTGTTCTGGATCAGCCGCTGGGTCGCGTCGTCGAGCACGAGCGGGCTCGGCGGAGCCGAGTACGCGGTCCTCGTATCGACGCTATAGAACTGCGGGATCTCGTCCCAGAGTCCGGAGACGACGAAGCGTCCGGTGCGCTCGTAGTCGGCGGTATACCGTTGATCGCGCCATCCCACGTTATCCGCCGAGGCACGGAACAGCCCGCTGCCGGAGGCGTCCTCCCGCGTGTAGCGCGCATTGGTGAACAGCACGCCGTCCCGGAGATCCTGGTACCGCTGAAATCGAGCCGGATCGCCGGCGATGCTGGTGATGCGGCCGCCGAGTTCGAATTGGCGTGGCGCAACCTCGAACAGGCTGCGCGACTCCTCACCGGCCGATCCAGCTGGTGCGGCTGGCGCCGCGGGCGCCTGCGGCTTCTGCTGCGGGTCAGCCGCCGACGACTCTATTGAGGCCGTCGAGGTCTGTGCTGCCAGGGGCACTGCAAGACCAAGACAGCCGAGCGTCGCAAAGGACACGAGCCAGCGCATACGACCTCCGAGCGCTATCGCATGTAGAACTGACCGGACGGGTGGTTCGATCCATGGATGTTCGAGTGACAGTTCACGCACGATCGCCCGAACATCCGGTTGCTCTTGTTCACCGTGATCGCGAGGTTGTCGTAGAGCGTCGAGGGATGACGCGTCACGATGTGGCAGCGCTGACACAGGAACGGCATCCGGACGACGAGCATGCGATCGTTCGACGAGCCATGCGGATCGTGACAGGTCGCGCAGTTCTCCTTGACCGGCGGGTGCTCCCATAGCATCGGCCCGCGCATCTCCGCATGACAGCTCTCGCAGAGCTCGCCCACCGAGCTTCCAACTTTGAGCGCTTTGACGTTGCTGATGGATCCATGCGGGTTGTGGCAGGACGAGCACGACATCTTGCCCTCGCGCACGGGCATGTGCGCGACCGCCCGCTCGGTCTTGGTCACCTGCAATCGGTGACACGCCACACACACCTGCGTCTCGTTCGCCTTGACGAGCTGATATTGAGCAGCCGTCGGGCTGTGTACGCTGTGGCAGGTGCTGCAGGACAGACCGCGCTGGTCGTGCGCGCTGCCTTCCCATCCGGCATGCGTGCCGCGGTTATGGCAGCTCAGACACGTCTCGTTGATTTCGCCGGCCGAGATCTGACCGAACTTCCGAATGTGGCCCTTCGCGTCGTCATCGACGTGCGCCTGACCGGGACCGTGGCAGCTCTCGCAGCCGTGCCAGGCCTCTGGAGAGCGCGGGTTCTTCGCCTGCGCGTGGGGCGTGCCCTTGAGTGAATCGGATTTGTCTGTGTGACACGCCACGCACGTGTCGCTCCCCACGTAACCGGTCGGTGGTGCGGGAGCCGCCGGTTTCTGAGGAGCGGGAGACGCGGGCTTCTGTGCCGCGGGCGCGGGCGCAGACATGGCAGCGCTGACCGGAACCGCGCTGATGGTGCGAGCTGCCGTTGCGACCAGCACACAACACGCCCCGACGAGGCACACACGATAGTGCACGATGACCCTCCACCACACGAGCAGCGGCGCGCCGTCGTTGCTCGCCTTTCGGTCACACTGCGTTCAGTCCCGCCGCACGGAAGACCGCACACGTCTGTTCGACCACGTCGGCCGTCGGCGGCCGGGTACTCTCGAGCGTGTACGGGATGCCGAGCTCCTTCCACTTGAACCGACCCATCTGATGAAACGGCAGCACGTCGACGCGCTGCACGTTACCAAGCGCCGCTGCAAAGCCGGCGATGTTCCCGATGTCGTCGAGATCGTCGGTCAGGCCCGGCACCAGCACGAACCGGACCCACACCGGCCGCTTCTGTGCGGCGAGGCGACGCGCGAATGCGTGGGTGGGACCGTTGTCCATCCCCGTGAGCCCGCGATGACGCTCGGGGTCCCACGTCTTCAGATCGAGCAGTACCAGGTCGATCGTCTCGAGGTCCTGGTCCGACAATCGATCGCCGTAGTAGCCGTTGGTATCGAGCGCGGTGTGGACTCCCATTTCCTTCGCGGCTGCAAACAGCTTCACCACGAAGCGGTGCTGCATCAGCGGTTCTCCTCCGCTGATGGTGAGGCCACCGGACATGATCTTCAGGCCGTGTCGATACTTGCGCAGCTCCGCGGTCGCGTTCGCAATCGTGACCGGAATGCCATTCGTCATCGTCCAGGTATCAGGGTTGTGGCAGTAGAGGCACCGCCACATGCAGCCCGCAGTCCAGGCGACGACGCGAACGCCAGGGCCGTCGACCGTCGATCCCGTCGTGAACGAGTGCAGGAATCCCATGTCACCGGTGGCCAGCGCGCTCCGCACGTCGGACTCGGGCACGTTCTTCCCGAGGTCGACCCGAAGCTCGTACGGGCTCTTTGCCTCGAGGGGGCGGTAATCGACGGTGGTCTTTTGTGACATGGCGCCTACGCCCCGTGGAAGGTGCGATTGATCACGTCCAGCTGCTGCTCGCGGGTGAGCCGTACGAAGTTGACCGCGTAACCCGAGACGCGAATCGTCAGGCTCGGATACTTCTCGGGGTGATCCATCGCATCGATGAGGACCTCGCGATTCAACACGTTCACATTCATGTGGTAGCCGGTCGAGCCGAAGAACGCATCGAGCATCGCTGTGAGGTTGGCCACGCGATCGATCGCGATCCGCCCGAGCCCCTCGGGCACGATCGACGCCGTCAGCGAAATGCCGTCGGCTGCATCGCGATACGGAATCTTGGCGACCGATGCGGCCGAGGCATGGATGCCGTGGCTGTCGCGCCCGTGCATCGGATTGGCGCCAGGCCCGAACGGCTCGCCGCGGCGTCGACCGTCCGGCGTATTGCCGGTCGCCTTGCCGTAGACGACGTTCGACGTGATCGTCAGGACCGACTGGGTGTGGAGCGCGTGTCGATAGGTCGGATACTTCCGCAGCTTGCCCATGAACGTGCTGACCAGCCAGACCGCGAGCTGATCGACGCGGTTGTCGTTGTTCCCGAAGAACGGGAACGTGCCTTCGGTCTGATAGTCGGTCACGAGGCCGGTCGCATCACGAACGACACGTACCTTCGCGTACTTCATCGCCGAGAGGCTGTCTGCGACCACCGACAGACCAGCCATTCCGAACGCCATCGTCCGAAGCGGCGCGTAGTCGTGGAGCGCCATCTCGATGCGCTCGTAGGCATACTTGTCGTGCATGTAGTGGATGATGTTCATCGCGTTCACGTACACGCCGGCGAGCCACTCCATCATCCGGTCGAACTTGCCGATCACATCGTCGAACTCGAGATACTCGCCCTTGACCGGCTCGGATACGGGACCGACCTGCTCACCGCTGATCTCATCCCGTCCGCCGTTGATGGCATACAGCAGACACTTCGCGAGGTTCGCGCGGGCGCCGAAGAACTGCATCTGCTTGCCGACGACCATCGGCGACACGCAGCAGGCAATCGCGCCGTCGTCGCCCCACGTCATGCGCATGATTTCGTCGCTCTCGAATTGCAGCGAGCTCGTATCGATGGCCACCTTCGCCGCAAAACGGCGAAAGCCGTCGGGCATTCGCGGCGAGTACCAGATGGTCAGGTTCGGCTCGGGCGCCGGGCCGAGGTTGTAGAGGGTTTGCAGGAAGCGGAAGCTGGTCTTCGACACGAGCGACCGTCCGTCGTCGCCCATCCCCCCGATCGATTCAGTCACCCAGGTCGGGTCACCCGCGAAGAGCTCGTCGTACTCGGGCGTCCGCAGGAAGCGGACGATGCGGAGCTTGATGACGAAATCGTCGACGAGCTCCTGCGCCTGCTCTTCGGTGAGCGTGCCGGCTGCGAGATCGCGCTCGAAGTAGATGTCGAGAAACGTCGAGGTCCGCCCGAGCGACATCGCCGCGCCGTTCTGTTCCTTCACGCCGGCGAGATAGCCGAAGTAGAGCCACTGCACCGCCTCTTTCGCGGTTGCTGCCGGCCGTGAGATATCGAAGCCGTAGTTCGACGCCATCGTGAGGAGCTCTTTCAACGCGCGAATCTGTTCGGACAACTCCTCGCGATCGCGGATGATCTCGTCGGTCGACATCAGCGTATCGAGGCCGGCCTTCTCCTCTTCCTTGTGCTCGATGAGCCGCTTGACGCCGTAGAGCGCCACCCGACGGTAGTCGCCGATGATCCGCCCCCGGCCGTAGGCGTCGGGAAGTCCCGTCAGGATGTGGGAGCTTCGGCATCGCCGCACGTCCGGGGTGTAGGCATCGAAGACGCCGTCGTTGTGCGTCTTGCGGTACTTCGTGAAGGCTTCGACGACATGCGGGTCGGTCTCGTAGCCGTAGGTCTTCAACGCCGAGACGACCATGCGAAAGCCGCCGTTGGGCATGATCGCGCGCTTCAGCGGCGCATCCGTCTGGAGACCGACGATCAGCTCGTTGTCGCGATCGATGTACCCGGGCTTGTGCGCGGTGATGGAGCTCGGAATCTGCGAGACGTCGAGCACGCCCTTCTTCCGCTCTTCAACGAACAGATTCTGGAGCTTCCTCCAGATCGTCTGCGTCCGCGCGGTCGCCGGCCGCAGAAACGATTCGTCGCCGTCGTAGGGCTCGTAGTTCTGCTGGATGAAGTCGCGAACGTTGATCTCGTTCTGCCAGAGACCGGATCGAAACCCCAGCCAGGGATCGACGGTTCGCTCCTTGGTGGCCGCACGCGGTGCTGTTGCTGCCATGGATCAGTCCTTCTTCAACTCGTAGCGTCCGCCTTCACGATCAACTCGTAGAGGCCGCCTTCAGGCGGCCTGCCCTCAACCCGAGAAGCGACCCGGTATGGCGGGCAATCATCAGTTCCTCGTTGGTGGGAATCACCCAGGCCGAGGCTCGACTCTGGGGCGACGAGATCCGCGGACCGCCGTGTTCGTTGGCCGCACGGTCGAGTTCGATCCCCAGCCACGAGGACGCTTCACAAATCCGCTCTCGAATCTCGGCGGAGTTCTCACCGATGCCTGCGGTGAACACCAGTCCGTCAAGGCCGCGCAGGGTCGCTGCGAGCGCCCCGATTTCCTTCGCCGCTCTGAAGACGAAATACTCGACCGCGAGCCGCGCGCTGGCGTCACTGCTCTCGAGCAGCACGCGCATGTCGTTGCTGATGCCGGACAGGCCGAGGAGCCCTGATTTCTTGTAGAGCACGGTTTCAACGTCTTTCGCCGACATGCCGCGCCCCTGAAAGAGATAAAGGACCACGCCGGGATCGAGCGCCCCAGGCCGCGTTCCCATGCAGAGGCCGTCGAGCGCCGTGAACCCGAAGCTGCTGTCGACGCTGCGCCCGTCTGTCATGGCGCACAGGCTCGCGCCGCTCCCCAGGTGAGCCACGATCACGCGTCCGGTCGCGAGCACCGGCGCCACCTTCGGGAGGACCGACGCGACGTACTCGTACGACAGGCCGTGGAACCCATATCGCTGGACGCCGGCCTGACGGATGTCCTGCGGCAACGGGACCACTTCGGCGACGACCTGGTGACCGCGGTGAAAGCTGGTGTCGAAGCAGGCGACTTGGCGAACGGCGGGGAGTCGTTCGCTCACCGCGTCGATGGCTGCGAGGTTGTACGGCTGATGCAGCGGCGCGAGAGGGATCAGCGTCTTCAGGTCTTCCATCACCTTCGGCGTGACCACGATCGGTGCGGCATGCCTGGCGCCGCCATGGACGACGCGATGCCCGACGCCGAGCACGCGCACGCCCTGGTAGCGCGCGCGAAGCCATCCGGCCAGAAAGTCGAGCGCAGTCGCCGCATCGCGAATGACGTCGCCCAACCGCTGGTCGTCGAGTTTCTCGCCCGAGCCGTCCTTCGCCGTGAAGTGCGGTGCCGTGCCAATCCCCTCGATCTGGCCTCGCACCTCGAGCGGCCACTCGTCGGCGGCGACGACCTGATAGACCGAGAACTTGAGGCTCGACGACCCGGCGTTCAGAACGAGGACGACTGCGTGATCACCCATGGCGCACCAGACACAACCTGTGATGCAGAATGCGAGATGCAGAATGCAGACACCGTCTGCTTCGTGGCCTCTTCCGGTTTCTGCATTCTGAATTCTGCATTCTGCATTTCTCGCTGGCGGGCTCTCATCAGCCCGCTCGATTACGACACGGCCTGCAGCGTCTGCCGTCCGGCATGCGCCGCCAGCATGGCGACCGCGCAGCTGGCAATCCGCGCGCGCACGCTGTCGGCGCGGCTCGTCAGGATGATCGGCACGCGCGCGCCGAGCACGAGACCGGCGGAATCGGCGTTGGCGAGGAAACTGAGCTGCTTCGCGAGCATGTTCCCCGACTCGAGATCCGGCACGAGGAGGATGTCGGGATCTCCGGCCACCTCCGATCGAATCCCTTTGATCCTCGCGGCCTCTTTGCTGATCGCGTTGTCGAAGGCGAGCGGGCCATCCAGCACTCCGCCGGTGATCTGGCCTCGCTCGGCCATCTTGCACAGCGCCGCCGCATCAAGAGTCGCCTGCATCTTCGAATTGACGGTCTCGACCGCCGCGAGAATCGCGACCTTCGGCTTCTTCAGCCCGAGCGCAATCGCGAGATCGATCGCGTTCTGACAGATATCGGCCTTGTCTTCCAGCGCCGGCCCGATGTTGATCGCCGCGTCGGTGACGACCAGCACTTTGTGATACGTCGGCACATCCATGATGAATACATGACTGATGCGACGACCCGTGCGCAGCCCTGTCTCTTTCGCCACAACTGCACTCAGCAGCTCGTCAGAGTGCAGACTCCCCTTCATCAGAAGCTCGGCCTGGCCCTGACGAACGAGCTCGACCGCCTTCGCCGCGGCCGCGTGACTGTGTGGCGCGTCAACGAGCCTGGTGTTCCCAAGCTCGACGCCCGCCTTCTGCGCAACGTCGCGGATCTTCGCGACCGGCCCGACGAGGATGGGCACGATGAGGCGCTTGGCGCCCGCCTCGATCGCGCCGGTCAGCGCGCTCTCTTCACAGGGATGGGCGACCGCGGTGGGTACGGGCTCCAGGGCCCGGCACCGTTCGAGCACCTGTTCGTACTTGCCCGTGCCAGTTGTTCGGTTCATATTCCCTCGCCACTACAGGACTCGTGGACTGTCTAGCAGCCGCCGATCCGGTCTCTCTCAACAGAAACGTGAGCACGATGGCCAGCGCGACGCCATATAAGAGCGGCTGGAACGCCGTCTGGTAGTGCTCGAGATTCATCGGGCTCGCGCCAGCACTGACACTCGCGAGCACCCAGCCGAAGACCGGTCCCAGCAGCGCGCTGAATGTGAAGTTCAGAAAGTTGACGACGCCCGTGGCGGTACCGCTCACCGACGGCGGGTTGGCTTCCTTGATCACCGTGTACGGAAGCATCGCCGCCCCGGAGGCCAGCCCCGCGACGAGGGCGATCGAATACGGCGGGAAGAAATTGGGAACGCCGTAGAGGATCCACGCCAGACATGCGAGCAGCACGACAGCGCCGCCGATGATCACCGGCTTCCGTCGTCCGAGGCGATCCGAGAGCAGCCCGAGCAGCGGGCAGCCGATGATCCAGCCGAGCGGGACCATCGATGAGTGCAACACGGCAGACGCGTACGGGAAATCTCTGCCCTCTTGCAGATAGCGGACGCCCCAGATCATGTCGAAGATCGTGGTGGGGATGAACAGCAGGCCCGCGATCATCCCGCACAGGATCGATTGCGGGTTCCGGAAGACGACGAGCATGGCGCGCCCGGCACTCTTCAACCAATCATCGGGTTGTTCCGCACGCTTCGCTGCTGGAAGCAGGAGGAACAGCAGAACACTGATCGCCAGACCGCCGATGCCCATCGCGATCCAGAACGCCGACCACGGCGCACCGGCAGCGATGACGGGCCCGACGACGAACTGGCCGGCGGAGCCGCCGGCCATGCCGAACATCTGCGTCGCGCCGATGAGCGTGGCCGCGCGCGAGGCCGGAAAGTTCGTCGTCGCGATGTAGGCCGCTCCCACGAGCGCGAACACACCGCCAGCGCCCTGGAGAAAACGGCCGATGCTGGCGGCTTCGCCGCTGCCAGAGGCAAAGAGCAACGAGCCGATACCGACCGTCGCTGCGCCGAGGGGCACGACTCTGCGCGGGCCGATTCGATCCATCGCCGCGCCGGCGACGAGGCTGAACGGCGAATAGCCGTAGTAGAAGAGGCCGACCATCGACGCCACCGCGAGCGCGCTGATGCCGAAGGCGTCCGATAGCTGCGGCATCATCACGGCCGGCGCCGACCGCAGCATGTACTGATAGAAGTAGTACACCGCTGTGATCAGCCACGCGACTATCGCCGTTCTGGCCCCAGTGCTCATGATTCACTACGCTCGCGCGACGGCCGTGATCAGCAGAGCGTCACGGAAACAGCCAGACCGCCTTCCGAGGTCTCCTTGTATTTCGAATTCATCTCCTTGGCTGTGAGCGCCATCGCGTCGACGGTCGTATCGAATTCCACGCGGCGATTCGCGGCGATCTCGTTGCTCGCGATCATGAAACCGGTCCACGACTTGACGGCGCCATAGGCGCACCGTTCGATACACGGCACCTGGACGAACCCGGCCACGGGATCGCACGTCATGCCGAGGTGATGCTCGAGCGAGGATTCCGCGGCGTTGGCGATCACCTGATGCGGGAAGTCGTGTGCCTGCGCAATGAACGCGGCCCCCATCGCCGAGGCGACCCCGATCTCCGCCTGGCAGCCTCCCTCCGCGCCGGAGAGCGTCGCGTTGTGCTTGCACAGATAACCGACCGCCGCAGCCGCGAGGAATCCGTTGCGGAGCTTGTCCGGCGGCAGCTTTCTTCCGCCCTCGCCAAGCACGTACACGAGCGCCGGGAGGACGCCGGCCGACCCGCCTGTCGGCGCAGTCACCACCAGGTGGCCGCGGGCGTTCTCTTCCGATCCCGCGAGCGCATACGCCGCCACGACGCCGATCCCGCGCTGTTTCTCGTACTCGTCATCCATCGCGCGCTTGTAGACTTCGCCCGCTTTGGTCTTCAGCTTGATCGGTCCAGGCAGCGTCGCGGGTGGCGCGCTCAGTCCGGCCTTGACGATATTGACCATCGCGGTGTGAATCTTGTCGATGAAGGCGTTGATGTCGGCTTCGCTCTTCCCCGACACCGCGACCTCGTTGGCCATCACGACCTGCGCGACCGTCAGCTTGTTTTTCTCGGCGTGCGCTTGCAGTTCCTTCATCGTCTGATAGGGGTACTTCGGCTGCCCTTTCTTGGGTGGCGTATATCCCTTCCACTCGATGAAACCGCCGCCGACCGAGTAGTACTCCTGCTCGTAGAGCACGTCGTTGCCCGCCATCAGCTTGCACGTCATCGTGTTCGGGTGAGGCCAGTCTCCCTTGGTGGCGTCGTACACGATGTCCTTCAGCGACAAGGTCATCGTTTTGGTGCCGAGCTTCACCGGGAACGTCTGATCGGGTTTCTCGACGAGGCTGTCGAGAAACGCCGGCTCGACGGTCGCCGGTTCTTTACCCACGAGCCCTGCCAGCGAGGCGCGCTCGGTGCCGTGTCCTTTGCCGGTGGCGCTCAAGCTGCCGAAGAGATGCACCTTCATCGTGGTGGCCTTCGCCAACTGGTCGGCCGGCAGCTTGGCGCAGCGCTGATAGAAGTCGTAGGTGATTCGCATCGGACCGATGGTGTGAGAGCTCGACGGCCCAGGCCCGACCTTGTAGAACTCATCCAGCGTGGTCATGACCGGGCCCTTCGACCGCCTCACCACGTCGAGCTCGGGTGACAGCTTCACCTGCGGCGGCGGCGCCGAGGCCGCAGCGGTCTGTTGCTGGGCCGATAACGTGCGCCCGCTGATCAGCGTCGCTGCGCTGATGACCGCGCTTCGCATCATGAAAGTGCGGCGATCAATCCCCGGCGGAACGTCCATTGAGGTCACCTCTCGATCCGGCAGAAACGAATTGTCATCGTGACGATCGTTGGACTTCATGCATAGCCTCCCTATGTCGCCGCAGACCTACAGGTACCGGGGGAGGTCATCTCATTGAGCAAGTCACGTACCCTGGAGATCTCCGACGCGGTGTCGACCTGAGTCCTCGGATTTGAACGGTTCACGACAACAGATCGATCATCTGCGGCAGCGAGACTCCGTAGGGCCGGGGGACCTCCAGGATTCGAGAGGACGAAAGGAGCAGTCGCCGTGCGCGTGCGCCCACGGGATGTCGTGGCGGACACGCGCGTCAGCGTAAGATCGCGGCATTGACTCTCGAGCAGATCATCAACGCGTATCGCAGCGACCGGCCGCTTGCACACGCGTCGACGATTCCTTCGACCTGGTACACGGACCCGCGAGTCCTGGAGTTGGAGCGCGACGCCGTATTCGCGCGCTCGTGGCAGGTAGCCGGGCGGGTCGACGAGGTGAGCGCGCCGGGCAACTATCTCGCGTGCGAGTTGTCAGGCGGCGAACCGATTGTCGTGGCTCGCGCGGAAGACAACGTGTTGCGCGGCTTCTTCAACGTCTGCCGCCACCATGCTGCAGCCGTCGTCACCGATGCCAGCGGCTCGACACGGCACTTCCGCTGTCCCTATCACGGCTGGACGTACGCACTCGACGGCGCACTGAAAGGTACGCCCGACTTCACCGGTGTGTGCGACTTCGACCGATCCGCGAACGGCCTCGTTCCGATCGAGTCTGCGACCTGCGAGAAGTGGGTCTTCGTCAGACCGCAGCCGAGCGGCGCGTCACTGACCGACTATCTCGGCCCCACATTGCTGACACAGCTTCGGGCGCTCGGTCTGCGTGATCTGCACTGGATCGAACGGCGGCACTACACGCTCGATTGCAACTGGAAGGTGTTCGTCGACAACTATCTCGACGGCGGCTATCACGTCCCGCATCTTCACAAGGGGCTCGACAGCGTCTTGAGCTACAGCGAGTACGTCATCGAGATCGGTGAGCGCTATTGCCTGCAGACGAGCCCGTTGGTGAGCGGCGGCGCAGACGCCCAGACGGGCGCGGTACGCAAGGGCGATCGCGCGTCGTACTACTGGATCTATCCGAACTTCATGATCAACAGCTACGGCCGCGCGATGGACACCAACCTCGTGATTCCGCGCGGCGTCGACGAGACCGAGGTCATCTTCGACTTCTACTTTTCAGATGTGTCGGCAGCCGCTCGTGCCGAGAACCTCGCCAGCATCGCGGTCAGCGAACGGATTCAGGACGAAGACGTGGCGATCTGTGTGTCGGTGCAGCGTGGGCTGCGCTCGCGCGCGTACGACACCGGGCGCCTCTCAGTGCGGCGTGAGGCGGGCGAGCATTTGTTTCATCGATTGCTGCATGCGGACCTCCGGGCCGGACTCGGACTGACGTAGGGCAAAAGGCAAAGACCTTGACCTTTGACCTGTGACCTTTGACCTTTGACCTACAGACTCGCCGCACCCTGCTCCCTGTGCTCGGCGTGGGCTTCGGCGTCGCCGTCACTATCGGTAACACGATCGGCGCCGGGATTTTTCGCACGCCCGGTGAGGTCGCCGCGCACCTGCCTTCTCCATCGCTCTTCATGGCCGCGTGGGCAGTCGGCGGCCTGTACGCACTCCTCGGCGCGATTCAGATCGCCGAACTCGGAACCATGCTTCCTCGGTCCGGCGGGCAGTACGTCTTCTCACGCTACGCGCTCGGCGAATATCCCGGCTTCATCGTCGGCTGGAGCGATTGGCTCTCGACGTGCGGCACAACCGCCGCTGTCTCGCTCGTCGTCGGCGAATTCGCCGGCGTTCTCTTCCCTCCCATTCGCGATCGACAGCTGGCGGTTGCGGCCGCCACCGCGATCGTCTTTGCGGTGGCCCAGTGGCGAGGCATCCGCGAAGGAAGCGCGGTCCAGACTGCGACGAGTGCCCTCAAGGCGCTGGCGTTCGCTGCGCTGGTCGCCGCCGCATTTGCGCACAACAGTGTGTCAGGCGCACGCGAGGCCGCTGCGGCTGCTCCGACAGGCATCGCACTCGTGAGCGCATTCGTGTTGTCGCTGCAAGCCGTCATCTATACCTACGACGGCTGGACCGGAGTGATCTACTTCTCAGAGGAGGTCACGAGACCGGACACGGATATCCCTCGTTCGCTCATTGGCAGCGTGCTCGCGATCGTGGCGACCTACCTGCTCGTCAACCTTGCCTTCATGCACGTGCTGCCGCTCACGGCGATGGCGGGTGAGACGTTTGCAGCCAGCGCCGTGGCTCGAACGATCTTCGGCGAGCTCGGCGACCCGATTCTCAGCGTCATCACCATCGTGTCGCTGCTGAGCGCCGTCAACTCGAACCACCTCATGGCAAGCCGCGTCCTGTTCGCCCTGGGTCGTGATGGATTGCTCTCGGCCCGCGCCGCCACGATCAACGATGGCGGCACGCCAACCTTCGCGCTCGTGGTCAGCACGGTGGTCGCGATCCTGTTCATCGTATTCGGTCAGACGTTCGGCACGGTCATCACCGTGTTGTCGTTCTTCTTCGTCGCCAACTACACGCTCTCGTTCGTCTCCGTCTTCGTGCTTCGATGGCGCGAGCCCGAGAGAGCCCGCCCGTACCGCGCGTTGGGCTACCCGTGGACGACGGCACTGGCGTTGCTCGGATCGATCGCATTTCTGGCAGGCGCG
This sequence comes from Vicinamibacterales bacterium, assembly GCA_036407095.1. Lineage (GTDB taxonomy): Bacteria > Acidobacteriota > Vicinamibacteria > Vicinamibacterales > UBA2999 > Gp6-AA40. The sequence goes on along the minus strand of DASWZV010000140.1, from coordinate 19,771 downwards.
ATCGCGAGCGACACCCGCAACAGCGCATACGCGTTGCTGCTGCTCGCCGTCAGCTATCCGGCATATCGATTGGTCAAACGAGTTGAACGTACGTAGAGCGGGGGCTTCAGCCCCCGCGAGTACGGGCGCAGGCCAAAGCCTGCGCTCTACGATGCGTGTAGAACTGGTATGCCCTACCGCGGACCGTAATGCGGCAGGGGCTTCCCTGCTTCGAGTGCCCCGAGGTCGGGCGCGCTTCCGCTGAAGCCGTCGGTCACCGTCGGCAGCACGGTGCCGCGATCGATCGCCGCCGATCCGGGCTTCAGGCGGAAATCGAAGTCGGACGCCTTGTACAGCTTCTGCACTGTCGTCGCATCCTGCGCATTGAGCTGACGGACGTTCATGAAGATGTCGTAGTCGACGAGCACGCTGTGCGCGTCGTTGCCGGTGGCCTTGCTGAATTCAGCAAGCGATGTGTATCGACGCTGCTCGACGGCGGCATTGTGACCGGGTCCGGTGAAATCGGCCACCACAGTCGATGGCGGAGAGTTCCACTGGAATGACGCCGCGGCTCCCGGATTGGGTCTGAAGCCGTTGTAGTCCGACGAGGTGTAGTTGCTGAACGTCGTCACGTTGAAGATCGTCGGCGCCGCGTTCTGACCGAGCATCAGGTTGTTGCGCCAGTGGATGTTCGACGCCGCCTGCACCTGCGTCTCCGAGAGGATGGTGTTGTTGTAGAAGATGGCGCCGGCCGCTCCATTCGTGAGACGGATTGCGCCGCCCGGCAGGTTGTACGCGATGTTGCGGATCCAGTAGACCGGTCCGCCGAGCGTCGGCTGATTGCAGAACGCATGCGACGCGTGGTTGATCAGCATGTTTCGCATGATGCGGATGTTGTGCATGCTGCCGTCGGCCTCGATCGGGTTGTCGTGTGAATTGGTGATGTAGTTGTTGTAGAAGTCGATCGCGACCGGCCGCTTGTCCCAGTACTCTCGGGTTGGGTAGTGCGGGCCTTCGACGATTCCTGGTCCGCTGGCATACGAACCGTCGGGATTGCCGTACGTCTCCACGTTGATGCCGTCGTGAAAGTCGGCGATGTAGTTGTAGGCGACGACGTGGCCGGGGCCATAGAGTTTCACGGCGATGTAGGACGCCATCTTCGGTGGGTAGATCTGACCGTCGACGCCGTTGAACTTCGTCCACATCTCGCCGTTCCATCCAATCAGGTGATTCGGATCGTTGCGCCCGATGAACGTGTTGTCGGCGATGTAGAAGTTGCTCGAGCCCGCGTAGTTGGTGAAGACACCCGCGCCGACGTTCTCGAAGCGGCTTTTCTCCACCGTCAAGCCCTTCGAACCGGCGATGAACTGCGTGCCCGCCTGAATCGCGATCTCGGCGTTGCGGAATGTGATCCCTTCGAAGTACGTGTAGTCGGCCGCGCGCACGTCGAAGAGCGCGAAGTTGCCGTTGCCGTCGAAGATGACTTCCCCATCGCCCGCACCTTTGATGACGATCGGCATCTCCGGTGTACCTTTGACGGTCAGGTAGTACGTGCCATCGAGCGGGACCGTGCGATTCACCGTGGGATCGTTCGTGTATTCGTACCGGTTGTATTTGTAGAGCCCAGCGTGGACGAGGATCGTGTCGCCTGGGACGACGCGCGGCCGACCCGAGGTTGCCCAATCGGTGCCGGCGCACCAGAAGTTGTACGCGCACATCAGCCCTTCGAACGAAGGCTCGATCTTGGTCCCCTTGAAGCCGGGCGGATACACATGGAAAGTACGCCCCCCAGCGTAGGGCTGCGGCTCGGGTCGTGTGCGTACCGACACGATCCGCTGCGCGACACCCTGCACGCCATCGGGATCCGATAGGACGAATCGCGCTTCGTACTCGCTGTCGGGCTCGAGGTCGAGGATGCTGCCGGCGAACATGTTCGGCGCGATGAGGTCGATCCGCGACTCGGCGTAGATGCGTTCACCGTTGAGTCGCAGGAGCGGCAGCGCCGGCTTCCACGGCGACGTCCCCCTCTTGCGGAACGTCACCTCGACCGTCGCGTTGCGGTTCGCGTCGCCCTGGATGAACCATTCGAAGCCAAGATTGATCAACGTCGGCGGCTCGATGACGAGCTCGCCTGGGACCACACCGTTCGGAGAGGTCGCGGGTGGCGGCGGGCCTTGGGCCCGGACCGCGGCATCGAGGGAAACAAGAAGGCACGCGAGCAACGACGCGCAGATCCAGCGAGTCATAATGGCGTGAATTCTATGGCAAAGATTGAAGTCGCGGCGACAGGGACGTCGACGTATCGCGTCACCGTTGAAGACCGCGGCCGCACGACGACGCACATGGTCACAACGACGGCGCAGGACGTCGCGCGCTATGCCCCGCCCGGCACATCGCCCGAGCGCTTGATCGAAGCGTCGTTCCAGTTCCTGCTGGAACGCGAGCCTGCCAGCTCGATCCTTTCGACATTCGCCCTGCCGGTGATCGAACGCTATTTCGCCGAGTATCCGGCCGAGATTCGAAAGAGGCTGTAGTTCCGGTACCGTTCTCGCGCTGAGCGCGTTCTACTCTGACCGAAGCGCGTCGACCGGATTCACCGATGCCGCGCGGCTGGCAGGAACCGCGCTGGCGGCCAGCGCGATGAGGGCAAGCAGCGCCACGGCGCCGACAAACGAAACCGGATCCAGCGGCTGTACGCCATACAGGATTCCGGCAAAGAAGCCGGTTACGAGCGACGCTGCGATGAGGCCGACGGTGGCGCCGATCGCCGCCAGCAGGACGGTGTTGCTGACCACCAGCCGTATCACCTGCACGCGCAGCGCGCCCAGTGCCATCCGGACGCCAATCTCGCGCGTACGCCGCCCGACGTGATCCATCATCAGGCCATACATCCCGATCGCCGCGAGCAGCGCCCCGATCACGGCAACCGCCCCGGTCAGGAATGACGCGAGCCGCTGCGGAAACAATGTGAACGCACCCATCTCGGTCAGCGTCGCCGTACGAACCAGCGGCAGGTTCGGGTTCATCGACACCACGAGCGCCCGGATTGTCGCGACCGCACCCGGATCGCGAGGCCGAATCAGCAGCCACATGATGTTGTCGTACGCCTGCGCTGCCGGCACGTACACGAACGGTTGGGGTCCTTCGCCGATCGTGCGGTACTTGGCGTCGCGTGCCACGCCAACCACCTCGATCGGGCGACGGCTCACGCCGGCCACGAGTCGTTCTCCCACCGCCGAACGGCCCGGCCACACCCGTCGCGCAAACGTCTCGTTGACAACCGCCACGAGCGGAGCACCCACGCGATCGCTCGCGTTGAACGCGCGCCCGGCCAGAAGCGGCAGGCCCAGTGTCCGGAAGTAGCCAGGCGAGACGAAGTTCCGGTTGACACTAATCGCCATATCGTCGCCGCGCTGGTCGGGCCGCCAGACTCGCCCGCCTTCAGCCTCGCCGGTGAGAGGGACGACGCGCGCAAAGGTGGCGCCGGCAACCGATGGCAGCGCCTCGACGCGCGCAAGCAGCATTTCAGCGAATGCTGGACCCGTGTTCGGGTCATAGCCGCCAAGCTGAAGGTTGAGGCCGATCACCTCCACTCCTTCACGCACGAACCCGGGATTGATCGCGTTCGCGTGCCGCAGCGACCGCGCGAGCAGCAGCCCGCAGACCATCAGCAGCACGCACATCGCGATCTGCGCGACCACCAGAAGCTGACGCATGCGAAGGTGCCGCCTGGTGCGATGCTCGCGCGTGATTGCAACAGCGAGATCGACGCGCGTGGCTTGCATCGCAGGAAGCAGTGCGATGACAACCCCGCTCATCGTGGCGACAACGGTCGAAAAGAGCGCAACTCGCCAATCGATGCCGAGGTTGAACACGACATCGAGGCTGAGGATCGGGATCGCGCGCTCCAGAAGACGAATGCCCGCCCATGTCGCGCCGGCTGCGATGATGATTGCCATCGATGCGATCAGCAGGCTTTCGACGATCAGCAGGCGGGCGATACGACCCTTCGCGGCCCCAAGCGCGACCCGAAGCGCGAGCTCACGGGTGCGGCTCACGTTTCTCGCCAGCACCATGCCGCTCACGTTGGCGCACGCAAGGATCAGAATCAGGCCGGCGAGCGCAGACAACATCGCGATGAATCGCGAGACGATCGTGCGCCCTCCCGGCGGTACCGTGCCTACAGGCGCGACACCGAGACCATGACCCGAGTTGTCATCGGGATACGTACGCTCCAAATCCGCTGCGATGATGGTGAGCTCCGACTGTGCCTGCGCCGCTGTGACTCCGGCCTTCAACCGGCCGACACCGAGCAGCCACTGCTGACCACGACGCTCGAGCCGCCGCAGATCATCGCCATCGGGATACGCCGTCAGCGGCACCCACAGGTTCATCACCTCCAGCGAGTGGCCCGAGAACGAAGGACTGGTGACGCCGATCACCGTGAAGGAGCGCCCGTTCAGCCGAATCGTCCGTCCGATGATCGATCGGTCGGCGGCAAACGACGTCCGCCAGAGACGGTCGCTCATCACCGCCACGGTGACCGGACCCGACGGCGCTTCCTCCTCGGGACGAAATCCCCGCCCCAACTGCATGGTGACGCCGAGCACGGAGAAGTAATTGGCCGTGACGAACGCGCCGGTCACGCGAACCGGGGCGACGCCGTCCGCGGCGAGACCGAACGTCGCGTTCGAGCGCGCGGCGGCCAGGCCCGCGAACACGGCCTGACGCGCTCGATAGTCCGCGAAATTTGGATAGGAGAAGGTGTTGAGATCGCTGTCGGCGGATGCGCGCTCACGACTGTCGGTCCGGCCGACCTCGAGCAGACCGCTGACGTCGCGCATGCCAGTCCGTGGTTGAAACAGATAGGTATCGGCCGCGTTGAACACAACCGCAGTCCCGGCAATCCCGATCGCGAGCGACAGTACCGAGACGCAGGCAAAGAGCGGGCTCGTACGAATCGTGCGCGCGGCGTGCCGAACGTCCTGCCAGATCGTGTCCACTCTGCACCTCCGGTTCGCGAGCTTAGACCGCCCAGACGCGTGCAGGGTTCAGTCGTGCGATCGCTTCAACCGTTCGACGAGGCTTTCGGTGAGCGTGCGGCGCCCGGGCGAGAAGTGACCGACGGCCGCGCGCACGTAGGGGCCGAGCTGTCGTGTGGCAAACGACGCATAGCCCACGCGACGCATCTCGTCGAGCGTGGTTCGATAGTGCTCGAGCAGCGCCGCCGCGACCACCTGTCCGGTTCGCGTCGCGCCGGCCATCGTCGACGCCGACAGCCAGCGCGCGCCGTCGGGCAGCCCACGGATCGCCGACATCGCCATCATCGACGAGGTCTCGAAGATCGATCGCTCCTGCCGCTCCGATTCGGCGCGCAGCTGCCTCCACACGGTCGTCAGCGTCTCGATCGACGGCAGGCGATCGGGCCGCAGCCCGCGCGACGCCTCGCGGATCGCCGCCCATTCCCGCCGCAGCGCGGGCACATCGAGCGGCGGCGTGTTGATGGCCTCGGCGAGGCGGCCGGACGTCTGCTCGAGACCGTCGAGAAGCTGGTCCACGCTTGTGAACTGTCTCTCCGGATCGAGCAGCCCTCGTTCTTTCAACGCGGCTGCGAATTCGGGAATCATCTGACGCCCGAATCCGCAGACGTCAGACAACGCCGCCAGCACCCACACCGGCGACGCGTGAAAGGCAACGATCCCGAGCGCCTCGATGGCGTTGCCGGCCGTGCGCCTGATCAGCAGGTCGTTGGTCGCCGCCGTCTGCTCGGCGCGATACACGCCTTCGACGCCGCCGACTTGCTCGATCAGGATACGCAGCGTCGTATCGACAAGATTGCGATAGAGCTGCGTCTCGCGCACGCGATCCGGCAGCACGACCTCGCTCGCTTCCCGCGCGAGGCCCGCGCCAAGACCCAGCACCGATCGGACGATCCGCTCCGGCAGCGAGACCAGATATGCCTTCACGGCCATACGTCCAATGGTAAAGTCATTCCCATGCGTCGCCTCTTCGCAGCGGCGATCGTCCTCGCACTTGGGATGGCGGCCCGCGCTGTCGCGCTCGATTGGCCGCAATTCCTCGGCCCCGATCGCAACGGCACCTACGCCGGGCCCCCGCTCAACGAAACGTGGGGACCGTCCGGACCCAAGGTCGTCTGGCGGAAACAGGTCGGGCAAGGCTTCGCCGGACCGGCGGTCGTCCAGGGCCGCGTCCTGCTGTTCCACCGCGTCGGCAATGAAGAGGTGCTCGAGTCGCTCGATGCGAAGACCGGCATGTCGACGTGGCGCTACGCCTACCCGACGACATACCGCGATGATTTCGGCTTCGACGAAGGCCCACGGGCGGTGCCGGTGGTGACCGATGGCATCGTGTACACCTTCGGCGCTCAGGCGCAGCTCCACGCCGTCGACCTCGCCAAGGGCACGCGGGTCTGGAGCCACGACGCGATGAAAGAGTTCGGCGTGCCGAAGGGTTTCTTCGGTCAGGGCGGCTCTCCACTCGTCGAGGGTGGGCGGGTCATTGCGAACGTCGGCGGCGCAAAGGGTGGCGTGATTGCGTTCGATGCCAAGACCGGACAAGTGGCCTGGGCCGCCACCAGCGATAACGCCAGTTACTCGTCGGGCGTTGCGGCAACGATCGGCGGACATCGCACGGCGGTTTTCCTGACGCGCGACAATCTGCTCGGACTCGATCCCGCGACCGGCATGATCCAGTTCCAAAGGCGCTGGCGGTCGCGCAACAACGCCTCGGTCAACGCTGCCACGCCACTGGTGGTCGGCGACCAGCTCTTCGTCTCGTCGGAATATGGACCGGGCGCCGCTGTGATGCGCGTCGAGGGATCCAAGCTCGTCGACCTCTGGAACTCGGATGACGTCCTCTCGAACCACTATGCGACGAGCGTCTACAAGGACGGATATCTGTACGGCTATCACGGACGTCAGGAGTTCGGACCGAGCTTCCGCGCCGTGGAGTTCAAGACCGGCACCGTCAAATGGAGCCAGGATCAGTTCCGCGCCGGCAGCGTGCTGCTCGCCGGCGATAGGCTGCTCATTCTGCGCGAGGGCGGCGAGATGATCCTCGCCCCCGCGTCGCCGCAGGCGTTCAAGCCGATTGCCCGCGCCCAGATCCTCAATGGCGTCGTTCGACCGTACGCCGCATTGGCAGACGGCTTCCTCTACGTGCGCAATGAGAACACACTCCTCTGCCTCGATCTTCGGAAGCAATAGGAAGTACGTCGCGCACGTCCTGTGGACGTGCCTTGGCCTCGTCCCGCTCGCGATCACCCTGACCGCTCAGCAACGCACGCCGAGCGCGCGCGAGATTCTCGATCGAGCGGTTGATGATTTTCTCGCCGGCAGGATCGCCGAATCGGTCGTCGGATTCGACCAGGTCGTGAAACTGGCCCCCGAGGCGGCACCGCAGTTATGGCAGCGTGGCATCGCACTTTATTACGCCGGCCGCTATCGCGACTGCCGGGCGCAGTTCGAGTCGCACCGAACAGTGAATCCGAACGACGTCGAAAACCCGGCGTGGCATTTCCTCTGCGTCGCCCGCGCCGAATCGCCTGAAAAGGCGCGAGCCGCGCTGCTGCCCGTCGGTCCCGATCAACGCTCACCGATGCGTGAGATCTATCAGATGTTCAAGGGCACACTCACGCCAGATGCGGTGCTGAAGGCTGGAGGAAGTGATCTCTCGTCGCAGTTCTTCGCGGAGTTGTACGTCGGCTTGTACTACGACGCGCTTGGAGACGAGAGGCGGGCGCGCGAGCATTTGACGAAGGCGGCATCAGGCCGCTATTCGGAGGTTGGCGGTTACATGTACCGTGTGGCCGCGTTGCACCCGCGGGTGCGCGCGCAGAAATAGGCCCCAGGGCCCTGGCCTCAGGCCCCAGGGCTGGGCAAGGCATAAGGTGACAGGGATCAGGAGTGAGGATCGTTTCGAAAAGCGCGTCTTCGGCGCCTCTTTCAGATCGCAAGAACTTCCATCTTTTGATCTCGCAAGAACAGATCGTTCGAAAATCTGAGCGGCATGACCCGTGCTCCTCCAAGGGGCATGACTGACACGATCAGGTCGTTCCGCGAGTTGTTCGTGTGGCAGAAGTCGATGGATCTCGCCGTTCGGACGTACCGCGTCGCACAGCATCTCCCCAGGGACGATCGACCGGTTCTCGGCTATCAGCTGCGCAAATCTTCGTTGTCGATGCCGTCGAATATCGCGGAGGGTTTCAGCCGCCATTCGACTCCTCACTACATTCAGCATCTCTGGACCGCGCACGCGTCTGGCGCTGAACTCGAGACGCAGATCGAACTCGGTCAGAGGCTCGATCTCATCGTGGCGACCCAGGCAGATCTACTGATCCGAGACGCACAAGAGATCGCTCGGATGATCAATGGGCTCGTCGGGTCATTGGAACGATCGGAACAGGAACGTCTGACGCGCAAGCGTTGATCTGCAGCCCGCGTCACTGAACCAGGCCCTGAGGCCTAGCCCAGCCCTGGGCCCTGAGGCCCGAGGCCTGGGGCCGAGTGTCCTGGGCCCTGAGGCCTGAGGCCTGAGGCCTAGTGTCGCTCCGCAATCCGGTACAGATGACTACTACTTCGAATGAACACGCTTCCCTGCGAGACCGCCATCGAGGCGAGTGTGTAGCCGTCGAGCCGATTCACCGCGAGCTTCTTGAACTCCTTCCCCGGCGCGATGACCGTCGTCTCCCCTTCTTCGCTCTGAAAGTAGATGCGGCCGTCGGCGAACACGGGTGACGCCGAGTAGTTGCCGCCGAGTCGCTGCTGCCACACGATCTTGCCGGTCGCTGCATCGGCGAGTGAGAGCACGCCGGTGTCGCTGACGTAATAGAAATCGCCGCCGATGAGCAGCGGTGACGGGGTGTAGGGCGCGCCGCGCGTGATCGTCCAGGCGACGTTCGTGCGGGTGACATCGCCTTTGCCGTCCGGACGCACGGCGATGAGCGAGGGCGTCTGAAATCCGGTCGCAATGTAGACGAGACCGTTGCCGAAGACCGGACGCGGGACATTCGAGAAGCCGTCGCCATAGCCGACGCGCCAGATCTCCTGGCCGGTGAGCGGATCGTACGCGGCGGCACGATACGCGCCGGCGGACACGACCTCGTCGCGATCCCCGACGGTGATCACGAGCGGCGTCGAGTACGCCTGATCGGCTGGCTTACGGCGCGGCGTCTTCCATCGAATCTTGCCGGTCGCCGTATCGAGCGCAACGACGTAGGCCTCCCCGCCATTGCCGTCGCAATTCACGATCAGCAGATCGCGATAGACGATTGGAGATCCGCCGTTGCCATGCTGCGATTCGTACGGGAGTCGGGCGGTCCAGAGAATCTGGCCGGAGGTCGAGAGCGCCGCGGTGCCATCAGCGCCGAAGTGCACGTACACCTTCTCGCCGTCGATGATCGGCGTGGGCGACGCGCGGCTGTTCTTCGGGTTGATGACGCCGGCGTCCTTGATCTGAAAGACCTCGACGTTGACGAGTTCCTTCCCCGTCTCCACGTCGAAGGCTAGCGCGCGAAGCGAGGCGCTGATGCGATCGCGCTTCTCTTTCGTCTCGACGACCGTGGTGAGCCAGACTTTGCCGCCCGCGACCACGGGAGAGGACCACCCGAAGCCGGGAACCGATGTCTTCCAGAGGATGTTGCGCGATTCGCTCCACTCGAGCGGCAGGCCGCGCTCGGTCGCGTGGCCCTGCCCCGTCGGGCCGCGGAACTGAGGCCAGTCCTCCGCGCTCACCCGCGTCACCGCGACAGCAAGCAACAGGAGAACTGGCGTCAGGCGCATCGGACTGCTACGACTTCTGCACCTGGAAGTCGTTCACTTCCACTTCCGTCACGTGATTCACACGGAAGCCGACGATGCCATCGGTCGGGGCCTTGAGGTCGCCCTTCGGCGTCGTCGCCACGACCGTGCCGTTGACGACGTAAGAGACCGTATCGCCGGCGATGCGAACCTCGAGTGCGTTGACCGACTTGCCGGAGGCGTCCGGCGTCTTCACAGCGGCGTTCGGCGTGTAGCCCTTGATGTCGTGGGTGTTCTCGCCGGTGCGCTGTTTGATCAGGAACGTACCGTTCTGCGCGACCATGAAGTACGTGTAACGCTGATTGGCACCTTCGAGTGCGTCACCACCGAAGACGAGGCCGTAGTAATTGGTGTGGCTGCTCGGCTTGAGCAGCGTGAACGTCCCCTTCGCGGTGAAGTTGCCGGTTGCGGTGTTCTTGGGGTCCCAGTACACGCCTGCCGGCCCGCCCGCCACGTGGAAGCCTTTGCCCATCGCCATGAACGTGACGTCCTTGCGGTCGTCCGGATCCTGGGCACTCTGGCTGCGATCGATCCGCATCTTCCACCCGGCGGGCTTCTGGGCGGCCAGCGGAACGGCCATCGACACGACGAGGGTTGCGAGAAGAACACGCTTGAACATGAACGACATCTCCTTGGAGGGGTCACGCCCTGGTGGCGGTCTGACCCCTAAATGCGCAGTGTCGTGTGATCGGGATCGTTCGTCCCGGTCGAGCTGCGCCAGCGTTTGTAGAGAATTATCCCCCCGGCGATGATCACGCAGCCGACCAGCGCTGCCAGCAGAAACAACCCGGCCATCGCGAACATGCCGGCCACGAAATCGAGTGTGATGTCGTGGGTCGGCGGCGGCGGTTTGCCGACGTCGACGATGATCGGCTTCTGCTGCAGCAGCGTCAGCAGCGTCATCGCACTCTATTACGCCCCGCGGCTCCAGGACGTTGCGTCGAGGGCGAGCTCGACCAGCGTTCGGACCCCGACACCGGTCGCTCCCTTCGGCTGATACGGTTTGGCTTCTTCGGCCCACGCGGTGCCGGCGATGTCGATGTGGACCCAGGGATGGTCGGCAGTGAACTCCCGCAGGAAGAGCGCCGCGGTGATCGCACCGCCGGCACGCCCGCCGCTGTTGGTGAAGTCGGCAATCTCGCTCTTGAGTTGTTCCTTGTAATCGTCGAACACCGGCAGCTGCCACGACCGCTCGCCGGCGCGCGCGCTCGCGCGACGAACCGACTCGACCCATGTATCTGGGGTGCCGAACAGACCGTTCGTCGTCTTGCCGAGGGCCACGACGCAGGCTCCGGTGAGCGTCGCGACGTCGACGAGATGCGTCGCGCCGAGTTCGCGCGCGTACCACAAGCCGTCGCCGAGAACGAGACGTCCTTCCGCGTCGGTGTTGATGATCTCGACGGTCTTTCCGCTCGCGCTGGTGAGCACGTCGCCCGGCTTCACGGCGCGGCCGCCCGGCATGTTCTCGGTCATCGGCACGATGCCGATGCAGCGGACCGGCACCTTGAGCGTCGCGATCGCCGCCATGGCACAGACGACCGCGGCACCGCCCGACATGTCGTCCTTCATCTTGTCCATGTTGTCGGCAGGCTTGATGGAGATGCCGCCGGTATCGAACGTGATCCCCTTGCCGACCAGCCCGAGCACCGCACCCGGGATCGCGTCGGACGGATCGTGCTTCAGCACCACGAGCCGCGGCGGCTCCTGACTGCCGCGCGCGACGCCGAGCAGCAGCCCCATCTTGAGCGCGTCGATGCGATGTTCGTCGAGAACGTCCGTGCTCAAACCCGCCGCCGTGGCGATCGCCGCAGCACGATCGGCAAACACGCGCGGCGTCAGCGCGTTGCCCGGAGCATTGGCCAGCGCGCGCGCTTCGTTGCTGTACTCACCCATCACGCGGCCACGCGTGATCGACTGCTCGATGCACTGACGATCGCCGGCCACGCGCACATCGGCAGTCTCGATCCAACTCGTGGGCGGACCGCTCGTTCTGAAGGACCCGCCGTCGAAATTGGCCAGAAGCAATCCTTCGGCAATCGCCTGCGACGCATCTTCGGCGGAGAGCGGCGTGCCGGGACGATGAAGGATGGCGACGCTGGTCATGCGCCGCTGTCGTGCGGCGAGACCTCCGACGATCGCGACACGGCGGAGATGATCGCGCGTGAGATCCTTCCGGCTGCCTGCGCCGACGAGCAGCGCGCGCGACGTCTTCCAGCCCGAGAGCGAGACCGGCAACGTCTCGAACAGCTTGCCGGTCAGCTCGCCCCGGTCTCGAGCACGGGTGAGCTCATTGCCCGACGCCGCGTCGAGTCCGGGCTCATCGGCGAGGTCATCGTCTGCAAAGATGGGAATGATCAATAGGTCAGCGGAAATCTCCGCAGCGGGTTGTGCAAGTGCACGAATCGCCGGAGATTTGTAGGCCATCTGCATCAAATCGGGCTCCAGGAGCGTACGCACGACGGGGGTGTCGGCGGACGTCCGACTCGCTTGTTCGGCTATACATTCGGGCTTAGAATCAGAACGAGTCTGCTCCAGGGACAAGACCATGACGTATCAACGACGCGCGGTAGCCGCGCTCTTCGTCGTGCTTGCGCTCGTCATCGCGTCCGGTGGTTCGTCGGGTGCGCAACGGGGCGGCGGCGACGAACGGAAGCCCAGTCTATCACTCAAGGCGAATCCGCCCGTGGGCTTCTCGCCGCTGAGAGTCCGGCTCGTGGTCGATGTGAAGAACGGCTCCAACGACTACGAGGAGTACTACTGCCCGAAGGTGCAGTGGGATTGGGGCGATGGCACCGTCTCGGAGAACTCGGAAGACTGCGATCCGTATCAAGCGGGCAAGAGCGAGATCAAACGCCGGTATTCCGTTGAGCACATCTTCAAGCAGGCGGGCACCTATCAGGTCTTCTTCCGCCTCAAGCAACGGGAACGCGTGACCGCCGCGATCAGCGCGAACGTCGAGGTCAGGCCGGGCGTACGCGACGATCTTGGCCAGTGAGGTGCCCGTCGACGTCGTCACGGCCGAACTCCGCGAGCGCGTGCGTGCGCGCCTGCGGGACCGGCTGAAGCTTCACGGCGGCTCGCGCGCGTTCGAGGATCCCGCACTCTTCGCTGACGTCGATCGGCTCCTGCAATCCTCGATTGCCGAAGGCGATGCGGGGGCGCTGCTGCTCCCCGAGCTGCTCGGCGATCCCGATACGTGGCGTCTGCAGACCGCGATGCACTATCAGTCCCACCGCGGCACGGGCGCAGCCGCCGTCGTGCTCTTCTTCAAGCGGCGCGTCCTGATGCCGATGTTCCGATGGCTGTTCGAGTACAGCCGCGACAATTTCGAGCGACAGCGTCGCGTCAACCAGGTGCTGTTTGCCTGCATCCAGGAGCTGGCGATCGAAAATGCCGCACTGCGGAAGCAGATGCGCGCGTCCGGAGCCTTCGAAGGTCGGTGAAGCTCGCCTTCGTCGTCCAGCGATACGGTCCCGAAATCGCTGGCGGATCGGAAATCCACTGCCGGCAGATCGCCCGCCGGCTCTCCACACGACACGAGATCACCGTCCTCACGTCCTGCGCCAGCGATTATGTCTCGTGGCGCAATACATTTCCCCCGGGCGAGACGCGCGACGGTGACGTCCGTCTGCTCCGGTTCGCCGTCCGCGAGCCGCGCAACCTCCATGCGTTCGCCGATCTGAGCGACGAAGTGTTCGACGGCGGCGCGCCACGGGATCGGCAGGAGGCGTGGTTCGCCGCCAACGGACCCGACGTTCCCGATCTGCTCGAGCATCTGCGGCGGCACGGTCGCTCGTACGATCTCGTGCTCTTCTGGACTTACCGCTATTCGCCGTCGTTCTTCGGCGTGCCCATCGTCAAGGAACGCGCGGTCCTGCTGCCGACCGCCGAAGCGGATCGCGCGATCGACCTCGATGTGCTGGGCGAGTTCTTCGCGCTCCCCGCCGGCTATCTCTTTCTGACGCCCGAGGAGCAGGCACTCATCTCGTCACGCGCGGCCCGCGCGCTCCCGCACTCCTCCATCATCGGCATGGGTCTCGATCCGGCCCCGCCGTTGAATGGACGATCGCTCCTCGACGCCAACGGCATCCCCTCCAAGTACCTGCTCTACATGGGACGCGTCGATCGCAACAAGGGGTGCCATACCCTGCTCGAGCACTTTCACCACTACTCATGGAAGTTCTCCACGGACGATGCGGCGCTCGTTCTGGCCGGACCGGCGAAGATGCGGGTGCCGACGCACGCACGAATCAAGGCGCTCGGCTACGTGTCCGATGAACTGCGGCGGGCGCTGCTCGCCCATGCGCGCGTGCTCGTGGTGCCGTCTCCGTACGAGAGCCTCAGCATCGCACTGCTCGAAGGATGGAACTACGGAGTACCGGCCGTCGTGAACGCACGATGCGCCGTGCTCGAAGGACAGGTGCGTCGTGCGAATGGTGGGCTGCCGTACCGGTCAGCGGAAGAGTTCTGCGAAGCGCTCGCGTACTTCGATACGCATCCGACCGAGCGAAAGACTATCGGTCAGCAAGGGCTGGCGTATGTGGAGCGAGAGTATCGGTGGCCGACGGTCATCGAGCGGATCGAAAGGTTGCTCGATGACGTAGGTCAAAGGTCAAAGGTCAAAGGTCAAAAGTAGGGTCAAAGGTGTAGGTGTCAGTGCAGGTGTTAGGTCCCAGTTCGTTGTGTCAGGTAAACCTCGCAAAGAGCTGGTCGGCTGGCGCGAGTCGACTTACACCGCCACCTGACACCTGGACGTTGTCCTAGGCCTTTGCCCTTTGACCTTTGCCCTACGTTTCACGCCGACGCCGGCACCGGCGGCGGCATGAACCGTCGTCCAACGAGCAGCGTCGACAGCGCCGCGCCGAGCCCGATCGTCCACGCGACGTACTCGATCAGCAGACCGGTCGTCCGCACCATCCAGCCGAACGGGCTGATCCAGCCCGGGGCCAGGCCGATGAAGTGGGCGATGATCGTGACGCCGGTGATCGCAAGGAAGCCGGTGAGCAGATCGAGATACGGCGCCGAAGCCCGATCGCCGCGCGATCCGCGCAAGCGCGCACCGAGCGTGACGGCAACGGCTGCGAAGCCGCCGACCCACAACAGCGCGACGCCGGCCAGCACGAAGGGAATTGCCCCAAGCAGCGGGATTCCGACGACGGAGATCACCAGTCCCAGCGTGATGATCAGTAGCACCGGCACGAAAAGGACTTCGACGATCGCGCCCACGACTCCCGACGCGCCGACGTCAGCGGCGCGTCCCGACATCGAGCGAACCCAGCCCGGGGCGATCAACGTGAACAGCAGCGAGATTGTCAGCACCAGGCCGAGCCGCATCACCATGGCGCCGAACGAGGCGAATGGCCACCAGCCCCTCGGCACGCCGAACCCGCCCCAGCCCAGACCCAGCCCCGGCAGGTCGATGCCGGCCTGATCGACTTTGCCTTTCACGTGTGCCGCGGGATCGATAGTGGGGTCGCTGCCAGCGGTGAACACGTCGCCGTCGACGACGGCTGTTGGTCCAAGCTTCAGATGGCCGCCGAGGACGACGACGTCGTCTTCGACGTGGCCGTTGATCGTGGCAGTGCCGCCGAGGACGACGACCGGTTCGGATGCGGTGGCGCCGGCGGCGAGGTCGTAGTCGCGGAAGACTCGCAGGTGCACGCCATCGTGGCCGCGGCGGGAAGACCAGTCGTCCCAGTCTCGATGGTGGCGATACCGGAAACCTTCACGACCGCCATGCGGTCGATCCAGCGGGTCCTCGGCCTGCTGGGCAAATGCGGTGGCCGCGCTGAGCACGAGACTCAACGCCAGCAGGAATCGTCTCACTTGGCTACTCCTCGGCCGTTGGGACGGAGGCCGGCGACGGGAAGTTCCCCGCCTTCTCTTCGGCGAGGCTCCGCGCTTCGCCTTCGGCGCGGCTGCGCCGGCTAGCGCAGCAATTGCCAGACGATGAGAGCAACCTGAACGAACGCGATGCAGCCGACGCCCAGCAGTCCGCGCCACAGCATCGCAGCCGTTTGCCGCTGGCTCTCACGGCGCTTGGCCAGGACCAGAACATCCACTGGTGCTTGCCTGGCGGCCTTTTCGTACGCTCGTTCCATCTCGAGTCGAATGTGCTCCTGGTGTTCAGCCGAGACCCGGGCGTCACTCATGAGGGCGCTGGTCACGGCCTCGCTGCTTTCATCGCGAAGCCGCCGAAGGATTGCAACGGCATCGTGTCCAGAAGACCCGGCGACCGCCCCATCGCGTCGTGTCCGCTTGAGAACCCGGACCCACGCTCGGGCGATCAGGAACTCGAGGCGGTGAACGATCTCGTCGGCGGCGGGGGCCGGTGTGCAGGCGCGATAGAGCGCAATCGCATCCGAGAGCGCGCGAATGGTGCCGTTTTGCACGGCGTGCATCAACTGCGTCACAAAGAGGGAGTCACGCCTGGTCTGACGTCGGCGTCGCCTGATGTAGGCCTGCCGCACGAGAACCGACGTGCCGGCGTATCCGGCAGTCGCCGCAGCGGCGACAGCGATTTGCGCGGGATCGATGTTCACGGCGCATATTGTATAGGGTTAATCAAGAGGACCGTGGTCCGGCCGAAGCCGGACACGACGACTGCTGGTCCGGCTACACGGCGATGACCATCGCGATGCCCATACCGCCGCCGATGCAGAGCGAGGCGAGCCCCTTTCCACCGCCTTTGGCCCGCAGCGCGTAGATCAACGTCGTGAGGATCCGCGCGCCGCTGGCGCCGATCGGGTGGCCGAGCGCGATCGCGCCGCCGCGGGTGTTGACCTTTGCGGGGTCGAGATCCAGCTCGCGCATGACGGCCAGCGATTGCGCCGCGAACGCTTCGTTCAGCTCGAAGAGGTCGATGTCCCTGGACGCGAGCCCTGCGCGTCGCAGCGCAGTGCGCACCGCTTCAACCGGGCCCATGCCCATGATCCGCGGCTCGACGCCGACGGTGGCGAACGAAAGGATCGTGGCGAGCGGCTCGCGGCCTGATTGCCGCGCGCGATCGCGTGACGCGACCACCAGTGCCGCGGCGCCGTCGTTGATGCCCGACGCATTGCCGGCGGTCACGGTGCCGTCGGCCTTGAACGCGGTCCGCAATCCGGCAAGCGTGGAGATCGTCGTTCCCGCACGTGGATACTCATCGGTGTCGACGCGAATCGCATCGCCCTTCCTCTTCGCGATCTCCACCGGCACGATCTCGTCGCGGAACCAGCCGCCTGCGATCGCCTCGGCGGCTCGACGCTGGCTCTCGGCCGAGAACGCGTCCTGGTCGGCGCGCGAGATCTTGAAGCGCACGACGATCTCTTCAGCAGTCATTCCCATGTGGCACTGCTCGATTGCGCACGTGAGCCCCTCGCCGAGCATGGTGTCGTAGACCTCGGCGTTCCCCATGCGAACGCCCCACCGGGCACCCTTCAGCAGATACGGTGCATTCGACATCGACTCGGTGCCACCGGCAACCACGACGTCGACGTATCCGGTGTTGATGGCCTCAGCCGCATGGACAACGGCCTGGAGCCCCGACCCGCACACACGGTTGATCGTTTCGGCCGGCACCTCTTTCGGCACACCGCCTTTGAGCGCCGCCTGTCGGGCGACGTTCATGCCGGCACCCGCCTGCAGCACGCAGCCCAGGACGACATCGCCCACCTGCGCCGCATCGACACCCGCGCGGCAGATGGCTTCACGGATCACGCGCGCCCCGAGATCCGGCGCAGACAGGTCTTTCAACACACCGCCGAAGGAGCCGATTGGCGTTCGGCAGGCGCTCAGGATCACCGACGGTTCATAAACAGCCACACGATGATTGTCGCCAATTTCAGGTTTCGCGTCCCGCATGTCGAGTTCGCGACCGGTGTGGTTAGATAACCCGAATGGCTTCAGATCAGTTCGAGTTCGGCGGCGAGATCTCCTGGCGTCCCTCGCGGGACTACGTCGAACGCAGCCGTCTCGCGGCGTTCATGCGGGAGCACGGCCTGCGCGACTACGCCCACCTGATGCAGCGATCGACGACCGACCTCGACTGGTTCTGGCGGGCAGTGCTCGACGATCTCGGGATCGAATTCTACGAGCCGTATCACACGGTGCTCGATACGTCGGCCGGACCGGCGCACGCGCGCTGGTGCGTCGGCGGCCGGATGAACATCGTGCACAACTGCCTCGACAAGTGGGAGGGCACACCGACCGATCACTGCATCGTGCTTCGCTGGGAAGGCGAGGAAGGCACGACCCGCCTCCTCACGTATGCCGAGCTCCGCCGCCAGGTCAATCGATGCGCGAACGGACTGCGAGCGCTCGGCGTGCAGCCGGGCGATCGGATCGCGCTCTTCATGCCGATGTGCCCCGAGCTCATCGTCGCGTTCTTCGCCGTCATCAAGATCGGTAGCGTGATCCTGCCGCTGTTTTCAGGATACGGCGCCGACGCCGTCGCGACGCGTCTTGCGGATGCCGGCGCGTCAACTGTGATCACCGCAGATGGCTTCTGGCGTCGCGGCCAGATGGTCGCAATGAAAACGACTGCGGACGCGGCAATCGCATCCGCGCCCATGGTGCGCGATGTCATCGTCGTTCCGCGCGTGGGCATCGACGTTTCGATGGGATCGCGCGATCGTCGATGGGCCGACGTCGTGAGTCGTCAGCCGGACTCGAGCCCCACCGAGCGGACCGACGCCGAAGAACCGCTGATGATCATCTACACGTCCGGGACGACGGGGCGACCGAAGGGTGCCGTCCACACGCATTGCGGGTTCCCCATCAAGTCGGCGCAGGACATGGTGCACTGCTTCGACGTCCAGCCGGGCGAGACGATGTACTGGGTGAGCGATATGGGCTGGATGATGGGGCCCTGGGAAGTGCTCGGGATGTCGCTGCTCGGGGGCACCTTCGTGTTGTACGACGGTGCGCTCGACTATCCCGGCCCGGATCGCCTGTGGTCGCTCGCGGCGCGACATGGCGTCAACCTGCTCGGCGTGTCGCCGACGCTCATTCGATCGCTGATGCGTCACGGCGACGAGCCGGTGCGCCGACACGATTTGTCGTCGCTGCGCATCCTCGGATCGACAGGTGAACCCTGGAACCCCGAGCCGTGGCGATGGTTCTTCGATGTCGTCGGAGGCGGCCGGTTGCCGATCATCAATTATTCAGGCGGCACTGAAGTGTCGGGAGGCCTCGTTGGCGGCAATGTGCTGACCGCGCTCAAGCCCGCCGCATTCGCCGGTCCGCCTCCTGGTATCGCTGCCGATGTGGTCGACGATCACGGGCGGCCGGTGCGCAACCAGGTCGGAGAGTTGATCGTGCGCGCGCCCTGGATCGGCATGACGCGCGGCTTCTGGAACGACCCCGAGCGGTACGAGCAGACGTACTGGTCGCGCTTCCCCGGCGTCTGGGTCCACGGCGATTGGGCCGCGATCGACGAGGACGGCCTCTGGTACATCCTCGGCCGATCCGACGACACGATCAAGATCGCCGGGAAGCGTCTCGGGCCCGCAGAAGTCGAATCAGTTCTCGTCGAAGATCCAGCCGTGATCGAAGCCGCCGCGATCGGCATTCCCGATCCGCTGAAAGGACAGTCGCTCGTCTGCTTCTGCGTCCTTCGCGCCGGCCACGACGGCACGAGCGCACTCGCCGATCGCCTGAAAGGGCTCGTCGCCGCGCGCCTCGGCAAGCCGCTGCGGCCGGAGACAATCGAATTCGTCAAAGAGCTACCCAAGACTCGCAGCGCCAAAGTGATGCGCCGCGTCATTCGCGCCGCGTACCTCGGGGATCCGCAGGGTGATCTCAGCTCTCTCGACAATCCACAGGCCGTTGCCGAAATCACCGCGAGGCACGGAGGTTGACGGAGTAACGGCTTCGCACCGAGACACGGAGAGGTCAGACGGAGGCACACGGTTGCGAAAAACTTCGACGCGGGTGGGGCTGCGCGCTACGCGCGCGATGGGAGGAGAGTCGCTCACGAAAACAAGCGCGAATAC
>DASWZV010000139.1:0-8645 GCA_036407095.1 Vicinamibacterales bacterium | reverse complement strand
GCGCCTTGCTGCTTGTCGTAGACGCCGCGGAACTGATCGCACGCGTCCCGAACGTCGGTCGTCGACACGAGCTCGAACAACTCCATCGCCGTGAAGTCGCCCGGCGCGGTGCGAATCTGATCGTCGTACGCATTACCTTCGGCGAGCGCTTTTTCGAAAATTGTCGGATTCGACGTCATTCCAGTGACCGCATCCTCACGGATGCGACGCGCGAGGTCTCCATTTCGGAGAATCGTGCGCTCGATGAAATCGAGCCAGATGGAGACGCCCGCGTCGTGCAGGCGCTGAAGACGATCAGAAGCAGGCGACATGTCAGCGGCTCAACGAAAATGGGAATGTTTGAAGATAAGCAATAGGTGCACCTAGTTTTTCACCACTTTCCAAATCCGTCCCATCGCATCGTCCGTGATGTAGAGAGCGCCATCGGTTCCTTGAGCCAGGCCGCTCGGGCGATGATTGCCGGAGGCGCCGGTGCTGCGCGCAACGTTGAGGTTGGGCGCGAAGCCGTCGGCGAAGATCTCGAACGCTCCATCGGCGCGACCGTTCCTCATTGGCTGAAAAACAACCTTGTAGCCCGCTTGCGGAAGCGGAGCGCGATTCCACGAACCATGGAAGGCGATGAACGCTCCTTCGCGATAGCGCGCCGGAAACATCGAGCCCGTGTAGAAGAGCAGCGCGTTCGGCGCCCAGTGAGCGGGAAAGTACGCCACGTCTCCCTTCTTCGTGCTGCAGCGCCCAACCTGCTTGCCATCGCCGCCATACTCCGGCGCCAGCACCTTTGTCTTCTGCTCCGGATCGAAGTAGCAGTACGGCCAGCCGAAGTCGTCACCACGCTGCACATGGAAGAGCTCCTCCGCCGGAAGCTCCGCACCCTGTTCGGCGTTGAAGAGCTTCGGCCAGTCGGCGCCGCCGCCGCCGAGTTGGTCTCGGCCGTGCTGCGTAACCCACAGGTCGCCGTCGTGCGGATTGATCGTGATGCCGACGGCGTTTCGGATGCCGCGAGCGAAGTGCTCCGCCTGCGACTGGGTCTGATGCAGCTTGCGAGCATCGAATCGCCAGATGCCGGCGCGCGTCTCGAGCTCGGTGCACGGGTCGACACCAGGCACCTCGAGCTTGCGGTCCTCGCGCTGGCAGGCGTTCGTGCGCGAGCCGATGTTCACATAGAGGGCGCCGTCACGAGCGATGGTGAATGTCTTCGCGCCGTGGCCGCCCGTCGGCAGGCCGGTCACGACCTGCTCGACCTCCCCGGTGGGCGCAAGCGAGCCCGCCGCCAGACGATAGCGCAGGATGTCGGACCCGTTCTCCGTGTACAGATAGCCGTCGAAAAGCACAACCTCGGTGGCATGGCCGTCGCCGAACTTGTTGCGCTCGTCAGCGATACCGTCGCCGTCATGGTCGCGGAGCGCCATCACACCACCACTCTGGAGCGCGACGAAGACATCGCCGTTAGGCGCGACGACGAGGTGGCGCGGACCGGCCAGGCTGTCGGCGAATACGGTCGCGCAGAACCCCTTGGAGAGCGTGATGCCGCCGTTAGCGGGCGCGCAATGGGCGTCCTGGGTGCCTTGGGGGCGGGCCTCTTGGCCCCGCGCGAGGGTCGGCAGGATTCCGGTGAGGAGAGCAAGAAGGGCGATTCGGGTCCGCATTGGTTCTCCAGGCGTGCGAGCGTCGACTCGGGGACGGGGCAGGAATATACCGGCGAATGGCCCGTCCAACCATCGAGCCCCGAACGGTGTCTAGGATGAGGGTAGGCGCTGGCGGCGAGGCGTTGGAATTTCGCGCTTCACGTCAGCTCTGGCCCCCAACCACTCGTAATGGCTTTAGCAAACTCGTAATTCCGGAGGTCATATGCGCACGGCGCGGCTCGTGGCTCGAAGCCTGTCACTCCTGCTCGTCTGCGGCGTTCCCGCCCTCGCCCAACGTTCGTCGCCGCGCGATCCGGGCGATGTTGGCGACGCGTGGCTCGATCGCTGCCGAGAGAGCCGAAACAACAGGTGGGGCAACGACCGGGAGCGCTTCTGCGAGGTGCGCGAAAAGCGGATCTCGGCGTCGCGAAGGCTCGACATCGACGGCCAGCAAAACGGCAGCGTGAGCGTGCATGGGTGGGATCGCTCCGAGGTGCTCGTCCTCGCCAAGATCCAAACGCAAGGAGAGGACGCGAGCGAGGCGCGGGACATCGCCTCGCGCATCACCGTCGACGCGGATGGCGGCCGCATTCGCGCTGAAGGGCCGTCGACGCGAAGAGAGCAGTCATGGTCGGTGAGCTTCGATGTCTGGGCGCCGAGGCAAACGGACCTCCGCGCGTCGACGCATAACGGTGGCATCAGCATCGACAACATCGATGCGCGCCTCGAGCTCGGCGCGGTGAATGGTGGGATCGAACTGCGCGGCGTATCTGGCGACGTGCGCGGCGAGACGACCAACGGGCCGCTCAACGTCGACCTGGATGGTGATCGGTGGCGCGGGACGGGCCTCGATCTGCGAACGACCAATGGCCCCGTGAATCTGGACATTCCCTCGGGCTACTCGGCGCAACTCGAGACAGGCACCGTGAACGGCGGAATGCACATCGACTTCCCTGTGACGCTCCAGGGCATGATCGGCCGGCGGATCACGACGCAGCTCGGTAACGGCGGATCGCCAATTCGCGCGATCACCACGAACGGGCCAGTGGAGATCAGGCGTCGATAAATACGATTGTCATGCCGACCTCTTGACCGGCCGCGGCGGGCGTCGCTATCTGTGGCACACCCACCTACGCCGGAGCGGTGCATGCCTCGCTGGTCGATCAGGAAGGGGCTCCCTGCCCTTCTATTGCTGCTCGCGCCTGTCGCGTGTGTCAGGCACTCCATCATTCCGGACGAGCCGGACACGATCACGATCAGCGTGTCGAACAACAATGCGCTGGACATGACGGTGTACGCGGTCAACCAGAGCATGCGCATTCGGCTCGGGACGGTGACCACTGCCTCGACTCAGCATTTCACCGTGTCGTTGCACCAGATCAGTCCAACCGGCGAGCTGCAGCTGCTCGCCGATCCAGTGGGCTCGCGACGGACGCTGACGTCGGAGGCGATTCACGTCACGGCTGGCCAGGCGGTGGAGTGGGTTCTACAGGCGGACCTCCGGCAATCGATGCTGGTCATTCGGAGCTGACGATCGTCGAGGTGCTGAGCGCCAAGCGAGTGGTGAGCGTTCGCTAACAGCTGATCACAAATACAAGGAACCCCGGCTCTCGCCGGGGTTCCTTGTATTTGAGTGTTCGTGAAACGAAGACTCAGGGCGCTTCGGTCCCCTTTGGCGGCTTCGCGCCGCCGAATGTGTAGAACGGTTCGGCCTTGATCGCGAGCTCCTTCGCAGGGACAGGCATCTCGCGAGGAGTATTCGGCAATAGACCTTGGATGTAGCGCGGCCCGTTGAAGATCGTGTTCGGATTCGGCGTGCACTGCATGCCAGCTGTGGTGGTGTCGCTGTCCGTCCTGCACCCGGTGGCTCGCTCCCAGGCGGTCGCGAGCACCAGCGGACGCCGCCGTTGATCCCAGTACGAGGCCGGACCCATTTGCAGCAGCTCGATCTCGTACTCGTACAACAGCTCCGACCAGAGTGTGCAAGCAGTGCCATCCTTGGCCAGCTTGCCGTTGGACATGCACGGACCGTCCGCCGGCGACCCAGGCGTGCCCACAGCCAGCGAAGCCGATGAGAGCTTGCCGCGTGTGACACGCGTCTTGTCGATCAACGTCGCGGCTCCGGCGGCGTCGCCCGTTCTGAGCTTCGCCTCTGCCCACAGCAGATCATTCATCATCGGCGTGATCACGGGGCTGTAGCCATAGCCGGCCCATTGACCCTGCGGATCCTCCACGCCGGATGCGTCCCACCGGGTGATGCCGATGTTGGACTGATGGTAATAGCCACGGTCTGGACGGAACACCTCGCCGGCCGAGGACCAGGAGAAGTCCGTTCCCTTATTGGCCGTCTTCGGGACGTTGCCGAACACGTCCTCAAGGCTCTCATCGCCAAACGATCCGTCACCCATGCGGGCATCCGGCGAATTGGGCTGCTTGTTTCCGATGCCTAACGGGTAAGGATCGATCTGTGTCGCCGGGTCGAGGAAGTGCGCGACGCGAGTGCTGATGCGACCACTGCTGTAGTCGGTGAACCAGGGCATGAAGCCCTGGCACCAGGCGCTGCATCCATCTCCAATGAGCGCGAAGGTGACGGGCGTACCGGTGGACATGCCGTTCGACGCGTAGCTCGCGACCTTGTTCCAGTCGACGATGCCCGCCGCGCTGGTCTCACCGTCGTCGCGCGGATAGAAGACGAACGTCATCGCCGCCATCGTGTTCGCGATCTTGGCGATGTCCGAGTTGCTGTAGGTGTTGCCATTCGTCCAACCAGCCACGGTGGTGAAGGTGTTCGCGTTGGCAAGAGCGATCGTGGCGTCGAATTTCTTGAGTGCCGAATCGCGAAGTTCCTTGCGTGAGATGCGCTTGAGCGAGCTGAGGACCTCGGGCTTCGACAGGTCCATCGTCTCGTCGATGTAGTATCCCTGATCGTAGTTGAGAGCGATCACCATCAGCGACGCGGCCTGCATGAGCTGCGCGATCGTCTCGGCGCGCTTGGTCCTCGCGGCGTCTCCGATTTGGAAGTTATTAACGCGTATCGCCCTGAGTGCGTCGTTGGCCGAAGACAGAGTGGCATACATCCCGAACCACTCCGATTCGATACTCACGCGGCCGGCCGCCGAGAGATCGTTCTGCCAGCTCCGGGTGCTGCGAGTCCACGTCGACGGATCGGCCGTCGTATCCGACGGGCCGATGTCGATGCCGGAGTAGAAATTCATGTTGCCGTTGTTCCACGAGGATGACAATCCTCGCGCCTGCACGGCCAGAACGAGCCCGCTGTTCAGGTCAGTATAGGCGTTGAACCACGTGCGCATCGTACCGCCCGCGACGGACTCCATGAGCGAGGGATCGGTGAGGATGTTACTGCTCGACGGATCGTTCGGGTTTGAGACATCGAGGGATTTGCAACCGATCGCCGCGATGGCGGCGATCATCGTCAGGCTGCGTGCCAAGTTCCAGATTCGCATGGATTTCATTCTCCAGAACGTTGGTAGTCAGTAGCCGAATTCGAGCATCGCCGTGAACGTGCGATACGTCGGATAGGTGAAGTAATCGACGCGATAGGCGAAGGGGTTGCCGCCACCTGGCCCTGTCACGTCCGGGTCGTAACCACTGTACTTGGTGTTCGTCCAGAGATTTCTGCCAACAACGCCGAAGCGCACGGTGCGGAAATCGAACGGAAGCCGCGTCGTCCAACGCTGCGGCAGCGTCCAGTTGACGGCCAGCTCGCGAAGGCGAACGTACGAGCCGTCTTCCACGAAGTAGTCGTTAGCGTCGAAGTTGTTGTAGAAGGCGCTGTAATAGGACGACGGCTTCTTCCCCGTCGAGTATGGGCACGTCGGATCCGCGGTCTGCCAGTTGGCCGCGCAGGTAGTCGCGGGCTTGTTGCTCTGGTCGAAGACCTTGTCGCGCAGCTCGTTGAACGGCCACTGGCGCGTGTAGTTGTAGATCTGACCGCCCTTCACCCACGTCAGCGTGCCGGTTAAGCTGATCGACCGCCACTGCAGCGTCGAGTTGAGGCCGAGGTTGAAGTCGGGGTTGACGTCACCGATCTGCACGACTGACTGCGGCGTCGTGCAGACACCACCGGTGCTCTGCGCGCAGATGAATGACTTGAGTGGCACTTCATTGATCGTGTGGAACTGCGACTTGCGAACGTAAAACCCTTCCTCGTTCAACACGTAATCGGCGGTCGTACCCGAGAGCATACCGGCGCCGATCGTCTGCTGCAGCTGATCGGCCGTGCGAATCCATCGCGATCCGTAGATCACGCCGAACGGCTGATTGGGCGCGATGCGGAAGATCTTGGTGTTGCCGTCGTTCGGATCCGGGCCAACGAAGAACGGTGGCACCTTGAGGTCTTCGATACGCTGCCGCGTACGGTCGCCGGTGATACTCACACGCCAGAACGAGTTCGCCTTCGACATCAGAACCGCACCGAACGCGAGCTCGTGCGAGTTGCCCGTGAGTGTGCCGGCATTCTGGTACTGCTGAGAATAGCCAGTAACGCTCGAGAGCGGGACCTGAATGATCTCGTCGGTGGTGCGCTTCGTGGAGTAGCTGTAGTCGAGCGAGTAGTTGGTGAGGAAATTCACGTTGATGCCGTACTCCGTCTCCTGCGAGAAGGCCGGTCGCAGAATGTTGTTCCCGAGATCGACCTTGCCAGGCAACCCACCGGAGATGGTGTAGGTCTCGTACTGCGCGATGAAGGGCGGTCGGAGTCCGGCCGTTCCGTGTGAAACACGCAGCTTCAATTCATCGACGTCCGGAATCCGGAAGTCCTGCGTGACGCGATACGCGCCCGAGATGCGATGATAGGTCGCGGTGCGTTCCTTCGAACCGAATAGCGACGACTGGTCGACTCTCACCAGGCCGTCGAGGACATAGCGATCCTTGATGTCGAAGGTGGAGACGAGGAAAGCGTCCTTCGCACGAATGATCTGCGTGCTCGAGCCGGGGACGATCGTTCCCTGCTGATCGGCGGCGCTGAACTCCGGGATCTTTCCGACCGTGAGCGGCGTGGCCGAGACGTTGGTCTGGTTGTTCGTCTGGTCCTCGTAAAGGCCCGCGAGCTTGGTCGTGTTATGAATCGCGCTCGTGAGCTGGAGATTGGAAGTGAGCGACAGATTCAGGTTGTACGATCGATCGATGGTGTTTCGGGTGAACAGGCTGCCGCCGCCCTCGTTGCCGGACGAGCCGGTGTAGCCCACCGGCGTCAGGCTCTTGTAGATCTGATTCGACTCGTCGTACCCGACATTGGCGTCGCCCGTGAGCCAGTTGAGGGGGCGATACGATGCGCGGTAGGTACCAGTGAAGCGATCGCGATCGTTGTCCTTCTGCAATACTTGCAGATCGTACAGCGGATTGTCGACGTTGCCGGAGAGCGGCGGCTGCCTAACGACGGGATTGAAGTCGCCGGTGTAGGAGCAGAGCGTCCCGGACGGGCAGGCCTTCACGATCGAGTCGATGTTGACATTCGGCTCGAGGAACAGCATCCCGAAGAAGATGCCGCCGTTGTCGTCCGACTGCCGTGAGGTGGATCGCCCGTAGAACGCGCCAACGCCCATGTCGAGGTTGTCGGTCACTGATTGATCGACGTTCACGCGGAACGTCTGACGGCGGTAGCCGTCGAGAAGCCGTAGCACGCCCTGATCGTGCTCGTTCTCGAAGGAGACGTTGTAGTTGCTGGTCCCGCGACGCTGACCCAGGCTCACATAGTTCGTGAGCTTCTGGCCGGGACGGAACACCTTTCGATACTGGTCGTAGACGACGGGATACGGATTGTCCACGATCAGATCCGGCTTGGCCGTCCGCGTTCCGCTCGAGAGATCGAAGCCCTTCGACGGATCGCTGGGATCGAGCAACACGTAGTTGTGATGCATGTTGTGCTCGACGAGATGCGGCAGGTAGCTGTCACCGAGCTCGTTGCGCACCGTGATCGTCGTCTGGCCTTCGGCCAGATTGGCGCCGCGCTTCGTGAAGATCTGAATGACGCCGTTCGCGGCGTCGGAGCCATACAGCGAACTGGCGGCCGCCCCCTTCACGATCTCGATCCGCTCGATGTCCTCGGAGTTGATGTCGGCGAGACCGAGACGCGTGATCGTTCCATCGATCATGACGAGCGGATCCTGACGACCCGTGAGGCTCGTCGCCGCGCGTAAACGAATCGCCGGCTCGGTGCCGGGTTGACCGGAGGAGGAGATGACGCTTGCACCAGGAACTTTCCCCTCGATCCCACCCAACGGCGTCGGCGAGGGCACTTCCTTTATCTGGGTGTTGTCGACAACCGCGACGCTGAACGGCGTCTTCTTCTGCGAGGTCGCCTCGCTCGTTCCCGTAACGACGACCTCTTCCAGGTTCAGGATGTCGCGATCGAGAACGAAGTCGTGCTGGACCTGACCGGCGGAAAGCGTGACGGGTAGCCGCTTCGGCTTGTAGCCGATATAGCGCGCGACGATGTTGACCTGTTGCCCCGTGCGCGACGCCACCGACACCGTGAAGTTGTAGTGCCCGTTGGCATCCGCGATGCTTCCAACACCTAGCTCGGGGATCGCGACGTTGGCGCCGCCGAGCGGTTGACCGGCGTTCGATGTGACACGACCGGTTACTACAGCGTTCTGTGCTGCCGCGACACTCGAGAGCAGGAGAACGGCTCCGAGTGCCGTCACCGCCGTTCGGGCCCTACGGAAGGTGATTGCACCACCCATTGGAAACCTCGCTGATGGTGGGAGAGGAGGTAACCGCAGCTACTGGGACATCGACCACGAACACAACTGCTCGTGCAGGTCGTCCGACGCGACTTGCGCTGCAGCGGCGCAATGCCACCTTGTTAGGCGCTGGACGTCGGACTGGAAAGCGGAGGGACGGGCAAATTATGGAGCCTTGCGAGACGACGGGTCAAGTGGCTAGGCCGTATTACCACGTTTTGCAACCCTTTCATCACTGGAAAAGGTCACCTCACCAGCACTCATCGGCGCGGTCATTCAGGCGCCGGAGGAAGCCGATGGCACCCTGGCACTCGCG
>DASWZV010000138.1:0-90812 GCA_036407095.1 Vicinamibacterales bacterium | reverse complement strand
CGCACAGGGTGGCGGTGGTCGTGGACGTGGCGGTCGTGGCGGACCAGCGGGTCCTCCACCTCCGGCGCGACAAGGTGCGCCGGTCGATCTGACAGGCAACTGGGTGTCGGTCGTCACCGAAGACTGGCAGTGGCGCATGCGAACGCCGGCAAAGGGCGACACCACGAGCGTCCCGCTGAATGCTGAAGGGATGCGCGTGGCCAACACCTGGGAGCCGTCGATGGACGGGCGCTGCGAGGCGTACGGTGTCGGTGGTCTGATGCGTATGCCCGGCCGTCTCAAGATCAGCTGGCAGGACGACAACACGCTGAAGATCGAAAGCGATGCGGGTCAGCAGACGCGTCTCCTCAAGTTCGCAACGCCTGGCGCGGCCAATGCGGCCAATGCGCCGGCGTCGGCAACAGCCGCAGCACCGTCCGCGCGTACGCTGCAGGGAACGTCGGCGGCGGAATGGGTACGAGGCGGGGGCGCGTTCGATGCATTCCTCGAACGCGGAGCGGGTCCTGGCGCGCCGCGCTGGGGAGAGCTCAAGGTCACGACCTCGAACATCCTTCCCGGTTGGTTGAGGCGCAACGGCGTTCCCTACAGTCAGAACGCCCAGATTACCGAGTACTTCATTCGCTTCACGAACCCAACGGCCGGTGATTGGTTCGTCGTCACGACGGTGATCGACGACCCGACCTATCTCGCGCAGCAGTTCGTGACGAGCTCGAACTGGAAGAAAGAGCCGAACGATTCGAAGTGGAATCCGACGCCGTGTAAAGCATCGTAATTGGACACGAACCGGCGAAGCGTAGGAAACGACATGAGACGACGAGACTTCATCGGCTATGGCGCAATCGCGGGCGCCGGGCTCCTAATCGATCGCAACGTGTTTGCGCAGAGCGCTCGCACGCCTGGCGAGACCGTCGCCACGAGTGCCGGACGCATCCGCGGCTACGTCGACAACTCGGTGCACGTCTTCAAGGGCGTGCCCTACGGCGCGTCGACGGCCGGCGCAGGACGGTTCATGCCGCCGCAGAAGCCGCAGCCATGGACCGGTGTGCGAGACGCGTTCGAGTGGGGCGGCCGTCCACCGCAGATCGTCGGCGGCGAGCCCGAAGAGATGCTGCCGACCGATCCGCGTGAAGCGCAGAGCGAAGATTGCCTCGTCCTCAACATCTGGACGCCGAAGCCTGGCGGCGGACGTCGCCCGGTGATGGTCTGGTTCCACGGCGGCGGGTTCGCGAGCGGGTCGGGCAGTTACTCGATCTACTCGGGGCATGAGCTCGCGCGCAAGCACGACGCCGTCTCGATCTCGGTCAACCATCGCCTCAACATCTTCGGTTATCTGTATCTCGCGCACTTCGGCGGCAAGTGGGCCAATGCGAGCAACGTCGGCATGCTCGACAACGTGCGCGCGCTCGAGTGGATCAAGGAGAATATCGCGGCGTTCGGTGGCGATCCGGGCAACGTGACGATCTTCGGGCAGTCGGGCGGCGCAGGAAAAGTCAGCACGCTGATGGCGATGCCCGTGGCCAAAGGACTGTTCCACCGCGCGATCGCGCAGAGCGGCGCGGCGCTCACCGCCACACCGAAGGAGCAGGCGATCAAGACGACCGAGCAGGTGCTGGCGCGGCTCAACATCAAGCCCGATCAGCTCGATCAGCTGCAGGCGAAATCGATGCAGGAGTTGATCGACGTCCTCCGTCCGCCCGCGGGCGCCCGCGCCGGCGGCCCGGGAGGCGGCGGCTTGAACTTCGGCCCGGTGCTCGATGGCACGTCGCTGCCGTCGAATCAATTCGATCCGACCGCGCCGGCGATGTCGGCGAGCGTGCCGTTCCTGACCGGCACGACGGCGACCGAGGTCACCTTCTTCGCGCCCGATGCGCGGCTGCATCAAATCGACGATGCCGAGCTCAAGACCCGGGTGAAGGCGAGCGTGCGCGGCAGCGACGCCGATGCGGATCGGTTGATCGCGCTCTACCGCAAGAACCAGCCGGGGCGCGACAACATCGATCTCTTCCTGCGCCTCGACACCGACAACTCGTTCTTCCGTCAGATGGTCGACACGCAGGCCGAACGCAAGGCGGCGCAGAAAGGGGCGCCGGTCTATCTGTATCGCTTCGAGTACTACTCGCCGGTGCGCGAGGGCCGCTTGAAAGCGATGCACTGCATGGAGATTCCGTTCGTCTTCGACAACCTCGAGGCAGGCAAGGTCTACACCGGCATCACGCCGGCGGCGCAGAAGATTGCCGACCAGATGAGCGCCGCGTGGGTCGCGTTCGCGCGCACCGGCAATCCGAACAACAAAGGCATTCCGCAGTGGAAGCCGTTCAACGCCGACGAACGTCCGACGATGGTCTTTGGGGCCGGTACGGAAGCGCGTCTGATCAACGATCCCGGACACGACGAACGGCTGGCGCTCAAGGCGCTTCGTGAGAATGGGACCAGGAGCTCTGCGGAGTAGTGACGATTACCTTTCCAGTTGAACCGGTCCCGTAAATGAATACTTCGACATTACGAGCGTTCGACCTTGCCCATCTCGCGCACCTCGAACTGCTGACGCCGAAACCCGAGGAGAGTCTCAACTTCTTCGTCAACGTCATGGGGATGACCGAAACGACCCGCCAGGGCGATTCGGTCTACCTGCGCGGCTGGGACGACTACGAGCACCACACGCTCAAGCTGACCGCGGCGAAAGTGGCCGGCATGGGGCACTTCGCGTTCCGGGCGAGCAGCCCTGAAGCGCTGCAGCGCCGCGTCGGCATCATCGAACGTACGGGTCTCGGAAAGGGATGGACCGACGGCGATCTCGGCCACGGACCCGCGTACGCGTTCACGACACCCGACGGCCACAACATGGAGCTGTACTGGGAGACCGAGTGGTACAAAGCGCCGCCCGAGCTCAAGCCGTCGCTCAAGAACCAGGCGATGCGCTTTCCCGCGCGCGGCGCGAATGTGAGACGTCTCGATCACCTGAACCTGCTCACGTCCGACGTCGTCGTCCTTCAACGGTTCATGGAAGACATTCTCGGCATGCGCACCACCGAGATGATCGTGCTCGACAGCGGCGAGCTCGCGGGCTGCTGGGTGACCTGCAACAACAAGACGTACGACGTCGCCTTCACCCACGATCACTACGGCGCGCACGGACGGTTCCACCATGCGACGTGGGCGGTCGACTCGAAGGACGAGGTGCTGCGCGCCGCCGACATCTGTCTCGAGAACGGCGTCTACATCGAAACCGGCCCGCACAAGCATGCCGTGCAGCAGACGTTCTTCCTCTACGTCTACGAACCCGGCGGCAACCGGATCGAGTTCGACAGCGCGGGGGCTCGACTCATGCTCGCCCCGGATTGGAAGCCGATCGTGTGGACTGAGGCTGAGCGGAAGACGGGACAGGCGTGGGGCCTCAAGACCATCGACAGCTTCCACACGCATGGAACGCCGCCGATCGAACAGTACACCGGCCCGCGCGACTGATAGAGGTAACGGAGGTCTTCGGAGGAAACGGTTCGCACGGAGCAACGGAATAACGGAGATCGGACGGAGGGGCCGACTTTCGGTCGGCCCGTTGTTCTATCCATAACGCCGCGCGGAGCGCGGCGTCTCCGTCTGACCTCCGTTACTCCGTGGCTCCGTGCGAACCGTTTCCTCCGAGACCTCCGTTTCCCTCAGAAATCGAAGTTCAAGCTGATCTTCGCCACCCTCGGGTTCAGGATCTCGGTCGGCACGAACGCCGCCGTATTCGCCCGGTTCACCGTCCCGAGATTCTGATTCACGTTGACGGTGGCATCGGAGTTGAGCGCGTTGAAGAGATCCAGGCTGATGACTGCGCGTGCCCCGTTGCGCATGCGGAGCACCTTGCCGAACCGGAGGTCGAGTTCCTGCCGGCGCTCGAGATACGTGCTGTACGGCTCGAGCAGTTGCAGCGACACGCTTGGTGCCTGGCCCGACAGCGCGCGGCCGAGCGTGGAGTTGGTCGCCAGAAACGCGTTGGTCGCGATGTAGGCGAGATTGATGTCGGTCTGCGGCGGCGTCTGCGCCTGAACCTGCCCCGGTATGCTGCGGAACGACCCGGAGATCTGCATGTCCACCTTCGGGATGACGTAGACGCCGTACGCCTTCAACTGTGTGACGAACGGCGACTCACGATGACAGAACTGCGCGGGACGCCACGACGCCGGCAGCGTGCCGTTGGCTGCCAGGTTGTTCATCTCCGGCAGCTTCGCCACGATCTCGCAGTTGTCCTCCATCGTCTTGCCGGTGCTGAGGCCGCCCTGGAATGTCAGGCCGTTGTTCAGCCGCGCATCCAGCGTCAGGTCGATGCCATTCCAGTTCTCGAACTGGTGCCCGTACTTGTCCGAGAGCGTGTTCAGGTTCCTGACCTGGCCCGCCTTCTCGGGAACGACGTCGTAGAAACCGGTCAGCGTGTAGCCGCCGCCACCAGGCAGACGCGGGTCCTGTGGCGCGACGACATTGAACGCCGTGAAATCCTGTGGCGCGACGAGGATGTTGTCGGTCACCTGGAAGTGCGCCCACGCGCGACGGAAGTAGCCGACATCCACTGACACGCGCGGCAGGATTTCCCGCTGCACGCTCGTTGAGAACTCCCAGTTGGCCTGCCGATGATTGAACCCGGAGATGAGGTCCTTGTCGTACAGATCGCCTGGCACCGAGGTGCCGAACGCGGTGTCGTCGATCGGGCCGCACTCGCCGTTCTGAAGCGGGTTCAGGAGATCGCACTGCGGGATGTAGTCGCCGTTGATGCCCAGTCCGCCGCGATCGTTCCAGGGGCGATTCGCGGTCGTGCGCAGCGAGAGCACCGGGTTCGGATTGCGGCCGAGTCCATTGAGCGTCTGTCCCAGCAGGTATTTGTTGAACGCGACCTTCAGCGCGGTCTTGCCGTTGCCGAACAGATCGTAGGCGAGCGCGCTGCGATAGGTGAGGTCTTTCCACGAGATGTTGTCCTGCGCGGGGAACGTGATGTTTCGCGTCGGCGTGAGTGGCGCCGGACCGACGGTCTGCTCCGGGAAGCTCGTCGCGAAGTAATCGAAGCGGATCGCGCCCTGGACGGTCACCTTGTCGACCGTCCATCGATCCTGTCCGTAGAAGCCGAGGTCGTTATCGAGGTTCGTGATCGAGCGGAAGGGCATGGCCCGTTCGGTGATGCGGTTGGGTACGCCCTGGTTGAATCGATAGCTGACCGGATTGAGCGCGTACTGATACTCGTCGAGATATCCGTGCGTGCGATTGAAGCCGACCTTCATCGCGTGCGAGCCGGTGACGTAGGTCGACGCCGCTCGATACGTCCAGCTCGGCACCGCGGTGTTGTTGTAGTTGGTCAGGATCCGGTAGTTCAGATTGTTGCTCTGCTCGAGCACGCCGATCAGCTGCGGCAGAATCGCTTCGGTCGCCGGGTCCTCGAGCGAACCGCCGTTCACCCGGTAGTGCATGTTGCCCCAGCGCTCGAAGAGATGCAGGCCGACGGCTTCGAAGAGCAGCTTGTTCGTCACCGGCGACGTCCACTCGGCGTGCTCCTGTCGCAGACGCGGGAACCGACGATCGCGCCCCGCTTCTGGCGCGACAGTGGCGCTGATGTTGTTTGGACAGTTGCACCACTTGTCGGCTTTGTAGGTGCCGGCGATCTTGTTTCGCGGGCTGGCCTGCCAGGTGACGCGCAGGCTGCTGTTCACCTGATACCCTTTGTTCTCGCCCGGCTGGCTCGTGTCGGGCTCGTACAACCACTTCGTGGGGTCGTACTCGTTCTTGTTCCTGAAGACCGCGACCTGGTTCGCGGTTTCGTTGTAGCGCGACGAGAACCAGAACCACACCTTGTCTCTACTGATCGGGCCGCCGAACGACTCGTTGAGATCGACGTTCTTGACGATGCGATTGGGCGTCGTCAATCCCGCGAGCTGCAGCTGGTCGGAGAAGTTGCTGCCCTGCAGCCCCTTGTTCGAGAAGGTGAAGAACGTCGAGTTGGCGAACTTGTTGCCGCCGTCCTTGGGCACGAAGTTGATGCGGACGCCCCCGGTCGGCAAATCGGCCGAGAGCGAGTTGGTGTCGACGCTCACTTCGGCGGCCGACCCGACGTCCGGTGTCTGTCCGCCGATGTTGCCGCCGGCCTGCAACGTCATCGTGTTGACCCCGTTCACGGTGACGCGCTGATCGACGTTGCGGCTCCCGTGGACGGTCACACTCTGGCCGACGTCCTGAATCAGCGATCCGCCGACATCGTTGCCGCCGCCCTGTGTGTTCGGAATCATGCGCGCGAGGCCGAAGTAGTTGCGGGCGCTCGGCAGCGCGTCGATCGCCTCAGAGGACAACACACGCTGCTGCGTCGTGCTTCTGATGTCGACGACGGGCGCTTCGCCCGTGACGGTGATGGTTTCCTGCAGCGAGCCGACGCGCAGTTCGCCGTCGACGTTCGCGGGCGCGGACCCGCTGAGGACAACGCCTTCGCGCTTCACGGTGTTGAAGCCGGCGAGCGTGAACGTGATGACGTATGTGCCGGGACGCAGATCGACCACCTGATAACGCCCGCTGCTGTCGGTGACAGCCGTGCGGATTCGTTCAATCAGGACGGGACTGGCCGCTTCGACGGTGACGCCGGGGAGGACGGCTCCTGACGTATCTTTGACCGTCCCGGTGATGGAGGCCTGGGCGAACACTGCAGATGGAAGGAATACCGACCAGACCAGCAAGACCGCACACCTGGACGCGCGCATGGGTACTCGCCTCCTTTTGGACGTCGGCTGTCGCCGACGGTCCAGCACGGGTCACCGCCTCGGGGATATGGACGTCTCGGTACTTCCGATTACCTCTCTAGAAGTCGAAGTTCAGACTGATCTTCGCCACCCGCGGGTTCAGAATCTCAGTGGGCACGAGATACGACGCGAACGCCTGATTGACCCCAACGACGGCGTTCGAGTTGATGGCGTTGTAGAGATCCACGCTCACCACCGCCCGCGCGCTGTTGTGCATGCGCAGTACCTTGCCGAACCGCAGATCGAGCTCGTTGCGGCGATCGAGATATCTCGTGTACGGCTCGAGCAGCTGCAGCGTCACGTTGGCGGCGCTACCTGCCAGCGGCCGGCCAAGCGTGGAGTTGGTCGCCAGGAACGCGTTGGTGGCGACGAATCCGACATTCACGTCGTTGGTCGGAGGATTCTGCTGCGTCACGCCCGGGATGCTGCGGAAGGAGCCCGATACCTGCACGTCGATTCTCGGGATGAGGTAGACGCCGTACGCCTTTACTTGCGTGAGGAACGGCGATTCACGATGACAGAACTGGGCAGCGCGCCACGACGCGGGCAGTGTGGTGGTCGTGTTCGGCGCGCCGCCGAGCACGCCGATGTTGTTCATCTCGGGCAGCTTCGCCACGATCTCGCAGTTGTCCTCCATCGTCTTGCCGGTGGAGAAACCGCCCTGGAAGGTGAGCCCCGTGGCGGGGCGCGCGTCGACCGTCAGATCGACGCCGTTCCAGTTCTCGAACTGGTGGCCGTACTTGTCCGACAGCGCGTTCAGGTTGCGCTGCTGTCCGAACTTTTCAGGCACGACATCATAGAACCCGGTGAGCGTGTAGCCGCCGCCGCCAGGCAGCCGCGGGTCGACCGGCGCCACGATGTTGAAGTTCGTGAAATCCTCGGGACCGAGGAGGAGGTTGTCCGTCACCTGGAAATGTGCCCAGGCGCGCCGGAAGTAGCCGACGTCGAGTGATACGCGCGGCAGGACTTCACGCTGCACGCTGGTGGAGAACTCCCAGTTGGTCTGGCGGTGGTTGAATCCAGAGATGAGATCTTTGTCGTAGAGGTCTCCGGCAACCGCCGTTCCAAACGTGGAGGGCGCGGTCGGGCCGCACTCTCCGTTGGCAAGCGGGTTGAGCAGATCGCACTGCGGCACATAGTCGCCGTTGATGCCAAGACCGCCCCGGTCGCTCCAGGTGCGATTCGCGGTGGTGACGAGCGAGAGTACCGGATTCGGGTTGCGTCCGAGGCCGTTGAGCGTCTGCCCGAGCAGGTATTTATTGAACGCCACCTTCAGCGCGGTCTTTCCGTTGCCGAACAAGTCGTACGCCAACCCGCTTCGGTAGGTCAGGTCCTTCCACGAGATGTTGTCTTGCGCGGGGAAGGTGATGTTCCGAGAGGGCGTGAGCTCCGCCGGCCCAATGGTCTGGTCCGGGAAACTGGTCGCGAAGTAGTCGAATCGGAGCGCCCCCTGAAACGTCCACCGGTTGACCGTCCAGCGGTCCTGCCCGTAGAAGCCGAGATCGTTGTCGAGATTGGTTTTTGCCCGGTAGGGGAACGCGCGTTCAGTGATCTGGTTCGGCACGCCGCCGTTGAAGCGGTAGCTGACCGGTTGCAAGGTGTAATTGTATTCGTCGAGGTATCCGTGCGTCCGGTTGAAGCCGACCTTCATCGCGTGCGAACCGGTGACGTAGGTCGTGGCCGCGCGATACGTCCAACTCGGGACCGCCGTGTTGTTATACGTGGCCTGGCTGCGGTATGTCAGGTTGTTGCTCTGCTCGAGCACGCTGATCATCTGCGGCAGGATCGTTTCGAGCCGTGGATCTTCCAGCGATCCGCCGTTCACGCGATAGTGCATGTTGCCCCAGCGTTCGAACAGGTGCAGACCGACGGCCTCGAAGAGCAGCTTGTTCGTAATCGGCGACGTCCATTCGGCATGTTCCTGCCGCAGGCGTGGGAAACGGCGATCGCGGCCGGCTTCGGGAGACACGTTGGCGCTGATGTTGTTGGGACAGTTGCACCACTTGTCCGCCTTGTATGTGCCGGCGATCTTGTTGCGGGGCGAGGCCTGCCACGTGACACGCATGCTGCTGTTGAATTGATAGCCCTTGTTGACCCCCGGTGTGCTCGGGTCGGGCTCGTACAACCACTTCGTCGGGTCATAGGCGTTCTTGTTCGCGAGCACCGCCACCTGGTTCTCGACTTCGTTGTAGCGGGTGGAGAACCAGAACCAGACCTTGTCACGGCTGATCGGTCCGCCGAACGACTCGTTGAGATCCACGTTCTTCACGATGCGGTTCGGCGCGGTGAGCCCGGCGTTCTTCAACGCGTCGTCGTAGTTGCTGCCCTGCAGGTTCTCGTTCGAGAACGTGAAGAACGTCGAATTGGCGAACCTGTTGCCGCCATCCTTGGGCACGAAGTTGATGCGCACGCCGCCGGTTGCCAGATCGGCCGAGAGCGAGTTGGTGTCGACCGTCACTTCGGCGGCTGAGCCCACGTCCGGCGTCTGACCGCCGATGTTGCCGCCGGCCTGCAGCGTCATCGTGTTCACGCCGTTCACCGTGACCCGCTGATCGACCGTGCGGCTGCCGTGCACGGTCACGCTCTGGCCGACGTCCTGGACCATCGAGCCGCCGACGTCGTTGCCGCCGCCGGTCGTGTTCGGCATCATCCGCGCCAGGCCGAAGTAGTTGCGGGCGCTCGGCAGCGCGTCGATCACCTCCGAGTTCAACACCCGCTGCTGCGTCGTGCTCCTGATGTCGACCACCGGCGTTTCGCCGGTGACGGTGATGGTTTCCTGAAGCGAGCCGACCCGCATCTCACCATCGACGTTTGCCACCGTCGATCCGCTGAGGGTGACCCCGTCGCGCTTGACCGTGTTGAACCCGGCGAGCGAAAAAGTGACGACGTACGAACCCGGCCTGAGATCGACGATCTGGTAGCGGCCGCTGGCATCGGTGACCGACGTGCGCGTCTTCTCGATCAGCACGGGACTGGTCACGTCGACTGTGACGCCGGGAAGAACGGCGCCTGACGTATCTTTAACCGTCCCTGTGATCGACGCCTGGGCCAGAACAGCAGAAGGAAGGAACACGGTCCAGACAGCCAGGACCGCACACCTGAACGCCGCGCGCATTGGGGTCGCCTCCTCCGGACGCCGACGGTCGCCAACGTCCTCACGGGTCACCGACCTGGGGATACGGACCATCCGATCTCTCTGCCGATTTCTGATAGATCAGAAGGTGCGTGGAATCTACGCCTCGTGACGGGCAGAAGTCAATGTGGGTTTATCTCCTTTTTCTGTGTTCGGGCGTCAGCGGCCTCATCTACCAAGTGGTGTGGGTTCGAGTGTTCAGCGACGTGTTCGGGAACACGGTGTACTCCGCCTCGATCGTCGTCGCCGTCTTCATGCTCGGGGTTGGCTTCGGCAGCTATCTGTTCGGCGGACTGGCCGACCGCCGGTATCAAACTCGCTCCGACGTCTCCGGTGCCTCCGATGCCGCGGCGCTGATTCGCTGGTACGCGTGGCTCGAGGGGCTCATCGCCGTTCTCGGACTTCTCGTGTCATTGGTCCTGCCGCGTCTCGGCGCGATCGTGGCGCGGATGTCGTCGTATGAGACGGGACCGGACGGATGGCAGTTGCTCACGCAGGCGTCCTATCTGTCGCGAGCCGTGATTGCACTGGTGCTGCTCACCCCAATCACGCTCCTGATGGGCGGCACGCTCACTGTTCTGGTGCGCGCGCTCGTCGGCGCGGATCTCCGGCTGGCGGGATGGCGCATCGCGCTGCTGTACGGCGCGAACACGATCGGCGCTGCGGGCGGCGCGTTCCTCACCGACTTCGCGCTCGTGCCTGCAGCCGGGCTGTTTGCGACGCAGTGCGTGGCGGTCGGGCTGAACATGGTGGCCGCGATCGGCGCGTTTGCGCTGAGCGGCAATATCTCGCGATTCTCGACCCGGCATTCCCGACCACGCGGAAGTCGTGAGCCGCAGCGCCCGACACCAGAGGCGTCACTCGTCAGCCGTCGGTTTGCGCTGGTGTCGACCGCCGTGGCGCTCGCGCTGTCGGGGTTCGCGGCGCTTGGCATGGAGATCCTGTGGCTCCGACACCTGAGCGTGCTGCTCGGCGGCTTTCGCGCGGTGTTCTCGCTGCTGCTCGCGGTGATGCTGCTGGCGCTCGGCGTCGGCGCGCTCGCGGGTGGCTGGCTCGATCGTCGATTCGGACGGCCGCTCCTGACGTTGATGGTTGTCGAAGCGCTCTTCGTCGTGACCGTGCTCGGCGGACTCTTCTCAGCCGATGCCGAGCGCCTGGCCGCCAGGGGTGCATCGATCGCGACAACACTCGGTGCGCTCTCGCCATGGTCCCGGTCATTGACGGAGATCTGGTTCAACGTGCGCCCGATGCTCCTCGAGGTGGCCATCCCGTCACTCGTTGCGGGATTGGCCTTTCCGCTCGGCAACGCCATCGTGCAAAGCGTCGAGGCCGTGGTTGGCCGGCGCGCCGGCCTGCTGTATCTGGCGAACACGCTGGGAGCGGTTTCAGGATCGCTCGTCACCGGCTATCTGCTGTTGCCGCTCGTCGGCATGCAGCAGACGGCCACTGCTCTTGGCGCGATCGCCGCGTTGTCGATCGTCCCCTTGGTTCTGATCGCGTTGGAACGTCGCCCGGCGGCTGGTCGAGTACTCGTGGCGGGTGCCGCGCTTCCTGCGGTCCTCGCGGTGCTGGCCTCGCTGTTCCTGCCGCGCGACTACCTCGTTCGACGCGCGCTCGGTCCGCGTGAGGACGGCGAACGGATCGTGCACGTGAGTGAAGGCATCACGGAACTGATCGCCGTCGTCGAACGGCCGGGCCGCGGCCGCGGCCTGCTCACGAACGGGCATGCGATGTCGTCGACGGCGCTCCTCGATCAGCGGTACATGCGCGCGCTCGCGCACATTCCGCTGCTCAGCCTCGACCAGCCGTCGCGGGTGCTCGTGATCGGATTCGGGGTCGGCAACACCGCGCATGCGGCCACACTGCATTCGTCGGTCAGGCGCGTCGACGTCGCAGACCTGTCGCGTCAGATTCTCGAGCACGCGCCGTACTTCCGCGACGCGAATCACGATGTGCTGCGTTCTCCCAAGGTGTCGGTCTTCATCAACGACGGACGGCAGCATCTCGAGATGGCGGCGCCCGCCACCTACGACCTCATCACGCTGGAGCCGCCGCCGATCGCCCATGCGGGGGTGGGCGCCTTGTACTCGCGCGAGTTCTACGAGCTGGCACGATCGCGCCTCGCGCCGGGCGGATACGTGAGTCAGTGGCTTCCGGCCTATCAGGTGCCCGAAGACAGCAGCCTGGCGATGGTGCGTGCGTTCATCGACGTGTTCCCGCAATCGGTGCTGCTCTCGGGCACCCAGGCGGAGCTGTTGCTCGTCGGCACGACGGGACGCCGCATCGAGCTCGATCCCGATCGCGTCACGAGGAAGCTCGAAAGCGAACCTGCGGTGCGCGACGATCTCGCTCGCGTGGACCTCGGGACCCTGCGGGAGATTGCAGGTACGTTCGTGGGCGCTGCGGAGACGATGGCACGCGCGACGCTCGGGTCACCGGCAACGACGGACGATCGCCCGCTGCAGGAGTACGGAGTGCGGTCGGGGCTCACGGCCGCACTGCAGGGCGTTCCCTCGTCATTGTTCGACGTCACGAAGGTAGCGGCCTGGTGTCCGAGGTGTGCCGAGCCTCGCGTCGCAAGACGCAGCGCGGCCAACGTCGATCTGTACTTGCGTCTGCTCCAACAGGCCTATTACACACCGGTGCCCGCGACGGCGTCGTCTGCGGCGTTCGGCTCACGCCGTCTCCTCGGCAGCGCCTATCTGGGGGCCGTGGTTCCCGACACGGCGGAGGTGCACAACCTGCTCGGCCTCGCCGAGATGCGTGCCGGGCGCGTGGATGACGCGATCAGCGAGTTCGAAGGTGCGCTCGCGCGAGATCCGGGCTCGGCGAACGCCCGAGCGAATCTCGGACAGATTCGCTACGAGCTGGGTGCTGAGCTCCTCGAGTCGCGGAAGTATGCCGACGCCGCATCGGCGTTGCGTTCGGCTGTCGACCTTCTTCCCGATTCAGCCCAAGCGCAGAACGATCTCGGCGTTGCCCTCGCCTCGATGGGTCGCGTCGATGAAGCGAGAAGCCATTTCGAGCGTGCCGTGGCGATCGAGCCGACGTTCGCCGAGGCGCGGCGCAATCTCGAAGCGGCTCGAAAGAGCGTTGGTGATTAGACCGCCAAACGTAGAGCGGAGGCTTCAGCCTCCGCGGGTCAGTAGTAGGTCAGCGTCTCAATCCCCGTGCCCGCCGGGAACGTGCTGACCGCTTCCATCTTCACGAGATCGATGACCGAGACACTGCCATCGCCGTGATTGGCGACGAGCAGCGTCTTGCCATCGGCCGAGAACGCCATGCCCATTGGATCCTTGCCGACGGTCGCCGTCCGCTGCGGGGCGTGGAGATCTTTGGCGTCGAAGATGTTGATGAACGTCGAGCCGAGGTTCATCGTCAGCAGATACTTGCCGTCGGGGCTGTAGTAGACCTTGTAAGCGCCGCCCTTCTGATCCTTCAGCGTGATGCGATCGATGATCTTGTCCGTTGCCGGATCGATCACCAGCGCCGTCGAGTTGGCCGATGCCATGACGATCACCTGCTTGCCGTCGGGCGACACGGCGATCCCTTGCGTGCCGCCGGGGACATCGATCTTCGAGACGAGCTTGCCGGCTTTGACGTCGATGACGCTGATGAAGGGGCCGTCGTTCTTGTTCGTCGCGTAGATTTTGCTGCCGTTCGGCAGGATCCCGATCCAGTGCGTCGTGCCGTCGGTGTCGATCGCTTTCACCATCTTCCGCGCCTTCGGATCGATCACCAGCAGCTTGCGGTCGAGATCGCTGGTGACGTAGACCGTCCCACTGTTGTCGATCTGGATGCCGTGCGGCGCGCGATACGGGGAAACATCCACCGACCCGACCACCTTCGCCGCGTCCATGTCGACGATGAGCACTTCGTGGCCCGGATTCGGATTGCGCCCGTAGACCCCGTCGCCGTAGAGCGGCACGTAGGCGGTCTTGCGATCCGCCGATAACACGAAGTCGTGCGGGTTGGTCGCAACCTTGATGCTCGATCGCTCCTTGAACGTCGTGGGATCGAAGAAGCGAATCGTGCTGCCCAGCTTGTCGATGAGAAGCAGCCCTTTCGTGCCGGTCGGGTGATTCGCGTCGGCGATCAGGCCAACGGACAGAGTCACCACCGACAGGAATGCGGTCAACAACGATCTCGTCATAAAGGTTTGCTCCTTGACCCTGTCCGAGTGGGCAGTATACCCCTGTAAAAAGCGTTCACGCCGAGATCGCCGAGGTGCCGAGAACGCAGAGGCTGCGGCGACGGTGGCCCGCGCTGCGCGCGGGATGGATTGAGAGGAAGCGACGACTACGAGCGCCTCCAGATGACAGCGGGCGTTCGTAGTCGCCGCTTCCTCTCGATCCATACGCCGGCCGGAACGGCCGGCGTCCACCGTCGCCTCCGCGATCTCTGCACCTCTGCGATCTCTGCGTGAACGTTCTTCTCCGCGTTCCCCGCCGCCTCCTCCGTCTCCACGCATCCTCAACATTCGGGATTGAATTCTTCCCCGCTTCGAGGATCAATATCGCGGTGCCCACTTATCGATTCCGGCTGAACGGCAAACCGGTGTCCGTCGATTCATGGGATCCCGACCAGCCGCTGCTGTACGTGCTGCGTGACGCGCTCGATGTGCACGGACCGAAGTTCGGCTGCGGGCTTGGCCAATGCGGCGCGTGTACCGTGCATGTCGACGGTGCGTCCATCCGGTCGTGCACGACACCGGTGAGCCGCGTGAGCGATCGCACGGTGATGACGCTCGAAGGGACGGGGAGCCTCGAATCACCTGACAAAGTGCAGGCGGCGTTCATCGCCGAGCAGGCCGCGCAGTGCGGGTATTGCACCAACGGGATGATCATGGCGACACGCGCCCTGCTCACGCGCACGCCGAGGCCGACGCTCGATCAGGCGAGGCGGGCGCTTGCCGGTCACATCTGTCGCTGTGGCACGCACACCCGC
Organism: Vicinamibacterales bacterium; assembly: GCA_036407095.1. GTDB lineage: Bacteria > Acidobacteriota > Vicinamibacteria > Vicinamibacterales > UBA2999 > Gp6-AA40. The sequence continues at coordinate 75,980 of DASWZV010000138.1, read as the reverse complement.
ATCCTGCGCGCCGTGATGCGCGCGTCGCAGGCGTAGAGGAGTAGAACGATGCGTACACTCCTCCCGCTCTCGCGGCGTGACCTGCTCAAAGCCGGCGGCGCACTCGTGGTCAGCTTCACGTTCAGCAGCATTCGGCCCGAGCAGCTTTGCGCGCAAACGCCGGTCGGCAAGCCTCTGGATAAACCACTCGACCCGGCGGAGGTCGACAGCTTCATTGCCATTCACGCCGATGGAACGGCGACGATCTACAGCGGCAAAGTCGACGTCGGAACAGGACTGCGCATCGCCGTTGCGCAGATGACGGCGGAAGAACTCGGCATGCCGGCGGCACGCATCACCGTGATCGATGGCGACACCGGCATCTGTCCCGATCAGGGTGGCACCGGCGGCAGCACGGGTCTGACTCGAGGTGGTGCCGAGATCCGTCAGGCCGCGGCGACTGCCCGGCAGGCGCTGCTCGCGATCGGTGCGACCCGGCTCAATCGACCGGCTTCCGATCTGACCATCGTCGATGGCGAGGTGCGGCCGCTCTCGGGCGGTGCGGGTGTCAAGGTCGGTGACCTGATCGGCGATCGCCGATTCTCGGTGAAGGTCGATGCCAGGGCGCCGCTGCGATCGCCAGCGCAGTACAACGTGGTCGGCAAGCCGCTGCTGCGTCCCGACGTGCCGGCGAAGACCGCCGCACGCCATCCCTACGTGCACGACGTCAAGGTTCCAGGCATGCTGCATGCGCGCGTCGTACGTCCGCCTTCGGTCGGCGCGACGCTGACCGCCGTCGATGACTCGTCGCTGAACGGCATTCCCGATGCGCGGGCGGTGCGCGTGGGGAATTTCCTCGCGGTCGTGGCGAAGGGGGAGTGGGCCGCGGTGAAAGGGGCGTCTGCGTTGAAGGCGACGTGGAGCGAAGCACCACGTCTGCCAGGAAGCGACGGGCTCGATCGATGGGCGCGCGACGGCGCACTCGATCGCGATCAGATGGTCGTGAACAAGGGCGACGTGCGCGGCGCACTTCAAGGAGCATCGAGGACGCTCTCGGCGAGCTACTTCTGGCCGATGCAGAGCCACGCCTCGCTGGGACCGTCGTGCTCGGTGGCCGACGTCGAGGCCGATGGCACGACGACGGTGTGGTCCGCGTCGCAGGGGACGCACGGCCTGCGCAACAACCTCACACGCGTGTTCGGCCTGCCCGCGGGGAAAGTGCGAGTGATCTTCGCTGAAGGGTCGGGCTCGTACGGCACCAACGGAAGCGATCACGTGGCCGCCGATGCGGTGCTGCTCTCGAAGACGCTCGGCCAGCCCGTGCGGGTGCAGTGGTCGCGGCAGGATGAACTCGCCTGGGATCCAAAGGGGCCGCAGCAGTTGCTGGACCTGCGCGCCGGCCTCGATGCAAGCGGACGCATCGTCGCCTGGGACAACCAGATGTGGCTGCCGATGCAGATGCCCGGCGCCCGCGCGCTGCTCGCGGCCGAAGCGGCCGGTCTTCAGCAGGACAACGGACGCAACGCCGGCTTGCTCTCGCAGAACGGCGATCCTCCATACGCGGCAGACGCCGTCAGCGTCGTCGTGCACTCGTTGAAGGAGTCGCCGCTTCCGATCTCGAATCTCCGTGCGCCCGGGAAGATCGCCAACGTGTTCGCGGTGGAGTCGTTCACCGACGAAATCGCATACGCGATCGGATCGGATCCGGTGGAATTCCGTCTCAGCCGGCTGACCGATCCGCGGGCGGTCGAGGTCATCCACCGTGCCACCGAGAGAATCGGCTGGCAGCCGCGTGTATCACCGAATCCACAGGCGAAACAGGGCAGCCTGGTCGTCGGACGGGGGATGGCGTATGCACGCTACAAACAGGCGGAGAACTATGTCGCCATCGCGATGGATGTCGCGGTCGATCCGGCAAGCGGTAGCATCACAGTGCGGCGCGTCGTATGCGCCCATGACTGCGGTCTGATCGTGAATCCCGATGCGTTGAGGAACCAGGTCGAAGGCTGCATCGTCCAGACGCTCAGTCGCGCCCTTCATGAAGAAACCACGTTCGATCGTTCACGTGTCACGAGCGTCGACTGGGGCAGCTATCCGGTGCTGACGTTCCCGGAGGCGCCGGCGATCGACGTCATCCTGCTCGATCGGCCGGATCAGCCGTTGCTTGGCGCGGGCGAAGCCGCGACCGCGCCGGTGGCTGCCGCACTTGCCAACGCCGTGTTCGATGCGACCGGCGCGAGGCTCCGTACCGCGCCGTTCACACCCGCGCGGGTGCGTGCGGCGCTCGCGGCTTCGACGAGGCGTACGTAGTGTCCGGCTTCAGCCGGACCGATGTCATGGACGAAGTACCCGTCCTCTTCGCCGGTGGGGGGCTCGTCGGGCTGTCGACGGCGATGTTCCTCGCGCAGCATGGGATCGCATCGCTCGCCGTCGAGCGACTCGTCGGCGGATCTCCCGTTCCGCGGGCGGCGTTCTTCCACATGCGGACGATCGAGATGTTCAGGGCCGCCGGCATCGAGGATCAGGTCCGCGAGCAGTCGCTGAAGGAGTTCGAGCCCGAGGGCGCGGTGGTGCTGATGGACACGCTCGCGGGCACGCAGCTGGCCGGCCTCATCCCGAGCCTCAACGAAGGGGTGGACGCGCTCAGCCCGTGCCGGCGTCTCTTCGTGACGCAGCCCGGCCTCGAGCCGATCCTGCGCGCGCGCGCGAAGACGGCGGGCGCACGCGTCATCGAGGGGCATGAAGTCATCGGCCTCGCACAAGACGGGGACGGCGTCACCGCCACGGTAAAGGAGGTTGCCTCGGGCCGTGAGCAGCAGATTCGCGCGAAGTACCTGATCGGCACCGATGGCGCGCACAGCAGGGTCCGTGAGCTGCTCGGTATCGAGTTCGACGGCCGCGGCGTTTTCTCGAACGCCATCACGATCTACTTCCACGCGCCGCTCGCGAACTACGTCGTCGGCAAGGCGCTGAGCGTCATCTATGTGAAGAACGCCGAACTCTCCGGTTTCTATCGCATGGACAAGGACGGCAACTCAGGCTTTCTCGTCGTCAACACCGTCGGCGATACGTCGCGGCCAGAAGCCGCGAGTCCGGCCAACGACGTACGCGAGTCGCGGCTCATCGAGCTGGTGCGCGCGGGTGCGGGTGTGCCCGACCTGCCGGTGACGATCGATGGGGTCGCGCGGTGGCGTGCCACCTCTGACGTGGCCCGGCGATTCGGCAATGGTCGGGTCTTCATCGCGGGCGATGCCGCGCACCTGATGCCTCCCAATGGCGGCTTTGGCGGCAACACCGGGATTCATGATGGGCACAACCTCGCGTGGAAGCTGGCGCTGGTGCTGAAGGGAGTCGCAGGTCCGGCGCTGCTCGAGACCTACGACGACGAGCGGCGGCCGGCATCGAAGTTCACCGTCGAACAGGCCTACACCCGGTACGTGACTCGATCGGCGACCTATCTCGGAGCGAAGGACTATCAGCCGCTCGCCAACGACTTCAACATCGAAGTGGGGTACTTGTATCGCTCGCCGGCCGTCATCGCTGAAGACGATCTGGATCGGGGGCATGAGGATCCCCACGAATCGTTCGGCCGTCCCGGCTCGAGAGCGCCGCACCTGTGGATCCAGCATGACGGCAGGAAGATCTCCACGCTCGATCTCTACGGCCGGTCGTTCACAGTACTGACGCCCCCTGCGGGTGAGGCGTGGGTTCCGGCCGCGCGCGCGGCCGCACTGGAAGTAGCCGGGCTCGAGCTCGATGCGTACATCATTGACGACGAGCGGTTTCCAATGGCCTATGGACTGACGGCAGACGGCGCGACACTCGTGCGCCCGGACGGGTTCGTCGCGTGGCGATCCAAGAGTATTCAGAACGACCCGCTCGGTGCGGTCAGGTCGGCGTTACGCGCCGTTCTGATGCGCACCTGAATGTACGTAGGGGCCGCCTTCAGGCGGCCCGGAACACGGAGCTCTTTCATGAACCGCATCGCTGCGTTCGTCATCACGACCGTCTTCATCGGCGCCTGTGCGTCGACGCCTCCCGAGCGCAAGATCGTCGACGAGGCGGCGGCCGCGCTTGGCGGCGCCGACCGGATTCGTGCGCTGAAGACGCTCACCATCGAGGGCAGCGGAAGTGCACCCAATGCAGGCCAGAACCGGATGCCGAACGACGAGCTCCCGGTCTGGAAGGTCACCGAGTACAGCCGGGCGATCGATCTTCCGAACGGGCGTACTCGTGTTCGTCAGCGGCGTGAGGCGCAGTTTCTGTTTGCCGGCGCGACGACGCAGCAGCTGACGCAGGGGCTCGACGGCGACACCGCCTACAACGTGGCGCCGGACGGCGCGATGACACGTGCGGGATTGGCGGCTGCGCGCGACCGACGGCTCGACCTGCTCCAGCACCCGATCACCATCATGCTCGCGGCGCTCGACCCGGGCGCGAAGCTGGCGAACGTCCGTGCGGACGGCGCAGTCGATCGCGTCGATGTCACTACCGCGGCGGGCGACATGCTGACGCTTGCCGTCGATCGCACGACGCATCTGCCGTCGCAGGTGACCTACATGAGTGACAACGCGAACATGGGTGATGTCGCGATCGTCACCTCGTTCGCGGACTATCAGGACGTAAGCGGTCTGAAGCTGCCGCGTCGCCTCACGACGATGATGGACAAGTACCTGCAGTTCGATCTGCGGGTCTCGAAGAACGCGGTCGATGGTGACGTCGGCAACCTGGCGGCCTCCCAGAGCGTGCGAGAGGCGGCCCTGCCGGTGTCGCCGCCAGTCACGGTAACCGCGGAGCCGGTTGCGAAAGGCATCTGGTGGCTGGCCGGATCGGGCAACCACCGCAGCATCGTCTTCGAGTTCGACGATCACCTGGTGCTCTACGAGGTGCCGCTCAACGAGGCTCGATCGAAGGCGGTGATCGACAAGGCGCGCACGCTCAGCACGAAGCCGCTCACCACCGCGATCGTGTCGCACCATCACTTCGACCACTCCGGCGGCCTGCGTGTCGCCGTGGCCGAGGGGCTGACGATCGTGACTCACCGCGACAACGAAGCATTCTTCAAGGATCTGCTCGCGCGGCCTCACACCATTGAGCCCGATGCTCTGCAGAAGAACCCGCGGGCCGCCAATTTCCAGTTCGTCGACGACGAGTTGACGCTCAAGGACAAGTCGATGGAGGTGCAGCTCTATCACCTGCTCGACAACCCGCGCGAGGGGACGAACCTCTTTGCCTACGTGCCGCGCCAGCGTCTGCTCGTGCAGGCGGATCTCTACGATGCGACCTGGCAGCAGCACCCGTGGGGCGAGAACGTGCTGGCCAACGTCGAAAAGAGAAAGCTCAAAGTCGATCGCGATGTGCCCGTACACGGCGTCATCGAGCCTTACGCGCAGATGGTGAAGACTATCAAGGCGAAAGGCGTCGCGACCGCCACGAATTGAGTACGTAGTGTCCGCCCTCAGGCGGACCCGCAAACGTAGCGTCCGGCTTTAGCCGGACCGTACTTAGGTTCGTCAATGAGCATTTCTTCTCTCGGGTCCTGTCGCCGGGTCTCCCCGCTCGTCCTCGGCGCCAAAAGAACGATCACGGGTACCGAAAGAAGGATCACGGAGCAGGCGCCTGCGCGGCGAGCGGGGATGCCGCACCCGGCGCCACCCGCTCGATGAGCAACGCGCTTCCGAACCCAAGTGCTTTCACCACCAGCAGACGTAGTGTCCGGCTTCAGCCGGACCGTGTAAACGTTTTCACGCAGAAATCGCCGAGGGGTAGAGATCGCGGAGCGCTTCGGCGACGGGTGGTCGCCTCCGCGTTCTCTGCACCTCTGCGTTCTCCGCGTGAACGCCTTGACGACACAGCCGCGCCTCACAGATACGCCATCGCCTGCGCCACGTAGTCCATCACCTGCGCCGTCAGTCCCATGTCCGCCATTCGCTGGCGCGCCGCCGGTTCGGACCGCATCATCCGGCCGGCGCTGTGCGCGATGTCGAAGCGGCCGTTCGTGAACTCGTCGAGCAACGACTGCCACTCGCGCGCCAGCGCGACGACGCGTACGTCGGTGGGCGGCGTGCCTGCATCCATCTCGCGCCGGACGTCCGCAATGAGCCGGACCCACTGCGAATCTGCCTGTCGAATCCGTTCCGGTCCGAGCGCATCGGCGCGCGCGCGCAGCACCTGCCGCTGTTCGTCGGTGAAGTACCGCTCGAAGGTCGAGACCGCTTCGATCAGCGTCAGCGCATCCTCCATGCTTCGGTCTCGATGACTCCGCAGCTGCGCGATCGACTCGGTGAGCCGCGACTGCGCGTTGCGCATCTGCTCGATCTCGGTATCAATCGCCAACGAGTGGCGTTCCAGCAGCTCGAGCAATTCGTGACCATCGCTCTTCAACGCCGACGCGATCGAGTCGAGCGGCATGCCGAGCCCGCGCAGCAGGACGATCCGTTCGAGGCGGCGCACATCGGCGTCTGAATAGAGGCGATACCCTGCCTCGGTGCGGCCAGACGGGGAGAGCAGTCCGATCTCATCGTAATGGTGCAGCGTTCGAACCGTGAGGCCCGTGCGCTTTGCGAGTGTGCCGACCCTGAGTTCTGCCATGCACGCATCGTAGGGCGTCACGCGGCGTGAGGGTCAAGCCAGGGGAAACGGAGATGGATGAAGCGGACTGTTTACACACGGAGTCGTCATCACCCCGCACAATTGAAAATTGGCGAACGAATTGCGGAGAACACGGAGGATTTTCACACGAAGGTAACGGGGCAAACGGAGTATGAATCGTTCTTGTCCGTTTCCTCTGCGTCTCCGTTTTCCGGCGTCAGCCTGGAAGCAGATTTTCTGAGCAGGAAACGGGGGAACGGCAGTCTCCGATGCTCTCTAGAAGGCTCTGCCAGCGAGTGTGTTGCTGGCGTCGACTTGGTTGGTCAGAGAGGCTACAGGTCACTCTCGTTGCTCAGGAGAGCCAAAGCCGACAGATATTTGAGGTCGCTTCAATAAACGGAGCAACTTCAAACTCAGCGATCGTTACCGCACGACACCGGGCGTTATGTATCCAGGCGGCAGATGGTCAGCCCTGAACGCGTCGGTCTCGACAATCGTACGAACGTCATCGATGCTGTCGAGCCAGCAACGCCCGACTGATGACGAGGCCAGCGCGCCGAGCGAAGCCATCCCCCGTTATCTCCGTTTCCTCCGTGTGTTGAAGGTCCGTCCCCTCCGCTCCCTCACCGCCGCAGTTCATCGACCGCGATCGCAGGACGAGTCCTGCCGACGCACGTCGCCTGTTCGAATGCGTACGCGAGTTGCAGCACTCCGAGATCGTCGTGACGACGACCGACGATCTGGATCCCGACCGGCAGTCCTTCCGGTGTGAACCCGGCAGGCACTGAGATCGCGGGGCCGCACATGGCGCTGATCCAGTACGTCGACTTCATCCACGCGATGTAGTGGTCCATCGGCACCCCGTCGATCGACTTCGGCCAGTCGAGCGTGGCGTCGAACGGCGGCACCTGATTCACGGCGCAGACGATGAACCGATGGGTCTCGTGGAAGCGCCGCATCCGATCCAGCAGTTCGCCGTGCTGAATCATCGCGCGCGCGACTTCGGCGCCTGTGAGGGTGAGGCCGGCTTCGATTTCTCTCACAGCGTCCGCCTTCATCTGATCGCGATGGGTGTGAAGCAGCGGCCCCAGGACGGCGGCCGTTCGCCAGGCTCGGATCGTGAGAAAGAGCGAATCGACGTTGCTGAAATCCGGATACGCCTCGTCGACGATGCAGCCAAGCGTCTGGAATGTGGTTCGTTGACTCTCGAGGATGGATCGCACACGCGGGTCGAGCGGCAGGCCGCCGAGATCGGGACACCACGCGATCCGCACGCCGTTCAGGCTCCGATCGGGCGGCTGTCGAAATGTCGATGGGTCGGAAGGCACGCAGCCGGGATCGCGATCGTCGGGGCCGGCCATGATGCTGAGCAGCCATCCGACATCGGCCACTGATCGCGCCATCGGCCCGTTGACCGAGAGTCCGAACAGCGGCATCGCATCCGGTGCGCTCGGAACGAGTCCGACCGTGGGACGCAGCGCCACGACGTTGTTGAAGTTCGCGGGGTTGCGAAGAGACCCGCCCAGATCGGTGCCGTCGGCGATCGGCAGGAGGCCAGCCGCGAGCGCCGCGCCGGCGCCCCCGCTCGACCCGCCAGCACTCTTGGTCAGGTCGTACGGGTTGAGAGTCGTGCCGTACACGCGGTTGAACGTGTGCGACCCCATCCCGAACTCGGGCACGTTGGTCTTCCCGATCGGGATGACGCCAGCCGCGCGTAGACGCTCGACGAGTACCGAATCGGCTTGCGGTCGATCGTTCTTGAAGATCAACGAGCCGCGCGTGAACGGAAAGCCGACGGCCGGCTGCAGATCCTTGAAGGCGATCGGCAGACCATGCAGCGGCCCGAGCAGTTCGCCTCGTGCCGCGCGGCGATCGGATTCATCAGCGTGCGTGAGGCACTTGTCCTCAGGCAGCAGCGCGACGATCGCATTGAGACGGGGATTGAGCCGATGGATCCGATCGAGATGCGCCTGCATCACCTCACGCGCCGAGAGCTGCCGCGCGTGAATCAGTCGTGCGAGTTCGCGCGCGCTCAGGAAGCACAGTTCGTTGGGCGTCATTTCGTTGAGAGCCACGTCCAGGAGGGCGTGGCCCTACTCTGGGACCGCGATCGGTTCGTCCTCCACGCGCAAGTTCGTCATTTCGGCTTCGATCACCTGCTCGCCGGCCGTCTCCGGGATACTGCGCGTGAAATGCACGGCGGGCAGGAAGAGTGTCGACACGAAACCGGTCGCCGAGACGATGAGGCCGGCAATGAAGACGCGGTGCAGACCAGACGCGAACAGTTCGCGCATCGCCGGCGACAACACGATTGCCGTCGACGCCGCACCTGTCATCGGGCCCGGCAAGGTCACGCCGGCGAGCGTCCGCGCCAGGATCGCGCCCATCGCGGAGACGCCAACTGCGGCACCGACGCTGCGCGAGAACTGATTGAGTGAGGTGGCGATCCCCAGTCGCGACCGGTCGACCCCGTGTTGTACGGCGAGCAGCATCGAGATCATCTGCGTGCCCATGCCGGCGCCGAGCACGAGGCAGCTTCCCAGCAGCAGCGTACGCGTCGAATGCGTGTCCAGGAACGTCAACCCGACAAATCCGAGCGTCATCACGATGCTGCCGGCGATCGCAGCCACACGGTAGCCCATGCGGATGGTCGTCCTCGCGCCCACGATCGACATCACGACCCACCCCAGGAAGAGTGGGGTCAGCACCTGGCCGCCCTGCGTGGCGGTGCCAGCCATCACGCTCTGCACGTACAGCGGGATGAACGCGATCGCGCCGAAGAGTGCGAAGCCCACGAGGAAGACGACGACGAGCGTCCGGTTCATCACTGGCAGGCGAAACAGGTCGACCGGCATGATCGGCTCGCTCGCCCGGCGCTCGACGACGACGAACGCGGAGAGCAGGACAACCGAGGCGATGAACCAGGGCCAGGCGCCGCCAAGTTCGCCCCCGAGCGCAATGAGCAACGCACTCACGCCCGCGAACAGCAGCGACGCCCCCAGCCAGTCGACGCGGACGTCCTTCGTGAGGCGTGAGGGTGGATACGCGGTCGCGATGACTGCCAAGCAGCAGAAGCCGAAAGGCACGTTGAGATAGAAGACCCAGCGCCAGTCCCACGCGTCCGTGATGTAGCCGCCGACGAGCGGTCCGGCGATCGACGCGACACCCCACACGCTGCTGAAGAGCGCCTGCGCGCGTGCCCGCTCATCGAGCGTGTAGAGCTCGCCGATGATCGTCATGCTGAGCGGGATGATCGCGCCGGCGCCGAGCCCCTGCATCGCGCGCGCCGCGATCAGCTGCATCATGTTCCCGGCCGCGCCCGATGCGACCGATCCCAGGAGAAACGCGGCGACGCCAATGAGGTACATCCGGCGCCGGCCGTAGAGATCCGAAAGACGCCCCCAGATCGGAACCGACGCAGTCGACGTCAGCAGATAGGCCGAGAACACCCAGCTGTAATGCGCGAGGCCGCCCAGTTGCGCGATGACGGTCGGCATCGCGGTGCTGACGACCGTGGCTTCGAGCGCGCCGAGGCTCATGCCGAGAAGGAGACCGGCCGTGATGGCGCGGCGACGGGGAAGACTGATGGGGGGATGGGACGCCGACATCTCCACAGGGTACCACGCAGAAAATCAGGAATCAGGAATCAGGAATCAGGAGGAAGCAGGAACGAGGCCGGCGCCGAACGTGCCTGAATCCTCCTGCCTCCTGATTCCTGATTCCTGAATCCTGCTTCCTGATCCGTAAGGCGAGTCCGATTTACTTGCGGCTGTGATTTGGGCGTTACTATGTGCCCATGCCAAAGCTCACCTTCGTTTCCTCGGTGGTGATCGTGTTGGGCCTGTTCTGTTCCACCAGCGCGCTGGCAGCGACCTGTGAACAACTGACTGCGCTCGCAGTGCGCGGTGGAAGGGTGACGTCGGCGCAGGCCGTCGCGCCCGGCTCATTCACGCCGCCGAGCGGCCGCGCGGGTGGTGGGCCGGGCGGCGCAAATCCTTTCGTGAAGCTCGGCGCGTTCTGTCGCGTGGCGATGACGCTCAAACCCGCGGCCGGCTCGGATATCAAAGCGGAAGTGTGGCTGCCCGCGAGCGGATGGAACGGCAAACTGCAGGTCGTCGGCAACGGCGGCTTTGCTGGCACGATCAGTTATCCCGCCATGGCCAACGCGCTCGCGGCGGGATACGCGACGGCGAGCACTGACACGGGTCATACGGGGCCGTCGACCAACACATTCGTCAACGAGGACGTGTTGATCGATTTCGCGCACCGCGCCATTCACGAGACGACCGTTGCGGCGAAGGCGACCGTAGATGGTTTCTACGGCAATGCGCCGAAGCTGTCCTATTTCAACGGCTGCTCGACCGGCGGCCGGCAGGCACTGACCGCCGCCCAGAAGTACCCGGAGGATTTCAACGGCATCATCGCCGGCGCGCCGGCCAGTTACACCTCGAAGCAGGCGTTCGGTCAGATCTGGTTTTACCAGGCGCTCGCCGATCCCGCCTCCGCGCTGCCCCGCGAGCAGCTTGCTCTCGTGCACGATGCGGTCATGACGGCGTGCGACGAGCTCGATGGCGTGACGGACGGCGTGCTCGAGAATCCGCCCGCCTGCAAATTCGATCCAAAGGTCCTGGTCTGCAAAGAGGGTGCTGACCAGACATCCTGCCTCACGCCTGCGCAGGCCGATGGCGTGCGCCGCATCTATGCGGGTCCGTCGAATCCTCGCACCGGCGCGCACATCTTCCCGGGCCTCGAGCGCGGGAGTGAACTCGGATGGAATCCGGTCCCGGTCGGCTACGCGGTCGACTACTTCAAATACATCGTGTTCAAGGATCCGAACTGGGATCCGAAATCGTTGAACTACGACTCGGACGTCGAGCGTGCGAGCAAGGGCGGCAATCTCGTGTTCGAGGCCAACGATCCCGACATGAGCCCGTTCACGAAGCGCGGCGGAAAACTGATCATGTATCAGGGCTGGGCCGAGCCCGGCATCCCACCCGGCAACCTCGTGCGCTACTACGACGACGTCTTGAAGAAGACGAAGAGCGCGAGAGACTCCGTGCGCGTATTCATGGTTCCGGGCATGGGCCACTGCGGCGGCGGCAACGGCACGAGCTCGTTCGACTTCGTGCCGGTGCTGGACGCGTGGGCCGATCGTGGGCAGGCGCCGGCGCGCGTCAACGCCTCACGCGTGCGCGACGGGAAAGCCGATCGCACGCGCCCGCTGTGCGCGTGGCCGCAGGTCGCGCGCTACAAGGGCTCAGGCAGCATCGACGACGAGGCGAGCTTCATCTGCAAGTAGACCGATGCCCGTCATCCTCGGGTTGATCGGCGCAGCCATTGGCTGGACTCTCGATGCCTGGGCAACCGCCGTACTCGGCTTTGGCGTCGGATTCCTCTTCGGCCGACTCGTGGAGCTCGGTGACGCGCACCTTCGCCTCCGGGGACGCGTCGACGATCTGCAGGCTCGCTACGACAGCCTCGAGCGAGAGCTGCTGAAGATCAAACGTCAAGCGCCGGCGCCGGCCGCGCCGCCAGAGGCGAAAGCGGCCGCCCCTCCCAGGCCCGTTCCGCCGACGCCGCAAGCACCGGCACCGACTGCATCGCCGGCTCCGGCCGAGCCACGCGTTCCGCCGGCGGCAATCCCGACACCGATGCCGGCATTCGGGCCGGCCGCGCACACGCCGGTTCCGCCTGTGACCGAACCGGCTCCGGCGCAGCCCTTCTGGCTCGTCGAGTTCTTCACCACCGGCAACGTCGTCGCCAAGGTCGGCATGGTCATCGTGTTCTTTGGCGTGGCCTTCCTGGTCCGGTATGCCGCCGATCGCGGGCTGCTGCCGATCGAGTTCCGCCTGATGGCAGTCGCCGCGGGATCGCTGGTGCTGCTTGGCATCGGATGGTTTCTGCGACGTTCGCGACCGGAGTACGCGATGGTGCTGCAGGGCGGTGCCGTCGGCCTTCTGTACCTGACGATCTTCGCTGCGTTTCGACTGTATGCACTGTTGCCGGCGCCGCTCACGTTCGCCTTGTTGCTGACGGTCGTCGCGTTCAGCGGCGTGCTGGCTGTGGTGCAGAATGCCCTCTCGCTCGCTGCCATCGGAGTAACCGGCGGCTTCCTCGCGCCGATTCTTGCCTCCACTGGTGGTGGCAGTCACGTCGCGCTCTTCTCGTACTATGCGGTGTTGAACCTTGGCGTGCTCGGCATCGCGTGGTTTCGGGCGTGGCGTTTTCTGAACTGGCTGGCGTTCGTCTTCACATTTGGCATCGGCTTCCTCTGGGGACAGCAGTTCTATCAACCCGCATTCTTCTCGACCACCGAACCGTTTCTGATCTTCTTCTTCCTGCTCTTCCTCGCAGTCGCTGTGCTCTTCGCGCACCGACAGGCGCCGGAGCTGCGCGGATACATTGACGGCACACTGGTCTTCGGTGTGCCAGCGATCGCGTTCACCATGCAGAGCGTCCTCGTCCGCGAGATTCCGTTCGGACGCGCGTACTCCGCGGTCGCGCTGAGTGCCTTGTACCTCGCGATGACGCGCGCGTTGTGGCGACGGGACTCGGCACTGCGGCAGCTGGCTGAAGCGTTGCTCGCGTTGGGCGTGGTCTTCCTGATCCTTGCGGTGCCGCTTGCCTTCGACGGGCACGCCACTGCAGCGGCGTGGGCGCTCGAAGGCACGGGGCTCGTCTGGATCGGTGTGCGGCAGAATCGTCTCCTCGCGAGGCTCACGGGGTCGGCTCTCCTCGTCGCCGCCGGCGCGGCGTTTGCGGTCATCGCCACGCCGATGGCGAGCGCGCTCGCGGTCCTCAACGCCCGATTCCTCGCGTGTGCCGCCATTGCCGCTGGCAGCGTCGTCGGAGGACGACTGCTGTCGAAGGGTCGCGACCGGCTCGCTGATCTCGAGCGGCCGATCGAGTGGGTTCTGCTGATCTGGGGTCTGCTCTGGTGGTTCGGCGCGACGTTCGTCGAGGTCGATCGCCACGTCGGGCCGTCGCATGAGCCCGCCGTACAGCTCCTCGCATTTGCCGGCAGCGCCGTGCTGACCGGTCTGCTCGCCCGCGCGTGGGACTGGCGCGCGATGAGGCTGTCGACCATGCCGATGGGGCCGTTGATGTGGTTGGCGGTCATACCGGCCTTCTTTTTCCAGTACCAGGGGCCGCTGATCAATCTCGGGTGGGCCGCCTGGCTCGGAGTGATCGTCGCCAGCTATCTCCTGATGTACTGGTTCGAGCGCGCCTGGCCCTCGTCTGTCGTCACGATGTGGCATGCCGGGACGGCGTGGCTCGTGATCTTCCTGGCGACCTGGTCGATTGTCGTCGCGGTGCGCCATGCCGTCCCCGACACGCTCACGTGGTCGATGACGATCTGGTGTCTCGTGCCCGCGTTGATCCTGCTGGCGCTCCGCGCGGTGGGCCCCTCGCTCGCCTGGCCGGTGCAGCGCTTCTCATCGCTCTATCGAGAGATCGTTCCGCTTGCGCCGGCAGCGGGCATCATCCTGTGGGTGGGATGGGCATCGACACAGAGCGGTAATCCCGATCCGTTGCCGTATGTGCCGATCGTGAATCCGCTGGAGCTCGTACAGGCGATCGGTCTGATCGTCGCGTTTCTGCAATGGGGTCGAGAGTCATTGTCGCCAGACTCCACACGCCAAAATGACTCCCGACCCCATTTCACTGAGTCGCCGCGTCGCTGGGGTCTGACGCTTGTCGCCGGGCTCGCCTTCGTCGCGATCAACATGATGGTGGGCCGCGTGGTCCACTTCTACTGGCACGTGCCCTTCGAGATCGAGTCGCTTCTCGATTCGTCTGTCTTCCAGGCCGGCATCTCGATTCTCTGGGGGGTGACCGCCGGCATTCTGATGGCGCTTGCTCGCATCCGCATCAGCCGCCCGGTCTGGATGATCGGCGCAGGTGTGCTGGCGGCGCTCATCGTGAAGCTCTTTCTCATCGATCTGGGCAACGTCGGCGGCGTGGCGCGCATCGTGTCGTTCCTTGCGACCGGCGTCCTGATTCTCGTGATCGGCTACTTTGCCCCGGCTCCTCCCAAAACCGAAGGAGCCGCATGAGGTGCGCGCTCGCACTGGCTGCGCTCGTCGTTGCTCCCGCCCTGATCCTCGCGCAAGTGTCGACGAAGGATTTCGCGCGCGGCGCCGAGATTCGAACTGACGGCGGCGGAAGCCTCTATCGGATCGAACTTCCGGACGAGGTGTATGACACGTCGACGCGTCCGGACCTTGCGGACATGCGTGTGCTCAACGCGACCGGCGAGACCGTGCCGCATACGTTGCGCGAGGTGCCGCGCACGGCGAGTCCCGACTCGGCATGGCGCCTGGTGCCATCGTTTCCGATGACCGAGGCCGCGTCGGGTGTGTCGGCGAGGACGCAGGTCAAGGTTGGCGCTGACGGCGCAGTGCTCGAGGTGACGAACGATCGAAAGGCAGGTCGATCGACCACCGCGTACCTCGTCGACGCCACCGGCCTCACGGAGCCGATATCGAGGCTGTCGTTGATCTGGGACGCGGCACCGGGTGCGACTTTTCTCGTGCCGGTCAGCGTGTCTGCGTCCGACGACTTGAACGGCTGGCGCACCATTGTGCCGTCGGCCGCGATCGCGCAGCTGCGGCGCGACACGTTCATGCTGACGCAGAACGAGATCGAGCTGGCAGGCGCGCAGCGCGCGAAGTACTTCAGAATCTCGTGGCCGCGTGAGCTTGCTGACGTGACGGTGAAGTCAGTTCGCCTGCGGCCTCGATCGAACGCCGCCCAGGCCGAGATCCATTGGCGCAGCGTATCGGCCGGGCGCCTCGAGCCTGTCGGCATCGCGCACTACGACACTCACGCGTTTCTTCCGATTGAATACCTCGACCTCGAGTTCGCCGATCCAACCGATACCGACCTCATCACCATCCGCTCGCGACCTGCGTCAACGTCTCCCTGGGAGCTGAGTCATTCTGGTTTGTTCTATGTATTGCAGGGCCCGGGCGGACCGATTCGCAGTCCGTACGTACGCATCGGCCGCACGACAGATCGCTACTGGACGGTCGAGACGATGCGAGACGGAGGATGGAAACTGAATCGCGCGCCGCGTCTCACAGTCGGATGGCATCCGCACGAGCTCGTGTTCGTGGCTCGAGGACCAGCGCCCTATACGCTCGCCTTCGGCAGTGGACGTGTCGGACCCGCCGATGCACCCGTCGACGAATTGCTCGCGAGTCTCAATCGGGCAGGAGACGGAGCGCAGGTCCGCGTCGCGACGCTCGGTGAGCCGCGCAGTCTCGGTGGATCCAATGCACTCGAGCCGCCACCAACGCCGCTTCCGTGGAAACGAATCGTGTTGTGGGCGGTGCTGATTGTCGCGGTTGGAGGGCTGGCGCTCGTCGCCGCACGTCTGCTACGCGAGACGAAGAACGCTGCCTAGCCACGGAGGACAGGGAGATCGGGCCACGGAGATCACGAAGTCAGAAGAAACGGAGTATCGATCTCCGTTCCTTGACTCCGTGTTCTTCGTGATCTCCGTGGCCAAAAAACTCCGTGTGTTTGCGGCAGAACTTCGTGGTCTTCGTGGCTACTGTTTCGTCATCGAGACGTTGAGCGGCGTCGTCTCGCCGCGGCGCACCGTCACGTCGGTGTGGTAGGTGCGATAGCCGTCCTTGCTGATCTGGATGTTATGCACCCCGGCCCCCAACTGCACCAGCAGATTGTCGTTGTTCGAGGGACCACGCCACTCGCCGCCGTCGATCGTGATGTTGGCATCGCCGGGCTGCACACGGAGTGAGAGCGTGCCGGTGTCCGTCGGTGCGACCGATCGATCCGCATCGCGATAGCCGGGACGCGCCGCGACGGTTCTCGGCGGTGGGCGTCGCGCCGATGTCGATCCGTTCGTCGGCGGCGGTGCTCCGTTCGGAGGTGGCGGCGGGGTCCTTGCGGCTGGCCGCTCGGGTTCGGGCTCGCCCGCAGCCAGCGGCTCCATCTCGTGCTTCACGTTGAACGAGCCGGTTGGCTGCAGATACACCTTCTGCTCGAACGAACGGTGACCGGGCAGAAACAGCTGCAGTTCATGCTGCCCTGGCTGCAAGTGCAGACGCTGGAACGTGCCGTCGAACTGATCGACGATGCCCGCATAGTAGCCGTCGATGAAGACCTCGGTCTCGCGCGGCGTCACCTGAAGGCGCAGGGCGGTGCTCCCGTCGTAGTACCCCGGTGCGTAATACGGGTACGCCCCGTAGGGTCCATATGGCGCGTAGGGTCCATACGGATAACCGTACGGGTAGCCGTAGGCATACGGATAGCCGTAGTAGGGGTATCCGTAACCGAGCCCGAATCCGACGCCGAAGCCTACTCCGAAGAAGAACGGATTGGAGTAGTAGTACGGCCGATAGTACGGGGCGTAGAACGGCCGGTAGTACGCACCGCGATAGGGCGCATAGACTCGACCAGCTTGCGCCGGGACGGCGACTCTCGACGACGCCGGCGGCACGCGCTGGACTGCACGGCGCTGCGCGTCAGCAACGACGGGCAGCAGCACGAGCGCTGCAAGGGTTGGAACAACGACGGCTGTGCGTAGGCCAGACAGCACGGGAACCTCCAATGGATCCGGTGGACAGTTGCCTCGCTGGGACGGTCCACCGATCGTGCGTACGCAACGGTTGTGCCGGACGAGGACCTGCGTCTTGCGCAAATACGTCGTCACTCCCTGAGCAATTCAGCTCGACGTCTGCGCGAGCACAGGACAATCTTGTCACGCGGCGAGGACGACCGTACGTAGTGTCCGGCTTTCCGCCCGTGACGTCCACCTCAAGGTGGACCTTACGTACCTCACGGTGGACCCTACGTACTTCTGTTTCCCGGCAGTCGAATCTCGAACACGGCTCCGCCATCATTGCGCGCCGTGACGGTGCCACCGTGCCGCTCGACGATGGCTCTGACGATCGAGAGCCCGAGCCCGCTGCCGCCCGCGGCTTTCCGCGACGCATCGACCTTGTAGAAGCGATCGAAGATGAGCGACAGATGTTCAGGCGGGATGCCGGGTCCGGTGTCGCGCACCGACAGCAACACATCATTGTCGATGGCGGCGCTCGTCAAGGTGATCGCGCCGCCGTCCGGCGTGTGCCGCAGGGCATTGGCGGCCAGATTCTGCAGTGCCTGTTCCAGACGATCGCGATCGCCGATGACGATCTCGCAGCCTGGCTGCGCCTGTGTCACGAGCCGGATGCCTCGTTCGCGCAGCTCGCGCTCGTGCCGCGCGGAGACGCGCGAAAACAGCGACGCCACATCGACGCGATCTTTCCGGATCGCTGTGCCTCCGCCCTCGAGTCGGGCGAGGTCGAGCAGATCGCCGATGATGCGCTCGAGCCGATGCGTCTCCTCGGTGACGATGGTGAGATAGCGCTCGCGCGTCTTGGTGTCGAGTTGAATCTCGCTCATCGACAACGTCTCGATGTAGCCGCGCATCGCCGTCAACGGCGTCATCAGCTCGTGCGAGACATCGGCGAGCAGCTGACGCCGCGCGGAATCGGACGATTCGAGCGCGCGCGCACGGCTCGACAGCTCCTCGGCCATCTTGTTGAACGCGCGCGCCAGCGAGGTGACTTCATCTCCGCCATGTTCCGGCGCGCGTGCCGTGAGATCGCCCGAGCCGAGTCGTTCGGTGGCGGCCTGGACGTCTTTCAAACGTCGGCGCGCGGGGCCGAACACGATGAAGGCAATGACGGCGGTGCCGACGACGAGCACACCGCCCGCAACCGGGGCCATTCGCGGTCCGAGGATCTTGAGAACGCGAGAGAACGGCGGACCCCCGGGGAGAACGACGACGCGGCCGACGGTCGTGCCGCCGACCAGAATGGGGGCGAACTGACCTCGTCGCGGACGGAGCGGGTCAGGTACGAGTGAACCTCCCGGGAAAGGGACGTTTCCGCCTCCGCGCGGACCATCAGGGCGCGGGATGGGTGGTGCTTCAGGCCGCAGGGTGTCCGGATCACCATCGGGCAGCTGGAGGCGTGGACCCCATCGTCGTGCGAACCGTCGTGGACCGAGCGATTCCAGATACTCGATCTCTTCGCGCACGGCTTCGACCAGCGCGGCCGGCACATCATCGTGGTTCGAGAGCGTGCGCCCGTCGTCCATGATGATGACGAACGTCTGAAGCGCGTCGCCGTACTGTTCGTGGAGATACGGTTCGAGATCGAGGCTGCGATTCGCCGCGAGCGCCGCGCCGACATCGGAGGCAACCAGCACTGCGAGTCGACGCGGCGATCGCGCTGGGAAGGAGCCGGCAATCGTATCGGTCAGCCAGAGAAAGAGGCCCGCCTCGGCGGCGAGCATCAGCGCGAGAAAGGCGACGAGGCCCAGCGCGATTCGCCAATAGAGACTTCGATACCAACTCGGGTTAGACATCGGCGGCTTTGTATCCCGCCCCCCATACCGTGAGAATCACCTTCGGGTTGGCGGGATCGGCTTCGACTTTCTTGCGAAGCCGCTTGACCAACGTGTCGACGCTCCTCACCGTCACGAACGTCTGATCCTTCCAGACCTTGCTGAGGAGTCCTTCGCGACTGAATACGATCCCCGGGTTGGAGATCAGTACGTACAGTAGCTCGAACTCATTGAACGTCAGGTCCACGTCGGAGCTGTCGACCCGGACCCTTCGGCGGGCCGGGTCGACTTCGATGTGCTTGTACGCGACCGGACCCGAGTGGTTGCCCGACGCCGCGCGCGCCCGGGATGTCTCGCCGCGTCGGAGCAGCGCACGTGTGCGCGCGAGCAGCTCGCGAATGCCGAACGGCTTCGTGAGGTAGTCATCCGCACCGCTGTCGAGTCCGAGCACTTTGTCCGACTCTTCCCGACGCGCCGTCAGCATCAGGATCGGTGTGTCCGCATTGGGTGAGTCGCGACGGATCGCCCGACATACGGTCATGCCATCGAGGCCCGGCAACATCAGGTCGAGTATGACGAGGTCGAACTTCTGCGACCGCGCATCCTGCAGACCGGTTTCGCCGTCGTTGGCTTCCTGCGGGTTCAGCCCCTCGAGACGGAGGTGCAGCGTTACGAGCTCACGGATGTGAGCTTCGTCTTCAACAACCAGAACTGTAGGTCTGTCTGCCATGGCAAGTGTGTTTCAGTCTAGCGCTCCGAAGTGGTGCGGCTGTGATTCGAAGGTGACGAAATGATGGCAAGGCCCGTCTGATTGTCATCCTGCTGTCCCCTCCGCCGTGTGATGATCAGGGCACTTCATCCATGCCCAACCGGACATTCGAGGCTGTGTTGAGGCAATTTTCCGCTGCTGGACTTGCCGTCCTCTGCGGCGCGGGCACTTTCGTCCTTGCTCAGGTGCCGGCCCAGTCAGCCGTGTGTCTGGTCAGCGGCAGAGTTTCGAGCGGGAACACACCCCTGCCAGGCGTGTCCCTGATGGCTGCACGCGAGGGTGCCGCCGCGACTGCGACCGCCACCGATCTCGCCGGCTCATACCGGTTGAAGTTGTCGCCCGGCGAGTACCGCATCACCGCCGACCTTCCAGCCTTTGCGACGTTCGAGGAACACGTCTCTCTCTCCAACGCTTCTGATACCGAATGCAGCCGGACGCTCAACGTGCAGATGACGCTGCGCTCACGAGTGCAGGCTAGCGGGGCGGGTGGGGCGGGCGGCGCTGGTGGGGCAGATGGGGTGGATAGGGCAGGTGGGGCTGGTGGGGCGCGTGGGGGCAATCGAGCTGGTGGCGCGGGGCGGGCAGGTGGGGCGGTCGGGCAGAACGCGGGACAAAACCGGTTCTCGCAACTCCAGGTCGTGCAGTCGGACACTGCCGGCGCGGCAGAGAACGCGTCGACCACGATTGACGAAACCGATCCTGCGGCGCGGCTGCTGCCACCGGGATTCTCGACGACCGCAGACACGAACGTCGTCGCAGTGACTGGTGACGCCGCGAATCTCGATCGCGGCCAACTGCGCGATCGGCTCGAGGCGCTGGGGCGCGGAGAATTCGAAGCAGCGGGAGCACAGCGCCCCGAGGGCTTCGATGGTCAGGGTGGGCAGGGCCGTCAGTTCGGCCGATTCGGCGGCGGGTTCGCGCAAGGCGGACCGGGTGGTCCTGGACCCGGCGGAGGAGGCCGCGGCTTTGCGGGTGGACAGGGCCGTGGTGGTCCTGGAGACGGTGGTGGCCGCGGGGCGTTCCTGGGTCGGGGGCGCGCGCAGACGATTCAGGGATCGGCGACGTACACGTTTGGCAGTTCCGGTCTCGACGCGGCGCCGTATCCGATTCGTGTGAACACGCAACAGGATCCCGAGTACATGCGCCAGCAGTTTGGTGCGACGCTCGGCGGCCCACTCCGTCTCCCTGGTCTCTACGACGGATCGCGCTCGACGTTCTTCTTCAATTACGCCGGCGGTCGTTCGAACAACCTCGTCGATCAGTACGCGACGGTTCCGACAGCGGCGCTGCGCGCCGGCGATTTCGGCGGCGGTGTCACGCTGATCGATCCAACTACCGGCCTCCCCTTTTCGGGAGGGCGCATTCCGAGCGAGCGGATTTCTCCAAGCGCGCTCGCATTGCTGCACTACGTCCCGCTGCCGAATCTTCCTGGCGCCGCTCAGAACTTCCGTCGAACCACGACGTCGCTTGCGGACTCCGATGGATTCAGCGTACGCGTGACCCACAACTTTTCGAATGCGACCGGGGGGCGCGGCGGTGGCGGGCGCGGAGGGGGAGGCGGACGCGGCGGCGGTGGATTCGGCGGATTTGGCGGACGCGGTGGGCGAGGGGTAAACGGGACCGCGGTCGTGCTCAACGCGCAGGTGCAGTATCGGCACAACGACGGCGACGCCGTGAACGTGTTCCCGCTGCTCGACGGCACCACGCTCAACTCGAGCCTGTCGGTGCCGATTCAGCTCAACGTGCTGCATGGACGCGCGATCCACAACGTGACCGCCACGATGACGCGTACGACATCCGATTCGAACAACGCATTTGCCGGGGTCACCAACGTCGCCGGCCTCGCCGGGATCTCCGGCGTGTCCACCGATCCGTTCGACTGGGGCGTGCCGAGTCTCTCGTTCTCGACCTTCACCGGTTTGCGTGATGTCACGCCGAGCGAGCGCCGCGATCGCCGCATCCAGCTCGGATACACGATGACGCGCCCGCTGCAGCGACATGCGCTTCGTTTCGGCGGCGACATGCGGCTCGATACGTCGAGCGGGCGGTCGGACGCCGACGCACGCGGCACATTTGTCTTCACCGGGTTGTACTCCGCGAATGGAACGCCTGCGGCACGCGGCAGCGGCGTCGACTTCGCCGATTTCCTCCTGGGGCTGCCGCAGCAGGCCAGCGTCCAGTTCGGACCAGGGAACGTCGTGCTGCACGGGCAGTCGTTCAGCCTGTTCGCTCAGGATGACTGGCGCGCCCGGGGGAATCTCACGCTCAATCTCGGGGTGCGTTACGAGCTCGTGCGTCCGTTCACTGAAGCCAACGGGCACATGGTGAACCTCGATGTCACGCAAGGCTTCACCGAAGCGGCACCGGTCGTGTCGGGCGGCACCGGCCTCTTCACCGGCGTGTTCCCGGCAGCGTTGATCAACACCGATCTGAACAACATCGCCCCGCGTGTCGGCTTCGCGTGGCGGCTCTCGCCGCGAACAATCCTGCGTGGCGGCTACGGCATGAGCTTCAACAACGGCTCCTACGCGACGATCGCGCGACAGCTCGTCGCCCAGCCGCCCTATGCGGTGACGAACACGAATGTCGGTACGCTCGTCACCCCTCTCGCGCTGACCGACCCCTTCGCGACGATCGCGCCCTCGACCACCACCAACAACTACGGCGTGGACAAGAACTATCAGCTCGGTGTGATCAACACCTGGAACCTCGACCTGAACCGCAGCGTCGGGCGGTTGTGGCAGGTCGGCGTGGGCTATACGGGCACGCGCGGTGTGGATCTCGATGTGCTGCGGGCGCCGAATCGCGATCCGGACGGCCTGCGCATCGAGGGTGTCCAGCCATTTCTCTGGCAGAACTCCGATGGCGATTCGATCCTGCACGCGGGAACCTTCAGGCTGCGCCGCCAGCCATCGCGAGGGATCGGCGGCTCGCTGAGTTACACGCTGGCCAAATCGATCGATGATGCCTCGTCGATCGGCGGCGGCACGCGCGTCGTGGCGCAGAACGATCTCGACCTCGCCGCCGAGCGCGGGCTTTCGAGTTTCGATCGACGGCATCTTCTCACCGGCGATCTCACGTTCGAGCTCCCGTTCGGGCCGAACCGGCGCTGGCTCAATCAGGACGGCACGCTGGCAGGGCTGTTGAGAGACTGGTCGTTCTCCGCCAACTTCACCGCCGAATCGGGCACGCCGTTCACGGCGAGACTCGTCGGCGCGGCCTCCGACGTGGCGCGCGGCACCAACGGTACGCTGAGGGCCAACTACACCGGCGCAGTCGTCGCACTCGCCGATCCCACGCTGTTGCGGTTCTTCAATACGGACGCGTTCACCGCCCCCGCACCGGGCGCGTTCGGCAATGCCGGGCGCAACACGATCATCGGGCCCGGCCAGCATTTCCTGAACGCCGCGATTGGCCGTGATGTGCGGATGTCCGCCAACCGCGTCGTGTCGATCCGGGTCGAAGCCAACAACGTGCTCAATACCGTGCGCTACGGGACGATCGACACGGTCGTCAATTCGCCGACGTTCGGGCAGGTGCTGTCGGTACAGCCGATGCGCAGCGTCTCGCTGAATCTGAGGTTCCGGTACTGATGCCCTTCGACTCGCATCGCTCGCTCAGGGTTCAGGCACTGACGCTTTCGATGATCGTCGCGCTTGTTGCATCGAGTCGTTCGCCTCTCGCACAGCAAGCCGCGAAACCAACTTTCAAAACCGACGTCAATCTCGTCGTCGTCGACGTCGTCGTGCGAGACAAGTCGGGCGCGGTGGTCAAGGGGCTGACGGCCAACGACTTCGAGATTCGCGAGGACAACAGGCCGCAGCAGATCGTGTCGTTCGACGTCGAGGAGATCACGACGGCGCCGCCCACGGCTCCAGTGCCTCAAGTCCTCGCCGTCGGGAAGCAACCAGTGGAGGGACGATCCGACAAGGCTGCGCCCGCGGCGGACGCTGCGCCTGTTCAACGCGAGGACCTGGCCGGCCGGAGGCTGATCGTGTTGCTGTTCGATCTCAGCTCGTTGCAGCCGGAGGATCTCCAGCGTGCCGGACGCGCCGCAGAGGACTACGTCGACAAGCAGATGTCACCGGCCGATCTGGTTGCGGTTGCGACCATCGACACCACGCTGAACATCATGGGCGACTTCACCGGCGATCGCGACCAGGTGAAGGCCGCGCTCGCGAGGTTCTCCGCGGTGAGTGCCACCGGCTTCGACACACCCGCGGCCGAGACGACCGCCACCGATGAAACGGCCGACGCGACCGGCGCCGGCGTCACCGCCGATACCGCCGAATACGATCTCTTCAACAACGACGCGCGTCTGCGGGCCATTCGCACGCTGGCGGAACAGCTCGCGCCAATCGAGCAGAAGAAATCGATCCTCTATTTCAGCGGCGGCATGACCAAGAGCGGCAGCGACAACCAGGTCGAACTGCGCGCCGCGACCAGCGCCGCCGTGCGCGCGAACGTCGCGCTCTATCCCGTCGATACGCGTGGACTCCAAGCGGTCGTACCAGGCGGCGATGCCTCGCGTGCGAGCGCGCGCGGTGTGAGCGCCTTCTCGGGACAGGGCGTCAACCAGCAGTTCAGTCAGCTGTTCGCGTCGCAGGACACGCTGCAGACGCTGGCGGCGGACACGGGCGGCAAAGCCTTTACCGACACCAACGATTTCGGGGTCGCCTTTACTCAGGTGCAGCGCGATACCTCGTCGTACTACCTGATTGGCTACAGCAGCACGAACACGTCGAAGGACGGACGTTTCAGGCGGATCTCCGTGCGCGTGAAGCGTAACGACCTGCGGGTCGAAGCCCGTGGCGGCTACTACGCGGATCGCGACTTCGCGCACACCAACCGCCAGGATCGCGAGCGGCAGCTCGAAGAGCAGATCTCGGCGCCGGTCTCGGAAACCGATCTGCCGGTGGTGGTGTCGTCGGGATGGTTCCGGCTTGCCGCCGATCGCTACTACGTCCCACTGTCGGTCGCGGTCTCGGGGGCCCCGCTGCAGGAAGCTCCGGCGAAGGGCACGCTCGATGTGCTCGGCCTGATTCGCGACGAGCAGGGGAGGCCCGTCGGCCGCATGCGCGAGACGCTCGACATCGCCGCCGATGCCGCAAGCGGACGCTCGAGGCAGGTGCTCTATCAATCGGGCCTGACACTCCCACCCGGGCGCTTCTCGGTGAAAGTCGTCGTCCGCGAGAACGCCGGCGGCGCGATGGGATCGTTCGAGAGCGCCGTCTTCGTGCCCGATCTCAAGCAGGCGCCGGTCAAGGTCAGCTCGGTCACGTTGAGCACGATGGTCAGGCCGGTGGCTGCGCGTCGACGATCGGACAGCCCGCTCGTCCGCGAAGGCGTCGAGCTGGTCCCGAGCCTCTCGCACGTCGTCGATCGCGACGGCAAGATGTACCTTTACTACGAGGTCTACGATCCGGCGGCCGCGAGTGGGAAGCCGTCGCTCAAGACCAGCCTCTCGTTCTATCGAGGCACCGTGAAGGTCTTCGAAACGCCGCTCGTCGAGCGTTCCGAGATCGATGCCGCCGATCGGCATGCGGCGCTGTTTCAATTCGAAGTGCCCGCGTCGCAGTTCCAGCCCGGGCTCTACACGTGTCAGGTCAACATCATCGACGACGTCGCGGGGACATTCACGTTCCCGAGGCTGGCGATCTACGTTCGGAGCGCCGAGCTTGCACCCGCCCCACAGAAGCCGCAACCATGAGGGATGGGTGCGGAGAAGCCGAATGCCGCGCTTCGGGGGGTGCGACTGCGGCAGATTGCGGCGTTGCTGACGCAGGCGTATTTCGATTGGTCCTCTGACGGGGCCACGCGCCTCGGGGCCGCACTCGCGTACTTCACGTTGTTTTCGGTTGCGCCGGTGCTCATCGTGATCACCGGAGTTGCCGGGCTGTTCATTGGACAGGCTGCGGCGCATGGTCAAGTGGCGCCCTGGCTCGAGCGCTTCCTGAGCCCTCAAGGCGCACAGGCGGCGGAGCTCATGCTCAAGCAGGCGGCTACGCCGGCTGGTGGTGTCGTGGCGACCATCGTCGGACTCGTCACGCTCTTCTTCGGGGCGTCGTTCCTTGTCTCCCAATTGCGCGAGTCGTTGAATATCGTGTGGCGGCTGCAGGCCCCATCGCAGACCGCAGGATTCTTCGCATCGCTGCGCGAGATGATGAGCGACAGGTTCTATGCCTTCCTCATAGTCGTCGCCGCCGGACTGCTCGTGTTCGTGTTGTTGCTCGTGAATACAGCCATCGCTGCCGCTGCTGCGTACGTAGAGGGCGCACTCCCACTGCCTGGAGTCGTGTTGCAGACCGCAAACTTCGTCATCGGTCTCGCGTTGACGGCTGCATTGTTCGCGCTGGTGTACAAGTTCGTGCCCGATGCATTCGTGGCGTGGAGTGATGCATGGGTGGGCGCACTCGTAACGGCGCTTCTGTTCAACCTCGGAACCCTTGTCATCTCGACATTCGTGGGGAAGGCCGGCGGCGCATCGGTATACGGCAGTTCGGCAAGTGTGCTGGCCCTGTTGGTCTGGGTCTACTACTCGGCTCAGGTCTTCTTCTTCGGTGCCGAGGTGACGCGCATCTTCGCCAACGAGTACGGCGGGCGCATCGTGCCGCGTCACCGATCCGTGCCCCGGTTCTGGCGGCATCGGCCGGCGTAGCAGAAGGAATCGGGAAGCAGGAATCAGGGCTGGGCCAGGCGCAGGAGTCAGCGCTGAGGAATCAGGCTTACCCATCGGTGTCGTAGAGCGGAGGCTTCAGCCTCCGCGTCAGTTTGCCGAGAATTTGCAGCCGGTAGCCATCGGCTTCCCATTACAATGTGTCAGTTGACCGGACGGTCGGTAGAGGAGCGCCCATGAGACTGATCACCCTCGGTGCACTGGTTCTCACGAGTGTCGTTGGCACATCAGTCGCCGTAACGACGACGCTCTCGGCGCAGGGTGGAAATCCGGCTGCGCCTACGTTCAGCAAGAACGTCGCACCGATCCTCTATTCGAAATGCGTGTCGTGCCATCGTGCCGGTGAAATCGGACCGATGTCGCTGATCACCTACAAAGACGTTCGACCCTGGGCCGCGTCGATCCGCGACAAGGTGTCGAACCGCATCATGCCGCCGTGGCACGCCGATCCGAAGTTCGGCACGTTCCGCAACGATCGCAGCCTGAGCACGAACGAGATCGACACGATCGTGAAATGGGTCGACGGCGGCGCGCGTGAAGGAAACGCGGCAGACCTTCCAGCGGTTCCGACGTTCGCCGACGGCTGGCAGATCGGCAAGCCCGATGCGGTGTTCGAGATGCCGACCGAGTTCGAGATTCCCGCGCGCGGCACGATCGACTACCAGTACTTCGAAGTGGCGACGAACTTCACCGAGGATCGATGGCTGCAGGCGGGCGAAGCGCGTGCGGGCGATCGCGCGCACGTGCACCACATCATCGTGTCGGTGATCGAGCCAGCGGCGGCCCGGCGGCCGAATGCGAATGTGATGAACCTGAAGGTGATCATGCCTGAGGGGCAGACGCCGTCCGCGCCATTCGCCAGAGTGCCGCGCGAGCTCACTGACGAACAGCGTGCCGGCGCCGTGCGCGCCGCGCGCTTTGCCGGCGGCAACATGCTCGTGAACTGGGCGGTTGGCGAGGATGCGCC
Organism: Vicinamibacterales bacterium; assembly: GCA_036407095.1. GTDB lineage: Bacteria > Acidobacteriota > Vicinamibacteria > Vicinamibacterales > UBA2999 > Gp6-AA40. The sequence goes on along the minus strand of DASWZV010000138.1, from coordinate 48,635 downwards.
CGTGCACCCCGTTGGCATCGCGAAGCGCATCCCCGCGGGATCGACGCTGCTCTTCCAGATCCACTACACGACCAACGGCACGCCAGGGAAGGATCGGTCGAAGATCGGCATGATCTTCTCGAAGGAGCCGCCGAAGAATGAAGTCCGGACCGGCGCGATTGCGAACCCGGCGTTCGCCATTCCGCCGGGCGAACCGAATCACCTCGTCGAAGCGGAAGCCTCGTTCACGAGCGACGTGAAGATCTGGACGATGCATCCGCACATGCATTTCCGCGGGAAGGACATGACCTACACCGCGACCTACCCCGACGGCCGCAGCGAGATCGTCCTGCGCGTGCCAAAGTACGACTTCAACTGGCAGGGCGACTACTGGCTGAAAGAGCCGCTCTCGCTGCCGAAGGGATCGACGCTGCGAGTGACCGCGCACTTCGACAACTCGACCGCGAATCGCGCGAACCCGAATCCGAAAGAAACGGTGCGGTGGGGCGATCAGACCTGGGAAGAAATGATGATCGGCTTCATGACGTACACGGTCGAAGGTCAGTCTGCAGCGTCAACAGCAAAGCGCTGACTTCGTTAGCGCCTTTCCTCGCAGGCGTCTGATTCGTAGGGGCCACCTTCGATCGTAGGGGCCGCCTTTAGGCGGCCCTTCGAAGCTCACCTCAGTCTGCGATCGGCGACATCTCTCGCGGGTCCTGTGTCACGAAGCGCGAGCAAACGGAGTATCGCGACGAGGGCCGCCTGAAGGCGGCCCCTACTTTGGTGGCGACTTTTTCTCAGCCGCGCGTGCGGCGCTGAGGATGTTGCGCATCGAGTTGTTGCCCTCGTGGCAGGCGTACTCGAACATGCCATCTGGCTGCGGCGCCAATTCGAGTGCGGCGGTCCAGGGCTTGGTCCACGTCTGCGGATCGTCGGCGGTGACTTCGTAGCGCAGGTTCGGGCCGACGCGATGGAAGCGCTCGATCAGGTGCAGCGTCTCGCGCGATCCGCGATAGTTGCCCTTGTCGCTGATGTTGGTCACGTCGACGACGAGCGTGTCGCCGTCCCAGTGCGCGCGTGAGTCGCCGAAGTAGCCGCGCACGCCGCCGCCGACGTGCGGGCGGCCGTCGATCGGGATGACGCGCGTGTCGTGGATCATCTCGTAAGTAATCGCAACGACGCCGGGGCCTTGCACGAGGCGCACGTTCGCGTTGTAGACGGTGGGGAAGATCGCGCTCGGCATGCCGCGGGTGATGCAGCGCTCCCATAGACTCAGATCCTCGGGCCCGTTGAACGTCGAGCTCGCGAAAGTTCCGCGGAGTCCGATTCCACGGCGCTGCGCCGTCGGCACCGTCGGCGGGATGCGACCGTCGGGTGGATCGATCACGATCGACGTGCGCCGCGAGGTCTTCCCGCGTTCGAGCCAGTGCGGCGGCGGTGACGTCGCCGATCCGACCGCCCCCGCGTTCGAGCGATCGGCGGTTTCGATGTTGAACTCGGCGTTGTCGCTCTGAATCTGTTTGTCAGTCTGCGCGAGCCGGGCAGCGAACTCCTGATCGGTCAACAGCTGCCGATCGCCGTACTGCTGCGGCCGCTCGAACGGCACGCTCAACTCGGCTTCGGCCGTCCACGTGCCCTGAAGATCGGGATCGCCCCACGGGGTCCGAGGGACGCGAGCGTTTCCGTTGCCCTGTTGCGCCAGCGGCGATGTCGAGGTCAGCGCCGCGACGATCGCGGCCGCACTGATCGAGAGCAGCAGACGTGTGTGCCTCATGGTCGTTACTCCACGCCGAACGCGAGCAGCACGTTGCCCGCCCGGCCACCGAAGCCACCGTACCCGGAATTGACGTAGACCATGCCGTTGGCGACGACCGGACCGGGACCGATCATCGACGCGCCTCTGGCCGGCACGCCGTTGATCGATTCGAACTCCCGGTTGGAATCGAACTGCCACAGCACTTCACCATTCGCCGTCGAATACGCGCGAAGCGCGCCATCGCTCGAGCCCGAGAAGATCACGCCGGGAATCAACGTCACGGCTGCCGACTGCGCCACATTGCAGCCGCGCGCCGTGCCGCAGGCCGCAGGCGGCGGCGCGGCATACCAGACGCGTTCGCCGGTCGCGAGGTTCACCGCGTGCAGGCCGCCGGGCTTCGGCGTCAGGATGTCCGACACCGCGAAGTAGGCACGCGCGTCATCGACGGCACCACCCCATTCGATGCCGCCGAGCGTGCTGCCCTGTCCGGCGCGATACTGCCACACGATGTCGCCTTGCTTGTCGGGGTCCATCGCCCAGCCAACGCCCGACTTCTGTCCGATGACGATCAGGTCGCGGCCGTTCGCGCGCGCGAGCATCGGCGGGCTGCCGAAGTCGACGTCGGGGCCGTTCGTCTCGGGGCAGTTGGGATTGCCCGCACGGCAATTGGTCAGAAAGACATCGTTCGCCGTGACCTGCTTCATCCAGCGGACTTTACCCGTCTCCAGATCAAGGGCGACGACCGCGTCGCTCGATGGCTGCGCGGGTGGGCTATAGGTGTTGCCGGTTGCGACGTAGAGCGCCTTGCGATTGACGTCGACAGTCGGCGCAGACCAGATGCCCGATCCCGACGGTCCCCACAGTGCGATGCCGGCAGTGCTGGTGCCACGACGCTGAGGCGCGTCGGGGATCACGTACGTCTTCCAGATCACGCGACCTGTCACAGCGTCGACGGCGCTCACGCTGCCGCGGAAGGTGCAGCACGGATACTGCGGGTCGGCGCCCTGTGCTTCTTCGTACGATGACACGGGCACATAGAGACGGCCGTCATGCAGTGTCGGCGAACCGGTGATTCTCGCGAAGGGATGGTCCTCGATCTTGCGCGTCCACACGAGCTTTCCGCTGGTCGCGTCGAGCGCATAGGCGTTCGCGGCCGTGTCACCGAAGTACACCATCGCTGGCGTCGAGCCCCGAGAAGACGACACGGCAATCGCTGTGCGCACGCCGCCACTCGCGCTGAACGCCCAGTTGATGCAGCCCGTTTTCGCGTTGAGCGAGTAAACGGTGCCGTTCTGGCTGCCGACGAACACACGGCCGTTGGCGACCGTCGGTTGCGCCCACGCGACCGATGCATCGGGAAATCCGAATGCCCACTTCAGCTTGAGCTTCGAAACAGCCGCAGCCGTGAGCCCTGCCTGATCGGCGGTTTGATATCGCGTGTTCGTCGGCGCGGGACTCCACCCGTTCCAACCCGGCGTGCCCGCCTGATCGGTACCAGGCGTCGATGAACTTCCAGCAACGATGCACCGGCCGCGCTCGGCGCCCGTGACGTCGCCCTCGATGCGCTTGCCGGTGAGGAACTCGGCCACCGCTCGCCGCTCGGGCCCGCTCAAGCGCGATCCCTGCGGTCGCATCGCGCCGGTCATCAGCGCATCGATGATCGCCTGCGGTGTTCGTGCCTTGAGCGCGTCTGGTGCCGGCGCGCGTGAATCGGCTGCGCCGTTGTGGCAGGTCGCGCAGCTCCGCTGAAACACCTGCGCCCCATCTGGTGTCTGGGCAAGGACGGAAGCGGCGGAAAGAAGTCCCGCGAGGAAGACGAACGTTTTCATATACAGCGTCCAGACCGTACGTCCGGTAGGGCGATATTACACCTTGTCGTCCCGCCCAGCCACGGAGGACGCGGAGACTTTGGGCCACGGGAGAACTCGGAGAGATAGGGCCACGGAGATCACGGAGAACCACAGAGAGATTGGGCCACAAAGGACAGGACGATCACGAAGGCCCTTTTCCGTTTCTGACCTTCGTGATCTTCGTGATCTTCGTGGCCCAAATTCTCCGCTTCTCGGTCTGTGGAGCCCGAACCCTTGACCGCCTGGCAAAAAGACGTCAAATTCTCTCTCGCGTGCGCCTCGATAATCCAGATCACAGTCGCGTCCCGAGAGACGTCTCTTCCGCCAGCGAGTTCACCTTCGGCCCCCTGACTCTCGATCTGGCGGCCGCCCGGCTCCTGTGCGACGGTGCCGAAGTGAAACTGCGTCCGCGGGCGTTTCACGTGCTGCGGGTGCTGGTGATGCACAACGGACGGTCGCTCGGCTACGACCAGTTGATGGCCGAAGCCTGGGAGGGCACGTTCGTGTCGCGGCACACCGTCGATGTCACCGTTCGCGAGGTCAAGAAGACGCTGGGACGATACGGCCATTGGATCGCGCACCGGCCCAAGGTGGGGTATTGCCTGCAGCTGCCGACGTCGGAGGAACGCATCCGGCGGGGATGGCACTTCTGGAGTCGGCGGACGCGCGAGGGTTTCGAGCGCGCCCTCGAGTGCTTCGCCGACGCCGGCCGCGAATGCTCGGCCGACTTCCGTGCGTTCGAAGGGCTCTCGGTATCGTATCTCGCGCTCGCCACGTTCGGCATGCGCCCGCCGCGGGAGATGTATCGCGGCTTTCTCGAGGCTCACGAGCGGGCGGTCGCGCTCGGCGGTCTGACGCCGGAGCTTCGCTGCAACCGTGCGCACGGTCTGCACCTGTTCGAGCGGCGTTTCGACGAGGCCGAGATCGAGTTTCGCCGAACGCTGCAGCAGAAGCCGACGCTGGCATCGACCTATGTGCGCATCGCGATGCTCTACGCGACGCAGCGCCGCTACGCCGAAGCGCTCGACGAAATCGCGCGCGGCTATCGCATCGATCCGCTGCTTCCGATGCTGCCCGTGATGGAAAGCGTCGTCAGGTTCCATCAGCGGGATTACGAGACGGCTATCGGCGTCGGCGCCAAGACCGTCGAGCTGCATCCCTATCTCCAGGTCGGTCGCGCCATTTACGCGCAGGCCCTGGAGTATTCAGGACGTCTGGACGAGGCGCTCGCTCAGTATCAGCTGGGATCGGTGATGTCGCCCGACTTGCCGTGGATGCGAGCGCTCGAAGGCGCCTGTCTCGCGAAGATGGGAAGACGGGACCAGGCCGCCGGCCTGCTTGCCGCCCTCGAGGCGCTGCGCCGATCGGAGTACGTCGACGCCTACTTCATGGCGGTGCTCCGTGCGGCGCTCGATCAGCGTGACGAGGCGTTCACCGAGATCGAGCGTGCCTTCGAAGAGAACTCGGCCTGGCTCTACTCATCGGGCGCAGACCCCAAGATGGACTACTTCGCGACCGATCCACGGTTTATCAGTCTGCGCAAGCAGATCGGCGTTCCGTAATGGGGGTCGGGAGTCATTTCGAATTTCGAATTGACTCCCGACCCCATTACAAGGATGTGCGTCCTTCGCGAGTCGCTCTACACGTTCGTCTGATCGCGCTCGCTCACGAATCCCTCGTGAATGCGTAACTCCCGACACGTCATCACATTGACAACAGGCGGTTCCGGCTCGGCTTCGACGGCGGGCGGCGTCGATCTTGCTCGGTGATGTCGACACCGGCGTCCACACGATCACTGAGGAACACCATGAAATCTCTCACCGCGCTTGCGACCCTGGTGGGTCTGATTGCACTCACGATCGGCCTTCACGCCGATACGCATCGCTATGTTCCGTCGGTGTTCTACGGCACGTTCTCGAGTACCCATCCACCGGCCCTGCGGATCAAGAGCGGTGACGTGGTGACGACTGCCACGCTCGACGATGAAGGGGGCGGAGCGGATGGGAAGAGCGTGGCTCAGGGGAGTAACCCGCTGACGGGCCCGTTCTATGTGGAGGGTGCCGAGCCTGGCGATCTGCTGGTCGTCACCATCGTGAAACTCGAGCCGAATCGTTCGGCCGGTGCGTCGACCTCACTCGTCGCAGCCGGTGCGATTGCTTCGGGCGGCCTCGCGGGCAAACCCGATCAGAAACGGTTCCTCTGGACGATCGACAAGAGTGCAGGCGTGGTCCGTCTCGATCTGCAGCGCGCGCTCCCGAACACCGACTGGCGGACTCGTTTCACGTCGCCGGTCTTCGAACTGCCGCTGCGGCCGACGCTCGGCTCGATTGGTGTGGCCCCGGCGGGCGATGAGTCGCCTGCGACCACGTCGGGCCCCTTCGGCGGCAACATGGTGTCGACGGCGATCGCGGCTGGCGCGAAGGTGATGCTGCCGGTGCAGCAGCCGGGTGCGCTGCTGTATCTGGGTCACGGGCTCGCCCGTCAAGGCGACGGCGACATCACAGGATCCGGTGTCGAGACGTCACTGGATATCGAGTTCAGCGTGGCGCTGGTGAAGAAGAAGGCATGGCCGCACAGCAGCGTCGTTCGACCCTCGACCGTGATCGGCGAATTCGCCCAAGACTGGCCGCGGATCGAGACCGACGAATACGTCGTGACCGTTGGCAGCGCGACATCGTTGAACGGCGCGCTCCAGCATGCGACGCTCGAACTGCATCACTGGCTCGATGATGATTTCGGGTTGAGCGAAAAGACCGTGTCGCTCTTCCTGGGCCAGGCGATCGAATACGAGATCGCAAACGTCGCCGGGCCGAGCTTCACAGTCGTCGCGAAGGTCAGGAAGGCTTATCTGCCGAAAGCGAGGTAACGGAGGTTACGGAGGAAACGGTATTCGCACGGAGACACGGAGAAACGGAGGCCGGACGGAGACTGACTGCCAATTGCCGTTCTACGCGCGAGTGGGGGCGCCGGCCTGCGGCCGCCGCATGGGGCGAGAGACGCTCATGAAAACAAGCACCGAATGATTGGCAGGTGCTTGTTTTTCATGAGCGTCTTTCGTCCCATCGCGCGCGAAGCGCGCGCCCCACTTGCACCGCGGTCCTTCGCGACGAGTGTGCCTCCGTCCGGCTCCGTGTCTCCGTTGCTCCGTGCCAAACCGTGTCTCCGAGATCTCCGACGGCTCTATACCGATCGAGCCGGGAGGTTGGCGATAAGGTGCGATTGGGATTCAGCGGCTTGAGACACTTTGACGGCTGCGAGCCACCTGATTCGCATTGGCTTGAGCACGGCGATCGCGAGGACTGCGGTCGTGAAGTCCATCGTGATGATCACGGCGAACACCGGTATCCATGATCCGGTCGAATCATGCAGCCACGCGGCGATCGGGCCGCCGAGAATCGAGCCGACGCCCTGGGCCATGTAGAGGCATCCGTAGTTGGTGGTCGCGTGCTTCGTGCCGAACGTGTCGGTCAACGTGGAGGGAAAGAGCGAGAAGATTTCGCCCCACCCAAAGAAGACAAGGCCTGAGAGCAGCACGAACAGGATCGGCGACTCGCGCGTCAGCAGCCACAGCGTCATCGCCGTGCCTTCGAGGCCGAAGGCGATCAACATCGTGTTCTCGCGACCGAGGCGATCGGAGATCCATCCGAAGATCGGACGCGTCGCGCCGTTCGTGAGGCGATCGAGTGAGAGCGCCAGCGGCAGGAGCGGGACTCCCAGGACCAGCAGGTTCGCCATGCCGAAATCGCGGGTGAACGCCGCCATCTGTGACGTCACCATCAGCCCGGTCGTCGACATCATCGCCATCATCGCGAACATCAGCCAGAAGATCGGCGTCGTCAGCATCTCGGTTGGCGTGAGGGCGTGCCCCGTGCCCGCAATGACCGGCTTCCGCGGCGGGTGGGCATGCTGTTCCCCCATGCTCGGCCGCCGCAGTCCCTGCGCAGCCACGAGGCCAGTGAGACCGACCAGCGCACCGAACCGCATCAGCGCATCCTGATACGTCGAGTCGCGCAGCACCGCGGCGATCGGGAAGGTCGTCAGGAGCGCGCCGACGCCGTAGCCGGCGGCGGCGAGGCCGGTGGCGAGACCTCGTTTGTCGGGGAACCACTGCACCATGTGCCCGATGACGCCGACGTAGACGATCCCGGTGCCGATGCCGCCGAGCAAGCCGTACGTGAGATAGAGCATGGTCAGACTCGCGGTCTGAGCCGCGAGGATCCAGCTCAGTCCGGTGACGAGCACACCGATCGACAGCAGCAGTCTGGGACCGAACCGATCGACCAGCACGCCCTGCCACGGCGAGAGGAACGTCTGGACGACGATCAGGATCGAGAAGGTGATCTGCAGCTCGGGGAGCGACGCGCCGAGCGCACCAGCCAGCGGTTGGGTGAACAGCGTCCACACGTACTGCGGGCTCGATATCACCACCATGCAGACGACGCCCAGGAGAAGTTGGACCCAGCGAGTCACGTGTACCTCAGGAGAGAACGGGTTCGGGCACCGCGGCGCCGTCCTTGCGCGGATCTGACGCGCCGAAGTTGACGCCGGTGTCGTTGTCGCGCGCGACGCTCTGGCCGCCGCCAACCAGGCTCGAGAAACTCCCCTGCAGATCGATCTCATGTCCCTTGGCGGTGAGCCCGAGACGAACCGAGTCGGGGACTCGCGATTCCATGACGACATCCTGTCCGGTGAACGTGAGCTTGGTGACGCGTGCCGCTTCGAGCGCCGCCTGAATGTTCATTCCGTGGTCGACGACGTTGGAGATGAACTGCACGTGCGCCTGTGCCTGGTTCCAGCCGCCCATGATGCCGAACGCCACGTGCCGCTGGCCGGGGCTCATCATGAAGCCGGGGATGATCGTGTGCAGCGGGCGCTTGCGCGGAGCGAGCGCATTCGGATGTGCCGGGTCGAGCGTGAACATCCCGCCGCGATTCTGCAGCGCGAACCCGGTGCCTTCCGGTACCACGCCCGATCCAAAGTTCGCGAAGTTGCTCTGGATGAGCGACACGACGCTGCCCGCGCGATCGACGACGCTGAGGTAGACGGTGTCTCCCCCGTGTGTCGACAACGTGCCGGGCGACGCAGCGGGATTGGCCCGGGCGGAATCGATATCCCGGACGCGCTGCGCCGCGTACGCTTTCGAGATCAGCCTCGCCTGCGGGATCTCATGGAACGCGGGATCGCAAACGTGGCGCTGGAGGTCGGCGTACGCGAGCTTTTTCGCCTCGATGATCGTGTGCAGCGCCTCGACCGAGTTGTGGCCGTACGATCCGATCGGTGCGTGCTCGATCAGGTTGAGCATCACCAGCGCCGCCAGGCCTTGTCCGTTGGGCGGCAGTTCGTGAACCGTCCATCCACGGTAGGTCGTGGACAGCGGTGTGACCCACTCCGCGTCGCAGGCCGCGAGGTCGGCGGCGCTCAATGCTCCCTGAAGCCTCGCCGCGCAGCTCGCAATCCGTTGTGCGATCTCCCCGCGGTAGAACGCATCGCGTCCACGTGCGGCGAGCGTGCGATACGTCGCCGCGAGATCGGGGTTTCGAAAGATTTCTCCGACCTGCGGCGGTCGTCCCTTCGGCATATACACGCGTGAGGCCTCTGCGTTGGTGCGCAGGATGCCCTCGCTGCCTCCCCATTCGGCGGCGACGATTTCTGGAACGGGGAATCCGTCTTCCGCGATCCGGATGGCCGGCGACAGCAGGTCCCCGAACGCCCGGCGCCCAAAACGCCCGTGCAGCTTCGACCAGGCGGCGACCGCGCCGGGCACGGTCACCGGCAGGATGCCGCTTTGCGGCATGCTCGTGATGCCTTGCGCCTGCAGGCTGTCGATGGTCAGCGCTGCCGGTGCGGATCCGCTTCCGTTGATACCGTGCAGCGTGCCGGTCGGGGCGTCGTACACAATCGCGAACAGATCGCCGCCGATCCCGTTGCTCATGGGGGCCACGACGTTCATCACCGCGTTGACCGCGATGGCGGCGTCGACGGCGTGGCCGCCGTTGGCAAGGATCGAGGCCCCGGCTTGCGAAGCCAGCGGGTGCTCGCTCGCGGCGATGCCGCCGGTGCTCATGACGACCGATCGCGCCTGGGTGCGATCGATGGCAGTGCGGACGTAATCGGGAGTGATCCTCGAAGCCATGACGGGCATTGTCATCCCGTCGCGTGTGAGAAGGCTAGCAGTCGATGTCGTCATGTCGTTCAAGAGGAAACGGTGGAGACCCCGTCCTCCCCGTTGTCATGTGCTACTTGACCGGACCGAAGTCAGGAGGCGCCTCACGGTGATGCGTGGCGTTCTCGTATGCGGATGCGATCCGGAAGAGCACCGGTTCACCGAATGGCCGTCCGAAGAACATGACTGACAACGGAAGTTTCGCTGGAACGGGCTCGGTGAGACGCGTGCCTCCGGGCGCGGCCGCGTCGCGCACGCGATCGTAGACCTTGGTCGTGAAGCCGGCGGGCACGCCGAGCTCGGGGAAACCCTGCGTACCGAGGAAGCTCCAGATCGACGGGCCGCGCCCGTTCAAGGTCGGCTCGAGCGGGCGTCCGAGGATGTACGGCGGCACGTTGCCGGTCGGACTGATCATCGCGTCGAGATGCAGATCTTCCATCGCCTGCAGCACGATTTGCTGAACGGCGAACCGCGTCAGCCACCAGTTGGCGGTGTTCATCGTCATCGCATTTCTGTTGGTATCGCCGCCGCCTCCGCCGCCGCGCGCGTTGCTGCCCGAGTCGGGACGGGTATCGGTCAACGATTTCGATTTCTCGGCGAGGTCTTTTGCGGTTTTGATGTTCGCGTCGCCGCGCTCACGCAGATAGAGCTCGAGCATGAACCTCGATTCGCCGGTCGCCTGGCCCTGCCCGAGGCTTCGAAGCGTGACGCCCTTCGGTGTCAGCGCCGGATTCAGAAACATGTCCACGAGCGTCGCGACGTGATCGGCCGCGGGCTTGCCGGATGCATCGAAGGGAAACGCGTCCGGGAAGCGATCCATGAACAGAGCGTTCAACATCGAGGGCGCGTACTTGTCGATGTACTTCTGCAGCAGCGCGCCGGCCGGACCAGGATCGACGATGGTCGCGCCAAGTTTCTGCAGGTCGGCAATCGCCCGCTCCGTCGCCGCGATGCTTTCCTCGTCGGCCTCGTTGAAGAGCGATCGATCCATGTACTCGCGGAGCACGCCAATGCGGACGCCCTCGAGGCGTGTCGCGTCGGCAAAGCCCGCATAGGGCGTCGACGGCAGACGACCGACGCTGAAGACGGTCAGTTCGTCTTTCGGGTCGTATCCGGCGATGATGTCGAGAACCCTTGCGGCGTCTTTGACCGTGCGACAGATGGGGCCTGTACGCGTGTTGTATCCCGCACCGTAGAGGCCGTTCCGGCTGACCAGCTCCTGCGTCGGCGCCAGACCGACGACCGCGTTGTTCTTCGTCGGATGAAGAATGGAGCCGCCGGTCTCCTCGGCGATGGCGCAGGTGACCAGGTTGGCCCCGACCGACGTGCCCGATCCGCTGCTCGACGTGCCCGCCGATCGTTCGGTGTCATAGGGATTGCAGCTCACGCCGCCGAACGGGCTTCGCGAGATCCCCGATCCGACGTTCGCCTTCGCGAGGACGATCGCGCCAGCCTCGCGGAGGCGCGTGACGAACGTCGCGTCGCGAGGCGGCCGATCGTTCGCGTACGCCGCGTCCGCGCCCGCCGTGGTGCGCATATCGGCGGTGTCGTACCAATCTTTGATGGCGAACACGACGCCATGCAGCGGGCCGATCAGCGTTCCGGTGGACTTGAAGAAAGCGTCCTGCTTCGCGGCGACCTCGAGCGCATCGGGCATGCCCGGACTGTCGTCCTTCTCGTCGGTCATGCTGCGTGCCTTCCGCCGGTCGAACCCCAGCCTGGCTCGCGTCGCCGGCCTGAGGTTCAGTGTGATCAACGAATTGATCTGACCAGCGTGCCTGATCGTGGTGAACGGTCCAAGCGGTCCCTCGGGCTGGGTCACGCATGGCCCGTCATAGGCCTTGATGCGCTTCAGATACATCTCGACGACCTGCGTGGACGTCAGATCGCCTTTCAGGATCGCGGCCTGGATGCCGTCGATGGTGGCTTCTTCGATCTGGAAGGGAGAGGCCGCCCCTAAAACAGGAGCGGCCACCGTGATGCAAAATGCAAAATGCAAAATGCAAAACGCAGAGCGAACCAACGATGGAGACGGCGTGTTCAGCAGTGAGCGTTGCATATGGGCCTTTTCGCATTTTTCATTTTGCATTTCGAATTTTGAATAGCACGCGCCCTAAAAGTTCACGCGCACACCCAACTGCCCCTGGCGCGGCACGTACGCATTCCCCGACGAGGCCACCGGCTGCCCGAAGTTCGACGAGGTGATCGTCGTGTTGTAGGAGCCGTAGTTCTTCCGGTTGAACACGTTGAACACCTCGGCCAGCAGCTCGACGTTCACGTGGTTGACGAGCGTCACCGTCTTGGTCACGCGCATGTCGACCTTGTGCAGTGGTATTCCTCGCAGCGCATTGCGCGGCCAGGTGGTGTTGGTCGCGATCACGGCTGGTCCTTCCCAACGATCGAGAACGGCGTCGGGGATGGTGATCGGTGCCCCGATGTTCAGGCGGTTCGTTCCGGGCTTGCTGAAGGGCCTCACCGAACTCGTTGCGTTGTAGTGCGAGCCCGATCCGTAGAAGTACGAACCCGACAGCGAGAACTGCCACGGCAGTCGGACGATGCCGTTCGAACGGAACGTGTGTTTCTGGAGGCCAGCCGATTGTGACCAGTCGGCATCCTGGTCGAACGGGTTGTCAGCCTGATAGCCGAATCCAGTGGTGTTGTCCTTCATCGAGATCGTGTAGGTGTAGGTTGCGCTCGCCTGGAAATTCTGATTGAAGCGGCGTGTGAACGAGCTCGAGATCAGCCGCGTCTGAGTCTTGCCGTCGCTCGTCAGCCATTGATCGAGGCCGTATGCCGGATTCGGCCGCCCGTAGATCGTCGGGTCCTTGCTGTAGCCGGTGACCGGATCGAAGAAGAGGTTCACGTCGCGGCTGCGCACCATCGCGCGCTCCTCGAGGTCGGTGTAATCGACGTCGAATCCCATCAGCGGTCCGAGCTGCTTCTGGAAACCGATCGAGCTCTGCCAGCTGTACGGATCGACGTAGTTGGGCGCGATGATCGTCGTCTCCTGCGGCGGCGTCGGGACGGCGCCCGAGAGATACGCCTCCGGTGAGACACCGGCCAACGGATCCGCGAGGAAGTTGGTGCCGGTCGGCAGGAACACCGCCGCGATCGCGTTGTTGTAGAACTGCTGGCGGTAGGTCACGTTCGACACCGGGAAGTTGTAGTACATCCCCGTCCCGCCGCGAATCACGAGGTCGTTGTTCCCTCCGACGTTCCAGGCGAAGCCGACGCGCGGGGCGACGTTGTTGAAGTCGTGGACGCCTGGGTGATAGCCGAAGTCCCCGTTGTCTCTCCCGTTGTCGATCGGGATCGGAATGTCTCGGACGCCCGGTGGGTTGAGGCCGTCGGGATCCACGTCGTAGCGGACGCCGAGATTGAGCGTCAGGCTGTTGGTCAGTCTCCAGTTGTCACCGAACCACAAGGCGCACTGCGACCGTGGGACGTTCACGAGATAGTCGTGGTGGAAGAAGATCGAGTACTGCTGCAAGTACGGCTGGAGCAGGCTGAGGTCCCATCGCGAGGGGTCGTTCCAGGCGTCTTCCGGAAACGCAGCCTCGAGGATGGCCGTCGACGGCTGCCGGTTGAACGCAAATGTGCCGCGTCGATTCAGGTCCCACACTTTCGTGTGGCGGTCTTTCACCCACTCACCGCCGAACTTCATCTCGTGCTTACCGGCGTGCCAGTTGTTCTCGAGGCGGACGGGATACTGCTTCGACCACGAGTAGTTGGGGAAGTTCTGCTGCCCGCCGAGCGTCAGGTTCGGGAACTGGAACACCGGCACGCCGAACGGCGTGTTGTGGAACTGCTCGCTGTTCGACGGAATCGGATCGTCGTACCACGAGAAGCGTCCCGTCCCGAGGTGGAGCTGCATCGTGAAATCGTTGCTCATGATGCGGGTCCACGTGCCGTACACGTTCGTCGAGTAATAGCGCTGGTGCTCGGCCATCGAAGGATGCGTCGTGCCGCTCGAAATCTGGAACGGGCTGTCGAGCTGCCAGCGCTGCAGGCGGACGCTGAAGCGGTTCTTCGACGACTGCTGATAGTCGACTTTGGCGAGGACGTTGTGCTGAAGCGTGTTCGACGGCAGCGACCACGTCTGATTCGGAAGCGCCGTCGGTGTCAGCACCGCGGTCGAGGGATTGCGCTCGTACTCGTACGACCCGAAGTAGTGAACCTTGTCGCGGACGATCGGGCCTCCAAGCGTGAAGCCGGTCTGCTGATCCGAATAGGGGAGCACGACGCCTTTGACCGGGTCGGCTTCGTTGAACCTGTCGCTGCGGAAGAATCCGAACGTGGAGCCGTGCACGTCGTTCGTGCCCGAGCGGGAGATGGCCTGGACCTGGACGCCGGTGGAGCGGCCCTGCGTGATGTCGTACATGTTGGTCACGATCTGGAACTCGGAGATCGCTTCGCGACTCATCTTCGGCTGGCCGAAGCCGGAGCCCGAGATGCGCTGTGAGATCTGCTGGCCGTCGAGGTTCAGCTGGAACTGATCGTCGGGCACGCCCGGCGTGTTGCCGATGCTGTTGGCCGTGATGCCCTTGACCATCAGCGACAACTCCATCCAGTTGCGCCCCTGCAGCGGTAGCTCCGCCATCTGACGGCGATCGATGTTGCCGGTCACCTGCGATGACGTGACATCGACGAGCGGCGCCGTGGTGTTGACGACCACGGTCTCTTTCACGCCGGCGACGGTCAATGTAATCGGCGGGATCGTCGCGTTGGTGCCGACCAGCAATTCGATCGACGGCACTTCTGCAGTCGCGAACCCTGCGAGCTCGATCTGCAGTTTGTATTGACCGGGGGCCAGGTTCTCGAAACGGTACCGGCCATCGGTCGAGGTCACGGCGAGCAACTGACGGCCGGTGGCGATCTCGGTGGCGGTCACGGTCACCCCGGGCATTACACCTTTCGAGTCGTCGGCGACGCTTCCCTGCATCGTCGCGTTCTGCTGCGCGGCGATGCTCGACGAGAGAAGGATCGCAAGTGCGATCAGGCAGGTTAAGTAGCGGCGCATCGAAGAGACCTCCTTCGCGTCGATCGAGGTGATCGCGGCTTGCGCATCGCGTTGAGCAAGGCGGAGGCCATCGCGCCAGCGCACATCCGAGCGGCGCGATTCTGAAGAAAATCAGGAGACCGCAGTCGAACACGCCGCACGCACGCGAGCACGGACGCGCGACAAAGCGACAACGTTGCGGGCTTCAGCGACTCCGTCGGACTGATTTGTCAGATCGTTCGTGAGCCTTCGTGCTCACTCGATCGCGCGATGCGTGACGTCTCTTGCGGCTCCTCGGCGTCCGGCCGTCCTCGACGGCTACGTGGATCCGGTTTTGCTCGTCGCAGTCGCCACTCGTCGAGGAGGAGCCATGAAACGGATCGTTGTATCGATCGCTGCTGCGATTGCCGTTGCGACCTCACCCGCGTTTCTCACGACGCACGGCGTGGCGGCGCAGGACGAGTCGGGCCGGACGAGACGTCCAGCCGTCGTCGTCCCTCCCAAACCAGGTGCACCGGCGCCGATCGTCGGTGGCACGCGACCGCCGATCATCGGGTCGTCGGCCGGAGTGTCTGCCGGTCACCCGCTGACGGCAGCGGCTGCGATGGAGATCCTGCAGCGCGGCGGCAACGCGTTCGATGCCGGCGTGGCCGCGCTGCTCGTCGGCGGCGTGGTCGAGCAGGATCTCTACAGCCTCGGAGGCGAGGCGCTGGTGCTGACCTATCCCGTCGCTGAGAAGAAAGTGACGTCGGTGGTGGGTCAGGGCTGGGCGCCGAAGGGGGCCACCATCGAGTACTACAAATCGAAGAACAAAACGCTCACCGGCGAAGGTCTCGACCCCTCGGTCGTGCCGGGCGCGCTGCACGCCGCGCTGACGGTCCTCGAAAAGTGGGGCACGATGTCGTTCGAGCAGGTGTCGGCGCGCGCCATCGACTACGCGGAGCAGGGTTTCGCGCTGCGGCCGCGCACGGTGAACTCGATCAGCAGCAATCTCGACTTCTTCAAGTCGTGGCCCGACAACCAGCGCTACTGGCTGAAGCCCGACGGCTCGATGTACTTGCCGGGCGAGACGATCAGACTGCCAACGCTCGCAGCCACGCTGAAGAAGATGGTCGAGGCCGAGCGGAAGGCCACGCGGAAGCCGTGGAAGCGCAGCCGCGCGACCGGCGTGACGGCTGCCCGCGACCGTTTCTATCGCGGCGACATCGCAGACACGATCGTTGCATTCCTGAAAGCGCACGGAGCGCCGTACGACAAGAGCGACTTCGCCGAGTTCTTCGCCCGGGTCGAAGAACCGGTCTCGACGACCTACAAGGGCTACACCGTCTACAAACAGGGCTTCAACAGTCAAGGTCCGTCGCTGCTCGAGACATTGAACATTCTCGAGAACTTCGATCTGCGGGCAATGGGTCACGACACGCCCGACTACATCCACACCGTGATCGAAGCGATGAAGCTCACGTACGCCGACCGCGACACCTACTACGGGGACCCGGCGTTCGTGAAGACGCCCGGCGAGGGGCTGCTGTCGAAGGCGTACGCGAAGCAGCGCGCTGCGCTGATCGATCCGAGGCACGCCTCGCGCTCGTTCATCGCGGGAGACCCGCTGCCGTTCGACTCTCACGTGAAGCAGTGGGCGTTCTGGAAGGCCAACGACGTGGCGAGCGCATCCGAGCTGGAGATCCCGATGGTCGAGCTCCTGGCGTCGAACGGTATTCCGAAGGACACGACTCACATCAGCGTGATCGACAGGAGCGGCAACATGTTCGATGCGACGCCGAGCGGCGGGTGGATCGGCGGCGCCGTCATCCTCGGCGACACCGGAATCGGAATGAGCGTGCGCGGCGAGCAGTTCTGGCTCGACGAGTCACGCGCCGCGCAACTCCGGCCGCGCGCCCGGCCGCGCTACACGCTCACGCCGAGTCTGATTCTGAAGGACGACAAGCCCTTCATGGCTCTGGGCACACCCGGCGGCGACAACCAGGAACAGACCATCCTGCAGGCTTTCCTGGACATCGTCGAATTCTGGGAGGACTGGTATCCGAACCTGCATACCGCGTTCGCGTGGCCCCGCTTCCAGACGATGCACTTCTACGGATCGGTGTGGCCCCATCGCGCCGGATTCAACCGCATGAACATCGAGGCGCCGATTTCCAACGCCGTCGTCGACGAGCTGAAGAACCGCGGACACGACGTGACCGAGACGCGGCAGTATGGCATCTCCGGCTGCGCGACGGGCGTGATGATCGATCCGGTCACACACAATCGTCTCGCGGGTGCCGACTCGCGACGCGATTGTTATGCGATGGGGTACTGACGGGATTGCTGTCGGTGCGAGCCTGATGTCCGTCGGTGCGAGCGCTCTGACGAGTGTCGGTGCGATCGTGCTGCCGCGTGTCGGTGCGGGGCTCCGACATTCTTGATGGGCGCTCGGAGACCAATCCGACAAGAGTGCGTGCCGATCCGAGTGTCCGGTGCACACGCTCAGCGAATGAGCCGGACGCAGCAAACGCGCGTATTCGCTGACGAAATTCGCAGGCGCTCGATCAGGCGTGACGGGATCGCGGGATGGAATCCAGCTTGCTTTCCGCAGACGGTCGAACGTCGCGCACAGAGTCGTTCGAGGGCCGCTATGCGCACACGACAAGCACGCAGACGGGAGGTCGCATGAAGATCCGGTGGGTTCATTTCTTCCTCGCCTGCTGGGCCCTGCTGACATCGACCGCGGTCAGCACCGCGCCCGAACAGCCCGCACAGGCGGCGCAGTCGATGAACCCGTCGGTCCCCTCCAAGGCGTTCCTCGATTCCTACTGCATCACCTGTCACAACAGCCGCCTGAAAACGGGCGGGCTCGATCTCAGCGTACTGGACGTCACCAACGTCGGGGCGCATGCGCCCGAATGGGAGAAGGCGGTCGTCAAACTGCGTGCCGGCCTGATGCCGCCGGCGGGCCTGCCGCGACCGCAGCCGCCAGTTATCATCGAATTCGCGTCGGCGCTCGAGTCGGCGCTCGATCGGGCAGCTGCAGCCAATCCAAACCCCGGACGAACGGAACCGTTCCATCGACTGAATCGAGCCGAGTATCAGAACGCGATACGTGATCTGCTGGCGCTCGACGTCGATGCCACGAACTGGCTGCCGACCGACGAGATCAGCTACGGCTTCGACAACATCGCCGGCGTCCTGAAGCTGTCGCCGCTGCTGACCGAGCGCTATCTGAATACCGCGCAGAAAGTCGCGCGGCTCGCGCTCGGCACACCGGCGCCCCCGAACGGCGATCTGTATCGCGTGCCCGATCAGCTCGATCAGGATGTCCGCCTCGAGGGCATGCCGGTTGGCACGCGCGGTGGCATCCTCATCCAGTACATCGCGCCGCGCGACGGAGAGTACGACTTCAAGGCGAGAGTCGGGCGTGGGATCGACTCCGACATCCCGCACTTCATCGGGCAGCAGGATCTCGAGCTCAGCATCGATGGCGAACGCGTCCACGTGTTCACGCTTCCCGACACGCCGGGCGAGGACCTCAACATCGAGCGCCAGGTCGCACGGGCCCCTGGCACCGGCCGTGTCCGTGAACGGCGTGTCGACGCCAACGGCGATCCGATCCCCGACGAAGCGGCGCTGGCCCGGCGGAAACTCGACGACGACTGGGTGACTCGCGTGCCGATGAAGGCAGGCGCGCACGAGATCCGCGCCGCGTTCATCGCCAAGACCAACGCCGTATCCGAAGGATTCCGGAAGCCGTTCCTGAAGCCCTACATCGGGCGGGGTCCGACCGACAACCGCGAGACGCGCGAAGGCGCGTCGCTGCGCGAGCTCGAGATCATGGGGCCGATCAACCCGGGCGGCGCCACGACGTCATCGAGCTACAAACGCATATTCACGTGCACACCCCACCTCCGCCAAGGCTTCGGAGAGGCAGGCTCTGAGGAGGAAGCGACATGTGCGAGGCAAATCCTGTCGACGCTGGCGCGTCGGGCCTATCGCCGTCCCGTCACTGACGCCGATCTGAAGGTGCTGCTCGACTTCTACACCCAGGGGCGCGCGCAGGGCACCTTCGAGACCGGCATCGAGCTGGCCCTGCAACGGATCCTCATCAGCCCGTCGTTCTTGTTCAGGACGGAGTTCCCGCCTTCGCCGCGACGCGGCTTCGGCGAGGCAGGCTCTGCAGAGGTGGTGTCCGGCTTTGGCCCGACTTCGGGCATCTATCGCATCAGCGATATCAGCCTCGCCTCGCGGCTCTCGTTCTTTCTCTGGAGCAGCATCCCGGACGACGAGCTTCTCGATCTCGCGACCACGGGGACGCTGCACGAGCCGGCGGTGCTCGAACGGCAGACGCGCCGCATGCTGGCCGATCCGCGCTCGCGGGCGTTCACCGAGAACTTCGCCGGGCAGTGGCTATCGTTGCGCCGACTGCCCGACATCGTCCCCGATCCATTCCTCTATCCCGACTACGGCGACACGCTCGCGCGGGCGTTCGAACAAGAGGCGGAGCTTTTCTTCGACAGCATCGTCCGTGAAGACCGGCCCGCAACCGATCTGCTCACGGCGAGCTACACGTTCGTCAACGAGCGGCTGGCGCAGCATTACGGCATCCCCAACGTCAAAGGCGTGAACTTTCAGCGTGTCACGCTCGCGGATGACAGTCCGCGCCGCGGGCTGTTGGGGAAGGGGGCGATTCTCACGGTGACCTCGCTTCCGAACCGGACCTCACCGGTCGTGCGCGGCAAGTGGGTGCTGCAGAACATCCTGGGGGCGCCGCCGCCAGAGCCGCCGCCCAACGTGCCGTCGCTGCAGGAGAACGGCGAGAAGGTCACCAAGGTGCGCACGCTGCGCGAGCGGCTCGAGCTGCACCGGGCGAACGCGCTCTGCGCGTCGTGCCACAAGTTGATGGACCCGATCGGATTCGCGCTCGAGAGCTTCGATGCGGTCGGAAAGTTCCGCATCTACGACGAGAACTTCGAGCCGCTCGACAACTCGGGCGTCTACGCCGACGGCTCGCGCATCGACGGCGTGCCCGGTCTGCGGCAGGTGCTCGTGAATCACTCGGACCAGTTCCTCGCCAACGTCACGAAGACGCTGCTCACCTACGCGCTGGGTCGGGGCGTGGAGTACTACGACGCACCGGCTGTCCGCGCGATTCTGCGCGACGCCGCCTCGCAGAACTACCGCTTCTCGTCGCTCGTTCTCGGCATCGTGAAGAGCCAGCCATTTCAGATGAGGAGATCCGACTCATGATCATCACCAAGAGGGCCATCTCGCGTCGGACGGTGCTGCGCGGGATGGGTGTGTCGCTCGCGCTGCCGCTGCTCGATGCGATGGTGCCCGCGCTGACGGCCACGACCGCGACGGCCGCGAGTCCTGTGCGCCGGTACGGGTTCTTCTATATGCCCAACGGCGTGGCGATGAACCACACCAACGTGAATTACTGGAAGCCGGCGACGGCGGGCGCCGGCTTCGAGTTCTCCCCGATCCTGAAGCCGCTCGAGCCGTTCCGGAATCAGGTGACGGTCGTGAGCGGTCTGCACAACCGATCGGCTGAAAGCCTGGGCGACGGCAACGGCGATCACACACGCAGCACGGGCTCATGGCTGACCGGGACGCACATCAAGAGAACCGAGGGATCGGACCTGCGCGCGGGTGTGTCGGCCGATCAGGTGATCGCCGCGCAGTTCAAGAAGGAGACGCCGCTCCCATCGCTCGAGCTGGCGATCCTTCCAAACTCGGTGACCGGAGGATGCGACACCGGTTACAGCTGCGCCTACGGGACGACGCTGTCCTGGTCCTCGCCGACGACACCGCTGCCGACGCAGAGCAGCCCGAGGCTCGTCTTCGAGCAGCTGTTTGGTGATGGCGGTCCGGCATCGGCGCAAGTGGCAGCCGCACGCTCGAAGAACAGCATCCTCGATTCGGCGATACAGGAGCTGGCTGGCCTGCGCTCGAAGCTGGGTCCTGCCGATCGATCGACCGTCTCGGACTACCTCGATGTGTTGCGCGAGGTGGAACGACGCATCCAGCAGACCGAGGCGAAGAACGCAGAGGCGCCGCTGCCTGAGTACGACCGGCCGGGCATCGGCATGCCGGAACGGTTCGACGATCACGCCAAGCTGATGTTCGACCTGCAGCACCTGGCATTCCAGGCGGACATCACGCGGGTGACGACCTTCATGTATGGCGCCGAGCAGCGGGCGCGCATGTATCCGGAGATCGGATTGAACGAGTCGCATCACTCGATGTCGCACCATGGTGACAACCCGGAGAACCTCGCCAAATACGCGAAGCTGTGCACGTGGCACGTCGATCTGTTCGCCTACCTCGTCGAGAAGATGCGAAACACACCGGATGGCGACGGCAACCTGCTCGATCACTCGCTGCTGATGATCGGCGGCGGTATGAGCAACGGCAATATCCACTCGCACATCGATGTCCCGATTGCGCTCGTCGGCGGCGCCAGCGGCTTCAAAGGCAATCGTCACGTGGCGACGACGATGGGGACGCCGCTGTCCAATCTGCTCGTGACGATGGTGCAGAGTTCGGGAGTGCCGATCGACAGCTTCGGGGATAGCACTGGGGTGTTGAGTCTGAGCAGTGCGTAGCAGGTAACGGAGTTTGCGGAGGAAGCGGTTTTCGCACGGAGACACGGAGTAACGGAGGTCGGACGGAGGCTCGATGGTCTCGCCGGACTCCAGCGCCACGGGCGGACCGCCGGCCTGCGGCCGGCGCCCGGATCGTGAGAGATCACAAGATCACAAGCCCGCACGTGTTCCCAGAGGCTTGTGATCTCGTGATCTCTCACGATCCGAGCCGCGCGAAGCGCGGTCCACCGGTGGCGCCGAGTGCAGCCGGCAAGGTCGCCTCCGTCCGATCTCCGTTGCCCCGTGTCTCCGTGCGAACCCGTTTCTCCGTGATCTCTGTTTCTCTCGGATGGAGTTGAGCATGGTCAAGCGAATCGTTGGAGCGGCGCTGGTTGCATTGATGGTGTCTGCAGATGGCGGCCTGATGCGTGCCGCGGGAGCAAGCACCGCTCTCATTGATGCGGTTCGGAAGAAGGACGTGGCAGCGGTCCGCATGTTGTTGAAGCAGCCGGGCGCCGCGAATGTCGCGACGGCGGACGGGGCGACGCCGCTGCACTGGGCGACGGATCTCGATGATCTTGCTGTCGCCCAATTGCTCGTACGCGCGGGCGCAGACGTCAAGGCGAAGAACCGGTACGGCGTGACGCCAATGTACTCGGCCGCGGTGAATGGCAACGCCGCGATGATTGAGCTGCTGCTCAAAGCGGGCGCCGATCCCAACGTCGCGCTGCCGGAAGGTGAGACGCCGCTCATGACCGCGTCGAAGACCGGCAAGGTCGACGCCATGCGGGTACTGCTGGCGCATGGTGCGAACGTCAATGCGAAGGAAACGTGGAAACAGCAGACGGCGCTGATGTGGGCCGCCCACGAAGGCAATGCGGATGCCGTGAAGCTGCTGCTCGAGTCGGGGGCGAACGTCAGCGACCGATCGATGTTTGGCTGGACGGCGCTGCTGTTTGCCGCACGGCAGGGGGAGATCGGCGCGATCCAGGCGCTGCTGGCGGGCGGCGCGAAGATCGACGAGACCCTGCCCGATGGGACGAGCGCGCTCGTCACCGCGGTGCAGGGGCTCAACTACGAAGCCGCCTACGTCCTGCTGCAGAACGGAATCGACCCCAATGCGTCCGCCCAGGGGTGGACCGCGCTGCATCAGATCGCATGGTCGCGCCGCCCCCAACGCGGGCAGAACAATCCCGGTCAGAAGCCGCAAGGGAATCTGAGCAGCCTCGATCTCGCGAAGAAGCTCGTGGAGTTCGGCGCCGACATCAACGCCCGGCAGACCAGGGAGCCGAACTCCGACATGGAGGGGCGGAACAGCTTGAATCGCTACGGCGCGACTCCGTTCTTCCTCGCCGCGAAGTCCGTCGACGTGCCCCTGATGCAGACGCTGCTGGAGATCGGCGCCGATCCCTTCATCGGCAACGTCGACGGCGACTCCCCGCTGATGGTGGCCGCGGGCGTTGGCGTCTACTCACAAGGGGAAAGTCCCGGCCAACCCGAGGAGTCCGCGGATGCGGTGAAGCTGTTGCTCGATCTCGGGGCGCCGGTCAACGAGATGGACAGGAATCGCGAGACCGCGATGCACGGTCCGGCGTGGCGGGGATCGAACGAGGCGGTGATGCATCTGGTCAACGCCGGCGAGCGGCTCGACGTCCGAAACAACCGCGGCTGGCTGCCGCTCACGATCGCCGACGGCGTCTACTACAACGCCCGCGTGATGATGAACAAGCACACCGCGAAACTGCTGCGCGAGTTGATGGTGGCCCGTGGTCTCGACGCCAGCGACACCGGCACGAACCTGGGCGGGGCGATCCGCAGCGAGATCGAAGACGAGAACGAGATCGATGTGCAGAACCCTTCTGAGGTGCAGCAGCGCTTGATCGAGCAGCAGAAGAAACGGCAGGAGGCGCTCAAGGGACTGCAGAAATAGGGAACCGACATGCGCACACACTCGAACACCTTCAGTATGGCCGCGGTTGTTGCCGGCGTCGCTGTGGTCGCCGCGATCGCAACGCCGAGCGCGCAACGGCGGCGGGGCAACGACAACACGGCTCAAGGTGCGCCGGTCGCGACCAATACGATCGTTCAGGCTCCCGATGGGTACTACGGGAAGCTGGTCACCGTGTCGGCCGGTGTCGAACGGGTGCTCTCGAAAACCGCCTTCGTCGTCGATCAGCGAAAGGCGGTCGGCCTGACCGGCGTCAAGCCGAGTGGTCGTCCGCTGCTGGTGATCGCGCCGTACCTGAACGCGCCCCTCGATCCGAAGCACTACCTGATCGTGCGCGGTCAGGTCGTCAGATTCGAGCCAGCCGCGATTGCGCAAGTGGCCCCCGGCTACACGCTCGATCTTCCGGCTGATGCGGGTTCGAAATTTCAGGGGCAGCCGGTACTCGTCGCCACAGCGGTGCTCGACTCGACCTACACCGACCTGGCGAAAAGACCGATTCCACCGCCGACGGCGCTCGACGTCTCCCTCAGCGAAGCGATGAAGGCGATCAATCCTGCATTTACGGCGATACGTGCGGCTGCCCAGGAATCGAAGGGTGATGTGGTCGCTGTGAACGCCGCGAAACTCAAGCTGGCGTTCGCGGAAGCAGCGGCGATCTTCGACGCAAGCAAGAATCCGGCAGCCGCTCGTGCGCGCGATGGCATCACGCACACCACTGCGATCGAACGCGCAGTGGTTGCCGGAGACTGGGAGGGCGCGAAAGGGTCAGCCGCGCTGCTGAATCAACTGTGCCAGAACTGCCATGCCGCGTATCGCGAACGGCAGGACGACGGGACGTTCCGGTTGAAGGCCGGTTCGTTCTAAGGCTTGAGCCGCCGATGGTCCGGTGCGGTGAACACCCAGTCATCGCGACGGTTCATCGTCAATTCCGCATCGGTCCACACGGCGCGCATCAAGCCGGTGCGGCTGTGGCCCCTGACGCCGAGAAGCAGGTGGCCGATCTCGTGGGCGAGTGTGCGACCGAGAAGCTCGCTGCCGTCGACGCCGCTGCGCCGCGCGACCGACTCCACCTGATCATGAAAGATCGTGGCCATCGCGCCGGTGTGCCTCACGGGATCGACCACGGCGAAACCGAGCCGAAAGTCCGAGTTTTCGAGGTTCGCGCGCACTTCCGCCGCGCTCTGCGGGTGCAGCGTCGTCGTCGCCGGCATGATCCGGACGATCAGATCGCGGACCGGTCCCGGGTGCTGACAGGCACGAGAGATGCCGTCCGTGCAGTCGTGCCACTCTGCCGCGACACCCGCTTCATCGAGTATCGCGGCGGCCGTTCGAATCGCAGCCTCGCGGAGGTGGGCCGTGCTGACGCCGGCGTCGTAGATCCGTATGACGACACGCGGCTCGTCCGCGGCGGCAGTCGAGGCTGCCACGATCGTCAGCCCCGCTGACGTGGCGAGAGCGATACGAACAGCGGTCTGTAGCATGACGCGGCGCACAACCTGGGACGCCCGATCCTGCAGGGCACACATCACGGCGCGCCCCGTTCAAGGGCTGCTACCTTAGCACGCGAGGACCTGCACAGACTGGGGTAGGACTGCATTGTCGGATTGCCAGTGCGAGGGTCCAACTTCGTCGGTTTGTTACGAGGACATTTCGAGTCGATGACACGATTCCATGTTCGGGTCGTCGGGGAAGTGCGTTATCATCTTCAGAACGTCAACCATCCGAGTGCCGATGCGTCTTACTAACAACCAATTCGTGGGGATGTCCGCTTCCGCCAAGGCTACGGCGAGACCTCGCCGAAGCGCTTCGCGCGAAGGCGGGTGCCCGTCGACGCCGCCGCTCATTGGCGCCGCCGATGTTCGCATCGCTGCGGTACCCAGCGTCGACTGGCTGAAGAACGCAGGTACATCCGGATGATGTAGAGCCGAGCTCTCTCGAGATCGCAAAGGGCCATCATCCGGATTCGGGTGATGGCCCTTTTGCTTTGTACCGGAACTCGGAACTGGAACTCTGGAGTTCCTCAACTCTGAACAGTAAGAAAGGAGACTTCCCGTGTCGGCCCGTTCACAAACGCGTTGGGTAACCTTCGACTGTTTCGGCACGCTCGTGGACTGGCAGTCTGGATTCACTGCCTCGCTCGCCCCGATCGCCGGCGATCGGACGGCGGAAATCGTGCGCACCTACTTCGCCAGCGAGCGGCTCGTCGAGCGCGAGACACCGCATCGTCCGTACAAGGACGTGCTGGCCACGGCCCTGCTGCGTGCGGCCGCGGCGCGCGGCGTGCTCGTGTCGAACTCCGATGCCCGGACGTTCGAGCGGTCCTGGGGCTCGATGCCGGTCTTCGCTGACGTCGAGGCGATGCTGGCGGAGCTGCGCCGGAACGGATGGCGCCTGGCGGTGCTGACCAACTGCGACGATGATCTTTTCGAGATCACGCATCGGTCGTTCCGTCAACCGTTCGATCTGTTCGTGACGGCGGAGCGGATCCGCGGTTACAAGCCGGCGCCGTGGCACTTCCGCGCGTTCCAGATGCTCACGCGTGTCAACCGCTGCGACTGGGTGCACGTCGCGTGCAGCTGGTATCACGACATCGCGCCCGCGCACGCGCTTGGTGTGCAGACGGTATGGCTCGATCGTGACCGTACGGGCGAGGCACCGCTGTCTGACTCGACGCGGGTGCAGTCGGCGGCCGATGTGGCGAGCGCAGTGGAAGCGATGTTCGACGGCTGCTTCGCGTGAGCGGAAGAAGTGGAAGAGTGGAAGAAGTGGATGTCCACTTCTTCCACTTAATCCGAGGCTCCGCTCTTCTTGAACGTCACCGTCGTCGTGATGTTCCCGCGCGGCCCCTTCACCCGGTTCTCGAGTCGCAGCGTCCCCTCCGGATTCAGACTCCAGATCTGCCGGCTGTCCACCTTGAAGTCGCCGCCTCCGCCTCCGTTGCTGCCATTCTGTGGGGCTGAGATCGTCGTCGTGCTTTCGACGACCAGCGACGCGTTGTCCCAGTGCGCCTTGCTCTTCACTTTCGAATCACCCGGGCCGGGATTGGTTGTCTCTTTGCCGTCGAACGTATAGCGGCTCATCCGTCCCAGGTTTTCATTGGTGACGATGAGCGCGGTGTCTTCCTGCTTGATCGAGACGCGGTCGTCCTGCTGATAGGACTCGCCCAGAATCCCGCGTCCACCGCCGGCGCGGTTCTGACCGCCGCCACCACCACCAGAGCGGCGCCCGCCTCCGCCAAATCCGCCGCGACCGCCGAAGCCGCCGCGGCCACCGAAACCGCCACCGCCTGGCCGCGTACTGCCGCTATTCTGATTTTGCGGCCGCTGTTGATCGACGTTTTGAACGACCCAGGTGCCCGAGAAGTCGGGATGTGTCTGGGCGTAGGTGGGAATCGCGCCGAAGACCAGGGCAAGCGCTGCGACTGCCGTGAGGGGACGGATCATGAAGGACGCTCCTCGTTGTACTTGTCGACTCGAAGACTCTTCCACTTCTTCCACTTTCTCTATTCGTACCGCAGCGCCTCGATGGGATCGAGCGCCGCGGCCTTCCGCGCCGGATAGAACCCGAAGAAGATGCCGATGGCTGCAGCGCACCCGAACGACATCAGGACCGCGCCCGGTGTGACGAGCGCCGGCCACTGCATGATGTGGCTGACGCCGAACGACGCCGTAAAGCCGGCCAGTACGCCGATCGCGCCTCCGGCCAGACTCAGGACCAGCGCTTCGACGAGGAACTGCATCAGCACGTCGCGATCGCGTGCGCCGATCGACAGGCGCAGGCCGATCTCCCTCGTGCGCTCGGTGACCGACACCAGCATGATGTTCATGATGCCGATGCCGCCGACGAGCAGCGACACGGCGGCGATGCTGGCCAGCAGCCAGGTCATCGTCGTCGTGGTCGACGTCAGCACGCCCGCGATTTCCTCGAGGCTGCGGACCGTGAAGTCATCCTGCTCCCCGGGCTGAAGCTGATGACGCGCGCGCAGCAGATCGGTGATCTGATCGGACACGCGCTGGAACGGCACGCCGTCGGCGGTCGACAGCGTGATGTTCTGCAGGTGGGTGATGCCGAGCAGCTTCTTCTGCACGGTGGTGTACGGAACGATGATCAGGTCGTCCTGATCGGGACCGAATGCCGCCTGTCCCTTGCTCTTCAATACGCCGATCACGCGGAAGGGCTGGTTCTTGATCCGGATGGTCTCACCAGTCGGATCGGTACCCGCGCCGAAGAGTTGCTCGCGCACGACCGAACCGAGAACAGCGACCTTGGAGGACATCAACACGTCCTGGTCGGTGAAGAACGATCCGTACTCGAGCGACCACGCGCGAATCGCCGGGAGATCGGGGCCCGTGCCCTGAACTTGCGTGTTCCAGTTTGCCGACTCGGCGACGATCTGTGCACGAGTGTTGGCGCCCGGAGAGATGTACCGGATGCCATCGACGTCTTTGGCGATCGCTTCGGCATCCCCGGGCGTGAGCGTCGTCGTGTTGCCGGTACCCTGACGCACCGGGCCGAACGAGTTCGACCCCGCGGAGATCGTGACGACGTTGGTGCCCGCGCTGCGGATCTGCGTCTCGATCGACGACTTCGCGCCGTTCCCGATCGACACCATCACGATGACCGCGGCCACGCCAATGATCAGACCGAGCGCGGTCAACGCCGTTCGCATCGCGTTTCGTCGAAGTGCAGCGACGGCGATCGACACGATGATGAGCGGATTCATGCCGAGCGCTCCAGGCTCTCCTCGTCGAAACGGCGCAGCTCCTCGTCGGCATCGCGCCGCGCGGCGACCGGCTGATCGAGCCGGACGCGCCCGTCGCGGAACGCGACCATGCGTGAGGCGTACTCGGCGATGTCGGACTCGTGAGTGACGAGCACGATCGTGATGTGCCGCTCGCGATTCAGCGTCTGAAAGATGCCCATGACTTCAATGCTCGTTCGCGAGTCGAGGTTGCCCGTTGGCTCGTCGGCCAGCAGCAGCGAGGGCTCGTTCACGAGTGCCCGCGCAATCGCGACACGTTGCTGCTGGCCGCCCGAGAGCTGATTCGGGTGGTGATCAAGACGCTGCCCCAGTCCGACCGCAGTGAGCGACGCGGTCGCGCGCCGGTGACGCTCCTTCGCCGGGACCGACGGACCGTAGAGCATCGGCAGCTCAACATTCTCGAGCGCAGTCGTGCGCGAGAGGAGGTTGAACCCCTGAAAGACGAAACCGATCTCGCGGTTCCGCACGGCGGAGAGTTCGCGCTTCGAGAGTTGAGAGACGTCTCGCCCGTTCAACAGATACGTGCCCGAGGTCGGGCGATCGAGACAACCGGCCAGGTGCATGAACGTCGACTTACCCGAGCCCGAGGGACCCGTGAGCGCGACGAACTCGCCACGACGAATCTCCAACGAAACGCCGCGAAGTGCGGGCACCTCGACTTCGCCGACGACGTACGTCTTGACGAGATCCCGAATGGTAATGAGCGGAGTGTCGCTCACGATCGACCTCCGCCGCCACGTCGTCCGCCGGTGGGAAGGAGCGGCGATCGTTGCGTCGAAGGCGCGGCCGCGTCGCTGCTCGCCGTCACCCCGGTCGCGACAGACGCACCCGGAGTGAGTTCCCCGGTGACGGCCGTCACCTTGCCATCGCTCAGACCGACCTGCACCGGCACACGACGAAGGCGACCGGTGTCGAACACCCACACTCCGCGCCGGGTGCTGCGATCCGCCGTCGACCCGTTGCCGCTGCGTGCAGCCGCACCGGCGGGGGGCGCGTTCGATCCAGCGGCTCGCACTGGTGGCTGCTGACCGAGCCTGTCGAACACGTCCTTGTCAGGCTGGAAGCGCAGCGCCGCGTTCGGAACCGTGATGACGTCGTCGGCTCGCCCGATTTCGACAGTGACTGCTGCGGTCATGCCCGGCTTGAGCTTCATGTCCTTGTTCGGGACGTCGATGACTGTGACGTAGGTCACAACGTTCTGATCGACGACCGGTTGCAGACGGACCTGTGAGATCGTGCCGGCGAACGTCTCAGTGGGGTAGGCGTCGACACGGAAGTGCACCGGCTGCTTCGGTTGAATCTTGCCGATGTCCGATTCGTCGATGCTCGCGTTCACGACCATCTCGGTGAGGTCCTGCGCGATCACGAACAGCGTCGGTGCCTGCATGCTCGCCGCGACCGTCTGGCCGACGTCGACGTTCCGTGCGATCACGACTCCATCGATCGGCGCGCGGATGATCGTGTGACTGAGATTCACCTGGGCCTGATTCAACGATGCGTTCGCCTGTGTCACCTGCGAATCAGCCGATTTGACGGCGGCCGCGGCCGCGTCCGCCGTGCTCTGGGCGGCATCGAAATCGCTTTGGGCGATCAACTCCTGCGCCGCCAGCTCCCGCGCGCGACGCAGCTTGACCTGCGCGTCGTCGGCCTGCACTCTTGCACGCTCGGCCTCGGACTTGAGCCGCTGCACCGTCGCCTGTTCCTGCGCGACCTGCGTCTGGAACAACGAGGGATCGAGCTCGGCGATCACCTCGCCTTTGCGCACGCGCGAATTGAAATCGGCGTTGAGTGTCTTGATCGTGCCGGAGACCTGCGTTCCCACTTGAACCGTCGTCACGGCCTGGAGCGTTCCGCTGGCCTCGACGGTTGCGACGACGTCCCCTCGCTTCACCTCGGCGGTGGTCACAGGAGAGACGTCCGCGTCGACGTCGCTACGGTAGTAAAAGGTGCCGACCGCAACCGTTGCCACAAGAAGTCCCGCCGGTACCCAGAATCGTCTTCCTTTCATCACGTCCTCAATCTCTTGTGACGGATCGCAGGTGACGATCACGAGGCATACCTGTGACAAATCGATGCACGTGGCTGAGCCACCGAACTGTCATGTCTGTGCCGTGCAGCCGCCACGGCCGTACCGTCCAATAAAGTGCGATGCGACAAGCAATTCGTGGGAGGCAAGACATGATTCGTGTTCGATCATTAACGGCGGCGGTTGCCGTGTTCGCGCTGGCGGCTGGCGTCGTGTACGCGCAGGGGCCTCGAGGCGGCGGGCCTGGCGGCCCGGGCGGGCGTGGCATGCGCGGCTTGTTCGGCGGGCTGCCGCTGCGTGAGCTTCAATTGACCGACGCGCAGCAGCAGCAGGTGAAGGACATTCGTTCCCGCCACCAGGCTGATATACGTGATGCGATGTCGCGACTCGAAGCCGCGCGTCAGGCCCAGCAGAAGGCGGTGGAAGCCGTTCCTGCCGATGAAGCGCGGATCACCGCGTTGACGCAGGACATGGTCCAGGCGCAGGTCGACGTGGCGATTCAGGCGTCACGGGTGAACTCGGAGATCTGGTCCGTGCTCACGCCGGATCAGCAGTCGAAGCTGAAGGATCTGCGCGCACAACGTCAGGCGCAGGCCGAACAGCGACGCCAGCAATTCCAGCAGCGTCGTAACCAGTAACCGTCGTGGGGGCCACCTGAAGGTGGCCTTGATCAAGTAGCGGGCCGCCTAAAGGGCGGCCCCTACGTTTCTATCCCCGGTAATTTCCAAACTGCAGCGCGACGCCGAAGTCCTGCTCGCGCAGCTGCCGCATCGCTTCCTGGAGATCGTCTTTCGACGGTGACGTGACGCGGAGCTGATCGCCCTGAATCGACGCCTGGACCTTCTTCAGTTTCGCGTCCTTCAGAAACTTCACGATGTCGCGCGCCTTCTCGACCGGGATACCCTGCTGCAGCGCGATCTCCTGCCGGACGGTGGTGTTGGCAGCGGGCGTGATGGTGCCGCGTGTGAGATTCCGTACCGGCACGTTGCGACGCACGAGTCGCGTCTGCACGATGTCCCAGAGCGCGTTCAGCTTGAAGTCGTCATCGGCGACGAGCACGAGCTTCGATTCCTTCGCGTCGAAGTCGATCGAAGCCTTCGATCCCTTGAAGTCGTACCGCTGCGCCACTTCCTTCCGCGCCTGATTCAGCGCGTTGTCCACTTCCTGCAGGTCGACATTCGAGGTGACGTCGAAGGAGCACTGGCTCGTCATACGTGCTTCATGTTAACGCAGGATCGATTCCCTCAACCCGCTGACAGCGATCGCACCAGTAGGTCACACGAGGGATGGCGCCGTGCATCGCGCGCGCGATCGCGGTTCCGCATCGGCGGCACGGTGCGCCGCCTCGCCCATAGACCCACACCCGCGCGTCCGGATCCATGCGTCCGGTCGTGCTGCGTGACGCCATGACGCGAGACGGACGCTCGGCAACGTTCGCACGCATCATCTTCACCGCGATCGCCACGACAGTGGCGATGCGTGTGTTGCTCAGGGCGCTCACCGATGTGAGCGGATGAACTCCCGCGGCGAACAAGACTTCCGACTTGTAGACGTTTCCGATGCCCGCCATCGCGGACTGGTCGAGCAGCGCCTCGGCGATCGACATCTCCGGTCGTGCCGCGATGCGACGTACGGCTTCGGCGGCATCGAAGTCGTCGGCGAGGACGTCGGGACCCATGCAGCCAAGTGCGGAGATCCGCTCAATCACGTCTGCCGATGCGAGCTCGGCATCGGGCACACCGAATGCGATCGCGTGCATCGCGTCGGTCTCGATCACGATCCGCATCTCGTGCCGCGGGCGCTGCCATCGTTCGCCGGGGCGATAGATGTGCCACGAGCCGTGCATCCGCATGTGCGTGCGAAGCGCCAGTGCAGGGGCCGCCTTTAGTCGGCCCTTTCCTTCGCCAAACCAGATGAGCACATGTTTCCCGCGGGCTTCCACACGTTCGACGATGCGGCCTTCGAGAGGCGTGTCCCGGTCGACGCGGGTCAGTTGCGGATAGACCGATTCGAAGCGGATGACGACGTGACCCGCCAGCGCACGGTGCAGTGTGCGCGCCGTGCGAAGGATTGTGTCACCTTCCGGCATCGACCTGTGTGTCGGAAGGCGGCAGGAAATCAACTTCGGGAACACTCCCCGGCCGGTGGGGGAGAACGCGCGCCTGAAGCCCCATCGCGGTCGCGTTGAATCCTTCGGCGACGAAGATCTGCGCGACCGCGTGGCTGCTCGCGGGCGTCCCGTTGATTTCGGCGATGAGCATGCCTCGACGCCCTTCCTCACGCGATCGCGCCAGCGACATCAGTGCGCGGGCCGTCGCACGTGTGTATGCGGAACGCTGCGGCTCGGCGTCGGGCACCATCAGCAGCAGCTCGCGTTCTCCACGACGCAGGTACGCAGCCGGATGCCCGTCGACGAGCACAACCAGCGCGCCGACAGTCCGCGTCGGGCCGCGACCGCTATCTCCACTTGATTGCGACGAATTGCCTGACTCCGACGACACCGGCCACTTGAGAATGGCACCGTACGGGTTGGCCGGATCGGTTGCGGCGATGATCACGGTCTGCGACGTGTCGCCAGGCTCGCGCATCGATCGCAGACGATCGAGCGCGGCGGGCAACGCAAACTGCGCGCCTCCCAGTCCGGCGACGAAGTATCCGCGGCGAATGCGGCCGGCGTCCTCCATCGCCTTGAGCACCTGATAGACCGCAGAGAAGCCGCCTGGCAGGTTCTCACTCGCCGCGGTCTCACGGGTGACGATGCCGTGGCGCGTGAGCAGCTGCTGCGCAAGCGCCGCGCTCCATTCGGTTGGTGTGGCCACGGTGCCGCCGGGTGGCGCGACGAGCGACCAACGGCCTTCGGCCGATGGCGGCACCAGGCGGCGCGATCGGAACGCGCCTGCTTTCGCACGCCGGATCCCGCGGGTCTCGGGAATGTGGCCGAAGGCTCGCAGCGCGTGCAGGGTGTCGTTGGTGACGAGACCCTGCCACACCAGATCCCACAAGGCATCGACCGTCTCCCGCGGAAAGCCTCCCCCCGATCCCTCATGAATCGCTGCGAAGAATGACGCTCCATGACGACGGAGGTACTTCAGGATTTCGTCTGCGCGGGTCTGATCCTCGTTGTCTCCATCGCGTGCGGTTCGCGAGGCTGGAGGCGCAGGGGCACGCAGTCGCGGCAGGTGATCGGTGAGGTAGAGGGCGATGCGGCCGTCGCGTTCGCCGATTGGCTCGACGCCGACCCAGATGATCTCGCCTGCCGCCATCAACGTGTCGAGCATCGCGGGCTGGTAGTCGGCGACACGTGCCGGCAGTACCTCGCGCTCGAGCACCGACGCGGGGATTGGGGCTCCCTGCAGATGTTCGATCGCGTCGAGCAGTGCGTCGTGTCCGCGCCGCGCGGATCCGATCCCGTGCCATGACACGGTGAAACGCGTGAACGCTGCCCCGTCGACCGGCTCGATCTCGTGGCGCAGCCGTGCAAGCGAGCGGCCGCGCAACCGACGCAGCACCCCCGCGTCGACCCATTCGCGATCGGTTCCACCCGGCCTGAATTCGCCTTCGATGATCCGCCCTTCGCCGGTGACTCTCGCCAGGAGGGTGTTGACCACCGCGATGCCGAGGCCGTAGCGATCGGCGAACATCCGCGCGGTGAAGGGACCGTGCGACCGCGCGTAGCGCAGTACGAGATCGCCCGCGGGATCACGGACCGGTTCGAGCAGCGCCTCGGGCAGGCCCGGCGGCACCGGAGTGCCGATCGCGTCGCGATATCGCGCGACGTCCTCGACCGCGACGTGCCGCCGTTCGCCCGCGATCGGCAGCGCGACGATTCGGCGCGCGCGCTCCAGCTCCACGACGGCACCGCGGGTGTCGACGATCGCACTGCGCGCCTCGATCTCTTCGACCGTGAGATCGCCGAGGCGAAGGAGCAGATCGTGCAGCCCGTCCGAGGTCCGCACGTGATAGGCCTGATCGATCTGCTGGAGCTGCCGTTCGACCGTGTCGATCGATTCAGGGTCGAGCAGCTCGCGCAGCTCGGCGTCGCCGAGCAGCTCGCGAAGCTGCGCCTGATCGACCGAGAGCGCCTGCGCCCGTCGTTCCGCGAGCGGAGCGTCGCCGTCGTAGATGTAGTTGGCCACGTAGCTGAAGAGCAGCGAGGCCGCAAACGGCGACGGCGTCGTGGAATCGATGGTCGTCAGACGAAGGCTGCGCGACGCGAGTCGACGCAGCACGTCGACGAGCGCGGGCATGTCGAAGTAGTCACGCAGCAGCTCGCGATAGGTTTCGAGGAGCGCGGGGAACGATCCGAACCGCGAGGCCACCGCGAGCAGATCCGATGCGCGCTTGCGCTGCTGCCACAGCGGCGTGCGCGCGCCCGGCCGTCGTCGAGGGAGCAGCAGGGCGCGCGCAGCGGTTTCGCGAAAGCGCGCGGCGAAGAGCGAGGTCGACCCGAGCTGACGGAGTACGAGACCTTCGACCTCGCCGGCATCCGGCAGGAGCAGCGATGGGTCCGGGGGCGACTCCACTTCGGGGAACCGGACCACGAAGCCTTCGTCGCCCCAGAGGACTTCGACGTCGATACCGGTCCGGTTGCGAATCAACGCGGTTGCCGCCATCGCCCACGGCGCGTGAATGCGGCTGCCAAGTGGAGACAGCACACAGACGCGCCAATCGCCGAGGTCGTCGAGACACCGTTCGATGACGAGCGTGCGATCGTCGGGGATTGCGCCGGCGGCAGCCTGATCGTCGAGATATCGAAGCAGATTCTCGGCGGCCGACGCATCGAGATCGTGTTCGCGCACGAGCCGCTCGGTAGCGGCGGCTCGAGACTGGCCGCGCAGCTCGCGTACGAGCTTGCCGATCGCAAACCCGAGCTCCACGGGACGGCCGGCCTGGTCGCCGTGCCAGAACGGCGTCTTGCCCGGTTCGCCCGGAGCAGGCGTGACGAGCACGCGGTCGTGCGTGATCTCTTCCACCCGCCACGTCGACGCGCCGAGGACGAACGTTTCGCCGACCTCGGTCTCGAACACCATCTCTTCGTCGAGCTCGCCGACGCGGACGGGTCGATCGGCGCCTGCCAGGAACACGCCGTACAAACCGCGATCGGGAATGGTGCCGGCGTTTGCAATCGCGACCCGCTTGGCGCCGGTACGTCCCGAGAGGCGACCGCGCAGCCGATCCCACGTCACGCGCGGGCGCAGCTCGGCGAACTCGTCGGAGGGATACCGGCCCGACAACATGTCGAGAACACCCTCGAACGCACGCCTGCTCAAGTCGGCGAATGGTGCCGCGCGTCTCACGAGCGCGAACAGGTCATCGATCTCCCACGTCTCGAGCGATGCCATGGCCACCAGCTGCTGGGCGAGTACGTCGAGTGGGTTGCGGGGATACCGAGTGGCCTCGACGCGCCCGTCGTGCATGGCTCGAGCGACTGCGGCGCAGGCCACTAAATCGCCACGGAACTTCGGAAAGACGATGCCTTCGCTCACCGCGCCGGCCTGATGACCCGCGCGGCCGATGCGCTGCAGACCGCTCGCGACCGAGGGCGGCGATTCGATCTGCACGACCAGGTCGATCGCGCCCATGTCGATCCCGAGCTCGAGCGACGAGGTCGCAACCAGCGCCCTGATCCGTCCGGCCTTCAGGAGATCCTCGACTTCACTCCGTGCCGCGCGCGCGAGCGAGCCGTGGTGCGATCGCACGAGCGGTTCGCCCGCCAGCTCGTTGAGCGCCCCCGCCAACCGCTCCGCGAGGCGACGGCTGTTCACGAAGAGCAGCGTGGACTGATGCCCGCGAATCAATTCGAGCAGGCGCGGGTGCACCGACGACCAGATCGAGGGACGAACAGCGCCCTGAGATGCCGGACCGCTGGGAAGGTCTTCGAGCGTGCCCCGAGCGAGCGGGTCTGACGCACGCGAGTCGGGGGGTCTGGCCATGTCCTCGACCGGGACTTCAATGCGCAGCGCGAGACGTTTCTTCTCTGACGCGTCGACGATCGTGACCGGGCGGTAGCCGGCTGGCCCGCGTTCGTCTCCGAACTCGCCGTGGAGCTCGGCTTCGACGTCGGCGGGTGTTGATTCGGCGGCTGCCTCGCGCTTCTTCGCCGGCGCGCGTCGTTTCGATGAACGCCGCGGCTCGGCGCCTCCGAGGAACCGCGCGACTTCCTCGAGGGGTCGCTGCGTCGCCGACAGGCCGATGCGCTGCAATGGCGCTCCCGATCGGATGGCTTCGAGGCGCTCGATCGACAGCGCCAGGTGCGCGCCTCGCTTGCCGGCAACGAGCGCATGGATCTCGTCGATGATGACGGTGTCGACCGTCTTCAAACGTTCCCGCGCGTTGGACGTGAGCAGGAGGAAGAGCGATTCGGGCGTGGTGATCAGAATATCGGCGGCTTCTCGCAGAAACCGCGATCGTTCCAGGGCTGGCGTGTCGCCCGTCCTGATCGCGACCTCGGGCATCGTCATCGCGGTACCGCTCGCATGCGCGAGGTTGGCGATGCCTGCGAGAGGGGCGCGAAGGTTGCGCTCGACGTCGACGGCCAGCGCCTTCAGCGGCGAGACGTACAAGACGCGACAGCGTGACTGCTTCGGCGGGGGCGGCTCGAACATCACGCGGTTGAGGCACCAGAGAAACGCGGCGAGCGTCTTCCCGCTGCCGGTGGGCGCGAGGATGAGTGTGGATTCGCCGCGCGCGATGGCCGGCCATCCGAGATGCTGAGGAGTCGTCGGCTGTGGAAACGCGCCGCTGAACCACTCGCGCACGGCCGGGTGGAACAGGTCCAGTGGGGAGCGCTTCACCAGGTGATCTTAGTCAATGCCTGCATCTCGCGGGTCAATGCCCAAGGTTCTTTCAATGCCCGGTCCAATGCTCATCGCTCAATGCCCAGGAGTGCACAAGGGTCGAGGCTCACCTTTGTTGATCAGCGTGCGATACGCGTTGAGCCTCGACCGGGTCCGAGTTGTGCATTGAGCAGTGGGCATGGATAATCAGATCCATGGGTGATGCTGGAGAAGGCCTCGTCGACGCGGAGTCCCGCCTCGCCGAGCGCATGGAAGAACGAGAACAGGAACGACGCAAGGCCCGCCAGGATGGGAAGGGTCCCGACCCGGAGCGCATCCGCCAGATCGAATCGCTTCGATTGGCCCGGACCGAGATGCGGCGGCAGCTCGAGCTGGCGACCCATGCGGCCCGCAGGCAGCAGCTCGATCAGGCGCTCGCTGAGATTGAGAAGCGGATCACCGCACTCTCGAAGTAAGTCCGCCCCGCCTACGCGCCTTCGGCGCTACGGCGAGGCAGGCTCTGCGCTGACGTGATCGCGCTCCAGTACCACGAGGCTACCAAGCACTACTTCAACAGGTTCGCGCGCTCGAGCGGCTATCTGGACTGGGCGACACAGCCTGATCCATTTCGCCGTTACGGGGGAGCTCCATGTGTGGAGCTCTCGCGCGAACCAATCGCTGCGCACGTCGACGTCGACGCCCTCTTCGATCGATCGAGTGAGGCAGTTCCGATGGACAGCAACTCGATCGCCGACTGGCTGCGATGCGGGATGGGCCTGTCTGCATGGAAGCAGTATCGAGACTCGCGTTGGGCGCTTCGGGTCAACCCTTCGAGTGGAAATCTGCATCCGACCGAGGCCTATCTCGTCAACGCGGAGGGCGTCTTTCACTACGCCCCGCGCGAGCATGTGCTCGAACAACGGACGACGCTTCCCGCCTGGAGCGCGTATGCGCGTGGCCGCACTGGCGTACTCGTCGCGCTGACGTCGATCCACTGGCGCGAGGCCTGGAAGTACGGCGAGCGCGCGTTCCGGTACTGCCAGCACGATACCGGGCATGCGATCGGCGCGTTGGCGATGTCGGCCGCGCGGCTCGGTTGGACGATGCGGCTGCTGCCGCGTTGGTCGGACGTGCAGATCGCCGCGCTGCTGGGTCTCGATCGCGAGGCCGACTTCGAAGGC
This sequence comes from Vicinamibacterales bacterium, assembly GCA_036407095.1. Classification (GTDB taxonomy): domain Bacteria; phylum Acidobacteriota; class Vicinamibacteria; order Vicinamibacterales; family UBA2999; genus Gp6-AA40. The sequence goes on along the minus strand of DASWZV010000138.1, from coordinate 10,620 downwards.
GCCGAGCACGAAGAACCCGAGTGTATCGCGGTGGTCACGACCGACGATCCGACGTCGTGGATCGACGACGACCCTTCGCCCCTCGTCGAGGCGGCGCACGCTGGGACGTGGCAGGGCCGTGCGAATCGACTGAGCTCGCACCACGTCGAGTGGTCGATCATCGACGGTGTCGCTGCGGCGACGCGATACTCCGGAACTGCGTCAACTTCAGATCCCCGTCCTCTCAACTCGAGAGTTGAGTGTAGAGCGGGGGCTTCCGCCTTCGCAATGCTTCGGCGGACCAGCCGAAGCCGTGGCGGAGGCTGGTCAGCCCCCGCGGGCGAGTCGACGCGCAGGCTTCCGCCTCCGCGAGGCTACGGCGAGACTGCGCTCTACGGCGACCACACCGTGACGGCGCGGGAACTGATTCTTCGGCGACGAAGCGCGGTGGCATTCGATGGGCGCGCGACGCTCCCAAGAGAGCGATTTCTCCAGATGCTCACGCGCGTGCAGCCGGCATCGGTGCCGTGGGATGCGATCGATTGGGATCCGCAGGTACATCTCATCCTGTTCGCCCATCGCGTCGACGGCCTGACGCCCGGTGTGTATGCGTATCTCCGCGACGCCTCCGTGCGCGACGAGTGGCGCCGCGCGATGCGATCGGAGTTTCTCTGGGAGCGCGTCGACGATCTCGATCTGCTCGTGCCGACCGACGTGTCGTGGGCCGCGAACCGCGTCTCCTGCGATCAGGACATCGCCGGCGATGGCTTCTTCAGCCTCGGCATGATCGCGCGCCTGCGCCCGTCGCTGATGGAGCGCGGCCAATGGTTCTACCGGCGTCTCTTCTGGGAATGCGGCCTCATCGGCCAGGTGCTCTACCTGGAAGCCGAAGCCGCGGGCGCCCGCGCCACCGGCATCGGCTGCTTCTACGACGACGCCGTGCACGAAGTGCTCGGCCTCTCGGGCGATACATGGCAGAGCCTGTATCACTTCTCGATGGGAATGCCGGTCGATGACCCGCGGCTCACGACGGAGCCGGGCTATCCGTGGGAAGTCGGCACGTAGGGGCGGCTTCCGCGGGCAGAGGTAGCAAGGGGCGCCGAGAAGAGCGATCACGCAGAGAACGCCGAGGTGCCGAGACCGCGGAGGTTTTTTGAGAAACGGTTTTAACAGAAGTCGCCCAATCAGCGGGGGCTCAACCCGCACAGTGAAAATTGGGGAGCTACTTCCATCCGCCTTCGTTGCCGTAAGGACACGGGGGATTGTGAACAGAACGGAGAATGTTCACACGGAGGTCACGGGGCAAACGGAGTATGAATCGTTTCCCCCGTTGCCTCCGTGTTGATGCTTTTCTCCGTTTCCTCCGCAGTCTCCGTTGTCGACGTCAACCCGGAAGCAGATTTTCTAAGCAGAAAACGGAGGAACGCAGACTCGACGGAGGCCATCCGGTGTCAAACAACTCTGAAGCGAGTGGGGCCGCGCGCGACGCGCGCGGATGGGACGAGAGGTGCACACGAATACAAACTCCTCTTGATCCGGAAGGTGCTTGTATTCGTGTGCACCTCTAGCCCCATGCGCTGGCCGGAGGCCAGCGCCCCCACTCGCGCGTAATCGTGCGTGAGCAGTCAGCTCCGTCCGTCCTCCGTGTCTCCGTTCCTCCTGTTAATCCGTGTGTCTCCGTCATCTCCGGGTCCATGGGGTTGTGTTCCACTGGCCCTGCGATCTCCGCACCTCTGCGATCCCCGCGTGAACGCTTTTCTCCGCATCGCTCTCGTTCCCGTTCTCGAGATCAGCGAACGTGAATCAGAATATCGCGGCCGGTCATCGCACGATCTCCGGCCGACGATCGTGCTTCGACGTGGATCAGGTATGCACCAGGGGCGACGTCGAGCGGCAACGCGGCGGTGAACCCGTAGCCCCCGGACTTGCCCTGGAGCTCGGTCGACGAACGCTGCTCGTTGACGTGTCCGACCTCGCGACCATCCTCGCTTTTCAACGTTGCCGTCAGATCGATCGTGTGCGGCGCCTTCTGCGCGTTCTCATAGAACTCGGCGAATAGCGTGATCGTGTCGCCGCGCGGGAACTCGCGCGATGCCGTGATCGGCCCGGGCAGCGCGCTCTTGAGCGGCTCCTTCGGGCGCATCGTCTGCACGTTCGACAGCGCCTTCGATGTGATCGCGACGCCGCTCATCGTCAGCGGACCGCGTCCAAAGTCGGGTACGTCGACGTCGTAGACGACGCTACCCGACTTGCCGGCGCGATCGCCAACCGCAACCCGAATCTGAAATCGTCCGCGAGGCAGCCGCATCTCCGCCAGCACGCGCAAGCCATCACGCTTGAATCGGTCGTAGGAATCCGGCTTCAGGGAGATGTTGCCGATTTGGTATTCCCCCGGATGAATCTTGTTCTGTGCGTCGGTGGCGAGATAGCTCACCTCGACGCCACCCGAGATCGCGCCGTCGCGATTGACGAGCGTGAGCGCCGATCCGTCGATCTCGAAAACGAGCGCCACACTCGCTTCACCCTGGGCCGACTTGAAGGGCGCGGCGAACACGTGAAGCGGGATTCCATTGGTCGCGATTGCACTGTTGACCGCGCTCATCACCGAGGGGGTGAGCGGTGTGGTTCGCTTCGGCTCGACCGGCACGGGTTCGCGCCCGAGAGGTCCGAGATAGCCGGCGCGCGCGCGAACCTGCAGCCCGGGTCGGCGCACGCGGACCTGCAGCCGGCGATAGCGACCGTCACGCCGATCGTTGGTTGACGAGTAGCCCATCACGTAGTAAGAGCTGTTCTCGCGGACGATGCGACTGAACGCGGCATCGAAGCTGTTCGAGTTGACGACCGAGAAGCCGCCGGTCACTGCCCCCAACGCGCGCATGCCTTGCGATGTCTCCATGCGGCCGATGGAGTCGACCGTTGGAGCGCTCTCGTCTTCGCCGAGGCCGCCATCGGGGGTCAGACCCCGCGGATCGATCGGATAAATGGTGACGTTGTTGCGGGTAGCGGCAGTGATGGCCTTGTGCGCGTCCTCTTCCGCCAGCGACAGCGTGCCGCCCCGGTAGTCGACGACCTTCTGCATGTCGACCCGCAGGCTCTCGCTGAAAAGCAGCAGCACCTTTCGACGGCCTTTGATCGCCGCCACGGCTTCGGCAATCTTCTTCAGCGCATCCATCGAGTTCCGCGCGGCCAACGTGGCCTCGGGGTCGGGACCCGCGAGCGTATCCGCCGGCCGGCCGACGGGAATCTGCGGGTTGGCAGCCCCTACGGTCGGAAATCCCCCGGTGAAGGAATCGATCGATTCGAGCAGCAGCCTGGGATTGCTCGTCAGGCTTTGCGCGCTGGCAGCCCGGGCGCGTCCCAGGAACGAGACCGCAGCCACGTCGTTGGCGCCGAAATACTGCTCGATGAATCGCCGCAGGAATTGCCGCGTCCGCAGCGCCTGATCGGGTGCGACTTCGTCGAGGACGAAGATATACAGCCGCCCTTCGGCCTGCTGGTTCGTCTGCACGTCGGGCTCGATCGCGCGCCCCGCGAACCGGGGGCGTTCGAGGCGTTCGACCGGGATGTTGACGACCGTGAAGGACGTAATCGTTTGCGGCGTCTTGTCTTCGAGGATCTCGAAATCGTCAGCGGTCAGGTTGGTGACCGGGTTGCCGGCCGCATCGGTCACCGACGCGTCGATCTCCACGGCATCGACGCGGACGCGGAACGTGGCCTGCGGCTGCGGCGAGCTCTGTCCGAGCAGCGCGTGCGAGCCGAGGATCACAACCACGAGAGCGACGACGAGCCGGCGTGTCATGAAGAGCTAGTTGAGAGAATCGCCCGTTTGTCCCAGGAAGTCCACCGTTACCGCGAACTCGCCCAGGATCGCCCGTGCGCGAGCGGTGCCATCGGCCGTCAGGTGTGGCGGCCAGTCCTCCCCGTGACGAGGCGGTGCGAGGCTGGCCGCTTCCTGGAGCGCCGCCTGCCACGCCGTGACCGCCTGCGAGAGAGTAGCGTGCTCCCGCCACCACGCCTGCGCGGCACCACCGAGATTCGCGGCGAGCGAAGGGTCGGCGGCGAGACGACGCAGCGCAAGGGCGAGCGAGTGTTCCTCGTCGCGGGGATCGATCGCGACGGCGATCGGCCGTTCGCGGGCAGCGATCCCACGTGGCAGCCAGGTTTGCGGATCGAGCGTGGGCCAGCCCGCGCTCGATTCAGTTTCGGAGATGACGAGTGGACGGCCCGACGACATCGCCGCGATCGCAGGTATCAGATCGTCGCACGGGGGCCACGGCAACGCGACGATCACATCAGCATCGCGGAGCACGGCATCGGAAGACGCCCCGGCCATCAGTTCGAGACTCGCCCCAGACTGCATCGCCCGCCGTACTGCGTGCACGATGGTCTGACGCGGCGCGTGGCCGAGCAGTCCGATCCGAAGGGGCGAATGGGGTCGGGAGTCAATCTTCAGCGAGCCGCCCGCGAACAATGACTCCCGACCCCATCCGAGCGGCACGACGCGAAGCTGCGCGTGCGGATATTCGGGCCTCAGCGAGGCAGCCAGGTATTCGTCGTGGACGACGACGAGGCGTGAGGCGACGAGCGGCGCGACCGACAGATCGCCGCGTCCGAACGCCAGCTCCGCGCGACGGTCGTCGCCGCGCCGTTGACGCGCGAGCGATGTCGCACGGCTGTGATGCAGGGACGCGCTGCGCAGACGAACGAGGCCGGGATAGTGGAGGACGTAGGGCCACAGGAACGCATGGTCGTCTGTATCCGCGAGCTCGTAGACGACAAGGTCGAACGGCTGCCGAAAATCGAGACGTACGAGCTCGTGCATCGACGACTGGTCGAGCCGTGTGATGTCGTGGTGCGATCGCAGCTCGTCGACCAGCGCCGCGCTGTCGTCGAGCCGATCCGACAGACCTGTCGCCGGGCGGCACCAGGCGAGCCTCATAATTGACCTTTCAGTGTGGCTTCTATAGCATGAACAGGTTTGGGAAACTCTTCACAAGCGTAGTCATCACGCGCTCGTAAAGTCATACTGAACGAATCGGGGAAGGAATAGGAGTCGATGGACGGCTGGCTTGGCGTCGTGATCATGATTGGGCTCGGCGTGGGCTTTGCCGCCACCATGATCGGCGCATCGGCGCTGCTCGGTCCACGCAATCCCACGCCCGAGAAACTCGCGCCATACGAATGCGGCATGCCTGCCGTCGGCGACGCGAGAGAGCGCCACTCGGTCAAGTTCTACCTCGTGGCGATGATCTTCCTGCTCTTCGACATCGAGATCGCCTTTCTCTACCCGTGGGCGCTCGCGTTCCGCGGTCTCGGGTGGGCCGGTTTCTTTCAGATCCTCGCGTTTTTCCTGATTCTCCTGGTGGGCTACGTCTACGTCTGGCGCAAGGGCGCCCTCGACTGGGGACCGGCGGTCCGTCGTCCGCGCGTCCAAATAAAGAAGGTCGCTTAGTGGTGATTAACACTCATCCAGTTGAAACGGTCCAGTAGATGGCTGCCTCAGCCGAGCTGCAACAACACGATCACGGGCTCGTCGATCCGGAGTTGCCCTTCCTGACCACGAAATTCGAGTGGCTGGTCCAGTGGGCGCGCCGGTCGGCGATCTGGCCGGCCCAGTTCGGTCTGGCCTGTTGCGCGATCGAGATGATGGCGATGGTCGCCAGCCGCTATGACGTCGCGCGATTTGGCGCCGAAGTCTTCCGCGGGTCGCCCCGGCAGTCCGATCTGATGATCGTGGCGGGACGGTTGTCGCGCAAGATGGCGCCGGCGATGCGCCGCGTCTACGACCAGATGCCCGATCCGAAGTGGGTGATCTCGATGGGCGCGTGCGCGTCGGTGGGCGGCGTGTTCGACAACTACGCGATCGTGCAGGGCGTGGATCAGGTCGTGCCGGTCGACGTCTTCGTGCCGGGCTGTCCCCCGCGGCCCGAGTCGCTCATCTACGGTCTCGTGCAGTTGCAACAGAAGATCGCACGATCTCGGGCGTAGGAGCGTTCCGTAATTCAAAATGCAAGATGCAAAATGCAAAATGAAAAACAAGAGTGCAAAAGGGTTGCAGGGGCATCAATGACGCGCGACTGCCTTTTGCCTTTTGCCTTTTGCCTTTTGCATTGACCCCTCATGGACGCCTCCTCGATCATCGCTGCTCTCCAGCCGCTCGTGCCAGGCGCCTCATATGAGGCCGGTTCGAGTGTCGATTTCGCGACTCTCTACGTCCCGGCGGGTGCGCTCGTCGAGACGTGCAAGGTGCTGCGCGACAATCCGGCGTTCGCGTTCAACGTATTGATCGAGGTGACGGCCGCCGACTATTTTCCGCGTGACCCGCGCTTCGAGGTGGTCTATCACCTGCTGTCGGTGGCCAATCGGCGGCGGCTGCGCCTCAAGGTGCGGACCGGCACTGACGGCGCCGTGCCGACGGTGCAGGGCGTCTGGCGAAGTGCCGGCTGGCTCGAGCGCGAGACGTGGGACATGTTCGGTATCGTCTTCGACGGTCATCCGGATCTGCGCCGGCTGCTGATGCCGGAAGACTGGGAAGGGCATCCGGCGCGCAAGGACTACCCGGTGCAGATTCGAAAGGCTGCGCAGACCTACGAGCCGCTCGAGGTCAGCGAGGCGGAATTCAAGGCGAACATCGAGAGAGATCGGGTCAAGCGAGCGCATTAGAGCTTCGACGCCGGGCCTCTAGAACAGGCCCGGCCTACACTGATCGACTTCGGGCGACATGGCAGAACTCAGAACAGAGACGATGACGGTGAACATGGGGCCGCAGCACCCCAGCACGCACGGCGTGCTCCGTCTCGTGCTCGAACTCGATGGCGAGAACATCAAGTCGGCGATGCCGACGATCGGGTACCTGCACACTGGCATCGAGAAGACTGCCGAGCAGAAGAAGTGGCAGCAGGTGATCCCGCTGGTCGAGCGCATGGACTATCTTGGCGCGCAGTCGAACAGCCTGGCTTATGCGCTCAGCGTCGAGAAGCTGCTCGGGCTCACCATGCCCAAGCGGGTCGACGACATCCGCGTCCTCATCGCCGAACTGCAGCGGATCTCGAGCCATCTGATCTGGCTGGGGACGCACGGCCTCGAGGTCGGCGCGGTCTCGATGCTGTTCTACTGCGTCCGCGAGCGCGAGCTCCTGATGAACATCAACGAGCTCATCGCCGGGTTCCGGTTCTTCCCGAGCTACATCCGCATCGGCGGGCTCCGCGAAGATCTCCCGCGCGGGTTTCACGAGACGGTCAACGCGTTTCTCGAGCGATTTCCCGAGAAGATCGACGAGTTCGAACGGCTGCTGACCAAGAACGACGTCTACCGGCGCCGGACCGAGAACGTCGGCGTGCTGACGCAGGAAGAAGCGTTCGACTGGGGGCTGGTCGGCCCGATCGCCCGCGGCTGCGGATCGGACTACGACGTTCGCAAGTACTTCCCGTATTGCGGCTACGACACCTACGACTTCACGGTGCCGACCGCCACTGAAGGCGACGTCTACGCGCGCTATCGCGTGCGCGTTGCGGAGATGCGGCAGAGCGTCAACATCTGCAAGCAGGCGATTGCTCGCATCTCGCCGACGGGCGAGTGGGCGTGCGACGATCCGCGCGTCGTGCCGCCGCCGAAAGACAAGGTCTACTCGGAAATGGAAGCGCTCATCCAGCACTTCCTGATCTATTCGCAGGGCTTCACCGTGCCGGCCGGCGATGTCTACGTGCCGGTCGAAGGTCCGCGCGGCGAGCACGGCTGCTACGTGGTGTCGGACGGCACGAACCGGCCGTGGCGCGTGAAGATGAGGGCGCCATCCTTGATGGCGATTCAGGCGCTTCCGTACATCATTCACGAAGGCCTCATCGCCGACGTCGTCGCCGTCATCGGCAGCACCGACGTCGTCATGGGAGACTGCGACCGGTGAGCTTTCATCCACCAATGGACTACGCGCCGGCCCGGTTCCAACGGTCCGGGCGGAAGCTGGCCGAGGAAGGCGAGCCTTTCATCTACACCCCCGAGAACCAGAAGAAGTTCGACGAGAACGTCAAGCGGTATCCGGCGGACCAGCGCAAGTCGGCGATTCTCTACGCGCTGTATCTGGTGCAGCAGCAACAGGGGTACATCACCGGCGCGGGTATGCGCCACGTCGCGCAGCAGATCGGATGTTCGTCTGCGGACGTCGAGGACGTCGTGTCGTACTACACGATGTTCTACACGAAGCCGGTCGGCAAGTACGTATTGAACGTGTGCCGCACGCTCTCGTGCGCGCTCCTTGGCGCAGAGCGAGTGACCGAGGAACTGAGCGCGAAGCTCGGAATCAGACCGGGTCAGACCACGTCCGACGGGATGTTCACGCTGACGGAAGTGGAGTGCCTCGGCGCCTGCGACCGCGCGCCGGTCGTCATGGTCAACGACGACTGGCACGAGAGGCTGTCGCCCGGGCAATGTGCTGCGTTTATCGACCAGATTCGTACGCAGGGAAGGGCAGTGTTTAGCGGATGCCATCTTCACGTGGAAAAGAAATGAAAGGGCCCAGGGCTCAGGGCCCAGGCCTCAGGGCTGGGCAAGGCCTGAGGCCTGAGAAAGCCCTGGGGCCAGAGGCCTGAGCCCTGGGGCCCTGCAGAGACGCCATGGCTTTTCAACCCGTCTTGACCAACTTTGTCCGCGAGCCGCAGGCGTACACGCTCGACTTCTATCTGAAGAACGCGCGTGGATACGAAGGGCTGCGCAAGGCGCTCACGCTCAAGCCGAACGACATCATCGAGCAGGTGAAGGCGTCGGGGCTGCGGGGGCGCGGCGGTGCGGGGTTCCCGACCGGGCTCAAGTGGCAGTTCGTGCTGAAGGACACGCCCAAGCCGAAGTACATCGCCTGCAACGCCGACGAAAGCGAGCCGGGCACCTTCAAGGATCACGTGCTGATGGAGCGCAATCCGCACCTGCTGATCGAAGGGTGCGCGATCTCCTGCTACGCCATCGGCGCGAAGGTCGCCTACATCTACATTCGCGGCGAGTTCTATCACGTCCAGGAAGTGCTGGAGCGCGCCATCGACGAGGCCTACAAGGCCGGACACCTCGGGAAGAACATCTACGGCAGCGGCTTCGACTGCGACGTCTACGTCCATCGCGGCGCCGGCGCCTACGAAGCCGGCGAGGAGACCGCGCTCATCGAGTCGCTCGAAGGCAAGCGCGCGCAGCCGCGCATCAAGCCGCCGTTTCCTGCCGTCGCTGGCCTCTATCAGTGCCCGACGGCGGTGAACAACGTCGAGACGCTGTGCAACGTTCCGCTCATCGTGCTGAACGGCCCCGAGTGGTTCGCAGGTCTCGGTCCTGAGAAGAACGGCGGCCCCAAGCTCTATTGCATCAGCGGCCACGTGAAGCGGCCGGGTGTCTACGAGGCCTCGATGCACACGACGCTGCGCGAGCTGATCTACGGCGATCAGTTCGCGCAGGGCATGGCCGGCGACAAGAAGTTCAAGGCGATTATTCCGGGCGGATCGTCAGTGCCGCTCCTGCTCGAGCAGCATCTCGATACGCCGGCCAGCTTCGATCACATCCAGAAGGCGGGCTCGCTGCTCGGATCGGCCGGTCTCATCATCCTGGACGAAACGGTCTGCATGGTGTGGCTGGCCATGAACCTGCTGCACTTCTACCGCCACGAGTCGTGCGGCAAGTGCACGCCGTGTCGCGAAGGCGGCGATTGGCTGTACAAGCTGCTGCAACGCGTCGAGGCCGGAGAAGGGCGGATGAAAGACATCGACCTTCTCTACGGCGTCGCGAACAACATCGTCGGCAAGACGTTGTGCGCGTTCGGCGACGCGGCGGCGACGCCGGTTCTGACGACGCTCAACCTGTTCAGGAACGAGTTCGAGGCGCACGTTCGCGAGGGCCGATGCCCGCTTCCGGCCGCCTGGCGATCGCAGCACACGGTGATGGCGCATTGATGGAAGAGTATCTGCGGCCGACCGTCATCGGTCTGATGATCTTCATCGTCTTCAACGCCCTGATCATCGCGTCGGCGATCCTGGTGCTTGCCGAGCGGAAGATCATGGGCTTCATCCAGCAGCGCTTCGGCCCCTATCTCGTCGGCCCGTACGGCACGCTGCAACCGATCGCCGACATCCTCAAGCTGCTCTTCAAAGAGGAGCTGCGTCCCAAGGGCGCGGACAAGTGGCTGTTTACTCTGGCGCCGGTCCTGGCGATCGTGACCGCGTTCGTCGCGTTTGCGGCGGTTCCCTTTGGCGCGGAGACGACGCTCTTTGGTCTGCTCGCCGAGCCGATCAAGCTCGGGATTTCCGATGTCAACGTCGGCGTGCTGGTGGTGTTCGCGGTCACGTCGATGGGCGTCTACGGCATCGTGCTGGCAGGGTGGGCGTCCAACAGCAAGTACTCGCTCTTCGGCGGCCTGCGCGCGTCGGCGCAGATGATCAGCTACGAGCTCGCGTACGCGACGGCGCTCGCCTCGGTCATCTTGATCGCAGGGTCGTTGTCGCTGCGCGAAGTCGTCGACGGGCAGAGCGGCTACTGGTTCGGGTTCATCCCGAAGTGGTATGTGTTCCTGCAGCCATTCGGCTTCCTCATTTATGTGATCGCCGGCGTGGCCGAGACGAACCGCGCGCCGTTCGATTTCCCCGAGGCCGAACAGGAACTCGTCGCCGGCTTCAA